>NZ_JAVSSI010000002.1:0-557630 GCF_044917495.1 Agromyces mediolanus | reverse complement strand
CCCCCCCCAAATTTTAAACAAAAAAAAAAAAAAAAACAATTTTTTTGTTTTTTTTTTTTTTTATTTGTTTTTTTTTGATTAATTCCCGGGGGGGGGGGGGTGTTGTGCTCGGCGGCGGCGTATTTTTAAAAATTAAAAACCCCGGGCGCCGCGGGGGGGGGGGGCCCCCGCGGGGCGCCCCCCCCCCCGGGGGGGGGGGGGGGGGGGGGGGGCCCCCCCCCCCCCCCCACCCCCATGCCCCGCCCCGGTAGACTCTCGACGAGTCATGAGTGCCGAGCCAGCCATCCGAGTCGTCCTCGTCGAGGATCAGGCGCTGTTCCGTTCTCTGCTGAGCGACCTCGTGCGCGCAGAGCCCGGCTTCGAGCTCGTCGGCGCGGCCGGCGGCATCGCCGAGGCACGGACGCTCGTCGCGAGCGCCGGGGTCGACGTGCTGCTGCTCGACATCGAACTGCCGGACGGCAGCGGCTTCGAGCTCGGCCGGGTGCTCCGGCGCGAGCAGCCCGGACTCGGGGTCGTGCTGCTCTCCAGTCACGACGTCATGGAGCTGCTCCTCGCCCTCCCGGACGGCGAGCGCGCCGGCTGGAGCTACCTCTCGAAGGTCTCGTCCACCTCGCGGGAGACGCTGCTCCGCGCGCTCCGGGTGAGTGCGCGCGGTGCGAGCATGCTCGATCCCGAGCTCCTCGGCCGCCTCCGCCCGAGGCGCGGCAGTGCGCTCGCCGGGCTCACCCCGCGCCAGCTGCACGCCCTCCGGCTCCTCGCGGAGGGACTGTCGAACGCGGCGATCGCGCGCGACATGGGCATCTCCAGCCACTCGGTCGACAACCTGCTGAACGCCGTCTACTCGACGCTCGGCGTGCGCGACGACGGCGACCTCAACAGCCGGGTCGCGGCGGCCCTGCACCTCGTACGCGACGGCGCCCCGGGCGGGGCCGGCGCATGAGTCCGCGCGCACGCAGCGGGCCGCCGACCGCGTCGACGCCGACGGTCGCGTCGAGCGCGCTGGAGGTGCGCGACCGCGACGACGACCGGCGGGTGCTGCTGTTCACGGCGGGCGTGCTGCTCACGGCGTTCGCGATCGGCTCGACCCTGCAGACCGTCTTCATCTACCGACCGGAGCGGATCGCCACGGCGGAGCTCATCGCGGAGTCCCCGCAGCTGCCCGATCGGTTGATGACGAACCTCGTGACCGTCGCGATCGCGCTCCTGCTCGCGGCGTTCGTCCGGCTCGAGGAACGGCGGCCGCTCGCCGCGGCGGGCGCGGTGCTCGCGATCGCCCTGCCGGTCGCGCTGGCGCGGCACGGGCTGCAGCTCCTGCTCGGCATCTACGTCGCCCCCGAGCTCGACGTCAGCCTCGTCGAGGTGGGCTCGGTGACCGTCGTCATCGTGGTGGCGCTGGGCCTCGCGCTCGCGCAGGTGCGCACCCGTGTGCGGCTGCGCGAGCACGAGCGCGCCGAGGCCGAGCACCGGCTGCGGGCCTCGACGGCGCTCGCGGAGCTCGCCGCGGAGGAGATGCGGGTGCGGCGCGAGGTCGCCGACGGCCTGCACGGGACGCTGCAGGGGCGCCTGGTGCTGAGCCAGGCCGCGGTCGACGCGATCCAGCGCCGCGGCGCCGAGGAGGGCTGGAGCGAGGCCGCGCTCGAGCAGCTCGCCGGGCTCCGCCGCGATCTCGAGCGGATGCGGGAGCACGACGTGCGCGAGCTCAGCAACCTGCTCTACCCGGTCGGCGTGGATGTCAGTCTCGCGCACGCCGTCCGCGCGCTCGTGCGCCGGGTGCCCGCCGAGATCGACATCACCGCCGAGGTGGCGCCCGAGGCCGACGTCGTGCTCGACCGCAGCGGAGACGGTGCCCTCGCGCAGCGCATCGCCGTGGTGCGGGGCGTCGAGGAGGGCATCACGAACGCGCTCCGGCACGGGGCCGCCACGACGATCCGCGTGACGGTGGGGGTGACCGGCGGCGACGCCTCCCCGCGGGTGCGCGCCACCGTCGAGGACGACGGCGTGGGGCTGCCCGACTCCCCGCGCTGGAACGGTCTCGCCCGCACCTCGGAGCGGCTCGGGATGCGCGGCGGCAGCGTCGAGCTCACCCCGTCCGAGCTCGGCGGGGCCCGCCTCGCGGTCGAGGTCGGTGCGGCGGTCGCACGGTGACGCGGTCGGGCGAGGGATGCCTCGTCGCGGCGTTCAGTGCGCGGTGCGGGAGCGCAGCATCTGCTCCCCGGCGTCGACGTAGGCGCTGAACAGGCCGGTGACCGCGCGCAGCCGCTCGGCCGCCTGCGCGTCGTCGGTGAGCGGCTCCGCGGCCTCGAGCGCCCGGATGAACGCCCGGGAACGCTGGTGGCTCGCGGCGAGGAGCTGTTCGAAGCCGCCGGCGGCCTCGATCAGGAGCCGGCGGCTGCCCGGTTGCGGGATGGTGCGGGCGAGCCCCCAGGCGACGAGCTCGCGCATCGCCTGGCTCACGGCGCCGGCGCTCAGCCCGAGCGCCTCGCGGAGGAGCTCGGACGAGGAGGGCTCCGCCCGGAGCAGCAGGAAGCCGTAGACCCGGCCGGTCGCGCGGGCGAGCTGCCAGGAGGCGAGGGTCTCGCCCATGACGTCGATGAAGCGCTGCTCCTCGGCGGCCCTCGGATCGCGGGTGCTCGCGTCGGCGGTGCTCATGCGGTGCTCCCTCCCTCGCTCGGCGTCCGGCCGTGCCATCCTCGCACCACCTCGCGCAGCAGCGCGCTCACGGCGTCGGGGGCGTCGAGCGTGACGATGTGCCCGGCATCCGGCACGACGTGCTCGGCGACGCCCTCCGCCGCGGCCCAGCGGGGCATCGCGGTGGCGATGTTCCCGGTGCGGTCCTCGGCGCCGCGGACGAGCGCGAGCGGCACCGGGCTGCGGAAGCCGGGCTCGGGGGCGACGAGCGAGACGGTCGCGCGCCACACGTCGAGGAACACGGCCTTCGGCATCCGCGCGAACATCGCCTCGGTGCGGGCGATCGCCTCCGGGGTGACCGCAGACGCCCGCGCCATCAGACCGGGCAACCGTCCGGCGGGGACGAGGGCGAGCATCGGCGCCGCGAGCCGGAGTGCGAGGCGCTCGCCGGCGGAGAGCGGGCCGGCGTTCCACGTGGAGTCGAGCACGACGAGCCCGGCGACGCGCTCGGGGTGCGCGCGGGCGAAGGCCTGGACGAGGTTGCCGCCGAGGGAGTGCCCGACGAGCGCGGGGCGGTCGAGTCCGAGCGCGTCGATGAGCGCCGCGAGATCGTCGAGCGCGTCGGCGGCGGTGAAGCGCGTGCCGGCGTCGAGCCGGGAGCCGCCGTGCCCGCGGAGGTCCCACCGCACGGTGCGGTGCCCAGCCGTCGCGAGCGCCGCGAACTGGGCGTCGTACATGGTGCGGTCCATGCCGGCGCCGTGGGTGAGCACGACGGAGACGGGAGCCGTGCCGGCGGCGTCGGCGCCGGCCTCGCCCTCGGCGAGCTCGTAGCCGAGCTCGGCCCCGGGGCGGACGAGCGATCCGATTATATTCACCATTCTCTGAATATAGCCCACGGTGCGATGCGCCGAGCTTTCATGGAAGTCGGGCACGTCGTGCGAGGTGGTTGACGCGGGATGCTTTTGCAACAAAACTATCTGCATCATCATCTGACGAGGAGGACACGATGAGGATCGTCATCGCGGGTGCCGGCATCGGCGGGCTTGCCGCCGCCCTGAGCCTGCACCGGGCGGGATTCCGCGACATCGCGGTGTACGAACGGGCCGCGGAACTGCGGCCCCTCGGCGTCGGCATCAACCTGCTGCCGCACGCCGTGCGCGAGCTCACGGAGCTCGGGCTCGGCGAGGCGGTCGCCGAGCTCGGCGTGGCCCCCAGTCGCCTCTCGTACTTCAACCGCCTCGGGCAACTGATCTGGTCGGAGCCGCGCGGGCTCGAGGCCGGTTACGCCTGGCCGCAGCTCTCAGTGCACCGCGGCGAGTTCCAGCTGCTGCTCGCCGCCGAGGTCGCCCGCCGGCTCGGGCCGGGCGCCATCCGCACCGGCCACCGGCTGGTGTCGGTCGCGCACGGCGAGCACGTGGAGCGCGCGCGCTTCGAACGGCCCGACGGCACCGCCCACGAGGTCGAGGCCGAGCTCGTCATCGGCGCTGATGGCATCCACTCCGCGCTCCGCGCGCAGGAGCACCCCGGCGACGGCGCCCCCGTCTGGAACGGGCTCATCCTCTGGCGGGGCACCGCCACGATCCCGAGGTACCTCGACGGGCGCACGATGATCATGGCGGGCGACGGCGAGCAGAAGTTCGTCGCCTACCCGCTCGCCGGCGAGACGGGCGAGACGGGCGAGACGGGCGCGACCAACGAGCCCGGGATGACGCGCGTCAACTTCATCGCCGAGCGGCGGGCGCCCGAGGGCGCGGGCGAGCTCGCCGACTGGAACCTGCCGATCGACCCGGCGCCCATCGTCGAGCGCTTCGCCGCATGGCGCTTCGACTGGCTCGACGTGCCGGGCGCGATCGCGGCGGCCGAGGAGATCCTCGAGTACCCGATGGTCGACCGCGAACCGCTGCCGCACTGGCGCGCAGGCAGCTCGACACTGCTCGGCGACGCCGCGCACGCGATGTACCCGAACGGCTCGAACGGCTCCTCGCAGGCCATCCTCGACGCCCGGACGCTCGCGTTCCACCTCGCGGGCGCCGTCCGCGGGCTCGACGAGTCCGCGGATCACGCCGCGACGGCGACCGCGGTGCGCGCGGCGCTCGACGTCTACGAGGCCGACCGCCGCCCGGCCACCGCCGCACTGCTCGCGATGACCCGGCAGCTCGGGCCCGAGAAGGTCATGCAGCTCGCCTACGAGCGCGCACCGCAGGGCTTCGCCGACATCCACGACGTCATCCCCGAGGCGGAGCTGCGCGAGATCGCCGACGCCTACAAGCGCGCCGCCGGCTTCCACCCCGCCGCGCTCAGTGCGCGCGCCTCGCTCTCCCCGGCGAGCGTCGAGGGATGACCGGAGCGGCCACGGGCCCGGGGCGACGGCGCGACTGGCACACTGAGGGCATGGCAACGGTGAGCGCGGGATCGGCGGATGGCTCGGCCGAGCTTTCCCGGTTGAACCTCCTCGTCTCCCCGCTGCGGCGGGCGCTCCTCAAGGGCGCGCGCGCCGCGGCGGAGCTCCCCGACATCCCCGACGCCCAGATCGAGCTGCTGCGCGCCGTGCCGCGCGGCGTGCAGAAGTCGCCGGGCGAGCTCGCGACGGAGCTCGGACTCAGCCGCTCCACCGTCAGCAACCTGCTGAAGCAGCTGGAGCACGCCGGGCTCGTCGCGCGGGCGTCGCAGGACGGCGACGGCCGCCGCGTCGTGGTGCGGGCGAGCGAGCGGGCGCTCGACCTCCTCGATCGCTTCGACCGGGCGAGCGGGCTCCTGCTCGGCGACGCCGTCGCCGGACTCGCCGCGGACGAGCGCGCGGCGCTCCTGGCCGCCGTCCCCGCCCTCGAGCGCCTACGCGGGCTCGTCGAGGCTCAGAGCGAGGCGAGCAGGGCCTCGGCGGCGCGGACCCGCCCATGAGCGAACGGAACGACCCCCTGATGGAACCCGCCTTCGAGTACTGCTTCGAACTGCGATGCCGCGTCGACGAGGCGATCCCGCTCGGCGGTTCCGAGCCGGAGGAGGGCCTGCACTTCGCCCGCGTCTCCGGCGGCGACTTCGACGGGCCGAGGCTCCGGGGCCGGGTGCTGAACAGCGGCGGCGACTGGTGGGTCGCACGCGGGCTCACGGTCGAACTCGACGCCCGCTACGTGATCGAGGCGGAGGTGACGGACGGCACGGCCGGCGTCGAAGTCGTCAACCGCGGCGTCTGGCGCACCGACGAGGCGAGCTACGCACGCCTCGTCGCCGGCGAGGAGGTGGGCGAGCGCGAGCTCTATTACCGCACGGCGTTCCGATTCCGCACCGAGCATCCGGAACTCGGATGGCTCGTCGAGTCGCAGTTCGTCGGCTACGCGCGGCCCGAGCCCGGGCACGTCGTCATCCGCGTCTTCCGTCTCGTCTGAGCCGGCTCCGCCGGCACGAGCCGCACTGGCCGTGCACGCACGGCTCCACCCGCGCGCACGCAGAAGACCCCGGCGAGGCCGGGGTGTCAGCCGAACGTCGGAACGTCAGCCGTGCGTCGCGAGGGAACCGGACTCAGGCCCGCTGGGAGCCGTCGCCGGGGACGTAGCGGTCACTGCCGTCGTCGGCATACTCCGACCACTTCGACAGATCTTCTTCGTACTTGTCATCGTCCGAGCCCGCGAGCTCGCGCTCAAGCGCGTTGTAGTCGGTGTCGGGGCTGAAGTACTTCAGCTCCCGTGCGACCTTGGTGTGCTTGGCTTTCTGACGGCCGCGCCCCATGCGTGACCCCCTTACGGCTTCTGGCCGGGCGGAATGTGCTTCGCCCGGCTCGTTCTTGGCGGAAATAGTTCGTGCCGTAAGTTTAGCACCGACGAACGCTCGCCTTCTCGGCTGCGAACCCCCTGATGCTGCTGCACGGAGCGCTCGATCCATGCTGAGATGGAGGGGTGATGTCTTCCCTGCCCAGCCGCGTCAAAGTCGCGGTGATCGGCGCGGGTCAGGCGGGGCTCTCCGTGGCGTACTACCTGCGCCGCTTCGAGCTCGTCGCCGACGAGGACTTCGTCGTGCTCGACCGGGCTCCGGGCCCGGGCGGGGCCTGGCAGCACCGCTGGTCGTCGCTGAAGCTCGGCACCGCGCACAAGGTCAACGACCTCCCCGGCATGGCCGAGATGGGCCTCAGCTTCGAGACCGCCGACCGGGCCCTGCCGGCCCGCGAGATCGTCGCCGACTACTACCGACGCTTCGAGGAGCACTACGAGCTCCGCGTGCACCGCCCGATCGAGGTGCGCCGGGTCTCGAACGAGGGGGCCGACCTCCGCATCGCGTACCGCGACCTGCGCACCCCCGACGAGCCGGCGCCCGCGCCCGAGGAGCAGCAGGTGCGCGGCTTCTTCGGCCGCCGCCGCAAGACCTTCGCCGTGCCGGCCGCGCCGAAGCAGCCGGGCGGCACCCTCGACACCCAGATCCTGGTGAACGCGACCGGCACCTGGGGCTCGCCCTTCGTGCCGTACTACCCGGGCATGACCGACTTCCGCGGCCGCCACCTGCACACCTCCGACTTCACCGACGCGGAGTCGCTGCGCGACCAGCACGTCGTCGTGGTCGGCGGCGGCACCTCGGCGATCGGCTTCATGCTCGAGCTTGAGGACGTCGCGGCATCCCTCACCTGGGTCTCCCGCCGGCCGATCGACTGGCTCGACCGGCAGGAGCTCGACCTGGAGGGCGCCTCCGCCGCCGTGGCCGCGCAGGACGAGGCGGCCCGGTCGGGCCGTGCGCTGCCCTCGATCGTGAGCGGCACGGGGGTGCCGAAGAGCCGGCGCATCGCCGCGGGCATCGAGCGGGGCCTGCTCGTCGCGAAGCCCATGTTCGACCGCATCGAGGAGGACCGGGTCGTCTGGGACGACGGCACCGAGGCGCGCGCCGACGTCATCATCTGGGCGACGGGGTTCCGGCCGGAGCTCCGCCACCTCGCGCCGCTGAAGCTCCGCGAGAAGACGGGCGGCGTCACGGTCGGCCAGGGCGCGTCGTGGGGCGATCCCCGGGTGTTCCTCGCCGGGTACGGCCCGCAGGCCTCGACCATCGGCGCGAATCGCGCCGGGCGGATGATCGCCCGGCAGATCATGGCGATGCTCTAAGCGTCAGCCGGCGGATGCCGCGGGCGGAACCGGCGGCGCCGGCGGCCCCTGCGCCTGGCGCACCGCGCCGACGGAGGCCGCGATCACGAGCGCGACCGCGAGCCCGCCGACCCAGGTGAAGTGCTGGCCGAGCAGCACGAGCCCCGTGAGCGTCGCGATCGCCGGGGCGAGGCTCATCAGCACCGCGAAGGCGCCCGCCCGCAGCCGGCGGAGTGCGGCGAGCTCGAGCGCGTACGGGATCGTGGACGACAGCACCGCGACCGCGGCGCCGAGACCGAGCACCTCCGGCCGCAGCAGCACCGCGCCCGAGCCTGCGATGCCGAACGGCAGCACCGCGATCGCTCCGATCGCCATCGCCAGGGCGAGCCCCTCGAAGCGTGGGAAGCGCTGCCCGGTGCGCGCCGACAGCAGGATGTAGCCCGCCCACGTCGCCCCGGCGCCCGCCGCGAACACGACGCCGGGGGGATCGAGGTGGCCGAAGCTGCCCTGCCCGAGCAGCACCACGCCGACGGCGGCGAGTCCGGCCCAGAGCCACGAGGAGGCCCGGCGCCCCGTGATCACCGAGAGCGCGAGCGGCCCGAGCACCTCGATCGTGACGGCGGCGCCGAGCGGGATGCGTTCGAGCGAGAGGTAGAACAGCGCGTTCATGAGCGCGAGCACGAGCCCGAAGCCCGCGACGGTCAGCCAGTCGGCGCCGCTCCGGCCGCGGAGGCGCGGCCGGGCGATCGCGAGCAGGATGACGGCGGAGAACACGAGCCGGAGGCTCACCATGCCGAGCGGTCCGACCGTGGGGAACAGGATGACGGCGATCGCCGCCCCGACCTCCTGGCAGGCGAGCCCGAGCACGACGAGGGAGGTGGCGGCGACGGCCCCGCCGCGCGCCGCCGGGGTCGCCGTCACGCCTCGCCGTCGCGGCGGTCGCGCGCCGAGCGATCCGTGGTCATGGGCGCGAGCCTACCGCGAGCGCTTCGTCGTCGGGCCCGGGACCGGGCGCCGCGACACCGGGCGCACGGGCTCGCCGCGCCGGTCCTGGCCGGGCAGCGGACGCGAGCGGCGGCCGTAGATCATGTCGCTCGAGTCGAGCAGCCACGGCACGAGCGCCACCGTGACGCCGTGCACCAGGAGGAGCTTCTGCCGGATCCGCCGGGCCTTGTGGTTGTGCAGGATGTTCTCCCACCAGTGCCCGACGATGTACTGCGGCATGTAGACCGTCACGACCTCCGAGCCGTGCTCCTCGCGGTGCTGCTTGATGTACTTGATCAGCGGGTAGCTGAGGTCGCGGTACGGCGACGCGAGGATGCGGAGCTTCACGTGGATGTTCTGCTTCACCCAGTCGCGCTTCAGCTGCTTCGTCTGCTCCTCGTCGATCGAGACGTGCACCGCCTCGAGCGAGTCGTGCTTCGCGGCGATCGCGTAGTCGAGCGCCTTCAGGGTCGGCTTCTGCATCCGTCCGACGAGCACGATCGCGTGGTCGCCCGCCGAGCCGAAGGTGGTCGTCGCGTCGACCTCGATCTCCTTCTCGACGTCGCGGTAGTACCGGTGCACGCCGAGCATCAGGAGGAACAGGATCGGCATCATCAGGAAGACCATCCACGCGCCGTGGGTGAACTTCGTGATCGTGACGACGATGAGCACCACCGCGGTGAGGCTCGCGCCGAAGGCGTTGATGCAGAGGGAGCGGATCATCGCCCCGCGCGTCATCGGCCGGTCGTCGTCGGCGGCCGGACCCGGCCGGCCCCGCTTCTGGTGGGTCGTGCGCGGCTGGCGCAGCAGGCGGAGCCAGTGCCGCACCATGCCCGACTGGCCGAGCGTGAACGACACGAAGACGCCGATGATGTAGAGCTGGATGAGGAGCGTCAGGTTCGCCTGGAAGATCACCAGGATGACGGCCGCGGCCGTCGCGAGGATGATGACGCCGTTGGAGTAGATCAGCCGGTCGCCGCGCGTCGAGAGCGACTTCGGGGCGTAGCCGTCGCGGGCGAGCACCGAGCCGAGCAGCGGGAAGCCGTTGAACGCCGTGTTCGCGGCGAGGAGCAGCACGAGGGCGGCGGCCGCCTGGATGACGAAGAAGAGGATGGAGCCGTTGCCGAACACCGCGGCGGCGATCTGCGCGATGAGGCTCGGCTGCGGCGCGGTCGCGCACTCCTCCCAACCGATCAGGCTGCAGGGGTCCTCGGCGTAGTGCACGCCGGACACGAGGGCGAGGGTCGTGAGGCCGACGAACAGCACGATCGCGAGCCCGGCCATCAGCATGAGCGTCTTCTGCGCGTTCCGCACCTTCGGCCGACGGAACGCGGGCACGCCGTTCGCGACCGCCTCGACGCCGGTGAGGGCGGAGCATCCGCTCGCGAAGGAACGCAGCAGCAGGAGGACGAAGGCCGCCTGCGCGAGCTGCTCGCCCTCCACCTGGTAGGCGGCGGACTCCGCCACCGGCGGGTTGCCCATGATGATCTGCACGAGGCCCGTGCCGATGAGGAGCAGCACGCTCGCCGCGAAGAGGTACGTCGGCACGGCGAACGCCTTGCCCGACTCGCTCACGCCCCGGAGGTTCACCGCCGCGAGCAGCACGACGAAGAGCACGGCGAGCTCGACCCGCCACGGGTTCAGCTCGGGGAACGCGGAGATGATGTTGTCGACGCCCGAGGCGACCGAGACGACGACGGTCATCACGTAGTCGACGAGGAGGGCGGATGCCACGAGCACGCCGGCCTTCTCACCGAGGTTCTTGTGCGCCACCTCGTAGTCGCCGCCGCCCGAGGGGTACGCGCGGATCAGCTGCCGGTAGCTCAGCGCGACGGTCGCGAGGAGCAGGACGACGACCGCAGCGACCCACGGCGCGAACGCCAGGAACGCGAGCCCGCCGGCCGTGAGCACCATGAGGAGCTCCTGCGGGGCGTACGCCACCGAGGAGAGCGCGTCGCTCGCGAACACGGGCAGCGCGACCCGCTTCGGGAGGAGTTGTCCCTCGAGCCGTTCCGTGGGGAGCGGGTCGCCGATGATCCAATGCTTCGGCGACTTCAGTTCTGCGGGCGGTTCCCCCGCCTCATTCGTCACGGCGGACGACACTACACCCGCTGCGGCGGCTGTCAAGTCGGCTTGCTACCCTTGACCGCGTTCCCGCCGGACGGCGGGGGATCCCGCCCAGCAGCGGCGGGTCGAGACGCCCGAGATCGGACCGAGACGTGAACCGTGCGACGCAGCTCGCGCGCGGAGCCGCCGCCGCAGCGGTGGCCCTGTTCCTCGCGGCGTTCTCGCACGGCGTCGCCGCGGGCGAGGCACCCGGATGGCCGGGCCTCGCGCTCTCCTTGTTCGTCGCCCTCGCCGTGTCGGTCGCGCTCGTCGGGCGGCGCAGCTCGCCCACCCGCGTGGTGCTCGCGACGGCCGGCAGCCAGCTCGTCTTCCACCTGCTCTTCTCGGTCGGCGTCGGGGCCGACGGCGCCGGATCGCTGCTCCGCGTCGCGGGCGACGCCCACCACCCCGTCGTGACGGCGCTGCCGGATGCCGCAGCGCCCCTCGGCGCCGCCGCGCACGGCCACACGGATGCCGCGATGCTCGCCGGCCACGTGCTCGCCTGGCTCGCGACCGTCGGGTACCTGCTCGCCGTCGAGGCCGCCGCCTGGCGCTCCCTCCGCCGGGCCGCCCGCGCCGTGCTCGTACGGGCCGTCGACGAGGCATCCGCCCTCGCCGCGGTGCCGGCGCCGGCCGTCCGCCGCGCCCGCCCGCAGGCCCGCGACCGCGCACGCCTGCGCGGCCGCCAGCTCGTCGCACAGCTCCGGCACCGCGGGCCGCCCGCGCACCCCGCCTTCGCCTGAACACCGGCCGCCTCCGCGGCCACCACCCGCGTCCGCGGCCAGTCGCACGCCGGACGCACGAAGACGGGATTCCCCATGCACCGCACCCCCACCACCAGCCCCACCACCACCCCCGCCGCCGCGGTCGCCGCCGCCCCGCGTCGCCGACTGCTCGCCCTCGGCGCGATCGCGCTCGCCGCGGGCGCCTGGCTCGGCCTCGCGAACGCCCAGTCGGCGTCCGCCCACGACGAGCTCATCGCCTCGAGCCCCGAGCCCGGCCAGGTGCTCGAGACCTCGCCCGCCGAGGTGAAGCTGACCTTCTCCGACGACATCATCCCCGTCGGCACCGCGATCGAGGTCGTCGACCACCACGGCGAGACGATCGACTCGGGCGAGGCCGTCGTCGCCGGCCCCGACGTCACCGCGACGCTGCCGGCCGACCTCTCCGGCGAGTACCAGGTGCGCTGGCGCGCCGTGTCGAGCGACGGCCACGTCATCGACGGCACCATCGACTTCGGCGTCGGGGCCGGCGCGACCGGCACCTGGACCGAGGAGGCGCCGCACGACGACGCCGCCGCGAGCGACGACGGGCACGACGACTCGGCCGAGGCCGGGCACGACGAGGCATCCGCCGGTCCCGACGGCTGGGCGATCGCGGGCATCGCCGGCGGCATCCTGGGTGTCGCCGCGCTCGCCGCCGCGCTCGTCGTCTTCGCCCGCGCCCGCCGCCGCGACCCCAAGGCCTGACAGCCGCCCCCGCCTGCCCGCCCTGCCTGCCTGACCCGCCTGCCCTGCCCCTGACCTGCCCGCCCGCCCGCACCCGCCCCCAGGCTCGGCGAGTTGCACGACGGTATCGGCGGCGCGCCGGCCGTGCGCCGCGCGCCGCTCGGATCGTCGTGCAACTCGCACATGGTGAGCGTGGAGTAGAGCGGGGGGCAGAGTGGGGCAGTGCGGGCGCGCGGGCGGGCGGGCAGGGCAGGCGGGCGGGCAGGCAGGCGGGGCGGGCGGTCAGCGGGCGAGGAGGTAGCCGGCGCCCGCGGCCGCGAAGCCGAGCACGAGGGTCACGAACACGTTCAGCAGCGCCGCGCGCCAGCGCCCGCCGTCGACGAGCTCGATCGTCTCGACGCTCCACGTGCTGAACGTGGTGAGGCCGCCGCAGAATCCGGTCACGAGGATGAGCCGCCAATCGGCCGAGACCGCGGCGCGTTCCGCGAGCCCGAGGATGACGCCCGCGACCGCGGAGCCCACGACGTTCACGATCAGGATGCCGCCCGGCAGGTGGCCCGGCCGCACCGGGTAGAGGCGCGAGAGCAGATAGCGGATGACGGCGCCGAGGCTGCCCGCGACGAGCACGGTCGCGATGACGAGCGGGCTGAGTGCGGTCACAGCGTCTCCCCCGAGTCGGTGATGGTGTCCGGCATCCGCCGCCGGCCGATCCGCGAGCCGAGCCAGAGCCCGGCCGCCGCCGCCGCGAGGCCGGCGATCACCGACACCGCGAGGTAGAGGGCGGCGGTCAGGTGCTGCCCCTCGCGCTCGAGCACGACGAGCGAGGCCATCACCGCCGACAGCGTCGTGAAGGAGCCGAGTACACCCGAGCCGACCCCGGCCTTCAGCCAGGGCGGGGTCGACGGCCGTCGCCAGAGCCCGCCGGCGAGCCAGCCGAGCGCGAAGGCGCCCGCGAGGTTGACGAGCAGCGTCTCGAGCGGGAACTCATGATCGGC
Organism: Agromyces mediolanus; assembly: GCF_044917495.1. Taxonomy (GTDB): domain Bacteria; phylum Actinomycetota; class Actinomycetes; order Actinomycetales; family Microbacteriaceae; genus Agromyces; species Agromyces mediolanus_B. The sequence continues at coordinate 544,412 of NZ_JAVSSI010000002.1, read as the reverse complement.
GTGCGGGAACGCGAGGTCGAAGACGAGGCGCAGTCCGGTGCCGAGGAGCCCGCCGACGGCGACCGCGAGGATGTTGCGCACGTGTCGAGGGTAGCGCCCGGGGTGCCTTCGGCCCTTCGACAGGCTCAGGGAGCCAGGGTCGGGCTCCCTTCGACCCTTCGACAAGCTCAGGGCAGGCGGGCTCAGGGAACCAGGATCGGGCTCCCTTCGACCCTTCGACAGGCTCAGGGGACCAGGATCGGGCGCAGGGAACGATCAGCGCTCGGCGAGGCTGCCCAGGACCTCGGCGCGGACCTCGGCGAGCCGCGCGCGCAGGAGGTCGACCGTGGCGGGGGAGACCCGGCCGCGGCTCGCCTGACGGCGGAGCTCCGTGCGCAGCTGCTGGCGGAACTCGTTCAGCACCACGTCGGCCTCGTGCACGGCGCGGTTCGAGTCGGTGTGCAGGTTCACGGTCTCGCCGCGCACGCTCGTCGCAGCGCGCTTCGCCTCGCGGGCGGCGCTCGCGAGCTCGGCGCGGAGCGAGCGCATCGCGTCGTCGACGTTCTGCCGCACGTCCTGCGCGAGGCGGCGCACCGAGTCGGTGACGTCGTTCTCGATGTCGTCGAGCTCGTGCCGACGGGCGTCGAGCTCGGCGCGGCCGGCGTCGGTGATCTCGTAGACCGACTTGCGGCCGTCGCTCGTCTTCGTGACGAGCCCCTCCTCCTCGAGCTTCGCGAGGCGCGGGTAGATGGTGCCGGCGCTCGGCGAGTAGGTGCCGCCGAAGCGCTCCGACAGGGCCTGGATGAGCTCGTAGCCGTGGCGCGGCCGCTCCTCGAGGAGCGCGAGCAGGTAGAGGCGGAGGCTCCCGTGGGCGAAGACCGGCGGGGTCATCGGGATGCCTCGTCGGAGGGGGAGGACGAGGAGGATGCCGAGGACGAGGATGCCGCGGACGAGGCATCCGCCGGCTCGGCGACGCTGCGGCGGAGCACCGAGATGTTGCCCGAGACGCTGTTCGCGCCGAGGTCGAGCCAGGTGCCGGCGAGCTCGCCGACGACGCGCTCGAAGCCCTTGCCCCGCATGCCCTTGACGGTGATGTCGTCGAGCACGAGCGTGCCCGCGACGGTGTTGATGCGGTAGCGGGCGCCGGCTCCGCCGGCGAAGCGCACGGTGAGGTCGCCGGAGACGGTGTTCGTGTCGATGCGGTCGGGGGTGCCGTGCGCGTCGACGATCATGTTGCCCGAGACGGAGTCGGCGTTGAAGCTCGTGATCTCACCGGTCGCGATGATGTCGCCGGACACGGTGTGGGCGGTGATGCGGCCGACGTGGTTGCCGACCGAGATCTCGCCGGAGACGCCCGAGAGCTCGAGGTCGCCGTCGTGGTTGTCGATGACGAGCTCGCCCGAGACGGTGCTGAGCTTCGCGTCGCCATCGAAGCCCGAGACGAGCGCGTCGCCGGAGACGACGCCGAGCTGCAGCACGACGTGGCGCGGGGCGAGGATCGAGACCTCGGCCTTGGCGTTGCCCGCCCAGCCCTTGAAAGCCTCGATGAAGTTGTCCCAGCGCAGCTGGGGGTGGTCGATCTCGAGCACGTCGCCGTCGATGGAGACGGCGAGCTCCTTGCCGGTCACGGTGGAGACCTCGACGCGCGCGCCGGGCTCGTCGTGCGCGATGACGTCGACCTTGCCGCCGATGAGGCTCACCTTGAGCTTGCGGACGAGTTCGAGGTCGATGATCCGGGATTCGCCGGGGGCGATCACCCACTTCTCGATGGACATTGCGGCTCCTTGCTGGGTCGTGACGCCGGTCACGATACTGGTCACGACGCGATATATCGCGTTTACGTAGGACACGATATATCGCGTCTCGGGCTCGTGCAAGGGGTGTCGGGGAAAACTCAGGCAGCACCGCTTGACCTTGACGTAACGTCAAGTTCTACGGTGAATCTCGGAGGTTGAGACGTGGACTGGTCGATTCAAGAGATCGCGAAGCTCGCCGGGACGACGAGCCGCACCCTGCGGCACTACGACGACATCGGCCTGCTCGCGCCCACGAGGGTCGCCGGCAACGGCTACCGCCACTACGACGAGCGCGCGCTCGTGCGGCTGCAACGGATCCTGCTGTTGCGCGAGCTCGGGCTCGGCCTGCCCGCCATCGCCGAGGTGCTCGAGGGCGACGCCGATGAGGCGCGCGCGCTCGGGGCCCACCTCGGCTGGCTCAGGCAGGAGCAGCACCGGCTGGCGCGGCAGATCGCGTCGGTCGAGAAGACGATCACGGCATTGGAAGGAGGTGAACGACTCATGGCAGATGACATGTTCGATGGATTCGACCACACCGTCCACAAGGCGGAGGTCGAGGAGCGCTGGGGCGCCGAGGCGTACGCCGCTGGCGACCGCTGGTGGCGCGGCCTCGGCGACGACGGTCAGCGCGAGTGGAAGACCCGCACGGCGGAGCTGTCCCGCGACTGGATCGCGGCGGCGGAGTCCGGCGTCGCGCCCGACGGCCCCGAGGCGCAGGCGCTCGCGAAGCGGCACGTCGCGTGGCTGACCGGCGTGCCCGGCACGCCCGCGGCGGTCCCCGGCGGTGACGTCAAGGGGTACGTCGTCGGGCTCGGCGAGATGTACGTCGCGGATCCGCGCTTCGGCGCGAACTACGGCGGCCAGGCCGGAGCGGAGTTCGTCCGCGACGCGCTGCGCGCCTACGCCGAGCGCGAGCTCTAGCCCGCGCTCCTCCCGAGTTGCCCGATTTCCATGGAAGTCGGGCAACTCGTGGGCGCCTGGGGCACGGCCCGGGTGCCCAGTGCCGGGCCGGAGGGGATTCGCGTGGCGGGAGGATGAATCCCCGTGCAGGGTCCTCCCTCGGTGACGAACTCCTCCCGCCGGAGTGGGGAGGAGTTGAGTTCCGGAGCGGCGAGGAGTTGAGTTCCGGAGCGGGCGGATGGGCTGGTGCGGAGCGGGCGGATGGGCTGGCGCGGAGCGGATGGGCTGGTGCGCTGCGGCCCCGGAGGTGTCCCGGCCTCGGGGCCGCAGCGGTCGGTGGGCGCCGCTCAGTGCGGCGCGGCGGCGGTGGGATGCGTCGGCGCGGCCGTCTGCGGCGAGGCATCCTCCGGAGAGCCGTCCTCCGGCGAGGCCGCCGCCGGGCGTCGCTCGCGCACCGCGAGGAGCGGCAGCGTGACGCCGCAGAGCGGGCCGATGAGCACGGCGAACGCGACGGTGCCGAAGCCGACGTCGCCGCCGAGCAGCCAGCCGACGCCGAGCACGGTGACCTCGACGATCGTGCGGCCGACCCAGATCGGCCAGCCGGTGCGCGCGTGGATGCCCGTCATCAGGCCGTCGCGCGGGCCGGGGCCGAAGCGGCTGCCGATGTAGAGGCCGCTCGCGACGGCGAGGAGGAGCAGGCCGCCCGTGAAGAGCAGGATGCGCTGCCAGAGCTCCGGCGGAGTCTGGATGAGCCAGAGTCCCAGCTCGATGCTCGGGCCGATGAGGAGGATGTTCAGCACCGTGCCGAGCCCCGGCCGCTGCCGGAGCGGGATCCACAGCAGCAGCACGAGGAGCCCGACGATGTTCGTGAGCCAGCCGATCCCGATGCCCGTGAGGTGGGAGAGGCCCTGGGCGAAGACCGTCCAGGGGTCGACGCCGAGGGCGGCGCGGATCATCATCGCGTCGGCGATCCCGTAGAGGACGAGGCCGATGAGCAGCTGAGGGATCCGGCGGAGCATGAGAGCCATCCAATTCCAGAATTGGACTGTCGACAAGATGCCAATTCTCCTAGAGTGGATTGCATGGCGGATGCCTCGATCAGCGCACGTGCGCTCGTGACCCTGCTCGGCGACTGGCGCGACGGCGGTCGCGGACCGGCTGGGCCCGCCTACGTGGCGCTCGCCGATCGGGTGCGCCTCCTCGTGCTTGACGGCCGGGTGAGCGTCGGCACGCGGCTCCCCGCGGAACGCGAGCTCGCCGACCGTCTCGGTGCGAGCCGCACGACCGTGGCCGCCGCGTACCGGCGGCTGCGCGAGCAGGACCTGCTCCGGAGCATCCGCGGCTCGGGCAGCGTCACCCGCCTGCCCGGCGCGCCCGCGGTACTGCCCCTGCCGCCCGCCGCCGAGCACCTCGACCTCTCGAAGGCCGCACCTCCCGCCCTGCCCTGGCTCGCCGACGTCGCCCGCGAGGCCGTCGAGGAGCTGCCCGCCCAGCTCAGCGGCTCCGGCTTCGACCCGGTCGGGCTGCCCGAGCTGCGCCTCGCGATCGCCGAGCGGTACACCGCGCGCGGCCTGCCCACCGAGCCCGAGCAGGTGATGGTGACGATCGGCGCCCAGCACGCGATCGGCCTGCTCGCCAAAGTGCTCGTCGGTCGGGGCGACCGCGCGGTCATCGAAGCGCCGACGTACCCGCACGCCTACGAGGCGCTGCGCGCCGCGGGCGCCCGGCTCGTGCCCGTGCCGGTCGCGCCGCACGACGCCGGCGGCCTCGACGTCGACGACGAGGTCGGCGGGCTCGTCCGTGCCTTCGGCCACGCCAACCCCTCGACGGCGTACCTCATGCCCGACTTCCAGAACCCCACGGGTCGTTCCCTCGACGAGGACGCGCGGGAGCGGGTCCTCGACGCCGCCGCCCGTCAGGGGGCCGTGATCGTCGCCGACGAGACCACCGCCGAGCTCGACATCGATCGCGAGGCCACGCTCCGTCCGTTCGCGGCGTACGGCCCGGTCGGCGCCGCGGTGCTCGTCGGATCGCTCGGGAAGACGGCGTGGGGCGGCATCCGCGTCGGCTGGATCCGGGCCGAGCCGGCGCTCATCCGCCGCCTCGTCGCGATCCGCGCGCCCGGCGACCTCGGCACGCCGATCCTCGAGCAGCTCATCGCGACGCGGCTGGTGCGGCGAATGGACGAGGTCCTCGCCCTCCGCCGGGCCGAGCTCCGCCAGGGCCGCGACCTCCTCGAGGCCCGGCTGGCCGAGGCGTTCCCGGGCTGGCACGTGCCGCACGTCGACGGCGGCATCGCGACGTGGATCGGGCTCGGTGCGCCGGTCAGCTCGCAGCTCGCGCTCGCCGCCCGGGCGCAGGGCCTCCTGATCGCCGCCGGGCCGCGCTTCGGCATCGACGGCGCGTTCGAGCGCTACCTGCGGCTGCCGATCTGCCTGCCGCCCGAGACGATCGACGAGGCGGTGCAGGCGCTCTCGCGGGCCTGGCTCGCCCTGCCGGGTGCGGCGGCGCCGGAGGCGGGGCTCCTCGCCGAGGTCGTCTAGCGCGCGTCCCCGCGCGTCGCGCGCAGCCCGCGCCGGGCCAGCAGCACCCCGCCGGCGAGGAGCGGGACGGCCGCGGCGGCGAGCGCCGATCCGACGTCGATGCCGGTCTCCGCGAGCCTCGCGGGCGAGGCGTCCGCGGAGGATGCGGGGGCCGCGTTCGAGGCAGGCGGAGCGTCGGCGGGGATGCCGGCGTCGATGCCGTCGCCGATGCTGCGCTGCGTCGCGGGGTCGATGGGGGCGACCGGGATGACGGGGGCGACCGGATCCGCCGGCTCGACTGGCTCGACGGGCTCGACCGGCTCGGTGAGCTCGGTGGGCTCGACGGGATCGACCGGGTCCACGGGCTCGAAGGGCTCCACCGGCTCGACCGGCTCGAAGGGCTCCACCGGCTCCACCGGCTCCACCGGCTCGACCGGGTCCACCGGCTCGACCGGGTCCACCGGCTCGACGACCTCCGGACCCACCCACGTTCCGATGAGGCATCCGAAGAGTCGACCGCGTGCGAAGCACACCTCCGTCGAGTAGCCCTCGGAGCCGTCCGCCTTCGGGTAGATGCCGACCGAGCGGAGCACGTGCCCGTCCGGGACCGTCTGCAGGGCGACGAACGCGGCGACGATCGCGGGGTCGGTGACCCCGTCCGGATCGACGAGATAGGGAGCCGGTGGCCCCGGCTCGGTCAGGGACGCGGGGCGCGCGGCCGAGGGGTGCGGGGACGCGGCACGGTTCGTGCCGTCGAATGCGAAGGCGGCACCTCCCGAGCCGAACCACATGGCGAGTCCGACGGCGAGCGCGATGGCCGCCCGCCATGACCGTCTCCTCGTTCGCCGGGCGGGCGCGTGCGCCGCAGACCGATCGTTCATCGCTGTCCTCCCGTCGGGTGTCGGCGCGCTCCGAACCGCTCTCGTGCGCACCCAGGGTGGTAGCCCAGGCGACGACGCTACCACGCAAAATCCGTCTAGAGTCCTGAAAAATGGGGGTCAAATCGGCACTTTCTGGTCGCCCGAACTGGAACGACGAAGCCCGGCGTCCCTGCATCGGCATCGGGCGCGCACGCAGCCCCGCCCCGCCCCGGTTCACCGAGCGGACACCCGCCGGATGCCCGCGGGACATCCACCGGGCACTCCGGGGCCACCGGACCCCAGCACGCTGGCGCCGACCCCGCTCGTCGCGACCCACTGGAGTGCCCGCATGCCCGCTCGTCGTCCCCTGTCCGTCGCCGCGCTCGCCGTGGCCTGCGTGGCGTCCGCCGGGCTCGTGTCGAGCGGCGCACTCGCCGCCGCCGCGGCCCCCGCGCCCGCCGGCGCCTTCGTCCGCACCGCGACGTACCCGGTCTTCCAGAACGTGCCCGCCGGGATCGACCCGGCCGCCGCCACGGTCGCCGAGATCTCGACGATCACCGACGACGGCACCGTCGTCTACACCGACGCGCTCGGCAAGCGCATCGGCTTCCTCGACGTGAGCGACCCGGCGAACCCGGTGGGCCGCGGCACCGTCGAGCTCGCCGAGCTCGGCGACGCCGACGACCAGCCGACGTCGGTCGCCGCGTACGGCGACTTCGTCCTCGTCGTCGTCGACGAGACCGGCGGCGACTTCGTGAACCCGAAGGGCCGCGTCGACGTGCTCCGCGCGAGCGACCGCACGCTGGTGCGCTCGATCGACCTCGGCGGCCAGCCCGACTCCATCGCGATCTCGAAGGACGGCGCCTACGCCGCCATCGCGATGGAGAACCAGCGCGACGAGGAGTTCAAGCCCGCGGGCGGCAAGAAGGGGGACCTCCCGCAGCTGCCCGCCGGCTTCGTGCAGGTGCTCGGCCTCGTCGACGCGGCCGACCCCGCGGCGTGGACGGTCGACGCGGTGCCGTTCGTCGACGAGACCGGCGCGCCGATCCCGGTGCTGGCCGCGGCCGGCCTCGACACCCCGCAGGATCCCGAGCCCGAGTACGTCACCATCAACTCGCGCAACGAGCTCGCGGTGACGCTGCAGGAGAACAACGGCATCGCGATCATCGACCTGCCGACGCTCGAGGTCACGCGGGCCTTCTCCGCGGGCTCGGTTTCGGTCAGCGGCATCGACGTGGCGAAGGACGGCCGCATCGACCTCTCGGGCTCGATCCCGGCGACCCCGCGCGAGCCCGACGCCATCGCGTGGATCGGCGACGACCGCCTCGCGACGGCGAACGAGGGCGACTGGAAGGGCGGCACCCGCGGCTGGACCGTCTTCGACGCGGCGGACGGCGCCGTGGTCTGGGACGCCGGCAACACCTTCGCGAACCTCGCGGTGCAGCACGGCCTGCACAACGAGGACCGCGCCGCGAAGAAGGGCGCGGAGCCCGAGGGCATCGCGGTCGCCGAGTTCGACGGCGTGCCCTACGCCTTCGTCGCGAGCGAGCGCTCGAACTTCGTCGCCGTGTACGACGTGAGCGACCCGGCATCCCCCGCCTTCCAGCAGCTGCTGTTCTCGACCAACGGGCCGGAGGGCATCCTGCCGGTGCCCGAGCGCGATCTGCTCGTCGTCTCGAGCGAGACCGACGCCGCCGCGGTCGGCGTGCGCGCCTCGGTGAACCTGTACGCCTTCGGCGACGCGGCTGTGCAGGCGCCCGCCGGTGCCGCGGCACAGCCGAGCATCGTCTCCGACATCGTGGGCGGCGCGCCGATCGGCTGGTCGGCGCTCGGCGCGCTCGCCGGCCACCCGACGGACGCCGCCCGCGTCTACGCGGCGAGCGATTCGGTGCTCTCGCCCGCGACGGTGTTCACGGTGGATGTCTCGCAGACGCCGGCCCGGATCACCGGCTCGCTCGCGATCACCGAGGGCGGCGCACCCGCCGCGCTCGACGTCGAGGGCCTCGCGGTCGCCGAGGGCGGCGGCTTCTGGCTCGCGGTCGAGGGCGCGAACGGCGCGGGCAACGTGCTGAAGCGCACGGATGCCTCGGGCGCCGTCGTCGACAGCTTCCCGCTGCCCGCCGAGATCGCGGCGCACGTCGGCAAGTGGGGCTTCGAGGGCGTCACGACGACCGGCGCCGGCGCGGACCTCCGGGTCTGGGCGGTGCTGCAGCGTCCGCTGTGGACCGACCCGGCGAACCCCGCCGCGGGCGCGGTCGAGGGCGACGACGTGGCCCGCATCGGCCGGCTCGACCCGGCCACCGGGGCGTGGGACTGGTTCGGCTACCGGCTCGAGCGCAGCGCCGTCGCGGGCGACTGGCTCGGCCTCTCGGAGATCACCGCGATCGACGACGACACCTTCGCGATCATCGAGCGCGACAAGCTCAACGGCCCGGCCGCCCAGGTGAAGCGGGTCACCCGCGTGGACGTCCCGGCGGATGCCGCGGGCCTCGCGGGCCTCGCCGGCGAGCTGCCGATCCTCGAGAAGTCCACGGCGGTCGACGTGCTGCCGGCGCTCCGCGCCACGGGCGGCTGGACGCAGGAGAAGCTCGAGGGTTTCGCGAAGGCGGCCGACGGCGCGCTCTACGCGGTCACCGACAACGACGGGCTGAAGGATGCCACGGGCGAGACGGTGTTCCTGCGGCTCGGGCAGGCCGACGAGGTCTTCCCCGGGGACGAGGAGCCGCAGCCCGGTGAGGCGAGCCTCGTGCTCGGTGCATCGAAGGTCGCCGCGGGCGGCACCGTGAGCGTGACCGGCACCGGATTCGAGCCCGGCGACACGGTGCGCTTCGAGCTGCGCAGCACGCCGGTCGCGCTCGGCTCGGCCGAGGCCGACGAGGCGGGGGCGCTCGCCTTCGCGGCGAAGATCCCCGCGACGACCGCGCCCGGCGTGCACCACCTCGTCGCGATCGCCGCGGACGGCAGCGAGGTCCAGGCCGAGCTCACCGTCACCGCGGCGCCTGGCGGGGGCGACGGCGGCGGCACCGACGGAGGCGGTACCGACGGGTCGACCGGCGGCGCCGACGGTTCGGGCGACGGCTCGCTCGCGCACACCGGCTTCGACGGCGGCTGGCTCGCCGGGGCGGCGCTCCTCGTGCTGCTCGGCGGCGGCACCGCGCTCGTCGTGGCGCGCCGTCGTCGCCGCGAGGTCTGAGCCGAGCCACCCCGCGCCGCTCGATCCACCCCACCCCGAGTTGCCCGATTTCCATGGAAGTCGGGCAACTCGGGGTGGGGTGAGCGGGGCGCCGCGGGCAGGGGAGTGCGGGGCGGCGACGGGGGGATGTCACCGCCCCGACTCCGGCCGGACGGATCCGGCCGGCCCGGTCGGCCGTCCGGCCGACCGGGAGCTGGGGGTTTCGGGGCCCGGGCCGGAGCCCGGGCCCCACGGGTTCAGTTGCGGGCGATGCGGCGCCGTCCGACGAGCATCAGGCCGAGCGCGAGCAGCGCGAGCGCGGCCCACAGGATCGAGCCGTCGACACCGGTGCTGGCGAGCCCCGCGGTGCCCTCGGCGGCGGCCATCGTCGCGCCTCCGCCGTCACCGCCGCCGTTCCCGGCCGGCGTCGACGGGGTGGTCGGCGTCGTCGGGGTGGTCGGCGTGGTCGGGTCCGTCGGGTCCGTCGGGTCCGTCGGGTCGGTGGGATCCGTGGGATCCGTCGGGTCGGTGGGGTCCGTCGGGTCGGTCGGGTCGGTCGGGTCGACGATGGTCGTCGGTCCGTCCGTCTCGCTGTCCCCGATCACCGAGATGGCGTTCCCGCCGATCGTCACCGGCAGCGAGAGCCCGGGCACGAGCTGCGTGCCGCCGAGCAGTCCGCCGAGGCCGCTGGTCACGGCCGGCCCGCTGCCCGGGCCGCTGCCGTCCGTCACCTCGGTGGCGGCATCCGTCGAGGTGCTGTCGCCGACCACGGAGACGGCGTTGCCGCCGACCGTCACCGGAACCCCGACCGAGGGCAGCAGCTGCGTGCCGCCCAGGACGCCGTCGTCGCCGCTGGTCTCGGCCCCGCTGCCGGAGCCCGTGCCGCCGGTCACCTCGGTCGAGGCATCCGTCGACTCGCTGTCGCCGACGACGCTGATCGCGTTGCCACCGACCGTGACCGGCACGCCCGCCCCGCCGAGCACCTGCGTGCCGCCGAGGATCGAGTCGTCGCCCGAGGTCGTGCCGCCGCCCGCGGCCGGTGCGCTGCCCGCGCCGTCCGCGACCGTCGTGCCGGCGCCGTCCGAGGAGCTGTCGCCGAGCACCGAGATGGCGTTGCCGCCGACCGTGACCGGCACGCCGACATCGATGAGGCCCTGCGTGCCGCCGAGGATGCCGTCGTCGCCCGAGGTCTCGGCCGGTGCGCTGCCCGCGCCCCCCGAGGTCCCGGTCGGTGCGACGGCGGTCGTCGGCTCACTGGTCTCGCTGTCGCCGAGGACGCTGATCGCGTTCCCGCCGATCGTGATCGGCACGTTGACATCGACGAGCGCCTGCGTGCCCGAACCGACCCCGTCGTCGCCCGAGGTGGTGGCCTCGGGAGCCGGAGCCGGAGCGGCCGTGTCTTCCGCGGCGGGCGCCTGCTCGGCGGCCGGGGCCACCTCGGTCGTCGCGTCGCTGGAGCTCGAATCGCCGAGCACGCTGATGGCGTTGCCGCCGAGCGTGATCGGGAGGTCGATCGAGATGCCGGCCTGGGAGCCGGACAGGATGCCGTCGTCGCCGCTGGTGTCGGCCGCGTGCGCGACGCCGGCGCCGAGGAGCGTGAGCCCCCCGGTGACGAGCGTCGCGTAGAGCGCCCGCACGGCGAGTCGCTTGAGATTCATGATGCGTTCTCCTGACTGGATGGGAATCGACGCGTCGGCGCATGCCGGCGCGGAGTGACCGTGTGTCCGCCGGGCGCACTGCTGCGCGGCCGAACGGACGGCGGTTCCCGTCAGTCAGGAGTGGTGTCGGCCTCGAACACCGGCGACGAGGGCAGCTCGTCGTTCACGGTGCCGAGTGCGCGCGAGGCGCTCGCCTCGTGTCCGAACGCGGCGGACGCCGCGTCGGAGGTCGTGGATGCCCCGGCCGAGCCGGAGCCCGCCGAGCCGCCGTTCCCGGCCCCGCCGGCCGCGGGCGCGGCGGGGGAGCCCTGCAGGGGCGCGTTCGGCGGGGAGGAGTCGTGCTGGGCGCTGAGTCCGGCGTTCGAGCCGCCGTCCGCCGCCCAGGGCGGAGCATCGCCCCGAGTGCCGGGCGGGCGATCGGCGGACCCGCTCGCAGTGGTCGAGGTCCCGGGCGCCGGCGCGGCGGGCGCGGCGGGGTGCACGACGATCCCCGGGGTGCCCGGGTCTCCGGGAGTTCCCGGGCCGCCGGGAGTGCCAGGCCCGCCCGGCTCGCCGGGGGTTCCCGGCAGCACGGGGACGTTCGGCAGCTGCGGCAGCACGCCGCCCTCGGGCAGCGGGCCGACGGTGCCGACGAGTCCGCCGAGCGTGTCGTCCACCGCTCCGGCCACGGGGCCGAGGACGCCGCCGACCGGCGCGGTTCCGAGCAGGCCGCCGACCACGGGCAGCGTCCCGACGAGGTGGTCCACCGCGTCGGCGACCGGCGTCACCACACCGCTGACGGTGCCGCCGCCGGCGATGCCGGAGACCGCGCCGCCGACCGTGCCGACGGTGCCCGTCACGGTCTCGTCGACGGCGTCGACGGCTCCGTTCGCGGCATCCGTGACCGTGTCCACGACGGCCGGAACCTCCTCGACGACCTCGGCCACGGGGGCCGGGGCCACGTCGACGACGGGCTCGACGACCTGGTTGACGGGGGTCGTGACGGTCTCGACGACCTGGTCGAGCGTGTCGCCGACGGCGTCCGTGACGCCGCCGACGGTGCCGAGCACCGAGCCGACCGCGCCGAGCAGTCCCGAGCCGCTCGAGCTCGACGACGAGCTCCCGGCGGGGGCGTTCGGCTCATCGGCGGAGGCACTGCCGGCACCGGTGAAGAGCGAGATCGCGAGCCACGCGGCCGAGACGGCCGCGCCCGCGAGGGCGATTCTGAGCGCAGGGCGCGGCAACGGCGTTCGCCGTGCGACGACCAGGTCGCTCATTTCGATCACCCCCCGGTGCAGCCGAAGATACGCCCTGAGGATGCCTCAAGCAACCCCCGTGCGGGGGGCACGCCGTTCCTCCGGGGTGCGAAATGCCCCCCTGAACGGGTGTCGGATCCATCGGGAATCGGCGCGGTCGCGGCTCTTCAACGAACTGTGACCTCTCCGATCCGATCTGACTGCGAGAATCGTCCCCATGCACCTGCTCGCGAAGCTCAGCATGCGCAACCGTGCGCTCATCGCCCTCGTCACGATCGTGGTGGCGATCTTCGGCGCCCTCTCGCTCACGAGCCTGAAGCAGGAGCTGGCCCCCTCCATCGCCTTCCCGCAGCTCTCCATCGTGACGAGCTACCCGGGCGCCTCGCCGGACGTCGTCGACGCCGACGTGTCCACGCCGATCGAGACCGCGATCCAGGGCATCACCGGGCTCGAGTCGACCTCGACCACGAGCTCGACCGGACTCTCCCGGGTCACGGCGAGCTTCACCTACGGCACCGACCTCGCCTTCGCCGAGCAGAAGCTGCTCTCCGCGGTGAACCGCATCCAGCAGTCCCTGCCCGACGACGTCGATCCGCAGGTCGTCGCGCTCTCCCTCGACGACTTCCCCGTCGTGCAGCTCGCCGTCACCGGCGCGGACGACACGGCCGCCCTCTCCGACGAGATCAGCCGCACCACCCTCGGCGAGATCACCGACGTCGACGGCGTGCGCGACGCGACCCTCGTCGGCGACGTCGGCCAGCGGGTGAACATCACCCCCGACCCCGCCGCGCTCGCCGCCCGCGGCCTCACGGCCCAGGCGATCCGCGACGCCCTCTCGCAGAACGGCGTGCTCATCCCCGCCGGCACGATCACCGAGGACGACCGCACCTTCGCCGTGCAGTCGGGCACCCGCCTCGGCAGCGTCGACGACCTCGCCGCCCTGCCGCTCGTCGGCCAGCCCGGCGCCGGCGGCACGCCGCCCACGATCGGCGACGTCGCGACCGTCGCCCTCGCCGAGAACCCGGTGACGAGCATCTCCCGGGTGAACGGCGAGCCCGCCCTCACGATCTCCGTCACGAAGCTGCCCGCCGCGAACACCGTCGAGGTGTCGAACGCGGTGAAGGCCCTGGTGCCCGACCTCGAGTCCTCGCTCGACACGACGAACCCCGGGGCGACCTTCACGGTCGTCTTCGACCAGGCGCCCTACATCGAGCAGTCGATCGAGTCGCTCGCGACCGAGGGGCTGCTCGGCCTCGTCTTCGCCGTCATCGTCATCCTCGTGTTCCTGCTCTCGGTGCGGGCGACGCTCGTCACCGCGATCTCCATCCCCACCTCGGTGCTGATCACCTTCATCGGCCTGCAGGCGGCCGACTACACGCTGAACATCCTGACGCTCGGCGCCCTCACCATCGCGATCGGCCGCGTCGTCGACGACTCGATCGTCGTCATCGAGAACATCAAGCGGCACCTCGTCGCCGGCGTCGACAAGGCCGCGACGATCGTGCGCGCCGTCCGCGAGGTGGCCGGCGCGATCACCGCGTCGACGATCACGACCGTCGCGGTGTTCCTGCCGATGGCGCTCGTCGAGGGCGTCACCGGCGAGCTCTTCCGGCCGTTCTCGCTCACCGTCACGATCGCGCTGCTCGCTTCGCTCCTCGTGGCGCTCACGATCGTGCCGGTGCTCGCGTACTGGTTCCTGAAGCCGGCGAAGGTGCACAAGCACGACGGCTCGGATGCCTCGGCCGCGGCGTTCATCGACGAGGCATCCGCCGCAGGCTCGGCCGCGGGCCCCGACGAGCTGGAGCACCCCTCGCGCCTGCAGCGCGGCTACCTGCCGATCATCCACTGGACGCTGAAGCACGGCGTCACGACCATCCTCCTGGCCGTCCTCGTGCTCGGCGGCACGATCGCACTCACCCCGCTGATGAAGACGAACTTCCTCGGCTCCTCGGGGCAGAACACCTTCCAGGTCACCCAGGAGCTGCCGGTCGGCACCAGCCTCGACGCGCTCGACGTCGCCTCGGGGCCCGTCGAGCAGGCGCTGCTCGACACCGCGGGCGTCGACACCGTGCAGACCTCGATCGGCTCCGGCGGGCGCGGCCTCTCGGCGCTCCTCGGCGGCGGTGCGGCGACGGTCACCTACTCGGTGACGACCGACGAGTCGGCCGACCAGGACGCGCTGCAGGCCACCGTGCGCGACGAGCTCGACGGGCTGGACGACGTCGGCGAGGTCACGCTGTCGGCGGCGAGCGGCTTCGGCGCCTCGAACGACATCGAGGTCGACATCACCGCCTCGAACGCCGAGGACCTGCGCACGGCGACCGACGCCGTCGTGAAGGAGCTCGACGGCATCGACTCCCTCGCCCAGGTCACCTCGAACCTCTCGGAGGGGCGGCCGTACATCGCCGTCGAGGTCGACCGCTCCGCGGCGGCAGCGGCCGGCTACTCCGAGGTCGCGCTCGGCGGCCTCGTCTCGGCGGCGATGCAGCCGCAGAGCGCCGGCTCGATCGTCATCGACGAGAAGACGCTGACGATCTACCTCGACTCGGAGGAGCCGCCGACGACGATCGCGGCGCTCCAGGAGCTGCAGGTGCCGACGGCCGCCGGGCCGGTGCGCCTCGACTCGCTCGCCACCGTCGCGCAGGTCGACGGCCCGGCGACGGTCACGACCGTCCGCGGCCTGCGCAGCGCGACCGTCTCGGCGACGCCCTCCGGCGACGACCTCGGCACCGCGAGCGGCGCGGTCTCGCAGGCGCTCGCCGAGGTGAAGCTGCCCGACGGCACCTCGGCGTCGGTGGGCGGCGTCACGGCCGACCAGGCGGAGTCGTTCTCTCAGCTCGGCCTCGCGCTCCTCGCGGCCATCCTCATCGTGTACGTCGTGATGGTGGCGACGTTCCGCTCGCTGCTGCAGCCGCTGCTGCTGCTCGTCTCCGTGCCGTTCGCGGCGACCGGCGCGATCGTGCTGCAGATCCTGAGCGGCATCCCGCTCGGCGTGGCCTCGCTCGTCGGCGTGCTGATGCTCGTCGGCATCGTGGTGACGAACGCGATCGTGCTCGTGGATCTCGTGAACCAGTACCGCGACCGCGGCATGACCGTGCGCGAGGCGCTGCTGCACGGCGCCTCCCGGCGACTCCGGCCGATCCTCATGACCGCGCTCGCGACGATCTTCGCGCTGCTGCCGATGGCGCTCGGCATCACCGGGCACTCGGGCTTCATCTCGCAGCCGCTCGCGGTGGTCGTGATCGGCGGCCTGATCTCGTCGACCGCCCTCACGCTCGTCGTGCTGCCCGTGCTGTACGACCTCGTCGAGGGCGGCCGGGAGCGTCGCCGGGCGAAGCGCGAGGGCCGGGCGAGCGGGGCGGATGCGCCGGATGCGCCGGATGCCGCGCCGGGTGCGCCGGAGGTCACCGCACCCTAGGATAGGGGGTATGGGTATCAGGCGGGCGCTCCTCGCGCTGCTCGCCGTGCCCGCCATCCTCCTCGGCCTGCTCGCGATGCACGCGCTCGGCGGTCCCGCCGGCCACGACGGCGGGCACGCGATGCCCGTGGGGCACCTCGCAGAGGTCGAGGCATCCGTGCCCGCGGCGACCGGCCGGGCCGCCATGCACGGGGCGAGCGGTGGGGCATCCGCCGGTGCTGCGGGCGCCGCGGCATCCGCTCACGCAGCGGGCGCTGAGGCATCCGTTCACGCAGCGGGCGCTGAGGCATCCGCCGGTGCCGCGCGCGCCGCGGTATCCGCCGGTGGAGCGCGCGCCGCGGCGTTCGCGCCCGCTACGAGCGACGCCGCTGCGACCCCGGCGGCCGCCGAACGCGGAGACGCCGACCTCGCCGCGATCGTCTGCGTCCTCGCGCTCCTCGCCGTCCTGCTCCTCGGGGCGGCCACCGCTCCGCTCCGGCTCCCCGGCGCGATGCGGCTCGTGACGGTCTCCGCTCGGCTCGCGCGCGCCGGTCGTCGCCCCTCGCCCTCGCTGCTGCAGCTCTCGATCAGCCGGACGTGATCCGCACCCGCGTCGTTCTCGCGACGCAGGCGCAGCACGCGCCGCCGCCCGGCGGCGCGTCGATCACGAACGGAAAGAGCACCCCATGAAGATTCAGCTGACCCCCCGCGCCTCCGTGCGCCTCGCCACCGTCGCCGCGGCCGCCGCCGGCCTCCTCGTCCTGAGCGGCTGCGCCGCCGCCGGCGGGGGCGGGATGGAGGGCATGGACCACTCCGGAACCGGTGGCGACCCCAGCCAGTCGGCGAGCGAGCTCGCCGCTGCGAACGAGGCCGATGTGGCGTTCACGGCCGGCATGATCATGCACCACGAGCAGGCCATCGAGATGTCCGATCTGGTGCTCGCGAAGGAGGGCCTCGACCCGGAGGTCGCGGCGCTCGCCGAGCGGATCAAGGCGGCGCAGCAGCCCGAGATCGACCGCATGCAGGGCTGGCTCGAGGACTGGGGCCAGTCCGGCGGCGGCATGGCCGGGATGGACCACAGCACGATGATGTCGGCCGACGACCTCGCCGCCCTCGAAGCGGCGAGCGGTGCCGAGGCCGGGCCGCTGTTCCTCGAGCAGATGATCGTGCACCACGAGGGCGCGGTCGCGATGGCGGAGGAAGTGCTCGCCGCGGGCGAGAACGCCGATGTGCGCGAGCTCGCCGAGGCCGTCGTCGCCGATCAGACCGCCGAGATCGCCGAGATGCGCGAGCTGCTCGGCCAGTAGCAAGCGCACCCCACCGGCTGCGCCACTTCCTGCGCGTTGCGCCACTCCGGGTGGCGCGTCGACGCGGAAGTGGCGCGGACGGTGGCCCGGTGCCCGGTGCCCGGTGCCCGGTGCCCGGTGGCCGGGTGCCCGGTGCCCGGTGCCCGCCGGCCCGGCGCCGGGGCGCGCACGCCGCCCGAGTTCACGCAGTGTTCACCTCGGCGTCGCCGGGTGCCCGGTTCGGGGGACACCGCGCTCTCTAGGGTCGTGGGCATGGTCATCAGCGCACCGTCGGGCCGTCGGTCCCCCGTCTCGCACCGCGTGCGGGCCGAGCTGCGCACGCGCATCGAGCGCGGCGTCTGGACGGCCGGGATGGCGCTGCCGAGCGAGGCCGCGCTCTGCCGGGAGTTCGGCACCTCCCGGGGGCCGGTGCGGCGGGCGCTCGCGGCGCTCCGGGCCGAGGGGTTCATCGTCGGCGGCCGCGGCAAGCCGCCCGTCGTCGGCAAGGTGGTGCCCGCGCAGTCGCTCGCGACGTTCCGCTCCTTCACCGACTGGGCCCGG
This sequence comes from Agromyces mediolanus, assembly GCF_044917495.1. Lineage (GTDB taxonomy): Bacteria > Actinomycetota > Actinomycetes > Actinomycetales > Microbacteriaceae > Agromyces > Agromyces mediolanus_B. The sequence continues at coordinate 527,046 of NZ_JAVSSI010000002.1, read as the reverse complement.
GCCGAGGGGAAGACCCCGGGCACCCGGACCCTCTCGCTCGAACGGCGGCACGCGGCATCCGCCGTCGCGGGGCTCCTCGAGCTCGACGAGGGCGCCGTCGTCGTCGAGCTCATCCGTGTGCGCCTCCTCGACGAGGTGCCGATCATGATCGAGCGGGCGAGCTTCGTGCCCGACGTCGGCCGGACGCTCTTCGGCCTCGACCTCGACCACGCCTCGGTCTCCGCCGAGCTCGCCAAGCACGGCTTCGGGCTCGTCCGCGCGAGGCACACGATCGATGCCGTCGCGGCGAACCCGCTCGACGGCGAGGCGCTCGGCATCCCCGCGGCATCCGCCCTGCTCCGGGAGCGCCGGCTCTCGCGCGACGCGACCGGCCGCGCCGTCGAGTACGCGGAGGCGCGGTACCGCTCGGAGTTCGCGACGTTCCGCATCGACAACGCGGCCGCCGGCTTCGCGGGACTCGAAGCCGGCACGACCGCCGCGAGCCCGATCGAGGTGCGCTCGCTCGACTGAGCTCAGCGCCGGTCGAGCACGGCCCTCGCCGAGGCCTCCGGACGCAGATCGAGCCGGCGCAGCAGCTGCGCGTTGAGCGCCACGATCACGGTCGAGAGGCTCATCAGGATGGCGCCGATCGACATGGGCAGCACGAAGCCGATCGGGGCCAGCACACCCGCCGCGAGCGGCACCGAGAGGAGGTTGTACCCGGCCGCCCACCAGAGGTTCTGCGACATCTTGCGGTAGCTCGCCCGCGACAGCTCGATCACCGACAGCACCGAGCGCGGATCGCTCGAGGCGAGCACGACGCCCGCCGAGGCGATCGCGACGTCGGTGCCGGCGCCGATCGCGATGCCGACGTCGGCCTGGGCGAGCGCCGGGGCGTCGTTCACGCCGTCGCCGACCATCGCGACGCTCAGCCGCTCGCGCTGGAGCTCCTGCACCTTCGCCGCCTTGTCCTCCGGACGCACCCCGGCGAACACGCGGTCGATGCCGAGCTCGCCGGCGACGCGGCGCGCGACCGGCTCGGCATCGCCCGTGATCATCACGACCTGGATGTCGAGGGCGTCCAGCGCGTCGACCGCCTCCCGGGACTCCGGGCGGATCTCGTCGTCGAGGGCGAGGGCCCCGGCGACCTGCCCGTCGACGAGCACGTGCAGCACCGTCGATCCGCCGTCGGCCCACGGCGCGGACGCCGGGAGCGCCTCGACGCCCTCGCGCTGCAGCAGCCCGGGTCCGCCGACCTGCACGACCCGGCCGCCGACGACGGCGCGCACGCCGATCGCCGCGGAGGCCTCGAACTCGCTCGTGGGACTGCGGCGGAGCCCGCGGTGCTCGGCGTCGGCCACGATGGCCTTCGCGAGCGGGTGCTCCGAGTCGGCCTCGGCGGATGCCGCGAGCGCGAGCACCTCGTCGAGTTCGCGGCCCGGCGCCGCCGCGGCATCCGTCACCGCCGGCTCGCCCTTCGTGAGGGTGCCGGTCTTGTCGAAGAGCACGGCGCCGACGGTGCGCATCGTCTCGAGCGCGAGCCGGTCGGTGATGAGCACGCCGCCCTTCGCCGCGCGCTCGGTCGCGATCTGCACGACGAGCGGGATGGCGAGGCCGAGGGCGTGCGGGCAGGCGATCACGAGCACGGTGATCGTGCGGACGACGGCGTCGTCGGGGTCGCCGAGCAGGGTCCAGGCGATGGCGGTGAGCACGGCGGCGCCGAGCGCGAACCAGAACAGCCAGCCGGCCGCGCGGTCGGCGAGGCGCTGCGCGTGCGAGCTCGAGGCCTGGGCCTGGGCGACGAGGCGCTGGATGCCGGCGAGCGCGGTGTCGTCGCCGACCGCGCCGACGCGCACCCGGATCGCGGTGTCGGTCGCGACGGTGCCCGCGACGACGTGGTCGCCGGGGCCGCGGCGCACGGGGCGGGACTCGCCGGTGATCATCGACTCGTCGACGTCGGCGGTGCCGTCGACCACCTCGCCGTCGGCGGGCACCCGCCCACCCGGGCGGACGATGACGACGTCGCCGAGGGCGAGCTCCGCGGGCGTCACGGTCTCGACGGTCTGCCCGTCGGGGCCGTCGACGACGCGCTCGGCCTCGTCGGGGAGGAGGGCTGCGAGCGCGTCGAGGGCGCTCGAGGCCTGGGCGATCGACTTCATCTCGATCCAGTGGCCGAGCAGCATGATCACGATGAGGAGCGCGAGCTCCCACCAGAAGTCGAGGTGGTGGCTCACGAGGCCGAAGCTCGCGGCGAGGCTCGCGAAGTAGGCCACCGTGATGGCGAGGCCGATCAGCAGCATCATGCCGGGCTTGCGGGCCTTCAGCTCCGACCAGGCGCCGGTGAGGAAGGGCGTGCCGCCCCAGAAGTACATGACCGTGCCGAGGACCGGCGAGATCCAGGGCACGATGCCGGTGTCGGGCAGCTGGTAGCCGATGAGGCCGGCGAACATCGGGCTGAGCGCGACGGTCGGCACCGCGATGACGAGCATGATCCAGAAGAGGCGGCGGAACTGGCCGACGTGATCGCCGTGGCCGGCGTGACCCCCGTGGCCGCTCATGTCGTGGCCGGCGTGACCCCCGTGGCCGCTCATGTCGTGGCCGGCGTGACCCCCGTGGCCGCTCATGTCGTGGCCGGCGTGACCCCCGTGGCCGCTCATGTCGTGGCCGGCGTGGGGGTCGTGGCCGGCGTGGGGGTCGTGGCCGGCGTGCGCACCTGCCGGCTCCTGCTCCGCGGTCGCGGCGTGCGCGGCGTGCGCGTCGTGCCCCGGCGGCATCCCGTGGCCCGCGTGGTCGTGGTGGTCGGCGTGCGGGTCGTGCTGGCTCGCGTTCATCGCGCCCTCCTGTGTCCTCTCGCCAGATTAATACCCCTCTGGGGTATATGCAAGGGAACCGGTGTCGCCGCGAGCCTATTCCCGGGGCGCGCTTCGACAAGCTCAGCGAACCACTCGGTTCCCTGAGCTCGTCGAAGGGAGCTCGTCGAAGGGCGCCTATTCCCGGGGCGCGCTTCGACAAGCTCAGCGAGCCACTTGGTTCCCTGAGCTCGTCGAAGGGAGCTCGTCGAAGGGAGCTCGTTGACGCGCTCGGCGAACACCCTCGCCATCCGCCCGCCGATGCTGCTGGGATGGCCGGATGGAGATCCTCATCCTCGGCGGCACCCAATGGCTCGGTCGCGAACTGGCGCGGGAGGCGCTCCGGCGCGGGCACGCCGTCACGTGCCTCGCCCGCGGCGAAGGCGGCGAGGTCGCGCCGGGCGCGCGCCTGGTGATCGCCGACCGCTCGCGACTCGATGCCTACGACGCCGTCGCCGCGCAGCACTGGGACGCGGTCCTCGACGTCACGCGGCAGCCCGGGTTCGCGCGCCGGGCGGCCGCGGCCCTCGCGGGAACGGCCGAACGCGCCGTGGTGATCTCCTCGGGCAACGTCTACGCGCACCACGACGAGCCCGGCGCCGACGAGTCGGCCGAGCTGCTGCCGCCCCTCGAATCCGACGAGTCCGATCCCGAGAGCTACGGCGAGGCGAAGTCCGCGATCGAGCTCGCCTATCGCGAGGCGTTCGGCGACCGGGCGCTGCTCGTGCGACCCGGACTCATCGGCGGCCCGGGCGACGCCTCCGGCCGCAGCGGCTACTGGGTGGCCCGGGCGGCGCGGGGCGACGAGCCGATGCTGGTGCCCGCCATCCGCGATGCCGCCGCCCAGCTCGTCGACGTCCGCGACCTCGTCGCCTGGACGATCGACGCCGTCGAGCGGGGCCTCGGCGGCGCGTTCAACCTCGTCGGCGACCGTTCGAGCTTCGGCGCCGTGCACGACGCCGCGCTCGCCGTCGGCGGCTTCGGCGGCGACCTGGTCGAGGCGGAGCCGGCCTGGCTCGCGGAGCAGGGCGTCGCGGAGTGGGCCGGGCCGGACTCCCTGCCGCTCTGGATCATCGACCCGGGCTGGCGCGCGTTCCAGGACCGCTCGAACGCGGCCGCGCGCCGCGAGGGCTTCGCGCCCCGCCCGATCGAGGAGACGCTCGCCGACGTGCTCGCCTGGGAGCGGGAGCAGGGGCTCGATCGCGAGCGGCGCGCCGGGCTCACGGCCGAGCGCGAGCGCGAACTCGTGGCGTTGCTGCGTGCCTCGCACGACGAGCCCCGCGACGAGCCCCGCACTTCGTGAGGCCGACCCCTCACGAGGGGGTCGATCTCCGACATCCGCTGCGACTTCAAACGAAGCGGATGTCGGAAATCGACCCCCTCGGAGAGGTGCGGGCTGGGCGGTGCGGGCTGGGCGGTGCGGGCTGGGCGGGGAGCGGGAAGCGGGAAGCGGGAAGCGGGGAGCGGATGCGACCGCGGATGCCGTTCAGGAGCGGGTGCGGCCGCGGGCGGCCGGCCCGGCGACGATCGCGAGCCGCACCGCGATGACCGCGACCGCGGCCCAGCAGAGCGCCGCGACGACGGCCGCCGCGAAGGCGAGGCCGCTCCACTCCCGCACCCCGAGCGCCGCCTCGATCGCGAGCAGCCCCGCGAGGAGCGCGGCGACGCCCCCGACCGGTCGCGCGCCCCGACCGCCGCGCGCCGCGCGAGCGACGAGCAGCACTGCGAGCACCATCACGAGCACCCGGGTCCACACGACGACCGTCGAGATCGCCGAGGCGGCGCCGTAGCCGAAGGCGGCGACGAGGCCGGGCAGCTCGGCGAGCGCGAGCACCGCGGCCGCGCCGACGGCGAGCACGAGGGCGACCCGGCGGATGCCGAGTTCCGCGGCCGGCGCGATCGCGCGTGCCCCGACGAGCGCGAGCCCCGCGGACGTCGCCGCGATCGCGAGGGCGAGCAGTCCGCCGACGTCGGCGACGGTGCCGCCCGGGCTCCCGCCGAAGCCGAGCCGCGCGACCGTCGTGGCGGCGAGGAGGAGGAAGTGCACGGCCGCGACCCCGCCGGCGACCGCGACGAGCGTGCGGCCGCGCACGGCGACGGCTCCGATCACGAGCAGGACCGTGCCGAGGGCCATGGCGCCGACGGCACCGAGCTGGGCCGGACCGATCCCGTGCATCAGGGCGATCTGCAGCTGCCGGCCGAGCGGCACGACCGCGACGGCGAACGCGGCGAGGACGACGGCGAGGGTCGCGAGGCCCGGGGCGGATGACGCGGGCGAACGGCCGGGGCGGTCGGGCTCGGGCATGCGAGCCACGATACGCGAGCGCGCGGCATCCGTCCGGGATCGCAGACGACGAGGCATCCGCGCCCGCTGCGCTCGCGCGCGCCACCGCCTAGCGTGGGCGCATGGCGCTCTCGCACGATCCGCTCTGGCCGCGCGCCGGAGCCTGGCCCGCCCCCGACGTCCTCGAATCGGGGGAGCGCGCGGCGCTCGCCCTCCTCGGCGTCCCCGCCTGGCGCACCTCGCTCTCGCCGACCGGGGCCCACGCGACCCCGGCCGCGGTGCGCGAGGCGCTGCGGCGCTACAGCCCCGCGCTCGTGCCCGATCGGCGCGGCACCGGTGTCGAGACGGCGCTCGACGCCGACGGCGCTCGGGTCGTCGACGCCGGCGACCTCGACGAGCCCGACGGCCCGGAGGGCGAGGCGCGCACGATAACCGAGGTGGCCCGGCTCCGGGGGCTCGCCGAGGTCGTGCTCGCGATCGGCGGCGACAACTCCCTGACGGTCGCGACCGCCCTCGGCGCCTGGGGCGGCGCCCTCGACCGCGCCGGCCTCGTCACCCTCGACGCGCACTACGACCTGCGCGAGGGCGTCTCGAACGGCTCGCCGGTGCGCCGGCTGATCGAGGCCGGACTCGACCCGGCGCGCATCGTGCAGATCGGCATCGCCGACTTCGCGAACTCGGCGGAGTACGCCCGCCGGGCGCGGGAGCTCGGCATCACGGTCATCCACCGAGACGAGCTGCACGGCCGGGTCCCGGCGGACGTCATGGCCGAGGCCCTCGAGATCGCCGGCGCCGCGGGCGGGCCCGTGCACCTCGACCTCGACGTCGACGTCTGCGACCGCTCGGTGGCCCCGGGATGCCCCGCCTCGACGCCTGGGGGACTCGCCGCGTGGGAGTTGCGCGCCTTCGCCCGGGCGGCGGCGTCGGACCCGCGAGTCGTGAGCGTCGACCTTGCCGAGGTGGATGCCACGGCGGATGCCCCGGACGGACGCACCGTGCGCCTCGCCGCCCTGTGCGTGCTCGAGGTGCTCGCGGGCGTCGCGGCCCGGCCGCAGCGCGGCTGAGGGGCGCGGCTGACGGGGCGCGGCGCCCGCATCCCCATCCGCATCCGCATCCGCGCCGGATGCTCGCGCGCGGACGCTCGCGCACGGACGTCCACGGTGCGAGGCTGAGGGCATGAAGACGCTCCTCCTCGCCCGGCATGCGAAGTCCGACTGGGGCGACCCCGGACTCGACGACTTCGACCGGCCGCTGAACGCGCGCGGGCTTCGGGACGCGCCGGCGATGGCGCGCCGCCTCCACGACGAGGGCGTCGGGCTGCAGCTCGTCGTGTCGAGCCCGGCGCTCCGCGCCATCACCACCGCCCGCGAGTACGCCGCGGCGTTCGGCGTCGAGCTCGTGGAGCGACCGGAGCTCTACGCGGCATCCGCCCGGGCCATCCTCGCAGTCGCCGCCGCGCTGCCCGACGAGGCATCCGTCGCGATGCTCGTCGGCCACAACCCCGGCATGAGCGACGCGGTCGCCGAGCTCACCGGCGAGTTCGTCGAGCTGCCGACGTGCGCGGTCGTGACGTGCGCGCTCGACGTCGACTCGTGGGCCGAACTCGTCGAGGGGCTCGGCCGGCTCGAGCTCGTCCGCACGCCCCGCGACGCCTGACGGACCGGCCCCACACGGTTCCACACCCCGACTTGCCCGAATTTCCTGGAAGTCGGGCAAGTCGGGAATCGCTTGTCGGGAGCGGGTCGAGCGAGCGCTACGCCGTGGCGGCGAGCTGCTCGGCCGCGCGGAACACCCGGCGCACGAGCGGCACGCCCGGCCGGTAGGCGAGGTGCACGTGGCTCGGCGCCTCGAGCTCGACGAGATCGGCCGAGCTCCCCGCTCGGAGCGCGCCGACGTCCTCGCGGCGCAGGGCACGGGCACCGCCCGCGGTCGCCGCCCAGACGGCCTCGCCCGGAGTCATCCGCATGTCGCGCACGGCGACCGCGATGCAGAACGGCATCGAGCTCGTGAAGCTCGACCCCGGATTGCAGTCGCTCGCGATCGCGACCGTGGCGCCCGCGTCGAGCAGGCGACGGGCGTCGGGGTACGGCTGGCGGGTCGAGAACTCGACGCCGGGCAGCAGGGTCGCGACGGTGTCCGAGTCGGCGAGCGCCGCCACGTCCTCGTCGCTCAGATAGGTGCAGTGGTCGACGGATGCCGCGCCGAGCTCGACCGCGAGGCGCACCCCCTCGCCCGGTCCGAGCTGGTTGCCGTGCACGCGCACGCCGAGGCCCGCCGCGCGCCCGGCCTCGAGCACCCGCCGCGACTGCTCCGCGGTGAACGCGCCGCGCTCGCAGAACGCGTCGACCCACTTCGAGTGCGGGGCGCAGGCGGCGAGCATCTCGCCCGTGACGAGCTCCACGTACGCGTCGGCGCCGGGGCCGTCGGGCTCGCGATACTCGAACGGCACCACGTGCGCACCGAGGAAGGTGACCTCTTCGGTGACCTCCCGCGCGAGGCGCACGAGGCGCTCCTCGGCCTCGACCGAGAGGCCGTAGCCGGACTTGATCTCGAACGTCGTCGTGCCCTGCCGGTGCAGCTCGTCGACGAAGCCGGCGAGGCGGCCGCGCAGCTCCTCGTCGCTCGCCGCGCGGGTCGCCTGGACGGTGGAGCGGATGCCGCCCGCCTCGTACGCCCGGCCGGCCATGCGGGCGGCGAACTCCTCGGCCCGGTCGCCGCCGAACACGAGGTGCGAGTGCGAGTCGACGAAGCCCGGGATCACGGCGCGGCCGCCGAGGTCGACCACCTCGTCCGGCGCGAGGGCGGCGGCGGGCACGGGCACGGGGGTGCCCGCGGGTTCGGGGGTGCCGGTGGGGAGGAGATCGTCGCCGTCGGAGGCCTCCGCGGCGTGCGGCGCCCTCCCGGGGCGCGAATCTCCTCCCGCGGCGGCGGATGCCCCGGCGGCGGATGCCGCGGCGGCGGATGCCGCGGCGGCGGCCGTTCCGACCCAGGCGACCCGCCCGTCGACGGCGAGGAGCGCCGCGTCGCGGACGATCCCGAGCGGGCCGCCCTCGCGACCGGGCCCGGGGTCGTTCGTGGTCAGCTCGCCGATGTTCGTGAAGAGGATCGTCCGAGGCATCCGTTGCCCTCCGCTCAGGCCATCGGCACGTCGAGGCCGCGCTCGCGCGCCACCTCGATCGCCCGCTCGTAGCCCGCGTCCACGTGCCGCATGACGCCCGTGCCGGGGTCGTTCACGAGGACTCGCGCGATCTTCTCGGCGGCGAGCTCGGTGCCGTCGGCGACGACGACCTGCCCGGCGTGGATCGACCGGCCGATGCCGACGCCGCCGCCGTGGTGGATCGACACCCAGCTCGCGCCCGACGCCGTGTTCAGCAGGGCGTTCAGGAGCGGCCAGTCGGCGATCGCGTCGGAGCCGTCGGCCATCGCCTCGGTCTCCCGGTACGGGCTCGCGACGCTGCCCGAGTCGAGGTGGTCGCGGCCGATGACGATGGGCGCGCTGAGCTCGCCCGAAGCGACCATCTCGTTGAACTTCAGGCCCGCGAGGTGGCGCTCCTGGTAGCCGAGCCAGCAGATGCGGGCGGGCAGGCCCTCGAAGTGCACCTTCTCGCCGGCCTGGGTGATCCAGCGGCGCAGGTGCTCGTCCTCGGGGAACAGCTCGAGGATGGCCCGGTCGGTGGCCGCGATGTCGGCGGGGTCGCCCGACAGCGCCGCCCAGCGGAACGGCCCCTTGCCCTCGGCGAAGAGCGGCCGGATGTACGCGGGCACGAAGCCGGGGAAGTCGAAGGCGTGCGCGTAGCCGCCGAGCTCCGCCTCGCGGCGGATCGAGTTGCCGTAGTCGAACACCTCGGCCCCGCGCGACTGGAAGCCGACCATCGCCTCGACCTGCTTCGCCATCGAGGCGCGGGCGAGCCGGGTGAACTCCTCGGCGTCGGAGGCGGCCAGCTCGTGCCACTCGGCGACCGAGATGCCCTCGGGCAGGTAGGAGAGCGGGTCGTGGGCGCTCGTCTGGTCGGTGACGATGTCGATGGGCGCCTCGCGGTCGAGGAGCTCGGCGAAGATCGTGGCGGCGTTGCCCACGACGCCGACGCTGCGGGCGATGCCGGCCTCCTTCGCCTCGACGGCGCGGGCGAGCGCGGTGTCGAGATCGGGGTGGTACTCGTCGAGGTAGCCGTGCTCGACGCGGCGGGCGAGGCGGGTCTCGTCGACGTCGACGATGAGAACGGCGCCGCCGTTCAGGGTGACGGCGAGCGGCTGCGCGCCGCCCATGCCGCCGCAGCCGCCGGTGAGGGTCAGCGTGCCGGCGAGGCTCGCCTGGGCGACCTCGTCGGGCGTCCGGCCGTGGCGCTCGGCGAGCACGCGGGCGACGGCGCCGAAGGTCTCGTAGGTGCCCTGCAGGATGCCCTGCGAGCCGATGTAGATCCAGGAGCCCGCGGTCATCTGCCCGTACATGGTCAGGCCGAGCGACTCGAGGCGGCGGAACTCGGGCCAGTTCGCCCAGTCGCCGACGAGGTTGGAGTTCGCGATGAGCACGCGCGGCGCCCAGGCGTGCGTGCGGAACACCCCGACGGGCTTGCCCGACTGCACGAGGAGGGTCTCGTCGTCCTCGAGTCGCTCGAGCGTCGCGACGATCGCGTCGAACGACTCCCAGTTGCGGGCGGCCTTGCCCGTGCCGCCGTAGACGATGAGGTCCTCGGGGCGCTCGGCGACCTCGGGGTCGAGGTTGTTCATCAGCATGCGCAGGGGCGCCTCGGTCTGCCAGCTCTTCGCGCTCAGCTTCGAGCCGCGGGCGGCGCGCACGGTGCGGGCGCCGCGCGCTTCGGTGGAGGGTGCATCGGTCATGTCCCCAGGTTCGCGCAGCGGGGCGCCGGCGACAACGGATGCCGCGGGGCGCGTGTCTGCGATCCCGGACATGCGGCCCGGGGCATCCGCCGCCCCGAAACGCGACTTGCCCGACTTCGATGAAAGTCGGGCAAGTCGAGATCGAACTCGTCGCGCGCGCGGCGCGGGGTGCGCTCAGGCGGTGGCCTCGCGGGGGACGTCCTCGTCCGAGGAGTACGCGCCGTCGCCCGAGAGCGACAGCGCGCTGAAGCGGATCGGCCGGGTCACCCGCTTGAAGTCCAGCGGGCAGTGCCGGAGGCCGGCGGGGATGTAGAGCGCGCCCGAGGTGGTCACGCTGTACGTCTCGCCCTCGATGTCGATGAGGATCTCGCCGCCGAGGTCGTGCGGGTTCTCCGGGTCGGAGCCCGTCCAGATCAGCACTTCGTCGTAGTCGTGCTCGTGCTCGTTCACCCAGTGCGAGGGTTCCTCGGTCGGCCCGATCCACGAGTAGGTCATGTGGATCTTCGACTCGGGCACGTCCTCGGCCCGCATCAGGGCGAAGGCGTCGCCGATGTGCGCCGGGCGCGGCACGCCCGTCGCCACGGCGCCCTCGTTCACGAGGTCGGCGCTCGAGTCGCCCATGTGTCGCACGAAGAGGTGCTCGTACTTTCCGGCCATCGGCCATCCTCCAGTTCGTCGTCGGTCGGCCGACGGTGCGCCGGCCGCTGGCGACGCTACGGATGCCCCGGCGCGGCGTCGATGGACGCGCGGCGGGGATGCTGTGACTCCTCGCGGATACCCCGTGCGCCGCCGACGCACCGCCGACGCACGGTCGCCGCGCCGTGGTCGCGGTGCGGGGCCGGGCGAGCCGCCGCGGGGCTTGACCGGGAACGCCCCGGCCTTGATCCAGGGCGCACGATCGCTCCCGGAACGGGTGCGGTCTGGGATACCGGATAGCAGAGCCGGCGAACACCTTGCCGGCCGCACCCCCGATTCCTGGAATGAACCCCATGACCTCCTCCCCTCTCCTCACCGATCCGCCCGGCACCGCGGCCGGCGTCTCGGCCGATCCGCTGCGCCGTCTCGCGGGGCTGCCGCTCCGGAGCCGCTCCCGCATCCTCAGCCGCTGGGTGCCCGCCGTGGTCGTCGGCGCGCTCGCCGCGGCGATCGGCTGGGCCTTCGTCTCCGCGCCCGCGATGAACTGGCCCGTCGTGGCGCAGTACCTGTTCAGCCCGCGGATCCTCGCCGGCGTCGGCACGACCCTCCTGTTCACGGTGCTGACCTTCGTGCTCGGGCTGCTCCTCGGCATCGTGCTCGAGGTCATGCGCCAGTCGGGCAACCCCGTGCTCCGCGTCATCGTCGACGGCTACATCTGGCTGTTCCGCGGCACGCCGCTCCTCGTCCAGCTGGTGTTCTGGTTCAACCTCGCACTGATCTTCCCCGTGATCGGCGTGCGCATCCCGGCCCTCGGCCTCACCATCGGCGGCAGCACGAACGAGCTCGTCACCCCCTTCCTCGCGGCCCTCATCGGCCTCGTGCTGCACACCGCCGCCTACATGGCGGAGGTCGTCCGCAGCGGCTTCCTCGCCGTGCCGCCGGGACAGACCGACGCGGCGAAGGCGATCGGCATGACGAGCCTCGAGGCGCAGCGGCTCATCGTGATCCCGCAGGCGGTCCGCGTCATCCTGCCGCCCCTCGGCAACCAGTTCATCGACATCCTGAAGGCCACCGCGATCGTCTCGGTCATCGGCGGCGGCGACCTGATGACCATGGCGCAGCAGATCTACGGCCAGAACTACCAGGTGATCGCGATGCTCGTCGTGGCCTCGATCTGGTACCTCGCCCTCGTGACCCTCGCGACCATCGGCCAGCACTTCCTGGAGCGGAGCCTCGACCGCAGCCGGCGACGCACCGTCCGGACGGAGGCGGCGCAGTGAGCGCCGCGATCCCGGCGGCGCGCACGTCCGCGCGCGGCGCCCTCGCCCTGCGCGGCGTGCGCAAGTCCTTCCACGGCACCGAGATCCTCCGCGGCATCGACCTCGACGTCGCGCCGGGGCAGGTCGTCTGCCTCGTCGGCCCCTCCGGCGGCGGCAAGTCGACGCTCCTGCGCTGCATCAACCAGCTGGAGTCGCTCGACGGCGGCGTCGTGGCGGTCGACGGCGAGCTCGTGGGCTACACGGCCCACGCCGGGCACCTCACCGAGGCGAGCGACCGCGAGACGAGCCGGGTGCGGCGGAACCTCGGCATGGTCTTCCAGCAGTTCAACCTCTTCGGCCACCTCACCGCGCTGCAGAACGTCGCCATCGGTCCGGTGAAGGTGCTCGGCCGCCGCAAGGCCGACGCCGAGCGGCGGGCGCGCGAGCTGCTCGCCTCGGTCGGCCTCGGCGAGCACGCGGCGAAGTACCCCGGGCAGCTGTCCGGCGGGCAGCAGCAGCGCGTCGCGATCGCCCGCGCCCTCGCCATGGAACCGGCGATCCTGCTCTTCGACGAACCGACGAGCGCGCTCGACCCCGAGCTCGTCGGCGAGGTGCTCGCGGTCATGAAGTCGCTCGCGGCGAGCGGCACCACGATGGTCGTCGTCACTCACGAGATGGGCTTCGCCCGAGAGGTCGCCGACACCGTCGTCTTCATGGAGGGCGGGGTCGTCGTCGAGCAGGGCCCGCCGGCGCAGCTCTTCGACGCGCCGCGCTCGCCGCGGACGGCGGCGTTCCTCCGGCGGGCCGGCGGGAGCGCGCGGGCCGAGGGCGCGGGGCGGGATGCCGAGCAGGATGCGGCCGCGCAGGATGCGGGACGGGATGCCGACCAGGCAGCCCCGCAGGATGCCGCGGAGGCGCAGCCGCCCGCGGCCGCGCCGGGGCCGGGTGCGCCGTGAGCGTCCGTCCCGCGGCGCCGCCGACGCACCGCATCAGCGTCTCGCCCGCGAGCCTCGCCGGCGACTTCCTGATCGGCCCGCTCGAGACGCTCGGGCCGGGACCGTGGGCGGGGCGCCCGCACCGGCACGACTTCGTCGAGCTCGTGCTCGTCACCGGCGGCGCGGGGTTCCACCACATCGACACCGAGTCGATCGCGATCGCCGCGCCGCAGCTGTTCCTCATCGCGCCCGGGCAGCTGCACCACTGGGAGGAGACGGCGCCCGTGACCGGCACGATCGTGCTGTTCGGCGAGGACTTCCTCACGGGGGAGGGCGGCCCCGAACCGGGGCTGCCCGGCTGGTCGAGCGCGCGGCTCCGTCCCACCGACGCCCAGCGGCGACGGCTCGAGCGCGTGTTCGCCGAGCTGCGGGCGGAGCTCGAGCAGCCCGACGCCCTGCAGGCGCGGGCGATCCGCACGCTGCTCTCGCTGCTGCTCCTGCAGCTCCGGCGGCTCGCCCCGGACCCGACCGCCGGCCCGCCGCGCGGCCTGTCGGCCTCGTTCGAGCGGCTCGTGCGCGAGCGCGCCTCCGCGACGCTCACCGTCGCGGAGTGCGCCAAGGCGCTCGGCATCACCCCGGGGCACCTCGCGGAGACGGTCGGCCAGCACGCGGGGCGGAGCCCCGGTGAGCTCATCCGCGCCGAGGTCGTGCGCGAGGCGCAGCGGCTGCTCGCGCGCACCGAGCTGAGCTGCGCCCAGATCGCGGGCCGCCTCGGCTTCGACGACGCCTCGTACTTCTCGCGCTTCTTCCGGCGGGAGTGCGGGCTCACCCCGACGGCGTTCCGCCGGGCGCAGCTCGGCATCGCAGCCTGACGGCGGATGCCCCGCTCGCGGCATCCGCGGAAAGTGCAACGGATGCCGCGAGCGGTCCCTGGAGGCGGCCCGGCGCCGCTCCTACCGTCGGGGGAGCCGGCGGTGCCGGCGTCCCACCCGACCGGAAGGATCCCCCGATGACCAGCAGCATCCGACGACGCCTGTTGCCGTTCGCGCTCGCCGCCGCCACCGCCCTCGCCCTCTCGGCCTGCACCTTCGACGCCGCCGGCACGGACGCCGGCCCGTCGGACGGCGCCGCCGCGGGCCTCGACGGCCTCGTGAAGCCGGGCGTGCTGAGCGTCGGCGTCACCCTGCCCGACGCGCCGTACATGATCCCCGATGCCGACAACGTGCCGCAGTCCGGCATCACGAAGGACCTCCTCGACGCGGTCGCCGCGGAGCTCGGTCTCGAGATCGAGTTCATCCCGGTCGCGTGGGAGGGCGGCATCACGGGCGTCGCCGCCGGGCGCTACGACATCTACGGCGGCAGCCTCTACGACACGCTCGAGCGCCAGCAGGCGGGCACCTTCGTCGACTTCATGACCGAGCAGGCCACGCTCATCACGACCGCGGGCAACGGCGGCGCGTACGCCACCCGCCTCGACGCCTGCGGCCAGACGATCGCCACGATCCGCGGCACGACCGACGTGAGCTACGCCGAGGCCCTCACCGCGGAGTGCGAGGAGGCCGGGAAGCCCGGCATGCAGGTCACCGAGTACCCGACGCAGCAGGATGCCGAGCTCGCCCTCGAGTCGGGCCGCACCGCGCTCGGCATCCAGAGCGAGGCCGGCGCCGCGTACGCGATCGAGCAGGGCGCGAACCGCGAGATCGTCGCCGAACCCTTCGACGGCGGCTTCTACGTGGGCAGCCTGATGAACTCCGCGAAGCCCGAGCTCGTCGACGCCGTGCTCGCCGCGATGACGACGCTCTACGAGGACGGCACGACCGAGGAGCTGTTCGCGAAGTACGGCGTGAAGCCCGTCGCACCGGGCATCAACCTCCAGCAGTAGGCGCCCAACGACCGAGTTGCCCGACGTTCATCAACGCCGGGCAACTCGGTGTCGCCGGTCGGGCGACTCGGTCGGTGGTCGGGCGTTCAGCCGAGGCGGATGCCCCGCGAGGCCATGAACGGCACCGCGTCGATCGCGACGCCGCCGAGCCGGACCTCGTAGTGGAGGTGGCAGCCCGTCGAGGCGCCGGTCGAGCCGACCGCGCCGATGAGCCCGCCGGCCTCGACCCGGTCGCCGACCGAGACGAGGATGCCGCCGTCGACGAGGTGCGCGTAGCCGGTCGAGACCCCGTCACCGTGGTCGATGAGGATCCAGTTGCCGTAGCTGCCGTTGCGGCCGGCTTCGATGACCGTGCCGCCGGTCGCGGCGAACACCGGCGAACCGCAGCTCGCGGCGAGGTCGGTGCCGCGGTGGAACTCGTTCACCCCGGCGACCGGCTTATCGGGTCGGGGGCCGAACCCGTCGGTGAGGTGGCCGCCGACCGGGAGCGACCAGCCCTGATCGCTCAGCTGGCCGGAGTCCGTCGGCAGGTTCTCGATGACGGTGACGCTCGACGCGGCGAGCTGGGTGCGCACGGCGGCGAGGGCGTCGCGCGCCTTCGCGACCGCGGCCTCGGCGTCGTCGACCCTCTGCTGGAGTCGCTCGACCGGCACCGCGTCGACCTTCGCCCAGGCGGCCTCGGCGCGCGCCTCGGCGGCGTCGGCGTCGCGGTCGAGCCGGTCGGCCGACTCGCGGAGCCCCTGCACGTCGCCCGTGAGCTCGGAGACGCGCTGCATGCTGCCGAGCCCGGCGAGCAGGTCGCCTCCGGGCTTCACCGCGGCATCGAGTGAGCCGAGGGCATCGCCGTCACCGCGGACGGCGCCGATGTAGAGGCGCGCCGCCTCGTCGGCCTGCTCGCGCGCGGTCGCCGCGAGCTCGTCGAGCTCCATCGCGGTCGAGCGGGCGGCGTCGCGGGTGTCGCGTGCCGCGGCGAGCTCGTCCTGCGCGGCGCGGAGCGCGGCCGTCGCCTCGCTGAGCACCCGCTGCGCCTGCAGGATCTCCGCGGAGACGCGCGATCCGGTGGCGAGGATGTCCCCGCTCAGCATGAGCGGCCGGGGCCCGGGCTTCGTCACACTCCCGCTCGGCGCGGGGGCCTGGGGCTTCGGCGTCGTCGGCTTCGGCGTGGTGGGCTTCGGCGTCGTGGTCGGCGGGGTCGTCGGGGTCGGCGTGGTGGTCGGCGGTGTGGTCGGCGGAGTCGTCACCGGCGGCGTCGTGGGCGGGGTCGTCCCCGGGTCGGTGCCCGGATCCGTGCCGGGATCCGTGCCCGGGTCGGTCCCTGGATCCGTGCCCGGATCGGTGCCCGGATCCGGTGGGGTGGTCTCGCCCGGATCCGGTGGGGGATCGCTCGGCGGCGGGTCGCTCGGCGCAGGTTCGCTCGTCGTGCTCGCGTCCGTGTCGGCCGGGGCCGGAGCGGGCGCGGAGACCGCGGCGGGGTCGGTGCCTGGGTCGGCGACCGGGGCGGCATCGTCGGCATAGGCCGGCGTGGCGCCGGTGACGCCGAGGAGTACGGCAGTCACGGCGGTGGCCGCAGCGAATCCCGCGCGCCGGGGGCTCAGGGCCCGGCGTCCAGGGTGCGGCGCTTCGTCCATTGATGGCTTCATCGACATTCCAAGGGTGTCGGTTTCGGGTACCGACGTGGCTCAGTCTCGCACCGCATCCGCGCGGGCACAACGCTCATCCAGTGAGCTATTGTCACCTTTTCGGGGCGGACTTCGGACCGCGCCCGGCGTGTCGGAGCCATGCGGACCGCGCCGAGCCGCCCGCGCCGGGCGATCTCGGCGAACGCCGCCGGGACCCCGGCGCGCCCCTCAGACGAGCGGGGCGGCGGCTGCCGCCGACGCCCGCGCGAGCACCTCGCCGGAGGCGACGAGCTCGCTGAGCCGCTCGATCTCGGGGGAGAGGAAGCGGTCCTCGCCCGGCACCGAGCCCTCGGCCGCGATGAGCTCGACCACCGCGCCGGTGACCGGTCCGGGCTGCAGCGGGGCGCGGAGCTGCAGGCCCCGCCCGGCGGTCATGATCTCGATCGCGAGCACGCGGGCGAGGCCGTCGATCGCCCGGCGGAGCTTCCGCGCCGCGGCCCAGCCCATGGACACGTGGTCCTCCTGCATCGCCGAGGACGGGATCGAGTCGACCGACGCGGGGACGGCGAGCCGCTTCAGCTCGGAGACGATGCCCGCCGCGGTGTACTGGGCGATCATGAGGCCCGAGTCGACGCCGACCTCGTGGGCGAGGAACGGCGGCAGGCCCTGGTTGCGCGCCCGGTCGAGGAAGCGGTCGGTGCGCCGCTCGCTCATCGACGCGACGTCCGCTGCGGCGATCGCGAGGAAGTCGAGCACGTACGCGACGGGCGCGCCGTGGAAGTTGCCGTTCGACTCGACCCGGCCGTCCGTCGTGAGCACCGGGTTGTCGACGGCGCTCGCGAGCTCGGCGTCGGCGACGGATGCCGCGTGGGCGACGGTGTCGCGGGCGGCGCCGTGCACCTGCGGGGCGCAGCGCAGCGAGTAGGCATCCTGCACGCGGCCGTCCTCGGGCCCGGCGTGGCTGGCGACGATCGGCGAGCCGGCCAGCGCCGACCGGAAGTTCGCGGCGGCGAGCGCCTGCCCCCGCTGCGGGCGGAGTGCCTGCAGATCGGCGGCGAAGACGGCGTCGGTGCCCATGAGCCCCTCGACGCTCATCGATGCGGCGATGTCGGCGGTCGTGAGCAGCATGCGCAGGTCGGTGATCGCGAGGGCGAGCATGCCGAGCATCCCGTCGGTGCCGTTGATGAGGGCGAGCCCCTCCTTCTCCCCGAGCTGCAGCGGCTCGATGCCCTCCGCGGCGAGGGCGGCCCCGGCATCCGCGAGCTCGCCGTCGGCGGTGCGCACCTCGCCCTCGCCCATGGCGACGAGCGCGCAGTGCGCGAGCGGAGCGAGGTCGCCGGAGCAGCCGAGCGAGCCGTACTCGCGCACGACGGGGGTGATGCCCGCGTTCAGGATCGCGGCGTAGGTCTCGACGGTGGCGCGGCGGACGCCGGTGCGGCCGGTCATGAGGGTCGACAGGCGCAGCAGCATGAGCGCGCGCACGACCTCGCGCTCGACCTCGGCGCCGGAGCCCGCGGCGTGCGAGCGCACGAGGCTCGCCTGGAGCTGGGCGCGCCGGTCGGCGGCGATGAAGGTGGTCGCGAGCGCGCCGAAGCCGGTGGAGATGCCGTAGTGCGGGTGCGGGTCGGCGGCGAGCCCGTCGACGATGGCGCGGCTGCGCTCGACCTCCTCGAGGGCGGTCGGGTCGAGGACGACCGCGGCGCCCTGGCGCGCGACGGCGACGACCTCCTCGATGGAGAGGCCGGCGATGCCGACGGTGACCGTGGCGGGGGTGCTCGTGGGCGCGCTCGTGCTCATGCTTCGATTCCAGCGGCTCGGATGCCCCGCCGCGAGGCGCTCGGCGCGGCATCCGTCTGCGATCCCAGACGATGCGCGGTACGCTCGCCTCCAAGCGCCGAGTCGCCCGACTTTCCCGAAATTCGGGCAACTCGAAGACAGCGGAGACGGAGGAGACGGATGCCGAAAGCGAAGGTCCCCGCGGCGGATCAGACGCTCGCGATCCTCAGCCACCTCGCGCACCAGCGCGGGCCGGTGCCGGCCGCGACGATCGCCGCCGCGCTCGAATTGCCGCGCTCCACCGTCTACCACCTCCTCGCCGTCATGCAGGAGCGCGGCTTCGTCGTGCACCTGCCGGAGGAGCGCCGCTACGGCCTCGGCGTCGCGGCCTTCGAGCTCTCGAGCGGCTTCAGCCGCCAGCAGCCGCTCGCCCGCCTCGGCGGTCCGCTCGTCGCGGGCCTCGTCGACCGGCTCGGCGAGAGCGGGCATCTCGCGGTGCTGCACGGGCGCGACGTGCTCTACCTCGTCGAGGAGCGCGCGCCGCGGCGGCCCTCCCTCGTGACCGACGTCGGCGTGCGCCTGCCCGCCCATCTCACGGCCACCGGGCGGGCGATGCTCGCCGCCCTCCCGCCGGCGCAGCTCCGTGCGCTCTACCCCGACCGGGCGGCGTTCGCCTGGCGGGGCGATCCGGAGGCAGCCGGCGAGTGGCGCGCCTCGCGCCTGAAGCAGGTGCTGCACGAGGTGCGCGAGACCGGCTGGGCGGCCGAGTCGGGCGAGATCACCCCCGGCTTCGCCTCGGTCGGCGTCGCGGTGCTCGATCACGTCGGCTGGCCGGCGGCGGCGATCGCCGTCACCTATCCGGATGACTCGCCCGGCACCCGGCCCGCAGCGGAGCTCGCCGCCGCGGTGACGGCCGCCGCGGCCGAGCTCGGCCGCCGGATCGGGGCCGCGCGCTCCCGCTGACCCGTCCCCGCTCGCGCTGACCCGTCCCAGCTCGCGTTCATCCGGGCCGCGTAGCGTGGCCGAACGCCGGGCACGATCACGACGACGGGAGCCGCCATGACCGCCCTGACGACCGCCGACCACGGATTCACCGGGCTCACCGGATTCGCCGCCGACGTGCTGAACGCCCTCGGCGACATCGGCGTCGGCGTGCTCGTGTTCCTCGAGGTGCTGATCCCGCCGATCCCGAGCGAGGTGATCCTGCCCTTCGCGGGGTACCTCAGCCAGGCGGGCGAGCTGAATCTCGGCTGGTTGATCGTCTGGAGCACCGTCGCCTCGCTCGCCGGGGCGCTCGTGCTCTACGGCCTCGGCGCCGCGATCGGGCTCGAGCGGGCCATCCGCTGGATCGCCTGGACCCGCCTCGTCAGCCTCTCCGATCTCGAGCGCGGAGCCGACTGGTTCCACCGGTTCGGGAAGTGGTCGGTGCTCGTCGGGCGGCTCATCCCGGGCGTGCGCAGCCTGATCTCGCTCCCGGCGGGCGCCGACCGGATGCCGCTGCTCGTGTTCTCGCTCTTCACCGTGCTCGGCTCCGGGCTCTGGAACACGCTGCTGATCGGAGTCGGGGCCGCGCTCGGCACCCAGCACCACCTCCTGGAGCAGTGGCTCGAGTACCTCGACCTCGTCGTCTACTCGGCGATCGCGATCGCCGTCGTCGTGCTCATCGCGCGGCGCGTCCGCGAGGCGCGTCGGATGAAGCGGATCGCCACCGACGCCTGACCCCCGTTCGAGGGTCATTTTCCAGAAGTGTCCTCCAAAGTGTGGACATGAAACGGAGTGAGCCGTCATGCTGAGTCTTCGTGCCCTCCGGGCACCTGCGGACCCGAACGCATTACCCGAACCTCCCCGGTCTCGCTGCGCCTGACCCGCGCGGCTGGGCCGTGCGAAGCCGTACCCGCGCGCTTCCGAATCGGGCCCGCCTCACACCGAGGACCCGATGGAGATCCCGACCCGATGAAGAGCTCCGGTGCGCGCACCGCGCTGTCCAATTCCCGTCAACGACCCCTGCGCCGCATCCTCGCGGCCGTCGCCGCGTTCGCGCTCGGCGCCGGTCTCGCCGTCGTCGGCGCCGCCGCCCCCGCGAGCGCCCACACCGGCGACCTGCTCGCGAAGGCGGTGTGCAACACCACCACCGGCGAGTACGACGTGACGTACACGCTGAAGCTCACGAACGTCGGCAGCGGGCTGACCGGCACCACGAAGTGGCGCGTCGGCACCACCTCGTTCCAGGGCACGCCGAACAGCGCGAGCGGCATGGACCGCGGCCCGATCAGCTCGAAGGGCAACACGACCCTGACGCTCGGCACCGAGAGCCTGCCCGGCACGACGAAGGGCGGCGGCCCCTGGGTCTACGCCTACACCAGCTGGAGCGACGGGTTCGGCAAGGGCTCCGACGGCCGCATCGAGGGTCTGAAGGGCGACTGCTCGGCTCCGAAGCCGAAGGAGATCCCGGTGCCGGTGCAGCCGTCGATCGTGGACGTCTGCGGCACCTCGGGCGACTACGTCGTCGAGCCCCGCGCCGCCGAGGGGGTCAGCTGGTCGATCTCGCCGATCGTCGACGGGAAGGCGAAGGCCACTGCCACGGCGAAGCCCGGCTACGTGTTCACCGACGGCACGGCCCTGAAGAGCTGGGACCTCGAATTCACGAACGTCCCGTGCATCGTGGAGATCCCGGTGCCGCCGAAGCCGGCCGCGAGCGACGTCTGCGGCGTCGACGGCGACGCGATCGAGCTGCCGGACGACACCGACACCGTGAGCTGGACGATCGAGGGCGACCCGAAGACGGGCGCCGCCACCGCCGTCGCCACCGCGGCGAAGAACCACGCCTTCCCCGGCGGCGCGACCGAGCAGCGCTACGAGTACACGTTCACGAACGAGCCCTGCCCGGTCATCGTGCCCGAGCCGGTCGCGCCGGAGATCGTCGACCTCTGCTCCGTCGACCGTGACGACGTCGTGCTGCCCGAGGAGACCGAGCAGCTGGTCTGGCGCGTCGAGGGCGAGCCCTCGAGCGGCTCCGCGACCGCCGTCGTCGAGACGAAGGACGGCTACACCTTCGAGGACGGCACCACCGAGCGCCGCTTCGAGCTCTCGTTCACCGACGAGCCCTGCCCGATCGAGCTGCCGGTGCCCGCGAAGCCCGCGGCGATCGACCTCTGCGGCGTCGATGGCGACGAGGTCGTGCTGCCCGCCGACACCGACACCGTGAGCTGGACCCTCGAGGGCGACGCCGGCACCGGCACCGCCACCGCCGTCGCGACCGCTGCCGAGGGCCACGTCTTCGAGAGCGGCGAGACGGTCGAGCGCTTCGTCTTCGAGTTCGACCAGACCGAGTGCGTGACGCCCACGCTCGACGGCTCGAGCGCCGCGGCGCTCTGCGTCGCGAACGTGCCGTGGATCGACTTCGACGTCGTCCTCACCGACCCCGACGAGCAGTCGACCGGGCACACCGCCTACCTCGTGCTGAGCGACGGCACGAACACCGAGAAGGTCGAGCTCGGCCCGCTCCGCGAGGACGGCACGATCGACGGCCGCGTGCTCTGGCCGGGCGCCGAGATCGACGAGGCCGGCGCCCCGACCGCGTGGCCGGGCTGGAAGCAGCTGCCGAACGGTCGCTGGGTCGTCACCGAGGAGAACTTCGGGTGGACCCACTCGCTCACCTCGGCGTTCATCGAGGTGAACCCCGAGCTGTCGATCGACCTCGAGTACCCGCCGGCCGTCGTCGGCTGCGGCCCCGCGTCGAAGCCGGCAGGCACCCCGGGCACCCCGGTTCCGGTCGCCTCGGGCGACGGTGACGGGCAGGGGCTCGCGAGCACCGGCTTCGCCGGCGGCCCCGCGATCGCGGTCGCGGGCGGCCTCGTGCTGGCCGGGGCGCTCGCGCTCGCCGTGCAGCTGATCCTGCGTCGCAAGCGCGCGTAGCGGCATCCGCTCGATGAGGGGTCCGGCGAGAGCCGGGCCCCTCTTCGCGCTTGCGGCGTCGGGTTCCCTCACCCCGCGTCTTCAGAACTCAGGAAGTCGCACCCGGCGAGGCCCGAGCCTCCGCGGATCGGCGGATGCCTCGGGGTGCAGAAGCCCCGGATGTTCCTGAGTTGTGTCGGTGAATGAGAATGGGTCGAACGGCCCATACCGATGCCTCGATGCTCCTGGCTACGGTCGCCCTAACCGTGCGTTCGCCAAGGGATGGGGCAGCAGATGGGACGTTGGAGGGCATCGGGGTCGGTTGGAGCAGTGTTGTCAGGCGCTGTTGCCATGCTCTTGCTCGTAGGGACTGCTCAAGGCGCCGCTGCCTCGACGATCCCGTCGGCTTCCAAGCCGTCGCCGGATTCTCAAACGGACGAGCTGGATCCGAAGGAAATCCCGGAAACGGGAGTGCCGCCTGAGGATCGCCCGAAGCTGATCGGCGACGTCGAGACTGATGTGGCGTATACGACCATGGCCGGCCCGGACGGTATCGCCATCCTGCGCGCGGATGCGAGCGACGGCTATGCCTGGCGCAGCATCGCGCTCCTGCCGGCGAAGTCGAGTGACTCGGATATGTGGGTGGCCAACAGCTGCATCGATCCGAGTGGGAGCTTTCTGGCCGTCGTATACGGCCCACGCTCATTTACGAACGATGAAGCCAGCTTCCTCGGAGGTGGTTGGGGAGCAGTCGTCGACCTCGATTCTGGCAGCATCGTCGATCTCGGGCGAGGCCAGAGCCTCGCCTACTTCAATCCGGGATGTGGGGGAGGTCCGTTCGCTGCGTTCCTTCGGTACACGGGTCAGGGAACGACGCAACTGGCGTCCGTCGATCTGCGAAGCGGAGAAGCCGTCTGGAGTGCAGACGTCGAAGGGGAGATCACCTCACCAGCCACGCGGTCGGACGGCGGTGTCGTCGCCGCAAGCGGAACGGGAATCGTACGGATAAGCGAGACAGGTGGGATCGAGGAGCTCCGGAGTGTTCCGGGCATGCCCTTTCGCCTCAAGGTCGACTCCGCAGACCGAATTGGTATATGACGGTGGACTCGCCCGAGACGGCGAGCGTTTGGCTCGGCGAGGCTGGGGATCCAAGAAGAGCGACTGCGGTGGCGTCTGGGCGACTCTCAAGAATCGGAATCGAACGAGCCGGGGACGCCATCTACGTCCTTGGCCAGAGCACCCAGACGGACGCACGACGGACAGGGGTGCAGTTCCTTCCCGGGGCCGAGGCCGATGCACTACGGACAGTCGGGCATCAACGGATTTGTCCTTGAATTCACGCCGGGCGACAAACCTTGGCCAGACATCCCGGTATCGCAGCAGTCCATCCATCCGAACGACTTCGGAACGTCACTGTACCGGGATGCATTGGAGAGCGCGTTGCAGGGGGTGTACTCGCCGTGAGAACGGGAGATGAACCCAATGCGCGTCACCGCTGGGGCGAGCGCGCCTTCCGGGTGACCTGGCGCGCCTCGTTCGCCGTCTTCGGGTTCGGCGTCGTCGCAACGAGCCTCTTCGCGTTCGTGCGGATGTTGAGGATTGGAATTAGGAGAACGAACTACTTCGGGGGGCCTACGACCAACCATGTCGAGTACGCCGAGGACCCCTGGCTGTGGGTCACTGCCATTATCCTCACCGCGTCCGTCATGCTGCTGGTCGGCATGGTCCTGATCGAAGCGATTCATCGACGCTGGCTGGTGTCCGGGATCGTCTGTGCGGTGCTTGGTGCAGTTCCGGCGCTCTGCAATTGGTACCTGCTCAGTCTGAATTGTGGCTCGTGAGACGCTCAACGTGTGGGAAATGGAGCGTTGAAGAACATTTCTGACGAGCTGAGGTAACGCCGAGCGCTCATGTGGAAACACCCACTGTGAGCGCGCGGTGTCCGGGGGCCGAGCATCAGTTGATTGACGGGAGGCACCCCGATGGAAGACCCGCGACCCCGGCAGATCGTCGTCGTTTCTGCGAGGAGTCTCTTCAGGGCAGGAGTCCGGGCGATACTGGCCGCAGTGGAGGTCGACCGTCTCGTTGACGCTGCGCACCGGCAGGCCGCGACCCGAAGCCTGGGGCAGGCGTACCGATCCGTCGCCGTCGTCGATCTAGGTTCTCGCTGGATCCGCGATACGGCGACCGGGATCCACTGGCTGCTCGAGCACCCCGATGAGGTCCAGGTCGTCGCCGTCTCGTCGTCTCGATCGGTGGGCCGAGAGAGCGCCGTGCGGAACCCGCGGCTGACGCTTGTCGGCCCGGACGTGGATCCAGCTGGGCTGATTCACGCGGTCGAACGTGGACTCGGTGACGCTTCCTCTGCGAGCCTGACGCAGCGCATCGATTTGACGCTTCGCCAGCGCGAGGTGCTCCGCTTGGTCGCCGCTGCCCGATCGAACAAGGAGATCAGCCAAAAGTTGTCGATCGCACCCGGCACGGTCAAGCGTCATCTGAATGACGCGTTCACCCTGCTCGAGGCGCGCTCCCGACTCGATGCGGTGAACCGAGCGCGATCGCTCGGACTGATCTGAGAGTCCCCGAGTGTCGGCCTGACGCCCAGGACAGTGATGCCCCGGGTACGGCGGCTCGGAGCCAGGCGGCGTATCCGAAAGATGGGTCTTAAGGTACAGCAGCATTCACCGCTGGGATCCCAAAATAGATTGGCTGTGGCCTCCACAGATGCAGTCGACCGATTCGCAGGAAGCTTGACCTA
This sequence comes from Agromyces mediolanus, assembly GCF_044917495.1. Taxonomy (GTDB): domain Bacteria; phylum Actinomycetota; class Actinomycetes; order Actinomycetales; family Microbacteriaceae; genus Agromyces; species Agromyces mediolanus_B. Next base: position 502,336 of record NZ_JAVSSI010000002.1, on the reverse strand, counting down.
CTACGAGAGCTTGGAGACAGAACGATCTGCACGGAAGTCTGGCCTGCGGCGGAACTCCTGGTGTCCCTGGTGCTTGGAACGGTCGAGTGCTCCGCGGTCGAGCCCCCGATTTCGCGTGAGGTTGCCGTCTCGTCCGGAGTGGGGAACGCTTCGGGCGAGACCGGCGATGTCGGTGTGTGCCATTCGGTTTCGCTCCTGATGAGCATGCTCCGCAGACAGGTGACGGGTCGCCCGTCGCGCTGGGTCTGGATCCGGTCGTCAAGCGCTGCCACGCGATCGATGCGCCCGTGAGCACCTCGCAGTGAGCTGAATCACATGGAGTCGCCCGCTCGCGGTTCACTCAGCTTCCGAAGTGGACTGCTCGCTGACGCGCGGGTCGAGGTGGGAAAAGCGCCTTCTCCTGCGCCGCGGCGGGTCTGTCCCACAAACAGGGCCTTGCGCGGTGTGACGAAAGGCGCATTGTCTCCATGCTCTGACCTGGAGAGCATCGCTCCCAAGACCGTTCATTCAGGCGATGCAGTGTTGAGGAGGGAATCATGAGGAAGCGAGCATTTGCGGGCCTCGCTGGGGCGCTGGCGCTCGGGTTCACCGTGGGCGTCTCAGCGCCCGCGCAGGCGGGTTCGAACTGGGTGACTGGGGAGGTGAGAACGACTGGTGGCCTCGTGCAGTACGCGACCGAGTATTACCACAACAACTACGGCGGTATGACCATGAACCTGACCCAGGTCCCGCCATGCGGTGGCTACACCGCGCTCGGGCTTCGTTTCCGTGCCTCGTCGACCAGTCAGTACACCGACTCGACAGTTTGGACCACACCGGCTCTGAAAGCGTTCACGAAAGGCGGAGTCACTGCTCTGACAAAGGGCTACTACGCCTTCAACGCGCGGTTGAGTGGCGCGGCGTGCGGGAATCCGCACTGGTGGGGCGACACGTTCACATACTGAGAGGCGAGAACGATGGAGAAGCACGCAATCCTCAGCGCGGTCGCTGCGGGCATTGTCGCCGCCACATGCGGGCTGGCCGCAGCCGCTTCTGCGGCCTCAGCGCCCGAACCGGCCGATGTGCCCGATGGGTTCATCGCGACGCAGTCGGCTTTCGCGGCCGAGTACCGCGAAGCGCGGATCGCTCTCGATTTTCCAGAGGGGGACACATGGGAGCAGGGAGATGCAGTCCCCGAACTTGAGCCAGGCGCGATAGCGGAGAACGGAGTCGCTGCCGGCATCGCCCACCACCAGTGGCTATGTGCGTGGGAGGGCGAGTACCTCGGAGCCTTCGCCGACGGCGATGCCAGTCGAGCGGCCAATGCCTTGGAGAGGGTCCGGTCTTGGGAAGCCCTGCCGTGGGTACGAGAGCACGTGGTCGACCCAGAGGGCGGATGGTTTCGTTCCGTGGTTGTCCCCGCGATGGCGGATGATCCAGGCGGCGTCGAAGAGGACTACGCATTCGGTTGCGAGCACTAACGCTACACGAGGCGTCCGCTCCCGCGCTTTGGGAGCGGACGCCTCGGGTCGGTCGCTATGCCGGGGCCGGGCAGGCTGAACTCAACGCCTCGTCCCGCTCTCGGTTCGGGATGGGGTCATCGATAATGGGGTACCAGCCTTGGTTCGGCCAGTTCGCGACGAACTCGCTCTCGGACGGCGGAGGCGGGATGTCGTACCCGTTCGCCTCGTAGCACGGTGCGAGGAACTCGGTCAGGTAGCCGTACAGCCAGGCCAGTTGTTCGGCGTTCGCCGGGGGAGTTGGGCGGGACGGATTGGCGGACTCGCAGCTGTACCAGGCGACGGCGGCCTCTTCCGTTTCCATGCCCACGCTCACGGATTGCGGCGTCCCGTCGGTGCTGGTTGCGGTAGCAATCGGAAGCCCAGTCGCCTCATAGCACTTGGTGAGCGCTGCGAGGCGGTCGGCGTCAGCAACATACCCTCTGAACTCCACCTCGGGACGGATCGCGGTCGGGTACAGCCCAGTGACCGTCGACCAGAATTCGTCCTGATTCTGAACGCGCAGCGCGTCGAGTCCAGCGTCGCTGATCTCGCTCGGCGGCGGGCTGGGGCGGTCGAAGGGCGGCATAGTGACCACCTCGCTCGCCGGCTCGGTCAGCGAGGGGGAGGGCGAAGTCGAAACGCACCCGGACAACAGCGAACTCAGCGTGACCCCGGCCAGAAGGAGAGCAGCAGCTTCTCTACGCGGTCCTGGTGCGTTCTTCGTCATGCGGCCCGATGCTACTCACCTGGCCCATCGACTCGCATGTCACTTAAGGACCAGATTCACGCGGCTGTCCATGCCTCGGCGATCGTCTCAGACCGTCGAAGCGGCGAGTCAGCTCCGCGGCGTCAGCCACCGGCGCAGCGAGCGGGTGACGAACGGCAGCACCCAGTAGGTCATGATCGGCGTGAGCACGAGGGTCGTGACGAGCACCCGCAGCCACAGCGGCACCTCGCCCCAGCCGGGCACGGGGGTCATCAGGTACGAGAACACGAGGTTCACCGGGAAGAAGCCGAGCCAGATCGTCACGGCCTGCTTCCAGCGCGGCGGGGCGGGCGGGGCTTCGAGGGGTTCGGCGTCGACGGCGGGGATGGATCCGGTGGCGGGCTCGTCGAACCATCCCTCGATGCCCGTGCGGCGCTTGGAGCGTTCGCTGCGCACGAAGCCCTCGCCCATCGAGAGCCACCAGCTGCGCTCGGGGGAGCGTTCCCAGGCCTCGAGGGTCTCCTCGCTCGTGAAGCGGTAGAGCATGTGCCAGACCTGGGAGTCCTCGCCGGCGCGGACCCAGCCGGAGCCGAGGAAGCCGGGATGCTTGTTCGCGAGGTTCACGCCGGTCTGCACCCAGGCGGTGGCCTCGGAGATGCGGGCGGGGTCGACCTCGCGGCGGATCGACACGGTGATGGGCTCTGACATGGGACCTCGGGGGTGGTGAGTTCTCGTGGGCTCGCGCGGGTGCGCGCGGCGCGGCCGGCGCGCGATCCGCTCGTGGCGGTGGCGCGGCCGTCAGCGAGTGTAACCGGGCCACGTTTCGGGCGGGTTTCCGTCCAGTCGTTCGGGCCGTTCGGGCCATTCGGCGGCGAGCGTCACGCCCGCGGTCGGAGCACGAGCAGTTCGCCGATCTCGCAGTCGAGCGCTCGGCAGATCGCCTGCAGCGTCGAGAAGCGGATGGCCCGGGCCCGGTCGTTCTTCAGCACGCTGAGGTTCACGACGGTCACGCCGACGATCTCGGCGAGCCGGGTGAGCGTCATGCCCCGCGCCTCGAGCAGCTCGTCGAGCCGGCAGTGGACGTCGGTGGCGTCCTCGACCTCGGCCGGTGCCATCAGACGAGACCCTCGGTGTCGCGCTGCAGGCGCTCGCCGATCGAGAAGACGGTGCCCAGGAGGGCCACGGCGAACGCCCACAGCACGAGGGCGAAGGGGTCCACGCTCATGATCACGTTGTCGAAGGTGCGCTCGCTGAGCACGGCGAACCCGCCGTTCGCCGCCATGTTGCCGAAGAAGGGCACGGCCACGAAGCCCCCGAGGCCGACGAACCCGGCGGTGGCGACGAGCACGGTGTTGGTGCGGCAGAAGACGACGCCCCGGGCGACGTTCCGGATGAGCCAGACCAGGGCGGCGACGCTCACGATCACCGCGAGCATGAGCACGAGCTGCTGGATGACGATGGCCCACTGCGACGCGACCGGGAGCGCGGGAACCGTGAGGACCGCCTGATCCAGGGCGACCGACACGGGCGCGCCGTCGGGGCCGATGGGGGCCTCGGCGGGAGTGCCCGCGAAGGTGGCCAGCACGGCGACGTCGCGGTTCGGCAAGACGTCGATGATGCGCCCGACGGCCGACGAGGTGACCCAGGCCGCGATGACCGCCCCGGCTGCCGCGAAGAGCCAGAGGCTCACCCGGTCGGCGAGCTTGAGGGCGTGGGCCGTGTTCGGCGTGGTGTTCGTCTGCATGGCAGCAGCATACCGATATTCGATAATAATGGAAATCGATATGGTGAGGTCACCGGTGCAGGGCGGAGCCGAGCCCGCCGAGCCCCTCGACCACCACATCGGCGAGCAGCCGTGCGTACCGACCGTCGGGGTCGAGCTCGGGGTCGAACACGGTCACCGAGGCGCCGATCGCGGCGGGGGCGAGCTCGGCGAGGAGCGCTGTGACCGTCGCGGCATCGAGTCCGCCGGGGTCGGGGCTGTCGACCGCGGGCATCACGCTCGGGTCGAGGAGGTCGACGTCGAGCTGCAGCCAGTACCCGGTGCCGGCGGTCGCCCTGATGCGCTCGGCGAGCTGCGCCGTCGGCCGGCCCGGGGCTCCCAGCTGGCCCGGGGCCGCCGCCCGGGCGAGGGTCTCCGGCCGGCCCAGGGCCTCCGCGGCCGAGACGACGAGCCCGAGGGTGCGCCGGGCCTCCGCTGCGTGCTCGTCGTCGTCGCGGTGGCCGAGGTGCACCGTGCGCGCAGCGGCGAAGTAGGGTCCGGCGCCGTCGATATCGGCGATCGCGGCCCAGTGCAGTCCGACGGCGGCGGCGAGGTCTTCGCCTGCGACGCTCGCACAGGCGTCGCTGTTGCCGGGATGCCGGAAGTCGGTGTGCCCGTCGAGGTGCACGAGCCCGGTGCCGCCGCGGCGGGCCAGCGCGAGCCCAGCCCCGAGCAGGATGCTGCAGTCGCCGCCGATGACGAGGGGCGCATCGCCCGCGTCGAGCACCTCGTCGATGCGTTGTGCGAGCCGTCGCGAGTGGTCGACCAGCGCCGCTTCGTTGCGGACGCGGCCGGCGGGGCGGACGGCGTCGTCATCGACGTAGGGCGCGGTGGGCACCGTGCCGGCGTCGCGGGCGCCGGCGGCGGCGGCGAGGCGGTCGAAGAGCCCCGCCTCGCGGAGCGCCTCGGGCGCCCGCCACGCACCGGGCACCGCGCCGGGGTACGGCGGGCGGAGCCCGAGGCTGCTCGGAGCGGCGACGAGGGCGATCACGGACCTAGCGTGCCATCCTCGGCCGACATCCGGTCAGCACTCGCGGAGCCGAGCGACGTTCGCGCTCAGCACCCCCTCTGCGCCGAGCAGCGTCACCCGGGTGACTCCGAGTCGCTGCAGCTCCGCCGTCGTCCCCGGAGCCAGGCAGTTCTGCTGGCTCAGGAACAGGGGCGACCCGGTCGAACCGGCGAACGCCGCCCCGGCCAGGGCGTCCGGGAAGTTGAACCCGTTAGCGAGGAAGGCGCGCGAGCTGCCGGTGAACGCGTCGGTACTGATGGCGAGCCCCGTCGTGAAGCGATCGGCACCGGCGACCCGCTTCGTATCGTTCGCGAGCTTCTTCAGCGAACCGACCACCGCGTCGGAGACCACGCCGGAGCCGCCGGCGACGCGGATCTTGCCGGGGCCGAGCCGCTTCACGAGTGCGGCGGTCGCCGCGTCGAGGGCGCGACCGTTCGTCAGCACCACCGGGGAATCGAATCGCCCTGCCGCGGCGCTTGCCGCGAGCGCATCGGGGAAGTTCGCACCGGATGCGACGTAGAGCGCCGTGGTGGTGCCGGGGAACGCATCGTCGACGACCTTCCGGCTGGTGGCATAGCGGTCTGCTCCGCCGAGTCGTTTCACCGGGGCGATCTTGGCGAAGGCGTCCGCGGTCGACTTCGCGATCGCCCCGGTGCCGCCGACCACCACGATCCGCTCGGGCTTCAGGCGCCTGAGCTCGTCGAGGAGCGCGGCCGGGGGCTTCGTCGCCGGGGTGAGCAGCAACGGACCGCCGGCGCGGGCGGCGGCCGGCGCAGCGGCGAGCGCATCGGCGAAGCCCGCCCCGGAGGCGACGTACGCGATCGGGGCCGTCGACGGGAACGCCGAACGCGAGATCGCGACCGCCGTCGTGTATCGGTCCTGGCCGGCGAGCCGGTCGACCTTCGGAGCGGGGGCGAGCGTGACGGAGCCCGTGACGGGTGCCGAGGCCGAGTACGTGCCGACGCGCGCGATGACCTTCCAGGTGTGCGCTCCGGCGCCGGCCCCCGTCAGCGGGAGGGCGAACGAGCCACCCGTCTTGGTGAGCGTCGCAGTCGAGGCGGGCGTGCTGGAGCCGTCGAGGTACAGCGACACGACCGTGCCGGCCGGGGCCTGGGGGACGGTGCCGGTCGCGCTCGAGCCGAGGTACGCGCGGCCCGAGGCGGGCAGATCGACCTTCGGGGTCTGCACGCCGACCGACAGCTCCCAGCCGCGGTTGAACTCGAGGACGTCCTGGCCGCGGGTCGACGTCATGGCGAAGAAGGCGGCGAGCGGCTCGGCGGCGCACGCCGTGGGGCTCGAGTTCGAGCCCGACGAGATGCCGACGGCGTAGTTGCCGATCAGCGCGGCACCGCCGCTGTCGCCGGGGATCGCGCAGACGTCGGCGATCACGGAGTTGACGCTGTGCCCTTCGACCTGCACCGTCTGGAAGCCCTGCACGGTTCCGCAGCTCCACCCCGTCGTGCGCCCCGATTTGCACAGCTTCGCGCCGACGACCCCGGCCGTCGCCCCGCGCACCGTGACCGGGGTGCCGCTCGTCGGGGATCCCTTGCCCCCGCCCCACGTCGTGACCGTGGGGCGGGGCGTCCAGCCCGCCGCCACAGCGACTCGTGCCGAGTCGACGTTCCCGCCGTACTGCACGCTTCCGGGCACGCGAGTGCCGATCTGCGCACCGAGCCCCGCGGTGTTCGGCTTCGACTGCACGAGCTGGTAAATGGGCGTGCTGTCGTTCGAGCTCCCCTCGAGGCAGTGCCCGGCGGTCGCGAACTGGTGGGCGCCGTTCGACGTGGCCCGACCGTTGAACCCGACGGAGCAGAGGGTGTAGGAACCGCCGCCCAGCGAATACGTCCATCCGGTCCCCCCGACGAGATCCGCGGTCGCAGCGAACGCGACATCGGAGAAGTCGACGCCCATGCCGTCGATCGGCTCGGTGACGGGGGTCGCGCCGGCAGCGACGACGGCCTCCTCCTGGTCGGGGCCGTCGACGAGGACGAACAACTCCGTCCCGTTCAGCACCGCGTCGTCGGGAGAGATCCCGGTCGCTTCGAGCGCGCCGACCACGTCGCCGGCGTCGACGGCGGCATCGGCTTCGGCGAGGTACTCCGACGGCGTCAGCCCCAGATCGGTCTCGATCGCGCTCGCCAGTTCGTCGGGGAGGCCGGCCGCCGCCGTGAGGTACTCCTCAGCGGGATACTCGCGCATGGTGGGGGTGTCGGCGCCGGTGCCGTCGCCAACCGTGACTGCCTCGGCGGGTGCGGGTCGCTCCTCGGCCGCGGCCGCGGCTGTGGCGGGCAGCGACGTGACGGCGAAGCACAGGGCGAAGGCCGTCGCCACGGCGATCGAGGCGCGAGCGATGGGTCGAGACATGAGAGGCCTTTCGATTCGGCTCGGCTCGATGGTCGAAGTCCGGATCACGGCGTCCGGTCTCGAGGAGACGTGAAGGTCCATCATGCCGCACGCCGGGGAACGGGAGGAGGGTCCCCCTCCCGGCCAATCACGCAGGACGGCTCGGGCCGGGCGGCGAGCTGACCGCCGCCGGCAGCCGCACGCTGACCCGGAGGCCGCCGCGCGGGCCCGGATCGACCTGCAGCATCCCGTCGTGCGCGGTGACGATGCGCTGCACGATCGCGAGGCCGAGGCCGATGCCGGCGTGGTCGCCGCGGATCCGCTCGGCGCCGCGCTGGAACGGCTCGGTCAGCGTCGCCACCAGGTGCGGGTCGAGCGCCGGCCCGGTGTTCTCGACGACGAGCACCGCCCGACCGGGGACGGCGATCGTCGTGACCGTCACCTCGCCGCCCTCCGGCAGGTTGTGCACGATCGCGTTGTGCACGAGGTTCGTCGTGAGCTGCAGCAGCAGCGCGGGCGAGCCGAGCGCGACGACGACGTCGCCGGATGCCTCGACCGCGACCCCGCGGCGCTCGGCGAGCGGCAACAGGGTCTCCACCGACTCCTCGGCGAGCAGCGAGAGGTCGACCGGCTCGCGGTGGAACGCCCGCTGATCGGCCCGGCTCAGCAGGAGCAGCGCCTCGGTCAGCTCGATCGCCCGGCCGTTCACGAGCCGGAGGCGTTCGACGAGCGCCTGGTCGGAGCCGGGGTCGTCGCGGGCGACCTCGAGCATCGTCTGCGTGATGGCGAGCGGGGTGCGCAGCTCATGCGAGGCGTTCGCCGCGAAGCGCTGCTGCTCCGCGACGTGCGCCTCGAGCCGGGCGAGCATCGCGTCGAAGCTGTCGGCGAGCTCGCGGAACTCGTCGCTCCGCCCCTCGAGCTCGATCCGGTGCGAGAGCGAGCCCTCCGCCGCCTTGCGGGTGGCGTTCGCGATGCGGGTGAGGGGGGCGAGCATCCTGCCGGCGAGGAACCAGCCGCCCACGAGGCCGAACGCGAGCAGGAACACGAGCGCCCAGGCGGCGGCGGGGGCGAACGCTCGGACGAGGTCGTCGCGACCCGGCATGAAGCCGTCCATCGTGGGGGCGGCGTCCGCGGGCACGTAGCGCAGCAGGAACGTCCAGACCACGGCGAGGAGCAGCGCCATCGCGACGAAGAGGAAGCCGGCGTAGCTGAGCGCGAGCTTCAGCCGGGCGGAGAGCCCCGGCCGCCTAGCCATCCGCGTTCCCGGCATCCGCGCCCGCGCCGGCGTCACCCGCGTCGATCCGGTAGCCGACGCCGGGGACCGTCGCGATCACCCACGGAGTGCCGAGCCGCTTGCGCAGCGCGGACACCGTGATGCGCACCGCGTTCGTGAACGGGTCGGCGTTCTCGTCCCAGGCGCGCTCGAGCAGCTCCTCGGCGCTGATCACCCCGCCCTCGGCGGCGACGAGCACCTCGAGCACGGCGAACTGCTTGCGGGTGAGCGCCACGTAGCGGCCGTCGCGGTAGACCTCGCGGCGGAACGGGTCGAGCCGGAGCCCGGCGATCTCGCGGACGGGCGGGCGCACCTGGCTGCGCCGCCGGTCGAGCGCCCGCAGCCGCAGCACGAGCTCGCGCAGCTCGAACGGCTTCGTCAGGTAGTCGTCGGCGCCGAGCTCGAAGCCGGACGCCTTGTCGTCGATGCGGTCGGCGGCGGTGAGCATCAGGATCGGCATCCCGACGCCGGAGGCGACGATGCTCGCGGCGATCTCGTCGCCGCTCGGACCGGGGATGTCGCGGTCGAGCACCGCGATGTCGTAGCTGTTGATCGACAGCAGCTCGAGCGCGGTGACGCCGTCGCCCGCGACGTCGGCAGCGATCGCCTCCCGGCGGAGCCCCGTGCGGATGGCCTCGGCCATCAGGGGTTCGTCCTCGACGATCAGCACGCGCATGACTCCGATGGTACGAGGCGGGGCATATCGCGGGGATATGCGGAATGCGAAACGCGCGGGCAACACCGCGGGGCGTGGACTGGGCGCATGACCACCACCACCCACCATCCCGGCGGGCGCGGGGCCGCGACGCTCCTCGCGGGGCTGTTCGCCGTCTACCTCGTGCTGCTCGTCTGGCTCGTGCTGTGGAAGTTGAACCTCCCGTGGGAGGCGATGCCCGAGCGGCGCAGCCTGAAGCTCGTGCCGTTCATCGCCGCGGAGGGGTACGGGGCCAGCGCGCTGCGCGAGGTGGCGGGGAACGTCGCCGTGTTCGTGCCGTTCGGTCTCGGGCTGGCGCTGCTGCGGCCCGGCTGGGGGTGGTGGCGCGTCGCGGCCGCGGCGGCCGCGCTCAGCGCCGCGCTCGAGCTCGCGCAGTTCGCACTCGCGATCGGCAGCACGGACGTCACCGACGTGATCACCAACACGGCGGGCGCCGTCGCGGGCGTGGTGCTCGCGCGACTGTTCGGCCGCAACCCCCTTGCCGTGGCGGACCGGAGCCCGTAGACCGGAAGCACGGACGGAGCGATGCGAGGCGCGGGACGACCGCGCCGGCGAGGTCCGTCGAACGGGAGGACGAGGATGGCGACGGTCACCGAGCGCCGCGACCGGCGGCGCGCGAAGGCGGCGCTCGCGCACGCGAAGTCGGCGGAGAAGGAGGCGAAGCGGCTGGCGGACACCCTTCCGCCCGGACGCGCCAAGCGCCGCTTGGAGGCGCTGGTCGCCGAGTCGCGGGTGACGCGGCGCGCCGCCAAGGCCGACCGCACTCGCGCGCCGCGCCGGGCCGCCCGCACGGCGGCGCGCGCCACGGCGGGGCTGGATGCCTGGTCGCGCCGGGTCCTGCCGACGACCGCGTCTCGCGGGGCCGCGGCCGAACCGGGCACGGCGATCGCGGATGCCGCGGCGGCGGCCAAGCGCCGCGCCGCCCTGCTAAAGCAGCGGCGCAAGCAGGCCGACCGGGTGCGCAAGTGGGCGAAGAGCGCCGCCGCGCACACGGTGGTGCAGGCCGTGACGACGCCGGAGGAGCCGGCGCCCGCGAAGCGGCGACGCTAACGTCGACTGTCTAGCCGGCCGAGGCGGCCGAGGCGGGCGAGCCCCAGAGCCGCGCGAGGAGCGGGGGAAGCCGGTGGGCGGCGACTTCCGCCCGCCCGGGCTCGGTGAGTGCGAAGCGGTCGAGGGCGTCGAGGACGCCCTGGGTGGCGGCGAGCAGGAGCTCGGGCTCGTCCGGCACCGTGACGAGCCCGAGGCGCCGCGCGTCCGTGACGATCTCGGCGGTCCACGGGCTCGCTCCCGCCGCGGTCCCGCCCGAGCCGGTCTCGCCCGAGCCGGTCTCGGCCGAGCCGGTCTCGGCCGGTGCCGCCGCGAGCAGGGCCCGGTCGTCCGGGTGCTCGGCGAGATGGGCGAGCAACCGCTCGTTCGCGGCGGCGAGCTCCCGCCAGAACGCCCGGGCATCGGGCTGGGGGGACCACGCTCCGAGCGCCGCGGCGACGCGCGCCGAGGCATCCGCCACGACCGCGCCGAAGAGATCGGCCTTGCCGTCGAAGTAGTGATACGCGGAGGCCTTCGAGATGCCGGCGTCGGCGATGATGCGGTTGTAGGAGGCGCCGTCCTGGCCGTCGCGGGCGAAGTGGGCGCGGGCGACGCCGAGGATGCGGGCCCGGTCGGCCGGCGCGAGGCGCTGGAATCTCGGCAGCGGCATCAGCGCAGCCGCCGGGTGATCGAGAGCGTGAGCACCCACTGAGCCAACCACAGCAGGATGGCGAGGGCCCCTCCGACCCGCCCGAGCTCGCCGGGGAGCAGCGAGACGAGCTGCAGGATGCACCAGCCGAAGCCGAGCCATCGCCACCAGCCCAGTTCGGCCGTGCCGATGCGCGGTGCGATCGCTGCGCCCACCCGTTGGACGATGTAGAAGTCCTCGACGAAGTTCGCGGGGATCGCGAACATCCACCAGACGGATGCCCCGGAGCCCGCGCCGGCTCGGCGGACGAGCCGCTGCAGGGTGAGGCAGTAGAGCGCGACGAGCACGAGGAAGCCCGCGATGATCGCCAGGTTGCCGGGGAAGGGCACGAGGCCGATTTCGCCGATGAGTCCCGGCCCCCAGCCGGGCACCCAGAGCGGCGCGCTCAGCAGCACCACGACGAGGGTGGTGCCGAGGACGCGGATGGCGAGGTGCAGGAGTGCCGTGCGAGTCATGGACTGGAGTGTACTATCAGTGTGTACTACTAGTACACCATCGGTGGGATCTGCGGGAGTAGCCTCGACACGCGGGCGGGGGCCCGCGGGGAGGAGCGCCGCTGATGGCGAAGGACGAGACCTCATCCGGACTGAGCGCGGAGGAGCGCGCGGCGGTCAAGCAGCGCGCGAAGGAGCTGCGCGAGCAGGAGAAGGCGGGCAAGAACCGGGCTGCGGGCGAGCAGGCGGTGCGCGAGGCGATCGCCGCGCTCGAACCGGAGGACCGCGAGCTCGCTGAAGGGCTCGACCGCGTCGTGCGCGAGGTCGCCCCCGAGCTGGTGCCGAAGACCTACTACGGCATGCCGGGCTACGCGAACGGCGAGGGCAGGATCGTCGTCTTCCTGCAGCCGGCGAAGAAGTTCAAGACGCGCTACGCGACGATCGGCTTCGAAGACCGCGCCCGGCTCGACGACGGGGACTTCTGGCCCGTCGGGTTCGCCGTGCGGGCCTGGACCGACGCCGTCGAGCGCGAGGTCACCGAGCTGGTCCGCCGCGCCGTGGGCTGACGGGCGGTCTCGTCCCTGGCCGGCGCGCGCGACGTCGCGCATTCGGCTCACTCGCGGCCGCGGCATCCGCCGTTTGCGCGACTCCGCGCGGTGGAGTCGCGCGACGGAGCGGACGGTCGCGAGCGGGCGGTCAGCCCGCGGCCGTGAGGGAATCCTCCAATCCGGTGCGACGAGGGTTCCGAATCCCTCCTGACGGCCCGCTCGGGCCGGCGGCCCGAACGGGCCCGGATCAAGGAGGAACCATGCGTAACTCACCGAACCGCATCGTCGCCACGGTGTTCGGCGCGGTCTACCTGCTCGTCGGACTGCTCGGCTTCGCCGTCACGGGCGGCGTCTCGTTCATCGCGACCGAGGGCGGCCTGCTGCTCGGCATCTTCGCGGTGAACCCGCTGCACAACATCGCCCACCTGCTGATCGGGGCCGCGCTCCTCGTCGCCGGGCTCGCGAGCGCCCGCGCCGCGAAGACGGTCAACACCATCGTGGGTGCCGCGTACCTCCTGCTCGGCGTCGTCGGGTTCTTCCTCGCGGGCACCGCGGCGAACATCCTCGCGCTGAACACGCCCGACCACTTCCTGCACCTCGCGAGCGCGCTCGTGCTGCTCGGCGTCGGCCTCGGGGCCGAGCGCAGCAGCCGGCTGGCGACCGCCTGAGGCCCGCCGTGCTCCCCGCCGTGTTCCGCAGCTGGCCGGCGCTCGCCGCGCTCGGCGCCGGGCTCGTCTTCGCCGCGCTCGCCGCCGGCGCGAACGGCCCGTTCGCCGTGGCCGTGCTCGGAGCGGCGGGGCTCGCCGCGCTCGCCTGGGCGGTCGCGGTCCTCCGGGCCGGACGAACGGTCATGCCGAGGACGGCGCTCGGCGCCGGCCTCGGTGTGATCGTGGGCATGGCGCTCGTCGTGGGGGCGGGCGCCGCACCCGGGCTCGGCATCGCCGGGCTCCCGGCGGTCGCGGCGGCGGGCTTCGCGCTCGTCGTCGCGGCCGGGGCCGCGATCAGCCTGCGCGCGCGTCCCGCTCCGGGTGCCGACGGCTCGGGGCATCCGGCCCCCGCGGCCCCGGGGAATCCGGCTCCAGAGACTCGGGATGCCGCGCCGGCACCCGCATCCCCGGCCGCGCCCGCGGCCACCCGGACGCGGCATCCCGTGGCCGCCACGCTCGGCCTCGTCGCCGGCGCGGCGCTCGTCGCGGCCCTCGCGACGCCCGCCCTCGCGGGCACCGAGCCCGGCGAGCTCGCCGTGCCGCACGGCGAGCTCCACCAGCACTGACGGGCGTTCCCGGCCTACTCGTCCGCGCGTCGGATCGGCCCAGGCAACCCGCCCGAGCGGTGGCCGCCCCTCGCCAGCCCGGTGAAGTCGCGCAAACGGTCGAACCGGGCACTCCCGAGGGGCGTTTCGCGCGACTTCGCGATGTGGAGTCGCGCGAACGGCCCTGGCGCGAGGGAGCGGTGAGCGATATGTGCGACTCGGGTGCGACTCGGGTGCAGAGCGGCGCGGATGCGAGTGGGCGCGGCGCGGGCCGGGTGGCGGGGCGGCCGCAGCCGCTACTCGCCGGCGGGCGAGGGGTCGGGGATCTCCTCCGGCTTGTAGCGCGGCAGGCGCGATGCCGGCAGGGCCGCCGCGAGGCTCAGCCCGGCGAGCACGAGGAAGCCCATCCGCAGGGTGCGCAGCCGCTCCCCCTCGTTGATCGCGACGGCCGCGTCGATCTGCTCGACGCTCGCATCGGTCTCGGCGAACTTCTCCCGCAGCTCGTCGTTGCTGATGAAGTTCACCTGGTCGAGGTCGACCTGGGCGACGAGTTCGTCCGGCAGCTCCGGGTGCTCGGTGACGGCCTGCGTGAAGTTCAGGCTCAGCATCGTGACGAGCAGCGCGCCCATCACCGCCGTGCCGACGGCCGAGGCGAGGTTCTGCGTCGTGCCGCGGATCGAGCCGACGTCGCCCGCGAGCTCCTTCGGCGCCGCCGTCACGAGCACGTTGAACACGAGGGTCACGAGCGCTCCCTGCCCGATGCCGAACACCACGAGCCCGAGGATCGTCGGCAGCGTCTCCCAGTTGTTCGTGACGACGAGGGCGAGCCAGACGAGCGCGGCCGTCGTCAGCCCGAACGAGAAGAGCCCGATCGTGCGCGGGCTGTAGCGCCGGTAGAAGCGCACGATGAGCGTCGCCGTGACGAACACCGTCAGGTTGAACGGCATCATCGCGAGGGAGGTGTCGAACGGCGTCCGCCCCTGCACCACCTGGATGTAGGTGGGCACCGTGAAGTTCACCGCCGCCTCCATCGCGACGATGATGAACATCGCGTAGACGGCGGCGCGCTCCCGGGCGCTGCCGAGCACCGACAGGTCGACGAGGGGCACCTTGCCGAGCCGCATCCGGCGTCTCGTCCAGAGGAAGAACGCCTGCCCGAGCACGAGCCCCGCCACGACGAACACGGGGGCCGGCGAGATGCCGAGGACGTCGAACGGCGCCCCCGGCTCGGCGAGCAGGATGCCCCACGCGTTCAGGTTGTTGAAGCCGAGCGTGAGCAGCACGATCGCCCCGCCGATGAGAGCGGAGGCGACGAGGTCGATCCGGACCGAGGCATCCCCCTTGTCCGAGCGCAGCCCGAAGCTGAGCGCGAAGACCGCGACCGCGAGTCCGAGGGTGATCATGAACACCGGCCGCCAGCCGACGAGGGTGCCGAGCGTGCCGCCGATGAGGAACGCGCTGATGCCGGAGAACGCGCGCGCCGAGCCCAGCGAGCCGACCGCGGTCGCCTGCTGCGCGCCGCGGTAGTTCTCGGCGATGAGGGCGACGAGGGAGGGCACGATGATCGCGGCCGCGGCGCCCGCGAGGACCTGCCCGGCGATCGCCCAGCCGATCGTCGGCGAGAGGATCATCATCACCGAGGACGCGGCGAACACGACCACGACGCAGCGGAAGATGAGCACCCAGCCGATCCGCTGACCGAGCTTCGCGCCGGTCATCACGAGGGCGGCGACGGCGAGCCCGTAGACGACGATCGTGGTGCTCGCGACCGTCGGCGGCACGCCGAAGTCCTCGACCATGCCGCCGAGCGAGATCGGCAGGGCGGCGACGTTGAACGACATCAGCACCTGGGCGAGGAACAGCCCGATCATCGGCGCCCAGGAGCGGCGCTCCTCGGCTCGGGCTGGTGCGGCGGTCTGCGCGGTCATGCTCGGCTCCCTTCGAGGGGTGCGGATGGTGCGGATGGTGCAGGGGATGCGGATGCCTCGCCGGGCGCGGGCGCGGGCGCCGGCGCGGAGGCGAAGAGGTTGAGCCCGAGCGCGCGGGAGAGGTAGGCGCACGCGCGCTGGCCGCGCACGCTGTTGCCGGCCGGGTCGAGCCTCGGCGAGTACGCGCCGACGGCGCCCTTCCCGGGCGCGACGGCGACGATCCCGCCCGCCACGCCCGACTTCGCGGGCAGGCCGATCTCGAACAGCCACTCGCCCGAGCGCTCGTACATGCCGCAGGAGGCGAGCACGGCGAGCGTGTCCCGGCAGACCGCCGCCGACACGACCCGCTCGCCGGTCACCGGGTTCACGCCGCCGTCGGCGAGGGTCGCCCCCATGACCGCGAGGTCCTCGGCGGTGACGGCGAGCGCGCACTGCTTCGTGTACACGTCGACGACGGCGAGCGGGTCGGCATCCAGCCGTCCGTAGCTCTGCAGCAGCCGGCCGATGGCCTGGTTGCGCTGGTTCGTCTCCACCTCGGAGCGGTACACCTCGCCGTCGAGGGCGAGCTCGCGACCCGCGAAGCGGGAGAGCCCCGTGCGGACGAACTCCCACTGCTCGGCGGGCGTCGGGCCCGGCACGAGCGCCGTCGTCGCGATCGCGCCCGCGTTCACCATCGGGTTCATCGGGCTGCCGCCGTTCAGCTCGATCGCCATGACCGAGTTGAACGGAAGCCCCGTGTTGTTCACGCCGACGATGTCGTGCACCGCCTCGTGCCCGATCGCCTCGCAGACGAGGGCGAACACGAACGCCTTCGAGATCGACTGGATCGAGAACGCGACATCGGCGTCGCCCGCACGGTGCACGGCGCCGTCGACCTGAGCGACGACGAGGCCGAAGTGCGCGGGATCCGCCTCGGCGAGGATCGGGATGTAGTCGGCCACGACGCCCTCGTCGAGCCCCGCGTAGCGGCGGTGCGCGTCGGCCACCGTCTCGCCGAGGCGCGGCGGGAGCCCGCCGGTCGATGCGTGCTGGGCGATGTCTGCCACGTCGGCTTCGAACATCAACCCTCCCCCCAGAGCTGTCGCTCGGAGTCTAGACCCGCCGAGCCCTCGGACGGGAGGTCCCCGTGGCCCCGGCATCGCCGGCCTCGCTACGCTGCATCCAGGCGCGATCGCGGGGGATGGCGCGACGAGGCGGGAGACGCGTGAACGACGGCATCAGGATCGGACTGCCGGTGCTCGGCGCGGCCGCGCTCGGCACGATCGCCCTCGTGCTCGGCACGAGTGCGCTCGGCGAGGCCGCGACCGAGCAGGCCGTCATCGCCGGGGCGGTCGCCGAGGCGCACGCCGAGGAGGCGCTCGGGGATCTGCGCGGTGCGACGACCCTCGCCACCGGGCAGGCCCGGGAGGGCGAGGCGCTCGCCGCCGCGGTCGTCGACGGCCTCGGCGATGCGGCGCTCGCCGAGGCGCTCCGGGCGGATGCCGCATCCGCGACCGAGCTCGTCGAAGCCGCCGCGCTCGAGCTGCCGCCCGCCGTCGAGTACGACGAGGTCCCGCTCGCGCCGATCTGGACGAGCCTCGGCGAGGCGTTCGCGACGCGGGAGCGCAGCGTCGAGCTCGACGCGGTCCGCCGGGAGGCCGAGTCCGGGCTCGCCGGGCTCGAGGCCGCCGAGGCGCAGCTCGCCGAGGGCCGGGCCGCCCTGTACGCCGACGCCGCCGCCGACGCGCAGGCCGTGCTCGACGCGAGCCCCGTCGCCACCTACGAGTCGCGCGTGCCCGCGATGCACGCGATCGCCCAGGACGGCGACACCTGGTTCGTCGAGCAGGACGACAGCGCCGAGGGGTACCAGCAGCTCGCCACCGCGGTCGCGGCCGTGCGGGCCTCGCAGACCGCCGAGGCGGCCCGGCGCGCGGCGCCCGAGTACGCGAGCCGCGGGCCGATCGAGGAGTTCGCGCGGTCGATCGCGCACGGCGTGCACCTCGACTTCGCGTGGGACCACGTCGTGAACGGGCTGTCGAGCGAGGAGTGGTACTCCGGCACCGCGCAGTACTGGTACGGCGACGGCGGCTGGGCGAAGCTGCACCTCAGCTACTCGATCGACTGGAGCTACGCCGACGACATCAACGCCAAGGCGGTCGTCGTGCACGAGGTCGGGCACACCCAGGTCGTGCGCCCCGAGTGCACGCCGATCTTCGAGAGCGCGGTGTTCGGCAGCGACGACGAGATGTGGGCGACGGCGTGGGCGATCGCCTCGGGCTACGACGTGCCCGGTTCCGGCATCGAGGCGTACGGGCGGCCGAGCGACGAGCAGATCGCCGAGGCCGGACGCTGCGTGTAGGGCGTGGTTCGCTGAGCTCGGTTCGACGGGCTCAGCGAACCAACCGGGCTCAGCGGACCATCCGCACCGTGCTGCCGCGCACGCGGAGCACGGCGTCGGAGAGCAGCGGGCCCTCGATCGGCTCGCCCTCGATGCGGCGCAGCAGCATGCCGACCGCGAGCTCGGCCTGCCGGTCGGGCTGCAGGTCGATCGCCGTGAGCGGCGGGTCGTGCCGTTCCGAGCCGGGGCTGTCGATGCCGACGGCGACGAGCACGTCCTCGGGGATGCGCACCTCGGCGTCCCGAGCCGCCCGCAGCACGCCCTCGCGGTACTGCTCGGCCGTCGCGATGACGGCGTCGGGCCGCTCGGGACCGCGGAGCAGGGCGAGGGTCGATTCGTAGGGGTCGTTGTGCGCGTGGTCGAGCGGGATGAGTCGCACGAGCTCCGGCATCCCGTGCGCGGCGGCCCAGTCGCGGTACGCGGCCGCGCTCTCCTCCGCCCACGACCAGCTCGCGTCGGCGCTGATCAGGGCGATCCGCTCCGCACCCTGCCCGCGCAGGTGGTCGAGCAGGGTGCGCATGTTCTCGCCGTGGTCGCTCGTGACCGCGTAGGGCCAGTCGGGGCGCGCGGCATCCCGCTCCACCGTGACGACCGGGGTGCCGAGGCGCTCGAGCGCGGCGAGCCGCTCGTCGTTGCGCACGGGGTCGCAGAGCACGACGCCGTCGGCGCCGATGAGCCGCCAGCCGTCCTCGCTCGTGACCGTCGGCGGGGTGAGCGTGAGCGCGTAGCCGGCCTCGAAGGCCTTCGTCGCCGCCGCGCGCGCCGCGGTCATGTAGAAGTCGAGGTCGAGCATCGGCACGGCGCCCTCGTCGACCGAGGGGAGCGCGAAGGCGATCGTGCCGGTGCGGCCGAGCCGGAAGGCGAGCGCCGCCCGGCTCGGCCGGTAGCCGAGCTCGGTGGCCGTGCGCTGCACGCGATCCCTGGTCGACTGGCGGAGCTTGCCGCTGCCGTTCAGCGCGGCCGAGACCGTGCTCGTGGACAGGCCGAGCTCACGGGCGACGTCGTGGATGGTGACGCGCTTCGTCGCCGGCTGATCACGCTCCGTCATGGACCTCGACCTCTCCGTCGGCACCAGGCGCGGGGAACGCCATCAACTGTAGACGAGCTCGCGGCTGACGCGTCGCGACGCGACGAGCGCGCCGCGACGCACCGTCCAGCGCGAGCCGGCCTCGTTGCGGAGCGCGTGCAGGCGGTCGCCGGCGGCGAGCACGACGAAGGAGGCCTCGGCTCCGGCCTCGAGCCGCGGCGCCGGCCGCCCGACCGCGCGCCGCGCGGAGCTCGTCACCATCCGCCAGGCGTCGTCGACGCCCTCGCCCGCACGATCGGCGAGCGGCAGCGCGTGCCACGCGAAGCGCGCCCGCTCGAGCGGGTCGAGGGTGCCGAGCGACTCCCAGTTGTCCTCGTGGTTGCCGGTGCCGATCGTCACGGTGACGCCCGCGTCGAGCAGCTCGTTCGGCCGCGAGACGCCCCGGTACGGGTACGAGCTCTGCAGGTTCGAGGGGCACACGGTGATGGCGATGCCGGCCTCGGCGACCTTCTCGATGACCCGGGCGGCGTCGTCGTCGGCGTACGTCTCGAGCGCCCCGACGTGGTTCGCATTGACGAGCCCCTGCATGCCGTAGGCGATCGTGAGCTCGGCGAGCGGTTCGAGCAGGCGCTCGCTCGGGTCGGTGAAGTAGTCGACGTTGATGTCGATCGGGCGGCCGAAGCGCTCGGCGAGCTCGAAGACGAGCCGCAGGTGCGTGAGGCTGGCCTCCTCGTCGGCCTCGTTGTTGGGCCAGCCGCCGACGCGGTCGGCGCCCATCGCGAGGGCCTCCGCGACGAGCCCGTAGGCGCGCGCGTCGCCGACCATCCCCTCCTGCGGGAACGCGGTGACGACGGTCTCGATCACGCCGTCGCAGTCGGCGCGGGCCCGCAGCACGCCCTCGACGGAGGCGAGGCCGGTGACCGAGTCGATGTCGGCCTGCCCGGCGAGGAGGCCGATGCCCTCGAGCGCCGAGGCGCGGAGGAAGCGGCCCGCCCGCTCGGCGACGTCGTCGACCGTGAACGCGGCCTTGAGGTCGCGCTGGCGCTGCATGAGCACGGGGCGCGGGCCGTGCGCGACGAGCCCGAGCTCGGCGATCCGCTGCCGGCTGTAGACCTTGTCGGGGTGGCTGTGCGGCTCGACGAACGGGGTCGTCACGAGTCCGCCGTCGGCGTCGATCACCTCCGTCGCGGAGATGCCGGCACCGGCATCCGGTCCGATCGCGGCGATCGCGCCGTCGCGGACGACGACGTCCACGACGGCGTCGGCGGGCGCCCCGGCGCCGGCGGCGTCCCGGTCGAGCCGGGCCCCGCGCACGAGGAGGTCGGCGGTCGTCTCAGAAGCCATCGCGGTTCACGTCCTTGTAGAGCAGGTAGGCGGATGCCTCGGGGCCGGTCGCGGTGAACGCCTGCGTGCAGTACGGCGCCATGTAGATGAAGTCGCCCTGCTGCACGTCGACGTGCTCGCCGTCGAGGTGGTACACGCCGCCGCCCTCGAGGAGGTACAGGCCGTGCTCCTGGTGGTGGATCTCCACCATCCGGAACCGGGCGCCGCCCTGGAAGCGCATGACGTTCATCGCGAGGTCGTAGCGCTCGTCGTCGGGCAGCAGCTGCCCGTAGCTGCCGTCGATGCCGTCGTCGTCGATGCCGACGATGTCGCCGAGCCGGCCGGAGACCACCGGCGGCGCCTCGACGCCGTCGACGGCGAGGTAGCGCTTCTTCACCCAGAGGGCGCGGGATGCCGCGACGGCCTCGAGCTCGAAGCTGCGCCCCTCGGGGAGGAAGAGGTAGCCGCCGTCCTCGAGCAGCCACTCCTCGCCGGCCGAGCGCACGCGGAGCGCGCCGTCGAGCGCGATGAGGAAGTTCTCGAAGCCCGCGCCCTGGGGCAGGGTGCTCGCGGCGCCGGCCTCGAGCTGCAGCAGGTACTGGCCGAAGCGGGCGGGGCTGCCCTGCGGCGCGGCGAGCACGGTCGCGGCGTACGGCGGCAGGCCGGGCAGCGTGTTCTCGACCATGGTGTCCGGCGTCATCAGGTAGTAGCGGTCGCCGACGCGGCCGCGGCTCGCGCTCAGGTAGTCGTTGCGGTAGCTGGTCACTCGGGGCTCCAATCGGCCGGGACGGGGTCGGGGTAGCGCCCGTCGACGAGGAGCGGGGCCCCGTCGACGGTGATCGTGGGGCGTTCGACGACGAGGTCGACGTGCACCTCGGAGTGCCAGTGCGCCCCGGTGTAGTCGCCGAAGGGGTGGCCGAACGCGATGTGGCAGCCGGGCACGTTCTCGTCGAAGAGGAGGTTCCCGCTGAGGGCGGTGCAGGCGCGGTTGGTGCCCACGGCGAACTCGCCGATGCGGCCGGCGTGCTCGTCGCGGTCGAACCACTCGCGGAGCCGGGCGGCGAGCCCCGCGTCGGGGTGCTCGAGGCCCACCAGCCGTCCGCCCCGCACCTCGAAGCGCACGGGCTCGGCGAGCAGCCCGGTCGAGGCGTTGAAGGGGTAGCCGAGGACGCTCGCCGCGATGACGCCGTCGGCGCCGGTCGGCGAGCAGAAGACCTCGCCCTGCGGCAGCCGCCCGCCCTCGCCGGGGGCGTGGTAGAGGCCGGTGAACGCGGTCCAGGGCCGGGCCGGATCGAGGGCGAAGCGGATCTCGGTGCCGAGGGCGTTCCGGACCTCGGCCGTCGCCGCGCCCGTGAGCCGTGCGCGGACGAGCTCGCTGAAGCGGGCGACCTCGCGGTAGTCGGCGGCGAGGCCGATGCCGAGGCTCGGCCGGTCGAGCGCGGTGAGCTGGGCGTGCCGGGCGCCGACGCCGTCGAGGAGCGCCCAGAAGCGCTCGTCCCACGCGAGCCGGTCGTCGCCGTCGCGCGCGGCGAACGCGGTGACGCTCGGGCGGTCGCCCGTGATGGCCGCGGCGATCGCGGCGAAGGCGGCGGGGTAGTCGTCGTCGAGGCCCGGCACGAGGAGCAGCCGGCTGTCGGCGGCGACCCGGGAGGCCGCGGCGACGATGCGCTCGGCGAGCCCGCGGGTCGGCTCGTCGGCGATGACGAGCACCCGGTCCGCCGCGGTGACGGCGAGGCAGGTGTCGATGAGCTCGCGCGCCCCGCGGTCGAGGTCCGCGTCGCTGACGGGCGGCAACGCGCTCGGGCGCTGGAGCCCGGTCGCGGCGCTGCTCGCGGCCGGCCCGCTCACGCGGAGCTCCGGGCGGGGGCGGGCACCGCGAGCGGCACGAAGGCGCCGGGGCCGTGGTCGGTGACGAGCCCGCCGTCGAGCACGACGAACTCGCCGTGGGCGATCGTGGCCCGCACCCGGACGGTGCTCGGCCGGCCCTCGTACGGCGACCAGCGGTCGGGGCCGAACTGCCCGGCCGACTGCACCGCTCGGGCCTCGCCGAGCTGGAGCACCGCGAGGTCGGCGTCGGCGCCGGGGGCGATCCGCCCCTTCGCGGGCGCGGCGCCGCAGCGTTCGGCGGGCCGGCTCGTGATGAGGGCGAGCGCGTCGGGGAGCGTCCACCCTCGGCGCAGCGCCTCGTCGAGGAAGAGGGGAGCGAACTCGCGGGCGCTCTGGATGCCGAACGGGCCGCCGAGCGCGTCGTGCTCGGCGACGGCCTTGTCGGCGACGGAGTAGACGCAGTGATCCGAGACCACGGCGTCGATCGCGCCGTCGCGGAGCCGCTGCCACATCCCCTCCACCTCGGGACGGGCCCGGAGCGGCGGCGCGCAGAGGGCCGTCCAGCCGAGCCGCAGGAAGTCCTCGGCGTCGAGCAGCAGGTGGTGCGCGGTGACCTCGCAGCTCGCGGTCACGCCGCGCTCCCGCGCCGCGGTGACGAGGTCGACGGCCTCGGGCAGCGAGAGGTGCACGAAGTGCACGGCCCCGCCGGTCTCCTCGGCGATCGCGAGCACCCGGCGCACGGCCTCGAGCTCGAGCTCCGGGCTGCGCGCGGCGAGCACGGCGGCGTAGTCGGTGCGGCCGGCGGCGCGCTCGGCGGCAATCGCGGCGCTCAGCCCCTCGCGGTCCTCCGCGTGCACGAGCACGAGCCCGCCGTGGCGGGCGGTCTCGGCGAGTCCCTGGCGGAGGTCGTCGTCGCTCGCCGAGGGGTAGTCCATGTCGTTCTCGGGCAGGAAGGCCTTGTAGCCGGGGGCGCCGAGCTCGCGCTGCCCGCCGAGCTCGCCGAGCCCGGGACCGGTGAGCGCGCCCCAGAGCCCGAAGTCGACGATCGCCCCCTGCGCGCCGAGCTCCGACTTCGCCGCGTAGCGGGCGGCGGTCGTCGTCGGCGGGGTCGTGAAGGGGTGCTCGATGACGAAGGTGCAGCCGCCGAGCGCGGCGTTCGCCGTGCCGATCCGGTAGTCGGCGGCGAGGTCGTCGCCCGGGTTGTCGAAGTGCACGTGCAGGTCGACGAAGCCGGGGGAGACGACGTCGTCGCCGGCGTCGAACACCCGCTCGGCGTCGGCCTCGCGGTCGGCCCCGCGGCGCACGGCCGTGATGCGGCCGCCGTCGACGAGCACGGTCGCGGGGACGAGCTCGTCGCCGACGAGCACGCGCTCGCCGACGATCGCGAGAGCGGCCCGGCTCATGCGCGCACCCCGGCGGCGGGGCGGATGCCGGCATCCGCGACGGACTCGTCGACGCTCCGCCTGGCGACGACCCGTCCGGCCTTGATCGTGGTGAGCGCGCCGCCCGGGCGGCGCAGCGCCTCGAGCCGGTCGCGCGCGCCGAGGAGCACGAGGTCGGCGGTCATCCCGGGCGTCACGTCCGGGGCGCGCCAGGCCTCGGCATCCGCCCGCGTGCGATCGTCGAGGGCGTGCGCGGCCCCCGAGGCGACCATGTGCCAGACGAGGTCGACGTCGTCGTCGCCGTAGCCGCCGCCGACGAGGGTCATGTAGGCGCGGTCGAGGGGGCTCAGCGTGCCGAGCGGGTACCAGCCGTCGTTCAGGTTGTCGCTGCCGACGACGAGCTCGGCGCCGGCGCGGCGCAGCTCGTGCGGGCGGGAGAGTCCGCGCGGACCGCCGTCGACGAGGTTCAGCGGGATGATCGCGACGCGCACGTCGGCCTCGGCGACGCGGGCGGCGACGCGGCGCGCGTCCTCGTCGGAGTAGCGCTCGATGCCGCAGCAGTGGCTCGCGAGCACGCGCCCCTGGAAGCCGCGGGCGAGGGTCTCGTCGGCGACGACCTCGAGCATCCGCTCGCGCTCGTCGAGCCAGCAGTCGGCGTGGATGTCGACGTCGACGTCGAACTCCTCGGCGAGCTCGAAGACGGTGCGGACGTGCGCGCGCTGCGCGGCATCCCCCTCCTCGACGTTCGGCCAGCCGCCGATGAGGTCGGCGCCCGAGCGGAGGGCCTCGCGCAGCAGGGGCAGGGCGCCGGGGTCGCGGCCGAGCCCCTCCTGCGGGAAGGCGACGAGGTCGACGTCGAGGGTGCCGCGCACCTCCTCGCGGGCCTGCAGCACGCCCTCGAAGCCGCGGAGCCCGGCGATCGAGTCGATGTCGATGTTCGCGCGGAGCCGGGTGACGCCGTTCGCGACGGCGAGCTCGAAGGCGCGGCGCGCCCGGCGGGCGACCCGTTCGGGCGTGAAGCCGGCCTTGATCCGGCTGGAGCGGGCGAAGTGGTCGAGTCCGGATGCCTCGGCGGGGTCGAGCTCGGAGAGGCTGAACGACTTGTCGGGGTGCAGGTGCGGTTCGACGAAGGCGCGGGCGAGGAGCCCGCCGGCGGCGTCGAGCCGTTCGGCGTCGGCGCGGTCGGCCCACTCGGCGAGGGCGGCGGCGCCGATGGAGCCGCTCGGCTCGATCGAGGCGACCGCGCCGTCGCGGAGCAGCACGTCGTGCGCGCCGGGGCGGCCGTGCAGGGCGGCGCCGGTGATGCGGAGGGCGGGGCCGGTCGTCGTCATGGCGCTCACCACTCCCACTCGTTCGCGGGGACGTCGAGGTCGGCGTCGGGGTGCGCGATCGCGGCCGCGGCGGCGATGCGCACGGCCTCGGCCTGGAGCCGGAGGTCCATGCTCGGGCCGTTGCTGCCGATGCGGGCCACGTGGCCCGGGGTGTCCGGCAGGTGGATGAACCCGGCCCGGGTGGGCAGGCCGCGCTCGGCCGCGAGGTGGAGCGCCGTGTACATCACGGCGTTGCAGCCGTGCGTGGACGCCGAGTTGGAGAGCAGGGCGGGGATGCCGCGCTCGCGGATCGCGTGCGTGATCGCCTTGATCGGCACGGTGGCCAGGTAGGCGGTGGGGCCGTCGGCGTAGACGGGGTCGCCGGCCGGGCGGAAGCCGTCGTCGTCGGCGAACTGGAAGTCCTGCACGTTCGCGGCGATGCGCTCGATCGAGACGGTGCTGCGGCCGGAGAACACCCCGGTGGAGAGGATGGCGGCGGGCGGCGTCGCGGCCTCGTCGAGGATCGGCGCGAGCGCCTCGGCGGGGTGGCGGTGCCAGGCGAGGCTCCGGCCGACCAGCAGGTGCCCGGCCACGGTCTCCCCGTCGAGCTCGGCGGCGAGCTCCGAACTCGGGTTGACGGCATAGCGCAGGTCGGTGCGTTCGGCGGTGTCGCCGAACGCGCCGTTGCCGGTGATCAGAATCCACGGTTGGCTCACGTCTCGCTCCTTCGCATCACGGATTCGACGTGCCGGGAAGCCACCGGACCACGTCGTCGCCGGACCTCACGGTAGCCCATGCCGAGACGAAAAGGAACGTTACATCCGAAAAAAAGAACGTTCCATTCGCTTGACAGCGATCCAGCCCGCCGTGTTTACTCATCGGCAGACGGCCCCCATCGGCCACCGCAGGCGGAACCCCCCTGACCGCAACCGGAACGCCGTCGATCGCACGTACCCACGACGAGGTGAGGAGCAGTGATGAGGCGCACAGCCAAGGCCGCACGACGGGCCATGATCGCGGGAGGCGCCGCGGCCGTCGTGGTGCTCGCCGGGTGCGCGACGCCCGCAGCACCCGAACGGAGCACCGCGGCCGTCGACGTCGTCGAGCTCACCCCGGCCCCCGCCGGCGAGCTCGACCGCATCGCCTGGGCCGTCTCGAGCGAGCCGGCCTCGCTCGACTGGATCTACAACGCCGACAACACGACCGGCTCGATCCTCGCGAACGTCTGCGAGGGCCTGCTCCGGCTCGCCCCGGACCTCTCGCTCGAGCCCGCGCTCGCCGAGTCGTTCGAGCACCCCGACGCGACGACCTGGGTCTACACCCTCCGCGACGGAGCCACCTTCCACGACGGCTCGCCGCTCACCGCCGACGACGTCGTGTTCAGCCTCCAGCGCCACCTCGACCCCGCCGCCGGCTCGTTCTGGTCCGGTGCGTTCGCGAACGTCGCGTCGATCACCGCGACCGGTCCGCTCGAGGTCACCGTCACCCTGAGCGCGCCCGACGAGCTGTTCAACGCGTACATGTCGAGCCCCGCCGGCGTCGTCGAGCGCGCGGCCACCGTGCAGGAGCTCGGCGAGACGTACGGCACCCCGCAGGGCGGCGTGAACTGCATCGGCCCGTACGAGTTCGAGAGCTGGGACTCCGGCCAGTCGATCACCCTCGTGCGCGACGACGACTACTTCGACCCCGAGCTCCGGGCGAAGACCGAGACCGTCGAGTTCGACATCGTGCGCGACCCCGCCGCGGTCGTGAACGGGCTGCTCTCCGGCTCGCTCGACGGCACCTGGGAGGTCGCGCCCTCCGCGATCACCCGCCTCTCCGGCAGCGGCGTCGGCACCGTCTACTACGGGCCGAGCACCCAGGGCTACAACGCGATCGTGATGGACCCGACCGGCCCGCTCGCCGACCCCGTCGTGCGCGAGGCGCTGTCGATGGTCATCGACCGGCAGGCCATCATCGACGTCGCGATCGCCGGTGCCGGTCAGGAGCAGCGCGCTCCCGCGGTGCCGGGCACCTGGGGCTACGAGCGCGACGCGTTCCAATCGGCCTGGGACGGCATCGAGTCGGCCACGCTCGACCTCGACGCCGCGAAGGAGCTGCTCGCCACCACCACGGCCCCGACCGAGCCCATCGTGCTCGCCACGACGAGCGCCGAGGCGCAGACGCCCGTGATCGGCGCCGAGATCCAGTCGGCCGCCGCGAAGATCGGGCTCGACGTCGAGATCAGCTCGGTCCCGGTCGACCAGTACTACGCCGTCTACACCGACGCCGAGGCGCGGAAGGGCATCGACCTTTACCTCACCGCGTGGGGCACCGACTTCGCCGACCCGCTGCAGATGTACCGCTACTTCGAGACGGGCAACTTCTACAACTTCTTCGGCTTCTCGAACCCCGACTACGACGCCCTCATCGCGCAGGCGGGCACCCAGTCCGACCCCGCCGAGCGCGCGGCATCCATCATCGAGGCGCAGCGGATCGTCGTCGACGAGTCGCTCTGGATCCCGCTCTACGCGCCCTACAACACGATGTTCCTGAACGCCCGTGCGACCGGGGCCCCGGCCTCCTACGTGCAGCTGCACTCGCCGTGGGCGGCGATGATCGGGGCGGCCGGATGAGCGGCTGGCTGCTCCCGCTCGCCCGGCGCGTCGGCTCCCTCGCCCTCGTCCTGCTCGCGACCTCCTTCATCGTCTTCGGCGCGATGTACCTCGCGCCCGGCTCACCCGAGTCCTTCCTCGTGCGCGGCAACTCGGTGACGCAGGAGACGCTGCAGGCGATCCGCGACCAGTACCACCTCGACGAGCCGTTCCTCTCGCAGTACGTGCTCTGGCTCGGCGGCGTCGTGCACGGCGACTTCGGCCTCTCGATCCAGTTCCGCCAGCCCGTCGCGGAGCTCATCGCCAGCCGGGTGCCGACGACCGCGCTGCTCGTCGGCTACGCCGCGGTGCTGATCCTCGTCGTCGGCGTGCTCGTCGGCGTCCTCGCCGCGGTGAAGCGCGGCGGCGTCGACAGCACGGCGATCGTCGTCAGCACCGTCGCGATGGCGACCCCGTCCTTCGTGGTCGCGATGGCGCTCACCTCCCTGTTCGCCGTCACCCTCGGCTGGTTCCCCGCCTTCGGCGCGGGCGAGGGCTTCGGCGACCGGCTCTGGCACCTGACGCTCCCGGCGATCGCGCTCGCGCTCTCCTCGGCGGCGCTCGTGCTGAGGACGACGCGCACCTCGATGATCGGCGCGCTCGGCAAGGAGTACGTCGAGACCGCCCGGGTGCGCGGCTTCTCCTCCTCGCGCGTCATCTGGGGGCAGGCGTTCCGCGGCGGCATCGTGCCCGTCGTGACCCTCGCCGGCCTCGTCATCTCCGGCCTGCTCGTCACGACGACCATCGTCGAGACGGTGTTCGGCCTGAACGGCATCGGCTCGCTCCTCGTGCAGGCCGTGAACGTGAAGGACTTCCCCGTCGTGCAGGCCGTCATCCTCATCATCGTCGCCGTGTTCGTGCTCTCGAACCTCGTCGTCGACCTGCTCTACCCGGTGCTCGAACCCCGCGCCCGGGCGAAGGGAGGCGCGAGGTGACGCTCCCCACCACCGAGACGCGCTCGACGCATCTGCTCACCCGCCGGTCGTGGCTCGCCATCCGCCATCGCGGCAACGCGCTCACCCTCGCCGCGCTCATCGCGCTCGGCGTGCTCGTGCTCGTCGCGATCCTCGCCCCGATGATCGCGCCCTACGACCCCAACCAGGTCTCCCTCATCGACGCGCTGCAGCCACCGTCGGCCGCGCACCTGCTCGGCACCGACGAGGCCGGCCGCGACGTGCTCTCCCGGGTCATCTGGGGCGCCCGCATCTCCCTCCTCGGACCGCTCGGCGTCGTGCTCGGCTCCACGCTCATCGGCGTCGCCGTGGGCGTGCTCTCGGCCTGGCGCGGCGGCTGGGTCGACGCGACCGCCTCCCGCTTCGTCGAGATCCTGTTCGCCTTCCCGGGCGTGCTGCTCGCCATCCTGATCGTCGCCGTCTTCGGTCCGGGCCTCGCCTCGACCGTGGCCGCGCTCGCCGTCGCGTACATCCCGTACATGGCGCGCACGACGCGGAGCGTGGCACTCGCCGAGCGGCAGACGCCCTACATCCGGGCGCTCGAGCTGCAGGGCATGTCGGCCTGGCGGATCACCTCGCTGCACCTCGTGCCGAACATCGCCCCCTTCGTGCTCGCGCAGGCCTCGCTCTGCTTCGGCTACGCGATGATCGACCTCGCGGGCCTCTCCTTCCTCGGCTTCGGCGTGCAGCCGCCCGAGGCGGACTGGGGCGCCATGGTCGCCGCCGGGCAGGCCGCGCTGATCCAGGGATCGCCCGCCCCGGCGCTCGCGCCGGGCGCGGTCATCGTCATCGCCGTCGTCAGCTTCAGCCTGCTGGGCGAGGGCATCGCGGAGCGTGTGAGGAGGACGAGCGCATGAGCGGCTCGAACCAGCAGATGGATGGCCCGGTGCTCGCGATCGAGGACCTCCGGCTCGACGTCGGCCAGGGCGAGGCCGCGGCGCGGATCCTCGACGGCGTCGGCCTCTCGTGCGCCGAGGGCGAGATCGTCGGCCTCGTCGGCGAGTCGGGCTCGGGCAAGTCGATGACGCTGCGCACCGCGGTCGGCCTCTCGCCGAAGGGCGCGAGGATCACCGGCTCGGTGCGGGTCGCCGGACGCGAGCTCGTCGGCGCCGGCCGCCGCGAGGTGCTCCAGGTGCGCCGGGAGATCGCCGCCATGATCTTCCAGGACCCCCGCGCCCACGTGAACCCCTACCAGCGCATCGGCGCGTTCGTCGCCGACGGGCTGCGCCGCACCCGCGGCTGGAGCCGCGCCCGCGCCGCGCAGCAGGTCGTCTCCCTCCTCGACGAGGTCGGCCTGCCCGACCCCGAGACGCTCGCCGAGCGCTACCCGCACGAGCTCTCCGGCGGCATGCTGCAGCGCGTCATGATCGCCTCGGCGCTCTCCACCGAGCCGCGCCTGCTCCTCGCCGACGAGTCCACCACCGCGCTCGACGTCACCACCCAGGCCGAGATCATGGGCCTCCTGCGGCGGCTCCGCGAGGAGCGCGGGCTCGCGATCGTCTTCGTCACCCACGACCTCGACCTCGCCGCGGCGAGCTGCGACCGCATCCACGTCATGCAGTCCGGCGTCGTCGTCGAGCAGGGCCCCGCCCTCGACGTCTTCGAGCGGCCCGAGCACCCGTACACCCGCAAGCTCCTCGACGCGATGCCCTCCCGGCTCGACGCCGAGGCGCCGACGCCGATCGGAGGCGCCGCATGAGCATCCTCACCGTCGAGAGCCTGAGCAAGACGTACGACCACGGTCGGGTGAAGGCCGTCACCGACGTCTCCTTCGAGCTGGCCGCGGGCGGATCGCTCGGCGTCGTCGGCGAGTCCGGCTCCGGCAAGACGACGCTGTCCCGGCTCATCACCGGCATCGAGCAGCCCGACGCCGGCCGCATCGTCGTCGCCGGCACCGAGCTCGAGGCGCGCACCTCCCGGCGCGCCCGCCACGAGCGGGCCGGCATCATGCAGATGGTCTTCCAGGACCCCTACCAGAGCCTCGACCCCCGGCAGACGCCGGAGGAGGCGATCGACGAGATCATCTCGCTGCACACCGCGCTCCGCGGCGCCGCACGCACCGCCCGCCGGCGCGAGGTGCTCGACCAGGTCGACCTGCCCGAGCGCGCCCGCCGCGCCCTGCCCCGCGAGCTCTCGGGCGGGCAGCGGCAGCGCGTCGCGATCGCACGGGCGCTCGCGGCATCCCCGCGCCTCCTGCTCCTCGACGAGGCGACGAGCGCGCTCGACGTCTCCGTGCAGGCGCAGATCCTCCGGCTACTGGCGCGGATCCGCGCCGACACCGGCGTCGCCATCGTCTTCGTCAGCCACGACCTCGAGGTCGTCCGCTCGATCACCGAGGAGCTCATCGTGATGTTCCGCGGCGAGGTCGTCGAGTCCGGCGAGACGAGCCGGGTGCTGCGCGATCCGCAGCACCCGTACACGCGCCTGCTCCTCAGCAGCGTGCCCAGACCCGGATGGGACCCCGATCAGGTCTCCCGGGACCGCCGCACCTTCCTCCGTCAGCTCGCGTGACGGCCCGTCCGTCCCGCATCCCCCGCAAGGAGAGATCAATGCCGATGTCCCGCCGCACGCCGCGACTGCTCGGGGGCGCCGCCGCCCTCGCCGCCGCCGTGCTCCTCGCCGGCTGCACCGCAGCCGGCCCGTCCCCCTCGAAGGGGACGAAGCCCGAGCTCACCGAGTCGCTGCCCGCCCCGAGCACCGAGGTCGAGCGCCTCGACTGGGCGCTCTACGCCGAGCCGTCCTCGCTCGACCCCATCTACCCGAACGACTTCCCGCCGATGGAGGTGCTCTCGAACGTCTGCGAGAGCCTCATGCGCATCGCGCCGGACTTCACGATCGAGCCCGCGCTCGCCGAGTCGTTCGAGCAGCCCGACCCGCTGACGCTCGTCTACACGCTGCGCGACGGGGTGACCTTCCACAGCGGTGCGCCGCTCACCGCCGACGACGTGGTCTACAGCCTGAACCGCGCGCGCAGCGACGAACTCGGCTCGTTCCACACCGCCGTGTACGCGAACGTCGCCGACATCGTCGCGACCGCGCCGAACCAGGTGACGATCACGCTCACCGCCCCCGACCAGACCCTCTCGCAGGCGCTCGCGACCGGCGCCGGTCGCATCGTGAACCGCGCGTCGACCGAGGCCCAGGGCGCCGAGTTCGGCACCCCCGGCTCGGACATCGACTGCACGGGCCCGTACTCGCTCGCCTCCTGGCGGGCCGGCGAGGCGATCACCCTCGAGCGCTACGACGGCTACTGGGACGACTCGCTGCCCTCGCTCGTCGCCGAGGTCGACTTCTCCTTCGTGCGCGATCCCGCGGCCCGGGTGAACGCGCTGCTCTCGGGCGAGGTCGACGGCACCTGGGGCGTCCCCGCCTCGGGCTTCGCCCGCCTCCAGGGCGGCGGTCAGGGCACGCTCGCCTTCGGCCGCACCTCAGGCAGCTACGTCGCCATGGTGACCTCGCTCGACGGCGCGCTCGCCGACCCCCGCATCCGGCAGGCGCTCGCGATGAGCATCGACCGCGAGGGCATCATCGCCGCGGCGGTCGCCGGGGCGGCCGACCCGCTCGCCGCTCCCGCCTCGCCCGGCACCTGGGGCTTCGCGCGGGCGGACTTCGAGCGCGCATACCAGGAGATCGCGGACGCGACCGGCGGGCTCGAGGAGGCGAAGGCGCTCGTCGCCGAGGCCGGCGCCCCGAGCGAGACCCTCACCATCGCGGTGACGAACTCGCAGGCCGAGATGCCGATCATCGGCGCCGAGGTGCA
Source organism: Agromyces mediolanus (assembly GCF_044917495.1). Classification (GTDB taxonomy): domain Bacteria; phylum Actinomycetota; class Actinomycetes; order Actinomycetales; family Microbacteriaceae; genus Agromyces; species Agromyces mediolanus_B. The sequence continues at coordinate 470,558 of NZ_JAVSSI010000002.1, read as the reverse complement.
GCGCGCCGCGAAGGCGATCGGACTCGAGGCGGAGCTCACCTCGCTGCCCGCCGACGGCTACAACGCGCTCTACAGCGACCCGGCCGCCCGCGACGGCATCGACCTGATCTTCTCGCTCTGGCAGACGGACTTCCCGGACCCCACGCAGATCTACCAGTACCTGGAGAGCGACAACTTCTTCAACCTCTCCGGATGGTCGAACGCGGACTTCGACCGGGCGATCGACGCCTCCCGGGCGAGCTCCGACGACGCGGAGCGGGCGGCCTCGCTCATCGAGGCCCAGTCGATCGAGATCGACGACCCGACCTGGCTGCCGATCTACACCCCGTACAACGCGGTGTTCCTCGGGAAGGGCCTCACCGGGGCGCCGACCGCCGCCGTGCAGCTCAACTACCCCTGGGCGGCGATGATCGGCGGCGAGTAGGGCCATCCATCCTGGTCCGCTGAGCCGCTTGGTTCGCTGAGCCGCTTGGTTCGCTGAGCCTGTCGAAGCGAGGAGTCCGCTTCGATGGGGCTCAGCGGACCATCGCATCCTGGTTCGCTGAGCTCGTCGAAGTGATCGCCGCCGCTTCGACGGGGCTCAGCGACCAACCCGGCTCAGCGGGCCATCCGGTTCACCCGCCGAGCGCCGCGTGCAGGAACGCCGCCACCCGCGCGCGCATGGCGGCATCGAGGATGCCGATCGAGTGCGCCGACCCCGGCACGACGAGCGATTGCACCGTCACCCCGGCGGCGTCGGCCGCCGCGACGAACGCGGTCTGCTGGCCGAGCGGGATCGCCTCGGCATCCGACTGGGCGACGAACATCGGCGGGTCGCTCGGATCCAGGTGCGTCGCCGCGGATGCCTCGGCCGCCGCCTCGCACGCGGCCGCCCCCGGTTCGCAGCCGAGGTAGTCGGTCACGATCGAGCGCAGCCAGGGCGAGGCGCCGTCGGCGTCGAGCGCGAGTCCCGTGAGCGCGACGGGGCCCGATAGCTCCGCGACCGCCGCCACCCGCGACCCGGTGTCGAGCGCCCCGTCGCCGCGGGTGCCGAGCAGCGCGGCGAGACTGCCGCCCGCCGATCCGCCGAAGGCGGCGATGCGGGCGGGATCGAGGCCGAAGCGCTCGGCCTGCGCAGGATCGCGCAGCCATTCGACCGCGAGCGCGACGTCGTCGAGCTGGGCGGGGAAGACCGCGGCCGGCACGAGCCGGTAGTTCACGGATGCCGCGACGAAGCCCTCGCTCGCGAGCCAGAGGCAGACGTTGCGCCAGTCGGCGTTCGCCTTGTCGCCGCGGGCCCAGCTGCCGCCGTGGATCGAGACGACCGCGGGCCGCATGCCCGTCGAGGCATCCGTCCCGTCCTCGGTCGCCGAGCCCGCGTCGGCGGGACGGCAGACGTCGAGCGTGAGCAGCGTGCCGTCCTCGCGCACGCCGTAGGCGAGATCCTCTTCGACGACGAGTCCCGCGGGGGCCTCGAAGGTGCGGATGCCGATCGGCTCGACGCTCGCGATCTCGCTGCGCGCCCCGGTGACGTCCGGTTCGATCGGCTGGAGCGGCAGGTGGAAGCCGGAGAGCACGCCCGTCACCGCCAGCGCCGCGAGGGCGGCAGCGGCGGCGAGCACCGGGCGCGTGCGCCCGCCGCGACCGCCGGAGGGACGAGTGCGGGTCACGGGGGCTCCGGGTTCAGGGGTGCAGCGATGCTACCTCTGCGTCGGCCGAATGCGAAGCCAGCGGCTTCGCCATGCACACGCTGTACTCCTCGCCGACGTACGGGCCGAAGTGCGGGATCACCCGGTAGCCGTGCTTCGCGTACAGCGCCTGGGCGGGCAGGTGCAGGGTGCCGGTCTCGAGCACGAGCTCCCGCAGGCCCCGCGCCGCGGCATCCGCCTCGATCGCCTCGAGCAGGCGCCCGGCGACGCCGAGCCCGCGTGCCGCCTCGTCGACGTACATGCGCTTCAGCTCGCCGCGACCGGCGTAGACGGCCGCGTGCTCGTCGTCGGCGTGCCCGTCCTCGACGAGCGCGGCGATGCCGAGCGCGTCGCCGGCGCCGTTCCGGGCGACGAAGAGCCGCACGCCGGGCTGCTCGAGCTGGCCGACGTCGAGCAGGAAGCACGCCTCGGGCGGGTAGCCGAGCGAGAAGGAGTACTCGCTGCTGCCGGCGAGGAGGCGCTCCACCTCGGGCTGGCGGGGGGCTTCGATGCGGATCGACACGGTGCTGGTCACGAGGAGAGGGTATGCGTCGCGTGTTTCCGCGCGGTTTCGGCGCACGCGCAGGATGCCCGGCGCTTTCCCAGCGGCGATCGGGTATCGTTGGGAGGTCGGTTCTGGACACCGCGCTGTGCGCGGATGGGTTTGTGAGTCCTGAGGGCCGGTTCTGCAGCATCAGGCTGCGGATAGTCACCGTATGTGAACGGCCCCGGTCGACGATGCTCCCGGGTTCTCGGTACGCCGCGCCCCGCGGCGGCATCGCCATGTACTCGAATACAACCCAGGAAGCACCAGCATGCCGAAGAACAAGAAGCCCGCCGGCGGACGAGCCCACGACTTCGACCCCTCCTACGCGAAGAGCAGCCGCGCCGGTCGCCCGGCCGGCAGCGGCAAGCCCGGCTCGCGCAGCCCCGGCCACCGCGGCTACCGCCCCGAGGAGGCGTCCGACCGCAAGCCGCGCTGGACTCGCGACGAGCGCACCGCCAGCGGTCGCGCCCCGCACCGCTCCGAGCGCGACAGCCGGGACGAGCGCGATGACCGTCGGGGCCGTTCGTACGATCGTGACGAGCGCGCGCCGCGTTCCTTCGACCGGGACGAGCGGCCGCGTCGTTCGTACGATCGTGACGACCGTGCGCCGCGTCGCTTCGATCGTGACGACCGTGCGCCGCGTCGCTTCGACCGTGATGACCGTGCGCCGCGTCGCTTCGATCGGGATGAGCGTGCGCCGCGTCGTTCCTTCGATCGCGATGACCGGGCTCCGCGTCGTGACGACCGGCCGGCTCGTTCGTACGACCGTGACGAGCGTGCGCCGCGTCGTTTCGATCGGGATGAGCGTCCGGCTCGTTCGTTCGATCGTGATGAGCGTGCGCCGCGTCGCTTCGATCGGGATGACCGTGCGCCGCGTCGCTTCGACCGTGACGATCGGGCCCCGCGTCGTGACGACCGGCCGACTCGTTCGTACGACCGTGACGAGCGTGCGCCGCGTCGCTTCGATCGGGACGACCGTCCGCGTCGGTCCTTCGATCGTGACGATCGCGCCCCGCGTCGCTTCGACCGCGATGAGCGTCCCGCGCGTTCGTTCGATCGGGATGACCGTCCGCGTCGCTCCTTCGATCGTGATGGCGCTTCGACGGGCTCAGCGAACCAGCGCGCCCCGCGCCGCGACTTCGACCGTCCCGGCTTCCGCGACTCCGAGCGCCGGCCGTCGGAGTTCTACCCGGCGAAGGACGAGCGCGCCCGCTTCTCCCCGGAGGACGACGTCGTGCTCGAGCGCCTCGAGGCGCAGGCCATCCAGGCCGACGCGGTCGACGGCATCGGCTTCGGCGAGCTCGGCCTCGGCGGCAACATCGTCCGCGCGCTGAAGGAGCTCGGCGCCGAGTCGCCGTTCCCGATCCAGGCCGCGACGATCCCCGTCGTCCTCGAGGGCCGCGACGTCCTCGGTCGTGGCCGCACCGGCTCCGGCAAGACGATCGCGTTCGGCGCACCCACCGTCGAGCGGCTCATGCAGCTCTGGGCCGAGCAGCAGCGCGATGTCGAGGACGGCCCCGACGGCCGCCGCAAGCGCCAGATGGGTCGCGCGCCCCGCGCCCTGATCCTCGCCCCGACGCGCGAGCTCGCGCTGCAGATCGACCGCACCGTGCAGCCGATCGCCCAGTCCGTCGGGCTCTTCACCACGCAGGTCTACGGCGGCGTGCCGCAGGCCCGCCAGGTGGGCGCCCTCCGTCGTGGCGTCGACATCGTCATCGGAACGCCCGGCCGCATCGAGGACCTGCTCGCGCAGGGGCACCTCGACCTCTCCGACATCCGCATCACGGTGCTCGACGAGGCCGACCACATGTGCGACCTCGGCTTCCTCGAGCCCGTCCAGCGCATCCTCCGCCAGACCCGCGACGGCGGCCAGAAGCTGCTGTTCTCGGCGACGCTCGACACCGGCGTGGCCGCGCTCGTCGACGAGTTCCTCGTCGACCCGGCCGTGCACGAGGTCGCCGGCGAGGACCAGGCCTCCGGCACGATCGAGCACCGCGTGTTCGTGATCGACAACCGCGACAAGCGCGACATCGTCGCCCAGCTCGCCGACCGCGACGGCAAGACCCTCGTCTTCTCGCGCACCCGCGCGTTCGCCGAGGACCTCACCGAGCACCTGGAGGATGCCGGCGTCCGCGCTGTCGCCCTCCACGGCGACCTGAACCAGTCGCGCCGCACCCGCAACCTGCAGCAGCTCACGAGCGGCCGGGTCGACGTGCTCGTCGCCACGGATGTCGCGGCCCGCGGCATCCACGTCGACGACATCGACCTCGTCATCCAGGCCGACGCGCCCGACGAGTACAAGACGTACCTGCACCGCTCGGGCCGCACGGGCCGCGCCGGACGCACGGGCCGGGTCGTGACCCTCATCCCGCGCAACCGGCAGCGTCGCATGAACGAGCTGCTCGACCGCGCCGAGATCGAGGTCGACTTCGAGGACGTGCGACTCGGCGACGAGCTCCTGTACGACCTCGGACCGGTCGATGTCGCGGCGCCCGCCGAGGCCCCGGTCGCCGCGGCGCCCGAGGTCGAGGTCGAGGCCGCCGAGGCTGAGCAGGCCGACGCCGAGCAGGCCGACGAGGCATCCGTCGAGCAGGGCGAGACGCCCGCCGCCGGCTAGACGATCCACGGTCGCGCTGCGACCGCGCACGTCGAGGATCCGCTCGCCGCCCCAGTTCGGCGGGCGGATCCTTCCGTTTCCGGGGCGTCCCTGAGCTGCCGGCCCCTCGCGGGGCGCTAGCGTGGCGACATGCGCTCAGCTTTCGCCATCCCGGCCGTCGCGGCCCTCGCCCTCCTGCTCGCCGGGTGCGCTGCGCCCGCGCCCGCGCCGACCACCGCCGCGCCGAGCCAGTCGCCCGAGCCGACCTCCGTCGCCGGCCCGCTCGACTGCGCCGCGCTCGTGCCGGACGACGTCCTCGCCACGGCGATGAGCCCGGCGGGCGACGGCACGCCGCAGCCCGAAGCGGCGATCCAGGGCACCGCCGCGCTCGGCGCCATCGAGCTCGCCGCAGCCGGCGGACTCGGCTGCTCCTGGCGCGTCGGCCCCGCCCCGAGCGACATCCTGGGCGGCAGCGGCGAGATCGCCTATCTGAGCGTCGAGGTGCTGCCCGGCGCAGCCGGCGAGTGGCAGCCCGCCTGGTTGGGGGATTCGCCCTCGACCGACACGGTCGAGGTCGCGGGCATCACCGCCTCCCGCGGTGCGGGGGAGACCGGCTGGGAGCTCACCGCTCCGGTCGGCGAGGCGTGGGTCATGATCCGCCTGACGGCACCCGGGTTGGTGACCGGCGGGTCGGTCTACGGCGACTACGACGCCGAGCAGATGAACGGGCGGCTCGTCTCCGTGGGCGAGGCGGCGTTCCCCGTGCTCGCCGAGGCGAGCGCCGAGCAGCTCGACTGGCCGCGAGCCGCAGGGCAGCGCCAGAGCGACGCCGTCTGCACCGGCGGCCTCGACCCGCAGGGCATCGGCATGGCGCTCGGCGCCGACTCGATCGAGGCGACCGCGGTCGATCCCACCTCGTCGGCACCGACGAGCTTCCGCGACGCGGTCGCCGCAGCATCCCGCGCCTACCGCTGCGAGTACACCGTCGACGGCATTCCGGGCCCCACGATCGACGCGGTGATCGGTGCCGGCGAGCAGTTCGCGCTGATGGCCGAGGCCGACCTGTCGAACGTCTACGAACCGCTCGATCTGAGCGGCTCGCCGAGCTTCGTGGACGGGGATGCCGCCTACGTGGTGCGCGTCTCGGACGGTGCGGCGACGACGGTACTGCTCAAGGCCGGCGACTCCGTGTACCGGGTGCAGAGCCACGACGCCCCGGCCGCCATCGCGGAGGCGGTGCTCGAGCAGATCCGCTGAGGCGGGGCGCCTCAGCCGCGCAGCGCGAGCACGAAGGGGAGCACCTCGGCGGCGCCCGCCTCGCGCAGCGCGCGGGCGGCGACCGTGAGCGTCCACCTGCTGTCGGCCTGATCGTCGACGAGCAGCACCGGGCCGGCCGGGAGCTCGAGCCCCTCGGCCGAGAACCGCCCCCAGACGCCGGCGAGGCGGAACGCGCTGTTGCCGCCGGGGCCGCCGCTCGGCCCGCCGTCGACTGGCTGCAGCGCGCCGAGATACGGTAGGCGGCCGATCTCGGCGAGCCCGCGCGCGAGCGAGTCGACGAGCTGCGGGCGCGACCGGGACGGCATCGCGACGACGGCGGCCGGTCGCTCGGCCCAGCCCCACTCGGCGAGGACGCGCACGCAGGCGTCGAGCACGCGCGGCGGCACCGGCTGGTCGGGCGCGCCCGCCGCGAAGAGCTCCCGCAGCACACCGCCCCAGCCGAGATCGGTGAGGCGCGCGAGCGCCCGGCCCTCGGCGGCCCGCGCCTCGACGGGGATGCGCCCCTTCACCGGGACGCCGAGCGAGTCGGCTCCCGTCGGCCACTGGGCGCGCGGTTCGATCGGGACGCCCACACGGTCGAGCGCGCCGCGGGCGGCCGCGGTCGCCTCCTGGCCGATCGCGGCGGGGTACCACGGCCCGGCGCAGGTGTCGCAGCGCCCGCACGGGGTCGCCGTGTCGTCGTCGAGACTGCGCTGCAGGTACGCCATGCGGCACTCGGAGGTGCGCTCGTACTCCAGCATGTGCTGCTGCTCGGCGACCCGCTCGGCGGCGATGCGGCGGTAGCGTTCGGCGTCGTAGACCCAGGGCTCGCCGGTCGCGACCCAGCCGCCCTGCACCCGGCGCACCGCGCCGTCGACGTCGAGCACCTTGAGCAGCAGCTCGAGCGGGGTGCGCCGGATGTCGACCATCGCCTCGAGCGCCGGAGTCGACACCGGCTGCTCGCCGAGCGCCGCGATCACGCGGCTCGCGCGCTCCTCGTCGGGCATCGACGCGGTGGCGAAATAGTGCCAGATGTCGCGGTCCTCGACGCCGGGGAGGAGCAGCACGTCGGCGTTGTCGGTCGCACGCCCGGCGCGGCCCACCTGCTGGTAGTACGCCACCGGCGAGGAGGGGGCGCCGAGATGCAGCACGAAGCCGAGGTCGGGCTTGTCGAAGCCCATGCCGAGCGCGCTCGTGGCGACGAGCGCCTTCACCTCGTTGCGCTTCAGCATGCCCTCGGACTCGGCGCGCTCGTCGGGGTCGGTCTGCCCGGTGTAGGCGCGCACCTCGTGGCCGTGCTCGCGCAGCAGCCGCGCGGTGTCGACGGCCGCCGCGACCGTGAGCGTGTAGATGATGCCGGAGCCCGGCAGCTCGTCGAGGTGGCCGAGGAGCCATGCGAGCCGGCTCGGCGAGTCGGGCAGCTCGAGCACCCCCAGGCGCAACGAGGCGCGGGCGAGCGGCCCGCGGATGGTCAGCACCTCGGCCGAGGCATCCGCCCCGCCTGTCGTGAGCCGGCCCGAGGCGTCGGCCACGGTCGCGCCCAACTGCTCGGCGACGTCGGCGACGACGCGGCTGTTCGCGGTCGCCGTGGTCGCGAGCACCGGCACCCCGGCGGGCATGCGGGCGATGAGCTCGCGCAGGCGCCGGTAGTCGGGCCGGAAGTCATGCCCCCAGTCGCTGATGCAGTGCGCCTCGTCGATGACGAGGAGGCCGATGCGCTCGACGAGCCCGGGCAGCTGGGTCTCGCGGAACGCGGGGTTGTTCAGCCGCTCGGGGGAGACGAGCAGCACGTCGACCTCGTCGGCGGCGAGGCGCTGCTCGACCTCGCGCCACTCGTGCGCGTTGGTCGAGTTGATGGCGACGGCGCGGACGCCCGCGCGCTCGGCCGCCGCGATCTGGTCGCGCATGAGGGCGATGAGCGGCGAGACGAGCAGGGTCGGCCCGGCGCCAGCGCGGCGGAGCAGCAGCGTCGACACGAAGTAGACGGCCGACTTGCCCCACCCGGTGCGCTGCACGACGAGCGCGCGGCGGCGCTCCTCGACGAGCGCGCGGATGGCCTCGAACTGGCCGTCGTGGAAGTCGACGTCGTCGCGGCCGACGAGCTCGCGGAGGGCGTCGAGGGCGGCGGGGCGCAGTTCGGTCATGGCATCCAGCCTGCCCGATCCCGCTGACAGCCGATTCAGTCGGCGGGAAGTCCCCGCCCTTCCAGGAAACGGGACCGATGCGCTACGCTCGGGATTCCCGACCGAACAATCGGTCAGGAAATGTCCCATGATCTGCAGGGGTCCCTGCCCGGCATCCCCCGTGCCGGCCCCGCCCGAACGAACAACGGAGTTCGCATGTCGACAGCTGTCACCGATCCCGCTCGCGCCGAGCGGATGTCCCCCGAGGAGCGGAAGGTGCTCGCCGGCACCCTCGTCGGCACCTCGATCGAGTGGTACGACTTCTTCATCTACGCCCAGGCGGCCGGCCTCGTGCTCGCGCCCCTCTTCCTCGCCCCCGTCGCGGAGTCGAACCCGGGCCTCGCCCAGGTGCTCTCCTTCGCGACGATCGGCATCTCCTTCCTCTTCCGCCCGCTCGGCGCCATCGTCGCCGGATACCTCGGCGACAAGCTCGGGCGCAAGAAGATGCTCGTCTTCACGCTCATCATGATGGGGCTGTCGACCTCGCTCATCGGCCTACTGCCGACGTATGCCGCGATCGGCATCGCCGCGCCCGTGCTGCTGATCCTGCTGCGGATCCTGCAGGGCTTCTCCGCGGGCGGCGAGTGGGGCGGCGCGGCGCTCATGGCCGTCGAGCACGCGCCGACCGGCAAGCGCGGCTTCTTCGGCGCGTTCCCGCAGATCGGCGTCCCGGTCGGCATGATCCTCGCGACGTTCACGCTCTGGCTGCTGACGAGCTCGATGTCGCCCGAGGCGTTCCTCGAGTGGGGCTGGCGCGTGCCGTTCCTGCTGTCGATCGTGCTCATCATCGTCGGCTACGTGATCCGCCGCGCCGTCGAGGAGAGCCCGGTCTTCGAGGAGCTGCTCCGCCGCCGCAAGGAGTCCTCGACGCCGCTCGGGCAGCTCTTCCGCCGCAACACCAAGCAGGTGCTGCTCACGGCGGTCATCTTCATCGCGAACAACGCCGCGGGGTACCTCCTCATCGCGTACTTCGCGACCTACGCCGTCGCGGCGCTCGGCATGGATCGTCCCACCGTGCTGCTCGCCACGACGCTCGCCTCGTTCGGCTGGCTGATCTTCACCCTCTGGGGCGGTCGCTTGTCCGATCGGCTGGGCCGGGTGCGCACGTTCCAGATCGGCTACGTGTTCCTCGCGCTATGGGCGGTGCCGATGTGGTTCCTCATCGACACCGGCAACATCGTCTGGTACTTCGTCGCGCTGTTCGTGATGACCTTCGGGCTCGGGCTCTCGTACGGCCCGCAGGCGGCGCTCTACGCCGAGATGTTCCCGGCGAACGTGCGCTACTCGGGCGTCTCGATCGGCTACGCGCTCGGGGCCATCCTGGGCGGCGCCTTCGCGCCGATGATCGCCGAGGCGCTGATGAACGCCTTCCACGCCTCGTGGACGATCGGGCTGTACATCGCGATCGCCGCGGTGATCTCCCTCATCGGCGTCTCCCTCGTGAAGGAGACGAAGGGCGTCGACCTGCTCGACTGACCGTCATCCCGCGCGACCCGCACGCGGAGTCCGACTTGCCCGACTTTCCTGAAAGTCGGGCAAGTCGGTTTCGGAGGAGGATGTGCAGGGTGGGGCGGGGCATGCCATAATTACTTTCCGAACGCTCGGTCAGGAATTCGACCAGGCGATCCGCCGTCGCAGACAACGCAGTCAGGAGACCCGCATGGTCGAGGCCTATCTCGTCGGAGGCGTGCGCACGCCGGTCGGTCGCTACGGCGGCGCGCTCGCCGGCGTCCGCCCCGACGACCTCGCCGCCCTCGTCGTGCGCGAGGCGGTCGCCCGCGCCGGGATCAGCGCCGATCAGGCGGGCGAGCTCGACGAGGTCATCCTCGGCGCCGCCAATCAGGCCGGCGAGGACAACCGCAACGTCGCCAGGATGGCCGTGCTGCTCGCGGGCCTGCCCGACGAGGTGCCCGGCATCACGGTCAACCGGCTCTGCGCCTCCGGGATGTCCGCCGTCACCATGGCCGCGCAGGCGATCCGGGCGGGCGACGCCGAGCTCATCGTCGCCGGCGGCGTCGAGTCGATGACCCGCGCGCCCTGGGTGCAGCAGAAGCCCGAGCGCGCCTGGGCGAAGCCCGGGGCCGCCTACGACACCTCGATCGGCTGGCGCTTCCCGAACCCCGAGCTGCTCGCCCGCGACAAGGCCACCTTCGCGATGCCCGAGACGGCCGAGGAGGTCGCGCGGGTCGACGGCATCACCCGCGAGGAGGCGGATGCCTTCGCCCTCCGTTCGCAGCAGCGGGCCGCCGCCGCCATCGCCGCGGGACGCTTCGCAGCCGAGATCGTCGGTGTCGCCACCCGGGCCGGCGAGGTCCTCGTCGACGAGGGGCCGCGACCGGAGACGACGCTCGAGGCGCTCGCCGGCCTGCGCCCGGTCGTGGCGGGTGGCTCCGTCGTCACCGCGGGCAACTCCAGCTCCCTGAACGACGGCGCCTCGGCGATCGTCGTGGCGAGCGGCGCTGCGGTCGAACGCTACGGCCTCGTGCCCCGGGCCCGCGTCGTCGTCGGCACGAGCGCCGGCCTCGCGCCCGAGATCATGGGCCTCGGCCCGGTGCCCGCCACCGAGAAGGCGCTCGAGCGCTCGGGCATCGACCTCGACGAGATCGGCTCGGTCGAGCTCAACGAGGCGTTCGCGACCCAGTCGATCGCGTGCATCCGCCGGCTCGGGCTCGACGAGGCGCGGGTGAACGCCGACGGCGGCGCGATCGCGCTCGGGCATCCGCTCGGCTCCTCCGGCTCGCGCCTGCTCGTCACGCTCCTCGGCCGGATGGAGCGCGAGGGCTCCCGCTACGGTCTCGCCACCATGTGCGTCGGCGTCGGCCAGGGCGCCGCGGTCATCCTGGAGTCGGTGCGATGAGCGGCGCGAACAGCCGGATGCTCCGCATCGAGCGCCGCGACGACCGGGTCGTCGCGACCCTCGACCGCCCCGAGAAGCGCAACGCCATCGACCAGGCCATGATCGACGAGCTGCACGAGCTCTGCGCCGAGCTCGAGGCGGATCCGCGCATCCTGATCCTCACCGGCGCCGGGGGCGTCTTCGCCTCGGGCGCCGACATCGCCGAGCTGCGGGAGCGTCGCGCCGACGACGCCCGGAAGGGCATCAACGCGCACGCCTTCATCCGCATCGCCGAGCTGCCGATGCCGGTCATCGCCGCACTCGACGGCTACGCCCTCGGCGGCGGGGCCGAGCTCGCGTACGCGGCCGACCTCCGCATCGGCACCCCGTCGCTGAAGATCGGCAACCCGGAGACGGGCCTCGGCATCCTCGCCGCTGCGGGCGCGAGCTGGCGGCTCCGCGAGATCGTCGGCGATGCCCGGGCGATGGAGCTGCTGCTCACCGGCCGCGCGGTCGACGCCGAGGAAGCGCTCGCGATCGGCCTGATCTCGACGGTGCATCCGCCCGAGGAGCTGCTCCCCGCGGCGCACGCCCTCGCCGACCGCATCGCCCGCAACGACCGCGCCGCGACGATGGCGACGAAGCGGGTCTTCCGCGCGCCGCGCGCGGCGCATCCGGCGGTGGATCTGGAGGAGCAGGCGGCGCTCTTCGAGAGCCCGGAGAAGGTCCGGCGGATGACCGAGTTCCTGGAGAGGCGGGCCAAGTGAGCGAGGCGGGCGAAGTGAGGGAGGCGGGCCAGGTGAGCGAGGCGGGCCAGGTGAGCGAGGCGCGCCGGCCGAGCGGGACGACGCCCGCCGGCGCTCCCGCCGCAGTCGGCGTGCTCGGCGGCGGGCGGATGGGCGCGGGCATCGCGCACGCCTTCCTGCTCGCCGGCTCCCGGGTGACGGTCGTCGAGCGCGACGCCGACGCCGCGGAGGCCGCGGGCCGCCGGGTGCGCGACGCCGTCGCCGCGTCGATCGAGCGGGGCACCGCGGACGAGGGCGAGGCCGCGTACGCGGCGCGCTTCGCGACGAGCACCGAGCTCGCCGACTTCGCCGGGTGCGGTCTCGTCGTCGAAGCGGTGCCCGAGGAGCTCGCGCTGAAGGCCGACGCCCTCACCCGTGTCGAAGCGGTGCTGGCGCCCGAGGCGGCGCTCGCGACGAACACCTCCTCGATCTCGATCGACGAGCTGGCGGCGCTGCTCGACCGGCCGGAGCGCTTCCTCGGGATGCACTTCTTCAACCCGGTGCCGGCGTCGGCGCTCGTCGAGCTCGTGCGCGGCCGGGCGAGCGACGCCGCGCTCGTCGTCGAGGCGCAGAGCTGGGTGCACGCGATCGGCAAGACGCCCATCGTCGTCGCCGACGCGCCGGGCTTCGCCTCCTCCCGGCTCGGCGTCGCGCTCGGCCTCGAGGCGATCCGCATGCTCGAGGCCGGGGTCGCCTCCGCGGAGGACATCGACCGGGCGATGACGCTCGGCTACAAGCATCCCGTCGGTCCGCTGCGGCTCACCGACCTGGTCGGGCTCGACGTGCGCCTCGGCATCGCGGAGTACCTCGGCGGCACGCTCGGCGAGCGCTTCGAGCCGCCGGCCCTGCTCCGGCGGATGGTCGCCGAGGGCCGCCTCGGCCGCAAGAGCGGCGAGGGCTTCTACCTGTGGGACGCGCCGTGAGCGCGCAGACGATCGAGAGGGACACGATGAGCGAGATCCGGACGGACGCGGCGCTGCAGAGCTACGTGCGGGATGCCTGGTGGAGCCCGGATGCCTCGGCCGCGACGAGCGAGGTGCGCGACGCCGCGACCGGCGAAGTCGTCGCCCGCGTCTCGACCGAGGGCCTCGACCTCGCCGGCGCGCTCGAGCACGCGCGCACGGTCGGCCAGGCGAGCCTCGGCGAGCTGACCTTCCACCAGCGCGCGGTGCTGCTGAAGCGGATGGCGCTCGCGCTCACCGAGCGGAAGGCCGAGCTCTACGAACTCTCGAGCCGCACCGGGGCGACGAAGCAGGACTCCTGGGTCGACATCGACGGCGGCATCGGCGTGCTCTTCACGTACTCCAGCAAGGGCCGGCGCGAGATGCCGAACGCGAAGGTCTACGTCGACGGCGCCGTCGAGCAGCTCTCGAAAGACGGCACATTCCTCGGACGGCATGTGTACACCAGGCTGCCCGGCGTCGCCGTGCAGATCAACGCCTTCAACTTCCCGGTGTGGGGCTCGCTCGAGAAGTTCGCCCCCGCCTTCCTCGCGGGCGTGCCGACGCTCGTGAAGCCCGCGACCCCGACCGGCTACCTCGCCGTCGCGATGGTGCGGATCCTCGTGGAGTCGGGTCTGCTGCCCGCCGGCTCACTGCAGCTCGTCGCGGGGAGCGTGCCCGGGCTCTTCGACGAGCTGCGGCTCGGCGACCTCGTCGCCTTCACCGGCTCCGCCTCGACGGCCGAGCGGCTGCGCGCGCACGACTCGGTGCAGACCGGCGGCGTGCGCTTCACGAGCGAGACCGACTCGATCAACGCCTCGGTGCTCGGCACCGATGCGATCGCGGGCACGCCCGAGTTCGACGCCTACGTGAAGCAGCTCGTCGTCGAACTGACCACGAAGGCGGGGCAGAAGTGCACCGCCATCCGCCGGGCGATCGTGCCAGAGGCATCCGTGGACGACGTCATCGAGGCGGTGCGCGCCCGCATCGCCGAGCGCGTCGTCGTCGGCGACCCGCGCGCCGAGGGGGTCACGATGGGGCCGCTCGCCTCGACCGAGCAGCGCGACGAGGTGCTGCGCCAGCTCGCGAAGCTCGAGGCCGCCGGCGGGGAGCGCGTCATCGGTGCGCCGGGGGAGCCCGAGGTGCTGCGCGCGGACGGCACCCGCGGCACGCTGCCGGACGGCGCCTTCGTCGCCCCGACGGTGCTGCGCTTCGCGGACGCCGACAGCCCCGCCCTGCACGAGGTGGAGGCGTTCGGTCCGGTCTCCTCGATCGTCGGCTACCGCTCGCTCGCCGAGGCGGCCGCGCTCGTCGCCCGCGGCGGCGGGTCGCTCGTCACGAGCGTCGCGACGCACGACCCGGAGGTCGCGGTCGCGCTCGCCGGCACCGTGGCCGCCTACAACGGCCGCCTGCTGTTCCTCGATCGCGACGACGCCCGCACCTCGACCGGGCACGGCTCGCCGCTGCCGAACCTCGTGCACGGCGGACCCGGTCGTGCCGGCGGCGGCGAGGAGCTCGGCGGCATCCGCGCCGTGCTGCACCACATGCAGCGCACGGCGGTGCAGGGCTCGCCCGAGATGCTGACCGCCCTTACGGGCGTCTGGCACGCCGGGGCATCCGCCCGTCCGTACGCGGCGAGCGGGGAGCGGCACCCGTTCCGCAAGTCCCTCGCGGAGCTGCGCATCGGCGACCAGGTGCGGAGCGCCGCCCGCACCGTCACGCTCGACGACATCGAGACCTTCGCCGCGTTCACGGGCGACACCTTCTACGCGCACATGGATGAGACCTCGGCCGCGGCGAACCCGTTCTTCCCGGGCCGGGTGGCGCACGGCTACCTGCTCGTGTCGTGGGCGGCCGGACTCTTCGTCGACCCCGAGCCGGGCCCGGTGCTCGCGAACTCGGGGCTCGAGAACCTGCGCTTCATGACGCCGGTGTCGCCGGGCGACGAGATCCGCGTGGAGCTCACGGCGAAGCAGATCACCCCGCGCGAGACCGACGAGTACGGCGAGGTGCGCTGGGACGCGGTGCTGCGCAACCAGCGCGACGAGCTCGTGGCGAGCTACGACGTGCTGACGCTGGTCGCGAAGGAGCCGCTCGCGGCCTGAGTGCGGCACATCCGCGGTGGCCACCCGCGCGAGTGTCGCGGAGTCGCACGAACAGCTGGATGCCGGGGCCGCCGTGAGCGATTCGCGCGACTTCGCGCGCCGGGCCCGGCGGGCCGCGCACGCGGGCGGCGCCGTCAGCGGGCGTGCAGCCGCTCGCGGTGCCGGCGCACGGCCGCTCGGTTCGCGCAGCGCACCGAGCAGTAGCGCTGCCGCCCGTTGCGGGTCACGTCGACCACGACGTTCGCGCACGGGGCGGCCTCGCAGCGGCCGAGCCGGCTCATGCCGCGGGTCGTGAGGTGCAGGGCCGTCCCGACCGCGATGACCGCAGCGAGCACCTCGGGCAGCGTCTGCAGCTCGTCGCGGTAGTGCAGGTGCCAGCCTTCGCCGTCGTGCTCGGTGAGGCGCGGATAGGCGGCGACGGCCGCCATCTGGGCGTTCAGGATGGCGGCGCGCTCGGGATCGCTCGGCGCATCCACGACCTCGAGCCAGGCGTCGATGACGCGTCGGGTGCCGGCGTGGTCGTCGGCGCCGACCGGGAACGCCATCGTCATGCCGAACTCGCGGGTGCGGGCCTCGATGCCCGCGCGATCGGTCGGCCAGTCGTCGGCGAGCGAGGCGGCCAGCAGGACCGCGTACTCGCCGTAAGGGTTGAGATGCATAATGGCATTACATCATCGTGGAGGCATGACCGGAAGCGCAGCGCCTCGGATCTCGGTGGAGCGGGCGGCCGCGCACGAGCACGGCTGGCTCGTCGAATCGGCGCACCGCACCTCCGAGGGCGTCGTGCAGTACGTCCGCTGCGCCGGCTGCGGCGTGCGCCGAGTGGATGTCGCGGCCATCCCGATAGCCGTGCCGGCCGCCGCGAGTCGCGAGCTCGGCTGACGGGTCGCTCCGACGGGCTCAGCGAACCAGGGGTGGCGCTGAGCTCGTCGAAGCGCCGAGAAAATGTTCTGTCGAACTGGCGTCATGATTCGGCCCCGCCGCCATCTCTCAAGTGGCGGCAGTGATGGCCGCCCGTCCTGACCCGACAGGACGCCCGGTCCGCGCCCGAACGCGAACCGGCGCTCGCATTGCGCGCGGACGTGCCCGGCACGTCCGCGCGCAGGCGCGTGCTCCGCACGCGCTCCTTCAGTGCACCCTCCCGACGGGTCGCCGATCGGTCGTCCCCGGACCGCTCGGTCGGACGTACCCGAAGGAAGGAATGCAGTCTTGTCGAGCCTCGTGCGCGCGGCCACCCCCGGTCGCCACCGCGGAGCGAGGACAGCCATTGCGGCTGTGCTCAGCCTCCTCCTCGCCGTCGCAGCGAACGTGTTCATCGCGGTTCCCGCCGCGAACGCCGCGAGCGGCACCCCCATCTCCATCGACGACGTCCGATTCGAGACGTCGAAGATCCCAGACGGCACTCGTCAGGAGCTCACCGTCGACTGGAGCGTGCCCGGCGAGGCATCCAACCCGGTCGCGGTCGTCGTCGAGCTGCCCGACGGGCTGCGCGGCTTCGCCGACCGCTTCCCGATGCTCGACCCCGACGGCCAGCCCGCCGGTGAGTGCGTCGTCGACGCCGAGCGGATCACCTGCACCGTCGACCCCGACTACGTCGACGGGCACGAGCTCGAGATGCGCGGCTCCTTCACCTTCCTCGCCGACGTGTGGCTCGAGAACATCGAGACCGTCGAGCACGTCTTCGAGTTCGGTACCGTGCAGACGCCCGTGACCGTCGACCCGAACCCGAACCGCTGCACCGAGAACTGCGAGTTCGGCGGCTGGGGTGCGTGGAAGAGCGGCTCGTACCAGAACCTCGAGGACACGATCTCGTGGTGGGTCGGCGTGCCCTCGGGCCCCGACGGCATCCCGGCCGGCCAGCGCGTCGCGGTCGAGGACGTCCTCGACACGACCGTGTTCGAGCTCGTCGGCGAGCCCCGTGTGCTCGAGGCCCGCTCCCTCGCCTACGACTCGCTCGGTCGCCAGTCGCCGCAGTTCGGCTGGAAGCCGGCCTCCGAGTACACCGTCTCGGACGACGGGCTCCGCGTCGAGTTCACCTCCGTCGCCGGGCTCGGCGGCGCCGCCCCCGAGGGGCAGCAGGGCATCACCGGCTCCGTGTACGAGGTCGTCTGGACGGTGAAGGTGCTCGACCTCGGGAAGGCGAAGAACTACACGAACACCGCGAACTGGGAGATCGAGGGCGAGCGCAGCGGCACGACCACGGGCACCGCGACGCGGTACTCCGGCTCGGGCACGGTCGTTGGCACGAACTTCGGCAAGTTCCGGCTCACGAAGGAGCTCGCGGGCGACACCTCGCTCGCGCCCGCCTTCACCGTGAACTACACGAGCGAGCTCGACGGCGTCGTCACCGAGGAGCAGCCGATCACGATCCACGCGGGCGAGTCGTTCCTGAGCGACGAGCTGTTCCGCGGCACGACGATCACGCTCGACGAGCTGAAGCCCGCCGAGCCGGCGAACGTCGACTGGGCGGACCCCGTGTTCGTCCTCCCCGACGGCACCCGGACCGACCGCGTCGAGCTCACCCTCGACGGGACGCAGGGCAAGCTGGGGCAGGTCACCGACATCCGCCTGGAGAACGGCGCGACGCTCCAGCGCTCCTCGCTCGGCGCCGCGAAGACCGTCGTGAACCCCGACGGCATGCGGATCCCCGAGGACGCGAGCTTCACCCTGAACTACCGCTGGGCGGCGAACGCCGAACTCGGCATCCCCGCCGGCGGCGGAGCCGTGCAGCTGCCCGTCGACGGCAGCCGGGTCGAGATCCCGGAGCTGCCGGTCGGGGCGGTCGTCGACTTCTCCGAGAGCGCCCCCGCCGCGGTGCCGGGCGCCAGCTGGCAGGATCCCGTCATCGAGCCGGCCCGCGTCACCGTGGGCGCCGACTCGGCCGAGGTGCAGGTGCGGGTGACGAACACGCTCACCCGCGACCTCGGCTCCTTCGACCTCCTGAAGCGCCTCGACGGCGCCGGCTCCGGCCTCGTCGACGACCCGACGTTCACCGTGCAGTGGTCGTACCCGGCGGATCCGGCGAACGGCGTGTACGAGGCCGGCCGCGGCACCGTCGACGTCACCGCCGGCGGCGAGCCGGTCGCCGTCGAGGGGCTGCCCGCGGGCGCGGTCGTGACGCTCGAGGAGCTGCTCGACCCCGTCGAGGGCGGGACCTGGCAGGAGCCCGTCTTCAGCCAGCAGACGTTCACGATCGTGAAGGGCACCCGCATCTCGGTCGACCTCGACAACGAGCTCGCCCTGAACACCGGCGAGTTCTCGGTCGTGAAGCGCCTCGAGGGCACCGGGGCGGGGCTCGTCCCCGCGACCGACGCGTTCACCGTGCAGTACGAGTACGACGCCGGCACCGGATTCTCGGCGGGCTCCGGCGAGCTCGTCGTGCACGCCGACGGCGAGGCCGTCTCGAGCGGGCCGCTGCCCTACGGCGCCGTGCTCCGGCTGAGCGAGTCGGCCCCCGCGCCCGTCGTCGGCGCCACCTGGGCCGAGGGGTACACCCTGTCGCCCGAGACCGTGACGATCGGCGACGGCACGACGGTCGAGGTGACCCTCACGAACACGATCGCGCGGGACGTGGGCGCGATCGAACTGCGCAAGCAGGTCGAGGGCACGGGCGCGCACCTCGTCGGCGCCGACCGCGAGTACCGCTTCACCTACGAGTACCCGGCGGGCGCCGCCTGGGACGCGGTCGGCCCCACCGAGGTCGCCGTGCCCGGCGACGGCAGCGCGGTCGCGATCGGCGACCTCCCCGCCGGCGCCGTCGTGACGATCCGCGAGCTCGAGCCCGCGGCCGTCGAGGGCGGCACCTGGGGCGCGCCGCGGTTCTCGGAGTCGAACGTCGTGACCGTCGGGAAGGATGCCTCGACCGAGGTGCTCGTCGTGAACCCGCTCGAGCTGAACGCCGGGTCCTTCGCCGTGCGCAAGCACGTCGAGGGCACCGGTGCCGGGCTGCTGCCCGCCGGCGCCGAGTTCACGGTGCGGTACAGCTACCCCGCGGGGGACGGCTTCGCGGCCGGCTCCGGGATGCTGACCGTGACCGACGGCGGCGTCTCGGCGAGCGACCCGCTCCCGTACGGCGCGCGGGTGAGCCTCAGCGAGGTGACCCCCGCCGCGGTCGACGGGGCCGAGTGGACGGGTGCGCGGTTCAGCGCCGACACGCTCGTCGTCGGCGACGGCACCGTCGCGGAGATCGTGCTGACGAACACGCTCGACCGCACGGGCGGTGAGGACCTCGCCTCGACGGGCGTGGACGGCGTCGGCGTCGCGCTCCTCGGCGGCGGCATCGCGCTGCTCGCCGGTCTCGCGCTCCTCGTCGGAGGCATCCTGCGCCGCCGCCGCGCCGCATGACCCGATCCCAGCACCCGAGTTGCCCGACTTCCATGGAAGTCGGGCAACTCGGGGTTCGGCGGGGTTCGGCGGGAGTCCGGCGGGAGTCCGGCGGACGGGTCAGTGCGCGCCCGGGCCCGCATCAGGGGCCACCCCGTGGCGGCCGCCGGCCTCCGGGCGGATCGTCGGGCGCATCACCGACGAGTCCGGGAGGGCATCATGGGACAGTCCATCCGTTACGTCCGGCGCGGCATCCGCGGTCGGAGCGTGCAGAACTTCAACTGGCCGGGCGTGATCACGGCCAAGTCGGTCGTGCACATCACGGCGGGCGAGGTGGGCTTCGGCACGACGCAGAAGACCGCGACGGCGCCGGCCCAGGACTTCTACTACCACGTCGGCGACGCCGACATCTGGGTGTCGAACGTCTCGCCGCACCGCAACGAGTTCAACGGCGACCCCGGTGGCGTCACCTACGTGCTGCACGTCGGCTGGGACTCGCCCCTCGACGTCGCCGTCACGATCACCGTCGAGGACGCGCTGCCGGTCGAGATCCAGGGCTATTGAGCGCGCCGCCCGCCCGCCCAAGGGTTGCCCGACTTTCATGGAAGTCGGGCAACTCGGGGGTTCGTTCCCGGCGTTCGTTCTCGGGGCTGGGGCTGGGGCTGCGCAGCCGTGAACGTTCGATGGATGCGGCGGACGGCGCCTCGGAGCAGACTGCACCTGAGCGTGCCCGGGTGCCCGGCGCGCCCGTGAATCGGAAGGATGCCCCATGAACCGCCTCTTCACCGCCGCCGTCGTCTACCTCGTGCTCGGCCTCGGCTCCGGCCTCTTCTACCGCGAGTTCACGAAGGCGAACGACTTCCTCGAGGGCGGCGCGACGCAGCTCTCGGTCGTGCACACCCATCTGCTCACGCTCGGCTTCCTCGCGATGCTCATCGTGCTCGCCCTGGAGAAGGCCTTCGCGCTCAGCGCGTCGCCCCTGTTCGGCTGGTTCTTCTGGGTCTACAACGCCGGGGTGCTGCTCACGAGCGCGATGATGACGTGGCACGGCTCGCTGACGGTGCTCGGCGAGGAGTCGAACGCCGCGATCGCCGGCATCGCGGGCCTCGGGCACATCATCGTGACGGCCGGGCTCGTGCTGCTCATGATGGCGCTGCGGAAGGGCATCGTCGCGGCGAAGGCCGTTCCGGCCGGCGGTGCGGATGCCTCGTCCGCGGCATCCGTCTGAGGTACCTCGCTGCGGGCATCCGCCCGGTGCTCCGGCGGATGCGCGCCGCATTCTGAGGCATCCGCCCGCGCGTCTGAGGCATCCGCCTGAGGCGCACGGCGGTCCTGAGGCGCCCGGCCCTCAGGAATAGGGCGATCCTCCGATGCCGCCCACCCGCCTCAGCCCGGAGGCTGAATGTCGACAAGAGGAGTCGACATGCACATCTCGGAGACCGCGTTCCCGCACCTCGTGGCGGCGGCGGACGAGCGGATGGTCCAGGAACTCGAACAGCGCCGGGTGGCCGCGGAGCGGAGCGCCGAGGCGGCGGAGCATGTGCGGCAGGGGCATCCGGCCGACGGGGCCGAGGTCTCGACGCGGCGCGGCTGGCTGCGGCGCCGCGTCGGCACCGCTGCGCCGGCGCGGATGGCGCGCTCGCACTGAGCCGGCGGCTCGCCCCGGATGCGCGAATCCTGCCGTCATGCGCGACGGGAACCGGGACGGCTCAGCCGAGGAGCTCCTCGACGCGATTCGAGGTCGGCATCCGCAGGCCGTCGAGCGCGATCGCGATGACGTCGTCGGCGAGGCCGTCGGCGTTCTCCCGCCCCCCGGGCCGGTACCACTCGACGATCGAGTTGATCATGCCGAAGGCGAGGCGGGAGACGACGCTCGCGTCGATGTCGCTGCGCAGCGAGCCCTCGCGCTGGGCCTCGGCCACGAGCGCCGTGACGCGCTTGTCGAAGTCGCGGCGGCGGCTGAGCGCCCGACGCTCGACGTCGGTGTTGCCGCGCACCCGCAGGAGCAGGGTGACCGAAGGGAGCTGCTCGACGAGCACGTGCACCGCGCCGCGCAGCACCCGGTCGAGCCGCTCGGCGGCGCGTTCGCCCGTGCCCCCCTCGGCGAGCTCGGGGCGGGCCGCGTCGGCGACGACCGATTCGAGGCCGCTGAGCGCCGTGTCGAGCGCCTGCTCGAGGATCTCGTCCTTCGACGCGAAGTGGTGGTAGATCGCGGACTTCGAGAGGCCGAGCCGGTCGGCGAGCACGCCCATCGAGGTGGCGTCGTAGCCGAACTCGTTGAACGCGGCGACGGCGACGTCGAGGATGCCCTGCCGGTCGTACCCCGGGCGCCCGCGACGCATGCTCTGGTTCTCGGTCATCGGGATCAGTCTCTCACTCGCGCCGCCCGTGCGGCTGCGCCACTTCGGCGTCCACGCGCCAGCAGAAGTGGCGCATGGCCGCGGAAGTGGCGCGTGCGCGCCCGGACCGGACGCGGGAGCGGATGCGGACGGGGGTGCGCGCCCGGACGCGGGTGCGCTCCACCGCGGCATCCGCGCTCAGCGCAGGTCGTACACCCGCCGGTACTTGCCCTCGCTGCGCGGGAGGGCGCCCGGCTCCTCGAGCCGCACGGCGACGGTCGAGCCGATGTGCACCTTGATCCGCTCGGCGAGCACGACCGCCGCGGCCTCGCAGGTCTCGACGGACAGCGCGGGATGCCGCTCGATGCGCACGGTCAGGGCATCCATCCGCCCCTCCTTCGTGAGCTCGAGCACGAAGTGCGGGGTGAGCTGCTCGATGCCGAGCACGAGCTCCTCGATCTGCGTCGGGAACAGGTTCACCCCGCGCAGGATGATCATGTCGTCGTTGCGGCCGGTGATCTTCTCGATCCGCCGCATGCCGGGGCGCGCGGTGCCGGGCAGCAGCCGGGTGAGGTCGCGCGTGCGGTAGCGGATGACGGGGAACGCCTCCTTCGTCAGCGAGGTGAACACGAGCTCGCCGCGCTCGCCGTCGGGCAGCACCGCGCCCGTGTCGCCGTCGATGATCTCGGGCAGGAAGTGGTCCTCCCAGAGGTGCGGGCCGTCCTTCGTCTCGAGGCACTCGTTGCCGACGCCCGGCCCCATCACCTCGCTGAGCCCGTAGATGTCGAGTGCGTCGAGGCCGAGGCGCTGCTCGAGCTCGTGGCGCATCTCGTTCGTCCACGGCTCGGCGCCGAGCACGGCGACCTTGAGGGAGGTCCCGCGCGGGTCGATGCCCTGCGCGGCCATGGCGTCGGCGATGGTCAGCAGGTAGCTCGGGGTGCAGAGGATGGCGTCGGGCTCGAAGTCCAGGATGAGCTGCACCTGGCGGGCGGTCTGCCCGCCCGACATCGGGATGACGGTCGCACCGAGCGCCTCGATGCCGGCGTGCGCGCCGAGCCCGCCGGTGAAGAGCCCGTAGCCGTACGCGTTGTGCACCTTCATGCCGGGCCGGATGCCGCTCGCGCGCAGCGAGCGGGCGACGAGCGAGCCCCAGCGCTCGAGGTCGCCCTTCGTGTAGCCGACGACCGTGGGCCGGCCGGTCGTGCCGCTCGAGGCGTGGATGCGGGCGACCTCGGCCATCGGCACGGCGAACATCCCGAAGGGGTAGGTCTCGCGGAGGTCGGCCTTCGTGGTGAACGGCAGCCGGGCGACATCGGCGAGCGAGCGGATGTCGCGCGGGTGCACGCCGGCCTCGTCGAACTTGCGGGTGTAGAGCGGCACCCGCTCGTAGGCGTGCGCGACGGTGCGCTGCAGGCGCTCGAGCTGGAGCGCCTCGATGCCGGCGCGGTCGAGGCGCTCCTCGGGGTCGAGCTCCGCTGCGGCGGGGGCGCGCAGCCCGGAGACGGAGGCGGGGCGGGGGATGGTCGTCGTCGACACTGGTGGCTCCTGAGGGTGGGAGAGGTGCGGGGAGGCCGGGCTCAGAACGTCCGGTTCGTGGAGATCGAGCGGCCGCGGAACTCGGCGACCGGCTCACCGTGCTCGTCGACGACGGACACGTCGTAGAGGCCGGTGCGACCCGAGCGGGTGCGCCGGACGGCGGTGGCGGTGAGCGTCTGCCCCGGGACGGTGGACTTCAGGAAGGCGATGTCGGCGCCGGCGGCGACGGTGACGCGCTCGTCCTCGTTGCAGGAGATCGCGAAGGCGGTGTCGGCGAGGGCGAACACGATGCCGCCGTGGGTGATGCCGAAGCCGTTCGTCATCTCCTCGCGCACGACCATGCTGACGACGGCGTGGCCGGGGTCGTCGCGCTCGACGACGAGGCCGAGCCAGGCGGCCGCGCGATCGCGCTGCATCATCTCGCGGTTGAGCGCGGGTTCGGTCGCGGCATCCGTCATCTGGCACTCCTCGTCGAGTTCAGCGCGCCGTTGCTGCGGCGCCTGGATCGACTATATACTAACTGAACGATCGGTTGGTAATATCGGATGCCACGAGCGCCCGCGCTCGCCACGGCGACCGGTGACCGGCCGCCCGCAGAGACACAGGAGTCGACGATGACCGCACCAGCACCGCTCCGCCGAGCGAGCGAGCCGGCCGAGCAGCCCGAGCCCACCGCCGACGAGCTCGCCGGCCAGGCCGTGTTCGACGAGCTCATCGCCGCCGACTCCCGCATCGAGCCCCGCGACTGGATGCCGGAGGCCTACCGCAAGACGCTCATCCGCCAGATCAGCCAGCACGCGCACTCCGAGATCATCGGCATGCAGCCCGAGTCGAACTGGATCAGCCGCGCCCCGAGCCTGAAGCGCAAGGCCATCCTGATGGCCAAGGTGCAGGACGAGGCGGGCCACGGCCTCTACCTCTACTCCGCCGCGCAGACCCTCGGCATCGGCCGCGAGGAGATGATGCGCCAGCTCATCGAGGGCCGCGCCCGCTACTCCTCGATCTTCAACTACACGACCCCGACGTGGGCCGACATGGGCGCGATCGGCTGGCTCGTCGACGGCGCCGCGATCTGCAACCAGGTCCCGCTCTGCCGCGCGTCGTACGGGCCCTACGGCCGGGCGATGGTGCGCATCTGCAAGGAGGAGTCGTTCCACCAGCGGCAGGGCTTCGAGATCCTGTTGGAGCTTGTGCAAGGCACCGAGGCGCAGCGCGAGATGGCGCAGGATGCCGTGAACCGCTGGTACTGGCCGAGCCTGATGATGTTCGGGCCGCCCGACGACGAGTCGCCGAACTCCGCCCAGTCGATGGCCTGGAACATCAAGCGCTTCTCCAACGACGAGCTGCGCCAGCGCTTCGTCGGCATGCTCGTGCCGCAGGCCGAGGTGCTCGGCGTCACCCTGCCCGACCCCGAGCTGGCCTGGAACGAGGAGCGCCAGGCGTACGACATGAGCGAGATCGACTGGACCGAGTTCCACGAGGTGCTCGCCGGCCGCGGACCCGCGAACGCCGAGCGACTGCGCCGCCGCCGCGAGGCGCACGAGGCGGGCGCCTGGGTGCGGGAGGCCGCCGCCGAGTACGCGCGCAAGCAGGCGGACCGCGCCGCCGAGCTCGCCGGGGCGGTGGCCTGATGTCGACGCCGGGCGCTTCGACGAGCTCAGCGGACCAGACGGGCCCTGCGGACCGGGCTCGCGAGTGGCCGCTGTGGGAGGTCTTCGTCCGCGCCGGCCGCGGCCTCAGCCACGTGCACGTCGGCTCGCTGCACGCCCCCGACGCCGAGCTCGCCGTGCGCAACGCCCGCGACCTCTACACCCGCCGCGGCGAGGGCGTGTCGATCTGGGTGGTCCCCGCCGATGCCGTGACGACGAGCGACCCCGACGCGAAGGGCGCCTTCTTCGAGAGCCCCGCGGGCAAGAACTACCGGCACGCCGTGTACTACACGAAGAGCGAGGGGGTGAAGCACCTGTGATCCTTCGACCGGCTCAGGACACCGCCCTTCGACCGGCTCAGGACGCCGCCCTTCGACCGGATCAGGGAGCACCCGATACGCACGGCGAGGTCTCCGTCGACCGCCTCGCGCTCGCCGAGGAGCTCGCGGGCACGGGCTCCGCGTCCGGCCCCGGCGACGACGGCCGCCTCGCCTCGACGGACGTCGCCGAGTACGCGCTCCGGCTCGGCGACGACGCCCTCGTGCTCGCGCAGCGGCTCGGCGACTGGATCACCCGCGCCCCCGAGCTCGAGGAGGACGTCGCCCTCGGCAACATCGCCCTCGACCTCATCGGCCACGCCCGCTCGCTGCTGCACTACGCCGGCACCGCCTCAGGCCGGAGCGAGGACGACCTCGCCTACTGGCGCGACGAGCCCGAGTGGCGCAACGCCTGGCTGTTCGAGCAGCCGAACGGCGACTTCGCGTGCACGATCGCCCGGCAGCTGCTCGCCTCCTGCTACTGGTTCGAGCTCTACACGGCGCTCTCGGCATCCGCCGATCCGACCCTCGCCGCCGTCGGCGCGAAGGCCGTCAAGGAGGTCGACTACCACCGCGACCACGCCGTGCAGTGGACGCTGCGGCTCGCCGGCGGCACCGAGGAGTCGCGCCGCCGCATGATCCAGGGCGTCGCCGACGTCTGGCCGTACCTCGACGAACTGTTCGACGACGACGAGCTCGTCGCCCGGCTCGCCGCCGATGGCGTCGCCGTGCTGCCGTCCGCGCTGCGGCCCGGTGCCGAGGCGGCGATCGCGCAGGTCTTCGCCGAGGCGGAGCTCGAGCCGCCCGCCGGGCGCACCGCGTTCACCGCCTCGGGCGGCGGGCGCCGGGGGGAGCACACCGAGCACCTGGGGCCGCTCCTCGCGGAGCTGCAGGTGCTCGCCCGTCAGCACCCGGGGGCGTCGTGGTGACCGCCGAGGCGGTCGCGCGGCCGGTGCCGAGCGACCCGGCCGCGCGCCGGGCGTGGGACGTCGCCGCGACCGTCACCGACCCCGAGATCCCCGTGCTCACGATCGAGGACCTCGGCGTGCTCCGCTCGGTCGAGCTCGCCGCCGACGGCGCGGTCGAGGTGCGGCTCACGCCGACGTACAGCGGATGCCCCGCCCTCGACGCCATGCGCGACGACGTGCTGCTCGCGCTCACCGCGGCCGGCTACGCCGAGGTGCGCGTCGAGCTCGTGCTCGCCCCCGCCTGGACGACCGACTGGATGAGCGAGGCCGGCCGCGAGAAGCTGCGCCGCTACGGCATCCAGGCCCCCACCGGCCGGGCCGCCGCCCGCGACGCCGGTCCCGTGCGACTCGCCCTCACGGTGAAGTGCCCCCGCTGCGACTCGCTGCACACCCGCGAGCTCGCCCGCTTCGGCTCGACCTCGTGCAAGGCGCTCTACGAGTGCCTCGACTGCCTCGAGCCCTTCGACTACTTCAAGGTGCTCTGATGGCCGCCCGCAACCTCGGATCGACGACGCAGGCGCCCGGCGCCACGGCGCTGCCCGGCGGGGACCTCGCGACCGCCTCCGCCCTGCTCCGCTCGGCGGTCGGCGGCGAGGCGCCGGCGAAGCGCCCCCGCGCGCGCTTCCATCGCCTCACCGTCGCCGAGGTGCGCCGGCTCACGGCGGATGCCGTCGAGGTGACCTTCGCGGTGCCCGCCGAGCTCGCGGAGGAGTACGACTACCTCCCGGGCCAGTACGTCGCCCTCCGGAAGGAGCTCGACGGCTTCGAGCGCCGGCGCAGCTACTCGCTCTGCCGTCCGCCGGAGCCCGCCGCCGACGGCCGCGGCACGAGCATCTCCGTCGCGATCAAGCGCGACCTCGGCGGCGTCTTCTCGAGCTGGGCGAACAGCGAGCTGGCGGCGGGCGACGAGCTCGACGTGATGAGCCCGCAGGGCACCTTCACCTCGACGCTCGCGGAGCTCGACGGCAAGCACGTCGTCGGCATCGCCGCGGGCAGCGGCATCACCCCGCTGATGGCGCTCGCGCACGCGGTGCTCGCCCGCTCGGCCGACGCGACGTTCGAGCTCGTCTACACGAACCGCTCGACGCTCGACGTGATGTTTCTGGAGGAGCTCGCCGAGCTGAAGGACCGCTACCCCGCCCGCCTGGCGCTCCACCACGTGCTCTCCCGCGAGCAGCGCACCGCGCCGCTCCTGTCGGGCCGCATCGACGCGGAGAAGCTCGACGCGATGCTCGAGCACCTGATCCGGCCGGAGACCGTCGACGAGTGGTTCCTCTGCGGGCCGCTCGAGCTCGTGCAGCTCGCGCGCGACGCCCTCGAGGCGAAGGGCGTCCCCGCCGCGCGGGTGCGCTACGAGCTGTTCACCACCGATGCCGACCGCGGGGCGGAGCCGCGCAGCGGGCGCCCGGTCGAGATCGTCGCGGGCGAGCAGACGATCACAATCGAGTTCACCCTCGACGGGCAGTCGTCCACGGTGGAGAGCCCGGTCGCCGCGAACGAGAGCATCCTGAACGCGGCGCTCCGCGTGCGGCCCGACGTGCCGTTCGCCTGCGCCGGCGGCGTCTGCGGCACCTGCCGGGCGCGGGTGGTCGACGGCAGCGTGCAGATGACCGAGAACTACGCGCTCGAGCCGGAGGAGCTGGAGCGCGGCTACGTGCTCACCTGCCAGTCGCACGTGAAGGGCGAGCGGGTGACGGTGGACTATGACGTGTGAGCCGGCCGGTCCGGCCGGGGCGTGAGGGGGGACGGATGATCCGCTTCGAGGTCGACGGCGGGGTGGCCGAGCTCGTGCTCGACGCCCCCGACAAGCTCAACGCCCTCGACGAGGGCGCGCTCGGCGAGCTCGCCGCGGCGCTCACGGAGGCCGAGCGGCTCGCCGACGCCGGCGAGCTGCGCGCACTCGTGCTCCGCGGCGAGGGCCGGGCGTTCTGCGCCGGGCGCGACATCTCGCGCGTCGACCCCCGCGAGGACGACGTCGAGGGCTACCTCGGCGGGCTCGTGGAGCCGCTGCTGCAGCGCCTCGCCGGGCTGCCCGTGCCGACGTTCGCGGTCGCGCACGGCGCGTGCCTCGGCGTCGGGCTCGGGCTTCTCGTCGCGAGCGACATCGTCTACGTCGCCGACACCGCGAAGATCGGCTCGCCGTTCGCCGCGCTCGGCGCGACGCTCGACTCGGGCGGGCACGCCCTGTTCTTCGAACGGCTCGGCGCGCACCGCACCATGGACCTGATCGTCACGGGCCGGCTCATGACGGGGGAGGAGGCGGTCGCCGCCGGGCTCTTCTCGCGGGTGTTCCCGGCCGAGGAGGTGCTGGGTGCGACCCGCGAGGCCGCTCGCGCCGCGGCATCCGGGGCGACCCTCGCCTTCGCCGCCTCGAAGCGGCTCGTCGCCGCCCTCCGCGACGAGCGGCTCGGGCTCTGGGCCTCGATGTCGGAGGAGAACCGGGCGCAGGCGGCGCTCTGCGATACGGCCGACTACCGGGAGGGCTTCGCGGCGTTCCAGCAGAAGCGCCGCCCGGAGTTCACCGGCCGCGCCTGAGCGGCGCTTCGCGCCCTCCCCGCACCCCCGCAGCCCCGCAAACTCCGCGAGAGGGTCGCTTTGCGACATCCGTGCGTGGATCAACCAGCGGGGATGTCGGAAAACGACCCCCTCGGGTTCTGCGCGTGGTTCGCGAGCGGGAGCGGCGTCGTGCGGCCCGGCGGGTCAGCCGGCCGCGCGGGCGGCGACGGATGCCTCGAGCTCGGCGGCGACCGCCGAGACCCGCTCCCCGGCGAGGGCCGGGTAGCAGACGCCCTCGACGCGGTCCACGGCGGCCGGCCACGCCTCGCCGAACACGGCGGCGCCGTGCGCGGCGCCGAGCAGGGCGCCCACGAAGGCGGGCACGCTGTCGGACTCCCGCGCGAACAGGGTCGCGTTCGCGAGCGCCTGCTCGGGCCGTCCCCCGTCGGCGCGGAGGAGCAGGAACGCGATCGGCAGCGTCTCGGGGGCGGTGCCCGGCTGGCTGTAGCGGCGCGGGTTCAGCTCGGCGAGGAGGCGCGGCAGCTCCAGGAGCACGGATGCCGGGGCGAGCCGGGCAGCGGCGCGGAACCCCTCGGCGAGCCAGGAGTCGTCGGGCACGAGCGCCTCGGCGTCGTCGAGCGCCTGCGCGACGGGCGCGCCGACAGCGAGCGCCGAGACGGCGGAGGCCATGCAGGCCGCGGCCCACACGCCGTCGCGGGCGTGGGTGATCGACGCCCACTCGGTGGCGGCTGCGGCGGCGGCCGCGGGGTCGCCCGCGTGGAAGAGCCCCCACACGACGCCCGAGGCGACGGCGCTGTCGGAGGCGTCGGCGGGACCGTCGTTGCCCGTGACGGGCGGCACGAGGCCGCGCTCGGCGTTGATGATCGCCGAGCGCTCGGCGATGCCGGTCCAGACGTCGTCGCCGGCGGTGAGGCGGCGCCACTCGGCGAAGCGGCGCGCCGAGGCATCCGCCGCGCCCGCCGTCGTGAGGGCGACGCGCGCCGCGAGCACCGCGGTCTCGGTGTCGTCCGTGGGCGCCAGTCGCTCGCCGTCGACCGTCGTCGCGTCGAAGGGGAGCAGCGGCTTCGCGACGCGGACCGCGTCGAGCTCGGCGGAGCCCGCCCAGAGCCGGCCGCGCACCCACGGCGAGCGCACGGCGCGGTGGTAGTCGGCGGCGATCCCGACGGCGTCGCCGACGGCGAGTCCGAGGAGGGCGCCGTGGATGCGGTCTGCGCGGTCAGCCGACACGGGGGGTCCTTTCGTCAGCGACGGCGGTGCGAGCGGCGGGGGAGCGCTCGGAGAGCCCGTCGGCGAGCTCGAGCAGATCGGTCCCGGCGGTCGCGAGGATGCAGCGGCCGTGCACGCGCACGACCTGTTCGCGCCACTCGACGGGCATCGCCTCGAAGCCGTGCATCGCGCCGGCGAGCGCCCCGTTCATGGCGGCGATCGTGTCGGAGTCGCGGCCGATGTTCACCGAGGCGATGACGGCGTCGACGAAGTCGCCCTTCGCCGCCTCGTAGAGCCCCATGGCGAGGGCGAGGGCCTCGGGAGCGGCGTCGGCCCAGGGGTAGTGGAAGAGCGAGATCTCGCGGTAGAGCTCGGGTGCGGCGTCCTCGGCGCGTTCGTAGCGCGCACCGATGGCGAGCGCCCGGGCGACGAGGCGGCCGGTCCAGGAGTCGGCGGGCAGCGCGGCGACGACGGCCTCGACGACCTCGCGGTGCGACGCGGCGACGAGCGCGGTGGCGACGCCCGCGGCGACCGCCTCGGCGGCGTACACGCCGTCGACGGCGTGGCTGACGCTCGCGTCGATGCGGGCGAGGCGGCGCGCCTCGGCGGGGTCGCCGGCGGCGAGGATGCCGATCGGGGCGACGCGCATGGCGGCACCGTCGCTCCACCGCTCGTAGTTGCGCAGGCCCGTGGCCGGCGGGCGGAGGCCCGCTGCGAGGTTCGCGATCGCGACCATCTCGCTGAAGCCGGCGCCGGCGAAGCCGCCCTGCTGCTCGGCGACCGCGGCGGTCCAGGTGGCGGCGACGTCGTCGGCGGTGAGCTCGAAGCCGTGCGCGAGGAGCGACTGGGCGGTGAGCACCGCGTACTCGGTGTCGTCGGTGCCGGCGGCGCCGGGCAGGAGCCCGGTGACCCGGCCGAAGCGCCGGGCGATCTCCTCGATGGTCATGCCCTCGGTGGGCGCGCCCATGGCATCGCCGATGGCGAGACCGATGAGCGCTCCGCGAGCTCGGTCGCGGCTCATCCGTTTCCACATCGTTTTGCGTGCATGGTGGCCACTATAGGCGACGCTCCCATCCTGTCTAGTCCGGTGATTTCGGGAGCGCATTGACAAGCGGCAGAAGATGACGGATGCTTGCTCTCGTCAAACACGCAAAACGTTATGCGGACAGGGAGGTCGGCACGTGACGCAGAAGGCCGGCATCGCCGCGGTCGCCGAGACCGCCGGGGTGAGCGTTTCGACCGTCTCGCAGGTGCTCAGCGGGAACCGCCCCGTGAGCGACGCGACGCGCGCCAAGGTGAACGCCGCCATCGCCGAGCTCGGCTACACGCCGCATCCCGGCGCCCGGAGCCTGCGCAGCCGCCGCACCGAGTCGATCGCCCTCCTCGTGCCCGACATCACGAACCCCTTCTACCCGCTCGTCGCCGTCGGCATGCAGGACGTGCTGCTGCCCGAGGGCTACCTGCTCTCGATCCTCGACGCCGGCAGCCAGTCGGGCACCGGGCGCCTGCTCGGCCACGTGCTCGAGCGCCGCTTCGACGGCATCGCCCTGCACATCGACGGCCTCTCCGACGCCGACCGCGCCCGCCTCGCCGAGTCGGGCACCCGCGTCGTCGCCCTCGGCCGCGACATCGGCATCGAGGGCAGCGACTACGTCGAGTCCGACGACGTCGGCGGCTTCGCGAAGATCGGCGCGCACCTGCTCGGCACCGGCCGCCGCCGCATCGGCTTCATCGGCGGCGAGGAGCAGTCCGACCCCTCGCGCCTCCGACTCGGCGGCCTCCGCCAGGCCTTCGCCGCCGCCGGCCTCGAGCTCGCCGACGCCGCGACCGCGTTCACCGCCTTCACCCGCGACGGCGGGCGCGAGGGCGTCGAGGCGCTGTACGCGCGCCGCGACGACTGGGACGCGATCGTCTGCGCCAACGACCTCATCGCGATCGGCGCGATGGACGAGCTGCGCCGCCGCGGTCTCAGCATCCCCGGTGACGTCGCCGTCAGCGGCTACGACGACATCGACGCCGCCGCCCTCGTGCACCCCAGCCTCACCACCGTGGAGAACCCCGCCCGCGAGATCGGCCGCACCGCAGCCCGACTCCTGCTCACCCGGCTCGCCGGCGACGGCGACGACGCCCCGACGCAGCACATCACGCTGTCGACCCGGCTCGTCGTGCGCGACTCCACGACCTCCCCCATCCCCCAGGAAAGGTAAGCAATGCACCAGAAGTCGAAGCGTTGGGGCGCCGCAGTGGCCCTCATCGCCGCCGGCGGCCTCCTCGCCGGCTGCGCCTCGTCGGGCTCGTCCGGCGACGTCTCCTACTGGTCGGCCTTCGTCTCGAAGGACACTGAGCGCTACTACCAGGAGCACTACGTCGACGCGTTCAACGAGCAGTCCGACGACGCCACCGTGAAGATGGAGGTGAAGCAGCTGCAGAACCTCGGCTCGCTCACCGACACCGCCGTCTCCGCCGGCCGCGGCGCCGACGTCGTCTACTCGGCCGGCCCCTCCAGCGCCCTCGGCTTCGCCTCGGCGAAGCGCATCGAGTCGCTCGACGACTACGCCGCCGAGTACGGCTGGGCCGACAAGCTGCAGCCCTGGGCGTACCAGGCGAGCCAGGTCGACGGCACCCTCTACTCCGTGCCGGTCGAGTACGGCTCGATCGTGCTCTACTACAACCCGGGCGTCTTCGCGGAGCACGGCTGGACCGTGCCGACCACTCTCGCCGAGTTCGAGCAGGTCGCCACCGAGGCCCAGGCCGCCGGCATGATGCCGGTGGGCGCGGGCAACAGCGGCTACCAGGCGCAGAGCGAGTGGTACCTCTCGGCGTTCCTGAACATGGCCGTCGGGCCCGAGAAGCTCTACCAGGCGCTGACCGGCGAGGCGAAGTTCACCGACCCCGAGTTCGTCGACGCGATCTCGCTCTTCCAGGAGCAGATCGACAAGAAGTGGTGGGGCGGCGGCAAGGACCGCTGGTTCACGAACACCGACACCGACCTGTTCACCGGGCTCGCCGACGGCACAGTCGCGATGTACATCACCGGCACCTGGTCGTTCGGCGACGCGGGCCGCTACTTCGGCGAGGCCGCGGGGAACGACGCCGAGTGGGACTGGGCGCCGCTGCCCTCGCTGAGCGACGACGTCGCCCCCGGCGTCTACCCCATGGCGATCGGCACCTCGCTGTCGGTCAACTCCGCGTCGGAGCAGGCGGATGCCGCGGCCGAGTACATCGACTTCGTCATCGACGACCCGGCGCGCTCGTACGACTACCTCGCCGCGACCGGCCAGAACCCGCCGCCGCTCAGCGACCTCGCGTCGATGCCCGACACGGTCGACGAGCGCTCGGCCCGGCTCTACACCGAGGCCCCCGAGAGCGGGAACCTCGGCTACGCCAGCTGGACCTTCTTCCCCGCGGCGACCGACACCTACCTCTGGTCGGAGTTCGACAAGATCATCACGGGCGACCTCACGCCGCAGGCGTACCTCGAGGGCCTGCAGAAGGTCTTCGACGGCGAGCTCGCCGCCGGCAAGGTGATCACGCCCTTCGAGCCGGTTCCGGGCGCGTGACCTCGACGACCGCCAGGATCGGGGCGGGGCCGGCCGTGCGCCGGCCCCGCCACCGGCGTCGCCTCGTGGCGTGGCTCTTCATCGCGCCGCTCGCGATCGTCAATCTGCTCGTGATCGGCGGTCCGGGGTTCTCGTCGCTGCTGTTCTCCTTCACCGACTGGGACGGCCTCGGCGAGGCCAACTTCGTCGGCATCGACAACTACGTCGAGCTGTTCCAGAGCCCGAACGTGCTCGCCGCGATCTGGCACAACCTGCTCTGGACGCTGTTCTTCCTCATCGTGCCGATCAGCATGGCCCTGCTCGGGGCGTTCCTGCTCTCGCGGCTCCGCCGCGGCCAGGTGCTGTTCCGCACCCTCTACTTCATCCCCTACGTACTCGCGACGATCGTCTCGGCGACGATCTGGCGGCAGATCCTGAGCCCGGATGCCGGCATCGGCGCCGCCCTCGCGAACCTCGGCTTCGACGGCCTCGCCGGCGTGAACTTCCTCGGCGACCCGAGCCTCGCGCTCGGCTCCGTCGCGTTCGTGAACAACTGGCAGTGGTGGGGCTTCCTCCTCGTGCTGTTCCTCGCCGCGATGCAGGGCGTGAACCCCGCGCTCTACGAGGCGGCCCGGCTCGACGGCGCGAACGCGTGGCGCGAGTTCTGGCACATCACGCTGCCCGGCATCCGCCCGACCCTGATGTTCCTCGTGCTGATGACCGTCATCTGGTCGTTCCTCGTCTTCGACTACGTCTACATCCTGACCCAGGGCGGCCCGGCCGGCTCGAGCGATGTGCTCGCGACCGTGCTCTACCGCACCGCGTTCTCGGAGCAGCGCGCGGGCTACGCCTCGGCCATGGCGATGCTGCTCTCCTCGATCAGCGCGGTCGTCGTCGCGGGCTACCTCATCCTCCGCAAGAAGCTCGATTGGGACGTGTGATCCGCGTGCAGACCGACACCCTCACCGCACCCGCCCCGAGCAGGCGGGCCCGCCGCGCAGAGACCCTCCCGCCGCGTCGGGCCGGCTTCCGGCCCGACCACCGGCCGCGCCGCCCGTTCAGCGTGCTCATCCTCGTCGTGCTCGCGTTCTACGCGACCGGGCCGCTCGCCGTGTTCGTCTTCAACTCGCTGAAGTCGCCCGCGGAGATCAGCCGCTCGCCGATCGGGCTGCCGACCGAGTGGCGCTGGGAGAACTTCGCCACCGCGTTCGAGGACGCGAACATGGGTCAGGGGCTCCTGAACAGCGCGATCATCTCGATCAGCACGGCGCTCGGCGTCTGCGTGATCGCGAGCATGGCGGCGTACGCGATGACCCGGCTCGACCTGCCGGGCAAGAGCGCGTGGATCCTCTACATCCTGGTCTCCACCTCGGTGCCGATCCAGTTGTTCCTCGTCCCGCTGCTGTCGTGGTGGTCGACGCTCGGGCTCTACAACAGCCAGTTCGGCCTCATCGTCATCTACTGGGCGGTGTACTCGCCGTTCGCGACGATGCTGCTGCGCTCGTTCCTCTTGACCATCCCGAAGGAGTACGAGGAGGCCGCGCGCCTCGACGGCGCCGGCGAGTGGCGGCTGTTCACCCGGGTGATGGTGCCGATGATCTGGCCGGGTATGCTCACCGTGGCGCTCGTCGCCGGGCTGCAGGCGTACAACGAGTTCCTGCTCGCGGTGACGTTCATCCAGGACAGCCAGCTGCTGCCGGTGTCGCTCTCGCTGTACTCGTTCCAGCAGTCGTACGCGGTCGACTGGTCGCTCGTGAGCGCGGCCGGGCTCATCATGGCCGCGCCCGTGATCGTGGTGTTCCTGCTGCTGCAGCGCCGCTTCATCGAGGGCTACACGCAGGGCGGGCTCGCGAACTAGCGGTCGGCGCGCTGCGCCGCCCCCATCTCCGAGGGGGTCGCTTTGCGACATCCGCACGGGGAATCACCCGGCGGGATGTCGCAAAGCGACCCTCTCGATGGCTGGGCGGGCGGGCGGGCGGGCGCGGCGCCGGGCTCAGTCCTTCGCGTGGTCCTCGATGTCGCGGCCGAGCTCGTCCTCGATGAGCACGTCGCGCCGCACGTGGTCGGTGCGGTAGGCGCTGCGGCCGAGCATGTGCGCCGTCATCGGCTGGGTGAGCAGCTGGAACGTCATGATCAGGATGACGGTCGTGAGCACGCCCCAGGTGGGCACCCGCAGCACGATGGCGAGGAGCACCGCGGCGAGCCCGAACACCTGCGGCTTCGTCGCGGCGTGCAGCCGGGTGAGCACGTCGGGGAAGCGGACGATGCCGATGCCGGCCGCCATCGACAGGAACGCGCTCACGAGCACGAGCAGGCCGACGGCGACGTCCGCGGCGTTCACGAGGCGTCCTGCTTCGCCATGAACCGGGCGATCGAGATCGAGCCGACCACCGCGAACATCGCGAGGACGAGCAGCACCACGAGGGTGTCGGTGTGGCGGTTGATCGCCATCTCGGCGCCGAGGGCGCAGATCGCGATGGCGAGGAGCACGTCGGTCGCGAGCGCGCGGTCGAGGATCGACGGGCCGCGGATGATCCGGTAGACCGCCGCGATCGCGCCGACGCCGAACATCAGGCCGGCGACGATGGAGACGATGGTGAGGAAGGTCATGCGTCCTCCTTCGGGGTGTGGTCGTGCTGCGGCTCGGCCGGCGTCCTCCCGGCGGCGCGCTCGGCGCGGCGGGCCTTGCGGGCGAGCCGCACGTCGACCGCCTGCTCGTGGGTGCCCATGGCGAGCACGATGCGCTCCTCCGTGCCGAGCACCTGGCGCTTCACGCGTTCGACGTCGTCGTGCGTGCGGGTGCCGAGGGCGTGCAGGTAGAGCAGGCCGCGCTCGCGGTCGATGTCGACCACGACGGTGCCGGGGACCACGGAGATCGCCTCCGCGGTGAGCGTCGTCACGAGGTCGCTGCGGGTGAGCAGCTGCACCGCGATGATCGAGTTCATCGGCTTCCACCACGGGGCGACGGCGAGGAACGCCACCTGCAGCGAGGCCACGGCGACGTCGAACATCATCCGCAGCCCGAGCAGCAGGCCGCGCCACGGGTTGAACCGGCCCGAGAGCAGCACCGGCGGCAGGTACAGCGCCCTCGTCACCGTGATCGCGAGCACCACGCCGCTCACGACGGTGAGCACGTCGATGTGGTCCCACAGCATCACCCAGAGCAGCACGAGCGCGATGAGGAGCGGCAGCTGCCGCCACACCGCGCCCCAGCGCGAGACGTCGTGGGACTGGCTCATCGCACACCCCCAGGGAACACGAGGCCGATGTAGACGTTCGGGTCGACGAGGTCGGCCGCGGTGCGCCCGGCGAGGTCGAAGAGCGGGCCCGCGAACACGGTGAGGAGCACGGTGATCGCGACGAGCGCGGTGGTCACGGCGACCATGAGCACGGGGGTGGTGCGGGTGGCGACGGCCGTGTCGCCGCTGCCCTCCCACTCGAGCACCGAGTTGAGCAGGGGCGAGTCGTAGCCCTCGACCTCGTCGCGGTTGCGCCAGAACGCCATGTTCCAGAAGCGGGTGAGCGCGTACAGCGTGATGAGCGAGGTCGCGGCGCCGGCGGCGATGACCGTCCAGGTGAGCCACGCGGGCCCGCCGACCGCCTCGGGGGCGCCCTCGGCGCCGGCGATGAACAGGCCGAGCTTGCCGAGGAAGCCGGAGAACGGCGGGATGCCGCCGAGGTTCAGCGCCGGGATGAAGAACAGGATGGCGAGGAGCGGCGAGGCCTTGAGGAGGCCCGCGAGCCGGTTGATCGACGTCGAGCCGCCGAAGCGCTCGATGAGCCCGGTGGTGAGGAAGAGCGCCGTCTGCACGGTGATGTGGTGCACCACGTAGTAGATCGTCGCGGCGAGGCCGAGCTCGGTCGCGAGCCCGATGCCGAAGATCATGTAGCCGATGTGGCTCACCAGGGTGAACGACAGCAGTCGCTTGATGTCGGCCTGGGTGAGCGCGCCGAGGATGCCCACGAGCATGGTGAGCCCGCCGATGACGAGCAGCAGCGTCGAGACGTCGCTGTCCTGGAAGATGACGGTCTCGGTGCGGATGATCGCGTAGACGCCGACCTTCGTGAGCAGGCCCGCGAACACCGCGGTGACCGGCGCCGGCGCCGTCGGGTACGAATCGGGCAGCCAGAAGGACAGCGGGAAGACCGCGGCCTTGATGCCGAAGGCGAGGAGGAGCAGCAGGTGCAGGATGAGCTGCACGCTGTCGGGCAGCTCGGCGATGCGCACGGAGAGCTGCGCGATGTTCGCCGTGCCGGTCGCCCCGTAGATGAGCGCGATCGCGGCGAGGAAGAAGAGCGAGGAGACGAGGCTGACGAGGATGTAGGTGACGCCGGCGCGGATGCGCTCGCCCGTGCCGCCGAGGGTGAGCAGCACGTAGCTCGCCGACAGCAGGATCTCGAAGCCGACGTAGAGGTTGAACAGGTCGCCCGCGATGAACGCGTTGAAGACGCCCGCGGAGAGGATGAGGTACGCCGGGTGGAAGATCGACACCGGGGTCTCCCGGTGCCGGTCGGCGACGCCCTGGCCGACCGCGTAGACGAGCACGCCGAGCAGCACGACGGCCGAGACGAGCAGCATGATCGCGGAGAGCCGGTCGACGACGAGGGAGATGCCGAACGGCGGGTCCCAGCCGCCGACCTGCACCACGACGCCGATGCCGGTCGAGTCGACGACGCCGAGGAGGACGGCGGAGATGACCGCGACGGCGGCGAGCACGCTCGCGGAGACGGCCATCTGGGCGCGGCGGTGCCGGCCGAGCACGAGGGCGACGGCGGCGCCGAGCAGCGGCAGCAGCACGACCAGGGGGACGAGGCTCGCGGGGGTCACGGGCGCACCTCCTCATCGGGTCGTTCGGGGGACTGCTCGAACTCCTCGTCGCTCGCGTCGATGAGCTCCTGGATGGCGAGGTCGTCGGCGGCGGAGCTGCGGATGAGCCCCTCGGCCTCCTCGACCTCCTCCTCGAGATCGTCCTCGTCGTCGACCAGGTCGCCCTTCTCGCCGAGCCGGGCGAGCCACCAGGAGCGGTAGATGAGCGCGAGCATGAAGGCGGTGATGCCGAGGTTGATGACGATCGCGGTGAGCACGAAGGCTTGCGGAACCGGGTCGGAGATCTCGTCGGCGGTCACGCCCTCGCTGAGCAGCGGCGCGAGCCCGGGCGCCCCGCTCATGAGGAAGATGAGGATGTTCACGGCATTGCCGACGAGCAGGAAGCCGATGAGCACGCGGGTGAGGCTGCGCTCGAGCATGATCGTGATGCCGGCGCCGAAGAGCACGGCCATCAGTACGACGAGGGTCAGCGAGGCGGTCATGCGCGCACCCCCGGCTCGTTCGCGGTCTGCTCCAGCTCGTTCTCCTCTTGGTGGCGGTCGACCTCCGCGCCGAGCGAGCGCAGGATGTCGAGCACGAGGCCGACGACGACGAGGTAGACGCCGATGTCGAAGAGCGTCGAGGTGCCGATCGAGATCGTGCCGAGCAGCGGCACCTCGGTCTCGAACCAGCTCGACTCGAACACGGCGAGGCCGAAGAAGAGCGACGAGGTCGCGGTGCCCGCCGCGAGCAGCAGACCGGTGCCGAGCAGGTGCCCGGCATCGATCGGCGCGGCCTCGCCGAGCTCGTAGCGGCCGCCCGCGAGGTAGCGGGCGACGAGGGCGAGCCCGGCGAGCAGACCGCCCGCGAAGCCGCCGCCCGGCGCGTTGTGGCCGACGAAGAGGAGGAAGACGGAGACGACGATCGCCGGGTGGAACAGCAGCCGGACGAGCACCTCGATGAGGATCGAGCGGCGGCGCGGCGAGAGCGTGCGGCCGGCGAGCAGCCAGGTCTGGCGGGTCGCGGCGGCCTCGGCCGCGGCATCCGATTCGCCCTCGACGTCGGCGAGGCGGGGCCGTGCGCCGCCGATGCTCGACGCCGTCTCGGGGACCGGGCGGAGCCGGTTGCGGCGGTCGGGCCGCTCGTCGAGGCGCGGCGCGCCGCCGGTGCGGCCGGAGACGAAGATGAGGCTCGCGACGCCGGTCGCGACGGCGACGAGCACGGAGATCTCGCCGAGGGTGTCCCACGCGCGGAGGTCGACGAGCATGACGTTCACGATGTTCGTGCCGTGCGCCTCGAGCGCCCGCTCGGCGAGGCCGTCGACGATGTTCGGCGCGGTGCGCGCCCCGAGCGCGATGAAGCCGATGACGCCCATGACGATGCCCGCGAGCGCACCGATGAGGGCGCGGCCGAGGCGGTGGACGGGCGGATGCGTCGTCGCGATCTGCTTCGGCAGCCGGCGCATGACGAGCACGAAGACGACGAGCACGATCGTCTCGACGAGCGCCTGGGTGAGCGCCAGGTCGGGGGCGCCGGACATGCCGAAGATGAGCACGAGGCCGTACCCGGTGACGCTCACGAGGAGCACTGCGGTCATCCGCTGCTTCACGATCGCGGCCGCGATCGCCGCGATGCCCATGACGAGCGCGAGGAACGGCTGCGCGGGGTAGTCCCAGAGGCGCACGCTGCCGGGCCAGGCGGTGTTCACGAGGGCGGAGACGCCGAGCCCGCCGATGAAGACGAGCACGATCATGCCGAGGTAGCCGGGCAGGCCCCGGTACTGGATGGCCGTCGTGACGGCGGCGGCGAAGCGGTCGATCGCCGAGACCACACCGAGGTAGCCGCGGCCGGAGTCGATGAGCGGCGGCAGCGATGCCTGCATGCGGGCGACCTTCGCGCGGCCCCAGACGAGGAGGGCGCCGAGGGCGAACACGGCGAGGGAGAGCCAGAGCGCGGGCTCGAGGCCGTGCCAGAGCGCGAGGTGGTACTCGTCGGGCCCCGGCAGCTCGTCGGCGTAGCTCGTGTACAGCGGCTCGATGAGCGTGATCGCGAAGGCGGCGACGACGCTCGCGGCGGCGAGGATCGCGGGGCTCGCGGCGACCATCGCGGGCTCGCGGTGCAGCGGGGTGGGCGCGCACTTCGGCCGGGTCCAGAAGGCGCCCCAGACGAAGCGCACGCTGTAGGCGACGGTGAGCACCGAGCCGAGGAACGCGAGCACGAGCGCGAGCCAGCCCCAGCCGGCCGCGGGACCGCCCTCGGCGGTCGCCGAGCCCGCCTCGAGCAGCGAGCTGAACACGCCCTCCTTCGCCACGAAGCCGAGGAGCGGGGGGACGCCGGCCATGGACGCCGCGGCGACGAAGCCGATCGTCGCGACCACCGGCATCCGCCGGCCGAGCCCCGAGAGCTTGCGCCAGTCGCGGGTGCCGGCGGCGTGGTCGACGATGCCGACCACGAGGAACAGGGCCGACTTGAAGAGCGCGTGCGCGGTGAGCAGGGCGACGCCCGCGAGGGCGGCGTCGCGCGTGCCGAAGCCGGTGACGAGCACGAGGAAGCCGAGCTGGCTGACGGTGCCGTGCGCGAGCAGCAGCTTCAGGTCGTACTGGCGCAGCGCGCGCCAGCCGCCGACGAGCATGGTCAGGCCGCCGAGGGCGATGACGATCGGATGCCACACGTCGAGCTCGGCGTAGCCGGGGGCGAGGCGGGCGACGAGGTAGACGCCTGCCTTCACCATCGCGGCGGCGTGCAGGTAGGCCGAGACCGGGGTCGGCGCGGCCATCGCCGCGGGCAGCCAGAAGTGGAACGGCACGAGGGCGCTCTTCGAGATCGCGCCGACGAGCACGAGGGCGATGCCCCACTCCCCGGCGACGCCCGTGACCGGGTTCGCGACGAGCTCGGCGATCGAGGTGGTGCCGCCCTCGACGGTGAGCAGCACGAGCCCGACGAGCATCGCGAGGCCGCCGAAGGTGGTGACCGTGAGCGCCTGCAGCGCGGCACCGCGGCTCTCGCGGCGTCCGGTGTAGTGGCCGATGAGGAGGTAGGAGAGGACGCTCGTCGCCTCCCAGAACATGAACATCACGTAGACGTCGTCGGAGGTGACGAGGCCCAGCATGACGCCCGCGAAGGCGAGGAGGAGCGCGGCGAAGCGGCCGAGCGCGGGCTCGTCGTCGCGGAAGTACCAGGTGCAGTAGACGAGCACGAGCGCCCCGACGCCGGTGACGACGAGCGCGAGGAGCAGCGCCAGCCCGTCGAGCCGGAAGGCGAGGGAGACGTCGAGCGCCCGGATCCACTCGACCCGCTCGGTGACGACGCCGCCGGCGACGACCTCGGGGAGCAGGGAGAGCAGCCAGCCGAAGACGGCGGCGGGCAGCAGGGCGATGACGAGGAAGACGCGCCTGCCGATCAGCCTCGTCAACAGGGGCGTCAGCAGGGAGAGGGCGCCGAACACGACGAGGCTGAAGAGCATCCACCCTCCTCACGTCGCAATCGTCCGGGCTCCAGCGTACCGGATGCCTCGGAGGTTTAGCCAGTTTTATTCAATCTGGATAAACCGCGCCAAACTCACTACGATGCCTCCATGGACAGCGTCAGCAATCCGTACACTCCGAATGCGGGGGCGGCGCCCGAGGTCGTGGTCGGCCGCGACGAGCAACTCGAGGCGTTCCGAGTGCTGCTCCAGCGGCTCGAGCGGCATCGCACCGAGCAGTCGATGATCATCACCGGGCTCCGCGGCGTCGGCAAGACCGTGCTGCTCGGCCAGTTCGGCGAGCTCGCGCGCGCCGCGCACTGGGAGGTCGTCGAGTTCGAGGCGAGCCGGCACGACGAGACCAGGTTCCGGCAGCTGATGTTCTCCCAGCTGAAGTCGACGCTGCTCCGGCTCTCGCCCCGCGCCAGGTGGACCGAACGCGGTCGTCGCGCCGCCGAGGTGCTGAGCGCCTTCGCGCTGCCCGTCGTGAAGCAGGGCGCCTTCGGCCTCTCCTGGGACGTGACGCCCGCCGAGGGCGCCGGCGACCACGGCGACCTCGGCATGGACCTCACCGACGTGCTCGTCGCCTTCGGCGAGGCCGCCGACGAGCAGGGCCACGGCATCGCGCTCCTGGTCGACGAGGTGCAGTTCCTCGCCCGCACGCAGCTCGAGGCGCTCGTCCAGGCCGTGCACAAGACCGTGCAGCGGAAGCTCCCGGTCGCGTTCGTCGGCGCCGGCCTGCCGCAGTCGGTCGAGCTCTCCGGCGACGTCAAGGCGTACGCCGAGCGGCTGTTCAGCTACTGCCGGATCGGGGCGCTCGGCGACGACGACGCCCGGCGGGCGCTCGCGGAACCCGCCCGGCTCGAGGGCGTGGCGTTCGACGACGACGCGCTCGAGCTCGCGCTCGAACTCACCCACGGCTACCCCTGCTTCCTGCAGGAGCTCGGCTCCCAGGTGTGGAGCGTCGCCGACGCGCCGCGCGTCCGCCGCGACGACGTCGCGCTCGCCCGCGAGGCGTACGAGGCGAAGCTCGACGGCTCGTTCTTCCGGGTGCGGCTCGATCGGCTCTCCCCCCTCCAGGCGGCCTACCTCCGGGCGATGGCCGAGCTCGGACCCGAGCCGCAGAAGGCCGGCGACGTCGCCCGGGTCATGCACCGCGAGTCCACGCAGGTCGGGCCGACGCGCGCCGAGCTCATCGACCTGGGCCTGCTGTACACGCCCGAGCACGGCTACGCGGCCTTCACCGCCCCCGACTTCGACGCCTTCATGAAGCGCGTGGTGCCCGAGCTCGTCGTGCCGGAAGTGCAGCGCCGCCCCCGCAAGGCCGACTGACGCCCGCTCCGCCCCACACCCGACTTGCCCGACTTTCATGAAAGTCGGGCAACCCCGGGGCGGGGGCGCGCGCGGGAGGGCAAGCTGGAGGCATGTCGATCCTCATCACCGCCGAGGAGCTCGCCGAGCGGCTCGCCGCCGAGGCATCCCGCACCGTCGTGCTCGACGTGCGCTGGAGCCTCGCAGCCCCCGACGGGC
Organism: Agromyces mediolanus; assembly: GCF_044917495.1. Classification (GTDB taxonomy): domain Bacteria; phylum Actinomycetota; class Actinomycetes; order Actinomycetales; family Microbacteriaceae; genus Agromyces; species Agromyces mediolanus_B. The sequence goes on along the minus strand of NZ_JAVSSI010000002.1, from coordinate 427,447 downwards.
GCCCCGCGTACCTCGCCGGGCACGTCCCGGGCGCCGTCTACGTCGATCTCGAGACCGAGCTCACCGCGCCGCCGTCGGCCGCCGAGGGCCGGCACCCCCTGCCGGACGAGGCCGCCTTCACCCGGGCGATGCGCCGCTGGGGCATCCGCGAGGGCGACGCGGTCGTCGTGATGGACGCCCTCGGCAACCAGTCGGCCGCCCGCGCCTGGTGGCTCCTCCGCCACGCCGGCGTCGCCGACGTGCGCCTCCTCGACGGCGGGCTCGCCGCGTGGCGCGCGGCCGGCGGCGCGCTCGACACCGACGAGGTGGTCCCCGCGCCCGGCGACGCGACGGCGCGCTTCGGCGCGATGCCCGTCATCGACGCGGATGCCGCGGCGGCGCTGCCGGAGCACGGCGTCCTGCTGGACGCGCGGGCCGGCGAGCGCTACCGCGGCGAGGTCGAGCCGATCGACCCAGCCGCCGGGCACATCCCCGGAGCCCGCTCCGCGCCGAGCGCGGGCAGCCTCGACGCCGACGGGCGCTTCCTCCCACCCGAGGCGCTGCGCGAGCGCTTCGCCGCGCTCGGCGTCGACGGCGAGCAGCCCGTCGCGGTCTACTGCGGCTCCGGGGTCACCGCCTCGCACGGCGTGGCCGCGCTCGCGCTCGCGGGCGTCGCCGCGGCGCTCTACCCCGGCTCCTGGAGCCAGTGGTCGAACGATCACGCGCGCCCGGTCGCAACGGGGGAGGAGCCGGGCTAGTCGGGCTGCGTCCTGATCGTCGCCCGGCTCACCAGGGCGACGGCCGGTCGGGGTCGCGGCGGCTGTCGTCGGGGAAGCGGGGGAGCGGCTCGCCGCCGCCGCGGATGCAGAGCCAGCGCAGCTCGCCAGCGCTGTCGGGGTGCGCCCGCCACGTGCGCCAGACGCCCTGGCCGACGCGCACGACGCTGCCGGGGCCGACGTCGACCACCTCGTCGTCGAGTCCCATCTGACCGGTTCCGGCCAGGAACACGTAGAGCTCCTCGATTTGGGAATGAGCGTGCCAGTAGCCCGCCTCCTCGCCCGGTTCGAGCGCGTTGGCGGACATGCCCAGGTACTGCATGGCGAGTTCGTGGTCGACGATGCGGCGCCCGTCCCGGGAGCGCGCGGCGTCGAAGCCGCCGTGGTGCGATCGCCAGGTGTCGAGCGCGCCGATGTCGAGCACCTCGTAGTCGGTCATGCCTGCTCCTTCTGTCGTGTCCCGGCGGCCGGCGGTTCCAGCAGCTCGAGGAGACCGCGCACGGCGGAGCGCATCGCGGCGTCGTCGCCGAGCGCGCGGGACAGCACGTAGCCGCCCTGGATGACCGCCACCGCGGTCGTCGCGCGGTCACGGGCGGAGGCGTCGTCGAGGCCCTGCTCGGCGAAGGGCGTCGCGACGAGCTCGATGAGCTCCGCGAAGTAGCGGGACACCTCGCCGCGCAGCGCGTCGTCGCCCATGACGACGGGATCCGAGGTGAGTCGGCCGACGCGGCAGCCCGCGGTCGCCGCACGCGGCCGTTCGAGGTAGTCGGTGATGCGCAGCCGCGGCTCGGCGGTGCTCTGCAGCGTCGCGGCGGCGGAGCCGAGCGTGTCGTCGACGGTCTGCGCGACGGCGGCGGCGGCGAGGTCGCGTTTCGAGGGGAAGTGGTGGTAGAGGCTGCCCTGCCCGACGCCGCTGCGGGCGAGCACCTCGCGGGGCGTCGTCGCGGCGACGCCGTTCGTCGCGTAGAGCTCCTGCGCGGCCTCGATGAGGATGCGTCGTGCCTCGGTGGTCATGCCCCGAGCATGCCATACCTAGAGGTAGGTATGCCACCCTCGATCAGGCCGGCCGGACTCCGACGGCCGTGGCGGATTGCTGCGGTTCCGGGGTCACCGCCTCGCACGGCGTCGCCGCGCTCGCGGGTGTCGCCGTGGCGCTCTACCCCGCTCCTGGGGCCAGCGGTCGAACGCCTCCGGGCGCCCGGTCGCGACGGGGGAGAGCCGGTCGGGTCCTGAGTTATCGGGAGCAAATGGGCGACCAAGCCAAGCGGGCTGGCAGCTCAGGATACATCACCAACTAGCTATGGTTCTTCGCGACCTGGGGCCAAGCGGGATACCATGATCGCCGACGGTGAGTTCACCGTCGCAGGCGATCCTCCGGAGCCTCGCCTGACCCGACCCCGGGAGGCGCGAAATGTACGCACGAGTCACCGCCCCGCACCGGATCCGATTCGAGGACTCCCCGCCGTCGGCGGAGCTGCCGCCCGGGTACGTGGAGGTGGAGCTCATCTATTGCGGCGTCTGCGCCACCGATACGCACCATTACGCGCTCGGCGGTATGGTCTCGCCGTCGATCTTCGGGCACGAGTGGGTGGGCACGGTCTCGCGGTGCGCCGACGACGTCGGTGCGGTCGCCCTCGGCCAGCGGGTCGTCCTCGCTGCGGGTGGTCCGTGCGGCCGGTGCGCGATGTGCCTGTCCGGTCATGCCGAGCACTGCGACCGGGTGTTCGCCGACGCCACGGGCACGACCTCGGAGGAACCGCTGCACGGGGGCTTCGCGACGTCGCTCGTCCTGCCCGCCCGTCGAGTGATGCCGGTGCTCGACGAGCTGAGCGACATCCAGGCGGCCCTGATCGAGCCGACCGCGATCACGTTCCACGCAGTGCGGCGGACGCCGCAGGCGCTCGGCGCGGTGGTGGTGGTGCAGGGGGCGGGCCCGATCGGCCTGCTGACCGCCCAGCATGCCCGGCACGCCGGCGCGGGAGCCCTCATCGTCGTGGAGCCGAGCCCCGAGCGCCGCATCGCGGCCGAGAAGCTCGGATTCATCGAGGTGCATGCGCCCGGCGGCGAGGCACAGGCCCGCATCGCCGACCTCAGCTCGGGCGCCGGAGCCGACGTGCTCTACGAGTGCACCGGCGTCGCGGAGATCCTGCAGCCGTCGACGCAGCTCATCCGGCGCGGAGGCGTCGTGTCGCTCCTCGGCTTCCCGATGACGGACTCGCAGGTGAGTTACGGCGCATGGCAGTTCAAGGAGATCACCGTCGTCGGCTCCCTGGCGTGGTCACGAGCGGACTTCACCGGCGCGATGCGCGCGATCGCCGACGGCTCGGTGCGCGTCGACGAGCTGCACACGGGCACGGTGCCGCTCGACGAGCTGCCGGTGCTGCTCGAAGAGCTAGCTTCCGGCAACACCGCGCACGCGAAGGTGCTCGTGGCACCGCGTGCATCGGCCTAGCCGGGCCACCCTGGGCGAGAGACGGTCGACGCCCGGTCTTCCCTCGCGCGGTCGACGGCCGGCTCAGGCCGGCCGGTGCCCCACGGCCGTGATCGTCGAGGCATCCACCCGGTCGATGCCGCGTTCCGCGAGGAGCGCCGTGAAGCGCTCGCGCACCCGGCGCCGGGGCTTCTTGCCGAGCCCGTCGAGGAGGCTCCGCCGGCCGGTGCCGAGCACCAGCCGCCACGCGAGGTCGTCGTCGAGCGGCAGGTGACGGGGAACCGCGTCGGCGCGCACCCGTTCGAGCCCGAGCCCGTGCAGCCAGCCCGCGACGGCGCCGGTCGTGCCCGGCGTGCGGTCGGCCTCCTGCGGGGCGTCGGGCGAGCCGCCGCCGACCTCCGCGACGGCATCCGCCAGCGCCTGCCGGAACGAGTGGAACGCGCCGTGCTGCCACACCGTGATCGCGACGCGGCCGCCCGGACGCGCCCGCTCGATCAGGGTGCGGGTGCCCGCGTCGAGCTCGTCGAAGAAGAAGACGCCGAGCACGCACTGCACCAGGTCGTAGCCGGCGGGCTCCCAGGCGAGCACGTCGCCGACGTGCAGGCGGAGCCGGGGCAGGCCGCCGACCGACTCGGCCCGCGCGTGGGCCAGTTCGACCATGGGCGCCGCCGCATCGACCGCGTCGACGATGCCGTCGGGGCCGACGAGCTCGGCGGTCGGGACGGCGGATGCCCCGGTGCCGCAGCAGGCGTCGAGCACCGTCTCGCCGAACTGCGGTTCGCTGCGCGCGACCGTCGAGAGCGAGATCGGCTGCCAGAGCTCCTCGTCGATCGCGAGGAACGCGTCGGCGTGCCGCACGAAGCGCCGGGCGGCGTCGGGTTGCTGCTGCTCGTCCCCCATCCGACTATTGTGGCCCCCTTCCGGGCGTCCTGCGCAACGATTCGGACGGCGAGCGGCTTTGGCTCAGTGAATCGGCGCTATTCCCGGTGTTCCGGTCAACGGGGTTACGTTGACCGGCATGACGCACACCGATCCATCGTCGACTCCCGCTCCGTCGCCTCCAGCGGAGCAGTCGGCGCTCAATCCGCAGGGGCTCGCCTGCCTCATCCTGCTCGTGGTGGAGGGTGCCGTCATCCTGGTCACGCCGCTCCTCTTCCGGCTGGCGTCATCCCGCATCGGGTTCGAGGTGGTGTCGAACTCGATCCTCGTCGCCACGATCCTGCTCGCGGCCCTGCTCGTGCTGCTCGGTGCCATCGGTGCGCGACCGGGCACCGCTCCGCGCCTGCGCTGGGCGGCCATCGGCGGGCTCGTCAGCGGGGCCTTCACCCTGGTGATCCAGCTCGGGAGCTTCCTGCTGAACTGGCTCCTCTTCAGCGTCGCCCTGCTGTGAGCCGGGGCGCCGGCGAGCGAAGCTCGGCTAGTTGGAGCGCGAGAATCGCGCGGACCTCGTCCACGAGCTCGGCCGAGGTGGTGTCGGATCCGGGGGCGAGCTGCGCGACCACGACGCCCTGCGTGTACGACGCCCACATGAGGTCGAGGTCGTCCCGCACCTGATGGAGTCCCGACCAGTCGTCGAGCGTGAGCGGGCGCTGCCGGACCGAGCCGTCCGGGCTCTCGCCGACGCAGGAGGTGAACTGGTGGGTGAGTGCGTCGAGCGCCGTCTGCCGTTCGTCGGTCTCGAGCGGCACGACCGCGACGACGAGGGTCGGGGTCGGAGCCGCCCCGCCCGGTGCCTGGAAGGTTCGGGCGACTCGCGACGCACGCTCCGTCAGGGAGAGGACCGCCCAGGCGCTCGCTCGACAGTCACCCCCGTAGGCATGGCCGTCGGGGGCGCCGACGAATCCCGCGAAGCGCGAGCCCTCCCAGTTCGGGGCGACGGCGGCGACGGCGTCCGCCGTGAGGGCGCCGCTCTCGTCGGTCTTCGATGCGGGCGTCGTCGCCGGAGCGCTGGCGGCGTGCGTCGCCGGGGTGCTCGGGTGGTCCGCGGGCGCCGGCGCGCAGCCGACGAGCAGCACGGTCGCCGCGAACGCACCCCCGAGGAGAAGCGGAACGCGGCGATCCATGTCCCGCATCCTGACAGAGCCCGCTGGACGCCCGCAAGGATGTCGACGCGACGGAATGTCGCAGCCGGAGTGCAGTCGACACCCGGTTTGCAGGCTTTCTGCGGTCGAGCTGGCTTGGTATCCTGTCGCATCATGCGGAGGACGGATGTGCTGAAACGGGGCTTCGCCGTCGCGCTCGTCGCGCTGGCTACCGCCGGTGTGCTGAGCGGATGCACGCCGAGCGCCCCCGACGAAGCCGCCGAACGCGCGGCGGCAGCGTATGCGGCAGAGCTCCAGGACTGGTCGGATGAACTCGCGGTGGCGGTGCCGAGGGCGAAGACGTGGACGCAGAGCGAGATCGACGCGGATGCCGCGGACGGGAGCGAGGGCGGGCTCCCGGAGGAGGTCGGCCTCGGCGGACTGCTCGACGAGGCGCCCGTGCTTCAGGAGTTCGATGCCTCCGTTGTCGAGCGCACACCCGTGTACCGCGAAGTCGTCGCAGTGTCCGAGCGGGTGGACGTCGTGCTGGCCGAGCTGCGGAGCCTCGAGCCCGCCGAAGTCAAACAGCTCAGGGCCGCGGGCGCCGCAACCTCCCTCGTGGCGTTCGAGCTCTACGATGCGACGTTCGGCGGGCCTGCGCTCGGGCGGCTCGAGGCGTACTCGGCGTCGCTCGACGCGGGAACCATCACCGACGAGGCTCGCACGCTGCTTCGCGAGTCCGACGCCGCGTTCGCCAGGGAGCGCATCGGGTTCCTCGACGCCGCGATCGAGGCGATGCGGGGGACCGGACGGGGATCGGACGATCCGCTCATCCCCGACTCGGCGATCGGGCGCTCCGTCGGCGCCTTCGTCATCGACTGGTACGAGGAGGACCGCGCCTTCGAGGAGCGCGCCCTCGCCGAGATCGAGAGCTGGGAGCTGCTGCCCGAGCGGTACGGCGAGTTCTGGGGCTTCGAAGATCTCTCGTCCACGTTTCGCGTCTCCGTCGACCGCGCCGACGAGCTCCGGCGGGCCCATGCTGCGACGATCTCGACCCTCGCAGCAGACGCCGGGTCCGGCGGCCCGGCGAGCGCGTTCGCGGGCGACGCGTACCGCGCCATCCTGCTCGACGGCTACCTGCCCTGGGGGCATGACTCGGAGGGCGCGGCCCACGCGGTCGACCGACTCTGGATGCTGTGGCGCATCCGCGAACTCGACGGCACCGCGGACGGGGAGTACGACGCCGCACGCGCCGCACTGCTCGAGGAGCTGAACCGCGGGATCCCCGACGGAACGGTGCGGGACCATCGCCCCGGCTCCGCGCGGGTGCTCGGCGCGGTCGAGGCGCTGGTGGAGGGCGCCGAGAACGCTCCCGACGACCGCGAGGCCGGCTGGGACCCCCTGCTCGCCCGGCTCGCCGAGTCGGTCTCGTTCGCCGAGCGGCTGCGCGAGGGCCCGCCCATGATGGGCGAGGTCGCCGACGGCTACGACGCGATGCTCGCAGAGGTCGCTGCGGCTCGCGGGGAACTCGTGGAGCTCCGCGATGCTCCGGACCCCGAGCAATCGGAGCTCGCGGCCGACTATGAGCTGAGCGTCGCCTTCATCCGCTTCGACGGGGACCTGCAGGAGCGACTCGTGCCGATCCTGAGCCCGAGCCTCTCGCTCCTCGATGACGACGCCCGGTTCTCGGCGCGACTCGCCGAGCTCATCGAGGCGACTCGCCCGGCTGCGGCGGACGAGGCGGGGCACCCGAGCGACGGGCCGGCCGGGCGGGAGTGAGCCGTTCGGCGCGGCAGTGCGCGAGGTCGCCCGCCGGCTGCGGCACCGCTGACCCGAGCGGGAACGCCGACCCACCCCGCTCGCGCACTCGTTCAGCGAATCGAAAGGCGCATGCGGCAGACTGGGCGGCAGCGCCCGGCGGCCCGCACCTCCTGCCGGCCGCGCACCGATCCCGCATCACGAATCGAGACCTCATGAACCGCGCCCTGCGCCGCACCGCGCCCATCGCGCTCGCCGCCGCCTCCGCCCTCGTGCTCGCCGGATGCGCCGGCAGCGGAGACGCCCCCGCCTCCTCCACCGACGCCGCCGCGACCGCGGCGCCCTGCTTCGAGGCGAAGCCGGGCGCTGTGAGCGACGCCGTCAAGGTCTCGGGCGACTTCGGCGGCACGCCCACGGCGACGTTCACGACCCCGCTCGCCGCCGACGAGCTGCAGACCACCGTCGCCATCGAGGGCGACGGCGACGAGACGAAGTCCGGCGTCAGCGCGAACGTGATGCTCACGATGTTCAACGGCACGAGCGGCGAGCAGATCGTCTCGCAGGAGGTGCCGCTCGCGATGGGCGACACGAGCCTGCTCGAGGCGTTCCGCTCGGCGATCGACTGCCAGCCGTACGGCACCCGCACCGTCACCGTCGCGCCCGCGGCCTCGCTCTACGGCGAGACGGGCAACGAGTCCCTCGGCGTCACCGCGGACGACACGGTCGTGATCGTGGCCGACGTCGTCGAGGAGTACGTCGAGCCCACCCCGGAGCCGCTGCCGACCCCGGCCGAGTGGACTCAGAACGTGCCCGAGGTCACCTTCAACGGCGACAAGACCCCGACGGTCGTCATCCCGAAGACGGATGCCTCGACCGAGCTCGAGCTGAAGGTGCTCGAGCCGGGTGACGGCAAGACGGTCGCCGACGGCGACCAGGTGACCGTGCAGTACGCCGGCCTCACCTGGGACGACGGTCAGGTCTTCGACGACAGCTACTCGCGCGGCGAGCCGGCGACGTTCTCCACCTCGGGCGTCATCCAGGGCTTCGGCGCGGCGCTCGTCGGGCAGAAGGTGGGCACGAAGCTCATCGTCACCATCCCGCCGGCCCTCGGCTACGGTGCGGAGAAGAGCGACTCGAACGAGCTCGCCGGCCGCACCCTCGTCTTCGTCGTCGAGATCGTCGACACCGCCTCGGCGGGCTGATCCCCGCGCACCGAGCATCGACGGCTGAGGCCCGGGCGGTTCGCCCGGGCCTCAGCCGTGTCCGCGGTCAGGCCACCGCCGCTTCGACCGCCCACCAGAGCAGCCCGGCGGCGAGCCAGAAGCCGATGACGAAGAGCGTGTCGCGCGCGCGCCAGCTGCTGATGGTGCGCTCGGTGCGGCTGCCGGAGGCGCCGAAGGCGCGCGCGTCCATCGCGAGCGCGACGCGCTCGGCGTGCCGGATGGCGCTCGCGAGCAGCGGCACCGCGAGTCCGACGGTGCTGCGCAGCCAGGCGATCGGCCCGCGGCCGCGGTCGACGCCGCGCACCCGCCGCGCCGCGCGGATCACCTCGAGCTCGTGCCCGAAGCGCGGCACGAAGCGCATCGCCGCGAGCGCCGTGTAGCCGAGCCGGTAGGGCACCCGGAGCTGCTGCACGAGGGCGCGGACGAGCTCGGCGCCGGTGGTCGTGAGCCCCGAGATGAACGCCAGCAGGATGATCGCCGCGATGCGGAGCGCCGTCGCGAGCCCGACGAGGTACATGGCGCCGGTGAAGCGCCAGTCGCCGAGTTGCGCGAGCACGAGCTCCGCGCCCGGTGCGCCGGCGGGGAGCGTCGCGGGGTCGACCCAGATCCCGAAGCTCACCCCGAGCAGCGCCGCGAGCGCCGGGACGCCGAGCACGACCACGAGGATCCACCGCAGCCCGAGCCGGGCGCCGAGGAGCAGCACGAGCGCGGCGAAGACCGCGAAGGCGAGCGGCAGCGGCACGCCGCGGGTGAAGACGAGGGCGATCATCACCGGCACGGGGCCGGCGAGCTTCGCGAGGGCGTTCAGCGAGCGGAGCGGCCCGCCGCGCGCCACGCTCGTCTCGCCCGGTGCGCTCACCTCGCACCGCCCGGTGCTGCCGTGCCGGGACCCGTGCCGCGCGGTGCGGGGAGCTGCGCCCAGCGGGTGACGGCGCGCCACTCCGGATGGCGCGCGAGCCCGCGGGTCGCGCGCGCGAGCGGCGGATGCCGGAGCCCCGCCTGTTCGATCAGCGGGCCGGCGAGCACCTCGGCGGTCGGGCCGATCCCGAGGATGCGCCCCTCCGACATCACGGCGACGCGCGTCGCGTGGTCGGCGACGAGTTGGAGGTCGTGGGTCGCGGCGATCACGGTCGTCCCGGCGTCGTTCAGCTCGCGGAGCAGCGCGACGAGCTCGCTCGCGCGCTCGCGGTCCTGGCCGAAGGTCGGCTCGTCTAGGACGAGGAGCGGCGCGCCCGCGATGAGCGCGGTGCCGACGGAGAGCCGGCGCTTCTGCCCGCCGGAGAGCAGGAACGGATGCCTCGACGCCGCCTCGGCGAGTCCGAAGCGCGCGAGCATCGCCTCGATGGCGGCGGCGCGCTCGGGCTCCGGCACACCCTGCAGCGCGAGCGCCTGCCCGAGCTCGTCGGCCACGCTGCCCGCCACGAACTGGTGCTCGGGGTTCTGGAAGACGTAGCCGATCGCGCGGCTGCGCGTCGCGGCATCCGCGGTCGCCGGGTCGATCCCGGCCGCCTCGATGCGGCCCGCGGCGGGCGCGAGCACGCCCGCGAGCGCCTGCAGCAGGCTCGACTTGCCCGCGCCGTTCACCCCGACGACGGCGAGGAAGTCGCCCGCCGGGACCTCGAGGTCGACGTCGTGCACGACGAGCGGGCCCCGGCGGCCCCCGCGGCGCACGGCGACGCCGCGGGCCGACACCACCGACGGCGCGGTCGCTGCGCCGGGCTCCAGGACCGGAGGAGCCGGGTCGCGCGGGGCCGGCAGCGCCTCGATCGCATCGAGCGCGGCGCCGAGTTCGGCCGGGGTGATCGGCAGCGGATCGACCGGGACCCCGGCCTCCCGCAGACGCAGGGCGGCGAGGGTGGAGACCGGCAGCCAGACGCCGAGCGCCGCGAGCTCCTCGGCGCGACCGACGAGCACCTCGCGGGTGGGGCCGTCGGCGACGAGCCGGCCGTCGGCGTCGAGCACGACGACCCGGTCGACGAGGTCGGCCGCGGCGTCGAGGTTGTGCTCGACCAGCACGATCGCGTGGTCGCGGTCGGAGGCGAGCTCGCGGAGCACCGCGTAGACCTCGTCGATGCCGGCCGGGTCGAGGTTCGCCGTCGGCTCGTCGAGCACCAGCACGGGGGAGCCCATCGCGAGCGCCGCGGCGATCGCGAGCCGCTGGCGGCCGCCGCCGGAGAGGCGGGCGGGGTCGTCGGCGCGACGCTCCCAGAGCCCGACGAGCTTCAGCGCCCGCTCGGCCCGGTCGAGCACCTCGGCGACCGGCAGCCGCAGGTTCTCGGGCCCGAAGCAGACCTCGTCGAGCAGCGAGCTCGTGACGACCTGCGCGTCGGGATCCTGGAACACCATCGCGACGCGCTCGGACAGCTCGCCCACCCGGTGCTCCCGGGTGTCGAGGCCGCCGACGAGCACGCGCCCGTCGAGCTCGGCCGGCACCGAGTGCGGCACCAGGCCGTTCATCGCGAGCGCGAGCGTCGACTTGCCGCACCCCGAGGGGCCGAGGAGGAGCACCACTTCGCCGGCCCGGACGACGAGGTCGACCCCGTCCGGAGTGGCCCGCTCGGCGCCCTCGTGCCGGATGCGCACGCCCGCGAGCTGCAGCAGGGGGGCGTCGGGCATGAGGCAAGCCTAACCTCGTGGCCCGGGCGGATGCCGAGAGCCCGGTCAGCCCGGGAATACCCGGGCCCCTACCCGTGTTGTGTCTATGTTCGGGGCGGAGAGTCCGTCCTGGCAGTGAAGGAGGCGGAACGTGGGAATCAGCTACGTCGAATTCGAAGACGAGCACGGGGTTCTGCGCCGCTACCGCAAGCACGCGAACGGACGCGGCCTCGTCGCGACCACCGCGAAGGTCGACCCGACGGCCTACGTCGATCCGACCGCCTACGTCGATCCGGGTGCCGTCGTGCAGCGCGGCGCCTCCATCGAGCACGGCGGCTGGGTCGAGGCCGACGCGATCGTCGCCGAGCGCGCGGTCATCGGTGTGAACGCCCGCATCGGGCACGGTGCCGTGGTCGGCCGCAGCGCGGTCGTCGGCCCGTACGCGACGGTGGGCGCCGATGCCAAGGTGCACAACGGCGCACGCGTGCCCCGTGATGCGTCCGTCGCCGACGGGACCGAGTACCGGCCCTCGAGCGACGATCTCCGGCGGCTCGGCCTCGCGGCCTGAGCCCCGTCCGGCCCGGCCACCCCCTGGCCGGGCCGGACTCCTTTCCCCCTCATCCCCGCGCGGGTCCCCTAGTGCCCGAGCGCGGCGGTCGGCGAGGTGCGCGCGGCCCGGAGGGCGGGCAGCACCCCCGCGAGGGCGCCGACGGCGATCGTGACGACGACCCCGGCGAGCGGCACCTCGAGCGGCATCGCGACGAGCCATCCGTTCGCCTGCGCGACGATCGCCGTGACGAGCCAGCCGATGCCGACCCCGAGCACCCCGCCGAGGGCGGCGAGCAGCATCGCCTCCACGAGGAACTGCGAGCGGATGTGCCCCCGCGTCGCCCCGAGCGCCCGCCGCAGGCCGATCTCCCGGCGCCGCTCGAGCACGGTGATCACCATCGTGTTGGCCACACCGATGCCGCCGACGAGGAGGGCGATCGAGCCGACCCCGATGAGGAGGCCCGTGAACGCCTGGTCGATGAGCTGCTTCGCGGCGAGCGCGTCCGAGGGCCGGCTCACCTTCACCTCCTCCGGCGCCTCCGGGTTCGCCGTGCCGGGGAGGAGCTCCCGGACCTCGGCGACGGCGTCCTCCGCCGAGCGCTCGTAGATCGTCGTCGGCGAACCGGTGAAACCGAACAGCTCGGACGCCCGTTCGCCCGTGACGAGGGCCGCCGTGTCGAGCTCCGGGGTCAGCGGGGAGCGCTCCAGGATGCCGACGACGGTGAACTCGCGACCGCCGAGCCAGATCTGCGTGCCGGCGTCGTGCACCCCGAGCCGCTCGGCGGCCTTCGCGCCGAGCACGACGGTGTCGAGCGATGCGGGCACCTCGGCGAGCCAGCGCCCGGCTGCGAGCTCGGTCCCGGTCGACTCGAGGAGCGCGGCGTCGGCCGCGAGCACCGAGAGCCCGCCGGTCTCGCCCGAGGGGATGAGCGAGCTGCGGTAGACGTGCACCTTGTCGAGCGCCGCCGTCCACGCGGCCGTCTCGACCCCGTCGAGGCGGAGGATCCGTCCCGTCGCCTCCGTCGGGAGCTCGCTCGCCTCGCCGAACAGGTCGTCGCCCGCGGTCACCGTGAGCAGGTTGGTGCCGAGCGCGGCGAGCTGCTGCTGCACGAGCGCACGGCTCGAGCTCGACAGCCCGACGACGGCGACCATCGCCGCGATGCCGATCGCGATGCCGAGCGCGGAGAGCGCCGCCCGCAGCGGGTGCGCGCGCACCCCGTGCGCACCGAGTGCGACGAGGTCGGCGGCCCGGAGCCGGGAACGCGGCGCGTTCACGCCGCCGCCTCCGATCCGGCGTCTGCGCCGTGCCCGCGGCCCGCGCCCTCGTGGGCGTCGGCATCCGCCTCGTCGATCCGGCCGTCGCGGATGCCGATGCGTCGGGGCATCCCGGCCGCGAGATCGCGATCGTGGGTGATGACGACGACGGTGGTGCCCTCGGCGTGCAGCTCCTCCAGGATCCCGACGACGGTCGCACCGGAGCGGCTGTCGAGGCTGCCCGTCGGCTCGTCGGCGAGCAGCACCGCCGGATCGCCGATGATCGCTCGGGCGATCGCGACCCGCTGGCGCTCGCCGCCCGAGAGCTGCCGCGGCAGGTGGCGCGCTCGGTGCGAGAGGCCGACGCGGTCGAGGGCCTCGGCGGCGCGCTGCCGCCGGACGCTCGCGCGCACCCCGGAGTACAGCAGCCCGGTGGCGACGTTCTCGACCGCGGACACCCCGTCGGCGAGGTGGAACTGCTGGAAGACGAAGCCGATCGTGCGTGCCCGCAGCGCGCTGAGCGCGGCGTCGCCGAGCGCGCCCACGTCGATCCCGTCGACGCGCACCGTGCCCGCGGTCGGCCGGTCGAGGGTGCCCATCAGGTTCAGCAGCGTCGACTTGCCGGAGCCGCTCGGCCCGACGATCGCGGCGAGCTCGCCGCGGCGGATGACGAGATCGACGCGGTCCAGTGCGAGCGTCGGCGGGGAGCCGTACTCGCGGCTCGCCCCGACGAGCTCGAGGACCGGGGCGGCCCCGGCGTCCGCGGTCGCTGCAGCACTCGTCGCGGCATCCGTGGTCGCGGCATCCGTCGTCGCGGTGTCCGCGCGCGCCTCGGCGCTCATACGCCCACCGCCACTCGATCGCCCGCCTCGAGCTTCCCCGACACGATCTCGACGAGCCCGCTCGCGAAGGAGCCGAGCTCCACCTCGACGCGCTTCAGCCCCTTCGGGGTGACCACGTCGACCGCCGAGCCGCCGCCCGGCAGCGCAAGGAGCGCCGTCACCGGCACGAGCAGCACGTCCTCGGCGAGGACGTGCGAGAACGTCGCGGTCACCTTGACCTCGCCGAAGGCGGAGGCGGCGGCCGGGTCGTCGAGGCTGAGGCGCACCGGCAGCTTCAGCGAGCTGCCGCCCATCGCGTCGTCCCGCTCGACGGGGGCGCCCACCGACTGCACCGTCGCGGTGGTCGTGCCGCCGCCGGGGAGCCGCAGCTCCACCGTGCCGCCGACCGGCGCCGTGCTCGCGAGGGTGGGATCGAGATCGAGGGTCACCTCGCGGGCGGTGTCGCTGACGCCGAGCGCCGCCCCGCCGGATGCCCCGCCGACGGCGAGCTCGAGGGAGCGCACCCGCACCTCGCCCGGCGAGAACACGACGCGACCGAGCTCGATCGCACCGGTCTCCTCGAGCCCGAGCGCCTCCTGCCAGTCCTCGATCGCCGCCGCGGTGCGCGAGGTGAACTCCTCGTCGGGCTCGCGGTCGAAGAAGCCGAGGGCGGCGAGGTTCTCCTCGAGCTGGCGCACGTCGGCACCGTCGCTCATGCCCTCGCCGAACGCCCGCCAGGCGGGCAGCTCACCGAAGAACTGCACGATCGGGGTGTCGTCGACGCGCAGCAGCACGCCGCCGCGGGCGATCACCGCGCCGATCTCCGGCAGCCAGGTGACGGTGCCGGGCAGGGGCGAGTCCAGCTTGCGCGCGCCGCGGTAACCGAGCTCGCCGGTGACCCGAGCGGTCTCGACGAGGTCGCCGACCGTCGCCTCCGCGGACTCAGGCGGCGGGGCGTCGGCTCCGGCGTTCGCCTCGGCATCCGCGTCCGGCCGGAGCAGCCAGATCCCGGCCGCGACGACCGTGACCGCCGCGACCGCGGCGACCGGGATGAGCCAGCGGCGTCTCATTCGCCCGTTCCGAATCCGGCGGCCTCGCTGCAGCGGTCGAGGTCGGCCTCGTCGTAGTCGGCGGCCACCATGGCGGCCGACATGCCGTTCTTGCTCGGCGGCTCGGGGTCGGGGTAGTCGTATCCGGCCTCGCGCATGCACTTCGCGAAGACGAGCTGCTGCTCGTACATCTCCTCCGCGGTGGGTGCGTCCGGGTCGACCGGCGGGTCGCCGACCTCGGCGCGGCAGTCCTCGTCGGCGGCCTGGAAGGCGTCGAAGTCGATCTCGCCGGCGTCGAGCGTCACGGCCTCGCCCCCGTTCCCGGCGTCGACGGGCTTCGGCAGCTCGATGCCGGCCTTCTTCATGCAGGCGTCGTACTTCAGGCGCCAGTCCTCGTACTGCTGCTCGTAGGTGCTGTTCTGCAGGGCGCCGTCGTTCCCGGCGCCGTCGCCCGCTCCCGGCGCGGCGCTGCACGCGCTGAGCAGCGCGGCGAAGCCGACGAGGGATGCGGCGCCGAGCAGGCGGATGGCGGTTGACGTTGGCATGGCGGGATCCTCCCGGTCGTGGCCCGCCGGATCGCGGGCGTACCCAGCTGATCCGAAGCGCGGTCATAGCGTCGTCAAGGGATGCGCTGACGTTTTCCATACCTCCGCTTTGCTTCCATGGATGCCGGAGGGTGATCGATGCGCGTACTGGTGGCCGAAGACGAGGCGATGCTCGCCGAGGCGATCCGGGCGGGACTGGCGCAGTACGCCATCGCCGCGGATGTCGCGGCGGACGGCGAGGCGGCGCTCGCCGCGATCGAGGTGAACGACTACGACGCCGTCGTGCTCGACCGGGACCTGCCCGTGATCCACGGCGACGAGGTCTGCACGGAGCTCGCGGGGCGGGCGAACCGCCCCGCCATCCTGATGCTCACCGCGGCCCGCCGCCTCGAGGAACGGGTCGACGGCCTCGCGCTCGGCGCCGACGACTACCTGCTGAAGCCGTTCGAGTTCCCCGAGCTCGTCGCCCGGCTCCGGGCACTCACCCGGCGCCGCTTCGAGGCGCGGCCGCCGGTGCTGAGCGCCGGGGACGTGCGGCTCGATCCGGTGCGGCACGAGGTGTTCCGCGGGCCGCGGGTGATCCGCCTGTCGCGGAAGGAGTTCGCGGTGCTCGAGGTGCTGCTGCGGGAGCCCGGCACGGTGCGGAGCGCCGAGCACCTCCTCGAGAAGGCCTGGGACGAGCACGCGAACCCGTTCACGAACTCGGTGAAGGTGACGATCAGCACGCTCCGCCGGAAGCTCGGCGAGCCCTGGGCGATCCGCACGGTGCCCGGTGTCGGCTACGTGATCGGCGAGCCCGCCTCGGCGCCCGCATCGGAGCCGGGTGCAGCGTCGGCGCCGGGTGCAGCGTCGACGGCCCGGGCGGCCGCGGCGCCGGGAGCAGCGCACGAGGAGGGCGCCCGGCATGGCTGAGGTGCGCCCGTTCCGCCTCACCATCCGCGCCCGCCTCGCGCTCACCTACTCGGGGCTCCTCGTCGGCTCGGGCGCCCTCCTGCTCGGCTTCATCTACGTCGCCCTCGGGGTGCTGCCGAGCTACGCGTTCTCCACGACGGCCGTCGCCGTGCTCGACGCGTCGACCACCCAGCTCGCCACCGCGATGCCGCTCGAGCCCGACTGGGTGCGCGCCGACGGCGTCAGCTACGACGCCGGCTTCGCCGCGACCGCCTCGACGCCGGGGATCGTCGTCGCGTCCCGGGACGACCTGCAGCAGCTGTACCTCTGGGTCGCCGCCGGGATGCTCGTGCTGCTCGCCGCGGGCGGGAGCTGGGCGGGCTGGGCGCTCGCCGGACGCGTGCTGCAGCCGCTGCACGGGATCGGCGTCGCCGCGCGCCGGGCTGCGCGCGGCCGCTTCGACCACCGCCTCGCGCTCGCGGGCCCCCGCGACGAGGTCACCGACCTCGCCGACGCGTTCGACGAGATGCTCGGCGGGCTGGAGGACGCGTTCCACGCGCACCGCCGCTTCGCCGCGAACGCCTCGCACGAGCTGCAGACGCCCCTCGCGACCACCCGCACGATGCTCGACGTCGCGATCGGGGCGCGGCCGGATGCCGAGCAGCGGGCGCTGCTCGAGCGGCTCCGCCTGGTCAACGAGCGGAGCATCGCGGCCGTCGAGGCGCTGCTCGACCTCTCCCAGATCGAGCGCGGCGGACCGGTCGAGACGGTGCGGCTGCGGCTCGACCGGCTCGTCGGCGAGGCGCTCGGGGAGCTCGGCGCCGAGGCGGCGGAGCGGGGCATCCGCGTCCGCAGCGAGCTCGCCCCGGCCACCGTGTCCGCCTCGGCGCCGCTCCTGCGTCAGCTGGTGCTGAACCTCGTGCAGAACGGGATCCGGCACAACGCGCCCGGCGGCGAGGTCGTCGTCGAGGTGGTCCCGGCGACGGATGCCGCGGGCGGACGTCTGCGGGTCGCGAACACGGGCCCGGTCGTGCCCGCCGACGCGGTGGACGCCCTCGTCGAGCCGTTCTTCCGCGCCCCGGGGCGGGTCGCGACCGCCGGGGCGCCCGGTCGCGGGCTCGGCCTCTCGATCGTCGCCGCGATCGCCGAGCGCCACGACGCCGAGCTCGCGCTCCGCGCCCGTGACGGCGGCGGCCTCGAGGTCGAGCTGCGCTTCCCCGCCGCCTGAGCGCCGGCGGGCGCCGGTGCCGGGTGCCGGGTGCCAGGTGCCGGGTGCCGGGCGCCAGGTGCCGGGTGCTCCTGCGTGGCCGGAGGAGATTCGCGTGCGGGGAGGGCCGAGACGGCCGAATCATCCTCCCCGGCCGCGAATCTCCTCCCGCGGCTAGCCCGCCAGCGCCTCGGCCAGCAGCGTGAGCGACTGCTCGCGCCCCGGGGCGGCGTCGCGCGGCTCGTCGTCGCGGGCGCCGGCCACGGGCGAGACCATGATCTCGGCGACCCCGTGCCGCGTCGCGAGGGCGCGCAGCTCGCCGGCCGCGGCATCCGCGTCGCCGATGATCCAGCGGTGCCGCATCGCCTCGATGAGCTGCTCGGCGTCGGAGTCGCGGGGCGCGGCGAGCGCCTGGTCGACGGTCTCGAGCGGCCGCATCGGCCGGTTCAGTCGGAGCCGGGCCATCGCGCGCAGCTGCGGCAGGGCCCGCTCCTCGGCCTCCCGGGCGGTCGGGGCGACGACGACGTTCGCCGTGAGGAACGTCACCGGCTCCGGGTGCGCCTCGCTCGGCCGGTAGCCGCTGCGGTAGAGCTCGAGCGCCCGCTCCAGCCCCTCGCCCGAGAAGTGGTTCGCGAACACGTACGGCAGGCCGAGCTCGGCCGCGAGCTTCGCCGAGTAGTCGCTCGAGCCGAGCAGCCACAGCGTCGGCACCTCGGTCGCCGCCGGGGTCGCCTGGATCGCGTACTCCCGACCGCTCGTGAGCCGGAGCGTCGCGCCGTCCGGGGAGAGCAGCGCCAGGATGTCGGCGATGTGGTCGGGGAAGCGGTCGACGTCGGCCGTCGGACCCGAGATGCGCAGCAACTGCGTGATCACCGGGTCGCTGCCCGGCGCCCGGCCGATGCCGAGGTCGATGCGCCCCGGGGCGAGGGCCTCGAGCGCGGCGAACTGCTCGGCGACGACGAGCGGGGCGTGGTTCGGCAGCATCACCCCGCCGGAACCGACGCGGATGCGCTCGGTGCTCGCCGCCGCCGCGGCGATCAGCACGGGCGGCGTCGTCGAGGCGACGGAGGGCATGTTGTGGTGCTCCGCGAACCAGTACCGCTCGTAGCCGGCGTGATCGGCGAGCCGGGCGAGCGCGATGGACGCGCGCACCGCCTCCGCGCTCGTCTGGCCGTCGCGGACGGGAATGAGGTCGAGGACGGAGAGCTTCGGCGTCGTGGTCATCACTCGTGCCAACGCCGGGAGCGGCGGCGGCTATTCCAGCGGGCGATCCTGAGCAAGCCATCCGGATGCCGCAGCTGGGGGTGTCGGCGGACCCCGCGCCTTCATAGGGTGGGGAGGGAGCGACATCGCCGTCGCTCTCGATCCTCGAGGGGGTACGGATGACGGTCCACTACGAACTGCCCACGGCCGCGGATTTCACGGTCCTGGCGGGGGCGCATCACCCGGCGGTCACGATCTACGCCTCGACCTCGCCCGTGGTGAGCGAGCGCGAGCGCGCCGAGGTGGCGGTGAAGAGCGGCTTCGACGAGGCGCTCGAGCATCTGAAAGCCGCGGGCGCCGATGCGGCCGAGCTCGACGCGATCCGGGCCGAACGCGACCGGATCCTCGGCGACCAGCAGCTCTGGGGCGGTCTCGCCCGCTCGCTCGCGCTGTTCGTCTCGCCCGACGTCAGCGAGGTGTTCGTGCTGCCGAACCGGCTCGACGACGCCGTGCACGTCGGCTCCCACTTCACGCTCGGCCAGCTGCTGCGCGCGCCGAGCCAGGATCAGGAGGCCTACGCGATCACGATCTCGGCGAGCGAGTGGGCGCTCTGGCACGCCACCCCGACCGACCGCGCCGCGAAGCTGCCGATCGATCAGCGCGGCACCGAGAACCTCGATGCGGCCACGAACCGCGAGCCCGGCGAGGACAAGCCACGCGGCTCGAACCGCGGAACCGCGAGCCAGTTCGGCGGCGCCAGCCGCCTGCTCGGCGACGAGGGCCGCAAGACCCTCCTCGACCAGTACTCGAAGCGCGTCATCGAGGTGGCCCGGCGGGAGCTGCTCGAACGCGACCCCGACGAGCGGGTGCCCGCCTTCGTGTTCGCCGCCGAGCCGCTGCTCAGCCTCTTCCTCCAGAACACCAGGAACTCGCGCCGCGTCGTCGCGGTGCCCGGTTCGCCGGACCGGCTCGGCGCGGCGGAGCTCGACGAGATCCTCCGCCGCGAGCTCGGCCGGCTGAACGTGCGCGAGGCGGAGCGTGCGCTGCGCGCGCTCGCCGAGGGCAGCGCGGGCCGGGTCGAGCGCGACCTCGCGGCGATCGCCCGCGAGGCGGCCGACGGAGCGGTGGAGACGTTCTGGTTCGATTTCACGAGCTCGGTGAACGGCACCCTCGACCGGGAGTCGGGCGCGATCGAGTACGCCACCGACCACGGTGCCGGCGACGCGCTCGCCGACGGGACGCCGGCCGGCGATCTGCTGCCGCAACTCGCCCTGCTCGTCGTCGCGAAGGGCGGCAAGGTCGTCACGGTGCGGGCGAGTGAACTCGACGACGGCGTCTGGTCGGCACCCGCGATGGCGGAGCTGCGCTTCGCCCTCGCCTGAGCGTCACCTCGCGCCCACGCGCGGAACGGCGGGATGCCTCGACTGAGGCATCCCGCCGTCCGCGTCGCCCGGGCTCAGCCCCGCACCAGCTCGCCCGCGGCCGCCTGGTCGGGTGCAGGCTCGGCGACGGCCACGACGAGCGGTTCCCGCCCGGGGAGATGGATGACGATCTCGGTGGCGGCGGAGTCCTCGACGATCGCCTCCACCTCGGTGGCGGTGTCGGCGCGGAGCACCGCGTCGTCGGGCGGCGTCTCGCGCACCGCCAGCCAGAGCGCATCGGGGTGCGGCACGACGCCGCCGTTCACGGGGACGAGCTCGAGGGTCCAGCCGGGGCTCGGGCAGAGCCCCGATCCGGCGATGCGGATCAGTCGGGAACCGCAGGAGCGCACGGCGGTCGCCCGGAAGCGGGCCGCGCGGTAGTCGCAGAACAGCACGGGGGAGATGGGCCGGGTCATGCCGCACACGGTAGCCCCGGCCCGCTCGCCCCGGCCTCAGGGTGAGCGCTGAACCGGCCTCAGGGTCGGGTCGCGCCCGAGGCGCCGCTCGCGACGGGTGCGCGGAGCGTCCGCGCGTAGTGCTCCTTCAGCACGGCGAGGTGCAGCCACGACTCGGTGTGCACGACGCCGGGCACGGCCCGGATGCGTTCGAGGCTCGCGTAGAGAGCGCCGGGCGAGGGCTCGACGAGAGTCATGATGGCGTCGAATCGGCCGAGCGTCTTCGCCGCGAAGTCGACGCCACGCCAGCCGTGCAGCGCGGCGATGAGGGAGTCGTCGTCGCCGGCGAGGTTCAGGCCGACGCCCATTGAGAGCTGCCGGTGCGCGAGCCCGCGCGCCTCGACGGCGCTCACCTTGATCACGCCGCCGTCGATGAGCCGTTGCACCCTGGTGGCGACGGCCGAGGGCGAGAGCCGCACGGCCTCGCCGAGCGCGCGGAAGCTCGCCCGCCCGTCGCGCTGCAGCTGCTCGATGAGGGCGGTGTCGATCGCGTCGATGGTGATCCCGCCGTGGTACTCGGAGACGAAGAAGCCCCGGATGACCTTCGAATAGATGAGGGTGTTGATCTCGACGACGCTCGGCATCGCGCGGATGCGGGCGAGCAGCCGGTGCAGGGCCGCCATCGACGAGAGCCGCAGCTCGGTGACGAGATCGTAGACGCCGCCGACGGCCGAGACGAGCACGGTCTCGGCGAGGCCGCGGAGCTGTTCGGCGACGGGCTCGACCGCGCCGTCGGTGCGGATCGAGACATGGGCGAGCACGTGCTGGCCGAGGAACACCGGATCGACTGCGGCGACGACGCGGACGGTGCCGTCGCCGAGCATGGCGCGGAGCCGCGCGGACACGGCCGCGCGCGACTGACCGAGGCGGCCGGCGAGGGCGTGGATGCTCGCGCGTCCGTCCTCCTGGAGCGCGCGGATGAGCTCGGCGTCGAAGTCCACGGCGCTACGCCGACCGTCTGAGATTCCGCTGAACGCGAGTGATCACCTGCACAACAGCAGTGTAGGGCCCGCTCGCTCCGATGATCGGAACGATTCTGCATCGGATGGCGAGCAGAACTCCAGTGGGTCAGGCGTCCCGCTGGAGTTCTGTGCTTGCTGGCGATGACGGAGGCTCGTAGCATCCATCGCTGTCCCCTGAATCATCCGCGAAGGAGCGGTCATGACCACCACGCACAGCAGAGCCCGCCGCGCGGGCATCGCCGCGTTCGTCGGCACCACCATCGAGTGGTACGACTTCTACGTCTACGCGACCGCGGCCGCGCTCGTCTTCGGCCCGCTGTTCTTCCCGAGCGGCGACCCCCTCGCCGAGACCGCCGCGGCCTTCGCGACCTTCGCCGTCGCGTTCCTCGTCCGCCCGCTCGGCGGCATCATCTTCGGCCACATCGGCGACAAGCTCGGCCGACGCACCTCGCTCGTCATCACGCTGCTGCTCATGGGCGTCTCGACCGTGCTCGTCGGCTGCCTGCCGACCTACGAGAACATCGGCTTCCTCGCCCCGGTGCTGCTGATCCTGCTGCGCGCGATGCAGGGCCTCGCCGTCGGCGGCGAGTGGGGCGGCGCCGTGCTCATGAGCGTCGAGCACGCCCCCGAGAAGTCGAAGACCTTCTACGGCGGCTTCACCCAGCTCGGCAACCCGGCCGGCGCCCTCCTCGCCTCCGGCATCTTCGCGATCATGTCGCGCGGCGGCGACGATTTCATCCTGAACGGCGGATGGCGCATCCCCTTCCTGCTCTCGATCGTGCTCGTGGGCGTCGGATTCTGGGTGCGCTACCGGGTCGAGGAGTCGCCCGTCTTCGAGCAGAAGGTGGAGGGGCGCAAGCAGTCGATGCCGCTGGCCTTCGCGCTCCGCAGCAACTGGCTGCCGATCCTCCTCGGCATCGGCCTCCTGCCGATCTCCACCGGCGGGTACTACCTCGCCACGACCTTCGCCACCGCCTACGCCACCGGCGCCCCGATCGGGCTCAGCGAGCAGGTCATCCTCGACGCGATGACGATCGCGTCCTTCGTCGAGTTCGTGGTGACCCTGCCCGTCGCCTGGCTCGGCGACAAGTGGGGCAGGAAGAACATCATGTACATCGGCCTCGTCACCTCCGTGGCGACGTTCATCCCCTTCATGCTGGCGATGCCCGGCAAGGTGGAGCCGCTCATCTTCCTGCTCGCCTCCCTCGTCCGCATCGCCATGAGCGCCACCTACGCGCCCATCGCCGCGATCCTCGCGCAGATGTTCCGCCCGCAGGCCCGCTACACCTCGATCGCCCTCTCCTACGGCGTCGGCGCGGCGATCTGGGCCGGGTTCTCGCCCTGGTTCGCGACGCAGCTCATCGCCTGGACGGGCAGCATCTGGTCGGTCATCGCGATGTTCGTCGGCATGGCCGTGCTCGCCGGCATCTGCACGCGGCTCGCACCGCAGCACTCCGACGAGGCGCCCGTCACCGCCTCGTTCACCCCCCGCCTCGACACCAAGGAGACGCCCCTGCCATGAGGAAGCTGACCGCCTTCGACCGGCCGAACCAGACCGTCCCGCGACTCGTCACGGCCCGGGCCATCCACCTCGTCGACGACGCCGGCACCAAGGCGACCGCGATGCTCACCGACCGCGGCCGGATCGTCGCGATCGGCACCCCCGCCGAGTGCGAGGCCGCCGCCGAGCGCGCCGGCCTCGCCCCGGACCGGGTCGACCTCGGCGACGCGGTCGTCGTCCCCGGCTTCATCGACGCGCACGCGCACCCGCTCATGTACGGGCAGATGATGACCTGGGTCGACTGCGGCCCGGCGAAGGCGGGCAGCATCCCCGAGATCGTCGCCCTCCTGCAGGAGGCCGCCCGCCGGCTCCCCGCCGGCCGCCCGGTGCGCGGCTACGGCTACGAGCACCGGAACCTCGCCGAGCAGCGCCACCCCACTCGATTCGAACTCGACGCGGTCGCCACCGACCGCGAGGTGTACCTGATGAACGCCTCCGGTCACGGCGGCGTCGTCAATTCCTTCACCTTCGAGCGCAACGGCGTCGACCGCGACACCCCGAACCCGGAGGGCGGCGAGTTCTTCCGCGACGCCGACGGCGAACTCACCGGTGAGCTCTCCGACGCCGCGTGCAACATCCTCACCGGCGTGCACGGCGTGAAGATCGGTCACCACGGCCCGAACTTCCACCTGGCCGACGAGCCCGAGGAGCACCTGCGCCAGCTCGACCTCGCCACGCGGCACTTCCTCGCCGGCGGCGTCACGACGATCGGCGACGCGCAGGTCTCGCGGCGCGAGTTCGACATGTACCTGCGGCTCGCCGAGGCCGGCCGGCTCGAGCTGCGGGTCTCGATGTACCTCCTCTCCCACCTCCTCGACGACGCCCTCGAGATGGGGCTCGTCGGGCAGTTCGGCAACGCGCACCTCAGCTTCGCGGGCATCAAGTTCTACGCCGACGGCACGCTCGGCGGCTGGACGGCCTACTTCCCCGACGGCTACGTCGGCGACCCCTGCCGCACCGGGCAGCTCTATCACGAGCCCGCCGACTACGCCGAGCTCATCCGGAAGGCGCACGCCGCGGGACTGCAGACGGCGACGCACGCCCAGTCGCCCACCGCGATCGAGATGGTGGTCTCGGCGATCGAGGCCGCCCTCGCCGAGCGCCCCGACGCCGACGCCCGGCACCGCATCGAGCACTGCGGCTTGCCGACGCCCGAGCAGATCGCGCGGATGGCGGCGGCCGGCATCCGTCCGGTGAACCAGCCGCAGCACTACTACAACTGGGGGGAGGGCGTCGAGGAGGCGATCGGCACGCCGGGCGAGCGATTCAACCCGCTCGGCGAGTTCGAGGCCGCCGGGGTGCCGATGACGATCTCCTCCGACGCGCCGGTCGCGGAGCCGATCCCGCTCGAGGCGATCCAGACCGCGGTCACCAGGGTCACCCGACGCGGGCACCGGCTCGGCTCGGACGGCCTGCGGATCTCGGCCGCCGCAGCGCTCCGGGCCCACACCTACGAGGCGGCCGTGTCGCTCGGGCGCGAGGACGACCTCGGCTCGCTCGAGGCCGGCAAGTACGCCGACTTCGTCGTGCTCGGCGCCGACCCGCTGACGTTCGACGCCGAGCGGATCGCCGAGATCCCCGTGCTCGAGACGTGGGTCGGCGGGGAGCGCCGGCACCGCGCCGCGCAGCCGGAAGGATGGACGGCATGAGCGAGGAGCAGTACGCCGACACCGCGGGCCGGGCGGTGCTCGAGACGATCCGGGCGTACGGGGTGGCGACCGTCTTCGGCATCCCGGGCACGCACAACCTCGAGCTGTACCGCCCGCTCGCCGAACTCGGCATGCGGGCGGTGACGAACCGGCACGAACAGGGCGCCGGCTACGGCGCCGACGGCTGGGCGCAGCAGACCGGGCTGCCCGGCGTGGTCATCACGACGTCGGGGCCGGGGCTGCAGAACGCGATGAGCGCCATCGGGACCGCGTTCTGCGAATCGCGGCCGTTGATCGTGCTCTCACCGGGGGTCGCGCTCGGCGCCGAGTTCCGCGACGTCGGCACCCTGCACGAGACGAAGGACGCGACGGCGATGGTCGCGGCGATCGCCGAGTGGTCGCGTCGCGTCACGAGCGGGGCGGAGGCGGTGGATGCCGTGCACGACGCGTTCGCGCTGTTCCGCACCGGGCGTCCGCGGCCCGTGCACATCGAGATCCCGCTCGATGTCCTCGAGGGCCCGGCCGGGGTGCCGGCCGCCGCCCGGACCGCCCGCCCGGCCCCCGCACCCGAGCCCGGCGATCCCGATGCGGTCGGCGCGGCCGCCGCCGTGATCGCGCAGGCGAGTTCGCCCGTCATCATCGCGGGCGGCGGATCGACCCGCGCAGCGGCGGAGGTGACGGCGCTCGCCGAACGGCTCGGCGGCCCCGTGCTGACGACGCTGAACGGCAAGGGCGTGCTCGACGAACGGCATCCGCTGTCGCTCGGCTCGAACCTCCGGATCGCGGCCGCCCGCGAGGTCGCCGAGTCGGCCGACGTGCTCGTCGTGCTCGGCTCGAAGCTCGGCGAGGCCGAGCTGTGGGTGCCCCGGCTCGAACCGGGCGGGGCGGTCGTGCGCGTCGACATCTCGGCGGCGCAGCTGCACAAGAACCTCGAGGCGAGCATCGGCATCGTCGGCGACACGGCGGCCGTCGTCCGCGCGCTGCTCGCTGCGCTGCCCGCGGTGGATGCCGCAGCGGGGACCGGCTCGGCGGCGGACACCGACGCCGAACCGCGCGTCCGTCCGGACCTCGACGCGCGCCGCGCCGCGATCGCGGCGGAGGTGCACGGCATCCTCCCCGAGACCGTCGAGCTCGCCGAGCGCATCGCCGACGCGCTGCCCGAGGATGCGATCGTCGCCGGCGACTCCTCGCAGATCGTGTACCTCGCCCTCGCGAACGTCCTGCGCCAATCGCGCCCGCACTCCCTCCTCTACACGCCGACGTATGCGACCCTCGGCTACGGCCTGCCCGCCGCGATCGGCGCCCGCGTCGCGCAGACCGAGCGGCCCGTGGTCACCGTGATCGGCGACGGCGCCCTCATGTTCTGCGTCAACGAGCTCGTCACGGCGATCGAGCAACGGCTCGACCTCACCGTCGTCTGCGTCGACAACGGCGGCTACGCCGAGATCAAGCAGAACGAGGTCGATCGCGGCATCCGCCCGGTCGGCGTGGACCTGGTGCAGCCCGACTGGGCCGCGCTCGCCGCCGCGTTCGGCGCGAGTGGCAGGCGGGTCGACCGGCTCGTCGACGTGCGGCCGGCGATCGCCGAGGCGGTCGCGGCGGGCGGGGTGCAGTTCGTGCACGTGCCGCAGGGGGCGCTCGGCTAGGCGCTGGTCGACTCGGCGGCGCTCGACGCAGCGGGCCGGCGACACGGAGCCCGGGTCGGGTCGCGCCCGAGGCGCCGCTCGCGACGGGTGCGCGGAGCGTCCACGCGTACGATCGTGACCATGCGCTTCGGAATGTTCGTCCCCCAGGGCTGGCGTCACGACCTCGTCGGCATCGATCCCCGCGAGCAGTGGGCGGTGATGCGCTCGCTCGCCGAGTTCGCCGACCGCGAGGGCTCGCCGTGGGAGTCGATCTGGGTCTACGACCACTTCCACACCGTGCCGGTGCCCTCGGCGCACGAGGCGACGCACGAGGCGTGGTCGCTGATGGCCGCGTTCGCGGCGTCGACCTCGCGGGTGCGGCTCGGCCAGATGTGCACCTGCATGAGCTACCGCACTCCCGCGTACCTCGCGAAGGTCGCGGCGACGGTCGACGTCGTCTCCGGCGGGCGCGTCGAGATGGGCATCGGCGCCGGCTGGTACGAGCACGAGTGGCGGGCGTACGGCTACGGCTTCCCGGAGGTGCCCGAGCGGCTGGCCCGGCTCCGCGAGGGCGTCGAGATCATGCACCAGGCGTGGACCACGGGCAGCGCGACGCTCGACGGCGAGCACTACCAGGTGCAGGGCGCTATCGTGCAGCCGCAGCCACTGCAGGAGGGTGGCATCCCCATGTGGATCGCCGGCGGCGGCGAGAAGGTGACGCTCCGCATCGCCGCGAAGTACGCGAGCGCGACGAACTTCTACGGCAGCCCCGAGGAGTTCAGCCACAAGAGCGAGGTGCTGCGCGGGCACTGCGAACGGCTCGGCCGGCCCTTCGAGGAGATCACCCGCTCGGCGAACTTCAACACCGTCATCGGCGTCGACGAGGCCGACGTGGAGCGCCGGCTCGAGGCCGTGCGCGCGCGCCTCGCGGGCTCGGCCGGCGAGGCGGCGGCCGAGAAGTTCATCGCCGACTTCCGGGCGGATGCCGCGATCGCCGTCGGCACGGTCGACGCCGTCGTGGAGCGGCTCCGGGACATGCGCGAGCGCGGCCTCGGCTACGCGATCCACTACTTCCCGGAGGCGGCCTACGACCGCAGCGGGCTGGAGCTCTTCGAGCGCGAGGTCATCCCCGCGCTCCGCTGAGCCGGCGCCGCGCGCTGCGTTCACCCCGCCGAGGGGGTCGGATTCCGACGGTGCGGGCGCAGTGGGCCCCTGCGGATGTCGTGATCCGACCCCGTCGGCGGGGGAAAGGTGCGGTGGCTAGGCGCCGACGGCGTCGAGCTTCGCGCCGAGCTCCGCGTCGGTGGGCTCGGTGAAGTGGGTGCCGTCGGGGAAGACGACGACCGGGATGTTCGTGCGTCCGGAGATCGACTTCGCCGTCTCGGCGGCCTCGACGTGCACCTCGAGGTCGACGTACTCGTAGTCGACGCCGCGGCGGTCGAGCAGCGCCTTCGAGCGGCGGCAGTCGCCGCACCAGGCGGCGCCGTACATGGTGATCCGGTCGGGGTTCGCAGCAGTAGCAGTCACATCGATACTGTACGCATTACCTGGCTGGGGTATTCCCGAACGCCGTGGGACGAGGAGACTTGCGGCATGCGATTCGAGACGACGATGTCCCAGCTGGGCAGCAACACCGGCATCGAGGTGCCGCCCGAGGTGATCGAGGCGCTCGGCGGCGGGAAACGGCCGCCGGTGCTCGTGCGGGTGAACGGCTACGAGTACCGCAGCACGGTCGGCGTGATGGGCGGGCGTTCGCTCATCCCGTTCAGCTCCGACAAGCGGGCGGAGACCGGCATCGGCGGCGGTGACGCGATCGTCGTCGAGCTCGAACTCGACACCGCGCCGCGCACCGTCGAGGTGCCGGCCGACTTCCGGGCCGCGCTGGACGCGGCCCCCGGGGCGGCGGCCGCGTTCGAGGCGCTGGCGCCGAGCCACAAGAAGGCCCACGTCACCGCGATCGAGCAGGCGAAGGCCGCCGAGACGCGGCAGCGGCGGATCGACGCCGCGGTCGCGAAGCTCCTCGGGGGCTGACGCCGCCGGCGCCCGCCGCCGAGGTGCGGTGCCGGCGCGCGGCGCCGACGTGTGCCCGGCGCTGCCGAGGCGCGCTGCCGCCGTCTGCCCGGCGACGCCGCCGTGCGCCGCGCTGGGGCGCCGCCGCGCGCCGCGCCGGGGCGCCGACGCGCGCCGCCTACGCCCGCCCGACGAGGCGCATGAACCCGCTGAGCTGCGCCACGCCCTCGGCGCGGTGCGGCAGCCCGTCGAGCAGCCCAGGCGAGTAGACGAGGTACGCCGCCCACTTCGCCCGCGAGATCGCGACGTTCAGCCGGTTCTTCAGCAGGAGGAACTCGAGCCCGCGCGGCGCCGAACGCGCGGAGGATGCCGCGAGCGAGACGATCGCGACGACCGCCTCCTGGCCCTGGAACTTGTCGACCGTGCCGACGGGCACCTCGTGCAGCCCGGCTTCGTCGAGCGCCTCGCGCACGACCCCGAGCTGCGCGTTGTACGGCGTGACGACGATGAGGTCGCTCGCCGCGAGCGGCCGCGCCGCGGCGCGCACCGGACCCTCGGCGGAGTCGTCGGCGTCGATCCAGTCGCGGCCGAGCAGCGAGCGGGCGAGCTCGACCACGGCCCGGGCCTCTTCGGGCGAGTGGGTCGAGTTGCCCTCGTGTTCGATCGGGATCGGCGTGAGCCCCGGCGCGACGCCGTCGAGCGCGCGGCTCGCGGCGACGGGATGCGACTGCAGCTCGCCCTCGTACGACAGGAGCGAGACGGGGGCGGCGACCGCCGGGTGCATGCGGCGGCTCTCGGCGAGGAAGTAGCCGAACTCCGGCGGGAGCACGTCGTGCCCGTCGGCGACCCAGCCGAGGGCCGAGGCATCCACCGGCTCCGGGTGCAGGGCCTGGCTCACCTGCGGGAGCTGCTGCGGGTCGCCGAGCAGCAGCAGATTGCGGGCCGCGACCGAGACCGCGATCGTCGAGGCGAGCGAGAACTGCCCGGCCTCGTCGATGACGAGGAGATCGAGCGAGCCCCGCGGGACGCGGCGCACGTTGCAGAAGTCCCACGCGGTGCCGCCGATGACGTAGCCGTCGGGCCGCTCGGACGCGAAGGCGGTGAGTTCGTCTTTGCGGGCGAAGGCGGTGAACGCCCGCTGCCCGGCCTCGGCGGCGTCTTTCACGGCCTTGCCGACGAGTCCCGGATCGAGCCCGGCGCCCACGATCGCCTCGAGCAGGTGCTCGACGACCGTGTGCGACTGCGCGACGACGCCGATGCGCCAGCCGTGCTCGCGCACGAGCGCCGCGATGGCGTGGGCGGCGAGGTAGGTCTTGCCGGTGCCGGGCGGGCCCTGCACGGCGAGGTAGGAGTGCTCCAGGCGGCGCACCGAGTCGACGACGGCACCGAGGTAGTCGTGCTCGGCGCCGAGCGGTGCGAGCGATCCCGTGGTGCGCGGCGGGCGCCGGCGCAGCACGTCCATCGCCGGGTTGCGGGGGAGCGCCGGGTCGAGCGTCGGGATGGTCGCGGCCCACTCGGCGATGGCGTCGCGCAGCGCGTCGGCGCGCGGCGGGGCGCCCGGGGCGATCGCGACGGGGAGGTCGCGCCAGGTGCGGCCGGGCTGGCCCCGCTCCTCGACCCGCACGCCGGCGTCGCCGGCCTCGACCACGACCGCGTTGGACCAGGCGCGCTGACCCGGTCGGGCCGACTGCGCGTCGAACGGCGCCGGCCAGTCGTAGAGGAGGAACACCTCGGCCCCGGGGCTGAACCGCGACCCGGGAGCGATGCGTCCGTCGAGCAGCAGCTCGCGGCGGGCGCTCTGCCAGCGCGGCTCCTCGTACCAGTTGCCCAGCTCGCGCGAACGCGCCGGATCGACGACGAGCACGTCGCGGTGCTCCTCCCAGCTCTCGACGGGCTGGTCGCAGCGCAGGTAGTGCGACCACCAGAAGCTCTTCGCCTCGCGGGCGTGGTAGTCGATGGCCGCCGAGGCGAGGGCGAGGGCCTCGGTGTCGGCGTCGCGGCGGAGCCCGTCGAGCGTCGGCTGCGCGGCCTCGCGCTGCTGCACCATCGCCCGGAGGCGCAGCGCGAGCGGCGACGCCTCGTAGATGCGGCCCGGGGTGCGGTCGGCGAGGAGGGCCGCCGGCACCGGACCCACCCCCGCGCCGCGGCCGAGCTCGAGCAGCCAGTCGCGCAGCCGCAGGGTGGAGACGCAGTCGTAGCGGTTGTAGTCGGCGAGGTCGGCGAGGATGCGCGACGCCTCGGCCGCGGCATCCGCGTCGCCGTTCACCTGCGCCGCCGCCTGCAGTTCGCTCGCCCGCACGTACTCGGTGATGGAGTCGGCGCCGGACTTCACATCGGCCTCGCGCAGCTCGGCGCCCATGTAGAGCGGCTCGAGCTTCTTGATGGAGTAGGAGCGGCTGCCCACCCGCACCGCGCGCTTCACGATGGAGTAGAGGTCGACGAGCACGCCGTCGGCGAGCAGCTGGTCGACCTCGGCCTCGCCCACGCCGTGCCGGGCGGCGATGGCCGTGAGGTGCGTGCGCTCGTAGCTCGCGTAGTGGAAGATGTGCAGCTCGGGGTGCACCTGCCGGCGCAGCTTCACGAGCTCGAGGAAGCGGATCAGCGCCGCGCGCTCCTCGGCGAAGGAGTGCGCCCAGAACGCCGTGTACTGCTCGCCGCTGTCGACCATGCCCCAGAGGTAGTCGAGGTTCCACTTCGTGCCGTCGCCCTCGGTGTAGAGCGGGTCGCCCTCGAAGTCGAAGAACAGGTCGCCGGGGCTCGGCTCGGGGATCGCGGCGATCGCGCGGGCCTCGCGGAGCTGCACGGGTGGCGCGAGCGGCGGATCGCCCTCGCGCCAGGCGCCGGACGCCTCGGCCGCCGCCAGCTCGGACTCGGCCCGCAGCTGCAGGCGCGCCTGGGCGCGCAGGGCGTCGAGGGTCGCCTCGGCGAGATGCGGCACCGTCCCGGCCGATGCGGCGAGTTCGTCGATGGTCGTGATGCCGGCCGCGGCGAGCGGTTCGCGCTGCGTCGTGCGGATGCCGCCGACCATGAGCACGTCGCGGGTGGCCTGCACCTCGAGCTCGCACGTGGGGCAGCGGCCGTCGTGCGTGTAGCGCGGGTCGCCCCAGGCGACCGCGGCGGTGTCGGCCTCGCGCTCGGCGACGATGCGGCGCAGGCGGGCGAGCCGTGCACGGTACACGGGCAGGATGTCGCGGAGGGAGTGCGCGCTCACCGAGCCGTCGCCGAGGAGCAGCTCGACGGTGTCGTCGACGGGCACGCCGAGGCGGGCGAGCTGCTCGGCGTAGGCCCCGAGCTGGAGCAGCGCCGTGACGCGGGCGTGCCGGGCGAGCTTGGAGTCCTGCACCCGGTAGGCGCCGTCGGGCTGGCGCACGATGAAGTCGGCGAAACCGATGAAGTCGGGCTCGGCGAACGTCGCCTGGAACACGACGGGCGCACCGGCGGCGAACGCGGCGTTCGTGGCGGCGACCGCGGCGGCCACCTGCTCGAGGTCGCGCACGTCGGGCCGCTCGATCTCGACGACGCCCTCGCCGAACTCGGCCCGGTACCGCTCGAGCACCCGCAGCTCGTGCGCGTCGCCCAGCTCGCCGGCGCGGCGCAGCATGGGGTCGTCGAGTGGCGCGAACAGCGCGTCGCGGCCGAGCTTCTGGTCGAGCTCCCGCAGGAAGGCGAACTCGCAGTCGCTCGCCTTCTTGAGGTCGCTCGCGCTCGTCACGACGGAGCCGTTCAGCAGGTACATCGGGCTCCTTCGTTCGGGATGCCTCCACGCTAGCCGGTGCGTCCGACACGTCATCGGCGTAGGGTGTGCGCCATGGCCGACTGGGACGATCTGCGCCGTCTCGCGCTCGCCCTGCCCGACACGAGCGAGGGCACGAGCTGGGGCTCGGCGCACTGGCGGGTGCACGGGAAGGGCTTCGTCTGGGAGCGCCCGCTCCGCAAGACCGACCTCGCCGAGCTCGGGCTCGACGAGCAGCCCGGGCCGATCATGGGCGCGCGGGTGGAGGACGAGGCGGTGAAGCTGGCGCTCGTCGAGGAGGACCCGGCGGTGTTCCTCACCATCCACCACTTCGACGGCTGGTCGGCGATCCTCGCGCGCCTCGACCGCATCTCCGAGCGGCGGCTCGAGGAGCTCGTCGAGGAGGCCTGGCTCCTGATGGCACCGCCGAAGCTCGGGCGGGAGTGGCTCGACGCGCACCCCGACTGAGCGGCGGGTGCGAGCCCGCGGGCGGCGCCCGCGGCGCCTACGCGCCGGGCTCGTCGAGGGCGCCACGGGGCAGCCCGAGCATGCCCTCGACGGCGTGGCTGATGAGCGAGCCGCGATCGCTCGTGTCGCCCCAGCGCACGAGCGCCTGCGCGTTCAGGCCGTCGACCATGCCGAGCAGCTGCCATGCGACCGCGGCCGGGTCGTCCGTGTCGAACTCGCCGGCGGCGACCCCGGCCTCGATGACGTCCTGGATGACGCCCTGCCAGGCATCCATCTGCGCGCGCACCTCGGCCGCGAGCGTCTCGTTGCGCCGGCCGAGCGCCCAGGCCTCGACCCAGACGAGCGTCACGTCGTCGCGGCTGCCGTCGAGGATCGTGCGCACGAGCGCGCCGAGCTGCGCGCGCGGTCCCGGCATGCCGTCGAGCAGCGCCTCGATCTCGGAGATCTCCGCCGTGACGACGGAGCCGAAGGTGCGGGCGATGAGGACGTCCATGCTCGGCACGTAGTGGGCGACGAGCGCGGGGGCAACGCCGGCGCGCGCCCCGACCGCGCGCAGCGTCACCGCGGAGAGGCCGGCTTCAAGCGCGAGCTCGCGCGCGGCGTTCGCGATGGAGAGCGCCCGTTCGGCGGGCGACATCCTGGGGGCGCGCTGGCGCATCGGCGTTGACATGGTTCCCTCATTCTAGGTACTCTCGACCTGGATATTGATCATTTGGTCAATAGAATCTGAGAAGCTGACGTGATGCCCGCGGCATCCCGACCTCGAAGTGGAGGCTCCCCGATGAGCTGGCGCATGCCCTCTGAGACCGCACCGCACGACCGCACCTGGATGGCGTTCCCCCGCGAGGGCCTCACGCTCGGCGAGGGCGAGGCGTTCCAGCAGACCGGCTACGACGCGTGGACGGCCGTCGCCCACGCCGTCGCGGAGTTCGAGCCGGTGACCATGGTCGTCGACCCGAGCGAGCTGCAGCGGGCCCGCCGCATGCTGAGCTCCGAGATCGAGCTCCTCGAGGCGCCGCTCGACGAGTTCTGGATGCGCGACTTCGGCCCCACCTTCGTCGTCGACGACGAGCGCCCCGGCGTGCTCGGCGCGGTCGACTGGATCTTCAACGGCTGGGGCGCCCCCGAGTGGGCCGAGTGGCGCAAGTCGGCCGAGATCGCGCGCTTCGCGGCCGCGCACACCGGCGCCGAGCTCGTGAGCTCGGTGCTCGTGAACGAGGGCGGCGGCATCCACGTCGACGGCGAGGGCACCGTGCTCGTCACCGAGACGGTGCAGCTCGACCCGCGCCGCAACCCCTTCGCCGACAAAGCCCGCGTCGAGGCCGAGCTCGCCCGCACGATCGGTGCCACCAAGGTCGTCTGGCTGCCCCGCGGCCTCACCCGCGACTACGACGAGTTCGGCACGAACGGGCACGTCGACATCGTCGCGACGATCACCGCCCCCGGCACGGTGCTGCTGCACGCGCAGCAGAACCCCGAGCACCCCGACTTCGCCGTCTCGCGCGAGATCCGCGCGGTGCTCGAGCAGGCGACGGATGCCGCGGGCCGCAGCTTCGAGGTCGTCGACATCCCGGCCCCCGAGACGCTGCGCGACGAGGAGGGCTTCGTCGACTACAGCTACGTCAACCACCTGGTCGTGAACGACGGCATCATCGCCTGCGGCTTCGGTGAAGAGGCGGCGGATGCCCGTGCCCGCGAGATCCTCGAGGCCGCCTACCCCGGCCGCCGCGCCGTCACCGTCGACTCGCGGCCGATCTTCGCCCGCGGCGGCGGCATCCACTGCATCACCCAGCAGCAGCCGACGGTCGAGGGGGTCGCCCGATGAGCGGCTTCGACGTCGTCGAGGCGCCCATCGCGCGCCTCCGCGCCGCGCTCGAGTCCGGCGAGACCACCGCGGTCGGCCTCCTCGACGCGTACCTCGCCCGCATCGCCGCCTACGATGCGCCGGGCACCGAGACCGAGCTCAACGCCCTCGTCGTGATGAACGACGGCGCACGCGCCGACGCCGAGGCATCCGACGCCCGCCGCGCCCGCGGCGAGACGCTCGGCCCGCTCGACGGCATCCCGTACACCGCGAAAGACAGCTACCTCGCCCAGGGGCTCACCGCCGCGGCGGGCAGCCCCGCGTTCGAGCACCTCGTCGCGCAGCGCGACGCGTTCACGATCCAGCGGCTGCGCGAGGCCGGCGCCGTGCTCATCGGCCTCACGAACATGCCGCCGATGGCGAACGGCGGCATGCAGCGCGGCGTCTACGGTCGCGCCGAGAGCCCGTACAACGCCGACTTCCTGACCGCAGCGTTCGCCTCGGGCTCCTCGAACGGCTCCGGCACCGCGACCGCGGCGTCCTTCGGCGCCTTCGGCCTCGGCGAGGAGACCTGGTCGAGCGGGCGGGGACCCGCGACGAACAACGCGCTCTGCGCCTACACGCCCTCGCGCGGGGTCATCTCCGTGCGCGGCAACTGGCCGCTCGTGCCGACGATGGACGTCGTCGTGCCGCACACCCGCACGATGGCCGACCTCCTCGAACTGCTCGACGTCATCGTCGCCGACGACGCCGAGACCCGCGGCGACTTCTGGCGCGCCCAGCCCTGGGTGCCGCTCCCCGCGGCCTCCGCGGTGCGCCCCGCCTCGTACCCGGCACTCCTGCCGATCGACGCGGCAGCCGCCCGCGCCGAACTCACCGGGAAGCGCATCGGCGTGCCGCGCATGTACGTGAACGCCGACCCCGAGGCCGGCACCAACCCGGACGGCGGCATCGGCGGACCGACCGGGCAGCGCATCGAGACCCGCGCCTCCGTGATGGAGCTGTGGGAGGCCGCCCGCCGCGACCTCGAGGCCGCCGGCGCCGAGGTCATGCTCGTCGACTTCCCCGTCGTGTCGAACTACGAGGGCGACCGCCCCGGTGCGCCGACGCTGAAGACCCGCGGTCTCGTCAGCGAGGAGTTCCTGAAGCGCGAGATCGTCGACCTGTCGGCGTGGGCGTGGGAGGACTTCCTGCAGGCCAACGGCGACCCCGCGCTGCGCACCCTCGTGGGGGTCGACGGGGCGCGGATCTTCCCGCAGCCCGAGGGCGCCCTGCCCGATCGCGTCGACGGCTTCGAGGACGACATCGCCGACTACCCGGCGCAGGTCGCGGCGCACCCCTACGCGTCGTTCACCGAGATCCCCGAGCTCGAGTCCGGCGTCCGCGGCCTCGAGGAGACCCGGCGCATCGACCTCGAGGAGTGGATGGACGGCCTCGGCCTCGACGCCGTCGCCTTCCCCGCCGTCGCCGACGTCGGCCCCGCCGACATGGACGTGAACGAGGCCTCCGCCGAGCTCGGCTGGCGCAACGGCGTCTGGGTCGCGAACGGCAATCTCGTGCCCCGCCACCTCGGCATCCCGACCGTGACCGTGCCCATGGGCACCATGGCCGACATCGGCATGCCCGTCGGCCTCACCATCGCGGGCCGCGCCTACGACGACACGGCGCTGCTCGCGCTCGCCGCGGCGTTCGAGGCGACGGGCGACCGCCGCACCGAGCCGCCGCGCACCCCGCGCCTCGCGGGATAGCGACCGGGTCGCCCGGCGTCATCCGCGACCGTCGTGCGCCCGGCCTGCCTAGGCTGGGCGCATGGCTTTCGCGATCGAGTACGAGGAGTTCGGCGGACCCGAGGTGCTGCGGTACCGGGAGGTCCCGGCGGTGGCGGCGGGTCCCGGCGAAGTGGTCGTCGCCGTGCGCGCGATCGGGGTGAACCCGATCGACGCCAAGGTGCGTCGCGCCTTCCGGCCGAGCGGGCCGATCACGACGCCGCGGCGGCCGGGGGCGGATGCCTCGGGCGTGATCTCCGCCGTCGGCCCCGACGTCGACGGCTGGCGGCCGGGCGACGAGGTCATCGTCGCCTGGGGCGCGCGCACCTACGCGAGCGAGGTCGCCGTGCCCGTCGCGCTCCTCACTCCGAAGCCCGCGGGCATCACCTTCGAACAGGGAGCGGCGCTCGGCATCCCCGCCGGCACGGCGCACCAGGCGCTCGTCTCGCTCGGCGTCTCCGCCGGTGAGACCGTGCTGGTGCACGCCGGAGCGGGCGCCGTCGGACAGGCGGCGATCCAGCTCGCCCGGCGGCTCGGCGCCCGCGTCATCGCGACCGCGAGCGAGCGCAACCACGACCGGCTGCGCGAGCTCGGCGCCGAGCCCGTGACGTACGGCGAGGGGCTCGCCGCTCGCGTGCGGGCGCTCGCCCCGGGCGGCGTCGATGCCGCGCTCGACCTCGTCGGCACCGAGGAGGCGATCGCGGTCTCCAAGGAGCTCACCCGCGACCCCGCCCGGATCGGCACGATCGTGCTCGGGCCGCAGGCGGCGGAGCTCGGCATCCGCGCCTGGAGCGGCGGCAGCCCGATCCCGCTGACGCCGGAGGAGCTGGGTCTTCGGGCCGACGCCGTGCCGCTCGCCGCGCTGCTTCTCGCCGCCGGGCGCTTCGACGTCGAGATCGCGCAGGTGCTGCCGCTCGCGGAGGCCGCCGAGGCGCACCGCCTGAGCGAGACCGGGCACGTGCGCGGCAAGCTCGTCCTCGTGCCGTAGCCGGCCCGGCCCGGCCTGGCCAGGCCCGTGCCCGGGCCCCGCGACGTCGCGCGAATCGCGCCGCCACTCCGCTGGAGTGCGCGGTTCGCGCGACTTCGCGGCTCAGCCCAACCGCGGCCGGATGAAGTCGGCCACGAGCGGCGCGAGCCCGGCCCCGATCTCGGCCGGTGTGCGCTTCACGCCCTTCACCTCGAAGGAGTGGCCGCCGCCCTCGATCCACTCGAGGGTCGCGGTCGGCCCGATCCGGGCGACGACCTCGTCGAGCTCCGAGTTCGGCGTCGCGAAGGGATCGTTCGTGCCCTGCAGGAACAGCATCGGCGTCGTCACCCCGTACAGGTGCGCGTCGCGGAGCTGCCCGGCCTTGCCCGGGGCGTGCAGCGGATAGCCGAGGTACACGAGGCCGTCGACCGCCATCCCCTCCGCGACCGCCATCGACGCCATCCGCCCGCCGTAGGACTTGCCCGCGGCCCAGAACCGCTCGTCCGGTGCGCCCGCCTCCGCGGCGAGACCGCGGGCCGCCTCGACCGCCGCGCGCCAGGCCGCGATCGCCGCGGCGGGCCGCCCCGGCATCCGTCGTCCCGCCTCGACGTAGGCGAAGTTGAAGCGCAGCGTCGCGAAGCCGAGCCGGGTGAGCGCGCGGGTGACGCCCGACATGAAGGGATGCCCCATGCCGGCGCCCGCGCCGTGCGCGACGATCACCGTGGCGAGCGCCGCATCGGGCCGCGTCGCGACGGCGGAGACGGGGGAGCCCGCCACCTCGATCTGCAGCTCCTGCTCGGCGACGGGCGGCTCCTGCGGGTCCTGCTCGGTCAACTCCGGTCCTCTCGCTGGGCGGTCAGGGGGTGAGCGCGTCGAAGAAGTCGCTCGCGCTCTCGATGACGGCGCCCGTGGCGTCGCTCAGCTCGCCGAGGGCGGCGACGAGCTCGACCGCGCCGCCGGCGAGCTCGATGAGCTGCGCGAGGTCCGCGGTCAGCTCGACGAGCTCGGCGAGCGTGTCTGCGGTGCCGCCCTCGCCGGCGTTCGCGATCCCGGCGGCCTCGAGCTTCAGCTTCGTCGCCCACTCGCGCTCGACGCCGAAGACGACGGCGTACGGCAGCAGCCGCTCGTGCAGGTGGAAGCGGGCGATCGCGTCGCCCGCGGGCTCCGCGGGCGGGCTCCCCGCAGACGCAGCACCCGCAGACGCGGCGCCCCCGGGTGCAGCGTCCCCGGGTGCATCGCCATCGTGCACGGGGCCGGCGGTCGCGTCGGCGGACTCGGGCACGAGCTGCGCCCCGCGCGGCGACTGCAGGGCCCGCAGCCGGTCGCCCTCCGCGACGACGAGGTAGCGGCGCAGCCCGTCGAGGTGCTCCCGCTTCGGGCGGGCGGGCGGCAGGTACTTCCGCCACGAGGCCGGGGTGATGATCACCGTCAGGATCGTCGCCGCCGTCGCGACGAGGGTCACGCCGAGGGCGAGCCAGTCGCTCGCGACGAGCGCGAAGACGATGAGCACCGCCTCGGAGAGCATGCCCAGGTAGGCGAGGACGGTGAGCGTCGTGCCCGGCCAGCTGATCCGGCGGGTCGCGACGAGGCCCTCGCGGGCGAGGGAGTCCTCGGTGAAGCGCAGCAGCGCCTTGATGCGCAGGCCGAGAGCCCGGCGGTCGGCGGAGAAGCGGCGCAGCCGCCCCGGCACGTGGTCGGGCCCGACGAGGGCCTCGAGCACGGCGTACTCCTCGGGCGTGAACCGGGCGCCCTCGACGAGGACGACGCCGATCGGGGCGCGGTCGCCGGCCGAGGCATCCGCCACCAGCCGGATCTTGCGCCGCACGGCCAGCTCGATGAGCGCGGCCGGGACGGCGCGGCGGTCGGCGTCGGCGAGCAGCGCGTCGCGCAGCACGGTCGACGAGCGGTCGGGCAGGTACTGCACCACCGGCGAGACCGCGGGCTGCCGGGACACGAGCCGCACCGCGATGCCGAACGCCAGGATGACGATCGCCGGCACGAGCGCGACGGAGACGACGAGGGGCAGCACGGGCTCAGTCTAGGGACGAGCGGGCGCCGGGCGCGTCGCGGCGCGTCACCAACCCTCCTCGAGCACCCGGTCGAGCATCGCGACGAAGAAGTCGCAGCTCTCGCGGGTGATGACGAGCGGCGGCTTCGTCTTCAGCACGTTCTGGTGGTCGCCGGTGGGCTGCATGACGATGCCGAGCTCCAGCAGCCGGTCGCAGATCGCCGCCGTCTCCTCGGTGGCGGGCTCGAGCGTCTCCGGGTCGCGGACGAACTCGACGCCGAGGTAGAGGCCGAGCCCGTGCACGGTGCCGATGAGCGGATGCCGGGTCCGCAGCTCCTCCAGGAGGGACTTCAGGTAGGCGCCGGTGTCGGCGGCGTTCCGCTGCAGGCCCTCCTCGGCGTAGCCGTCGAGCACGGCGAGCCCGGCGACCGAGGAGGCGGGGCTTCCGCCGGTGGAGCTGAAGAAGTAGCCCTGCGTGCGGAATCGGGCGGCCACCTCGCGGCTCGTGATCACCGCGCCGAGCGGATAGCCGTTGCCCATCGCCTTCGCGACGGCGACGACGTCGGGCACGACGCCCTGCTGCTCGAAGCCCCAGAACCACTCGCCGAGGCGTCCGTATCCGGCCTGCACCTCGTCGGCGATCGCGAGCCCGCCCTCGGCGCGCACGGCCGCGTAGACCTCGGCGAGGTAGCCGTCGGGGAGCGGGATGCCGCCCGCGTTGCCCGTGAACGTCTCGGCGATGAACGCGGCCGGCGGGCGGCCCGCGGCAGCCAGCTCGTGGATCGCCGCCGCGGCCTCGGGCGCGTAGCGGGCGGCGTCCGCGCCGCGGTGGCGACCGCGGTACGGGTTCGGCGCCTCGATCGGGTGCACCCAGTCCGGCCTCGTGGCGAGGGCGTTCGGGTTGTCGGCGATGGAGGTGGAGACGGCGTCGGAGCCGTAGGTCCAGCCGTGGTACGACTCGAGCACGCTCACGACGTCGCGGCGCCCGGTCGCGGCGAGGGCGACGCGGATGGCGAGATCGGCGGCCTCGGAGCCCGAGTTCACGAGGAACACGGTGTCGAGCGGCTCCGGCAGGAGGGCCGCGAGCCGTTCGGAGAACTCGACGACGGCCGCGTAGTGGAAGCGCGAGTTCGTGTTGAGCCGGCGCAGCTGCCGGCTCACGGCGTCGGCGACGCCGGGGTGCCCGTGGCCGAGCGGGGTGACGTTGTTCACCATGTCGAGGTACACCCGGCCGTCGGTGCCGACCAGGTGCTCGCGCCAGCCGCGTTCGATCTGCGGCGGCGCCTCGTAGTAGTGCTCCTGCACCTCGGCGAAGCTCGCGTCGCGGCGGGCGAGGAGGGACGAGGCGGCGCCCGCGGCGGAACCGGATGCCGCGGGCCGGGCGTGCGGCGCATCCGGCTCGGCGAGGCCGAGCATCGGCGCGGGGTCGTCGGTGACCGCGAGCCAGCCGGCGGCGTACTCGGGCCGGACCATGTGCGGCGCATCGGCCCGGCCGAGCCGCGCGCGCACACGGCTGCGGGCCGGGGCGATCCACTCGCCGTCCGTCTCCTGCACCGCTCCGTCGAGGCGGAGGTGCTCGGATGCCTCGAGCCGGGTCTGCTCGGCGAACCAGACGTCGACGCCGAGCGGGATCGTCGCTGCGGACTCGGCGGAGCGGGGCGCGCCCGCAGTGAGGCGCGGCACGGCCCGCGGCAGCCAGGCGGCGGATGCCCCGGCGTCGAGGGCCTCGGCGGCGAGCCGCTCCTCGAGCGCGGCCCCGTCGAGCCAGGCGCCGCGGTCGACGGACTCGGCGAAGACGGAGACGTCGAGCCGGGTGACGCCGGGGCGGCCGCCGGTCGCGCCGGCGGCCCCGGTCTCCGCCTCGGGCGTCGCGGTCGCGTCGTCCTGCACCGACGCGGCGATGACCGCCGTCATCACGTCGATCGGCACGGCGGTGGCCCGCTCGAAGATGCGCCACTCGCGGGCGATCCCGGCGGCGGCGTACGCGTTCTCGCCGCCGTCGAGCTGCACCTGGTGCTCGCCGCTCACGACGAGCACGGCCGCACGCAGC
Source organism: Agromyces mediolanus (assembly GCF_044917495.1). Lineage (GTDB taxonomy): Bacteria > Actinomycetota > Actinomycetes > Actinomycetales > Microbacteriaceae > Agromyces > Agromyces mediolanus_B. The sequence goes on along the minus strand of NZ_JAVSSI010000002.1, from coordinate 386,666 downwards.
ACCACGATCGGCCAGATCGCGGCGAGCTCGTCCGCGCTCAGCGGCCGGCGGGCGTGGAACGCGCGCACCGCGGGCAGCACCGACGCCGGCTCCGCACCGTCGTGGTGCAGCACCGAGGAGATCGAGATCGCGAGCTCCGCGACCGTCCAGCTCCGGGTGACGTCGCCGAAGTCGATCATGCCGTCGGGGCGGCGGAGGCCGTGCTCCCGGCTGCAGACGACGTTGTCGTCGGTGAGGTCGAGGTGCACCGCCTGCTGCGGCAGGGCGTCGGCGATCGGGGCGAGCGCGGCCCAGGCATCCGCCGTCGCGGACTCGACGAGGGCGCGGCGGGAGGCATCCGGATGGTGCGGGGCGAGCAGGGCGACGACGCGGTCCGCGACCCGCGGGTCCCATTGGAGCACGCGGTCGAGGCCCTCGTGCGCGAAGTCCGCGAGCGCGAGCGCCGAGCTCGCGGCGATCTCGCCGAGACGTGCGACGACCGCCGGCGAGAGGTAGGCGTCGCCGGTGAGCGTGCCGCCCTCGAGGAACCGCAGCAGGCGCACGTCGAGCACGCCCTGGCTCGTCTCGACACGCACGTGGCGCGGCGCCCCCTGCGCGTCCCGGAGCGTCGTCGCGACGCGGAGGTCGGGCGAGGCGCCGGCGATCCGGGCGGCGGCGGCCTCCTGCGCGGCGACCTCGGTGGGGCCGAAGGCCGGGTTCGTGATCTTCACGACGCCGATGGGCGCGGCCGCGGCATCCGCTCCCGCGTGCGCGAGGAAGTTCTGGTCCTGCTGGCTGCCGAGCGGTTCGAGCCGGAGCTGCAGGTCCCAGTGCTCGCGGGCGATCGCGGCGACCTCCTCGGCCGGCAGGGTCGGTGCGGGCAGCTCGCCCGCGGAGAAGAAGTCGAATCCGGTGGGTGCGTCGGGCATCGTGTCGATCGTCCGTTCCGTGTGGTGCGTCGGGGGCGGGCCGGCGGGGCGGGGTGCGCCGGTCAGTGGATGAACGCTTTCGCGATGATGATCGCGACGCCGAAGGCCGCGGTCGTGAGCGAACCGAGGATGCGGATCGGCCACGGTGCGCCCCGGCGCTGGAACGCGATGAAGCCGAGGATGCCGAGCACCGCGACGCACACCCAGAGGGCGACCCAGATCGTGAGCCGGTCGTCGATGACCCGGGCGGCGCCGAAGAGCAGGATGCTCGAGGGGATGAGCGCGGAGAGCAGCAGGCCGAGCGAGCGGCGGAAGGCGGCCCGGAAGGACTCCCGGATGCCGACGATGCGGTCGTGGGCGAGGCCGTGCCCGGCGACGGTGCCGGCGTAGAGATGGGCGAGCCAGAACACGACGACGGTGATCATGACCGTCGTGAAGACGGTGAACGACGTCGCGCCGTGCACGCCCGAGACGGCGATGAGACCGGCGACGAGGATGACGCCGTAGACGGCCTCCTCCGTCGCGAAGCTCGTGCGCAGGATGCGGCTCGCCGGCGACTCCGGGGTCGATGGATTGGCGGCGGGGGCGGGCGTCGATGCGGGCACGGGGCAAGCCTAGGACGGAGCGGGGCGCGAGGCCCAGTCGGCGGCGCCCGAGCGGCCGACGCGCCGCCGCCCTCCGGAGGATGTCGGAGGCGCGGCGTACCGTGTGGGCCATGACGAACCGCATGATGAGCCTCGAGTCTGACCCCGCCGGTGCAGCGCCCGCCCGGGTCGCCGACGAGCGCTGCCCGCGGTGCGACTCGCACGCCGTGCACGTGATCGTCTACGGCCCGCTCGACCTCGAGGTCGAGGCCGCTCCCGACCTCGACGGCGGTCTCGACGGGTTCACCTTCGACGACGCGCCCATCTTCGATTGCCGCGAGTGCGGCTTCGAATGGGGGCTCGCCGTCCGCGACCTGCTCGCCTGATCCCGTCGGCCGGCCTTCAGGGGCTCGGCCACCAACCCACTCGACCCATCCCGGGTACGAGGTGAGCGTCCTGTTCCGGGTCGTGGAGCGGGCCCGGGTCCGTCGGGTCGAGCAGCTCGTCGAGAATCACCTGGGCGAGCGCCTCGGGCGTGTTCGGGGCGAACAGGTTTCGAAGACGCCCCACATCGAATCTCCGGCCGATGAGCGGTGCGTCCGCGTCGGTTCGATAGACGACGCGGATGCAGCCGGCCTGCGCCGAACCGGCCTCCCAGACGAGGGAACCCCGCGCTGCACGAGCGACGGAATCGAGCACGGCCGCGGCCAAGCGGTCATCGTCGAGGTGCATACGACCGAACCTAACCGAGGTGCGGCGCCGGCAGCGCCCTCAGCGCACCTCCACCGTGCGCCGGTCGAGGCCGGTGGCCCCGTCGGGCGCGGGTGGGCGCTGCACCTCGGTCTGCACGGAGCCATCGGTTCCGATCGCGCGGACCTCGAGCTGGTGGGATCCCGATGCGGCATCCCAGTCCCACCGCCACTGCACCCAGGTGTCGGCCGAGATCGCGCTCGCGAGCTCGGCGCGGTGCCAGGCGCCGCCGTCGACCCGCACCTCGACGCGCTCGACGCCGACGTGCTGGTACCAGGCCACGCCCGCCACGGTGACCGCGCCGGCCGAGACTGGGGCGCGCGGCACGTCGATCCGGCTCGAGAGCTTCACCGGGCCGCGCTCGCTCCAGCCGCGGTCGGTCCAGTACGCGCGCGCCCGGTCGAAGCGGGTCACCTCGAGCTCGGTCACCCACTTCGTCGCGGAGACGTAGCCGTAGAGGCCGGGCACGACGAGGCGCACCGGGAAGCCGTGCTCCGCGGGCAGCGGCTCGCCGTTCATCCCGATCGCGATGAGCGCCGCCCGGCCGTCCCGCAGCACCTCGAGCGGGGTGCCGGCGGTGAAGCCGTCGATGCTCCGGGAGAGCACCATGTCGGCGTCCGACGCGACTCCGGCCCGTTCGAGGAGCGCCGCGATCGGGTAGCCGAGCCAGGTGGCGTTGCCGATGAGGGAGCCGCCGACCTCGTTCGACACGCAGGCGAGCGTGACGGTGTGCTCCTCGAGCGGCAGGGCGAGCAGCTCCGCCCAGTCGATCGTCACCTCGCGGTCGACGAGCCCGTGCACCCGCAGCCGCCAGTCGGCAGGGTCGATCACCGGCACCTGCAGCGCGGTGTCGATGCGGTAGAACTCGGTGTTCGGCGTGAGGAGCGGGGTGAGGCCGTCGAGCTCGAAGGCGGAGCCGGCGCCGATCGCCGGGGCGGGCGTCGCCGGGGCGGGGAGGCGGATGGCGTCCCGGGCGGCGCTCGCGACCCTGGCCCCGGCGCGGAGCGTCCAGCCGCCGAGGCCGGCGAGCACGCCGAGGGCTGCGGACCCCACGGCCCAGGCCAGGAATCGCCGCCGGTCGGGTCCTGTCGCGGGCTCGGCGGCGGATGGCCCGGCATCCGGGCGGGGCTCGGCGGGGGTCGTCCCGGCATCCGGGCGCCCGAGCGGCGCGGCCCGGCTCGCGAGCCGCACGAGCCGGCGCAGCAGCAGCACCGCGACGACCGTCGTGACGAGGGGCGGGACGAGGTCGAGCGGCGAGAACTGCGCACGGGTCGCGGTCGCGACCACCCCGGCGGCACCGGCGGCGACGACGAGGATCGTGCCGACGGGCGGGCGGATCGCCTCGAGCACTCCGGCTGCGGCCGCGAGGAGCGCGAGCACGAGGACGATGCCGACGATGAGGGCGAGCTTGTCGGCGGTGCCGAAGAGCGCGATCGCGGCATCCTTCGCCCAGGCCGGCGCGAGATCGACCGCGAGGCCGCCGACCGCGGTGATCGGGCCGCCGGTCGGGGCGACGAACGCGGCGACGAGCTCGCCGACGCCGACTCCGGCGCCGACCGCGACGAGTCCCGCGAGCGCCGCGTCGCGGCGTCGCGCCGTTCGAACGGCTCCGGTCACCCCGTCAGCCTACGCTCGCACCCTGGATCGGCGGGACGGCCGGGGGCGCATCCCGCTCAGGCGTCGTCGAGGAGCTCCTCGTGGATGCGGCGCAGGTCCTCCATGAGCGATCCGATGAGGATCCAGTGCCCCGAGCGCGGCGCCGTGACGACGAGCGGCGCCGTCAGCGCCGGCACCGCCGAGGTCATCGGCGCCGGGTCGGGCTCGATGTCGGCGAGGTGCACGGCGAGCCGGACGTCGTGCGCCGCCCGCCGCAGCTGCTCCGCGATCGCCTGCACGGCCGGCTCCTCGGACAGCGCCGGGTCGTAGTGGTCGAGAGTCGCCCGCGTCATCCCGATCACCTGCGTCACGATCGGACTCAGCTTCTCGATCAGCGCCCGCAGCTCGCGCAGTTCGTCGCGGTGCGCGGAGCGCCGCGGATTCAGGGTGAGCGACTCCTCGCCGGCGGAGATGGATGCCTCGGCGGCATCCCGCATCGGCCGCATCAGCCGCGCCTCCAGCATGAGCTGCTGCATCGCGTGCGAGGACTGCGGCGACTCGAGGGCCGCCGCGAGCCGGCTGAGGCTCGCCGCGAGCTCCCCGCCGAGGAGCGCGAGGTCCCGGCGCGCCGGGCCGACGAGCACGGGCGGCACGATGAGCACGTTCACGACGATCCCGATCGCGGCGCCGATGAGCGTCTCGAAGATCCGGTCGATCGCGTACGCCGGGCTCGAGGAGCCGAGCGCCAGCACGAGCATCGCGCTGATCGCGACCTGGTTGCCCGTGCCGGGCGTCACCTTGAGCGCCCAGGCGACGAGCATCGCCACGACGATCGCGACGAGCACGACCCAGCTCGCGGAGCCGAACACGAGGCCCAGCGCCGAGGCGATCACGACGCCGGCGATGACGCCGATGCTGCGCTCGATCGCCTTCGCGAACGACTGGTTGACGCTCGGCTGGACGACGAGCAGCGCGGCGATCGCGGCGAACACGGGCAGCTGCCCCTGCACGATCCAGCCCGCGACGAGCCACGCCGCGATGGTCGCCACCGCCGACTTCGCCACCTGCAGCAGCGACGCCCGCTTCGCGGCCCGGAATGCGGCGGTCATGCCCATGCGACCACGCTACTGCGCGCGCCCCGCGGGCACGCTACTGCGGCATCCCGCGCGGCTCGTCCTCGCCGTGCTCGGGGATCTCGGGGTCGTCGAGCACGGCCAGCTCGTCCCGGTCGACGAGCTCGTCGACGTCGGCGCCCGGCACGCCGAGCTCGTCGTGCCGCTCCGCCTCGAGCGCGGTCGCGGAGAGCCGCCGCTCCGACGCCGGGGCGTCCGCGAGCCCGAAGCGCCGGCGGAGCGAGCGCACCCAGCGCGGCTGGGTGCCGAGCGGCGCCCCCTCGCCCGGTTCGGCCTCGAGGCCGTAGACCTCGCCGATCCGGTCGATGAACGCGGCGCGCTGCGCCCGCTCGTACGCGCGCCGCTCCCGGCGGAACGCGATGATCGTCGACCAGCAGATGAGGAGCATCACGACGCTGAACGGCAGCGCGATGATGATCGCCGCCGTCTGCAGGGCCGTGAGCCCGCCGCTGAGGAGCAGCGCGATCGCGAGGAGCGCGGTGATCGCGGTGAAGAAGGTGCGGATCCACCGCTTCGGGTTCAGCTGCCCGCCCGTCGCGATCATGCCCATCACGAGCGCGCCGGAGTCGGCCGAGGTGACGAAGAAGATCGCGATCAGGATGATGACGCCGATCGTCACGATCTGCGTGCCCGGCACGTACTCGAGCAGCTGGAACAGCGCCCCCTGCACGTCGACGGTGCCGTCGGGACGGGTGAGGGCGCCCGGGGTCTGCAGCTCGATCGCGAGCGCCGAGCCGCCGAGCACGGCGAACCACAGGATGCCGAGGAGCGTCGGCACGATGATGACGCCCATCACGAACTCCCGCACGGTGCGCCCCTTCGAGACCCGCGCGATGAAGATGCCGACGAAGGGCGCCCAGGAGATCCACCAGCCCCAGTAGAACGAGGTCCAGGAGGCCTGCCACTGCTCGCCCGCGGCGCCCTGGAACGCGCTCGTGTTGAACGAGAGGCCGACGAAGTTCTGGATGTAGTTGCCGATGGACTGCACGAACTCGCGCAGCAGGAACTCGCTCTGCCCGAACACGAGCAGGTAGAGCACGAGCAGCCCGGCGAGCACGAGGTTCGCCGTCGACAGCCACTTCATGCCCTTGGTGACGCCCGACAGCACGGAGAACAGCACGAAGACCGAGATCACGAGGATGATGACGACCTGGGTGAACTCGTCGGGCTCGGCGAAGCCCGCCGCGTGCAGCCCGGCGCTGATCTGCAGCACGCCGAGGCCGAGGGAGGTCGCGACGCCGAAGAGCGTGCCGACGAGGGCGATCACGTCGATCGCGTGCCCCCAGCCGCCCTCGACGCGCTTGCCGAGGAGCGGCTCCAGCGTCCAGCGGATCGAGATGGGCCGGCGGCGCCGGTGGATGGCGTAGGCGAGGGCGAGGCCGATGACGACGTAGATCGCCCAGGCGTGGATGCCCCAGTGCAGATACGTCTGGCTGAGCGCCGCCTGCGCGAGCTGCTCCGGCGTGCCGGTCACGCCCGGACGCGGCGAGACGAAGTGGCTGAGCGGCTCGCTCACCCCGTAGAAGACGAGGCCGATGCCCATGCCCGCGGCGAACAGCAGTGACAGCCACGCCGGGAAGGAGAACTCGGGCTCGTCCTCGTCGCGGCCGAGCTTGATGTCGCCGAAGCGGCTGAAGCCGAAGAACAGGCTGACCGCGACGAAGAACGCGGCGATGAGCACGTAGTACCAGTTGAAGGTGTTGACGATGCCGGACTGGATCGCCCCGAACACCGTCTCGGCGGCGTCGGGGGCGACGAGGGCGAAGACCACGAAGGCGACGATGACGACCGCCGCGGGCCAGAACACCCAGCGCTGGACTGGCGGGAGTCGTTTCTCCATGGGTCAACGGTAGCGAGCGGGGTCCGTAGCGCCGGGATGCCACCCGGCCGGGCGGCCGACGGCCGGACAGCGGCGGCGGGGCATCCGTGCCATGATCGGCGCATGGCCGACCGCATGATGCTGCTCGACACCGCGTCGCTCTACTTCCGCGCTTTCTTCGGCGTGCCCGACTCGATCGTCTCGCCCGACGGCACGCCGGTGAACGCCGTGCGCGGCCTCGGCGACATGATCGCGCGGCTCACGACCGACTACGAGGCGACGCACCTCGTCGCCTGCTGGGACGACGACTGGCGCCCCGCCTGGCGGGTCGAGCGGATCCCGAGCTACAAGGCCCACCGCGTGGTCGAGGCGGTGCCGGGCGGCGTCGACGTCGAGGAGACCCCGCCGGGGCTCGTCGCGCAGATCCCGCGCATCCGCGAGCTCCTCGACGTGCTCGGCGTCGCCGTGGTCGGCGCGCCGGAGGCGGAGGCGGATGACGTCATCGGCACCCTCGCGACCGGCGCCCCGATGCCCGTCGACATCGTGACGGGCGACCGCGACCTGTTCCAGCTGGTCGACGACGCTGCCGGCGTTCGGCTCATCAACACCGCGCGCGGCATGAGCAAGCTCGAGCTCGTCACCGAGGCGACGGTCGTCGGCAAGTACGGGGTGCTGCCGCAGCAGTACGCGGACTTCGCGACCCTGCGCGGGGATGCCTCGGACGGCCTGCCCGGCGTCGCCGGCGTCGGCGAGAAGACGGCCGCGGGCCTCCTGCAGACTTTCGGCACCCTCGACGGGGTGCTCGCCGCGGCCGAGTCGGGCGAGCCCGGCATGTCGGCCGGGGTGCGGGCGAAGCTCGCCGCCGCGGCCGACTACCTCGCGGTCGCCCCGGAGGTGGTGCGGGTGCGGCGGGAGCTGCCGCTCGGCTTCGACGCGGCGTCGGCGAAGCTCCGTCCGCTGGAGCCCGCCGCACGTGAGCGGCTCGAGCGGCTCGGCGCCGAGTGGAACCTCGGCGGCACGGTCGGCCGGCTCGAGGCCGCGCTCGACCGCACCGCCTGAACCAGTTACTCCGCCGCGCTCGCCTGCTCGCGCTTCGGCAGCACCCAGCCGGGCCGCGCGAAGTGGCAGGTGTAGCCGTTGGGGATGCGCTCCAGGTAGTCCTGGTGCTCGGGCTCGGCCTCCCAGAACGGGCCGCTCGGCTCGATCGTCGTGACCGCGTCGCCCGGCCAGAGGCCCGAGGCGTCCACGTCGGCGATCGTGTCCCTGGCGACCTGTTCCTGCTCGGGGCTCGTCGGGAAGATCGCCGAGCGGTAGCTCGTGCCGAGGTCGTTGCCCTGACGGTTCAGGGTCGTCGGGTCGTGGATCTGGAAGAAGAACTCCAGCTGCTCGCGGAAGCTCGTCTTCGCCGGGTCGTAGACGATCTCGATCGCCTCCGCGTGGCCCGGGTGGTTGCGGTACGTGGCGTGGTCGTTCTGCCCGCCGGTGTAGCCCACGCGGGTGCTGATGACGCCGGGGCGGCGGCGGATGAGGTCCTGCATGCCCCAGAAGCAGCCGCCGGCGAGCACCGCGGTCTCGGTGCCGGGGATGGTGGTGATGGCGCCGGTGTCGGTCATGGTCCGCTCCTTCGTTCTCATGGGCCCGCGGTCGCGCGCGCCCACAGAGAAGAACGTATGCGCCCGCCCGGGTGTTCCGCGAGCCCGGACTGATGCCGGCGCGCGACCGGGTCAGCCCGCCGGCGGCGCCACCGACTCGCGCTCGACGAGTTGCTGGTCGAGGACCGTCGTGGCGGCCGGCGAGCCGTCGCCGCCGATCCGGCGCAGGAGGGCCCGTGCCGCTTCGGCGCCGATCTCGTGGATCGGCTGGGCCATGACGGTGATGCCGGGCGTCGTGAGGCCCGTCCAATCGGCGTCGTCGAACGCCACGAGCGAGAGCCGTCCGGGGATCGGGATGCCGAGCCGCCTGGCCGCCCGGAAGGCGGCGAGGGCGACGAGGCTGTCCGAGGCGATGATCGCGGTCGGGGGCTCCTCGGCCCGGAGGAGTCGTACCACGAGCTCCTCCACCCCGTGCTCCTTCGCGTTCAGATGCACGAACCGTTCGGGGTGTTCGATGCCGGCCTCGGCGAGCGTGTCGGTGAAGCCCTGCACGCGTTCGGCCACCGACGACGAGGCGAGGACCTCGCCGAGCCGGTAGCCGCCCGCGTGGGCGAGGGTGGAGACGAAGGCGATCCGACGGTGGCCCGCGGCGAGGAGGAGCGCGGTCAGTCGACGCGCGCCGCTGCGATTCGCCGTGATCACGGTGTCGACGTCGAGGGACGGCACCGCGCGGTCGAAGAGCACGAGGGGGCGCGCCGCGTCGAGCACGGGCTGGAGGGTGTCCGGCGCGAGCGAGGAGGCGGGCGCCACGAGGAGGCCGTCGACGCGTTTGGCCAACTGGACCGCGATGGCCTGCGCCTCGCGGTCCGGCTCCTCGTCGGAGTTCGAGAGGATGACGTCGTAGCCCGCGGCGGCGGCGACATCGGCGGCGGCGCGCGTCGCCTGGGCGAAGTACGGGTTCTCGATGTCGCCGATGACGATGCCGATGGTGTGCGAGCGGCCGGTGCTCATGGTCCGCGCGAGCGCGTTCGGCCGGTAGCCGAGCTCTTCGGCGGCCTTCTGCACGCGATCCCGCACGGCATCGCTCACCGCGCCGTAGTCGCCGAGGGCGCGTGCGGCGGTCGCCTTCGAGACGCGTGCGGCGGATGCGACGTCGCTCACGGTGATCTCGCGGCGTCCGGTGCCGTGCTCGCCCACATCGCCTCCTCGGTGGTCCGCCGTTCACGGGCGTCGGATCGACGCTATCGGTTGACGGGTGGCCATCGCCCGGGTACGCTCCCAGAAACGCGATTGAGACCGGTCTCATTCTCGCACATTGAGACCGGTCTCACTCCGTCAGTCCCGCCCCGCATCACCTTCCGCGCTCAGCGTCCCGTGTTCAGAGAGGAACCATCATGACCCCCGCCCCCACCCGCGTCCGCAGGACGGTCGCCGCCGTCGCGGCCGCCGCTGCAGCACTCGTCCTCGCCGCCTGCTCGAGCGGCGGCGGCCCCGCCGCCACCGCCGGCGGCGACGACAATCCCTACGGGCTCATCACCCCCGGTCAGATCCGGGTCGCGAGCCTCGGCGACGCGAAGCCGTACACCTTCACGGATGCCTCCGGCGAGTTCACGGGCTTCGACGTGGAGCTGTTCACCGATGTCGCCCACCGCATCGGCATCGACGACGTGGTCTTCACGGGGCAGGACTTCTCCGGCCTGCTCGCCGCCGTCGCGAACGGGCAGTTCGACGTCGGCGTCGCAGCGATCGGCATCACCGAGGAACGCGAGCAGACGGTCGACTTCTCGGACGGCTACCTCGCGGGCTACCTCACCGTCATGGCCGCACCCGATTCGGGCATCACCGACGAGGCGAGCCTCGCCGGCAAGCGGCTCGGCGTCGTGCAGGGCACGCTCCAGGAGGCCTACGCGGTCACGCACTTCACCGACACCGAGCTCGTTCGCTTCCCCGACAACAACGCGGCCATCTCCGCGGTGAACAGCGGCTCGATCGACGCGCACTTCCTCGACTACGAAGCGGCCAAGGAGTACGCCGAGCAGTTCGGCCTGGTGAACGCGATCGACATCCCCTCCTTCGACGCACCCGCCGGCTTCGCGATCGCCAAGGGCAAGCCCGAGTTCCAGGCCGCGCTGAACGAGGCGCTCCACGCCGCGATGGAGGACGGCACCTGGAAGGAGCTCTACCAGAAGTGGTTCCCGGGCTCGCCGATGCCCGAGCAGTACCTGCCCTCGGACGAGCAGACCGAGGCGCCGGCGGAGACGCCGGCCCAGTAGCCACCGCTGACGCCGGGCGGCTCCCACGGGGCCGCCCGGCGTCACCGACACGACGGAGCATCCGATGGACTGGCTCGACAACCTCATCAGAACCTTCTTCGACTTCGACGCGATGTGGCAGGTGCTCCCGCAGCTGCTCGGCGTCGGACTCGTGAACACCCTCGTGATCTCGGTCTGGGCGACCGTGATCGGGATCGTGCTCGGCATGATCATCGCCATCATGGGCATCTCGAAGACCGCCTGGCTGCGGGTCCCGGCGCGCGTCTACACGGACGTCTTCCGGGGACTGCCCGCGATTCTGACCATCCTGCTCATCGGACAGGGCTTCGCCCGGTTCAGCCAGCAGCTGTTCGGCCCCTCGCCCTACCCGCTCGGCATCCTCGCCCTCAGCCTCATCGCGAGCGCGTACATCGGCGAGATCTTCCGCGCCGGCATCCAGAGCGTCGATCGCGGACAGCTCGAGGCCTGTCGCGCGCTCGGCATGAGCTACGGCAGCGCGATGCGGCTCGTCGTCGTCCCGCAGGGCGTGCGCCGCGTGCTGCCCGCCCTGGTCAACCAGTTCATCGCGATCGTGAAGGACTCGAGCCTCGTCTACTTCCTGGGGCTCCTCGTCAGCGAGCGCGAGCTCTTCCGGGTGGGGCAGGACGCCGCGGTCCTCACCGGCAACCTCTCGCCGCTCGTCATGGCCGGGCTCTTCTACCTGGTGATCACCGTGCCCCTCACCCACCTCGTGAACTACTTCGACCACCGGTTCCGCGCCGGACGGCGCAAGCCCGCGCCGCCGCAGAGCGGCCTCGACGAGGTCGAAGAAGTCACCCTCACCTACGGGGAGAACTCATGACCTACACCTCGCCCGTGCCCGTCTCCGACGGACGCTTCTACGAAGGGTCGAGCCTCGAGCTCCGCGAGCTCACCATGGCCTACGGCGACATCGACGTCCTCCGCGGCGTCTCGCTGACGGTGCCGCCGGGCACGACGACCTGCATCATCGGGCCGTCCGGTTCCGGCAAGTCGACGCTGCTGCGCGGGGTGAACCGGCTGCACGAGCCGAAGTCCGGCGAGGTGCTCCTCGCCGGCGAGAGCGCGCTCGGACTGAAGCCCGACGTCGTGCGCCGACGCATCGGGCTCGTCTTCCAGCACTTCAACCTCTTCCCCGACCACACCGCCCTCGACAACGTCGCGCTCGCGCTGCGGAACGTGAAGCGCCTGTCGAAGACGGAGGCCCGGCGGGTCGCCGCCGAGCGCCTCGGCGAGGTCGGGCTGGCGGAGCGCGCCGACCACCGCCCCCGGGACCTGTCGGGCGGGCAGCAGCAGCGCGTCGCGATCGCCCGGGCGCTCGCCATGCAGCCCGAGGTCATGCTCTTCGACGAGGCGACGAGCGCGCTCGACCCCGAGCTCGTGAAGGGGGTGCTGAACCTCATGGCGAGCTTGGCGCAGCGCGGGATGACGATGCTCGTCGTCACGCACGAGATGGGATTCGCGAGAAAGGTCGCCGATCAGCTGGTCTTCATGGACGAGGGCCGCGTCGTGGAGGCCGGGCCGCCGCAGCAGCTCTTCGACGAGCCGCGGAGCGACCGGTTGAAGCGCTTCCTCTCGGAGGTGCTCTGATGGCGGATGCCCCGACCGTGCCGATCCGCACCGTCGTCGTCGGCTACGGCGTCTCCGGTCGCGTCTTCCACGCCCCCTTCCTCGGCGCGGACCCCGCCTACTCGCTCGACGCCGTCGTGACGGGCGACCCCGGGCGCGCCGCCGAGGTCGCCGCGCGGTACCCCGCCGCGCGGGTGCTGCCGACGGCCGCGGCGATGCTGGACGCCGCCGGGGACCTGGATCTCGCCGTCATCGGCACGCCGCCGGCGACGCATGCCGAACTGGCGGCCGCGGCGCTCGAGGCCGGTCTCGACGTCGTCGTGGACAAGCCCTTCACCGTGACGGCGCCCGAGGGGCGCGAGCTCATCGCGCTCGCCCGACGGCTCGGCCGTCGGCTGACGGTCTTCCAGAACCGCCGCTGGGATGGGGACTTCCTCACGCTGCGGCGGCTCCTCGCGGAGGGCGCCCTCGGCGACGTCCGTCGGTTCGAATCCCGCTTCGAGTGGTGGAAGCCGGAGGTGCGGGCGAGCTGGAAGGCCGAGGCTGCGCCCGCGGCGGGAGGCGGGATGCTCTACGACCTGGGGACGCACCTCATCGACCAGGCGCTGCAGCTGTTCGGCCCCGTCGCCGAGGCTCGTGCCGAGCTCGCCGCGCACCGGCCCGACGGGATCGCCGACGACGATGCGTTCGTCGCCCTCCGCCACGAGTCCGGCACCGTGTCGCACCTCTGGATGAACTCGCTCGCCGCGCAGTTCGGGCCCCGATTCCACGTGCTCGGGTCGAGCGGGGGCTACACCGTGCACGGCCTCGACGGGCAGGAGGCCGCGCTCGACGCCGGCGTCTCGCCCGACGCGCCGGGGTACGGCGAGACCCCGCCCGAGCGGTGGGGCGTCGTCGGCATCGAGGGCGCGCTCGCGCCGCGGCCCACCGAGCGCGGCGACTACGCCGGGTTCTACCGCGAGCTCGCGCGAGCGATCCGGGACGGCGCGCCGGTTCCGGTCGCACCGGACGACGCCGTCGCCGTGCTCGAGCTGATCGAGCAGCTCCACGCCGAGACCCCCCTCCGCACCCCGCGCGCCGCGACGACGGCGGACCACTCCACCCCGAACGAAGGAATCCGATGAGCACCACTCCACTCCACGTCGCCGTCGTCGGCGGCGGCATCCTCGGCGCGTCGACCGCCGCCCAGCTCGCCCGCGGCGGCGCGCGGGTCACGCTGATCACCGCCGGGCGGCTCGCCGACGGCGCGTCCGGCCGCTCGATCGCCTGGCTGAACTCCTCCGGCGACCGCTCGAGCGCGTACCACTATCTGCGGCTGCTCGCGCTCGACCGGTACCGCAGCTGGCGCGCGGCGCGGCCGGAGAGCGCCGGCTACCTGCGCTTCGACGGGGGCATGAAATGGGCCGGTCCGGGCGAGAGCTTCCGCGACACGTTCGCCTTCGAGCGCTCCGTCGGGTACGACTCGGTCTGGGTGGAGCGCGACGAGGTGGCGGCGTTCGCTCCGGACGTGGATGCCTCGGCCGTCGCCGAGGAGGGGGCGATCTTCAATCCGGGCGAGGGCTGGGTGAGCCTGCCCGAACTGATCGCCGCGCTCGTCGCCGACGCGGAGGCCGACGGCGCCCGGGTGATCGAGCACGCCGGCGCCGCCCGGGTCTCGGTCGACGCCGGGGCCGCGCGGGGGGTCGTGCTCGCCGACGGCACGCTCATCGAGGCCGATCGGGTGGTGCTCGCCACCGGCGCCGGCGTGCCGGTGCAGCTCGCCGAGCTCGGCGCAGCGATCCCGGACGCCACGCCGGGCGCGTTCGTCCTGTTCACCGATCCCGTCGAGGCGGCCGTGCGAACGGTGCTGAACACGCCGCGCGTCGCGGTGCGGCCCACCCCCGACGGCCGGCTCGTGCTCGACGCGGACTGGGCCGAGCAGACGGTCACGATCGCCGAGGACGGCACGGTGGAGGTGCCCGATGCCTCGGTCCAGGGCCTGCTCGACGAGGCCTCGCGCGTCCTCGCTGGGGCGCCGAGGCTGCGCGCGGCGCGCGTCGGTGCGGGCCTCAAGCCGATCCCCGGCGACGGGGAGCCGGTCGTCGGCGCGGTGCCCTCGATCGACGGCCTCTACGCGGTCTTCACCCATTCCGGCGCGACGCTCGGGCTGATCCTCGGCGAGCTGCTCGCCGAGGAGGTCCTGAGCGGGACGCCGTCGCCGGTGCTGGCTGCGTTCGGGCTGGGGCGCTTCGACGGCGGTCAGGCGCCCGGGGTGGTCGCAACGGGGGCGTGGGCGCCCGTCGGGCAGCGCTGACGCACCGCCGCGAGCCGATCGCCCGCGCGGGCGATCGGCTTGCGGTCCGTGGCATCCTTGCCAGGTGACCACTTCCCTGCACCGGATCGCGGTGCTCGTGCTCGAGGGGGCGAAGCCGCTCGACGTCGGCATCCCCGCCCAGGTCTTCACCACCCGGGCGAGCATGCCGTACGAGGTGCACGTCTGCGGCGCCGCCCCCGGTCTCGTCACGGGCGGCGACGGGCTGTCGTACCACGTCGCGAACGGGCTCGAGGCGCTCGAGTGGGCCGACACGGTGTTCATCCCCGGCTACCGCCACCCCGACCGGGAACCGCCGCCCGCGGTCGTCGTCGACGCCCTGCGCGCCGCCCACGCGCGCGGCGCCCGCCTCGCCGCGATCTCGACGGGGGCGTTCGCGCTCGCCGCGACGGGCCTCCTCGACGGGCGACGGGCGACGACCCACTGGCACTACACGCAGGCCCTCCGCGCGCGGCATCCGCTCGTCCGGGTCGACGCGAACGTGCTGTTCGTCGACGAGGGCAGCGTGCTCACCTCGGCGGGGGCGGCGAGCGGCATCGACCTGTGCCTGCACCTCGTGCGCCGCGACCTCGGCGTCGGGGTGGCGAACCACGCGGCCCGCCAGCTCGTCGCGGCGCCGTACCGGAGCGGCGGGCAGGCGCAGTACGTGCCGCGCAGCCTGCCGGAGGAGCTCGGGCCGGTGTTCGCCGCCACCCGGCAGTGGGCGCTCGAGCGGCTCGGCGAGCCGATCACCCTCGGCGAGCTCGCGCGCAACGCGAACGTCTCGCCGCGCACCTTCTCGCGGCGCTTCGTGGAGGACACGGGCTACACGCCGATGCAGTGGGTGCTCCGGGCGCGGGTCGACGTCGCGCGCGAGCTGCTCGAACGGACCGAGCTCGGGGTCGAGCAGGTCGCCGCCCAGGTCGGGCTCGGCACCGGGGCGAACCTGCGTCTGCACTTCCAACGGATCCTCGGCACCTCGCCGAGCGGGTACCGGGAGACGTTCGCCAGGGGCGAGTGACGCCGGCGATCGCGGTGTGGCGCGATCCTTTCGGACACTGGCGTGCGAGCCACTGCCGATCGCGGCATCCGCTGACGATGCTGGAGGACATGACCACTCGCATCGCCATCAACGGATTCGGCTGCATCGGCCGCAACGTGCTGCGCGCGATCGTGGAGCGCGGCGCCGACTTCGAGGTCGTCGCGATCAACGACCTCACCGCCCCGGCCACGCTCGCCCACCTCCTGAAGTACGACAGCACCCTCGGTCGCTTCGACCGCGAGGTGTCGGTCGAGGGCGAGGCGCTCGTCGTCGACGGCGCCCGCATCCGGGTGCTCGCCGAGCGCGAGCCCGCGAAGCTGCCGTGGGGCGAGCTGGACGTCGAGCTCGTGCTCGAGTCGACCGGCCGCTTCACCTCCGCCGACGCCGCCCGCGCCCACCTCGAGGCCGGCGCGAAGCGCGTCCTCGTCTCGGCGCCGTCCGACGGCGCCGACGCGACCATCGCCTTCGGCGTGAACCACACCGACTACGACGCCGCCTCGCACACGATCGTCTCCAACGCCTCGTGCACGACGAACGCGCTCGCGCCCCTCGCGAGCGTCCTCGACCAGCTCGCCGGCATCGAGCACGGCTTCATGACCACGGTGCACGCGTACACCCAGGAGCAGAACCTCCAGGACGGCCCGCACCGCGACCTGCGCCGCGCCCGCGCCGCCGGCGTGAACATCGTGCCGACCTCGACCGGCGCCGCGAAGGCCATCGGGCTCGTGCTGCCCGGACTCGACGGCAAGCTCCAGGGCGACTCGATCCGCGTGCCGGTGCCCGTCGGCTCCATCGTCGAGCTGAACACGACCGTCTCGAAGGACGTCACCCTCGACGAGGTGCTCGCCGCCTACCGCGCCGCGGCCGAGGGCCCGCTCCGCGGCATCCTCGAGTACACCGAGGACCCCATCGTGTCGAGCGACATCGAGGGGAACCCGCACTCGTCGATCTTCGACGCCGCGCTCACCCGCGTGCACGGCCGCCACGTGAAGGTCGTCGCCTGGTACGACAACGAGTGGGGCTTCTCCAACCGCGTCGTCGACTCGCTCGGGCTGCTCGCCGGCGCCTGAGCCCAGGGGCGGGGATGACGACCTCGCCCCACCGGCCTCCCGGGCCGCGCGCGACCTTCCCGCGCGCGCGACCCGGGCGAGGCCGGATGCGTATCGACCGGTGTGGAGCCCGCTCGATGCGCATCCGACTTCGGCAGGGCCGGAAACGGAACGGGCCGGGCATCCTCTCGGATGCCCGGCCCGTTCGCGCGTCGAGCGCCGGTCACTCGGTCGTGAAGACCGCGTCCCCGTAGTCGAAGCCGGGCGAGATCGTGTACGTCAGGGAGGCCGGGTCGGCCACCGACCACGCCTCGGTCCAGGTGAGGGTCGCGCCGGGCGCGACCGTCTCGGTCGGCGGCAGGCTGATCTCGCCCTGCGGGCCGTCGAAGTCGAAGATCGAGCTGCCGTACTCGCCCGCCGAGGTCAGCTCGCCGAACGCGAAGACCTCCACCGGCTGGTCGGAGGTGTTCGTCACCGTCACCGTGAAGTACACGTTGTCGGGGTAGCTGGCGCCCGCGGCGAGCTCGGTCGGCGTGTAGGGCGCGGGCGTCGAGACGGTCAGCTCGACGCCGTCGTCGTAGACGAAGGTGTCGCCGAAGCCGCTCGCATCGGCGGGCGGATCGGCCGGGCCCTCCTCGCTCGTCTCCGGCCAGCTGCTCGCCGGGTCGGAGGAGGACGACTCGCTCTCGGCGATGGCCGTGATCACCGAGACCAGCAGGACGACGCCCGCGATGATGCCGCCGAGGAGTGACAGGCCGAGGGCGACGAAGCCGGGCCACTTCCGGCCCGTGAGGAAGAACGACACGATCGACAGGATGAACGCGATCCCGAGGAGCGCCATCCCGATCGCGGTGATGAGGGGGATGCAGACCCCGACGACGCCGAGCGCCGCGAGTCCGAGGGCGACGAGGCCGACCACGTTCGGCTTCTTCGGCTGCACCGGCTGGTACGCGCCGTAGGGGCCCGGTTGCTGGGCGCCGTAGGCGGGCTGGGTGCCGTAGGGCTGGGTGCCGTAGGCGGGCTGGGTGCCGTACGCGGGCTGCGCGCCGTAGGGCTGGGTGCCGTACGCGGGCTGGGTGCTGGAGATGGGCTGCGCGCCGTACGACTGCGTCGCCTGGAACGCGGGGTTCCCGGGCGGATACACGGCGGTCGGCTGCGAGTCCGCGAGGGCCGGCTCCACCGGGGGGACGGCCGCGGGAACGGTGGCGGATGCCTCGGCGGCGGCTTCGGTCGCGGGCTCTGCTGCCGCGGGCTCGACGGTCGCGGGCTCGGCAGCCGCGGGCTCTGCTGCCGCGGGCTCGGGCAGCGGGGCGAAGTGCTCGGTCCAGAGCGTGCCATCCCAGTAGCGCAGGCGGCCGGAGCCGTCGTCGTACCAGCCGGCGGGGGCCGTGTTCGGGTCGGTCATGCTCCGATCGTGGCAGAAACCCCGGGTACCCCGCATCTTGGGGGTACACCCGCGTCATCCGCCGGTCGATTCCGCCCGCGCCCGTTCGACGCAAGGATGAGACGGAGCATCCCGCTCCGCGACGACGGAAGGACACGACATGCGCACGCTCATCGTGACGGAGTTCATCAGCCTCGACGGGGTCATCGACTCTCCCGGCGGCGGCGACCACCCCCGCGCGGG
The DNA here is from genome assembly GCF_044917495.1 of Agromyces mediolanus. Taxonomy (GTDB): domain Bacteria; phylum Actinomycetota; class Actinomycetes; order Actinomycetales; family Microbacteriaceae; genus Agromyces; species Agromyces mediolanus_B. The sequence goes on along the minus strand of NZ_JAVSSI010000002.1, from coordinate 368,416 downwards.
CTGGACCTTCAAGGAAGTGCCGTTCGTGCCGGAGGCGTACGAACTGAAGGGCGCCGAGCAGGAGGAGGCCGAGGCGATGCTCATCGGCCGCGTCAGCTACGAGGAGTTCGCCCCGATCTGGCCGTCGATGACCGAGGAGTTCGCGCGCTACAACGCGATGCCGAAGTACGTCGTGTCCACGACGCTCGGCGACGACGCGCTCACGCCCGACTGGCCGAACTGCCACCTCCTCCGCTCGATCGACGACGTCGCCGAGCTGAAGGCGGGCGAGGGCGGCCCGATCATCGTGCAGGGCAGCGGCACCCTCGCCCGCTCGCTCGCCGCCGCCGGGCTCGTCGACCGGTACCACCTGCTCGTCTTCCCGGTGCTGCTCGGCGCGGGCAAGCGGCTCTTCGGCGACGAGCCCGGGCCGCGCACGAAGCTCGAGCTCGTCGACCGCGCCGCCTACGCGAACGGCGTCGTCAAGGCCGTCTACGACGTGGGCTGAACCGCGAGCGGAGCCGCGAAGAACCCCAGCTCGAACTCCGCCGAACGGCGGAACGCCTGGTGCATCCGCTCGCGCACCTCCGGCGACGCGGCCGCCGCGACGCCGGTGACGAGCTCGATCGCGCGGCGCGTGGAGCGGGCGAACGCCGGGTCCGCGTACATCGCGAGCCAGTCCGCGTACGGATGCTCCGGCGAGGTCGGCTCCGGCCCGAAGCCGCCCGCGAGGAGCCGGCGGCCGAGGTCGTCGTAGATCCAGTAGCACGGCAGCACCGCGGCGACGAGCTCGGGGTAGCCGCCGCGCGCGCCGCTCGCGAGCAGGTGGTCGAGGTAGCCGAGGTTCACCGGGTTCGGGCGGAAGCCCGGGGGCCGTCCGCCGGGCGCCGCCGGACTCGCCGCACCGACCGGCCTCGCCGCGTCCGGAGCTCCCGCGGGCTCCCGCCCGTGCAGTGAGAGCTCCCGCTCGTGCTGCTCGAGCTCGCCCGTGAGGCACTCCCGGGACCCCGCGGCCCAGAACGCCTGCGCCGGGGCATCCGGGGCCAGCCGCGCCGCCTCGGCGAGGGCGCGCGCGTACTCCCGGAGGTAGTGCGCGTCCTGGGCGAGGTACTCCTCGAACGCCGCGCGCGGCAGGGAGCCGTCGGCGAGCCCGCGGATGAACGGCAGCTCGTCGATCGCCGTCCGCACGTCGGCCAGATCGGCCCACCACTCGGCCTCGAGCTCCACGGCCGTGGGTGCGGTGCCGAGCCCGCCCCGCGCCCAGAGTCCCGCGAAGTGGTGCACCGGTCCGTGGCCGCCGCCGACGCCGAGCGACTCGCCGTGCCGGAGCGACTCGCGGAGCCAGCGGCGCGCCTCGGCGACCGCCGGCTGCCAGGAGCCGTGCCGCACCCGGAGCGTCGCGATCGCCGAGGAGAGCGAGCAGCCGGTGCCGTGCGTCGCCGTCGTCTCGATGCGCTCGCCGTGGAACTCGGCGATCTCGGCGGAGCCGTGCCGGGCGTCCACGAGGGCGTCGGGGGCCGCCGCGCCGCCGAGATGCCCGCCCTTCGCGAGCACGAGCACGCCCGCCCGGGCGGAGAGCTCGGCCGCCTGCGCGAGCGCGCCCGCCCAGTCGGCTGCCGGGGCTCCGGCGCCCGACAGCACGCCGAGCTCCGCGAGGTTCGGCGTCACCAGGTCGGCGAGCGGGAGCAGCTCCCGCAGCGCGGCCTCGGCCTCCGGATCGAGCAGCCGGTCGCCGCTCGTCGAGACCATCACCGGGTCGAGCACGACGACCGGGGGACGCACCCGGGAGAGCCACTCGGCGACGACGCGGATCGTGTCGGCGTTCGCGAGCATGCCGAGCTTCACCGCATCGATCGCGATGTCGTCGGAGATCGCGTCGAGCTGCGCCCGCAGCGACTCGGCCGGGGGCACGTGCACGCCTCGGACCCCGCGGGTGTTCTGGGCGGTGAGCGCCGTGATCGCGGCCATGCCGTAGCCGCCGACGGCCGCGATCGACTTCAGGTCGGCCTGGATGCCGGCTCCGCCCGAGGGATCGCTGCCCGCGATGCTGAGCACGCGGGGCACCGCGACCGGGCCCGCCCGCCAGGCGGCGAGGAAGCCCGCCGCGGCCCGCCCGGGATCCGGGGCCGCGCACAAGGCCGACACCACCGCGAGGCCGGCGGCTCCCGCCGCACGGAGCGCCGCCGCGTCGGCGCGCCCCACGCCGCCGATCGCGACGCACGGCAGCGGGGCGCCCGCGGCATCCTTCGCGGCGGAGCGGATGGCGGCGAAGCCGGGGATGCCGAGCGCCGGCGGATGGTCCGGCTTCGTCGAGGTCGGCCGGATCACGCCGACGCCGAGGTAGTCGACCGTGCCGGCGGGGAGCCCGGCGACCGCATTCAGGTGGGCGGCCGTGTTGGCGGTGAGGCCGACGATCGCGTCGGGTCCGAGCTCCGCCCTGGCGCGCAGCACGGCGGCGTCGCCCTGGCCGAGGTGCACCCCGTCGACCCGGATGCCCGCGGCCCGGGCCTGCAGCACGAGGTCGAGGCGGTCGTTCACGACGAGCGGCACGCGCCCGGCGATCCGCTCGTCGAGTTCCGCGAGCAGTCCGAGCAGCTCCTCGTCGCTCGCGTGCTTGTCTCGGAGCTGCACGATCGTCGCGCCGCCGGTCACCGCCGACTCGACGGTCGCCGCGACCCCGCGCTCGCCGCAGAGCGCGGCGTCGGTGACGAGGTAGAGCGAGAGGTCGAGGGCCGGCCGCGCGCTCATGCGGCGGCCTCGACGGGGGTGCCGAGCGAGAGCCGCGCGAGCGAGCGCAGCTCGGCCGCCTCGACCGCGGCGAGCGCGTCGAGGAAGCGCACGGCGAAGCTGCCGGGGCCCGCGGCGCCGTCGGCGGCGCGCTCGGCGGCGACCGTGTACGCGAGGTGGGCGGCGGTCACCGCCTCGAGCGCCGTGGCATCCGTCGCCCGGGCTGCGCCGAGGAACGCCGCGACCACCGCCCCGAGGGCGCAGCCGCCGCCCGTGACGCGGGTGAGGAGCGGGTCGCCGTTCGCGATCCGCACCGTCGTCGTCCCGTCGGTCAGGAGGTCGACGGGGCCGGAGACGGCGACGACGGCGCCCGTGCGACGGGCGAGGTCCGCGGCGGGGCCGGCTGCGGCATCCGTCTCGTCGGCGGCGTCGACCCCGCGACCGCCGGCGCCGACCCCCGCGAGGGCGAGGACCTCGGAGGCGTTGCCGCGGATCGCCGCCGGCCGCAGTTCGGCGAGGTCGTGCGCGAGCTCGGTGCGGATCGGCAGGGCGCCGATCGCGACCGGGTCGAGCACCCACGGCGTGCCGGCGGTCCGGGCCGAGGCGACCGCCTCCCGGGCCGCCGCCCGCTGCTCGGGCTGGGGCGTGCCGAGGTTCACGAGCAGGCCGCTCGCGACCGTCGCGAACGGGCCCGCCTCGCCGACGAGGTCGACCATGGCGGGCGCCGCGCCGAGGGCGAGGAGCGCGTTCGCGGTGAAGTTCGTGACGACGGCGTTCGTGATGCAGTGCACCAGCGGCGTCGTCGATCGCACGAGGTCGAGCAGCTCGCCGCTCGTCTCGATGAGGTGGGCAGGGTCGGTGAGTGCGCGCGTCTGCATCGCGACATCCCTTCGCTAGTCCGAACTAGATCAGGTTCGACGGGTGTGTTCTCAGCCGCGGTCGCGGCACCCCGTGTCACTGTTCGCGAGCCTACCCCACGTGGCCGGGGCCGGTCGGGTCGCCGGAGCGGAACTCAGCCCACCGGGTGGGTCGGGACGCCGCCGACGAGGGTCGCCGCCACGCCGATGCCGCCGAGCGCCTCGGGCGCCACGGCGAGCGGGTCGGCGTCGAGCAGCACGAGGTCGGCCGCGTCGCCCGGCCCGGGTCGGAGGGGACCGCGCATCGAGGCCGCGAGCGCGACGTCGACGGGGAGCCGCTCCTCGGGCGTCCAGGGGGCTTCACCGGGACGGGCGCGGAGCACCGCCGCCTGCACGGCGAGCCAGGGGTCGAGCGGGGCCACCGGGGCGTCGGAGCCGAACACGAGCCGCCCGCCCGAGCGGAGCAGCGCGGCGAAGCGGTAGGCGCGGTGCCCGCGACCGGGCCAGAGCCGATCGGCGGTCTCGCGGTCGTCGAGGAGGTGCACGGGCTGCACGCTCGCGGTGACCCCGAGCCGCGCGAAGCGGTCGAGCTCGGGGTCGGCGAGGAGCTGGGCGTGCTCGATCCGGCCGCTCGTGCCGGTGCGCTCGAAGGCGTCGAGCACCTCGGCGTTCGCTCGGTCGCCGATGGCGTGCACGGCGAGCCCGAGCCCGGCGCCGTGCGCCCGCCGCAGGAGCGCGTCGAGCTCGGCGGCCGGCCAGAGGCGGCGGCCGTGACCGCCGTCCGGGTACGGCTCGCAGCACCACGCCGTGGCGGTGCCGAGCGAGCCGTCGGTGATGACCTTCAGCGGTCCGACGGTGATCCGCCCCGCCTCGCCGATCGGGTCGCCCGTGCGGAGGCCGAGCGCGATCGCCCGCTCCAGATCGTGCGGGTAGACCGCGGTCTCCACGCGCAGCCGGTCGAATCCGGATGCCTCGCGCCGGGCCCAGTCGTCGGCGCCCCAGCGCATCTCGAAGTCCACGATGCCGACGACGCCGCGGCGCGCGGCTGCGGCGCCGGCCGCCGCGACCCGGGCGTCGAGTTCGGCATCCGTTCCGCCGTCGAGCTGCCGCACGAGCGCGAAGCAGGCGTCCTCGACGATGTGGCCGTCGCCGGTCTCGGGCAGGCCGTGCCTGCGGAGCGCCGCCGTGTTCAGCCAGGCGCCGTGCAGATCGGCGGTGATGAGCACGACCGGCACCGGGCCGGCGACCTCGTCGAGGCGCTGCCGGGACATCCGCCCCGTCCACTCGTCGCCGCGGGCCCGCATCGCGACGATCCCGGCGCCGGTGGCGGTTCCCGCGTCCGTGCCGCCCGCCTCCCGGACGGCCGTCGCGACGCGCGCGAGCGCGAGCCCGGCATCCGCCTCCGCGCCGAGATCGAGCCGCCCCGACTGCGCGGCCCACTGGCCGAAGTGCACGTGCTCGTCCCAGAGCCCGGAGGTGAGGAACCGCCCCTCGGCGTCGATCGCGCCCGGCGGCGCCGGCGTGCTGCCGGCCGGGGTGACGGCGCCGATCTGGGCCGAGCCGGGGCGGCCGCCGGGGTGCAGCGCGACGTCGACCGGCTCCGATCCGCCGAGGAGCCGCACGGAGCGCAGCTGCGGGACCGTCGCCGCGCGCGCCAGGCCGGTCACGGGACGGCGGGTCCGCCGCCCGCCCGGTGGCTGACGCGGCCGCCGACGACGGTGAGCAGCACCTCGGTCTCGGCGAACCGCTCGGGATCCGCCGTCACCGGGTCGTCGCGGAACACGGCGAGGTCGGCGATCGCGCCGGGCGCGACGACGCCGTCGCCGGGGCGGTCGATCGAGGTCCACGCGTTGCGGGTCATGGCGACGAGCGTACGCGCCGGCGGCAGCGCCTGGTGCGGATCGACCGGGGGCCGGGCGGATCCGTGCCGTCGGCGGGTGACGGCGGCGGCGAAGACCCGGCGCCCGTCGAACTCCTCGACCGGCCAGTCGGAGCCGAGCACCACGAGCGCACCGGCGGCGTCGAGGTCGGCGACCCGCCAGCCGTGCCCGGCCCGTTCCGAGCCGCGGCCGAGGAGCGTGGTCCACATGTCGAGGCCGTCGGGGCGCTGCGCGAAGGCGTGGATCGGCTGCACGCTCGCGGGCACGCCGAGCTCCGCGAAGCGGGGCAGCAGCCGGTCGGGGATCGTCTCCAGGTGCTCGATGCGGTGCGTGACGCGCGGGGCGTGCGCCGGGATCGAGGCGACGGCGTCGAGCACGAACTCGACCGCGCGGTCGCCGATGGCATGCGTCGCCGTGGGCACGCCGCTCTCGGCGAGGGCGTGCAGCGCCCGGGTGAAGGTCTCGGACGGCACCCAGTAGGGCTGCAGCCCGCCGCCGCCCGTGTCGGCCTCGAACAGCCAGGCCGAGCCGTTGTCGATGCTGCCGTCGAGCATGAACTTCACGCCCTCGACCCGCCAGCGCCGGCCGCCGACGCCCTGCAGCGCCACGAGGTTCCGGAGGGTGTCGGCCCAGGGGTCGGTGGCGCGCCAGATCGGCGAGACGCGGACGCGGACGGGCAGCTCGCCCGTCTCCTCGATCGCCCGCAGCACGTCGAGGTCGCCCGGCTCCAGGTTCAGCTGGTGCAGCGAGGTGTAGCCGGTCGCGGCGAACTCGGCGAGCTTCGCCCGCACGGCGGCGACGCGCTCGTCGAACGGCATCCTGGGGTAGAGCTCCGTGACGAGGAGCTCGGCGTCGGACTCGACGAGGTAGCCGGTGGGCCGACCCTCGGCGTCGACCTCGATGGAGGCGTTGTTGCCGAAGTCGCGCGGCCCGTCGATGCCGGCGAGCTCGAGCGCGCGCGGGCTCGCGATGATCGCGTGCCCGTCGAAGAGCAGCAGGTAGCCGGGGCGGCCACCGAAGGCCTCGGCGAAGGGCGCGTTCGTGAGCTCGCCGCCGACGAAGAGGTCGAAGGAGAGCCCGAAGCCGCGGATCCACTCGTCGGGGCCGCGGTCGGCGGCGAAGGCGGCGATGCGACGGGCGACCTCCTCGACGGAGGTGCAGTCGTGCAGGAGCAGGGCCCGGTGCCGGGATTCGGCGCCGGACAGCGGATGCACGTGCCCGTCGACGAACCCGGCGGTGATGGTCGCGTCGCCGAGGTCGAGGAGCTCGGCATCCGCGGTGTCCCAGCCCGCCGCCTCGGCGCGGGAGCCGACGGCGACGATGCGCCGTCCGCTGACGGCGACCGCCTGCGCGGTCGCGCCGGTCGCGGCGTCCGGCTCGAGCCCGGTGCGGACGCGGCCGCCGAGGAGCACGAGGTCGGCTCGGATCGCGGGGGCGTCGGCGCTCATGCGACGGCCTCCGTGTCGAGGATCGGATGCTCCGGGTCCTCGATCCGGCGGCGCAGCCGCTGCACCTCGGGGTCCGGCACCGGCACCGCGGCGATGAGCTGCTGCGTGTACGGGTGCTGCGGCGCGTGCAGCACCTGCTCGGTCGCCCCGAGCTCGACGAGCTCGCCGCCCCGGAGCACGCCGACGCGGTCGGCGAGCAGCTCGACGACGGCGAGGTCGTGGCTGATGAACAGCGAGGCGAAGCCGAGCTCGCGCTGGAGCGAGGTGAAGATGTCGAGCACGCGCGCCTGCACCGAGACGTCGAGGGCCGAGGTGGGCTCGTCGGCGATCACGAGCTCCGGGTCGAGCGCGAGCGCACGGGCGAGGCCGACGCGCTGGCGCTGCCCGCCGGAGAGCTCGAAGGGGTAGCGCCCCGCGTAGGATCCGGGCAGCTCGACGGCGTCGAGCAGCTCAGCCGCCCGAGCGCGATGGGCAGCCTTGCCGCCCGGCACCCGGTGGATGCGCATCGGCTCGATGACGCAGTCCTCGATCGTCATGAAGGAGTTGAACGAGGCCGCCGGGTCCTGGAACACGAAGCCGATGCGGCGGCGGAGCTCCCGCACCCGCCGGCGCGAGAGGGTCCGGAGCTCGGCGTCGAGCACCTCGAGCCGTCCCGCCGCGACCCGTTCGAGGCCGCCGATGGCGCGCCCGATCGTCGACTTGCCCGAGCCGGACTCCCCGACGAGGCCGACGACCTCGCCGCGGGCGATCTCGAGCGAGACGCCGCGCACCGCCCGGACGGGTTTCGTGCCGAAGCCGCTGCGGTACTCGATGTCGACGCCGTCGAGGACCACGGCCGGCGCCGGGGCGGCCGGCGCGGCAGGCGCGGCCGGTGCGGTGAGTGCCGTCGGGGCATCCGCCGCGGGGGTGGCCGTCACCGGCGCATCCGCCGCATCCCGGCCCGGCTCGCGCCCTGGCTCGCGATCGCGGCCGCCGCCGAGCCGCGGCACCGCCGCGAGGAGCTGGCGCGTGTAGTCCTCGCGCGGGGCGCGGAAGAGCTCGTCGACCGGGGCGACCTCGACGAGCTCGCCGCGGTACATCACCGCGACGCGGTCGGCGATGTCGGCCACGACGCCCATGTTGTGCGTGATCAGCACGATCGAGGCGCCGAACTCGTCGCGGCACTCGCGGAGCAGCTCGAGGATCTCGGCCTGCACGGTGACGTCGAGCGCCGTCGTCGGCTCGTCGGCGATGATCACCGATGGCCGCAGCGCGAGCGCCATCGCGATGACGATGCGCTGCTTCTGGCCGCCGGAGAACTGGTGCGGGTAGTCGCCGAGGCGGCGCTCCGGCTCCGGGATGCCGACCGCGCGCAGCATGTCGACCGCGCGCCGGCGGCGCTCGGCCGCCTCGGTGATCCCGTGCGCGCGGAGGCCCTCCTCGAGCTGCCAGCCGATCGGGAAGACCGGGTTCAGCGCCGTCGACGGCTCCTGGAAGATCATCGCCGCCTCGCCGCCGCGGATCTGCCGCAGCGACTCGGCGTCGGTGCTCAGCACGTCGGTGCCGCCGAGCAGCACCCGCCCGCCCGTGCGGGTGCGGGGCGGCAGCAGGCCGAGCGCGGCCCGGGCCGTCAGCGTCTTGCCGGAGCCGGACTCGCCGACGATCGCGAGGATCTCTCCGCGGTGCAGCTCCAGGCTGACGCCGCGGACGGCGTGCACGACGCCCTGCGGGGTGTCGATGTCGAGCCTGAGCTCCTCGAAGCGGAGCGGCGCGTCGGTGACGGCGTCGGTCATCGCTTCACCTCCTGACGGAATCGGCCGGGGGTCACGACGGCGGCCATGCGGGCGAAGATGCCGGGCTTGCCGACGAGCGAGCGCGAGCGCTGGTCGACGAGGTCGCGCAGTCCGTCACCGATGAGGTTCAGCGCGAGCACGGTGACGATGAGGAAGCCGCTCGTGATGAGGATCATCTGCGGGGCCTGCATCAGCACGGACTTGCCGTCGTAGAGGATGTTGCCCCAGCTCGCCTGCGGCGCCGGCACCCCGGCGCCGAGGAAGCTCATCGCCGCCTCCGTGATCACCGACTCGGCGAAGGTGAACGTCGACTGCACGACGAGCACGGAGAGCGTGTTCGGCAGGACGTGCCGCCACATCAGGTGCAGCATCCCCGCCCCCTGCATCGTGCTGGCGGTGACGAAGGTCTCCGAGGTGACGGCCAGCGCGCGGGAGCGGACGAGGCGCGCGATGCCCGGCGTGTAGACGACGGTGAGGGCGATGACGAGGTTCGTGACGCTCGGGCCGAGCGCGGCGGTGAGGGCCACCGCGAGCAGGATGGCGGGGATCGCCATGAGCCCGTCGCAGATGCGCATGAGCACCTGGTCGAGCACGCTGTTGAAGACGGCCGCGATGCCGATGATCGCGCCGAGCACGCCGCTCACGAGGGCGACGACGAAGCCGACGAGGAGCGAGGTCGAGGCGCCGGAGACGATGCGCGCGAACAGGTCGCGGCCGAAGTTGTCGGTGCCGAAGGGGTGCTCCGCCGACGGCGGCGCGAGGCGGTTCGCCGGGTCGACGGCGTACGGGTCGAGGTGCAGCAGGGGCGGCAGCACGTAGGAGACCACGAAGATGACGAGGATCACGACGATGCCCGTCATGAGCCCCGTGTTGCCGAGCATGCGACGCCACAGTGAGTCGCGCGGCGCGGCCGGCTGCATCGCGAGCACGGTCGTGCTCGGTGCGGCGGTGTTCGTGGTGGCGGGGGAGTTCGCAGCCATCGCTCAGGCCTTTCCGAGGCGCACGCGCGGATCGACGATGCCGTAGAGCAGGTCGATCAGCAGGTTCGTGAGCAGGTAGATGAGGGTGACGAAGAGGATGACGCCCTGGATCACCGGGTAGTCGCGGCGGGCGATCGAGGTCACGAGGAGCTGCCCGAGCCCCGGGATGTTGAAGATCGTCTCGGTGACCGCGGCGCCCGTCACGAGCCCGCCGAGGGAGAGTCCGATGATGGTGAGCACGGGCAGGCTCGCGTTCTTCAGCGTGTGGCTGAACAGCAGCCGGCGCTCGGCGACGCCTCGCGAGCGGGCCGCGTCGATGTAGTCCGCGTTCAGCACGTCGAGCACGGCGGCGCGGGTCGTGCGGGTGATGAGCGCTGCGGTGATCGTGCCGAGCGCGATCCCCGGCATGATCAGGGTGCGGATGCCGGCGCCGAAGTCCTCGAAGGGGTTCACGTAGCCCGAGATCGGCAGCCAGCGCAGCGTGAGGCCGAAGACGACCATGAGCGCGAGGGCGAGCACGAAGCTCGGCACCGTCATCCCGATCAGGGTGAAGCCCATCACCGAGCGGTCGAGGTGGCCGCCGCGGAAGCGGGCGGCGAGCGTGCCGAACGGCACCGAGAGCGCGATCGCGACGATGATCGCGATCACCGCGAGCTGGATCGTCGGCACGGCGTTGTCGCCGATCGCCTCGGTCACGCTCTTGCGGAGGAAGTACGAGTCGCCGAAGTCGCCGGTGAGCACGCCGCCGACCCAGCCGAGGTACTGCTCGACGAGCGGCCGGTCGAGGCCCATGCTCTCGCGGAGGGCGGCGACCTGCTCGTTCGTCGCGTTCTGGCCCAGGATGGCGCGGGCCGGGTCGCCGGGCGTCAGGTGGATGAGCGAGAAGATCACCACCGACACGACGAAGAGGACGGGCAGCAGGCTGAGCAGCCGCCGCAGGACGAATCTGAGCATCGGATCTCCGGGGACGAAGGGGGAACGGGGGATGGGGCGGACGGGCGGAGCCTGACGCTCCGACCCGCCCGCCCCGGGCGTTCAGCCGGTCACTTCCAGCCGGCGTTCCACCACACGAAGTGCGAGTTGAACACCGGGAGGTCGAGGTCCTTGTTGGCGGCGTAGACGTTGTGCGCGTCGCCGAGGCGGGTGAGCGGACGGTACGTCTCGATGTACTCCTGCATCTCGTCGAAGATCAGGGTCGCGTCATCCTGCGTCGGCGCCGCGCGGAAGCGGGCGAGCAGGTCCTGCAGCTCCGGGGTGTCGTAGTAGCCGGCGCGGTTCGGCAGGAAGCCGACGGTCTGCGTCGGGTCGGTGACGGTGCCCTGCGGGATGATCGTGAGGTCCCACTCGTCGCGGCCCTCCTTGTACTTGTCGAAGTACGAGGCCCACTCGAGCGCCTCGAGCTTCACGTCGACCCCGATGCCCTTCAGCTGCTCGGCGACGACCACCGCGGCGTTGTACGCCTCGGTGTAGTCCCGGGTGACGAGGAGGGTGACCGGCTCGCCGGTGTAGCCGCCCTCGGCGAGGAGCGCCTCCGCCTTCGCGGTGTCGGCGGAGTTGAAGTCGGCCTTGCCGACCTCGGTGTCCCAGATCGCCTGCTGCGGCTCGGTCATGTTGTGGTGCACGAGGTCGTAGAGCTCCTCGGAGCCGACCGAGGCGAGCATGATCGGGTCGCGGTCGAGCGCCGTGTTCACCGCCTGGCGGTTGACGACGTTCTCGAAGGGGCCGCCGGGGCGGTCGCTGTAGACGAGGTTGATCGGGCCGATCGTGTAGGTCCCGAGGACGAGGTTCGGGTCCTCCTGGAACTGGGTCAGCCCGTCGAACGGCAGCTCGGGGGTGACGTCGTACTGGCCGGACTGCATGCCCATGGTGCGGGTCGCGGCATCCGGCACGAAGCTGAAGACGACCTCGTTCAGGACGGCGTCCTTCGCCCCGGCGCGACCGCTCGAGGGTGCGTCGACCGACTGGTAGTCGTCCCACTTCTCGATGACGATGCGCTGGTCGGCGTCCCACTCCTTGAGCGTGTACGGGCCGGTGCCGACGATGTCCTGCACGGGCTCGTCGCCGAACTCCTCGATGACCTCCGACGGCATGATCGCCGGGTAGGAGGTGCCGATGTCGGAGAGGTAGAGCAGGTGCAGGAAGCTCGCCGTCGGCACCGTGAGCTTCACGGTGTAGTCGTCGACCTCGGTCCACTCGGAGCCGTCGAAGGCGCCGTCGGCGGCGATCGAGACGCGCGTCCAGCGGTTCATCGAGTCGACGACGTCGGTCGCGGTGAGGTCGGAGCCGTCGTGGAACTTCACCCCCTCGCGGAGCACGAAGGTGTACTCGAGCCCGTCGTCGCTGCGCTCGAACGACTCGGCGAGCATCGGCTGCGGCACGAGGTTCTCGTCGGTGACGACGAGGGTCTCGTAGATCGAGCCGGTGATCTCGCCCATGATCGACTCGGTCGAGATCTGCGGGTCGAGCGTCGACGGCTGCGCGGGCGTCACGACGTTGACGACGTCCTTCGCGGCGTCGCCGCCGTCGCCGGACGCCGCGCAGCCGCTCAGCACGAGCGCGCCGGAGGCGACGACGGCGGAGACGGCGCTTGCGCGGCGCAGGGTGCGCCGGCGGCGGGGGATGCCGGATGCTCCGGTCACGGATGTGGGCATGGTGCGCCTTCCTCTGTGTTCATGGGGACTGCTGTGGTGGTGCGGACTGCGGTGGTGCGGGTGGCGGGGGAGGGGGTGTCTGTGGTCGTCGCGCTCGGCGCCGGGGCGATCGAGACGAGCAGCTCGTCGAAGCCGCCCCCGGCCGTGCGCACGGTGCGCTCGTCGCGGCGGAGCACGGTGCGGTAGCGGGGCGTCGACTCGGCGGTGTCGCCGTGCGCGGCGGGGGCGCCGGAGGCGAGGAGGCGCTGCGCGAGGCGCACGAGGGGGCGCGAGCCGTCGGCGGCCCAGGCATCCGTCTCGGGCGGCGGCGCTGCACCGTCGCCGGGCGCGAGCGGGGCCGGATCCGCGCGCTCGATGCGCCGGGTGCGGAAATCGAGCTCGTCGCCGGGGAGCAACTGGGTCCAGCGCACGCCGTCGACGGCGTCGCCGGAACCGGGGTGCGAGGCCCGGGCATCCGTCGCCTCGCTCTCGGCGACCTCGACGAGATGCACGCCGCGGTCGCCGATCACCCGGCCGCGCCGCGCGGCCCGGTCGTAGACGAGCGCGGTGCGCTCGTCGACCCCCACGACGAGCGGGCGGTCGAGTGCGCGGGCGAGGCGGATGGCCCGGGGCAGGCGGCCCCACTCGGAGAAGTGCGAGTCGAGGAGCGCCTCGGGGAAGAGGCCGAGCCCGCCGGCCGGGAGGGAGCGGAGCCGCTCGTCGTCGGCGTAGCCGGGCTCGGCGCCGAGGCGCCAGCTCTCGTGGACGCCGCCGCCGGAGACCATGCCCGCGCCCTGCTGCACGGCGAGCCCGGCGCTCGTGCCCGCGACGACGCCGCCGCGATCGAGGACCTCGCGGATCGCGGCGAGCACCGCGGTGTCGCGGCGCTCGCCGAAGGGCGGCGCGCCGGCCGACGCGGCCGCGCCGCTGCTGCGGAACAGGGCGAGGACGTAGTGCGTCTGGTCGCCGCCGCCGAGGAAGACGCCGTCGCACGAGCGGACGAGCGCGGCGAGCTCCTCGCGCTCGGCGTTCGCGGCGAGGTAGCGCTGCCCGGGGAAGCGCGGCTCGGCGGCGACCCCGACCGGGATCGGCACGCCCTCGGCGCCGTGCCGGGCGAAGAGTGCCGCGTAGTAGCGGCCGTCGGCCGCGTCGTTCTCGACGCCGGGGTCGTTCGTCGCCTCGGCGTCGGCGGAGGCCGCGGGCTCGGACGCCGTGGTGAGGATCGCGATGCGCGGCGGTCGGCCGGGCGCCGGGCTGGCGCTCGCGGCGAGCTGCACGACCGGCTCGAGGATGCCCCGGTGCTCGTCGAGCGCGCCGCCGATGAGCACGAGGGTGCCGCGGGCTGCGCTGGCGTCGTGGCTGGCGGTCACGGTACTCCTCTCCGAGTACGGGATCGGGCTCCGGCGGGACCGGGGCGGGCGAGCGGGCAAGATGGATTCCGACGGGCCGAGTCGGACTGCGGCCGGAGACGATCGGTGCCGCCGCCCTGCCTCTGCTCCGAGCCGGGATGCGTTGCAAGTATTTCACATCAAGCTAGTTTGTCCAGAACAGAAACGAACATTTCAGCTCGCCGAGCCCCCGGCGCGGCGCGCGGCCGTTGCTAGACTCGCGACGTCCGATGTCGCGGCCGACCGGGGGTCCCCGTCGCCGATCGTGCTCGGCGGCGGAGTGCGTCGCAGATCGAAGGACCCAGATGAAGAGCGATTCCCGTCGACCCGGTCGCGCAGCGGAGGCCGGTCCGCCCGGCGAGGCCGCCGAGGAATCGGTCGCCGCGCGCATCCGCGAACGCATGGGCGACTGCAGTCCGGCCGAGCGCAAGGTCGCCCGCACCCTCCTCGCGGCCTACCCGGTCGCCGGCTTCGAGACGGTCGCCGGGCTCGCCGAGCTCGCCGAGGTCAGCGGGGCCACCGTGGTGCGCTTCGCGACCCGGCTCGGCTATCGCGGCTTCCCCGACTTCCAGCGGGCGCTCCGGCACGAGCTCGAGCAGCGCAGCGCCTCGCCGGCCTCGCTCTACGAGCGGATCGGCGCCGCGGGGGCCACGGCGTCCAGCGACCTGGCCTCGCTCGGCGACGCCCCCGCCGACGACGTCCGCGCGACCTTCGCCGGGCTCTCCGAGCACGACTTCGAGACGACCGTCGCCGCGATCGCGAACCCCAAGAACCGCGTGTGGGTCGCCGGCGGGCGGTACAGCGGCTACCTCGCCGAGTACCTGCAGGCGAGCCTGCAGCAGCTGCGCCCCGCGGTGCAGATGGTGCCGCGGATGGCGAGCCTCCGGGCCGCGACGATGTCGGGCTTCGACGCGAAGGACGTGCTCGTCGTCTTCGACTTCCGGCGCTACGAGGCCGAGACGCGCCGGCTCGTGCAGCACGCGAAGGCGCGGAAGGCCACCGTCGCGCTCGTGACCGACCGCTGGGTCTCGCCGTGCGCCGGCGACGCCGATACGGTGCTGTCGAGCCTCGCCTCCGAGCGCGGGCCGTTCGACTCGGTGGTGCCCGTCATGGCGCTCATCGAGGCGATCTTCGAGGCCGTGCTGACCCGGCTCGGCCCGCCGGCGCGCGAGCGGATGGAGCGCATCGAGCGCACGGTGCAGGAGCTCGAACTCCTGTAGTCGCCTCACCTTCCCCGAGTTGCCCGATTCGCAGGGAATTCGGGCAAGTCGGGTGAGGGGGATCGGAAACGAGCGTTTCGGTTCGTGTATGGTCGTCGTGATCTGCAACGGATGTTGCAGTGCTCGAACGGAGGCCCCGTGCTCGTTGCCGAACTGCTCCGCCGCGCCGAAGCGGCCCAGGGGGCGTACGCCCGTGACCTCGCGGAGCTCGTCGGCATCGACTCCGGCTCGCTCGACCCGGCCGGCGTGAACCGCGTCGGCGACGTCGTCGCCGACCGCCTCGGAACGCTCGGCTTCACCGTCGAGCGGCGCCCCTCCGCCGACCCGCGCTACGGCGACACGATCGTCGGGCGACGGCGCGGCGACGGCGCCGCGCGCGTCCTGCTGTTCGCGCACCTGGACACCGTGTTCGAGCGGGGGGATGCCGCGGCCCGCCCCTTCTCGATCGACGACGCCGGCCACGCGCACGGACCCGGCGTCACCGACGACAAGGCCGGCGTCGTCGCCGCGCTGCACGTCGCGGCCCACCTCATCGCGCTCGGCGCCGAACGCTACGGCGAGCTCGTGCTCGCGTTCACCCCCGACGAGGAGATCGGCTCGCCCGCCGGCGGTCCGGTGCTGCAGGAGCTCGCGCGCGGCGCGGACGCCGCGTTCAGCCTCGAGTGCGCGCGGGAGAACGGCGACCTCGTGATCGCGCGGAAGGGCGTCGTCGACCTCGAGCTCGTCGTGCACGGCGTCGCCGCGCACTCGGGCATCGAGCCCGAGCGCGGCGCCCACGCCGCGCTGGAGGCGGCGCACCTCACGGTCTTCCTCCAGGCGCTCGCCGACCCCGCGCGGCAGCTCAGCGTGAACGTGGGCGTGCTGCGCGCCGGGGAGCGCACGAACGTCGTCCCCGAGCGGGCGACGCTGCACGTCGAGATGCGCGCGACGCGCACCGCCGTCATCGAGGGCGCGCTCGCGGAGCTCCGGGACCGGGCCGACGCGCCTGTCGTCGACGGCACCCGCGTCGAGGTGCGCGTCGTCGACCAGTGCCCGCCGCTCGAGGAGACCGGCGCGGGCCGCGCGCTCGGCGAGCTCGCACTCGACCTCGCCCGCGAGCTCGGCTTCGAGCCGGGGCTCGCCCGCACCGGCGGGGTGTCCGACGCGAACCGGGTCGCCGCGCTCGGCGTGCCGACGCTCGACGGGCTCGGCCCGGTCGGCGGCGGCGACCACAGTCCCGCGGAGTGGCTCGACCTCGGCAGCGTGCCGCAGCGCGTCGCCCTGCTCGCCGCCCTCGTCGACGCGAGCGCCGCCCGCTTCGCTCCCTGAGCCCGTCGAAGGGACTGCGCTTCGACGAACTCGGCGAACCGGCCGGCCATCCTTGACCTCCGCCGCCTCGGCCCGCTAGGGTTCCAAGGCTGCGCGATCGCGCGGCATCCCCGGAGTCTGGAAGCAGGTGGAATCGTGAACGTGTCTCTGCAGCGCACCCTCACGCCCGCCTTCGCCGAGCCCGCGAACACGGGGCGCCAGCAGCGCCCCGAAGCGAAGCTCGAGCAGGCTCTCGAGCCGGCACCCTGACGCCAGCGATCCATCGCCACCGTCACCCCGTGCCGCTTCGAGGCCCGGGGTGATTCCGTCTGCGCGCGACGGTGACCCTCGGGCCCGAGGACTCATCGGAGCGGGGCCCGCCACCAGCGGGCTCCGGGAAAGCAGACAGGAACCACCATCATGGAGAGACTCTCCGACCGGCTCGTCTCGTGGGCGAGCCTGCTCGACGAGCAGACCGTCGCGCAGGCCCGCACCTCGTCGACGATGCCGTTCATCCACCCGCACCTGGCGCTGATGCCCGATGCCCACCTCGGCCTCGGCGCGACGGTCGGCTCGGTCATCCCGACGCTCGGGGCGATCATCCCGGCCGCGGTCGGGGTCGACATCGGCTGCGGCATGATCGCCGTGCGGACGCAGTTCCACGTCTCCGAGCTCCCCGCCGACCGGCGGGAGCTGCGGGAGCAGATCGAGCGGGCCATCCCGCTGTCGGCCGGCAAGTACAACCGCAAGGTCGTCGCGACGGCGCAGCCCCGGATCGCCGAGCTCGAGGAGCTCGCGGAGCGGAGCGGCTTCGACCCGGCCTCCTACGCGGGGAACTGGCGGGAGCAGCTCGGCTCGCTCGGCAGCGGGAACCACTTCATCGAGGTCTCGCTCGACGAGGCCGACCGGGTGTGGCTGTTCCTGCACTCCGGCAGCCGGGGCGTGGGCAACAAGATCGCCCAGCACCACATCGGCGTCGCCCGGCGGCTCGCGAAGCAGTGGTGGATCGCGCTGCCCGACCCCGACCTCGCCTACCTCGTCGAGGGCACGCCCGAGTTCACCAGGTACATCGCCGAGCTCCGGTGGGCGCAGCACTTCGCGCTGCTCAACCGGGAGGAGATGATGGACCGGGTCATCCGGCAGCTCGCCGAGTGGACCGGCGTGCCGGTGGGGGAGCAGGAGCGGATCAACTGCCACCACAACTTCACCGAGAGCGAGGAGCACTTCGGCAAGCGGGTGTGGGTGTCGCGGAAGGGCGCCATCCAGGCCGACGTCGGCAGGCCGGGCCTCATTCCGGGGTCGATGGGTACCGCGTCCTACGTCGTGGTGGGCCTCGGCGACCCGATGTCGCTGAACTCCTCGCCGCACGGCGCGGGGCGGGAGTACTCCCGGTCGCGGGCCAGGAAGACCTTCACGCACGAGCAGCTGCGGGAGGCGATGACGGGCATCGAGTTCCGCGACACGGACGCCTTCATCGACGAGATCCCGCAGGCGTACAAGCCGATCGACCGGGTGATGGCGGATGCCGCGTCGCTCGTCTCGGTGCGGCACACGCTCCGGCAGATCGTGAACGTGAAGGGCGACTGACCGGCCGCGGCGCCGGACTACGGGGACGGCGGCGTCACCGCGATGATGATCGTGGTGACGCCGTCGCTCTCGTTCAGGTACCGGTGCGGCTCCCGCGAGTCGAAGGTGACCGACTCGCCGGCCACGAGGGCGACCCGCTCGCTGCTGAGCTCGACCGTCAGCTCGCCCGAGATGACGTAGGCGCACTCGGTGGAGGCGTGCCCCCAGAGGCGGGGCGAGGTCGCCTGCCCGGGCGGGATCTCGGCGCGGAGCACCTCGAGGTCGCCGCGGCCCGGGGTGAGCCGCTCGTAGGCGAAGCTCGCGTCGGCGACGCCGAGGCTGTGCCGCTCGCCGGGGCGGCTGATGTGGATGGCGGGCGCGTCGGGGTCGCTGAACAGCGTCGCGATGGATGCCTCGAACACCTCGGCGAGCTTGCGCACCGAGCCGAGGCTCGGATCGGCGGCCCCGTTCTCGATCTGGCTCAGCATGCTGACCGACAGTCCCGTCCGCTCCGAGAGCTCGCGGAGGGTGAGGCCCTTGGCCTGGCGCAGGGCCTTCAATCGGTCACCGAGCACGCTGAGTCATCCTTCTTCCTGTGCGGCCCCCATCCGGGTGTGACGGACGGCCGCGTTTTGACATGTGAGTCCGCACGTGTTTAATGTGCTTGAATTCATGGTACCTGGATTGAACATCATCCACACGACACCGGGCACTGATTGGCAGCGAGGCTGAGCGCTCCTCCGACTCCTTCGTCACCGTCGCCGACCGGGGAAAGAAGCACATGAGATCCCTCACAGCCAAGCTCGTGGTGCCCGCCGGCGCCGTCGCGCTCGTCGTCGCACTCGCCGGATGCGCCGGAGGCGCCAACACCTCCAACGCGGGCGACCAGACGCTCACCGTCGACACCTCATTCGTCGTCAAGACACTCGATCCCGGCACAGTGTACGAGCAGACGGGCAACATCGCCGTGCACGCGCTCTACGACACTCTGGTGACCTACGAGGGATCGGACGTCACGACCCTCCAGCCCGAGCTCGCCGAGAAGTGGGAGCAGTCGAGCGACGGCACCACCTGGACCTTCACCCTCCGCGACGACGCGGTGTTCTCCGACGGCGCCGCCGTCACCGCCGAGGACGCCGTCTTCAGCCTCAACCGGCTGAAGAACCTGCAGGGCTCCGCCTCGCAGACCGTGCAGGGCCTCGACTTCGCCGCCGAGGGCGACGACACGGTCGTCGTCACCTCCGCGACGCCGAACCCCGACGTCCCCGTCATCCTCGCGATGCCGGCCGCGAGCGTGCTGAACTCGGCCGAGGCGAAGAAGCTCGGCGCGACCGACGCCGAGGACGCCGCCACGAGCGACCAGGTCGGCACCCAGCTCGACACCGCGAGCCTCGGCAGCGGCCCGTACGTGCTGAAGAGCTACGACCCGAGCACGAAGATCGTGCTCACCGCGAACCCGAAGTACTGGGGCGAGCAGCCGGCCTACAGCCGCGTCGTCATCCAGAACGTCGACGTGCAGAACCAGAAGCTCACGATCTCGAAGGCGAAGGGCGACGAGATCGCCCTTGACCTCTCGGGCCCGCAGGCCGCCGAGCTGTCCGACGACCTCCAGGTCTCCGGCGTCGCCGACACGTCCTACTTCCTGAGCCTCAACCAGGACCCGGCCGTCTCGGCCGTCACCTCGAACCCGGCGTTCGTGAAGGCGCTGCGCCTCACGGTCGACGGCGAGGGCCTCGCGAAGCTCTTCGGCGAGGGGGCGACCCCCGCGGCCGGCCTCGTGCCGCCCGCCTTCGCCGGCGCGCTCGACGAGTCGGAGAACCCGGTGCAGGACATCGACGGCGCGAAGAAGCTGCTCGCCGACGCCGGCCTCGCCGACGTGAAGGTCGCGCTCGTCTACCCGGCGATCACGTACCGCGGCGTCGACCTCGGCACCATCGTCACGAAGGTGCAGCAGGACGCCAAGAAGGCCGGCATCGAGATCGAGCTCACCCCGCAGCCGATCAACGTGTTCCTCCAGTCGCAGTCCGAGGGCAAGAACGAGATCAACTTCTCGCCGAACAGCCTGAACTACCCGGCCTCGTCGTCGCTCGTGAACAACATGGCGCCCGGCGCCTCGACCTCGCTGCGCACGGGCTGGACGCTCGAGCGCGCCGACCAGTCGGCCATCGACGCGAGCAACGCGGTCACCGCTGAGCTCACCCCCGAGGGCCGCAACGAGGCGATGATCGACTGGCAGCACGTCATGAACGAGGTGTCGCCCTACATCGCGCTGGCGAACAACGCCGGCATCGTCGTCGCGACGAGCGATCTGACCGGCGCGGACTACACGCCCGCCGGCTGGACGGTCGACCTCGCGGCGATCGCCGGCAAGTAGCCGAACGGACCGCGGGCGCCCCTGCTCTCTTCCTGTCAGGGGCGCCCGCTTCCCCCGTCGCGCGAGCGACCCCCGTCGCCCCCGCGATCCCGTCGCCCCCGCGACCCGAGACGGAGCCTCGATGCCACCCCTCCTCAAGATGATCGGCAAACGCCTGCTGAGCGCCCTCGTGCTGCTCTGGGGCGTCACGGTCGTGACCTTCCTCCTCGTGAACGTGGTCCCCGGCGACCCCGCCGCGGCGAACCTCTCGCAGCAGGCCTACGACGACCCGGAGATCCGCGCGGCGTTCGAGGCCAAGTGGGGCCTCGACCAGCCGATCTGGGTGCAGTACGTGCGCTACCTCGGCAACATCCTGCAGGGCGACCTCGGCACCTCGCAGCAGACGCATCGCCCGGTCGCCGAGGACCTCGGCCAGTACGTGCCGGCGACGATCGAGATCGCCCTGCCCGCGATGGCCCTCGCGATCGTGATCGCGGTCGGCCTCGGCATGCTCGCCGCGATGCGCAAGAACCGCCCGACCGACACCGGCATCCGCAGCGCCGCCCTCGTCGGCCTCTCCACCCCGCCGTTCTGGCTCGCGCTCGTCGCGCTCTACGTCTTCTTCTACCTGCTCGGCTGGGTGCCGAACGGCGGCCGCCTCAGCAACATCTACGACCCGCCGCCCGCGGTCACCGGCATGTACACGGTCGACGCGGCCGTCGCCGGCCAGTGGGACGTCTTCGGCGACGCGCTCTGGCACCTCGTGCTGCCCGTCGGCATCCTCACCGCGCTCACCGTCTCCGGGCTCCTGCGCTTCGTGCGGTCCGCGATGATCGAGGTGCTGGATGCCGAGTACATCCGCTCGGCGATCGCGAAGGGCCTGCCCCGGCGCATCATCACCTGGCGGCACGTGTTCCGCGCCGGGCTCCTGCCCGTGCTCACCGTGTCGGGCCTCATGCTCGCCTCGCTGCTCGGCGGCGCCGTGCTCGTCGAGCAGGTGCTCTCCTGGCCCGGCCTCGGCCAGTACGCCTACAAGAGCGCCATCTCGCTCGACCTGCAGGCGATCCTCGGCGTGACGCTGTTCATCGCGGTCGTCTACACCCTCATCAACCTCCTCGTCGACGTGCTCTACAGCGTCATCGACCCGAGGATCGGAGCGAAATGACCATCCTGCCCTCCGACCGGGTCGCCGTCTCGCGCGCCTCGCGCTTCCGGCGCGACCGCCTGCGCGTCGGCGGCACCCTCGGCACCGGCTCGTTCTGGCGGCCGCTCACCGTCGTCTCCCTCGGCATCATCGTGCTCTGGTGCCTGCTCGCGGCGTTCGCGCCGTGGGTCGCGCCCTACGACCCGCTCGAGACCGTCGGCGAGAACCTCCAGGCGCCGTCGGGTGCGCACTGGATGGGCACCGACGACCTCGGCCGCGACGTGCTCAGCCGCCTCATCTGGGGTTCGCGCCTCTCGCTGCCGCTCGCGGTCGCCATCGTCGCGTGCTCGCTCCTCGTCGGCGGCATCGTCGGCCTCGCGGCCGGCTACTTCGGCAAGGCCGTCGACAACGTCGCGATGCGGCTCGCCGACCTCGTGCTCGCCTTCCCGCAGATCATCCTCGCGATGGCGGTCGCCGCCGCCTTCGGCCCGAGCGTCGGGAACGCCGTGCTCGCCCTCGTCATCGTGTCGTGGCCGCTCTACGCCCGGATCATCCGGAGCTCGGTGCTGAGCGTGCGCGAGCAGGAGTACGTCGTCTCCGGCCGGATGCTCGGCCTGCCGACGCTCCGCTCGATCGTGAAGGACGTCATCCCGAACAGCGCCGGCCCCGCGCTCGTCATGTCGACGATCGAGCTCGGCAACGCCATCCTGATGCTCGCCGCCCTGTCGTTCCTCGGCCTCGGCCCGCGGCCGCCGGCCGCCGAGTGGGGCGCGATGATCGCGCTCGGCTCGCAGAACCTCGGCAACTGGTGGGTGAGCCTCTTCCCCGGCCTCGCCATCCTCACGATCGTGATGGCCTTCAACCTCCTGGGCGACGCCATCCAGGACCACCTCGACCCCCGGTCGCGGAATGCGAGGACGCGATGACGACGCCCGCCGAACCCCTGCTCTCCATCGAGGGCCTCTCGGTGACCATGCCGACCCCGTCGGGGCCGGTCGAGCTCGTGCACCGCACCGACATCGCGATCGGCGAGGGCGAGATCGTCGGTCTCGCCGGCGAGAGCGGCTCGGGCAAGACGATGACCGCCTCGGCCATCATGGGCATCCTCCCGCCGGGCGCCCGCGCCGGCGGCCGGATCATGTTCGAGGGCCGCGACCTGCTCGCCCTCTCCCGGAAGGAGCTCGACACGGTGCGCGGCAACCGCATCGCGATCGTCTTCCAGGACCCCTCGGCGGCGCTGCACCCGCTGCTCACGATCGGCACGCAGCTCACCGAGCACCTCATCCACCACACGGGGATCACGAAGAAGCAGGCGAACGCCCGCGCGGTCGAGCTCCTCGACCTCGTGCGCATCCGCGACCCGCACCACGCGGTGAAGGCGTACCCGCACCAGTTCTCGGGCGGCATGCGCCAGCGCGCGGCGATCGCGATCGCGCTCGCCTGCGAGCCGCGACTGCTCATCGCCGACGAGCCGACCACCGCGCTCGACGTCACCGTGCAGGCCGGCATCCTGCGCCTCTTCGACCGGCTCGCCCGCGAGACCGGGGTGTCGATGCTCTTCATCACCCACGACCTCGGCGTGATGAACTCGATCGCCGACCGCACCTACGTCTTCAAGGACGGCACCGTCGTGGAGTCCGGCGTCACCACCACGATCCTGAACCACCCGAGCCACGAGTACACGAAGGCGCTCATCGCCTCGCGGGCGCAGTCGCTCGCCGAGGAGCGAGTGCAGCAGGAGGCCCGCGCATGACCGCCACCGTGCTGGAGATCGAGGACGTCGTCGTCACCCACCGCCGCCCCGGCGGCCCGCCGGTGCAGGCCGTCCGCGGCGTCTCGCTGACGGTCGCCCCCGGCCAGGTCGTCGGGCTCGTCGGCGAGTCGGGCTGCGGCAAGTCCTCGCTCGCCCGGGTCGCGTGCGGCATCCACGCGCCGACGTCGGGCACGGTGCGCTTCGAGGGCGCACCGCTTGAGCCGCTCCGGATGCGTCAGCGGCCCGCCGCCGACCGCAAGCTGCAGATGGTGTTCCAGAACCCGTACGCCTCGCTCAGCCCGCGCCGGACGATCGCGAGCCAGCTGCTCGACGGGGCCTCGGAGCCGATCGCCCGCGAGGAGCGCGCCGCGGAGGTCGCGCGGCTCCTGGAGCTCGTCGGCCTCGACGCCGCAGCGGGCAGCCGCTACCCCTCGCAGTTCTCCGGCGGCCAGCGGCAGCGGCTCGCGATCGCCCGTGCCCTCGCGGCGAAGCCGAGCCTCGTCGTCGCCGACGAACCGGTCACCGCCCTCGACGCCTTCTCCTCGGCGCAGATCGTGCGGCTGCTGCAGTCGCTCGTGCGCGAGCTCGGCATGGGCATGCTGTTCATCTCGCACGACCTCTCGCTCGTGCGCGCCATCGCCGACGAGACCGCGGTCATGTACGCGGGCGAGATCGTCGAGCGCGGCCCGAGCGAGCAGCTCTGGGAGCGGCCGACGCACCCCTACACGAAGACCCTCATCGCCGCGATCCCCGAGATCGGGCCCGTCAAGAAGCTGCCGGGCCTCGACGAGGACGCCGCCGAGCCGGCACCGGCAGGCGCCGACGCGACCGCCACGAACGGAGCACCAGCATGACCAGCGCGACCCCCATCCCCACCCTGCTCGTCGGGGCCCGCATCTTCACGGGCGCGGATGCCGAGCTCCTCGACGGCTCGGCCGTGCTCGTCGCCGCGGACGGCCGGATCGAGGCCGTCGGCCCCGAGGCGGAGCTCCGCGCCCTCCCGGCGGCGGCCGGCGCGCGGGAGCTCGACCTCGCCGGGCGCGTGCTGAGCCCGGGCCTCGTGAACATGCACGTGCACCTCGGCCTCGCCCTGCCCGGCACCGCGGGCGCCGCGATCGCGAGCAAGTCCGACCCGGACCTGCTGCTCGTGATGGCCGACGGCGCCAAGCGCACGCTGCAGGCCGGCGTCACGACGACCCGGCTCGTCGGCGAGAGCCGCTACCTCGACTTCGCCCTCCGCCGCGGCATCGACGCGGGCATCGTGCCCGGCCCGCGCATCTTCACCGCCGGCCACGCGCTCTGCTGCACCGGCGGCCACGGCTGGGACTCCGACGCCCTCGAGGGCGACGGGGCCGACGAGCTCCGCCGGCTCGCCCGGCTGCAGATCCGGCACGGCGCCGACCTCATCAAGGTCTGCATCTCCGGCGGCATCGCGGGCGAGCACGAGCAGATCGACACCCCGCAGCTCACCGACGAGGAGATGGCGTCGATCATCCGCGTCGCCCACGACTGGGGCCGCAAGGTCACCGCGCACGTCGGGCCGTCCGAGACGCTGCGCCGCGCGATCGAGCTCGGTCTCGACTGCGTCGAGCACGGCTACGAGCTCACCCGCGAGGTCACCGAGCTGATGGCCGAGCGCGGCGTCTGGTACGTGCCGACCATCACGGTGAGCCGCTGCGAGGAGTTCTTCGACGCGCAGGGCGTGCCGACGTGGATGAAGGAGCGCGCCCTCGGTGCCGGTCCCCGCCACTGGGAGAGCCTGCAGCACGCCATCGCGAGCGGCGTGCCGATCGCGATGGGCACCGACATGCCGCCGGCCGCCGACTTCGACGGCACGACGGCGACCGTGCGCGAGATGGAGTTCATGGTCGAGGCGGGGATGACCGACCTCGACGTGATGCGCTCGGCGACCGGCCACGCGGCGGAGCTGCTGGGCGCGCCCGGCATCGGGGTCATCGAGCCCGGCGCCCACGCCGACTTCATCGCGACCGACGAGGACCCGACGAGCGACGTGTCGGCGCTCCGCGGCATCGACTGGGTCATGAAGGACGGCGTCGTCGTGCGCGACGACCGGGCCGGCGCCCGATGAGCGATCGAGCCACCGTCCGCTCCGTCGCCGACGCGCACCTCGCCGCGCTCGCCGAGCACGAGCCGGCCGCGGCGCAGGCGCTCGGCCGGGACGCCGCCGCGCGCCTCGCGGACTACGGCCCCGAGTGGGCCGAGGAGCGCCGGGCGCTGCTCGATCGCACGGCCGCCGCGCTCCGCGCCCTGCCCGCCGAGGAGCTCGCCGCGGACGTGGCGCTCGCGGCGGCGCTCGGGGAGCGGGCGGCGAGCGAGGCCGAGCTCTTCGACACCGGGTTCACCGCCCGGCTCCTCGCCCCGCTCGCCTCGCCGGTGCAGGAGATCCGCGAGCGCTTCGACGACGTCGTCGTGACCGACGACGAGGACGGCGACGCCGTGATCGAGCGGCTCGCCGCCGTCGAGCCCGCCCTCGTCGAGCTCCGTCGCCGCCTGGAGTGGGCCCGCGACGCCGGCCGGTCCGGCCGGTTCAGCGGCTCCGGGGTCGTGGCGGCGCGTCAGATCGAGGTCGTGGCCGGCCAGATCGAGTCGTGGATCGACCCCGCAGGGCTCGACTACTTCTCCCGCATCGACACCGAGCCGCTGAGCGAGGCGCGGGCCGCGGCGTTCGCGCGGGCCGGCGAACGGGCGACGCGCGCCTACGGCGAGCTCGGCGGATGGCTCCGCGCCGAACTGCTGCCGAGCGCAGCCACCGAGGACGCCGTCGGCGAGGAGGTGTACGCGCAGACCGCGCAGAGCTTCCTCGGCACCCCGCTCGACCTCGACGAGGTGTACGACTACGGCTGGACCGAGCTCGACCGGCTCGTCGCCGAGTCGCGCCGGCTCGCGGGGCTCGTGCTCGGCAGCGGCGACGCCGGCGACGTGCGCGCCGCCGCGCGCCTCCTCGACGCCGACCCGCGCTCCCGGATCGTCGGGCACGACCGCATCGTCGCCTGGCTCGAGGAGCGGCTGGAGGACACCTTCGCCCGCGTGGACGGGGTCGCCTTCGACCTGCCCCCGGCCATCCGCGACGTCGACGTCGTCGTGCCGACCGCCGCGAGCGGCGTCGTCTACTACACGCCCGGCGCGCCCGACGGCTCCGTGCGGAGCAAGATCGTGTGGACCATCCCCGAGGGCGCCGAGGCGATCGGCACCTGGCAGGAGGTCACGAGCTTCCACCACGAGGGCGTGCCCGGTCACCACCTCGAGCACACGATCAACCGCAGCAACGCGGGCCTGCACCCCTGGCAGCGCTACCTCTGCGAGATCCACGGCTACGCCGAGGGCTGGGCGCACTACTCCGAGCAGCTGTCCGACTCGATCGGCCTGCTGCGCGACCCGGGGGAGCAGCTCGGCATGGTGCTCGGCCAGATCTGGCGCGCGGTGCGGATCGTCGTCGACCTCGGCCTGCACACCGGCCGCGAGTTGCGGGCCAACCCGCTCGGCGCGACCGGCCGGTGGACGCCCGAGCTCGGCCGGCGCTTCCTCACCGAGCTCGCGCTCGTCGACCCGCGGACGGCCGGCTTCGAGGTCGACCGCTACCTCGCCTGGCCCGGCCAGGCGCTCGCCTTCAAGGTGGGCGCCAAGCTCTGGACCGAGGCGCGGGCGACGGCCGAGGCATCCGGCATGCCCGCGAAGGACTTCCACCACCGGGCGCTCGCCCTCGGCCCCATGGGCCTGGCGCCGCTCCAGCACCTGCTCACCACCCAGACGACGGAACGACCATGACCTCTGCCCCCGCCCTCGACGACTTCGTCGTCGCCCTCTACCGCGAACTCGGCGATCGCGCCGCCTTCGACGCCCGCCTCGACCCCGCGGTGACCGTCTGGGAGACCCCCTGGCCGACGCTCATGCGCGGCATCGCCGAGCTCGACGAGCTCCGCGGCCCCGCGATCGCTCCCGAGGACCGCGCCGAGCCGCTCCCCGAGGTGCGCCCCGTCGACATCGTGAGCGACGACTTCGGCGACGGCACCGGCCTCGTGCGCTACGTGCTCGAGGTGCGCGACCCGGCCGACGGGCGGCTCCTGGAGCGCGTCCGGGTGACCGACGTGCTCCGGCGCGGCGAGGCGGGCTGGCGCATCGTGCACCACCACGCGCAGGACCTGCCCGCCGACGGCGCGAACTGAGAGGACGAGGAAGATGGATCGCACGAGCGTCGACTGGCACGGCTACATCCCGGCCATCACGACCCCGTTCACCCGGGACGGCGACTTCGACGCCGCCGCCTTCGAGGGGCAGATGGGGTGGCTCGCCGACGAGGGCATGCACGGCGTCATCCTCGCCGGGACCTCGGGTGAGTGGTTCAGCCTGAACGAGGACGAGCGGGCCGAGCTGTTCGCGCAGGGCGCCCGGTTCGGCGCCGGCATGCGCGTGCTCGGCGGCTGCAACGCCTTCACCGCGGCCGAGGCGATCCGGCACGCCCGCGCGGCCGAGCGGGCGGGCCTCGACGGCATCCTGCTCACCCCGCCGCCCTACCTCGTGCCGAGCCGGGCCGAGGTCGTCGCGTTCTACCGCGAGGTCGCCGCCGGCACGGAGCTGCCGATCTGCGTGTACAACTGGCCGCGCGGCTGCATCGTCGACCTCGACGTCGACACCCTCGCCGAGCTCGCCGAGATCGACAACGTCGTGGCGATCAAGAACTCCACCGGGAACTTCGCCGGCTTCCTCGCCGGGCTGTACGCCCTCGGCGACCGGGTGCGCTACTTCGGCATCCCGACGAGCGAGCTCGGCGCCGACCTCGTCGCGCTCGGCCGCGGCGACGGGCTGATGGGCTCCGGCGCCCCGCTCGGGCGCGACCACCCCGACTTCTGGAACGCCCTCGCCGCCGGCGACCGGGACCGGGCCGTCGAGCTCGGCGCCCGCGACCGCGTCGTCATGACCCGGTGGTTCGCGCCCGACTACGGCGCGAAGTTCGGCAACCAGCAGGCGATCATGAAGACGGCGCTGCGGCTGCGCGGCGTCTCGGCCGGCTACGTTCGGCGCCCCCTCCTCGAGCTCGACGACGCGCAGGTCTCGATCGTCCGCTCGACCCTCGAGGACCTGGGGATCGCGACCGTCCCGCTCTCGTGAGCGAGCGATACGACAGCATCGTCGTCGGCGGCGGACTGCTCGGCGCGGCGCTCGCCTGGATGCTCGCCCGCGAGGGCGCGCGCGTCGCGCTCCTCGAACGCGACCAGTTGAACCAGCACGCCTCGGGGCAGAACGCCGGGAGCCTGCACTTCCAGCTCGAGTACCGCATGGTCGAGCACGGCTGGGAGTCGGCGCGGACGGCGGCGGAGGCGATGCCCCTGCACCTCGAGGCGGCACGGGAGTGGGCGGCGCTCGGCGACGAGCTCGGCGAGTCCCTCGGCGTCGCGCAGCGCGGCGGGTTCATGCTCGCCGAGACCGCGGAGCAGGTCGAGGTGCTGCGGCGGAAGACCGGGCTCGAGCAGGAGTGGGGCCTCGACGTCGAGCTGCTCGACGGCGACGAGGCGCGCCGGCTGGCGCCGTACCTCTCCGACTCGGTGCTCGCGGCCGCCTACTGCCCGATCGAGGGCAAGGCCGACACCCGGATCGCCGGCCCGGCCCTCGCCCGCGGGGCGCTGCGGCTCGGCGCCGAGGTGCGCACCCGCACCGAGCTCGTCGGGCTCGAGCGGGCGGCATCCGGCTGGACGGTGCACGCGGTCGAGCGCACGGGAGAGGCGGAGCGGATGCTGCGCCTGGAGGCCGACACCGTCATGCTCGCCGCGGGAGTCTGGACGACCCGGCTGGGCCGCCTCGTCGACGCCGCGCTGCCGACGATCCCGCTCGCCCTGATGATGAGCGTCAGCGCCCCGACCGCCCCGTTCGTGCCGCACCTCGTGCAGCACGCCGGCACGAAGCTCTCCCTGAAGCAGGCGGCGAACGGCACCGTGCTGATCGGCGGCGGTTGGCCCGCGCGGCTGCCGCTCGGACCCGACGGCGCCCCCGACCTCGAGAGCCGCCCGACCCTCGCGCGCGAGTCGCTCGTCGGCAACGCCGCGGCCGCGATCGGCGTGGTGCCCCGCACCGCCTCGCTGCCGATCGTGCGGAGCTGGGTCGGCACGACGACGGTGACCCCGGACCAGCTCCCGCTCGTCGGCGAGGTGCCCGGCACGCCCGGGGTCTACGTCGCGACCGGCGGCTCGGCCTTCACCCTCGGGCCGAGCTTCGCCCGCTCGCTCATCGCCCTGGCCGACGGCCGCGCCCCGGGCATCGACCTGCGCCCCTACGACCCGGCACGATTCGAAAGGCTGAGCCATGCACGACGCTGACGCCCCCGACGGGCGGGCGACGCGCCTGCCCTCCGAGCGCGGAGATGCGGTGGAGATCACCGTCGACGGGCGGCCCGTCGCCTGCTTCGCGGGCGAGACGGTCGCGACCGCGATGCTCGCCGCCGGGGTGCCGGCGTTCTCGCACCGGAACGGGGAGCCGCGGATCCCGCTCTGCAACATGGGCACCTGCTTCGAGTGCGGCGTCACCGTCGACGGGGTGCCGCTCACCCGCTCGTGCCTCGCCCCCGTGCGCGACGGCATGCGGATCGAGACGAGCGAGCGATGACCGCCACCCACGACCTCGTCGTCGTCGGCGCCGGGCCGGCCGGGGCCGCCGCCGCCCTCGCCGCCGCCGAGGCGGGCCTCGACGTGCTCGTCGCCGACGAGCAGCGCGCGCCCGGCGGGCAGATCTTCCGCACCACGCCGCCCGAGTTCGGCGCCCGCCGGAAGCTGCCCACCGGTTACCCGTGGGCCGGCGAGCTGCTCGACCGGGCGCGTTCGCACCCGGGCATCACCTGGCGGCACGGCACGACGGTGTTCGGCATCCTGCCGGTGCGAGCGGAGGCGGCGGATGCCCCGGCTGGTGCCGGTGCCGGCGCTGGTGCCGGTGCTGGTGCTGGTGCTGGTGCTGCGGGCTCCGCCCCGGCGGCCTTCGACGTGCTGACGAGCGACGCGGCCGAGCCGGCCGGCGCCGGGCGCGTGCGCGCCCGCCGGGTGCTCGTCGCCGCGGGCGCCTACGACATGCCCGTGGCGATCCCGGGGTGGACCCTCCCCGGCGTCATGATGGCCGGCGCCGTGCAGGGCTTCCTGAAGTCGCAGCGGCTGCGCGTCGCCGACCGGATCGTCCTCGCCGGCTCGCACCCCCTCCTCCTCATCGTCGCCGACCAGCTGCTCGCCGCCGGGGCGCGGGTCGAGGAGGTCGCGATCGCCCGCGGCATCCCCTCGCCCGTCGAGCTGCTCCGCGCCCTGCCCGCCGTTCCGGGGCACGTGCGGCTCCTCGCCGAGCTCGCGGGCTGCGTGCTGCGGCTGCTGAAGGCCGGCGTGCGGATCTCGACCGGCACCGTGCCCACCGAGGTGCTCGGCGACGGGCGGGTCACGGGCGTCCGGCTCGCGCCCGCCGACCGCGGCTGGCGGCAGACCGGGCCCGCGCGCACCGTCGACGCGGACGCGCTCGTGCTCGGCTACGGCTTCCACCCCTCGACCGAGCTCGCGCGCCAGCTCGGCTGCGCCCTCGACTGGGACTCGGCGCAGGGCGGCTGGATCGTCCGCCACGACGAGCGGCTCGAGACCACCGTGCCCGGCGTGCACGTCGCCGGCGAGCCGAGCGGCGTCGCCGGTGCCGAGCAGTCGCGCGCGGAGGGCGAGCTCGCCGGACTCCGCATCGCCGAGGCGCTCGGCCGCACCGTGCCGGAGCGTGCGCTCGCCCGGGCGCAGCGCCGCATCCGCTCGGCCGCCCGCTTCTCGACCGTCGTGCAGCGCATGTTCGCGCCGCGTCGCGAGGCGCTCCTCGAGCTCGCGACGCCCGCGACGGAGATCTGCCGCTGCGAGACCGTGACCCGCGGCACCATCGACGGCTTCCTGGCGGAGAACCCCTTCGCCGGGACCGCGGATGCCGTGAAGCTCGCCTGCCGGAGCGGCATGGGCCCGTGCCAGGGCCGCTACTGCGAGTCGGCGGTCGCTGGCCTCGTGGCGAAGGCCCGCGGCACGGGCGTCGGACAGGCGGGGCGCTTCGCCGCGCACATCCCGGTGAAGCCCGTGCCGCTGCAGGCGTACGCCGCGCTCGGCGACGACCCGGACCCCTTGGTGCCCTGAGCCCAGCGCTGGTTCCCTCAGCTCGGTGCTGGTTCCCTGAGCTCGGTGCTGGTTCCGTGAGCTTGTCGAAGGGAACCACGCCTCACCCCCGCTTCGACGAGCTCAGCGAACCATGCCATCCCCGCTTCGACGAGCTCAGCGAACCATCCCGCCCCCGCTTCGACGAGCTCAGCGAGCCATCCCGCGTGGCCGGATGTCGCGCCAGTTCGGCAGGCTCGACGGTGCGCTCCGGCCCCCGACGCAGCAGAATGGGCGGGTGACTCGCCGGGGGATCATCCTGTTCGCCGCGCTCGGGATCGCGTGGGGCATCCCGTACCTCTTCATCAAGGTCGCGGTGACCGAGCTCGACCCGGGCATGGTCGTGCTCGCGCGCTCGGGGCTCGCGGCGGTCCTCCTGCTACCGCTCGCCCTGTTCCGCCATCAGGTCTGGCCGGTGCTGAAGCGCTGGAAGCCGATGCTCGCGTACACCCTCGTCGAGATCGTCTTCCCCTGGTACTTCCTGAGCTCCGCCGAGCAGCACCTGCCGAGCTCGACCGCGGGGCTGCTGCTCGCCGCGGTGCCGCTCGCGGGCGTCGCGATCGCCTTCCTCATGGGCCGGCCGGAGCGGCTGTCGGGGGTGAACTGGCTCGGCATCCTCCTCGGGATGCTCGGCGTCGCCGCCCTCGTCGGCCTCGACATCGCCGGCTCCGACCTCTTCGCCGTCGCCGAGATGGGGGTGGTCGTCGTCGGCTACGCCCTGGGCCCGGCCATCCTCGCCCGGTGGATGTCCGACCTGCCCGGCATCGGCATCGTCGCGGTCTCGCTCGCGGGCGCCGCGCTCGTGTTCGTGCCCTTCGTGCTGCTGACGGGCGGGGTGCCGACGAGCTGGCCGTCGACGGAGGTCGTCGTCGCGGTGCTCGTGCTCGCGGTCGTCTGCAGCGCCCTCGCGTTCCTCCTCATGGTCGGGCTCATCGCGGAGATCGGCCCCGTCAAGGCGACGACGATCACCTACGTGAACCCCGCCGTGGCGATCGTCGCGGGTGTGCTCGTGCTCGGCGAACGGGTGACCGTGTGGACGATCGTCGGCTTCGTGCTCGTCCTCCTCGGCTCGTACCTCGTGACCCGGAAGCGGCAGGATGTCGCGATCGGGGAAGCAATCGCGCCGTCCGAGCGTTCCCCTTCCACATGACGACCCTCGGAATCATCGGCGCAGGACACATCGGCAGTCAGCTCGCACGGGCGGCGGTCGCGAACGGCTACGAGGTGGTGATCGCCAACTCCCGCGGACCCGAGACGCTCGCCGAGCTCGTCGCGGAGCTCGGACCGCAGGCCCGCGCGGCGACCGCGGCGGAGGCGGCGGAGGCCGCCGATCTCGCCGTCGTCACGGTGCCGTTCAAGGCGTATCCGGCGATCCCGGTCGAGCCGCTCGCCGGCAAGATCGTGATCGACACGAACAACTACTACTGGGAGCGCGACGGGCACGTGCCCGCCCTCGACGAGGGCCGCGACACCGTGAGCGGCATGCTCCAGGCGCACCTGCCGACGAGCCGCGTCGCGAAGGGCTTCAACCACATCACCGCCGCCGACATCACGACCGAGGGGCGCCCGGCCGGCACCGCGGGTCGCCGCGCGCTCGCCACGGCGAGCGACCACGAGGATGCCGCGGCCGCCGTCGCCCGGCTCTACGACGAGTTCGGCTACGACACGGTCAACGTCGGGCCGCTCGCCGAGAGCTGGCGGGTCGAGCGCGACCAGCCCGCGTACTCGGCGGGCGCGCAGACGCGCGAGGAGCTCGTCGCGAACCTCGCGAAGGCCGAACGCGCCGCGTAGGCGCGCCCGAGCGTGCTGCGCGCTCGCGCGTCAGTCGCGCTGCTCGGCGGCCAGGATGACGAGCGGTGAGGTCGGGAACGCGATCGCCTGATTGCTCTCGTAGGCGAGCACGACGGCATCGTCGACGACCCTCGCGGTGACCCCGGTCTCGCCGAAGAGGCCCGAGGGGATCTCCCAGCTCTCGGTGCTCTCGCCCGTCTCCGGGTCGATGCGGTTGAGCGCGGCGTCGCCGTTCACGAGACCGATGCTCAGCGCGTAGAGCTCGCCGTCGGTGCCGACGCTGACGTCCTGCAGGGTCGCGGTGAACGGTGCCGGCGGCGTGGTGCGCCAGCGCTCCTCGCCCGTGGCGAGGTCGTAGCCGACGAGATCGACCGAGCCGCCGTCGGGGTCCTTCGCGCCGGTGACGAGCAGATCGCCGACGACCTCGTACGCGCCGTGCCCGCTCGTGAGCCCTGCGGCGAACTCGACCCCCGTGCTCGGTGAGATCGGCGCCGGCATGCGCCCGGTCTCGGGATCGAGCCGGCCCAGCACGGCGCCGCCGCCCGCCAGCTCGGCGATCGCGAGGACACCGGGTTCGCGCTCGTCGACGAAGAGGAACGGATCGGATGCGTCGAGCTCGCCGACGCCGAGCGAGGCGTTGCCGTCGATCGTGTCGCCGAACTTCCAGACCACCTCGGCGTCGGCGCCGTCGACTCGGACGCCGTACACGTCGGATGCGGGAGCATCGCCGAGCAGCTCGCCGTGCAGCAGGGTCGTGACGAGCAGGCCGGACCCGGGGTCGACGGCGAGCGAGCTCACGTGCGCCCGGCCGCCGTCGTCGTCGGTGAAGGCGCCCAGTTCCTCGCCGTCGAGCACCGGCACCGGCTCGCCGGTCTCGGGATCGAGGAAGCCGAGGCCGTGGAACGAGGTGACGAACCACAGCCGGCCGTCGACCGCCGCGGTGCCGGTGACCTGCTCGTAACTCTTCGTGCCCTGGTATTCCGCCGTCACGAACTCGAAGCCGTCGACCGCCTCGCCGCTCTCGAGGTCGTAGACGACGAAGCGCGCGCAGGCTCCGCCGCCCTCGATGCCGGTGAGCAGCACGAGCCGCTCCTCGGAGAGGAAGAACGGATCGCCGCACGGGCCCCAGTCGGCCGGGCCACCGGCCGCCGACCAGGCCTCGTCGAGCGTGGCCCGCTCGAAGACGGTGAGCGCGCCGTCGGGTGGGGAGACGACGGCGATCCACTTCTCGGAGATCGAGACGCCCGGTTGCATGATCGGGCTCGTGCTGCGATCGACGTCGCCGACCTGCGGCGCCTGGTACACCAGCTCGAGTTCGCCCGCTGGGAGCGGCGGCGTCGCGGCCGCGCTCGGCGGCGCGCTCGGTGTCGGTGTCGCGGTGGGCGGCGCGGTGCACCCGGTGAGTGCGGCGAGTGCGAGTGCGCCCGATGCGAGTACGCCCGATGCGCGTGCGGCAGTGCGAAGCTTCGGCATGGTCTCCCCCGTCTGGCATCCCCAGTGCTGCCGGGTCCACTGTAGCCCGTTCGGGGGATCAGCGGGCGAGCACCGAGCGCAGCCATTCGACCACGATCTCGTCGTACGCGCGGGCGTCGTCGGTCTGCGGGGCGGGCTCGGTGCCGGGCCACTCGGCGAGCGCGTGCTCGACGCCGGGCACGTAGCGCACCTCGGCGACGTCGAGCGGCTCGAGGGCCTGCACGGCATCGAGGAACGGGGCCTCGTCGGCGTCGCCCTCGACGACGAGGACCGGGCTGCCGAGCGCCCGGAGCTCCGCTGCGCGCGCCACGAAGTCCATGCGCCCGGCGACGGCGCTCGAGGCATCCGTCCACGCGTAGGGCTGCGGCAGGAACTCGGCCATCGCGTCGATCATGGGCCGCAGGCGGAGCATCGGGTTCAGCAGCACCGTGGCCCGGAGGCCGTGCGCCGCGCCGTGGGCGATCGCCACCTCGGCGGCGACCGAGGCGCCGGCGGAGCCGCCGAGCGCGACGAGCGGGGCGTCGGCGCTCGCGCCGAGCCGCTCGCGGATCTCGGCGAGCGCGGCCGGGAACTCCGCCGTCGCCTGCTCGTGCATGGGGCCGAAGAACTCGGTGACCAGGTCGATGCCGCTGCCGAGCAGCGCCTCGAAGTCGGCGTGGACGGCGCGCGCCCCGCTGAGCGGCAGCCCCAGGTAGACGACGTGGGCGTCGAGGCCGGCGAGGGGCAGCGCCGCCGCCATCGCGGCCGGGGTGTTCGGCGGGTCGAGCAGGTGCCAGGCGACGACGATCGGCGCGTCGGGGTGCGACGCCGCACGTGCCGCGTAGGGGACTCCGGTGCCGGTCGTGCCTGCGATCTCACTCATGGGGCGACGCTACCCGCGGCCGCCGACACCCTCACCCGTCGTGCACGTCGAGCGAGACCTCGACCGTGTCGCCCTCGCCGACGGATTCGGCGCGCAGCACCGCCTGCTTGAGGGGCAGCACGTAGACCTCGCCGCTCGGGAAGATCGAGGTGCTCCAGGTGCTGCCGCCGAGCGAGACCGTCACCTTCACGGCGCCGAAGCCGCGGGGCATGCGCGGCTGGTCGGAGATGTCGGCGCTCGGCTCGGGCGGCACGTCGACGAAGAACCAGTTGCGCCTGGCCGCCCACTCGTAGATCTCGGCCTCGAATCGGATGCGCATGCGCCGAGCGTAGCGGCGACCGCCGACGCGCGGTGCTGGATGCCGGGCGCAGCCCGCGGAGGCGGGGACCTCCCGGCGGCTCGTCTTCGTCCGGTTGCACGACGGATGCCTCGACGCGCCACCTGCTCCGGCGCGGCGCGCGTTCCGTCGTGCAACTCGCAGATGTCGGGGGCGCGGAGGCGGGGCGCGGGCGCGGGGTGCTACTGCGCGGCGGCGAGGATCTCCCGGTGCAGGGCGAGCAGCCCGGCGGTGCGTTCGGCGGGGCCGCGGCCGAAGCCGCACTCGGTGCCGATGCCGAACTCGGCGACGCCCGCGGCGGCGAGGGCCTCGCGCGCGGGAGCCAGCCGGGCGAGCGCGCCCTCGACGCCGTCCTCGTGGTGCACGAGCCCGAGGAACGGCACGGTCTCGGCGGGCAGCGCCCAGCCCGCGAGCGGGGCGGCGTACGCGGCATCCGTCCGCTCGATCGGCACCGGCAGGTGCACCCAGTCGATGCGGCGGGAGACCGCCGTGCCGAGCGCGTTCGCGACGGCCACGAGGCGACCGGCGTCCTGCGGCTCGACGAAGTGCTTCTCGCCGACATCGCCATAGCAGAGGTGGAAGCCGAGCTCCGCGCCCTCGGGCACGGCGTCGGCGAGCTCGGCGGCGAGGCGGGCGACCTCGGCAGCGAGCGCGTCGGGGGCGGTGCCGTCGGCGTCGTCGCCGGCCGCGGCCGCGAAGAAGGCCTCGAGCGGGCCGCCGCCGAGGCTGATGCCCTCGAGGTAGGCGAACTCGGTGGCGAGGTCGAGCTGCACCGCGAGGTCCGCGGCGGGGATCGCCGCCGTGATCGCGCGCAGCTCCGCGACGAGGGCGGCGGCGTAGGCCGGGTACACGGCGGCCCGGTCGCCGGGCGCGACGAAGCTCGTCACGGGGGCGAGCGGCGAGGGCAGGCAGACCTGGAAGCGGGTGCCGGCGGGGATGACGCCCGCCTCGCGCAGCCGCACGAACTCGGCGTGGCTCTCGATCGCGGCGGCCGCGTAGCCGAGCGGCCCGAAGACGAGCTCCGACGCGGGCACGGTGCCGTCGAGGAGGAGCGGCCGCAGGTCGAAGCCGGCGACCACGATCGGATCGATCGGCGCCCGGCTGAGCCCGGCGACCCGGTCGAAGGCCGCGCCCTGGAACAGGATCCAGTGGAAGCGCTCACCGACCTCGCCGTCGGGGATGCGCGGGAGCGCCTCGCCGAGCTCGCCCGCGGCGAGGCGGAAGACCGCCTCGGCGGTGGGCTGGTTGACGGATCCGACGAGGTGCGCGCCGGCGACGCGGGGGAGCTGGGGCATCCGATCAGCCTAGTCCGGCGCACAGGTCCGAAACCCGCTGCCCGACCGGGCCTCCGCCCGCCGCCGCGCGGCGAGAATGGGAGCATGACCCGCCGTCACGCCACCCTGCCGACCGCGCTCGGCGAGCTCCTCGTCGTCGCGGACGACGGGGGCGTCGCGGGCCTCTACTTCCCCGGCCACTGGCATCCGCCGGCCGCGGGCACGCTGGGGGCGGCGACGGATGCCTCGGCCGACCCGGTGCTGATGGAGCTCGCGCGCCAGCTCGACGACTACCTCGCCGGGCGGCGCCGCGAGTTCGACGTGCCGCTGGACCCGGCCGGCGACGAGTTCGAGCACCGGGTGTGGGCGATGCTGCGGGAGATCCCCTTCGGCGAGACGACGACGTACGGCGAGCTCGCGCTCCGGCTCGGCGACCGGAACCTCGCCCGCATGGTCGGCCGGGCGGTCGGGCACAACCCGATCAGCATCCTCGTGCCGTGCCACCGGGTCGTCGGCGCGGACGGCTCGCTCACCGGCTACGCCGGCGGCCTCGAGCGCAAGCGCACGCTGCTGGAGCTCGAGGGCGCGGAGGTGGTCGCGCAGCGCCGGCTGTTCTGAGGGCGGCGTCGCGCTGAAACCGAGCGCGGCGGTGCGCTGCACGCGAGAGCGGGGCGGCGCATCGCGCGCCGCCCCGCTCCGTGGCGTCCGGGCTACGGCGTCGCGCGGCGGCGGCGGCGGATGCCGAGGCCGGCGAGCAGTGCGCCGAGGGCGAGGACGAGTGCGCCGATCCCGGCCCAGAGCCCGGCAGGCACGCCGGTCTCCGCGAGGTCGCCGGCCGACGAGCCGGTGCCGGGCCCACCGGTGCCGGTGCCGGGTCCGCCCGTCCCGGGTCCGCCCGTCCCGGGTTCGCCGGTGCCGGGTCCGCCCGTCCCGGGTCCGCCCGTGCCGGGTTCGCCGGTGCCGGGTCCGCCCGTCCCGGGCTCCTCGGCCGCGCGCACCGTCACCGTCGCCTGGGCGGTGAGCAGCTCCGCGCCGTCGGCGGCGACCAGCCAGGCCGGTCGCTGCACCGCGCCCGTCGCCCGGTAGTCGCCCGCGCGCTCGCCGTCGTAGTCGGCGAGCGACCAGGTGACGGGCAGCTCGTGATCGGCGCCGTCCTCGTCGCGCAGCACGACCGTGGCGGGCAGTGCGGCGAGCGCGTCGGCCTCGCTCGTGCCGTGGTCGACGGCGACGGGCGGCACCTCGGCGACGGCGGACTCGGCGGTGAAGTCGGGCTCGTCGCCCACGAGGGCGCGGTAGACCATCGCCGAGACCGGCGCGAGGTCGGACACGTCGTACTGCGCGCCGGCGAAGCCGTTCGGCGGGCTCACGACCGGCGAGTGCCGCATGTTCGTGAGGATCGTGATCGTCATCTGGTGCAGCGGGTCGATGACGGTGAGCGTGCCCGTCCAGCCCTGGTGGCCGTATGTGCTGCGGCTCGGTCCCCAGTTGAAGTAGTAGTACGCGGCGGCGTTCTGCGAGTGCAGGCGCCAGCCGAGGCCGATCGTCGAGCCGCCGAGCCCCGAGGGGCTCACGGCGAAGGGCTGGACGAAGGCATCCGCCACGTCCTTCGAGAAGTACTCGCGCCCGTCGTAGACGCCGCCGTTCAGCATCAGCTGGGTGAGCACGGCCATGTCGCCCGCCGTCGAGAAGAGCCCGGCGTGGCCGGCGACGCCGCCCATCGAGTAGAACGCCTTCTCGTCGTGCACCTCGCCGCGCAGCGTGGTGTCGCGGATCGGCACGGGCGTGCCGTCGCCCTGCACGCCGAACGAGACGTTCCCGTCGCGGGTGTTTCCGTTCAGCTCGGTCGCGGCGATGCGGGCCGGGTCGACGCCCGCCTCGAGCGGGCGGAACCCGGTGTCGGCGAGCCCGAGCGGGCCGTAGAACTCCTGCTCGAGGTAGACGTCGAGGCGCTGGCCGGTGACCTGCTCGACCAGCAGCCCGAGGATCATGTAGTCCACGTCGCTGTAGGCGAAGACGGTGCGCGGGGTGTAGCGCAGCGGGGTCCGCGAGATCGCGTCGATGATGCCGGCGCGCTGGTCGGGGTCGTCGTTCTGGTACCAGAGGCCGCCCGCCGAGGCGAGGTTCGGGTACTCGGGATCGGGGATCATGCCGCCGACGTGGTGCAGGATGTCGCGGATCGTCACGGTCTCCTTGCCGGTGTACACGGCGGGGATGCCGCCGGGCCCGCCGACGGTCCACTTGCCGGTGTACTCGGAGTTCGCGTCGGTGAAGCTCTCCCAGCCGGGGAAGCTCTGCAGGGTGCGGTCGAGGTCGAGCCGGCCCTCGCTGACGAGGCGCTGGATGGCGTAGTTCGTCGCGTACATCTTGCTGTTCGAGGCGAGGTCGAAGACGGTGTCGCTCGTCGCGGGGGTCCACTCCGATCGGGGGAGGAGCGCGGCGGGCACGGTCTCCCCGTCGGGGCCGGTGCTCGTCGAGTACTTCTCGGCGAAGCCCCAGGCGTCGTCCTTCACGAGGCGTCCGTCCTTCGTGACGGACACGGCGACGGCCGGGCCGCCGGCGTCGACCTGGCGCTGCACGAACGCGTCGAGCTCGGCGAGCTTCGCCTCGTCGAAGCCGACGCTCGCGGGGGCCGCCTCGACGAGGCGGTCGTGGGCGACGGTCTGCGGCTCGAGCAGGTACGTGCCGGTCGGGTGCACGAGGGTGCCGAGCTGCAGGGTGCGCTCGATGGCGCCGAGCGAGAGGTAGTACTCGCCGCCGTCGCGGAAGCCCTCCACGTCGTCGAAGACGAGGTCGGTGTAGGCGTTCAGCATGTTCCCGGTGACGTTCGAGCCGATCCGGTTCGTGTCGACGGCGATCTCGAAGTAGTCGCGGCCGCGGTACAGGGTGAGGACGTCGAGGCTGCCGGTCGGCGAGCCGTCGAAGCGGTAGCCGTTCTTGCCGTACTGGAAGCGGAGGTCGACGAGCTCGGCGAGGGCGCTCACCGGCAGGTAGGCGCGGCGGTCCTGCACGCGGAGGTCGGCGGGGTCGATCGCGATCGGCTCGCCGTAGACGCGCGGGTCTCCGTCGACGAGCCAGACCTCGGCCGCGCCGCCCTCGGCCTGCACGTAGCGCAGGTCGTCGGCGAACGCGGAGTCGCCGGTGACGCGCAGGCCGACGCTGCCGACGAGGGGTGCGTCGAAGGCGAAGCTGGTGACCTCGCCGTAGGCGTCGGCGCTCACCTCGCTCGAGCTCGGGGCGGTGCCGTCGAGCAGCTGCGCGGTGATGGCGCCCGCGGGGGCGGCGGTGGCGTCGCTGTAGTGCACGACGAGGCCCGGCGGCGGCGCGGCCTGGGCCGCGGGCGCGTCGACGAGCAGGGCGAGGGCGAGGGAACTCGCCGCGACGACGGCGAGCCGTCTCATGATCTTCACGTTGAATGCTCCAGTGCGTTCTGACGGGAATCGTGTCGGCGGGTACGCCGCATCGGCGCCCGACCGGAGGGCTCGGGATCGGAG
Source organism: Agromyces mediolanus (assembly GCF_044917495.1). Taxonomy (GTDB): domain Bacteria; phylum Actinomycetota; class Actinomycetes; order Actinomycetales; family Microbacteriaceae; genus Agromyces; species Agromyces mediolanus_B. Next base: position 328,045 of record NZ_JAVSSI010000002.1, on the reverse strand, counting down.
CCGGGGGAGTCGGTCGAGGGCGTTGATGGAAGAAATTATCAGAACTGCGCGAAATGGTGAAGTATTTTTTCAGACCAGCCGAAGGTGACTCGGATGCCCCGGCGGCACCGGCGCGGACGGGCTCAGCCGTCGAGGCGGTGCGCCTGCACGGCCTCGTAGGTGAGCCGCAGCAGCGTGCCCGCCCGGTCGATCTCGCCCTGGAGGAGCCGCACGACGAGGAAGTCGACGATCGCCATCTGCGCGAGCCGGCTCGACATCGCGCCCGTGCGGTAGCGCGACTCCCGGGCGCTCGTGACGAGCAGCCGGTCGGCGGCCGCCGCAAGCGGCGAGTCGGGGTAGTTCGTGATCGCGACCGTCGTGGCACCGCGGCTGCGGGCGAGGGTCAGCATCTGGTTCGGCTCGAGCGTCTGGCCCGAGTGCGAGATGCCGATCGCGACGCTCCCCGGGCCGGTGAGCGCGAACGAGGTGAGCGCGAGGTGGGCATCGGTCCAGCAGAAGCTCGGGATGCCGATGCGGTGCAGCTTCAGCTGCAGGTCCTGGGCGGTGAGTCCGCTCGAGCCCGCGCCGAAGATGTCGATGCGCGGCGCCGTGCGGAGCGCCGCGACGACGGCGTCGAGGGCGTCGAGATCGATGCCGCGGGCGGTCTCCTCGATGGCCCGGGCCTCCTGGTAGGCGACCTTCGTGACGACGTCGAGGGCGGAGTCCGTCGCGTCGATCTCGGCATCGTCGACCCGGAACAGCTCGCGGGCGGCCTCCTCGCGGCTGTTCGCCGCGGCGATCGCGATGCGGAACTCCTTGTAGCCGGCGTAGCCGACCGCGCGGCAGAACCGGGCGACGGAGGCGGGGGAGGTGGCGGCGAGCTCCGCGAGCTTCGTGATCGTGGACTCGACGACGACGGCCGGGCGCTCGAGCACGAGCTCGGCGATGTGGCGCTCCGACTTCGAGAGCTGCGGCATCCGCTGTCGGAGGGCGACGAACACGTCGGTCATGAGCGGCCTCCCACGGCATCGGCGACGCCGGAGGGGCGTCGCGGCCGGCGGGATCTGCGCCCACCGCGGGGCACCGGCCTGGAGTCGAATACTACCCACCCCGGCCCCTCGCGGCCGGGCGCACACGGAGGAGCGGCGAGCGGATGACGCCGGGGCCCGCTCATCGCCCGGCCGCCTCGGCGACGCGGGCGCGGAGCGCGTGGATCGCCTCGGAGTCCCGCGACGGATGCACGCGGTTCACGAGCAGCACGAGCGAGCGCCGTCCGCCCGGCTCGGTGACGAACGCGGTGCCCGTGAACCCGGTGTGCCCGGCGGTCCTCGGGCCGAGCCCGCGCATCCAGCCCTCGTCGAGGCGGGGGCCGAGCGCCTGGCCGTACCCGGGGTCGTCCGGCATCCCGATCGCGGTGGTGAGCGCCTCGACCACCGCGGGCGCGAGCCCGGGCGCGTCCCCGTCCGCGCCGCCGAGGCGGAGCGCCTCGGCGAAGCGCAGCAGGTCGGCCGCCGTGCCGAAGAGGCCCGCGTTGCCGCTCACCCCGCCGAGCGCCGCCGCGGTCTCGTCGTGCACCTCGCCGTGCACGAGCCCCCGCTCCGGCTGCCACTCGGTGGCGGCGATGCGATTGCGCAGCCCGGCTCCGGGGCGGAAGCCCGTGTCGTGCATGGCGAGCGGGTCGAGCACGCGGCGGCGGACGACCGCGTCGAGCGGCTCGCCCGCGAGGGCTTCGGCGGCGAGGCCGGCCCAGATGAAGCCGACGCAGGAGTACCGGTGCCCGGCCCCGGGCGGCGCGACGGGGCGCGCGCCGGCGCGGAACCGGGCGGCGCCCGGATCGGGGTCCCGGTCGAACCACTCGGCCGCGAAGCCGGCGGTGTGGGAGAGCAGCTGCGCGACGCGGACCGCGCCGAGCGCGGGCGTGCGGAACTCCGGCAGCAGCTCGGCGAGCGGGAGCTCCGCGTCGAGTCCGCGGGCGTCGAGCTCCGCGAGGAGCGCCGCCGCGACGATCGGCTTCGTCACGGAGGCGAGATCGAAGCGGGTGGATGCCTCGACCGGCGACGGCGCCCGATCGGTCTCGACGCCCGGCGCATCCCACCGCCGGACGACTCCGGCGTGATGCTCGACGACCGGGCGCCCGTCGAGGGCGAGGATCGCGGACGCGGCCGAGCCGGTGCCGCGGCGGAGGGCGTCGTCGACGATCCCCTCGATGGTGACGGTTTCGCAACGCATATGAAAAAAATAATCCCTGAACTTCCCAAACGCGACACTTTTGTACATACTGAGTCGGAACCAGCCCGCCGAAGTGAAGGATTCAGCACCGCTGATGAGCACCAACGACCTCCTGCTCGATCGCCGAAACGACGGCGAGCGCCCGCTCTCGCCCACCGAGGAGCGACTCGAGGCCTCGTCCGAGCTCGACGCGAAGTCGAGCCTCGAGGTGCTCCGGCTCCTGAACACCGAGGACCGGGTGGCCGTCGAGGCGGTCGCCGCCGTCCTGCCCGAGCTCGCCGAGCTCGTCGAGATCGCCGCCGAGCGCTTCCGCCGCGGCGGCACCGTCCACTACTTCGGCGCCGGCACCTCCGGCCGGCTCGGCGTGCTCGACGCGGCCGAGCTCCTGCCCACCTTCAACCTCGAGGCCGGCCGCGTCGTCGCGCACATCGCCGGCGGGCCCGCCGCCCTCGTGAACGCCGTCGAGGACGCCGAGGACTCCGAGGCCGAGGGGCGCGCCGCCGCCGCCGGGGTCGGCCCCGACGACGTCGCCATCGGCCTCGCGGCGAGCGGCAACACCCCGTACGTCGGCGGCGCGCTCGCCGCGGCGCGGGAGGCCGGCGCCCGCACGGCCCTCGTCTCCAGCAACCCGAACGCGGCCCTCGCGCCGCTCGCCGACCTCGACCTCGTGCTCGCCACCGGCGCGGAGGTGCTCACCGGCTCGACCCGGCTGAAGGCCGCGACCGCCGAGAAGCTCGTGCTGAACGGCTTCTCCACCGCGCTCATGGTCGCCGTCGGCCGCACGTGGTCGAATCTCATGGTCGACGTCGTCGCCACGAACGACAAGCTGCGCCTGCGCACCGTCCGCATCCTCGAGGAGGCCACCGGCCTCGACCACGACGCGGCGCTCGAGCTGCTCGGCGCCGCGGACGGCGAGCTCAAGACCGCCATCGTGGCGGCGAACGGCGGCCTCGGGATCGACGAGGCCCGGCGGCTCCTCGCCGCCCACGGCGGCGCCGTCCGCGACGCGCTCGCCGCGGCATCCCACTGACCTGCACCATCCCCCATGCACCACCACAACGAAGGAGAATCACGATGAGGCGACGTATCCTTGCGAGCGCGGCCCTCCTGGCCGGCTCCGCCCTCCTGCTCAGCGCCTGCGCGCCGAGCGGATCGAGCGGCGGCGAGCAGGCGAGCGGCGACGACGTCACGCTGAAGGTCTGGTCCTGGCGCACCGAAGACGTCGAGGCGTACAACACGATCTTCGACGTCTTCGAGAAGGAGCACCCCGGCATCACCGTCGAGTTCGAGGCGTTCCAGAACACCGAGTACAACCAGATCCTGACCACCGGCCTCGCCGGCAGCGACGGCCCCGACGTGCCGATGGTGCGCGCCTACGGCCAGCTGCAGCCGAACATCGAGGCCGGCCAGCTCGAGCCGATCGACGGCGACGTCGACGGCCTCGACGGCATCGCCCCGAGCGTCATCGCCGGTGCGAAGGGCAAGGCCGACGGCAAGACCTACGCCGTGCCGCTCGCGACGCAGACGCTGCAGATGTTCTACAACAAGCAGATCTTCAAGGAGCAGGGCCTCGAGGTGCCGACCACCTGGGCGGAGTTCATCGACGTCCAGGAGAAGCTCCTCGCCGCGGGCATCACCCCGATGGCGCTCGGTGCGAAGGACGACTGGATCCTCCCGATCTTCGCCGACATCGTGGGCAGCGCCCGCTACGGCGGCTCGGAGTTCGAGGAGCAGGTGCTCTCCGGCGCGACCGACTTCACCGACCCGAACTACGTCGCGTCGCTCGGCATCATCACCGAGCTGCAGAAGTACCTCACCCCCGACGTCGTCGGCGTGAGCTACACCGACAGCCAGATCCAGTTCACCTCGGGCCAGGCCGCGCAGTTCCCCGGCGGCTCCTTCGAGATCGCGACGTTCCGCAACCAGGCGCCCGACCTCGACCTCGGCTCCTACCAGGTGCCGGTGCCGGACGGCGCGGTCCTCGACGCCCCGGTGTCGCCCGCGTACGCCGACGGCAACTTCGCGATCAACGCCAAGTCGAAGAACAAGGAGGCGGCCCTCGAGCTGCTGAACTGGTTCGCGACGCCGGAGTTCGGCCAGCTCGTCGCCGACGAGCTGAACCAGTTCTCCGCGATCCCGGGCGTCGAGTACGAGGATGCCGTGATGAAGGAGGCGTGGGCGAACTACGAGAAGGGCCAGGCGCCGTACCTGCTGCTCGTCGACTTCCGGTACGGTGAGCCGCTCGGCACCGCGGTGCTCGGCGCCGAGGTGCAGAAGATGTTCCTGGGGCAGACGGACGCCGCCGGCGCCGCCGCCGCGCTCCAGACCGGCATCTCGCAGTGGTTCACGCCCGGCGAGTGATCGCCTCCCCCCAGCACACCCGATAGCGAGGAACGAAGACCATGTCCGCCACCACCATGACCACGGCGCCCCGTCGCCGAGGGAACACGGGCATCGCCCTGACCCGACGGGCGGGCATGGTCTTCGTCCTCCCGGCGCTGATCCTCTTCGGAGTGTTCATCGCCTACCCGCTGCTCACGGCGCTCAGCTACTCGTTCTTCGGGTGGACGGGCATCGTGCGCGGCGACTTCGTCGGCATCGAGAACTACCTCACGCTGTTCACGAAGCTCCCGTACAGCGAGGACATCCCGAACGCCTTCGTGCACAACGTGCTGCTGTTCGTCGGCGCGATGCTGTTCCAGAACACGGTCGGCCTCGGCCTCGCGACCCTGCTCCACCGGGTGCGCCGCTTCAAGCGCTTCTTCCAGACGATGTACACGCTGCCGTACCTCGTCTCCCCGCTCGTCATCGGCTACCTCTGGTCGCTCATGCTCTCGCCGCTCTTCGGGCCGGTGAACGCCGTGCTCCGCACGATCGGCCTCGGCGACGTCGCCCAGCCCTGGCTCGGGAACCCGCAGACGGCGATCTGGGTGGTCGTCTTCGTCACCGCGTGGCAGTGGATCGGCTTCCCCGTCCTCCTCTACGGCGCCGCCCTCGGCGGCATCCCGGAGGAGATCGAGGAGGCGGCCTCGCTCGACGGCGCGAGCGCCTGGCAGCGGTTCCGCTCGATCACGCTGCCGATGCTCGTGCCCGCGATCGGCACGGTGAGCGTGCTCACCTTCATCGGGGCCATGGAGGCCTTCCCGATCCCGTACGCGCTCGGCGGCTCGCAGGGCAACCCCGCTGGCGCGACCGATGTGCTGAGCCTCCTCTTCTACCGGACCGCGTTCGAGTCCGGCTCCTCGAACGCCATCGGCACGAGCTCGGCGATCGCGACCCTGCTGTTCCTCTTCATCTTCGGCATCTCGATGCTGATCACCTGGCTCATGCGCCGGGCCGAACGGAAGCTCTTCTGATGACCGCGACGATCTCCCGAAGCACCGCCGACGCGGCATCCGAGGGCCGGAAGCCGGGCCGCCAGCGCACCGCGCCCCCGCGCCGCCGCCAGAAGGTCACCGCGAGCGGGGTCGCCTCGAGCACCTTCCTCTGGCTCTACGCCGCGATCTCGATCGCGCCGCTGCTGCTCATGCTGTCGAACTCGCTCCGCACCACGCAGGACATGGCGAAGCACCCGCTCGGCCTCCCGCTGCCGCCCGACTTCACGAGCTACCAGAAGGCGTGGATCACGGCGTCGTTCGACACCTACTTCTTCAACTCGATCTTCGTGACGGTCGCCTCGGTGCTGCTCTCGACGGCGGTGTCGCTGCTCGCGGCGTACGCCTTCGCCCGCACGAAGTCGAAGCTGTTCGCGACGCTCGAGGGGCTCTTCCTCTCCGGGCTGATGCTGCCGGTGTACCTCGCGATCCTGCCGCTGTTCTTCCTGCTCGACTCCGCCGGGATGATCTCGAACCTCGGCGGGCTGATCCTCGTCTACGGCGCCCTCGGCATCCCGTTCTCGACGTTCGTGCTCGCGAGCTTCTTCCGGCAGCTGCCGATCGAGCTCGACGAGGCGGCCCGCCTCGACGGCGCCGGGCCGTTCGCGACGTTCTGGCGGGTGCACCTCCCGCTCGTGCGCCCGGCGATCGCCACGGTGATCGTGTTCCGCTTCGTGCCGGTGTGGAACGACTTCTTCTACCCGTTGATCCTCATCCGCGACCAGTCGGCATACACGCTCCCGGTCGGCATCACCCGCTTCTTCGGCGAGTACCAGACCGACTGGGCGACGCTCTTCGCGGGCCTCACGCTCGCGACGATCCCGCTAGTCGTGCTGTTCCTGCTCGCGACGAAGCAGATCGTCTCGGGCCTCACCGCCGGCATGAGCAAGTGAGTCTCCGCCTCGGCATCGACCTCGGCGGCTCCGGCAGTCGTCTCGCCCTCGTCGGCGGCGCCGGGGCGCGGCGCGAGCTCGCCGGGGAACGGGTCGGGGTGACCGGCGCGGGCAGCTCGGCGCCGGCGACCGCGCTCGGACTGCTCCGCCTGGCGCGGGAGCGGTGGCCCGAGGAGCTCGCCGCGGTCGAGGGGCTCGGCCTCGGCTCCACCGGGCTCGGCACGCTCGTCGCCGACCCGGCCGCCCTCGCCGGCGCGCTGCGCGCGGAGCTCGAGCAGGGCCGGCCAGCGGACGCCCCGGCCCCTGCAGTGGCGGTCGCGATCGACGCGGTCACCGCCCACCTCGGCGCCCTCGGCGGGGAATCCGGCGCGATCGTCGCGCTCGGCACCGGGGCGATCGCCTTCGGCTCGGACGGGCACCGGATCTGGCACCGCGTCGACGGCTGGGGGCACCTGCTCGGCGACCGCGGCGGCGGCGCCTGGATCGGTCGCGCCGCGCTCGAGGCGGCGCTCCGGGCGCACGACGGGGTGGATGCCTCGGGCCGCGCGCTCCTCGACGCCGCCCGCGCCCGCTTCGGCGAGCCGCTCGGCTGGCCGGCCCAGCTCTACACCCGCGACGACCGGGCCGGCGTGCTCGCGGGCTTCGTGCCCGACGTCGTGGCGCTCGCCGCGGCCGGCGACGGGGCCGCGCTCGCGATCGTGTCCGCCGCGGGGGAGGAGGCGGCCCGGAGCGGTGCGGCCGCCCTCGTGCCGGGGCTCGCGCCGCGCGTCGCGGCGACGGGCGGACTGTTCCGCGCCGGCGGGGCGCTCGCGGAGCGCTTCGCGGCGACGCTCGCCGAGCTGCGTCCCGATGCCGAGCTCCGCGCACCGCTCGGGGATCCGCTCGACGGCGCGCTGCTGCTCGCCGAGCGCGCGGCGGGGCGCGAGCTCGTCGCCCGCGCGCCGTCGCTCTGGCTTTCCTGAGCGGCGATGGGGCGCGCCCGAGCGGCGACGCGGCTCAGCTGCGCCGCCGGGCCTCGCTGACGCTCGCGGCGAGGCGGGACAGCCCGCGTTTGATCGCCTCGGCCTCCTCGGGGTCGAGGTGGCCGTACCAGAACGACTCCCGCGCGTTGTAGTCGCGGTAGACCTCGTCGCAGGCGCGCTTGCCCTCCTCGGTCGCCTGGATGACGATGCTCCGGCCGTCCTCCGGCGACGGCGAGCGGTCGACGAGCCCGTCGGCCTCGAGCCGCTTGAGCAGGGCGGACACGGCGGCGCGGCTCATCCCGGTGAGCTCGGTGACCCGGAGCAGGGTCGACGGCCCCACGGTCGTGAGCACGAGGAGCACCCGGAGCGCGGCGGAGCTCATCCGCTGCTCGAGCTCGCCGCGGATGTCGTAGACGATGAGCTCGAAGGCGCGGTGCAGAGTCATGAAGAACTCGGCGGCCTCGAGGTCGAGCCAGGGCCGCTGCTCGCCGGCGTTCTTCGCGAAGTGGTCGACGAACGACCAGTAGTCGACCTCGCCGGCGTCGGGGGCGGAGTCGAAGTCGGGCGCCGGTGAGCGCCCCGTGCTCGGGCGGTCGGCGGGGCCGCTCACGGCCGGGTTCCGTGCTGCGCTGCGATCAGGATCCATCCCACTCCTCGGCTGGCTGGGGCGCCCGCGACGCACGTCGACGTGCAGGCGATTCCCCGATCATACCCAGCCGCGGGCAATTTAGTTCACATATTGACTAACGCGGCGGGGCGTGGGTATGGTCGCCTCACACCGCCTCTCTGAAAGGACGAGCAATGAAGCTTTCCCCCCGTCGCTCCGCTGTGTTCGGCGGCGCACTCGTCGCCGCATTCGCCCTCGGGCTGACCGGCTGCGCCCAGTCCGGCGCCGACGCCGCCGACCCCCTCTCCGCCGCGCTCGCCGAACCCGGCATCCTCATCACCGCCGACAGCGGCAGCGTGAAGCCGCTGAAGTACACCGAGGGCGGGAGCGGCGAGATGAAGGGCGTCATCCCCGACCTCACCCGCGAGTACGCCGAACGGCTCGGGCTCGAGGTGCGCTTCGAGAAGGTGTCCTCCGACGCCGTCATCCCCGGCGTCCTCGCCAACCGCTACGACGTGGCGCTCGCCGCCGGCGACTTCGCCGAACGCCGCAAGACCCTCGACTTCGTCGACATCGTGAAGGGCGGCGTCGTGCTCGTCGTCCAGGCGGGCAACCCCGCCGGCGTCACCGGCCGCGACGACCTCTGCGGCCGCAGCCTCGCGATCGTGAAGGGCAGCATCCAGCAGGGCTACGCCGACGAGGAGCAGCAGGCGTGCACGGCCGCCGGCAAGCCCGCGATCGACATCCAGGGCTACGCCGACGGCCCCACCGCCACCCTCGCCCTGCAGAGCGGCCGCGTCGACGTCGAGTGGTCCGACCTCGCCGTCGCCAACCAGCTCGTGAAGGACAGCCCGGACGCGTTCGAGCTCGCCGGCGAGGCGGAGCTCCTCGCCCCCTACGGCGTCGGCATCCCGAAGGAGAAGCCCGAGCTCACCGAGGCGATCCACCGCGTGCTCGCCGAGATGAAGGCCGACGGCACCTACGACCGCATCCTGGCCGAGTGGGGCCAGGAGGGCCTCGCGCTCGAGGAGATCGAGATCAATGGCTCCGACTTCTGAGTCCCTCGCGGCGCCGGCCACCCCGGCCGGCGCCGCGAGCGGGGAGCGGCGCGAGTACCGCTTCGCCAGGCCGGTGCGCTGGAGCTGGTGGATCTCGGGCGGCGTCTTCGCGCTCGTCCTCCTCGGCGTCGTCGACTTCCTCGTCAACGGGCGGAACTGGCAGTGGGACGTCGTCGCGGAGTATCTCTTCCACCCCGACATCCTCGCCGGCCTCGGCAACACGATCGTCCTCACGATCACCTGCGCCGTCACCGGGCTCATCATGGGCGGCGTCGTCGCCTTCCTGCGGATGTCGTCGAACCCCGTCTTCCGGGTCATCGGCGCCGTCTACATCTGGCTCATCCGCGCCATCCCGGCCCTCGTCCTGCTGCTGTTCATCTTCTTCCTCGCGGCGCTCCTGCCCCAGATCCCCATCGGGCTCCCGTTCCTGCCGCCGTTCGCGACGCTGCCGACGAACACCCTCATCTCCCAGTCCACCGCGGCGGTGCTCGGGCTCACCCTGATCCAGGGCGCGTACATCGGCGAGATCTACCGCGGCGGCATCCTCTCGGTGCCGCGCGGCCAGCTCGAGGCCGCCCGCTCGATGGGCATGACCCACTGGCAGGCCATGCGCCGGATCATCGCCCCGCAGTCGATCCGGGTCGTCATCCCGCCGCTCGGCAACGAGATGATCACCCTCTTCAAGAACACCTCGCTCGTGTTCGTGATCGGGTACACCGAGCTCCTCACGACCGTGCAGCTCATCTACGGCGAGACCTACCAGACCATCCCGCTGCTCGTCGTGGCGTGCATCTGGTACCTCGCGCTCACCAGCATCGCGATGCTCGGCCAGCGCCAGCTCGAGAAGCGATTCGGAAAGGGGTTCCGCGGTGTCGACGACTGACCCGGACCGGGCGCCGCTCGTGCGCGCCCGCGACGTCGAGAAGCGCTTCGGCGAGCACACCGTGCTCTCCGGCATCGACCTCGACCTGCACGAGGGGCAGGTGATCAGCCTGCTCGGCCCCTCCGGCTCGGGCAAGAGCACCTTCCTCCGCTGCATCAACCTGCTCGAGCAGATCGACTCCGGCGAGATCCGCTACCGCGACGAGGTGCTCGGCTTCGAGCTGCGCGACGGGGTGTACCACCCGCTCGCCGAGAAGCGGAAGAGCCGGCAGCGCGTGCACTTCGGCATGGTCTTCCAGCAGTTCAACCTGTTCCCGCACCTCACCGCCCTCGAGAACGTCTGCGAGGGGCTGCGGGTGGTGCAGCGGCAGTCGAAGACCGAGGCCGAGGAGCGCGGACGGTTCCTGCTCGACCGGGTCGGCCTCGCCGACAAGGCCGGGCAGTACCCGGCGATGCTCTCCGGCGGCCAGCAGCAGCGCGTCGCCATCGCGCGCGCCCTCGCGCCGCGCCCCGCGGTGATGCTCTTCGACGAGCCCACCTCGGCCCTCGACCCGGAACTCGTCGGCGAGGTGCTCGACGTCATGCGCGAGCTCGCCGACGCCGGGATGACGATGCTCATCGTCACCCACGAGATGAACTTCGCACGCGAGGTGAGCGACGCGGTCGCCCTGCTCGACGAGGGGCGGATCGTCGAGTTCGGCGCCCCCGAGCAGGTCCTCACCGCCCCGCAGTCCGACCGCGCGAAGGCCTTCGTCAACGCAATGAAGAGAAAGTGAACGACAGAACCATGCGAACCATCGGCACCACCGGCATCGAGGTCAGCGAACTCTCGCTCGGCTCCTGGAACACCTACTCGCGACTGAGCTTCGAGGCGAACGTCGCGCTCGTCGACCACGCGTACCGCAGCGGCATCCGCTTCTTCGACGTCGCCTACTACCGCGACAAGCCGCACACCGAGGTGCTCTTCGGGCGGATGCTGCAGGAGGCGTCCTTCGGCCGCGAGGACATCGTCCTCGCCGAGAAGGTCTGGTTCTTCGACTACCCCGAGCGCTCGCTCGCGGCGCAGCTCGACGCCTCGCTCCGCCGCCTCGCCGTCGAGCGGGTCGACGTCATCATCGTGGAGCACCCGCGCGAGGGCATGGACGTCGAAGCCCTCGCGGAGGAGGCCGCCGGCCTCGTCACCTCCGGCCGCGCCCGGGTCTGGGGCGGGCTCAACTGGCGCCCCGAGCTCATCCACCGCGCCTGGAGCCACTGCCGCGAGCGCGGGCTGCCGACCCCCGAGCTCGTGCAGCTGAAGTACTCGCTCGTGCGGCAGAACGTCGTCGACGGACCCGACTACACGACGGTCCTCGCCGAGACCGGGATCAGCGTGCACGCCTCCGACAGCCTCGAGGGCGGCATCCTCACCGGCACCCTCGCGCCGGTCCGGACGATCGGCCTCGACATCGGCGGTATCCGCGAGGAGATCCGCGCCCGGGTGCCCGCGATCCAGGCGGCGGCCGCCGAGCTCGGCGTGACGGCGGCGGAGTTCGCGATCGCCTTCGCCGTGTCGAAGCCCGAGGTGTGCTCGCTGTTGTTCGGCGCGACGCGGCCCGAGCAGATCGACGCGAACCTGCGCGGCGTCGCGCTCGCCGCGGCCCGTGGCGACGAGGTGCGCCGGCTCGCCGCCGGGCTCGGCATCGACGCGCACGAGATCGACCCGCCCTACGCCCACGCGGCTCCGCTCACCGAGGAGTTCGTGGCCTGAGCCTCTGCGGGATGCATCCGCTGCGATGCGAGGAGGGGCGGCGCCGATCGGCGCCGCCCCTCCTGGTTCGTCCGTCGGCCGGCTCAGGCGGAGATCGCCTGGCGGAGGCCGTCGACGAGCGAGGTCGTCGGGCGGCCGATCAGGCGGGCGAGGGTGCCGTCGGCGTTCGCGAGGACGCCCCGGCGGATGCCGTCGTCGATCCCCGCGACGAAGCCGGCCGTGCCGGCGTCGAGACCGGCGGCCTCGAGCGCGGCGACGTGCTCCTCGCTCGAGACGGGCGTGTACGCGACCTGACGGCCGGTCAGCTCGGATGCCGCGGCGGCGAGCTCCTCGTAGCCCCAGGCGTGCTCGCCGGAGAAGTCGTAGACGGCGCCGAGGTGGCCGTCCTCGGTCAGCAGCGCGGCGAGGCCGGCGGCGAGGTCGGCGCGGGTGGCGCTCGCGACCTTGCCGTCGCCGACGCTCGCGAGGATGGTGCCCGACTCGGCGGCCTGCTGCACGTCGCCGACGTAGTTCTCGGTGTACCAGTTGTGCCGGGCGATGACGGCGGGCACGCCCGAGGCGGCGATGGCCTCCTCGGTCGCCTTGTGGTCGGGTGCGAGCACGAACTCGGCGGTGGTGGCGTTCGGCACGCTCGTGTACACGAGCTTCGCGACGCCCGCTGCCTTCGCGGCGTCGATGACGTTGCGGTGGCCGGCGGCGCGGGCGCCGGGGGCGCTCCCCGAGATGAGCAGCACGGTGTCGACGCCCTCGAGCGCGGCGGCGATGGTCTCGGGGCGGTCGTAGTCGAGCACGGCGGTGCGGACGCCCCGCTCGGCGGCCGACTGCAGCTTCGCGGTGTCGCGGGCGGTGGCGACGAGCTCGGCGGGGGCGACCCCGCGCTCGAGCAGGGCGTCGACGACGAGGCGGCCGAGCTGGCCGGAGGCGGCGGTGACGAGGATGGTCATACGATGGTCCTTTCGGGAGCGCCGGCCCCTCCGGCGTCACCAAGGGCCAACCGGATGCCTCGGCCTTCGCATTCCTTCCGGGGGGTACCCACTTTCCGGTAAGGTACCCACATGCAGGTAAGTCTTGCGGATCTGCGCATCGAACGCCCGAAGATCTTCACCCACGGTTGCCCGACGAGGGTCGTGCTCGACCACGTCATGAGCCGCTGGGGCGTGCTCGTGCTGCTCGCCCTCAGCGAGGGCACGCTGCGCTGGGGCGAGCTGCGCCGAGAGGTCGACGGCATCAGCGAGAAGATGCTCGCCTCGACGCTGCGCACCCTCGAGGCCGACGGCATCGTCGTGCGCACCTCCTACCCCGAGGTGCCGCCCCGGGTGGAGTACGCGCTGAGCCCGCTCGGCGAGGAGCTCATGGAGCGCATGCTGCCCCTCGTCGGCTGGGTCGCCGAGCACGCCGACGGGATCGTCGCCCAGGCCTGACCGCCCCGCCTGCCCCGACGCACCTGCCCCGGCCCCCGGCCCCCGGCCTCGCGCCGGCCCGCCCCCGCCCTGCCCCGCCTGACCCGCCCGCCCCTGCCCTGACCTGCCTGACCCGCCCCTGCCCTGACCTGCCCTCACCATCTGCCAGTTGCACGACGGATGCCTCGACGCGCCGCGCGGCGGGGGCGTGCCGCCGCGTTCGTCGTGCAACTCGCAGAGCGGTCGGGCGAGTTGGGGTCAGTGGTGGGCCGGGGTGGGCCAGGGGGCGGGCCCGAGCGCGGGCCAGGGGTGGGGCCAGGGGCAGGGGGCTCAGGGGGCGGCGAGCTCGCGGTCGATGGCCGCCGACATGCGGGCGGCGGGGCCGGGGACCAGGTCCGGGTCGATCCGCTGGGCGCCCGCGAGGCCGAAGGCGATGAGCAGCAGGCGGCTCGCGGCGGCCGTCCGGTCGCCGGTGCCCGGGATCCGGGCGGCGAGCGAGCGCTCGAGCCCGCGGTAGCTCTCGGCGAAGGCCCCGGCGAACAGCGCGTCGCTCTGCGCGTGCCGCCAGGCATCCGCCCACCTCGCGAGCTCCGTGCGGTCGCCGGCCGCGAACGGGGCGAAGAACGCGTCGACGGAGGCTCGTCCGGGGGTCGGGGTCTCGTGCTCGTACGCCGCGCGCTCGCGGTCGACGTAGGCGCGCCACGCTTCGGCGGCGAGCTCGGAGGTGCTCGTGAATCGGTGGTGCACGAGCCCGGGGGAGACGCCCGCTTCGGTCGCCACAGCGCGGGAGGTGACGGCGGCGAGCCCGTCGCGCTCGAGCACGCGGACGGCGGCGTGCAGCAGCTCGGTGCGCCGTTCGTCGCGGGGGAGGTAGCTCATCCCTGAATTGTACAGTCGCCCAAATCCTGCGTAGAGTCGATTTGGACACATGCCCAAATTGGAGGGAGAAGCAGCATGCGCGAACTGAGACCGCGGGAGATCCGCGGATCGATCCGGAACGCCGACGACCGGGTCCGCCGCACGATGCTGCTGCCCCGCGGCCTCGGCGAGCTCGACTGGTCGGTGCGCGACGTGCTCGCCTGGCGCGATCCGCGGGCCCGCCACCGTGGCTACCTCGTGCGCTGGGCGGCCGATCGGCCGGACGGGATGCCGCGTCCGCAGGGGCTGCTGCTCATGATCGCCCGTGCGCCCGGCCGTCCGGACCGCGCGGTGATGTGCACCTTCTGCCGCTTCACCGCGCGCTTCGAGGAGGTGGCGCTCTTCACCGCGCCGCGGGCCGGTGCCGCCGGCGCGCGGGGCGATACCGTCGGCGTGCTCGCCTGCGAGGATCTCGCCTGCCACGCCCGCGTCCGGCAGCCGCCGCTCCGCGGTCCGCTCGACCCGCCCGTGGAGGAGATCGTCGCCGGTCGCGTCGCCGGTCTCGTCGAGCGCACGGACGCCTTCTTCGCCGACGTGCTCGCCTGAGGCATCCGCCCGCCCTGCCTCGCCCTGCGCACCCGCCCCGCCCCCTCCCTGCTCGCCCCTGCCCCGCCCTGCCCTGCTCTCGCCCTGTGTGCGAGTTGCACGACGGCTGCGGCAGCGTGCCGCGCGGGATCGGCGCGTCGGGACGTCCGTCGTGCAACTCGCAGGTCGCGAGGAGTGCGGGACGGCGCGCGACGGATGCGGGTGCGGCGGGGCGACGGATGCGGATGTGGGCGCGGGAGATGGGGGTCTTGACAGCCCGGGAGTGCGGCCCTAGCTTGAGTGGAACTTAGTTTAGCCGGTCACTAAAGGTACTACCGACCTCTCTCCCCGATTGGACCGACATGAAGATCACGCGATCACTCGCGGGCATCGTCGCCCTCGCCGTCGCGCTCGGCGGCGTCCTGTTCACCGCCCCGCCCGCGCAATCCGCCGAGCTCGTCACCGTCATCGACGACGCGAAGACCGGGAAGGGGGACGGCCAGTTCGACTACGGATCCGGATGGTCCACCTCGACCGGCCTCGACACGAGCCGCTGGCAGGACGGCACCGAGCACTGGACGAACGGCACCTCGAGCTTCACCCTCCGTTTCACCGGCACCGCCGTGCGGCTCTTCGGCGTCACCGCGCCCGGTCATGGCATCGCCGCCGTCTCGATCGACGGCGGCCCCGAGGTGCCCGCCGACAGCTACGCCGCCACCCGCTCCTACAAGCAGCTGCTGTTCGAGAGCCCGACGCTCGCCGACGGGGCGCACACACTGACGTACCGCGTCACCGGCGACAAGCACGCCGCGTCGACCGGCATCGGCGTCTCGATCGACGCGGCCGAGGTCGTCGCCCCCGAACCCACCGAGATCGTCGGCGGCATCGTCGACGACGCCACGACGAGTGGCCCGCACCGCTTCGCGTACGGCACCGGATGGGTCGCCGGCACCGGCAACAGCACCACGAACTACCACAACGGCACCGAGCACTGGGCGAAGCCCGCGGGCACCCCGAGCTTCACGTTCACCTTCACGGGTGTGCTCGCGACCCTGCACGGCGTCACCGCGCCCGAGCACGGCCGCTACGGCGTCTCCGTCGACGGCGGCGCCGAGACCGTGGTCGACGGCTACAGCAGCGGACGGCTGTTCAAGCAGCAGGTCTTCAGCACGGGCCTCCTCCCGTACGGCGAGCACACCGTCACGCTCCGGCTCACCGGCGACAAGAACCCCGCGGCGTCCCGCGCCGACGGGCAGATCGACTTCGCGACCGTCTACACCGAGAACGTCGCCGTCACCGGCGTCGAGCTGGATGCCGCACCGCTCCGCCTGCTCGTCGGGCAGCAGTCCAAGCTGAGCGCGAAGGTGCTCCCCGAGGGTGCGATCGAGCGCGGCATCCGCTGGTCCAGCAGCGACGAGGCCGTCGCGACGATCGCCGCAGACGGCACCGTCACCGCGGCCGCCGAGGGCGAGGCCGAGCTCACCGCGACGACCGTCGACGGCGGCAAGACCGCCACCCGCCGGGTGCAGGTCGTCGGCATCGGCTCCGGCCTCGCCGGCGTCGTCGGCGACACGAACTTCCACTACGTCGATCGGAAGACCTTCGACGACTACGAGCGGAAGTACTACGAGGACGTCGTGCAGATGACCGGCACCGCCTGGTCGGCCACGGCCTGGCGCGGCGACCGCGTCAACGGGCAGTTCGTCTTCCGCACCGGCACCGAGGCGCAGTCCGACGTGACCCTCGCCGCGAGCGCCCTCACCGGCCCCGGCGGTGCGTCGATCCCGGCCGAGGAGATCACCCTCGACGTCATCCGCACCGTGCTCGCCGGTCAGGGCAACCCCTCCGCCGGCCGCCCGCAGGAGCGCGTCCCCGACGTGCTCGGCGGCAACGTCCCGTTCGACCTCGCCGCGCGCTCGGTGCAGGGCGTCTGGATGACCGTCGACGTGCCCACCGGCACCGCGCCAGGGAACTACACCGGCACCGTCACCGCGACGAGCGCGGAGGGCGCCGAGCTCACCTTCGAGCTGACGCTCGAGGTGCTGCGGCTCACCCTCCCCGAGCCGAGCGAGTGGGAGCAGTTCATCGACCTCTGGCAGAACCCGTACGCGATCGCCCGCGTCGAGGGCGTCCCGGCGGACGAGCTCTGGACGAAGGCCCACTTCGACGCGATGCGACCGTACTACCGGATGCTCGCCGACGGCGGCCAGGACGTCATCACCACGACCGTGGTCGCCGACCCGTGGGCCTCGCAGACCTACGACAAGTACGGCTCGATGGTGCAGTGGGCGAAGACGCGCGAGGGCGGCTGGGAGTTCGACTTCTCCGCCTTCGACGCCTGGGTCGAGTACATGATCGACGACATCGGCATCGACGGGCAGATCGACGCCTACTCGATGGTGAACTGGGCGAGCCGCATCCTCTACTACGACGAGGCCACCGGCCAGAACGTGAACGCCAAGGTCGACGTCGGCACCGCCCAGTGGAACTCGATGTGGGGCGCCTTCCTCGAGGCCTTCGGCCCGCACCTGAAGGAGAAGGGCTGGTTCGACCGCACCTACATGGCGATGGACGAGCGCGCGCTCGGCGACATCATGAAGGCCGTCGACCTCATCGCCGCGAAGGCGCCCGGGCTGAAGGTCGGGGCCGCGATGAACTACAACAGCCTCGGCGACCCGCGCCTCGACCGGATCGAGAAGATCTCGCTCGGCTCGTACTACGTCGACCTCGGCGACGCCGAGTTCGCCGAGGTGTCCGCGCACCGGCGCGAGCTCGGGCTCATCACGAGCGTGTACAGCTGCGTCGGCCACTTCCCGAACACCTTCACCCGCTCGAACCCGGCCGAGGGCGACTGGGTGCAGTGGAAGACGGTCGCGACCGGCTCCGACGGCTTCCTCCGCTGGGCGTTCGACAGCTTCGTGTCGAACCCGCTCCAGACGACCGACTTCAAGACCTGGGAGTCGGGCGACACGGCCCAGATCTACCCGGGGGCGCTGAGCTCGATCCGCTGGGAGAAGCTCACCGAGGGCGCGCGGGATGCCGAGAAGATCCGCATCCTGCGGAAGGCGAGCCCGGAGGCGTCCGCGACGCTCACCGCGCTCATGGCCGGCATGGAGAACCCGGGCTACGCCTCCGACCCGTTCGGCGGCCGGATCGACCCGGGCGTGGTGGACATCCCCGCGGTCGTGACCGCGCTCCGCGCGACGCTCGACGAGACCGCCCGCGCCTACGCCGCCACCATCCCGGTGCCGGTCGAGCAGGTGACCGTCGACCCGGGCGCGCTCGCGCTCACGGTCGGGCAGCAGGGCGCCCTCACCGCGACGGTGCTCCCCGCCGATGCGAGCGACCCGGCCGTGAGCTGGGCGAGCTCCGACGAGACCGTGGCGAGCGTCGCCGCGGACGGCGGGACCGCGACGGTCACCGCGCTCGCCGAGGGCACGGCCACGATCACGGTGACGAGCGCCGACGGCGGGAAGACCGCGTCGGCGACCGTTACGGTCGAGGCCGCCGAGCCGGAGACGCCCGACTTCACGATCGCCCTGCCGGGCGGCGCGACGCTCGTCGCGGGGCAGCCGGCGCGGGTCGTCGTCTCGGGCCTCGCGGCCGACAGCGCGGTCGAGATCGAGCTGCACTCCGCGCCGGTACGGCTCGCATCGGGGACGGCGGATGCCTCGGGCGTGTTCACGGCGACCGTCACCGTACCGGTGGGAACGCCGGCCGGGGCGCACACGCTGTTCGTGCGGGGGACTGACGCCGACGGAACCGAGGGCGCCCGCGAGCTGCCCGTGACCGTGCGCGCGGCCTCGGTGGATCCGGGCGGACCCGGCGAGCCGGGCGGACCCGGCGAGCCGGCGGGGCCTGGCGGGTCGGGCGACGGCGACCTGGCGTCGACTGGCGTCGCGGGACTCGGCGGGCTCGTCGCGCTCGGCCTCGCACTGGCCGCGTTCGGCACGGTCCTCGTGCTGCGCCGACGCCGGCGGGTGCCCGGTCGAGGCTGAGCGGAGCGCCGTGGTCGACGGCGCGGGCGGTCGTGGCTCGGTGCGCCGCGACCGCCCGGTCGTGGAGGCGGCGGCCCCGATCGGGGTCGCCGCCTCCGTCGCGGCCGCGGTGGGCGCCGCGGTGGGCGTGGGCGCGGCTTCGCGACTTCACTCAGTGGGTAAACTGCGTGGGCCGAGCGCGGGAGCGCCACGTCCGACCCCGTCGAGCCGCCCGGCGGGAGGAGTCACGGTGGAGGCAGCCCCGACCATGATCGAGCGCTTGCGCCGCTCGCCGCTCGGCGCCCAGCCGGGCGAGCAGCTCGACGCGCAGAGCACGATCCGCCGCAGGCACCTCCGGCGCGCACTCGAGCTGATCGCGGCCGACCCGGGGCGCTGCACGCGGGCCTCGATCGCCCGGGACTCGCAGTTCACCTCCGCGACGGCCTCCTCGCTCGTGGCCGAGCTCATCCAACTCGGGCTCGTCGCCGAGTCCGCGCCGCTCGCGAGCACCGGCGGCAAGCGCGCCACCGGGCTCGCGCTCGACCCCGACGGCTTCGTCATCTGCGTGGTGCTCGTCCGCCCGCGCGAGGTGCGGATCGCCCTGATCTCGCTCGACGGCCGCTGGCTCGGCTCCTCGGCCATCCCCGCGAGCGGGCGCCTGGACGCGGCGGATGTCGCGGCCGCGGCGGCGACCGCGACGCGCGACTACGCCGGACGGATCCTCGCGACGTGCATCCAGTCGCCCGGCGTCACGGACGGCCGGACGGTCGTCGAGAGCGTGCTGATGGGCTGGCACGGCGAGCCGCTGGCCGATGTGGTCGAGGCCGCGATCGGCGCCCCCGTGTTCGTGCTGAACGACGCCGACGGCGAAGCGCTCAACGAGTCGGCCTTCGACGAGTCGCGCCGGGTGCAGCGGCTGTTCGTGCGGCTCGGCGAGGGCGTCGGCGGCGCGGTGACGGTCGATGGGGTCGTCGTACCCGGGGCGCACCAGCGCGCGGGTGAGATCGGCCACGTGCGCATCGTCTTCGATGAGGATGCCCCGCGCTGCAAGTGCGGCGCCACGGGGTGCGTCGAGGCGGTGGCCTCCCTCTCCGCGATGCTCGGCGAGGACTACCACGACGAGCTCGACTTCGAGGAGATCGCCGAGCTCGCCGGGCGACCGGGTGCGGACGCGAGGCTCGGCGCCGGCGCCTACGCCCTAGCCCGGCTCCTGCGCATCCTCGCGGCGATGCTCGACCCGCACGAGGTGGTGCTCGGCGGTGCGGGGCCTGCGCTCGGGGACGCGTTCCTCGCGCGGGTGCTCGCGGCATTCGACGCCAATCCGGCGAAGGGCACGGGCGGCGCGGGCATCCGCTACGCCCGGGCGCGCTCGATGCACGAGCGCCTCGTCGGCCCGGCGCGCCACGCGCTGAGTTCGACACTCGGCGTGCCCCTCATCCTGCCCGCGCCGGAGGATCCGGGCGCACCCGAGGATTCGGCGGCGCCCGAGGGCTGAGCGCTCCCGGGTCGCGCCGCTGCGGGGGATGCGCCGCTGCGGGGGTCGCGCCGTCGCGGCATCCGCTCCCTCAGGCGACCCGGACGAGCGCGTCGTGCCAGGCGCGGCGGCGGGCCCGGAGGGCGGCGTCGACGCGGCGCGGACGCTCCGCGCCCGGCGCGCCCTGCAGCCGATCGAGCCCGTGCTGGCGCACGGCGTCCTCGAGCTCGAGGCGCCGCCGGCGGGTGAGCTCGCCGAGCTCCTGGGCGCGGCGGAGCAGTGAGGCGACGGGGACGCCCCAGTGGCGGGCGAGCCCCACGAGATGGTGGAGCTCGGTGACCCGCGGGCGGCGGAGGCCGTCCTGCACGGCCTCGCTCGGAACGAGCAGCTCGTCGGCGAAGCGCACGACGGCGTCCTCGGGGGCGTGCGGGAGCCGCAGATGCCCGAGTTCGTGCGCGAGCGCCTCCCGGCGGTCCCAGGTGGGCAGCGCCGCGTTCAGCACGATGCTCGCCGTCCGCCTCGGGCTCGCGGGGCGGAGGGCGATCGCGGCGACCGAGCCGGGGAGGGCGCGCTCGAGGAGCGATCCGCCCGCCGCCTCGGCGGTGCCGACGAGGTCGGCGACGGGCGCGAGCCCGAGACCGAGCCGCGCGCGCAGCGCCTGCGCGGTCCGCGTCGCATCGGCCGTCCGCGCACCGCCGGGCGTCGCCGCGGGCGCGGCGAGGGGCGAGTCGTCCGGCGCTGGCGCGCCGAGCGCGTCGAGTTCGTGGGCCGTCAGCTGGACCGCGGCGAGCAGCCGCCGTCGTTCGCGCGAGGGGAGCGCGGCGACCGCGACGTCGCGCGGCCGGCAGTCGGACCAGCTCGGCTCGGGGATCGCGGCCCCGTCGGCGAGCGCGGCGGGCGGACAGCCGAGGCTCCGCGCGAGCGATCGCCGGGTCTGGTCGCTCAGCCGGAGGTCGCCGGACTCGATCCGCGACACGGTCGCCTTCGAGAGGTAGGCCGCCGCCGCGAGCTCGGACTGGCTCCAGCCCTTCGCCTCGCGGAGGAGGGAGAGCACCGGGCGGGGGCGCGTCGTGGCATCCATCGCTGCACCTCCGGGTCGCGTGCCTGACCACTTTACTTAGTCAGTGAACTAAGATCAGCCTAGGTGAGTGGACGATGGAAGGTCAAGCCCGTCGGCGGGAGCTGCGAGCATGGAGGGGTGACCCCGCCCCCGACCGATCCCGCCGACTGGCGCGCGGCGCTCGAGGGGCTCGTGCCGCAGCCGACCGGAACGGGCGCCGGTGTCGAGACGGGCCGGGGCGGCCCGGACGGTGCGACGGACGCCGATCGGCGGCCCGGCCCCACGCCGCTCGCGCTCCAGTTCGAGCTGCGTCATCGGCTCGCGCAGCGACCCGGGCAGTGGCGCGGCCCGAAGGACGAGCCCGCCACCCGGCTCGCCCAGCTCGACCGGCTCGCGGTCCGCCCGATGACCCGCGGCGCGCGGGGCGCCTGGGTGAAGCAGGGCCTCACCTGGCAGAACGTCGCCTACCAGGGCGAGGCGGGCGGATACGACCCGGCGCACGCCCGCTGGTTCGCCCAGTTCGCGCTCCTGAAGGGCGGCAATCCGGGCGTCTACACGCCGTACGGCTCGGAGTGGATCACGATCGACGAGTACGAGAGCCCTGTGCTCTGGGTGCTCCTCGCCGAGGCGGCGCGCCTCGGCATCCCGCTCGTCGGCGGCGAGGCGACCCCGACGGTGCGCATCCTCAGCGGCGCCGAGCTCGGTTTCGACGCGGCGGCCGATGACCGCGGCCTGAGTCTCACGCCGGTCGTCCGCTTCAGCGGCCCGCGGAGCCCTGCCGTGCCCGCCCCGCTCGGCGCGGTGCGGGCGGTCGGCCGGCACGGCGTCTACCGCGCGGGCTTCGAGCGGGGCACGATCGAGCTCGCCCCCTTCGCCGAGGCGCCCACCGCGGCGCAGCTCGCGCTCCTCGATCGGCCGGACGCCGTGCGGGTGCCGCAGGCCGAGCTCGCGGAGTTCACCCGCACGCACTACTTCGCGCTCGCGCAGGCGGTGCCCGTCGCGAGCGCCGACGGCAGCTTCGAGCCGCCGCCCGCGCCGCCCGCCGAGCTCGTGCTCGATCTGCGGTACGAGGCCGGCGACGTCGTGCGCGCGGCCTGGTCGTGGCGCTTCGCGGACGGCCGGCTCGCCGCGGCGAGCGCCGACGACGCCGAGGACGGCGAGGGACGGACGGATGCCGAGCGCGACCCCGACCTCGTCGCGCGGGTGATCGACGTGCTCGGCTGGGTGCCGTTCGAGGCGATCGTGCTCCGCGGGGTCGACGCCGCGCGCTTCGTGGCGGAGCGGCTGCCCGAGCTGGAGCGGCTCGCCGAGACCCGCCGGCTCGTCATCGAGGAGCGCGGCGAGCGCCCCGACTACCGCGAGCTCCTCGATCCGCCGGAACTGCGGGTCACGATGGTCGAGTCGCCGAAGACCGACTGGCTCGATCTCGGCGTCGTCGTCACCGTGAACGGCAAGCCCGTGCCCTTCCTGCCCCTGTTCCGTGCGCTCGCGCAGGGGCGCAAGCGGCTCCTCCTCGTCGACCGCAGCTACCTCTCGCTGGAGCTGCCCGTCTTCGACGAACTCCGCGCGCTCATCGCCGAGGCGGAGGGGCTCGTCGAGTGGGAGGCCGGGCTCAGGATGCCCCGCGAACAGGCCCTCGCGCTCTACGCCGACTTCGAGGACCTCGCCGAGTTCGAGGGGCCGGCGCTCGCCTGGCGCGCGCTGCTCGCGGCGATCCGGCCTGGGGCGGATGCCGATGACCCGCGCGGTGCCGATTCGGATGGTGCCGGCTCGGGCGGTGCCGGCGTCCCGGCGATCTCGCCGCCCGCCGGGCTCGCGCTGCCGCTCCGGCCGTACCAGCTCGAGGGATTCCGCTGGCTCGCCCGGATGCGCGCCGCCGGCCTCGGCGCGATCCTCGCCGACGACATGGGGCTCGGCAAGACGGCGCAGGCGCTCGCGCTCGTCGCCCACGCCGTCGAGCAAGGCGCCGGCCCCTTCCTCGTCGTGGCGCCGAGCTCGGTCGCCTCGAACTGGGTGGCCGAGGCGGCGCGCTTCGTGCCCGGCCTCCGGGTCGCCGGGCTCACGACGACCGAGCGCGCCGGCCGCCCGGGCTTCGCCGAGGCCGCGGCCGGCGCCGACCTCGTCGTGACGAGCTACGCCGTGCTCCGGCTCGAGGCCGAGCGCTTCGCCGCGATCGAGTGGGGCGGGCTCGTGCTCGACGAGGCGCAGTTCGTGAAGAACCCGAAGACGCGCGTGCACGAGGCGGCCCGCGCCATCCGTGCGCCCTTCGTGCTCGCCCTCACGGGCACGCCGATCGAGAATCACCTCGGGGAGCTGTGGGCGATCCTCCGGCTCGTCGCTCCCGGGCTCTTCCCGAGCCGCCGCGGATTCGACGAGCGGTACCGCCGTCCCATCGAGGACGACGGCAACGCCGAGCGCCTCGCGAAGCTCCGCCGGCGCATCCGGCCGTTCCTCCTCCGCCGCACGAAGGCGCGGGTCGCGCCGGAGCTGCCGGAGAAGCAGGAGCAGACGATCGCGGTCGAGCTGTCGGCCGCCCACCGGCGCATCTACGACGCGACGCTGCAGCGCGAGCGGCAGAAGCTCCTCGACCTCGTGAAGGACGAGAGCGGGCGCTTCATCCTGTACCGCTCGTTGACCCTGCTGCGGATGCTCGCCCTCGACCCGGCGCTCATCGACGAGACGCACGACGGGATCGGCTCGGCGAAGCTCGACGCCCTGCTCGAACAGCTGGAGGAGCTCATCGAGGAGGGGCACCGGGCGATCGTGTTCAGCCAGTTCACCTCGTTCCTCGGCCGGGCGGCGGCACGGCTCGAGGCGGCGGGCATCCCGTTCGCACTGCTCGACGGCTCGACGCCGCTCGCGAAGCGGGATGCCGAGGCGGCCCGGTTCCGGGCGGGGGAGGCGCAGGTCTTCCTCATCAGCCTGAAGGCCGGCGGATTCGGACTGAACCTCGTCGAGGCCGACTACGTGTTCCTGCTCGACCCGTGGTGGAATCCGGCGAGCGAGCAGCAGGCCATCGACCGGGCGCACCGCATCGGCCGCTCGGAGCGGGTCATCGTCTACCGGCTCGTCGCGGCGGGCACCATCGAGGAGAAGGTGCTCGCCCTGCAGGCGCGGAAGGGCGAGCTCGTCGCCGGGGTGCTCGGCGCGGGACCGGGGGCCGATGTCGAGCCGTCCGAGTCCGACGCGCTCGCCCCCGACGAGGTCGACTTCGCGGAGGCGCGGTTCAGCGCGGACGAGCTCCGCGCCCTCCTCGACGGCTGAGCCCCGCCACTCGCCCCACCGCGCGCCGCAAGACGTCGGTTTCTGCGGCTGTCGAGCGCTGGCGACCCACGAGTACTGACGTCATGACCCGGACTCGGTTGCCTCGCCTCGATCGGCACGGGGGCGGCGCCGGCGTGGCTCCTCGATGCCGATGTGCACGCGCGTGCGGCGGCGCTCGATCACGATCATGAGCGCCCCGAGGCCCCAGAGCGGCAGTTGCGTGAGGAACGCGATCTTGAACGCCTCGAGGGAGTAATCGGCGGGGGTGCCGGCGCCCTGGAGGTCCATCGCGAGGCCGATGAGGAAGATCGCGATGAGCGCCGCGATGAAGCCGCCGCCGTTCACGATGCCGTTCGCCGTGCTCAGCCGGTGGCTCGGGTTGAAGGTGCGCGCGTGGTCGAAGGCGATCATCGAGGCCGGGCCGCCGGTCGCGAGCGCGAGCGCGAGGCCGAAGAGGAGCCACAGCGGCGTCTGCCCGGGCCAGGCGATGACGGCGATCCAGACGAGCGCCTGGATGGCGATGATCGGCAGCACCAGCAGACGCGAGCGGCGCATCGGATGCCGGCTCGAGAGCAGCCCGATGACCGGGCCGACGATCATGCCGAAGACGACGAAGACGCTGATGATGAGCGACGCGGTGGCCGGGCTCAGCCCCTGACCGGCGGTGAGGAACGGGAAGCCCCAGAGCATGCCGAACGCGGTGCCGGCGAAGGGCGTCGTGAAGTGCGACCAGAACGCGAGCCGGGTCGCGGGATGCCCCCAGCTCTCGCGGAACCCTTCGCGCAGGTCGGCGGCCGAGGTCACCATGCGGATCGCGCCGGTCTCGGTGTTGACGGCGACGTCGGCGTCGCGACCGGGCGGCCGGTTGCGGATGACGCCGAAGGTGAGCACCGCGAAGAGCACGCCGAGGCCCGCGAGGCTGCCGAATGCGATCGACCAGCTCGTCGCGTGCAGGAGAGCCGCCATCGGCAGGAGGGCGAGCAGCTGACCGAGCTGCCCGACGATGCCGGTCATCTGCACGATGAACGGCGAGCGCTGGTCGGGGAACCACGTGGCGACGACGCGGAGCACGCTCGGGAAGATCGCCGCGTCGCCCGCGCCGAGGAGCATCCGCGCGAAGATCGCGATGCCGACGTTCGGTGCGAAGGCCATGACGAGCTGGCCCGAGGCCATGAGCAGCATGCCGATCGTGATGATCGGCCGCGCGCCGTAGCGGTCGAGCAGCAGGCCGACGGGGATCTGCATGAGCCCGTAGACGGCGAGCTGGATTACCGCGAACATCGACAGCGTCGAGGCATCCGCGTGGAAGCGCTCGGCCGCGTCGACGCCGACGGCCGAGAGCGAGGTGCGGTTCGTGACGGAGACGATGTAGGCGGCGACGCCGACGGCCCAGACGAGCCACATGCGCCACGGGGCGGCGGCAGCGGCCCGGGTCACCATCCGATGAGCTTCGTGGGGCGCACGTGGAGCACGGTCGAGTAGTCGTCCGTCATCCGGTCGAGCGACCAGCCGAGCCGGTCGAGCCCGGCCCGATACTTCGCGAGGTAGGGCTCGCCGAGCCGCGCCATCCACTCGGCGGAGGACTCCTCGGCGAGCTCGGCGATGCCCTGGAGCACGGTGACGTCTTCGCCCTCCGCGTCGGTCTCGAAGTGCACGAGGACCTTCGGGTCGCGGCGGATGTTGCGGGTCTTCACCGAGCCGGGCTGGATGAGCACCTGGATCGTGCCGCCCTCCCAGAGGAACCAGACGGGCACCGCGTGCGGGAAGCCGTGCCGGTCGATCGTGCCGAGCCAGGCGACCTCCTCGGTGCCGAGCCGCTCGAGCGCCCGCGCGTGCACGGGGTTCGCGGTGTCGAAGACGAGGGGTGCGGATGACTCGGGGAGCGGCGCGGACGGTGAAGCTGGCATCTGGGTGGTGACCTCCGGGTCAAGCCTCGCAGCCGGGCGGGGGCGAGGCAAGCGGGGGTGGGCGAGCGCGCCACTTCTGCGTTGCGGAATGCAACACACCGGCGTAGCGTTGCATATGACAACAGAAGGAACGGAGCATCGGATGCCTGGACCCGCAGCGCGCAGCGCGGACGCCGCCGCCATCCTGAGCGCGCTCATCGTCGTCTCCCGGCGCGGCGTCGCCGACGCCCGGACCGCGAGGATCCGGCTCTCGATGACCGAGCAGTCGATCCTCGGCTACCTCGTCGAGCACCCCGGCGCCCGCTCGACCGACATCGCGCAGGCATTCCGGCTCAACCGTTCGACCGTCTCCCGCCAGCTCGCCGGCCTCGTCCGGCTCGGCGTCGTCCGCGAACTCGCCGACGCCTCCGGCCGCGGCACCCCGCTCGAGCTGACCGAGGAGGGCTGGGCCGCGTACGACGAGGCCATCGGCATCCTGCAGGGCGTCGTCGACCGCCACCTGTCCGACTGGACCGACGAGGAGGTCGCGCGCTTCGCCCACGACCTGCAGCGTTTCAACCGCGACGCCGGGAGCGAGACCCGCCCCTGACGCCGCGAGCAGCGGCCGGTGCCCGCCGGCCACCCACCCGGAGCGGGCTCCACGAGAGCCCCACGAGCTCCACCAGAGAATGAGGAACACCATGCAACACATCACCGTGCTCGGCACCGGCGTGCTCGGCTCGCAGATCGCCTTCCAGACCGCCTACCACGGCTTCGACGTCGTGGCGTACGACGTCGACGAGCCCGCGCTCGCCGCGGCGACGGAGCGCTTCGCGAAGCTCGCGGAGACCTACCGCGCCGAGGGTGTGGCCGGTGCCGCGGAGGGCAAGGCCGAGGAGGCGCTCGCGCGCATCCGCACGAGCCACGTGCTCGCCGACGCCGTCGCCGACGCCGACCTCGTCATCGAGGCCGTGCCGGAGAACCCCGACATCAAGAAGGCCGTCTACGAGGAGCTCGGCCGGGTCGCCCCCGCGCGGACCATCTTCGCGACGAACTCCTCCACCCTGCTGCCGAGCGCGCTCGCGCCGTTCACCGGCCGGCCGGAGCAGTTCCTCGCGCTGCACTTCGCGAACCGCGTCTGGGCGCACAACACCGCCGAGGTGATGGGCACCGAGCAGACCGACCCCGCCGTGTACCGCGCCGTCGTCGAGTTCGCCGGCCGGATCGGCATGGTGCCGATCGAGATCAAGAAGGAGAAGGCCGGGTACCTGCTGAACTCGCTGCTCGTGCCGTTCCTGCAGGCGGCGGGCGAACTGCTCGTCGACGGCATCGCCGAGCCGGAGGCCATCGACCAGACTTGGCGCATCGGCACCGGCGCGCCCATGGGCCCGTTCCAGATCTACGACGTCGTCGGGCTCACGACCGCGTACAACATCTCGATGATGGGCGACGAGAAGCAGCGCGCCTTCGCGGCGCTCATCAAGGAGCGCTACCTCGATCAGGGCAAGCTCGGCGTCGCCACTGGCGAGGGGTTCTACAC
This sequence comes from Agromyces mediolanus, assembly GCF_044917495.1. Lineage (GTDB taxonomy): Bacteria > Actinomycetota > Actinomycetes > Actinomycetales > Microbacteriaceae > Agromyces > Agromyces mediolanus_B. Next base: position 300,270 of record NZ_JAVSSI010000002.1, on the reverse strand, counting down.
CTACCCCGCCGCCTGAGCCGGCTGGGCGGCCGGCGCCGGCGCGGCCCCGGACCGGGCGCGCCGCTCGCGCCGTCGCGCGAACGGTCGCTCCGGTGCCGTCAAAGGAGCCGATCACGCGACTCCACGATGCGGAGTCGCGCAGACTGCGGCTGGGGCAGACCCGTCGGAGCCATTCGCGCGACTTCGCGAGGAGACGACGGTCGGCGGTCGGGTGACCGGCGACCGGCGACCGGCGGTCGGCGACCGGCGCCCGGCGCCCGAAACGACGGAACGCCCGCCCCTCACTCGGAGGGGCGGGCGTTCCGCGTGCGGCGTGCGGCTAGCTCGTCTCGGCTGATCCCGCCGAGCGCTGGGCCGACGCCGGAGCGCCGCCCTGGAGCCCGGCGGTCTCGCTGCCGTCGCCCTCGCCCTCGCCAGCGCCCTCGCCGTCGACTGACTCGTCGTCGGCGTCACCCGAGACGACGAGATCGTCGCCGAGCGCCGCTTCGGCGTCGAGGTCGGTGGCCGCCTGCTCGAACTGCGAGTTGTAGAGGCGGTAGTACGCGCCCTTCTTCTCGATGAGCTCCTCGTGGGTGCCCTGCTCGACGATGTCGCCGTGCTCCATCACGAGGATGAGGTCGGCGTCGCGGATCGTCGAGAGCCGGTGCGCGATCACGAAGGAGGTGCGCCCCTCGCGGAGCGCCGCCATCGCGTTCTGCAGCAGCAGCTCGGTGCGGGTGTCGACGGAGCTCGTCGCCTCGTCGAGGATCAGCACCGAGGGCTGCGACACGAACGCGCGGGCGATCGTGATGAGCTGCTTCTCGCCGGCGGACACGTTGGCGGCGTCCTCGTCGAGCACGGTGTCGTACCCGTCGGGCAGCGAGTGCACGAAGCGGTCGACGTAGGTGGCCTTCGCCGCCTCGACGATCTCCTCGTCGCTCGCCGACTGCCGGCCGTAGCGGATGTTCTCGCGGATCGTGCCGGCGAACAGCCACGGGTCCTGCAGCACCATGCCGGTGCGCGCGCGGACGTCGTGCCGGGTGAGCTCGGCGATGTCCTGACCGTTCAGCAGGATGCGGCCGCCGTTCAGCTCGTAGAACCGCATGATGAGGTTCACGAGCGTCGTCTTGCCCGCACCCGTCGGGCCCACGATCGCGACCGTCTGCCCGGGCTCGACCCGGAACGAGAGGTCGCGGATGAGCGGCCGATCGGGGTGGTACGCGAACGAGACGTGCTCGAACTCGATGACGCCGTCGCCGTCGGCCGGGGCCGGGGCGTCCGCCGCGTCGGCGTCCTGCTCGTCCTGGTCGAGCAGCTCGAAGACGCGCTCGGCCGAGGCCGTGCCCGACTGGACCACCGCGGCCATGCCGCCGAGCTCCGAGAGCGGCTGGGTGAACTGCTGCGAGTACTGGATGAACGCCTGCACGTCGCCGAGTCGCAGCTGGCCGCCGGCCACCATGAGCCCGCCGAGCACCGCGATGCCGACGTAGGTCAGGTTCCCGATGAACATCATGCCGGGCATCATGATGTTCGAGAGGAACTGCGCCTTGAACGAGGCGCGGTAGAGCTCCTCGTTCTCGGCCTTGAACGCCTCGAGGCTCGACTGCTCGCGACCGAAGACCTTCACGAGCGCGTGGCCCGAGAACGACTCCTCGACGCGGGCGTTGAGACGGCCGACCTTGCGCCACTGGATGCCGAACGCCTTCTGCGACTTCGGGCCGATGATGCCGAAGATCACGGCCATGAGCGGCAGCGAGACGAGGGCGACGAGCGAGAGCTGCCACGAGATCGAGAACATCATGATGAGCACGCCGACCACCGTGAGCACGGCGGTGAGCGCCCCGGAGAGGGACTGCTGCATCATCTGGGTGATGTTGTCGATGTCGTTCGTCACGCGGGAGATCAGCTCGCCGCGCTGCACCTTGTCGAAGTAGCTGAGCGGCAGGCGGTTGATCTTCGCCTCGACCTCTTCGCGCAGGCGCCACATGGTGCGGACCATGATGACGTTGATCACGTAGCCCTGGAGCCAGGTGAGCACCGCCGCCGCGAAGTACAGGGCGAGCACGAGGATGATGACCTGGCTCAGCCGCACGAAGTCGATGCCCTCGCCGGGGACGACCCCGGCGGCGGCCACGATGTTCGCGATCTCCTCCTGGCCGGCGGCGCGGAGCTGCTCAACGGCCTGCTCGGTCGTCGTGCCGGCGGGCAGCTGCGCACCGATGACGCCGGCGAAGACGAGGTTCGTCGCCTCGCCGAGCACCTTCGGGCCGAGCACGGTGAGCAGCACGCCGAGCGCGCCGAGGAGGGACACGAGCGCGAAGGCGTACTTGTGCGGGGCGAGGAGGCCGAGGAGCCGGCCGAACGACTGCCGGAAGTTCTTCGCCTTGCCGGGTGCGACCGCGCCCGACCAGTCGTCGGCCGAGATGCGGGCCTGCTCGGCGAGCTCGAGTTCGAGCTTCTCCTCTTCGCTGAGCTCCGGCTGCTGCGGGGTCGTGCGGGTCATCGTGCGGCCTCCACTCCGAGCTGGGATTCGACGATCTCGCGATACGTCTGGCACGTCTCGAGGAGTTCGGCGTGCGTGCCGACGCCCACCATGCCGCCGTCGTCGAGAACGACGATGCGGTCGGCGTCGGTGATCGTGGAGACGCGCTGCGCGACCACGATCTTGGTGACCTCGGGGAGCTCGCGCCAGAGCGCCTGGCGCAGCCGGGCGTCGGTCGTGAGGTCGAGCGCCGAGAAGGAGTCGTCGAAGACGAGGATCTCGGGCGCGTGCACGATCGCACGGGCGATCGCGAGGCGCTGCCGCTGGCCGCCGGAGACGTTGGTGCCGCCCTGCGCGATGCGCGCGTCGAGCCCGCCCGGCATCTCCTCGACGAAGTCGCGGCCCTGGGCGATCTCGAGCGCGTGCCAGAGCTCCTCGTCGGTGGCGTCCTCCCGGCCGAAGCGCAGGTTCGAGCCGACCGTGCCGCTGAAGAGGAACGGTCGCTGCGGCACGAGGCCGATCGTCTGCCAGAGCGCGTCGAGGTCGGCGCGGCGCACGTCGACGCCGTTCACGACGACCTCGCCGCTCGTCACGTCGAAGAGCCGCGGGATGAGCGAGACGAGCGTCGTCTTGCCGGCGCCGGTGGAGCCGACGATGGCGACGGTCTCGCCGCGGGCGGCGCCGAACGAGATGCCCTCGAGCACGGGGTGCTCGGCGCCGGGGTAGGTGAACGCCGCGTCGCGGAAGGTCACCGTGCCGGTCTCGGGGAACTCGCTCACGGCGTTCGCCGGGCGCTCGAGGGAGGTGTCGGCGTGCAGCACCTCGCCGATGCGGTCGGCCGAGACCGCCGCACGGGGGATCATCATCGTCATGAAGCTCGCCATGAGCACGCCGCCGAGGATGATGCCGATGTACTGCATGAAGGCGAGGAGCGTGCCGATCTGCACGCCGCCCTGGTCGACCTCGATCGCGCCGAACCAGATCACCGCGATGGTGGTGACGTTCAGGATCAGCATGAAGAGGGGGAACAGCAGCACGAAGAGCGAGCCGACCTTGCGGCCGACGATCATGATGTCGGTGTTCGCCTCGCGGAAGCGCTCCTCCTCGATGGGCTCTCGGACGAAGGCGCGGATGACGCGGATGCCGGTGAGCTGCTCGCGCATGACCCGGTTCACGCCGTCGAGCTTGCGCTGGTAGGAGCGGAAGAGCGGCACCATGCGACCGATGACGAGGGCCGCGAGCACGAGCAGGGTCGGCACCGCGACGCCGATGATCCAGCTGAGCCCGACGTCCTGCTGGAGCGCCATGATGATGCCGCCGATCGCGAGGAGCGGAGCCGTCACGAGGAAGGTCGCCGCCATCATCGCGAGCATCTGCACCTGCTGCACGTCGTTCGTGTTGCGGGTGATCAGCGAGCCGGGGCCGAACTTCGAGACCTCGCGCTCGGAGAAGCTCGAGACCCGTTCGAAGACGTCGTTGCGGATGTCGCGGCCGAGCTGCATGGCCGCGCGCGCCGCGAAGTACGTCGCGATGATCGAGCAGAGGATCTGCCCGAGCGAGATCGTCAGCATGAACGTGCCGGTCGACCAGATGTAGGCGGTGTCGCCGCGGGAGACGCCCTCGTCGACGATGTCGGCGTTCAGGCGCGGGAGGTAGAGGCTCGCGAGAGCGGAGAGGAACTGGAAGACCAGCACCCCCAGCAAGAGCCATTTGTATGGTTTGAGGTATCTGACGAGCAGCTTTGCAAGCACGGGAGACTCCGGGGTTCGATCGTGTCGGTGCGGAGGGACGCTCCATTGTGCAGCGTGCCCCCGACATCCGCGTACGCGGTCCGCGAACGCGGGAAAATCACGATATATCGCGTTCGACGAGGAGTCACGATATATCGTGTTTAGAAATCCCGCAACCGTCGCTCGGGGGAGGCGGCATCGTCCCGGGGTACCATCTCCGTTCCGATCGGCATCCCAGTCCCGGCGCCGCACGGCGACGCATCGGCAGCCGGCGTCGGACCGCCCGGTTAGACTCGCCCGCGTGACCGGCCCCACCACCGCCCCGGGCGCGCGAGCGCCGCGCTTCCCCCTCGACATCGACGCCGTGCCCCGCACTCAGCGCGCCGAGGAGCTGGTCGAGGCGCTCCGCACCCGCGTCGTCATCGCCGACGGCGCGATGGGCACCATGCTTCAGCAGCACGAGCTCTCCCTCGAGGTCGACTTCGCGGGGCACGAGGGCTGCAACGAGATCCTGAACGCGACCCGCCCCGACGTCATCGGCGCCATCCACGACGACTACCTCGCGGTCGGCATCGACGCCGTCGAGACGAACACCTTCGGCGCCAACTGGTCGAACCTCTCCGACTACGGCATCGACGACCGCATCGCCGAGCTCGCCGAGTCGGGCGCGCGCATCGCCCGCGAGCGCGTCGAGGCCGCCGAACGCGCCGACGGCCGCCTCCGCTGGGTGCTCGGCTCGATGGGCCCGGGCACCAAGCTGCCGAGCCTCGGCCACACGACGTACGAGCACCTGAAGCAGACCTTCGCGCTGCAGGCCGAGGGGCTCATCGACGGCGGCGCCGACGCCTTCCTCATCGAGACCTCGCAGGACCTGCTCCAGACGAAGGCCGCGGTGAACGGCTGCAAGCAGGCGATCGTCGGCCGGGGCATCCGCCTGCCGATCCTCGTCGAGGTCACCGTCGAGACCACCGGCACCATGCTCATGGGCTCCGAGATCGGCGCAGCGCTCACCGCGCTCGAACCGCTCGGGGTCGACGCGATCGGCCTGAACTGCGCGACCGGGCCGGCCGAGATGAGCGAGCACCTGCGCCACCTCTCCAAGCACTCGCCCGTGCCGGTCGCCTGCATGCCGAACGCGGGCCTGCCGGTGCTCGGCGCCGACGGCGCGCACTACCCGCTCACGCCGGCCGAGCTCGCGACGGCGCACGAGCAGTTCGTCCGCGAGTTCGGCCTGGCGCTCGTCGGCGGCTGCTGCGGGACGACCCCGGAGCACCTCGCAGCGGTGGTCGAGCGGCTCCGGCCGGGCGGATCGGCGGGCGCGGATGCCCCGGCCGGCACGAACGCGGAGGCGGGCGCGGATGCCCCGGCCGGCACCGTGGGCGAGGCATCCCGCCGCCCGCGCATCGAGCCCGGCGTCGCCTCGCTCTACCAGCACGTGCCCTTCGATCAGGATGCCGCGTACCTCGCCATCGGCGAGCGCACGAACGCGAACGGCTCGAAGGCGTTCCGCGAGGCGATGCTCGAGGGCCGCTGGGACGACTGCGTCGAGATCGCGAAGCAGCAGACCCGCGTCGGCGCGCACCTGCTCGACGTCTGCGTCGATTACGTCGGGCGCGACGGCGTCGCCGACATCCGCGAGGTCGTCTCCCGGCTCGCGAGCGCCTCGACGCTCCCGCTCGTCGTCGACTCCACCGAGCCCGCCGTCATCGCCGCGGGGCTCGAGCTCATCGGCGGCCGGCCCGTCGTCAACTCCGTGAACTACGAGGACGGCGACGGCCCCGGCTCCCGGTTCGGCCGCATCATGCCGCTCGTGAAGGAGCACGGCGCCGCGGTCGTCGCCCTCACCATCGACGAGCAGGGCCAGGCCCGCACCGCCGACGAGAAGGTGCGCATCGCCACCCGGCTCGTCGAGGAGCTCACCGGCGAGTGGGGGCTGCGCGAGCACGACATCGTGCTCGACGCGCTCACCTTCCCCATCGCGACCGGGCAGGAGGAGACCCGCCGCGACGCGATCGAGACCATCGAGGCGATCCGGCGCTTGCACGCCGCCTACCCGGGCCTGCACTTCACGCTCGGCGTCTCCAACGTCTCCTTCGGCCTGAACCCGGCGGCGCGGAGCGTGCTGAACTCGGTGTTCCTGCACGAGGCCGTCGAGGCCGGGCTCGACTCCGGCATCATCGACGCCGCGAAGATCGTGCCGCTGGCCTCGCTCTCGGAGGAGCAGCGAAAGGTCGCGCTCGACCTCGTCTGGGACCGCCGCGAGTACGACGCCGACGGCCGCACGACGTACGACCCGCTCGCGGTCATGCTCGACCTCTTCGCGGGCGTCGACACCGCCGCGCTCCGCGATCAGCGCGCCGCCGAGCTCGCCGCGCTCCCGGTGGGCGAGCGGCTGGAGCGGCGCATCATCGACGGCGAGTCGAAGGGGCTCGAGGCCGACCTCGACCTCGCCCGCGCGGGCGGGTTGTCGGCGCTGCAGATCATCAACGACCACCTGCTCGAGGGCATGAAGGTCGTCGGCGAGCGGTTCGGCTCGGGCGAGATGCAGCTGCCGTTCGTGCTGCAGTCCGCCGAGACCATGAAGGCCGCCGTCGCGCTGCTCGAGCCGCACATGGAGAAGACCGAGGCATCCGGCAAGGGCACGATGGTCATCGCGACCGTCCGCGGCGACGTGCACGACATCGGCAAGAACCTCGTCGACATCATCCTCACGAACAACGGCTACCGGGTGATCAACCTCGGCATCAAGCAGCCGATCGCCGACATCATCGCCGCAGCCGAGGAGCACGACGCCGACGTCATCGGCATGTCCGGCCTCCTCGTGAAGTCCACCGTCGTCATGAAGGAGAACCTCGAGGAGCTGAACGCGCGCGGCCTCGCGACGCGCTGGCCCGTCATCCTCGGCGGCGCCGCCCTCACCCGCACCTACGTGGAAGACGACCTCGCCGGCATCTTCGACGGCGAGGTCCGCTACGCCCGTGACGCCTTCGAGGGCCTCGCCCTCATGGAGCCGCTCGTCCGCGTCGCGCGCGGCGCGGACCCCGCCGAGGTGGGCCTGCCGCCGCTGAAGAAGCGCATCCACTCCGCCGGGTCCCGGCTGACGCTCACCGAGCCCGAGGCGATGCCCGAGCGCTCCGATGTCGCCCGCGACAACGCCGTGCCCGTCCCGCCGTTCTGGGGGACGCGGATCGTCCGCGGCGTGGCGCTCGCCGACTATGCGGCGTTCCTCGACGAGCGCGCCACGTTCCTCGGCCAGTGGGGGCTGAAGCCCGGGCGGGGCGACGACGGCGCGAGCTACGAGGAGCTCGTCGCGCGCGAGGGACGGCCCCGGCTGCGGTACTGGCTCGACCGGATCCTCGGCGAGGGCATGCTCGACGCCTCGGTGGCGTACGGCTACTTCCCGGTGGTGTCCGAGGGCGACGACCTCGTGGTGCTGCACCACGACGACGACCCGGAGGGTGCGCTCGGCCGGCCCGGGCTCCTCGCGCCCGACGGCGGATCGGGCGGCCCGCTCGGAACCGAGCGGCTGCGATTCCGCTTCCCGAGGCAGCGCCGCGACCGGCACCTCTGCCTCGCGGACTTCGTGCGCTCGCGCGAGTCCGGCGAGGTCGACGTGCTGCCGGTGCAGCTCGTCACCGCGGGGGCGAACATCGACCAGGTCACGGCGAAGCTCTTCGCCGAGAACCGGTACCGCGACTACTACGAGCTGAACGGGCTCGTGATGCAGCTCACCGAGGCGCTCGCCGAGTTCTGGCACGCGCGCATCCGCGCCGAGCTCGGCTTCGCGGGCGAGGACCCGGCGGATGCCGCGGGCCTCTTCAAGCTCGAGTACCGCGGGGCGAGGTTCTCGCTCGGCTACCCCGCGTGCCCCGACATGGAGGACCGGCGCAAGGTCGTCGAGTTGCTCCGGCCCGAGCGCATGGGCGTGGAGCTCAGCGAGGAGCTGCAGCTGCATCCCGAGCAGTCGACCGACGCCTTCGTCTTCCACCACCCCGAGGCGAAGTACTTCTCGGTCTGAGCCGGCCCCCGAGCTACTGGTCCCCTGAGCGTGTCGAAGGGGCGCTCGCTTCGATGAGCTCTGCGAACCAGGCGCAGCGAACTGCGCTCAGCGCAGCGCGTTCCGCGGCAGCTTGGCGCGCCGCAGCGCCGCGAGCACCGCCGGGCCGGCGACCGCGAGGCCGATCACGGTGGTGATGGCGCGCAGGGTGTCCCAGCTCGCGGTCGAGGTGACGAGCGAGTACAGCAGGAAGCTGCCGAGGTTCTCGCCGAGCGTCGCGCCGGGCTCGTAGGAGATCCCGGCGCCGGTGCCGACGGCGAACGGCCAGTACCAGAAGTTCATGACGAGCCCGAAGGCGTAGGAGGCGAGCACCCCGTAGGCCGCGAGCATCGCGATCTCGGCGAGCTTCGCCCGCGGGCCGCGGAGCCGCGGCAGAAGCCCGGCGCCCGCCCCGACCCAGCCGCAGGCGAACATCTGGAACGGCGTCCACGGCCCGAAGCCGCCCTGCAGCGTCGACGACAGCAGGATGACGAAGACGCCGAGGAGGAACCCGAACCGCGCCCCGTAGGCCCGCCCCGCGAGGATCAGCAGCACGAACACGGCCTCGATGCCGCCCACGCCGGTGCCGACGACCCGCACGGCTGCGCCGACGGCGGTGAGCGTGCCGAGGAGCGCGAGCACCTTCGCCGAGCGCACGCTGCCGTCGAGGACGAAGACGAGCGTCACCGCGGCGAGCGGCGCGAGCGCGAGCGCGACGAACGGCACCGCCCCCTGCGCCTCGCTCGGCAGCGCCGGGACGAACAACGGCCACGCGAAGGCGGCGACGGCGAGCAGGTGCCCGCCCCAGACGAGCGGGGTCTGCACGCGCGGGCTCCATTTCACGGGCGCACCGCCGTCCGCAGGGCGCCGGTGCCGAGCCGGCCGTCGTGCATCTCGATCGTGCGCTCGGCGAGTTCGGCCGCGAAGGCGTGGTCGTGCGTGGCGATCGCGACGGCGCGACCCTCGTCGGCGGCGGCCCGGAGCGCCGCGGCGACGAGCGCGCGGGCTCGGGCGTCGAGTCCGCGGGTCGGTTCGTCGATGAGGAGCACCGAGGCATCCGCCGCGAGCTGGATCGCCATCGCGAGGCAGCGCCGCTCACCGGTGGAGAGGTCGCGGGGATGGCTCGCGAGGAGGCGGGATGCCGCGGCGGCGCGTGCCTCGACGCGGCCCTCGTCACCGACCGCGACCCCGTCGGATGCGCCGAGGAACGCGAGGAACCGGGCCCGGGTCGTCCCGGCCGGTGCGCCGGCCTCGCGATCGGCGCGCCGGCACTCCTCCTCGGCGTTCGTCGCGCAGAGGAGATCGTCGGATGCCTCGGGCACGAGCGCGACCGCGGCACGTCGGGCACGGCGGCGGAGGCGGGCGACGTCGCCCCCGCCGACGTGCACCTGACCGGGGGCCTTCGGCAGCGCGAGGGCGAGCAGCAGGCTCGACTTCCCGGCGCCGTTCGGTCCGGCGAGGGCGACGATCTCGCCCGAGCAGAGGTCCAAGGAGGCATCCGCGACCGCGACGCGGCCGCCGAGGACGACGCGGATGCCGCGTGCCTCCAGGCGCGCGCCGCCGTGTGCGCCCGCCGCAGTGTCGATACTGCGCGTCCGGCCCGGCACACCCGGCCCGACCGTTCCGCTCGGCCCGACCGTTCCGCTCGAGGCATCCGGGCTGTCCGCGCGGTCGCCGGTCTCGGCGAGCGGCGAGGACATGCCTGCGGCCGGCACGCCATCGGACGGCGGCACTCGCTGCAGCCGCCCGTCGGCGATGTCGAACCGGGCGTCGGCGACCTGGGCGAGCTCGCCGAGCCGGTGCTCCGCGACGATGACGCAGACGCCGCTCTCGTGCGCGAGGGAGTCGAGCAGCGCGCGGATGCGGAGGCGCGCGTCGGCGTCGAGGTCGGCGAGCGGTTCGTCGACGAGGAGGATCCGGGGCCGCTCCACGAGCGCCGCGGCGATCGCGACGAGCGTCGCCTCGCCCGCCGAGAGGGCGCGGATGTCGCGGTCGAGCAGCCGGGTCACCCCGACCCGCGCCGCCGCCTCCGCGACGCGCCCTGCGACGATCGCGGGAACGATGCCGCGGGCCGTCGGAGCGAATCCGATCTCGTCGGCGACCGTCTCGCTCGCGAATCCGAGCCGCGGGTTCTGCAGGACGACGCCGACGAAGCCGGCGGTCTCGCGCGGCGGAACCGACCGCCGGTCGATCCCGGCGAGCCGGGCGGTGCCGTGCAGCTCTCCGTCGTCGAAGTGGGTGTGCAGGCCGCTGAGCGCGTGCAGCAGCGTCGACTTGCCTGATCCGGTCGGCCCGCTCACCAGCACGAGCGCCCCGGCCGGGACGACGAGCTCCTCGACGGCGAGGGTCCAGCCCGCAGCGCCCGTGCCGGCGTCGTCGGCCCCGTCCGCGGCATCCGCGCACGCCCCGTAGGCGAGCACCGCGCCGCGGAACTCGACCGGAGTGGCCGTTCCGGCATCCACCGAGCGCTGCGCGCCGAAGCCGCGCACCTCCATCGCCGCCGCGATCGCGACCGCCCGCTCGACCGTGCGTTCGAGGAGCGGCACGAGCAGCGCCGCCGCGCCGCGCGAGCCGCGGAGCTTCCGGGCCAGCGCGACCTGCCGCACCGCGTCGCCGAGCGCCGGCACCGTCGCCCAGGCGATGACGAGGGTGCGGGCCGCGCCGCGGAGCGGACCGCCGCGGGCGCCGCGCGCGAAGAGCCGCGAGAGGTCGACGCAGGCGTTGAGCGCGCCGAAGGCGAAGATGACGGCCGCGATCGGCAGTGCGCTCTCGACGGAGTTCCAGATGCCGCCGGTCGTGACCGGGCCGAGCATCGTGACGTGGGCGAACGGCGCCGGCAGGCGCACGACGGGCAGATCGAGGAGCACGATTCCGCCGCCGTCGACCCCGTGGAACAGGATCCGGTAGAGCACGCGCACGACGATGAACCCCACGGCGAGGATCGCGGCGTGCCGCAACGGTGCGGCTCGGAATCGGAACACGGCGGCTCTCGGGGGGATGCGGGGCGCCGGCGGGATCACTCCGCGGGCGCGGCCGGTTCGTCGTTCAGGGTGAAGAGGAGCTCGACGGCGTCGCCGGGCTGCAGCTCGAGCGTGCCGAGGCCCTCCTGGGCGTAGCCCCACTCGCCGTCCGCGGGCTTCTGCCAGAGCGCCCAGTAGGCGAACGCCGCGGGCATCGACTCGCACGACTCGTGGTACTCGCTGCCGTCGGCCGCGGTGATCGCGAAGTCCTGGGCAGGGACGCCGTTGACGCGGCAGACGACCTGGTCGCCGTACTGCACGGTGCCCTCCGTCTCGACGCCGGCCCGCGCGAGCGCGTCGGCCGCGATGATCGGATCTTCGGTGACCACGCAGGTATCGACGGAGGCGTCGCCCGGAACGTCGAGGTTGCCCGGGTCGACGATGACGGTGACGCCGCTGCACGTGCCTGCTGCGGCATCGCTCGACGCGGTGGGGGACGGGCTCGGCTGTCCGGTGCAGCCGGTGAGGGCGAGCGCCGCGACGGCGGCGACCACGATCAGGGAGACACGGAGAGGGGAATTCACGTACCCAGCGTAGGGGTGCCAGAGGTCGGATGTCGTGCCGCGACGCGCTGCGGTGCTGGCCGGCGTCGCTCGCGTCCGGACGAGCCGGGCGCCGTCCGCCCGCCGCCCGTCCGCCCGCCGCTGATCCGTTCGCGAGTACGTGGTCGCCTGTGGAGAACGGCCCGCCCGAGCGGCGGCACTCGCCTAGCGTGCAGGGATGCCACGAAGCCACCGTTCCCGGGTCGTTGCCGCCGCGCTCGCGCTCGGGCTCGCCGCCGCGCTCGCCGGGTGCGACTCGGGCGCGGGCACCGCGCCGTCGCCGTCCCAGCCGTCGATGCCGCCGCCGGACGAGCCCATCTTCGCGAGCGACGAGGAGGCCCTCGCCGCCGCCGAGGATGCGTATGCGGCGTATGCGGCTGCCTCCGCGGCCGTCGGCGCGGACGGTGGCGTTGGTGTGGAGCGGCTTCGCGACCTTGTGGACGTCGAACTATACAAACAGTCGGTAGAAGAATTTCGTCAGTTCGAGGAAATGGGCCTCAGCTCGGAAGGCACATCGATCATCAGGAACGCGGCGCTCGCAGATCACCGAGCGCTGAATGACCAAGTACTCATCAGCGCCTATTTATGCCGGGACGTCTCCAACGTTCGCGTTCTTGATCGCACCGGCGATGATGTCACCCCAGCCGATCGCCAGGATCGCCAGTCTTTGCTCGTCTCGTTCAAAGGCACTCGCGGGCATCTCGTGATCTCGCAGATCGAACCTTGGAAGGATCAGACGCCGTGCGAGTAGCGCTCCGCGTTGTCTCCGCTGGTCTTGTGGCTGTCGTCGCGAGCACGTCGGGAGGTGGCGACTGGTCAGAGCTCGGCGGCTGGATTGGCGGTCAAGCTGACGGCGGTAAATCAGTCAACATTGCCGCCGAGGTTCGATCTGACGGTCAGCCGAATGGGCCGCGTCACACCTCATACGACAATGAGGTTGAACCAGAGTTGATCGAGTCACCCGCACCACCCCCACCCCCGCCTCCGGCGAACTGCAGTCCGATGAACCGGGCGCTGTGCGCGGCGCCGGAGCGCGACGACGTCCCGCCGGCGGAACCGGCGCCGGCACCGGCCGAGCCGAGTCTGACGCTGCGCGACATCGCGTCGTTCCGTCCGGCATCACCCGGCTTCACGAGCGAGCCGTCGGGGTGGGCGGTGGTCGGCCGTCCGGTGAACCTGCTCGCAGAGGCATCCGCCACGACGCGCACCGGAACCCTGCTCGGGCGCCCCGTCGACGTCGCGTTCACCCCGGTCGCCTTCGAGTGGAGCGCCTCGACGGGAAAGCGTCTCGTGACCGAGGCGGCGGGGCGCAGCTGGCGCGAGCTCGGCGTTCCCGAGCTGTCGAGCACCGACACGTCGCTCCGGCTCGAGCGGCCGGGGCGCGTGACCGTGGCCCTGACCGTCCGCTACGCCGCCGAGTATCGCTTCGCGGGATCCGTGTGGCGGAGCATCCCCGGCACGCTCGCCGTGGATGCGGGGGAGCGGGAGCTGCTCGTCGGAACGTTCGACACCGTCCTCACCGACGGCGACTGCCGTGCGAACCCGGACGGCCCGGGATGCTGATGGCGTCACACGGCGACATACACCAGCGCCTCGTACCGATTCGTGATGTGGAGACTCTTCCGGTCGAAGTCACAGGTGGGCTATGTTATCCAGTACTCCAACTCAGCGGGCGACCGCCCGTGCCTCCATATTGATTGCCCGGGGGCGGATCCTTCCGTGCGGCATGACCCGATTCGAGTGCGGCCGCCAGCAGCGTTCCGCCTCGGCCTCCGCGGGGCGTCCGCGGCGCGCGACGACCGGTCCGGTCGACCGCGCAGGGCGGGCACGAGCCGCCCATTGGCACGAACGAAGGAAACACAGCATGGCAACCGGAACCGTCAAGTGGTTCAACGCCGAAAAGGGCTACGGCTTCATCTCCCCCGACGACGGCAGCGCTGACGTCTTCGCGCACTTCAGCGCGATCGACGGCAACGGCTACCGCTCGCTCGACGAGGGGCAGAAGGTCGAGTTCGACGTCGCGCAGGGTCAGAAGGGCCCGCAGGCGGAGAAGATCCGCGCGATCTGATCTCGGCATCGAACGTAGCGAACGCCGCGGGGTGAACACCCCGCGGCGTTCGTCGTTTCCGGGCGACGGTGGCACCAGTGGGTCTCGGCTGCGAATCGGCATCCGCGCGTCGCGTGTTTCGGCATCCGCACGCATCGTCGACGCGGACGGCGCGCGCCGCTGGCGCGCGCCCGCAACCCCAGGGTGAGCACAGCTTCGACCAATACGCTCACGGGAATCGGATCGACCGATCCGCCGACGCGCACCTGGGAGGAACCAGTCTGATGCAGTGCCCCGTTGACGGAGCCGTGCTCGTGATGAGCGAGCGCAGCGGAATCGAGATCGACTACTGTCCCACCTGCCGAGGCGTGTGGCTCGATCGCGGAGAGCTCGACAAGATCATCGACCGTGCCGGCAACGGCGGCCAGCAGGCACCGGTGCAGCAGGCACCGGTGCAGCAGGCGCCCGCGCAGCCCCAGTACCAGCAGCCGGCGCAGCCGCAGTACCAGCAGCCCGCGCAGCAGGGCGGGCAGAGCCCGATGGACCTGCTCCGCCAGGTGGCCGGCCAGGGGCAGGGGTACGACCGCGGCTACGACCAGCGCGGCTACGACCAGGGTCACTCCCGCAAGAAGAAGAAGGAGAACTGGCTCTCCGAACTCTTCGACTGAGCCGGCTCCACGCGAGAGGGTCGTTTTCCGACGCCGAGGCGCCCGATCGGGGCGGCGGATGCCGGGGAACGACCCTTTCGCGTCAGCGCTACCCCTGCGCGCCGCCCGAGATGTTCACGACCCAGCTGACGCCGAATCGGTCGACGAGCATGCCGAAGGCGTCGCCCCACGGCGCGACCACGAGTGGCTCGACGACGGTGCCGCCGTCGACGAGGCGGTCGTAGTAGCCGCGGAGGGTGGCGTCGTCGTCGCCCGACAGCGACACCGAGAACCCGGCGGCCGGGCGGTACTCCAGGTGCGAGGGCGTGTCGGCCGCCATGAGGGTGATCCCGTTCTCGCCGTCGATCTGCCCGTGCATGATCTTGTCGGCGTCGGCCGAGTCTTCGGCCTGCCCGAACTCGGCGAAGGTCGACATGTTCAGCGTGCCGCCGAACACCGAGTGGTAGAACTCGAGCGCCGTACGCGCCTCGTCGCGGAAGTTCAGGTACGGATTCAGCGTGACGGACATCACGACTCCTTCGATCGAATCGGCTCTGGCGCTGATTCTGCTCCGCTCGCGGCCCGTCCGCGAGGGGGGCGAGGTGAATTCGCGGCGACGCTCCGGGGGTCGCGGCGACGGTCCTGGCGCAGCTCTTGACGTGCATGGCAGTCGCGCGTATCGTAATCAATCAAACGGTTGATCAACGAGTTCATTGATCAAATGACCACGACGACGCGAAGCGGAGGTGCGAGATGATCCTGGATCCGTCGTCCGACGACCGCCTCGACCGCGCCTTCCTCGCACTCGCCGACCCGGTGCGGCGTCGCATCATCGCGCGTCTCAGCCGCGGACCGGCGACGGTGAACGAGCTCGCCGAGCCGTTCGCCATCAGCAAGCAGGCGGTGTCGAAGCACATCCAGGTGCTCGAGCACGCCGGTCTCGTCACGCGATCGCGTGACGCCCAGCGGCGGCCCGTGCATCTCGACCCCGCCGCCCTCGAAGCCCTCACCGCGTGGATCGACCGCTACCGGTTGATCCACGAGCAGCGTTTCCGTTCGCTCGACGCGCTGCTCACCACCGATCCGCCCGGCGGCGGCTCGGCTCCACACGAACGGGATGCCTCGCCCGAGGCATCCCACCCGGGTCCAGGCACCGCCGGCCCGGCTTCCGAAACGAGATCATCATGACGAACCCCGTCACCATCACCGCCCCCGAGGGCCTGCCCTTCATCGACATCGTCCGGGAGTTCGACGCGCCCGTCGAGCGTGTCTTCGCGGCCCACCGCGACCCCGAGCTCGTGACGCAGTGGCTCGGGCCGAACGGCTACGAGATGCAGATCGAGCAGTGGGACTTCGTGAGCCACGGCGGCTACCGCTACGTGCACACCGACGGGCAGGGCGAGCGCTACGCCTTCAACGGCAGCTTCCACTCCGTGCGCGAGAACGAGATCGCCGTGCAGACCTTCGAGTTCGAGGGCTACCCCGACGTCGTCGCGATCGAGACGCTCCGCTTCGAGGATGCCGGAGACGGCCGTACCCGGCTCGTCATCCACTCGGTGTACCCGAGCGTCGAGGCCCGCGACGGCATGGTCGCGAGCGGCATGGAGCGCGGCCTGACCGAGGGCTACGGCCGACTCGACGCCCTCGTCGCCTGAGGAACGGAGCACCGCTCATGGACTGGACCCTCGAAGTCGTCATCGTCCCGGTCAGCGACCTCGACCGTGCGATCGAGTTCTACCGCGACCGGGTCGGCTTCGTGCTCGACCACGACACGCAGACGCCGCAGATGCGCGTCGCCCAGCTGACCCCGCCCGGCTCCGGCTGCTCGATCGTGCTCGGCACCCTGCCCGCGCAGCGGGAGATGGCGCCGGGCTCCCTGAAGGGCGTGCAGCTCGTCGTCGCGGATGCCGCGGCCGCGCGCGCAGAGCTCCTCGCGCGCGGCGTCGAGGCGAGCGAGCTCGTCACCTTCGACGAGCGCGACGGCGGCACCTTCTTCGGCTTCGCCGACCCCGACGGCAACACCTGGGCGGTGCAGGAGATCCGTGCCCGGGCGGAGCATCCGCTCATCCCGGTCGACGCTCGCGGCCGCTTCGGAGCCGAGTCCGAGGGCTGACGCCGAGCCGAGTCCGCGGGCCGGCGCGGGGCCGAGTCCGAGGGCCGGCGCGCAGGCCGAGTCGGCCCCGCGTGCGGAGCGCGATTCTCCGCTTCGAGGGTGACGGACCGTGCGCCGAGGGCGCCGGTCCGTCACCCGTCGCGTCACCCGGAGACCAACCTCGCTCAGGGCATTGCGCGCCGCCCCCTGCCGGGGTCATCATGTCCCGGGGAGGGTTGCGATGGGGTGGGACTCGAACGCAGAGCGATCAGCGGTGCGTCTCGTCGGAGCGCCGCCCCCGCCCCCCGGGGAGTTCGATGTCGAGGAGGACGCCTCGGTGTCCGTGCTCGGCCGGCTCCCCGTCGACTCGCTCGTCGACGCCCTCGCCGATTCGCCGCGCGTCGTGCCCTGGGAGGCGGACGTCGTCGTCGCCGTCGTCGAGGACGAGCGCTCCCTCCACGGCCTCACGGGCTGGCTCCGCGAGTGCGGCGTGGTCGCCCCGGTGTGGGTCGTCCACGGCGGCGCGCAGGGCCCGGCGCCCGGTGCCGACGCCGTCCGCGGCGTCATGCGCGACGCCGGCTACGGCGCGCTCGTCGTGAGCCGCGTCACGGCCGCCTGGTCGGCGACGCGCTTCGCCATGCCCGCCTGAGCCCGCCTCCGTCGCCTGCGCGTGCCGCCCGACGCGCGCGATCGCACGAGCCGGCCGAACCGTCAAGCCCGTGCGGCACGGGCCGGGGCGGAGTAGACCGTACGGTGGGGGTCCGCGCTGCGACTCCCGTGACCGAACGGAGTCGCCGATGACCGGGTTCGCCGACCGAGCACCCACGGGCGTCTCCGCCTGGACCGCGCCGCCCGCGCCCCGTCTCGGCATCGAGGAGGAGTTCGCCCTCGTCGTGCCGCGCACCCTGGAGCCCGCGGATGCCGCGGCCGCGGTGCGGGAGCGGCTCGCCGCCGTGAGCCTGCCGGGGTCGCCGCGCATCGAAGGGGAGTTCCTCGCCCATCAGCTCGAGTACGCGACGCCGGTCTGCGACGACGCGCGGGCCGCAGCGCCTCTGCTGCTGCGCGCCCGGCGCGAACTGGCGGCCGCGGCGGCGGAGCTCGGCCTCGGCGTCGCCGCGAGCGGCACCCTGCTGCACGAGGCGGTGTCGCCCGAACCGGCGGACGGGGCGAGGTACCGCCGCATCGCCGCCGACATCCGCGGGCTCCTCGACGACCACCAGGTCTGCGGCATGCACGTCCACCTCGGCTACGACGCGCCGGAGCACCGGGTCGAGGCACTGAACCGGCTCCGCGGCTGGATCCCGCTCTTCACCGCGCTCGCCGCGAACTCGCCGTTCTGGCGGGGCGGGGACACCGGCTTCGCGAGCTGGCGCACGATCATCCTGCGGAGGTGGGTCGCGATCGGGGTCCCGGCTCCGTTCGCCGACCCCGAGGACTACGAGCGTCGCCGCGCCGAGGTGCTCGCCGCCGTCGGCGACGACGACGCGGCGCTCGTGACCTGGACCATCCGGCTCTCGCACCACCTCCCGACCATCGAGCTGCGGTTCGGCGACGCGCAGCTCGAGGTCCGCGACACCGTCGCCGTCTGCGGATTCGTCCGGCTCGTCGCGGCGCGGATGATGCGGATGCCGCAGCCCCCGCCGGCGATCGGCTCCGACGTGCTCGACGCCGCCGTCTGGACCGCGGCCCGGGACGGGCACGCGGCACGGGTGCCGCATCCCCTCGGCGACGGCACCGCCCCCGTCGCGGCGCTCGTCGAGTGGGCGCTCGACTGGTGCGGCTCGCCGGGGTCGGTGGCCCGCGACGTGCGCTCGCTCCTCGCTCGCGGATCGGGGGCCGAACGGCAGCGCCGCGCCTACGGGTCCGGGGGCCTCGCGGCGCTCGGCGCCGCGGTGGCCGCCCATCGCGGACCGCTCCGCACCTCCGGGCTAGCACCGGCTCCCCAGGGGGTCAAGCCCGATGCGGCGGAGGCCGCGGCGGAGTAGCTTCAGACTGCCGAGGGCGGCGTCGCGCTCGGCTCGGGGAACACCACATCGGGGAACAGAGGGAACCGCCATGACCATCGAGGCACCGCAACCCACCAGCGCGAGACGCGCCGCGCTTCCGCCGATCGGTCTGTGGTGGCCGATGCTCGAACCCACCCTGCAGCGCGAGGTGCTCGAGCACCCGAGCGCGCCGCTGCGGCGGGCCGTCGTCCGACGCATCTACGAGCTGTGCGAACTCGAGCGGCTCCCGGGCCGCGACTACGTCCGGCTGAACGAGAACGAGCGGGCGTACCTCGCGGGCTGGACGCACACCGCGGCCTGGGAGTGATGACGGCGACCCCTCCGGGCGCGGGACGCCCGGGCTCAGCAGGCGGCAACCCCGACGCCGACGCCGACCCCGCCGACGGCCGCGCCGAGACGGAGACCGAGCGCTACGACCGCAACTGGAGCGACCTGCTGCAGGAGCTCCGCGCGGTGCAGACCGGCACGCAGATCCTCTCGGGCTTCCTCCTCGCAGTGGCCTTCCAGCCCCGCTTCGGCGACCTCGACCCCTACGCACATGCGCTCTACCTCTGCCTCGTCGTCGCGGCCGGCCTCGCCACCGTGCTCGGCCTCGCGCCCGTGATGCTCCATCGGGCCCTCTTCCGCAAGCACGAGAAGCCCCGGCTGGTGCGCACCGCGAACCGGCTCCTCATCGCCCAGATCGCCGTCGTCTCGTTCATCGCCGCCGGGGTCACGGGGCTCATCTTCGACGTCGCGGCCGGGCGCACGATCGGCGTCGTCGCGCTCGTCGTCGCGGCGCTCGTCGTCATCGGCTTCTGGGCGCTCATGGCCTCGGCGGGACGGAGGCCGCGGCCGGGCGCGTAGGCTCTGGACCGTGGATGACGCGACCGGGGCCGCTGCATGATCGGCGTGCTCACCGGCTTCGTCGTCATCGCCCTCGCGGTCGTCGTCGGCTGGATCACCGCCCGTTCGGGCCTGTTCGGCCCGGAGGCGCGGCCGGTGCTCGCGAAGCTCACCTTCAACGTGCTGGCGCCGTTCCTGCTGTTCTCGGTGCTCGCGACGGCCGACGTCCGGCAGCTCTTCTCGACGCTGCTGCCCGTCTCGGCGATCGCCGCGGCGACGATGATGCTCGTGTTCGGCCTCGTGGCGATGCTGCTGCTCCGCCGCCCCCTCGCCGACACGGTGATCGGCTCGCTCGCCTCGGGCTACGTGAACGGCAACAACATCGGCATCCCGATCGCCGTCTACATGCTGGGCGATGCCGCGCTGTCGGTGCCGATCGTGCTGCTGCAGCTGCTCCTCTTCGCGCCGGTCGCGCTCGCGGTGCTCGGCGCCGTCGTCGAGCAGCGCACCTCCGTCGTCGCGATCGTGCGCGGGACCCTCACGAACCCGATCATCGTCGGTTCGCTCGCCGGGGTGCTCGTCGCGGTCTCCGGGCTCGAGCTGCCGCCGATCGTGCTCGACCCGATCGAGCTGATCGGGCACGCCGCGGTGCCGCTCATGCTGATCTCCTACGGGATGTCGCTCCACGGCCGGCGTCTGCTCGCGCCGGGCGGCGCCCGGGTCGACGTCTTCATCGCGGCGGGGCTGAAGCTCGTCGCGATGCCGCTCGTCGCGTGGGCGGTGGGGCGCTTCGTCTTCGGTCTCGACGACACCGCCCTCTACGCCGTCACGGTGCTGGCGGCGCTGCCGACGGCGCAGAACGTCTTCAATTACGCGCAGCGCTACGAGACGGCCGAGGTGCTCGCGCGCGACACGATCTTCCTCACCACGGTGGGCGCGGTGCCGGTGCTCACGGTCATCGCGCTGCTTCTCGGTACCTGAGGGCTCAGCCGCGCCAGTCGTGCAGCACCCGCGCCCAGAACCGCGACCACGCGGTCGTGGGGGCGAGCAGGCGCCGGCGCGCGGCGAGCTCCTCGCGGTACGCGGTGCTCGCGAGCGCCCGCCCGATCGTGAGCGGCGGCCGGAGGTCCGAGCTCGCAGTCGCGGTCGGCGCCGTGCGGCGGGCGGGCACGACGACGGGCGAGGGCGCGAACCGCGGCTCGGCGATGACGAACGCGGCGATGAGCGCGATGCCGAGCCCCCACGCCCAGAGTGCCGCGGCGGGCAGCGGCGGTGCCGTCCACACGGCGATCGCGCACCACACGGTGACGGCCGCGGCCGCGACGTAGCCGACGCGGGGGAGCGCGGTGAGCACGAGCCAGCGCCGGGCCTCCATCGGGCAGCGCTGCCAGACGAGGGAGCGCTGCGTGATGCCGTTCAGCAGCTGGTTCAGCCAGATCAGGAGCGCCGCGACGAGCGCGGAGGCGATGAGCCATCCCCAGTCCGTCAGCCGGCCGTCGTCGACGAGCCAGGCCACCGAGGCGAGCGCGTCGCTCGCGGGCGCGCCGGTGAAGAAGCCGGCGACGCCGCCGACGGCGAGCGCGAACGACTGCACCAGCCAGGCGAAGGCGGCGGATGCCGCGGGCAGGCCGGGCAGGATCGCGGCGGTGACGAGTGCGGCGAGGAGGTTCGTGCCGAGCGACTTCTTGTCGATGACCGCGAGCCGGTTCTCGAGGTAGGCGACCTCGGCCGGGCGCGCGGCGAGGTCCGGGCCGAGCAGGTGCCGCGCGGTGGGGTCGACGACCTGCACGACGTTGCGGTAGTACTCGCTGTGGTCGAGGAAGGGCTGGCTGGTGTTGTGCACGGCGTGCTCCTCCGGCCCGAGCGCGGCGTCGCCCGGCCGGGGGAAGTAGGCGGCCCGCCAGCGCTCCCGCGCGGCCCGGCGGGTGTCCGCGATCGGCCCGGCCGAGAAGGGGTCCCAGACCGCCCAGTGGTTCGCCCAGGCGACCGGCTGGGCGGGATCCGCCCCGATCCAGTTCGAGACCGGTGCGTAGCGGTCGCTGCGGCCGCGCCAGTTCTCGCGACCGAGGAGCACCACGGCCGCACCGACGGTCGTGAGCCGGCGCACGTTGAACGCCGCCGGGTCGAGCTCCTGGAAGAGTGCGAAGGTCGAGACGGCGGCGCCCTGCGAGTGCGCGAAGAGGTGCACCTCGCCGTCGTCGCCGACGAGTTCGCGGGCGCGGGCGAGCGCGTCGCGCACGACGAGGCGCATGGCGGAGGCGCGCACGGGGCGCTCCTTCCACGCGGCGACGTCGCCGATCGAGCCGACGAGCGCATCGAGCACGCCCTGCGCGAGATCCTTGAACCACGGGATGAGCAGCAGCGGGCTGAGCAAGGGCAGGATCGGCGTCAGCACGACGCCGAGCAGCACGACCCCGAGCCACACGGCGGCGAACACGACGGTGAGCACCGCGACCCGGACCGCGTCGACGATCGCGGTGAGCGCGCGGCCGAGCAGCAGCCGGTCGTAGGGCGGGCGCTGGTGCTCCACGAGGGTGAGCCACGGCAGCTCGACGAGGGTCTGCCGGAAGAGCCCGAGCATGCGGGTGAGGGCGCGCCACATGAACGGCACCGCCCAGCGGAACACCTGGGCCCGGGACATCGGCACGAAGGACTCCGACCAGCGCGCCTCGACGATCGCGATGCGGCGGCGGCTGGTCTCGGCATCCACGACCGCCCCGTCGACGAGGCGGCCGGTGCCGCGCGTCGGGAAGGCGACCGTCGCCGTGACGATCGGCACGTCGCCCGTGAGCTCGGAGTCGACGATCGTCACCCCGTGCTCGTCGCGACCGCCGATGATGCGGTCGCGGGCGATCCAGTCCATCCGCTCGAGCAGCGGCTCGGCCCACTCCAGCAGGATCTGGCTCGTGTACGCGCTGCCCATGCCGTGCACGACGACGAGCGCGCTGTCGAACGCGCCGGGCTCCGGTGACTTCGCCGACTCGCGGCCGGCGTCCTCGGCGATGAACATCGCGGTCTCCTCTCGGGCCGGACACCCCTGCGGGGCGTCCGTTCGGGCTGAGCGAACGCTACTGGCGCGCGGAACGCCCCGGCAAGGGCGGATGCCTGGAGCAGGGGTTCAGGGACACCCCTGAGGCGGATGGCCCGGGCCTCGCTCTAGCGTGAGCACTGGACCGCAGCCCGCCGCGACTGCAGGGGGAACTGATTCCGGCGGGCGCGTCCGCTGAGAGCCGGCCCCGATCGCGACCCGAACCGCGGTCATGGGCCGGCTCCCCCCGTTCCGGCACGGTGGGGCGAGCCGGGGCGGGGCGGCGCCGTGACAGACTCGACGGGTGACCCCGCAGCTCCTCGACCTCGTCCCGCGCCCCTACGACGCGGATGCGATGTACGACGCCTTCGTCGACTGGGCCGCCGGGCGGGGGCTCTCGCTGTACCCGGCGCAGGACGAAGCGGTCATCGAGATCGTGTCGGGCGCGAACGTCATCCTCTCCACGCCGACCGGCACCGGCAAGTCGCTCGTCGCGGTCGCCGCCCACGCCGTCGCCCTCGCTCAGGGTGGGCGCAGCTACTACACGGCGCCGATCAAGGCCCTCGTCTCCGAGAAGTTCTTCCAGCTCGTCGAGGTGTTCGGCGCGGCGAACGTCGGCATGGTGACGGGCGACAGCTCGGTCAACCCGGATGCCCCGATCATCTGCTGCACGGCCGAGATCCTCGCGAACCTCGCCCTCCGCCGCGGGGCCGACGCCGAGGTCGACCAGGTCGTGATGGACGAGTTCCACTTCTACGGCGACCCCGATCGCGGCTGGGCCTGGCAGGTGCCGCTGCTCCTGCTCACCCGGGCGCAGTTCGTGCTGATGTCGGCGACGCTCGGCGACGTGACCGCCATCGCCGACGACCTGTCCGCGCGCACCGGCCGCGCCACCGCCGAGGTCACCGGCGTCGAGCGCCCCGTGCCGCTCAGCTTCTCCTACGCGAAGACGCCCGTGCAGGAGACCGTCGAGGAGCTCCTCGAGACCCGGCAGGCGCCCGTCTACATCGTGCACTTCTCCCAGGCGCAGGCGATGGAGCGGGCACAGGCGCTCTCGTCGATCCGGGTCGTCGCGCGCGAGCAGCGTGACGAGATCGCCGAGGCCATCGGCGGCTTCCGCTTCACCACGAGCTTCGGCAAGACGCTCTCCCGACTGGTCCGCTCCGGCATCGGCGTGCACCACGCGGGGATGCTCCCGCGGTACCGGCGGCTCGTGGAGACCCTCGCCCAGCGCGGGCTGCTCCGGGTGATCTGCGGCACCGACACGCTCGGGGTCGGCATCAACGTGCCGATCCGGAGCGTGCTCATCACCGCGCTCGCGAAGTACGACGGTCAGCGGATGCGGCACCTGAGCGCCCGCGAGTTCCACCAGATCGCCGGGCGCGCGGGCCGTGCCGGCTACGACACCGCCGGCACCGTCGTCGTGCTCGCCCCCGAGCACGAGATCGAGAACGAGCAGGCCGTGCGGAAGGCCGGCGACGACCCGAAGAAGCTCAAGAAGGTCGTGCGCAAGAAGCCGCCCGCCGGGCAGATCAGCTGGGGCGAGGGCGCGTTCGAGCGGCTCGTCGCCGCGCAGCCGGAGCCGCTCGTGCCGCAGCTGCAGCTCACCGCGGCGATGCTCATCAACGTCATCGCGCGCGGCGGCGACGTGGCGGCGAACGTGGCGTCGCTCGTGTTCGACAACCACCAGCCGCAGGCCCGGCGGTTCGAGCTCGCGCGCCGTGCCCTCGGCATCCTGCGCACCCTGCGCGACGCCGGGGTCGTGACCCTCTCGCCCGACGCGGAGGGCACCGCCCTCGGCGTCGAGATCCGGCTCGAGGTCGAGCTGCAGCCGAACTTCGCGCTCAACCAGCCGCTCTCCCCGTTCGCGCTGGCCGCGATCGAGCTGCTCGACCCGGAGACGAGCGAGCAGGGCACCGGGCACTACGCGCTCGACGTCGTCTCGATCATCGAGTCCACCCTCGACGACCCGCGGCCGATCCTCTCGCAGCAGGAGTTCCGCGCCCGCGGCGAGGCCGTCGCGGCGATGAAGCAGGAGGGTATCGAGTACGAGGAGCGGATGGCCCTCCTCGAGGACGTCACCTGGCCGAAGCCGCTCGAGGAGCTCCTCTCGCACGCCTTCGAACGGTTCGCCGCGAGTCAGCCCTGGGTGCGCGACTTCGAACTGCGGCCGAAGGCGGTCGTGCGGGACATGTTCGAGCGCAGCATGTCGTTCGGGGAATACGTCGCGCTCTACCAGCTCGCCCGCAGCGAGGGGCTCGTGCTGCGCTACCTCTCCGACGCCTACCGCGCCATCCGGCAGACCGTGCCGGAGGAGGCGAAGAACGAGGAGCTCCTCGACCTCATCGAGTGGCTCGGCGAGCTCGTGCGGCAGGTCGACTCGAGCCTCGTCGACGAATGGGCCGAGCTCGTCGACCCCGCCGCCCACCTGCCCGAGGACGAGGCGCCGGTCGTGCCGCCCGCCCCGCCCTCGGTCGTCGCGAACCGCCGGGCGTTCACGGTGCTCGTGCGGAACGAGCTGTTCCGCCGGGTGCAGCTCGCCGCCCTCGACCGCGAGGAGGAGCTCGTCGAGCTCGACCCCGACGCGGGCTGGCCGGATGCGCTCGACGCCTACTACGAGGAGCACGACGCCATCGGCACCGGACCGTCGGCACGCTCGCCGCGACTCGTCGCGATCGACGAGACGGATGCCTCGAACGGCATCTGGCGGGTCGAGCAGACCGTCGACGACCCGGCCGGGCACCACGACTGGCGGATCCGCGCCGTCGTCGATCTGGAGGAGTCCGCCGAGGCCGGAACGGCCGTGCTCGGCGAGGTGGCGTTCGTACGCCTGTAGGCCCGCCGCTGCAGCGCGTGTCTGCGGGTCTGGTCTGCGTGTCTGGTCTGCGCTTCCTGCTGCGCTTCCTGACTGCGTCTTGTCTATGTGTCTTGTCTGCGCGTGCACGGCCGCTTGCCGCTCCGGGCACGGTCGGGCTCGCGCCCTTCACGCCGCCGCGGTCCACCCTTAGCGTCGGGACATGGCCCGCATCGATGACCTCCTGAACACCACGCTCCCGCTCCTCGACGTCGTCTGGACCGACGAGGGCGAGGCCGCCGGTCTCCCCGACCCCGACAACGTCGGCGAGGGCTACGAGCTCGTCGGACGCCTGACCCAGCCCGAGAGCACGATCCACATGACGCACGTCTGGATCACCGAGGTCGACCAGGAGACCCCGTGGGTGCGCGAGCACGTGCACGACTACGACGAGGTGCTCACCTGGACCGGCAGCGACCCCGAGCACCCTCGTGAGCTGGGCGCCGAGATCTTCCTGGAGATCGAGGGCGAACGCCGACTCATCACGACCACCGGCTCGGTCTACATCCCGGCCGGGGTGCGGCACTGCCCCCTCGGCTTCGTCCGGGTCGACCGGCCCTTCACCTTCAGCGCGCTGTCGCTCGCTCCGCAGTACGCCTCGCGGCAGGGCTGAGCGCCGCGCGGCGGTCGGTACCTCGGGCTGCGCTGCACCCTTCCCCCTTCCCCCTTCCTCCCGCCCGAGTGCGATGGAAGTGGCGCGATGTCGAAGAAACGTTCGACACTCGTGCCGGGGCTTGGGACGATGGATGCATGCCCGATTCCCAGACCCCGACCGCGGCGCTCGCGCTGCTCGATGCGGCCGGCGCCGCGGTCGTGGCGGCCTGGGGCGGGGCGCTCACTCGAGCGTCATCCGAGCCGGAGGCCGACGCCCGTGCCATGAGCGACGACGGGCTGCTCCGGGCGAACGACGCGCTCGCGCACCTCGCCCGGGTGGTGGAGTCCCTGCAGGTGCGGATCGCCGCCGAGCTCGACGAGCGATGCAGCGGCATCGCCGGCGACGACCTCGCGAAGGCGCATGGCTTCACCACGCCCGAGCGCCTGATCGCGCAGACGACGGGCGGGCGGTACGCCGATGCGGTGAAGCTCGTCGCGGTCGGCCGCGCCACCAGCAGCCGCACCTCATTCACCGCGGGTCCGCTGCCGCCGAAGCGTCCGGCGCTCGCACGGGCGGTCGAGCGCGGCGAGGTGGGGGTCGAGGCGGCCGAGGTGATCCGGCGCTTCCTCGACCGCGTCGAACTCCGTGCTGCGCCGGAGGAGCTCGCCGAGGCCGAGGCACTGCTCGTCGAGCGCGCCCCCGTCGTCGGGGCCGACGGGCTCGGACTCCTCGTCAAGCGGCTGGAGGCACGACTCGACCCAGACGGGGTGAAGCCGCGCGAAGACGAGCTCCGCGCCGCACGGGGGCTGCGCGTCTGGCAAGATGCGGCGGGCATGGTGCGGGTGCGCGGGGCGTTCGATCCGGTGGGCGGCGCGATCGTGAAGACGGCGATCGACGCGCTGGTCGGCGCCGAGCTGCACCGCGCGCGCGACGCGCGACCGTCGTTCGGCGCCCGTGCGGGAGCCGCATCGCTCGCTGCCTCCGCCGGGGCGGGCGCTTCGGGCGCTGCCGCCGGCCCGGCCGACGATGTCGTGGCGGAGACGCGCACGATCGCGCAGCTGAACGCCGACGCCCTCGCCGACCTCGCCCGCCACGCGCTGGGCTGCGCGGACATCCCGGCGCTCCGCACCGTGACGGTGGTGGTCCGTGCCGATGCCGAGGCGCTCCGCACCGGGCGCGGCGCCGCGACGATCGACGGCATCGAGCAGCCCGTCTCGCTCGACACCGTGCGCGAACTCGCGGCGACCGCGGGCATCGCGCCGATGCTCATCGGACGCGGCGAGCTGCCGCTCCGGCTCGGGCGCTCCGCACGGCTCTTCAGCCCGGCGCAGAAGCTGGCGCTCGCAGAACGCGACGGCGGCTGCGCCTGGCCCGCGTGCCCGCGGCCGCCCGGGCAGACGGAGGCGCATCATCTCGCGTGGTGGGGAAGAGACCACGGCACGAGCGACCTCGACAACGGCATCCTGCTCTGCAGCCATCATCACCATCGGGTGCACGACGACGGCTGGACCATCCGGATCCGCGACGGGTCGAGCTGGTTCATCCCGCCCGCGCACCTCGATCCAGAGCAGCGTCCACGCGCCGGCAACCGTCCGGTCGAACGCGAGTTCAGCGCGCGGCTCGCGCGTGCCCGCGCGGTGGCGTGAATGCGTCAGGCCGGCTGGCGTGAGCGCATCAGGCCGGCCGGTCGGCCTCCGGCGGCGCGATCGGGGCGAAGATCGCCGGACGGCGCTGCCACTCGGTGACGACGGGCCGGTAGCCGTTCCGAGCCCAGAACGGGCCCGAGCGGGGATTGGCGACCGCGTAGCTGAGCAGCACGTACGGCGTTCCGGCGGCGTCGAGCGCGTCGTGGGCCAGTTGCAGGAAGGCGGCTCCCAGGCCGGCCCCGCGCTCGGACTCGTCGAGGTACATCACCACGAGGTACTGGCCGCCCGTCTCGGCGAGCAGCTGCGAATCGGGTTCGGGGGAGTCGGCATCGGGGACGACGTGGATGAATCCCGTGATGTCGCCGTCGCGCTCGAGCACCCAGGTGGTGTCCGGCGCTCGCCGGAGCCGGTCGCGGTAGGCGGTCGCGAATCCGGCGTCGGCGCCGTCGCGCAGCGTGACCCCGGCGAAGTGGGCGTCCAGCTCGAGGAGCCGCGCGTCGAGCGCGCCGAGCCGCTCGGCATCGCTGAGCGTCGCGAGCCGCACGAGGGCGCCGTCGAGTCGCTGCGGCAGCACGGGAGCCTGGGCGGGGGTCGTGCGCGGTCGTTGACGCACGGCGCGCACGCCCGTCGGCCCGAAGCCGCGGGCGTAGAGGGCGTTCACCAGGGCGATGTCCCGCGTCGGCAGCGAGAGGCGTGCGCTGCTGTCGAGGTCGCCCGGGGTCTCCGCTGCGGCGATGCGGGCCAGCCAGTCGTCGAGCACCCGCTCGACGGCTGCGGTGCGCTCGCGGTCGGGTCCGGCGCTCCGCAGCTCGAGGGAGTGCTGGCGGAGCGCGCCCCACACCGCGTCCGGCGACGTCGACTCGAGCGAGTCGAAGTGGGCGACCGCCTCGGCGCTGCCTGCGCCGACGACTGCCGAGAGGAAGCCTCCCGCCGCCGCGTCGAGCGGCGGAGCCGCGGCGAGCACCGAGTCGAGCGCGTGGACGCGTTCGTCGTGATCCATCCGTCCAGCGTAGGAACGGCGGCGCCTCCCGCACTTGACCGTCCAGGAAGCGCGCTTGGCGCCGCGAGCACGTCTCGATGACGGATCGCAGATGGCTGCGCATCCGAGCACCCCATCCGGGGGCCATTGCTCATTTGCGCGCGCGGGCGTGAACGAGGCGTGAAATCGTCGGGTGCGCCGCATGAAATCAACGGATTCCGGGGTGGATCACCCCTTGGCAGCGTCGCCCGGTCCTCCTATGCTCTGGGGCAGTGCGTCCCCCGAGTGGGGGCGACTCGGAGGGAGAACTCATGCAACGCCGCACCATCCGCAGGTGGCCGGCCGTCGCGGTCGTCGCCGCCGGCGCGCTCGCCAGCGGGCTGCTCGCCGCGACACCGGCCCAGGCCGCCGATGTCACCCATACCATCGCCCAGGTGCAGGGGACGGGATCCGCCACCCCGCTGCCGGCGAACGCCGATGTCACCGTCGAGGGCGTGATCACCGCCGATCACCGCACGGGCGGCTACCGCGGCATCTTCATCCAGACCCAGGGCTCGGGCGGCGCGGATGACGCGACGCCGGGCGCCTCCGACGCCGTCTTCGTCTTCCTCGGCAACGCCGCGGCGACGACGCCGGGCGCCATCGGCGACCTCGTGCGGGTCACCGGCAAGCCGAACGAGTTCGGCGGACAGACCCAGATCTCGGTCGCGAACGCCGCCGCCGTCTCGGTCGTGCAGGCCGGCGCGGGGCTCCCCGAGACGACTCCGCTGCCCGACGACGTCCGCGGCGCGGACCGCGAGGCCTACGAGGGCATGTACGTCGCCCCGGCCGGCGAGTACCGCCTCGTGTCGAGCCACTCCCTCTACAGCTTCGGCGAGCTCTGGCTGAACGCCGGCGAGGAGCTGCCGGTCAAGAGCACCGAGCAGGTCGATGCGGCAGACCCCGCGAACGCCACGATCGCGCAGGCGAACCGCGACTCGCGCCTCCTGCTCGACGACGGCTGGTCGACGCGCGTCGACAACTCGGCCCACCCGAACGACCAGCCGTACTTCACCGCCGACACCGTCGTGCGCAACGGCGACCGTGTGGTCTTCCCCGACACCGGCTACGTGCTGGGCTACGGCTTCAACGAGTGGCGCCTCCAGCCGACCACCCCGATCGACTCGGCGAGCGACGCCTCCCTGAAGCCCACCTTCGAGTCGCTCAACCCGCGTCCCGAGACGGCCCCCGAGGTCGGCGGCGACGTCCAGGTCGGCGCGTTCAACGTCTACAACTACTTCACGACGTTCACCTCGGTGAACTCGCAGGCGCGCGGCGCGGCCGACGCCGAGGAGTTCGCCATCCAGAAGTCGAAGATCGTCAGCGCGATCTCCGGCCTCGGCGCCGACGTCGTCGCGCTCCAGGAGATCGAGAACTCGGTGAAGCTCGGCGAGGCGCCCGACGAGGCCCTCGCCGACCTCGTCGCGGGCCTCAACGAGGCCGCAGGCGCCGACGTCTGGTCGTACGTGCCGACCCCGGCCGCGCTCCACGACGCCGCGATCACCGACTTCATCACGAGCGCGATCATCTACCGCAACGACCTCGTCACCCCGGTGGGCGACAGCCTCACCGTCGTCGACGAGACCGTGTGGGACATCGCGCGCGAGCCGATCGCCCAGGCCTTCCGCCTCGACAGCGGCAAGGTGTTCTCGGTCGTCGCGAACCACTTCAAGTCGAAGAGCCCGCCCTCGGGCAACCCGCCGGAGCCGGCCGACGGCCAGGGCTTCTTCAACGCCGAGCGCGTCGAGCAGGCGGAATCGCTGCTCGCCTTCACCGACACGGTGGCCGAGGCATCCGGCAGCGACGCGATGTTCCTCATCGGCGACTTCAACTCCTACGCCCACGAGGACCCGATCGACGTCTTCACGGGCGCCGGATGGACCGACCTCGTCCCGTCCCAGACCGAGCAGTTCACCTACTCGTTCAACGGCGAGCTCGGCTCCCTCGACCACGTGCTGGCGAGCCCCTCGGTCGCCTCCGACGTGACCGGCGTCGGGGTCTGGAACATCAACTCGCCCGAGTGGGGTGACCGCGGCTACGCCTTCGGCGCGACCGAGGCCGGCACGCCCTACCGTTCGAGCGACCACGACCCGATCGTGCTCGGCCTCTCGGCCGAGGTCGCACCGGTCGACATCGACATCGTGACGATCAACGACTTCCACGGTCGCATCGAGCAGTCGGCGCCGGCCGCAGGGGCCGCGGTCCTCGCGGGCGCCGTCGCGCAGGTGCGGGCGGAGAATCCGAACACGATCTTCGCCGCGGCGGGCGACCTCATCGGCGCCTCGACGTTCACCTCGTTCATCCAGGACGACAACCCGACGATCGATGCGCTGAACGCCGCCGGGCTCGACGTGAGCGCGGCGGGCAATCACGAGTTCGACCAGGGCTGGGAAGACCTCCGCGACCGGGTGCAGACCCGCGCCGACTGGGAGTACATCTCCTCGAACGTCTTCCTGAAGGGCAGTGACGACACCGCCCTCGCGCCGTACTACACCGAGACGCTCGACGGCGTGACCGTCGGCTTCATCGGCGCGGTCACCGAGGAGCTCGACTCGCTCGTCAGCCCGGCCGGCATCGCCGACCTCGAGGTGCGCGGCGTCGTCGACTCGGTGAACGCGGTGGCCGAGCAGCTGAAGGACGGCGACCCCGCCAACGGCGAGGCCGACGTGCTCGTGCTCCTCGTGCACGAGGGCGCGACGACGACCGACATCGCGAGCCTCAGCGACGGCTCGGCGTTCGCGAAGATCGTCCAGGGCGTCGACCCCTCGGTCGCCGCGATCGTCTCGGCGCACACGCACCTCCCGTACAACCACGTCGTCGACGGCCGTCCGGTCGTCTCGGCGGGCCAGTACGGCGAGCGCTTCGGTCTCATGAAGCTGCAGGTCGACCCGGTCACGAAGGAGCTGCTCTCGATCTCGAACGAGCTGAAGCCCCTCATGAACGGCACGACGCCGCTCTACCCGGCGGTGCCGGCGGTGCAGTCGATCGTCGACGAGGCCAAGAAGGTCGCCGATCAGCTCGGCAAGCAGAAGGTCGGCGACATCACGGGCGACTTCAACCGGGCCCGCCAGCCCGGCACGGATGCGCAGGGCAACCCGACGCTCGTCGAGAACCGCGGCGGGGAGTCGACGCTCGGCAACTTCGTCGCCGACGTGCAGCTGTGGGCGGCGAAGCAGGACGCCAAGGCCGACATCGCCTTCATGAACCCCGGCGGCCTGCGCACCGACCTCGTCTACAAGGGCACGAGCGCCGAGGACCCCGACGGCAATCTCACCTACAAGGAGGCGGCCGGCGTCCAGCCGTTCGCCAACACGCTGGTGACGCTCGACCTCACGGGCGCGCAGGTGAAGCAGGTGCTCGAGGAGCAGTGGCAGCCCGCGGGCTCGTCGCGGCCGTTCCTGAAGCTCGGTGTCAATAAGGAGCTCCAGGTCGTCTACGACCCGACGGCCGCGGCCGGTTCCCGTGTCACGCAGGTGACGCTCAACGGCACGGCGATCGACCCGGCGGCGACGTACCGGGTGGTGGCGAACTCGTTCCTCGCCTCGGGTGGTGACAACTTCTTCACGCTCGGCAAGGGCGCGAACAAGGCCGACACCGGCCGCGTCGACCTGCAGTCGATGGTCGACTGGTTCGCGGCGAACGGCACGGCCACGCCGGATGCCGCGCAGCGCTCCGTTGGTCTCGTGCTGCCGGCCCCGGCCGACGGCACGGCGTACGCGCCGGGCGAGACGCTCAGCCTGCAGCTCAGCTCGCTCGACTTCTCGACGAGCGAGCCGGCGGCCGGCGAGGTGACGGTGTCGCTCGGCGGGACCGTCCTCGGCACCGCCGCGGTCGACCGCACGGTCGTGCCCACCACCGACGAGGGCGGTCGGGCGACCGTCGAGATCGTCATCCCGGAGGGGGTCGAGGGTGCGCAGTCGCTCACGATCGCGGTCGCCGCGACCGGCACGAGCGTCACGGTGCCGATCACGGTGCAGGCCGCTCCCGATCTCGTCGACACGGCGATCGTCGGGCTCCCGTCGAAGCTGCTGTTCAAGTCGAACTCGACGATCCGCTGGGTCGGTCTCGTCGTGACCGGCGACGGCAGCCGCCCGGTGGGCACGGTCACGATCACCGACGGCTCGACGGTGATCGCGACCGTCGAGATCGCGGCGAAGGATCGCGGTCGCGTCGACGTGAAGCTGCCGAAGCTCGGCCGCGGGCTGCACGTGCTGCAGGCCTCCTTCACCGGCGACGGCTACGAGGACTCGCGCTCCTTCAAGGTGCCGGTGCTCGCCTACTAGCGAGGCACGGCGCGCACGCGCGATCCCGACCCGAGGGGCGGGCGGATGACTCATCCGCCCGCCCTTCGGCGTCGGCGGCCGCCGGTAGACTCCATCCGATGACTCAGCACGGCGCGCCCGACGGGATCGAGGAGGTCCCCTGGGACCCCGACGAGCTCCTCCCGCCCGACGACGAGTGGGCGCCGCCGCCCCCGCCGGAGGCGCGCGTGCAGCCGCAATCCGTGCACTCGCAGCCCGTGCAGTCGCGGCCGGCGCCGGCGAAGTTCGGTTCCGCGCTCGAGGCCCTCCGTTCCGTCTTCGGCTACGACGGGTTCCGCGGCGACCAGGCGGCCGTCATCGAGCAGGTGGCCGGCGGCGGCGACGCCGTCGTCCTCATGCCCACGGGCGGCGGCAAGAGCCTCTGCTACCAGATCCCGGCGCTCCTCCGTGAGGGCACGGGCGTCGTCGTGTCGCCCCTCATCGCGCTCATGCACGACCAGGTCGACGCGCTCGTGCGCAACGGCGTCCGCGCGGCCTACCTGAACTCGAGCCAGGCGCCCGACGAGCGCGCCGAGGTCGAGCGGGCGTACCTCGCCGGCGAGCTCGACCTGCTCTACATCGCGCCGGAGCGCCTGAACAGCGAGGGCGCCAAGCGCTTCCTCGCCCGCGGAGTCATCTCCCTCTTCGCGATCGACGAGGCGCACTGCGTCGCCCAGTGGGGGCACGACTTCCGCCCCGACTACCTCGCCCTCGCCGAGCTCGCCGAGCGCTGGCCCGACGTCCCGCGCATCGCGCTCACCGCCACGGCGACCGAGGCGACGCACCGCGAGATCACCGAGCGGCTCTCGCTCGGCGACGCGAAGCACTTCGTCGCGAGCTTCGACCGGCCGAACATCCAGTACCGCATCGCGCCGAAGCTCGAGCTGCGCAAGCAGCTGCTCGACTTCGTCCGCACCGAGGGCGTCGACGCCGACGGCCGCCCGGTCGCGGGCATCGTCTACGCCCTCAGCCGGGCGAGCACCGAGAAGATCGCCGCCTTCCTCGCCGCGAACGGCGTCGACGCCATGCCGTACCACGCGGGGCTCGACCCCGAGCTCCGTCGCCGCACCCAGGACCGCTTCCTCCGGGAGGACGGCGTGGTCGTCGTCGCCACGATCGCCTTCGGCATGGGCATCGACAAGCCCGACGTGCGCTTCGTCGCGCACGTCGACCTGCCGAAGTCGGTGGAGGGCTACTACCAGGAGACGGGCCGCGCCGGCCGCGACGGGCTGCCCTCGACGACCTGGCTCGCCTACGGCCTCCAGGACGTCGTGCAGCAGCGCCGCATGATCGACGAGAGCCCGGGCGACCTCGCGCACCGTCGCCGTCTCGCCGCGCACCTCGACGCCATGCTCGCCCTCTGCGAGACGGTGCAGTGCCGCCGCCAGAACCTGCTCGCCTACTTCGGCGAGCAGAGCGAACCGTGCCGCAACTGCGACACCTGCCTCGAGCCGCCCGCCTCATGGGACGGCACGGTCGTCGCGCAGAAGTTCCTCTCGACCGTGGTGCGGCTGCAGCGCGAGCGCGGGCAGCGCTACGGCGCGGGGCACCTCATCGACATCCTCCGTGGCAAGCGCACCCCGCGGGTGGAGCAGTACGGCCACGACTCCCTCGCCACCTGGGGCATCGGGCAGGAGCTCAGCGAGCAGCAGTGGCGCGGCGTCGTGCGCCAGCTCCTCGCGCAGGGGCTCGCGCAGACCGTCGGCGAGTACGGCGTGATCGGGCTGAGCGAGGCGTCGGCCGAGGTGCTCGCGGGCGGGCGGCAGGTGCAGTTCCGCACCGAGGCGGAGCGCCCGGGCCGGAGCCGCGGCGAGCGCCGTGCGGCACCCGCGGCGGCCGACCTCGAGCCGGCGCAGGCCGAGCTGTTCGAGGCGCTGCGCGCCTGGCGCGCGGGGGTGGCGCGCGAGCAGGGCGTGCCCGCGTACATCGTCTTCGGCGACGCCACGCTCCGTGCGGTCGCCGTCGCCCGGCCCGGCAGTCTCGCCGAGCTCGACGGCATCACGGGCATCGGCGCCAAGAAGCGCGAGGCCTACGGCGAGGGGCTCATCGAGGTGGTCCGGGCCGCCTGAGCGGCCGGCCCGCCCCATCCATCCCGACGCAGCGCTCGAAAACCTAGCGACATTCGGTTTATGATGGCTGGACCGCTGCGAGCCCGTTCCGCGGCCGCGCGAGCCCGAGCATGAAGGAGTGCAGGCATGACCGATCAGCAGAACGCGACCCCCGAGGCATCCGCGGGCGACGCGCCGCTCGACACCCGCTACCGCGACGCGAGCCTCCCCGTCGCCGAGCGCGTCGAGATCCTGCTCGCGCAGATGACGCTCGAGGAGAAGGCCGGGCTCTTCTTCCAGACCATGATCGGCATCGGCGAAGGCGGCACGCTCTCCGAGGGCGACGCGACCTTCGGCCTGCCCGCCACCACCGACTACGTGCTCGACCGGCACCTGACCCACTTCAACGTGCTCCAGGCGCCCGCCGACGCGGGCCAGATCGCCGAGTGGCACAACCGCCTGCAGGAGCTCGCCGCCTCGACCCGCCTCGGCATCCCGGTCACCATCTCCACCGACCCCCGGCACTCCTACACCGACAACCCGCTCGCGGGCCTGCTCGCCGGGGCGTTCTCGGTCTGGCCGGAGACGATGGGCCTCGCCGCGATCGGCGACGAGGAGCTCGTCGAGCGCTTCGGCGACATCGCCCGGCAGGAGTACACGGCGGTCGGCATCCGCGTCGCGCTGCACCCGCAGATCGACCTCGCGACGGAGCCGCGCTGGTCGCGCGCGCTGCAGACCTTCGGCGAGGACGTCGAGCTCGCGTCGCGGCTCGGCGCCGCCTACATCCGCGGCTTCCAGGGCGAGACCCTCGGCCCCGACTCCGTGGCGACGATGACGAAGCACTTCCCCGGCGGCGGCCCGCAGCTGGACGGCGAGGACCCGCACTTCGCGCACGGCCGTGAGCAGGTCTACCCCGGCGGCGAGTTCGAGCTGCATCTGAAGCCGTTCGAGGCGGCGTTCGAGGCCGGCACGAGCCAGATCATGCCGTACTACGGCATGCCCGTCGGCACCGAGTACGAGGAGGTCGGCTTCGGCTTCAACAAGTCGGTCATCACGGGCCTGCTCCGCGAGCGCTACGGCTTCGACGGCATCGTCTGCACCGACTGGGGCCTCATCAGCGACTCCGAGATCATGGGCGCGCCCTTCCCGGCCCGCGCCTGGGGCGTCGAGCACCTCGCGCCGCGCGAGCGGATGAAGAAGGTCATCGACGCCGGCTGCGACCAGTTCGGCGGCGAGGCCGTGCCCGAGCTCCTGATCGCCCTCGTGCGCGACGGCGAGATCGCCGAGGAGCGACTGGATGCCTCGGCCCGGCGCCTGCTCCGCGAGAAGTTCGTGCTCGGCCTCTTCGACCAGCCCTACGTCGACGTCGACCGCGCCCGCGAACTCGTCGGCCGCGCCGACTTCGTCGCGGCGGGCGAGGCCGCCCAGCGCGCCGCGATCGCGCTGCTCGTGAACCGCGAGCGCGAGCTCTCGGGCGCGCCCGCCGCTCCCGTGCTGCCGCTCGCCCGCGGGCTGAAGCTCTACGTCGAGGGCATCGACGCCGAGATCGCCGGCGAGTACGGCACGGTCGTCGCGAGCCCCGCGGAGGCCGACGTCGCCGTGCTCCGGCTGCAGGCGCCCTTCGAGGAGCGGCCGACGTTCTTCGAGAACTTCTTCCACTCCGGCTCGCTCGACTTCCCGGCCGACGTCGTCGCGCACGTGCGCGAGGTCGCCGCCGCCGTGCCGACGGTGGTCGACGTCTTCCTCGACCGTCCGGCCATCCTGACGCCGTTCGTCGACGAGCTCGCGGCGCTCACCGGCAACTGGGGCGCGAGCCCGCGGGCGCTCCTCGACGTGCTGACGGGCGCGGCGGAGCCGAAGGGGCGGCTGCCGTTCGACCTCCCCTCGAGCATGGCGGCGGTCGAGGCGAACCGGCCCGACGTGCCCTTCGACACGGCCGACCCGCTGTTCCGTCACGGGCACGGGCTCGACTACTGAGTCAGGGGCTCGCCGACTGAGCCAAGGTCTCGCCGACTGAATCAGGGTCTCGCCCGCTGACGGGTCTCGTCGCTACGATCGGGGCCAGGCGCCGCATCGGGCGGCGGGATCCGGGGGGATCGACATGGGACAGGTCAAACGGCCCGGCGGGGTCACGCTCGTCGCGGTGCTGACGTGGATCTCGGGCTTGCTCGACATCATCGGCGGTACGCTGCTGCTCTTCCAGACGAGCGTCGCGGCGACGGCCGAGGCGTTCGGCGGGGCGAGCGGGCTCATCACCTCGGCGATCGTGTCGATCCTCATCGGCGCCATCGTGATCGTCGTCGCGAACGGCCTGCTCCGCGGCAGCGCGGTCTCGCGGATGGTGATCACGGTGATCGAGGTGCTCTCGATCGTCGCCTCGATCTTCTTCGCCATCGCGTACCCGGCCGGCGCGATCGGCGAGTACTTCTCGGCGGCGATCGCCGTGATCGTCATCGCGCTGCTCTGGACCGGCCGGGCGAACGCCTTCTTCCGCGGCTGAGGCGTTCGGCGGGCTCCGCCTTGTCGAACGTCCGCCTTGTCGAACCTCCAATGCGTGCGGATGCCTCGTTTGTAGACACTGCACAGCTGGCGTCGACGCGCGCCCGGGCCGGATTGTCGCCGGTCGACCGAGCGTTTCGGCTCCCGCGGGGCCGGTCGTAGCGTGAGGGGACACCCCACGAAGTCGGAGGCGAGACCGAAGATGGTTGACACTGCAGCGCGCACCGAAGCGAACGGCGCCACGGAGCCCGCGATCCCCGCGGCATCCGATCGCGGCCGCCCCGGCCCCGCGGTCGACGTCGCGGCCCTCGGCCGCCAGCTCCTCGGCACCTGGGCGGACATCCGTCTCGCGTCCCGCGAGCGGGCCGCGGCGCCCGAGCTGCAGCGCATCGAGGGGCAGCCGATGGCCGAGCACCGCGAGCGCGTGCTCGGGCAGCTGAAGCTGCTCGTCGAGCAGGGCGCCGTGCACCGCGCCTTCCCGAAGGCGCTCGGCGGCGAGGACGACCACGGCGGCAACATCGCCGCGTTCGAGGAGCTCGTCATCGCCGACCCGAGCCTGCAGATCAAGTCGGGCGTGCAGTGGGGTCTCTTCGGCGCCGCGGTGCTGCACCTCGGCACGAAGCCGCACCACGAGAAGTTCCTGCCCGCGATCATGTCGCTCGAGGTGCCCGGTGCCTTCGCCATGACCGAGATCGGGCACGGCTCCGACGTCGCCTCGATCGCGACGACCGCGACGTACGACCCGGAGACCGAGGAGTTCGTCATCCACACGCCGTTCCGCGCGGCGTGGAAGGAGTACCTCGGCAACGCCGGTCTGCACGGCAAGCACGCGACCGTCTTCGCGCAGCTCGTGACGAAGGGCGTGAACCACGGCGTGCACTGCTTCTACGTGCCGATCCGCGACGACGAGGGGAACTTCCTGCCCGGCGTCGGCGGCGAGGACGACGGGCTGAAGGGCGGCCTGAACGGCATCGACAACGGCCGGCTGCACTTCACCGACGTGCGCATCCCGCGCGAGAACCTGCTGAACCGCTACGGCGACGTCGCGGCCGACGGCACGTACTCCTCGCCGATCCAGAGCCCGGGCCGCCGCTTCTTCACGATGCTCGGCACGCTCGTGCAGGGGCGCGTCTCGCTCGACGGTGCCGCCACCGTCGCGAGCGCGATGGGGCTCACGATCGCGATCACCTACGGCAACCAGCGCCGACAGTTCACCGCCTCGAGCGACACCGAGGAAGAGGTGCTGCTCGACTACCAGCGCCACCAGCGCCGCCTGCTGCCCCGGCTCGCGACCACCTACGCCCAGTACTTCGCGCACGACGAGTTCCTCGTGAAGTTCGACGCCGTCTTCAGCGGCGCGGCCGACAGCGACGACGACCGGCAGGACCTCGAGACGATCGCCGCGGCCCTGAAGCCGCTGTCGACGTGGCACGCGCTCGACACCCTCCAGGAGGCCCGCGAGGCCTGCGGCGGGGCCGGCTTCATCGCCGAGAACCGCATCACCGGGCTCCGCCACGACCTCGACATCTACGTCACCTTCGAGGGCGACAACAACGTGCTGCTGCAGCTCGTCGCGAAGCGCCTCCTCACCGACTTCTCGAAGCAGTTCAAGAACGCCGACGCCGGCGCCATGGCCCGCTACGTGGTCTCGCAGACCGCCGAGCGCGCCTACCACGGCACCGGCCTCCGCCGCCTCGGCCAGACCATCGCCGACTTCGGCTCCACGGCCCGCTCGGTGAGCGAGCTGCGCGACGAGGCATCCCAGCGCGAACTCCTCACCGACCGCGTGGAGACGATGATCGCCGAGATCGCCGGCCGCCTCCGCGACGCGCGCAAGCTGCCGAAGGCCGACGCGGCCGCCGCGTTCAACCGCAACCAGAACGAGCTCATCGAGGCCGCCCGCGCGCACGGCGAGCTGCTGCAGTGGGAGGCGTTCACCCGCGCGCTCGCCCGCGTCGAGGATGAGGGCACGAAGCAGGTGCTCACCTGGGTGCGCGACCTGTTCGGCCTCGGGCTCCTCGAGAAGCACCTCGCCTGGTACCTGATGAACGGCCGGCTCTCGCCGCAGCGCGCGCAGGCCGTCGGCGCCTACATCGACCGGCTCGTCGAGCGCCTGCGCCCGCACGCGCAGGACCTCGTGGACGCCTTCGGCTTCCGCCCCGAGCACCTCCGCGCGACGATCGCGACGGGCATCGAGCAGGAGCGGCAGGACGAGGCGCGCGCCTGGTTCGAGGCCGAGCGCCGGGCGGGCACCCTGCCGGTGCCGGAGAAGTCGCCGAAGAAGTAGCGCGCGCGACGTAGGCTTCGGACATGCGCCGCCTGCTCCGGATCCTCGTCTCGATCGTCGGTGTCGTCGTGCTCCTCGGCGTCGTCTTCCTCGCCTACGCGCACACGGTGATGCAGGGCGAGCGGCCCGCGGCCCTCGAGGCGTGGCGCGACGACGCCGTGTCGATCACCTCGACCGACGTCGGCATCCTGATCGAGCCGGTCGCCGACGACCGCGGTCCGGCGGCGGGGCAGGGCCTCGTGTTCATCCCCGGCGCGAAGGTCGACCCCTTCGCCTACCTCTTCAAGCTCTCCGGGGTCGCCGAGGAGACGGGGCTCACGATCGTCATCACGAAGCCGACGCTGAACCTGGCGTTCTTCGACACCCGGCCGCTCGAGACCTTCACCGCGCTCGCGCCCGGAATCGAGGAGTGGTGGGTGGGCGGGCACTCCCTCGGCGGGGTGCGCGCCTGCCAGCTCGCCGGGGGCGCGGATGCCTCGGGCGGCCCCGAGGTGCTCGGCGTCATGCTGTTCGGCT
This sequence comes from Agromyces mediolanus, assembly GCF_044917495.1. Lineage (GTDB taxonomy): Bacteria > Actinomycetota > Actinomycetes > Actinomycetales > Microbacteriaceae > Agromyces > Agromyces mediolanus_B. Next base: position 260,072 of record NZ_JAVSSI010000002.1, on the reverse strand, counting down.
CGTACTGCGCGAACGATCTCTCGGGCACCGGCCTCGCGGCGCTCAGCGTCTCGGGATCGAACGACGGACTCTCCACGCCGGCGAAGATCGCGGGGGCGAGCGGGCTCCTGCCGGCCGGGGCGGAGTTCGTCGAGCTCGATGGCGTCAACCACGCCGACTTCGGCGACTACGGCGTGCAGCCGGGCGACGGCGAGTCGACCGTGGACGACACCGAGGTGCGGCGCGAGATCGCCGCGGCGGTCACCGGCTTCCTGGACGCCCGCGACGTCAGTCGCCCGGCGGCCGCATGATCGCGCCGGCGGCGAGGCCGACGAGGAGTCCGGCGGGCAGCCAGAGCCAGAACTCGGTCCAGAGGCTCACGCCCACGCCGACGAGCGCACCGACGATGATCCCGACGATGAGCTGCTTGCGGCGGGCGGGGGAGAGCGGTTCGCGATCGGCCATGCGTCAAGCCTAGGCGTGGGCGGCCGCGCCTTCCCGCGCGAGACCTGGCGCCCGGCGGCGGCCGCGGCTATGTTCAGTTCAATCGGTGAGGCAGCGCGGCCAGCGGGGCGGTGCAGCAAGCGGGGCAGTGCAGCGAGGAGGATGACGGTGGTCGAACTCGTGCGGATGCCGCCGCGGCTCGTCATCGGCGTGCCCGTGCTCGCCCCCTTCGACCGGCTCTCGACCCTCGTCCCCGCGGCGTGGACCCGTGCCTTCGCCGAGTTCGCGGGCGATGGTCGGCCGTTCGCCGAGGCGAGCACGCGCGTCGGCGGCCAGTACCACGAGGTCGTCGGAGTGCTCGCCGCCCTCGACGCCCGCCGGGACGGCTTCGTGCACGCGCTCGTCCCCGGCGGCGAGTACGCCTACCTGGAGCACCGCGGGCCGCGGGCGGGCATCGCGGGGGCGTTCGGCGAGATCGAGGACTGGCTGCGGGCCGCCGGGCGCACGGCGGGCGCGGCGAAGCTCGACGTCGGCTACCGCGCCGACGGCTCCGACCAGGCGCACGAGCTGTTCGTCTCGCTCGCCTCCTGAGCGGGCCGGATCAGATCAGGCCGGATCAGATCAGGCCGAGGGCGCGCACCTGCTCGCGCTCGTCGACGAGCTCCGCGACCGAGGCGTCGATGCGGTGCCGCGCGAACTCGTCGATCGCGAGGTCCGGCACGATGCGCCACGCCCCGTCGACCGACTCCACCGGGAACGAGGAGACGAGTCCCTCCGGCACGCCGTACGAGCCGTCGGAGACGACGGCCGCGCTCGTCCAGCCGTTCGCGGTGCCGCTCACCCAGTCGCGCACGTGGTCGATCGTCGCCGCCGCGGCCGAGGCGACCGAGGACGAGCCGCGCACCTCGATGATCTCCGCGCCGCGCTTCGCGACCCGCGGGATGAACTCGCCCGCGAGCCACTCGCGGTAGCCCTCCCGGCCGAGGCGCGCCGAGAGCAGCGCCGGGATCGCGTCGCCCGCGGCGGTCGCGTGCGCGAGATCGGGGAACTGCGAGGCCGAGTGGTTCCCCCAGATCGTGACGCCCCGGATCTCGGCGACCGGGGTGCCGGTCGCCACCGCGAGCTGGCCGAGGGCGCGGTTGTGGTCGAGCCGGGTGAGTGCGGTGAAGCGCTCGGCCGGCACGTCGGGGGCGTGCGCCGAGGCGATGAGCGCGTTCGTGTTCGCCGGGTTGCCGACCACGACGACGCGGATGTCGTCGGCCGCCGCCGCGTTGATCGCCGCGCCCTGGGGGCCGAAGATGCCGCCGTTCGCCTGCAGCAGCTCGGCCCGCTCCATGCCCGCCGTGCGGGGGCGTGCGCCGACGAGGAGGGCGACGCTCGCTCCCGAGAACGCGGTCCGGGCGTCGTCGGTGACCTCGACGCCGGCGAGCAGCGGGAACGCGGAGTCCTGCAGCTCGAGCGCGGCGCCCTCGGCCGCGCGGACGCCCTGCGGGATCTCGAGCAGGTGCAGCCGCACGGGGGTGTCGGGCCCGAGCAGGGCGCCCGAGGCGATGCGGAACAGGAGGGCGTACCCGATCTGGCCGCCCGCTCCGGTGAGCGTGACGGTGACCGGCTTCTTCGCTGCCATGCCCCGAGCCTACGCCCGTCGGCCGGGCGTCTCCGGCGCCTGGCATCCTGAGCAAGGCTCGATCTCGCGGCGGCCGGATCGGTCAGACCAATCGGCGCGGCGCGCGCACGAGGCATCCCAAGGGCCGCTACCGTGGCCCCATGCGCGAGTTGTACCCGGAGATCGAGCCGCTCGAGACCGGCATGCTGGACGTCGGCGACGGCCACCACATCTACTGGGAGGTGTCGGGCAACCGCGCCGGCAAGCCGGTCGTGTTCCTGCACGGCGGACCGGGCGGCGCGACGAAGCCCGCGCACCGGCGCCTCTTCGACCCCGAGAAGTACCGCATCGTGCTCTTCGACCAGCGCGGCTGCGGGCTGTCCATCCCGCACGCCTCGGAGCCCGGCGCGAGCCTCGCGACGAACACCACCTGGCACCTCATCGCCGACATCGAGCGGCTGCGCGCGCACCTCGGCATCGACCGCTGGCAGGTCTTCGGCGGCTCGTGGGGGAGCGCCCTCGGGCTCGCGTACGCCGAGACGCATCCCGAGCGGGTCACCGAGCTCGTGCTCCGCGGCATCTTCACGCTCCGCCGGGCGGAGCTCGACTGGTTCTACGAGGGCGGCGCGGCCGCGCTCCTGCCGGACCGCTGGCGCGAGTTCCTCGAGCCGGTGCCGTACGGCGAGCGCTCGCACCTGATCGAGGCCTACGGCCGGCTGCTGAGCGACCCCGACCCGGCCGTGCACCAGCCCGCCGCGATCGCCTGGGCGCGGTGGGAGGCCGCCGCGATCACCCTGCTGCCGCGGCCGGAGAACCTCGAGGCCTACGGCTCGCCGGAGTTCGCGACGGCGTTCGCCCGCATCGAGAACCACTACTTCCGGCACGGCGGCTGGTGGGAGGAGGGGCAGCTGATCCGCGACGCGGTGCGCCTTCGAGACATCCCCGCCGTGATCGTGCAGGGCCGCTACGACCTCTGCACGCCGATGATGACGGCCTGGGACCTGCACACCGCGTGGCCGGAGGCTGAGCTGCGGATCATCGACGACGCCGGGCACGCCTTCGACGAGCCGGGCATCCTCGACGCGCTGATCGAGGCGACCGACCGCTTCGCGGCCGAGGCTGCCGACGAGGACACGGCGGATGCCGAGGAGGCGGCGGATGCCGACGCCGACGAGCTCGACGAGGATGCCGACGAGCTCGACGAGGACGCCAGCGAGCTCGACGACCCGGACATCGAGACGGGACGCCCCGAGGCGGAGTAGCGTCGCACCATGACCTTCGACCCGAACGCCGACATCAGCCGCGGCAAGGCCTCGAAGCGGGGCCGGACCACCGGCATCGCGGTCGCGGGCGGCGGCGGTGTGCTCATCGTGCTCTTCCTCGTCTCGCAGCTACTCGGCGTCGACCTCACGGGGCTCGCGGGCGGCACCGGTCAGCAGCAGGAGGTCGTCGAGGAGTCCGGGCTGGAGACGTGCCTCACCGGCCAGGACGCGAACGAACGGGTCGAGTGCCGGATGAAGGGCGCCGCCGCGTCGCTCGAGACCTACTGGGAGGCCGAGGCGCCGGGGATCGGCGTCGCCTACCGCGCCCCGAACGACCTCGTGATGTTCGACCAGGCGGTCTCGACCGCGTGCGGGCAGGCCTCCTCGGCGACGGGCCCCTTCTACTGCCCGCCCGACGAGACCATCTACCTCGACGTCTCCTTCTACGACGAGCTGCGTACGCGCTTCGGCGCCGAGGGCGGTCCGCTCGCCGAGATGTACGTCATCGCCCACGAGTGGGGCCACCACGTGCAGAATCTCGCCGGGGTGCTCGACTCGACCCGCGACGGGCAGACGGGACCCGGCTCGAACGCGGTGCGCGTCGAGCTGCAGGCCGACTGCTTCGCCGGCGCGTGGGCCGCCGCGGCATCCAGCACCACCGACGAGCAGGGCGTCGCCTTCCTGAAGCCGATCACGCCCGCCGAGTACCGCTCGGCGCTCGACGCCGCCGCGGCCGTCGGCGACGACCACATCCAGCAGTCGATGCAGGGCCAGGTCATGCCGCACACCTTCACGCACGGCACCAGCGAGCAGCGGATCCGCTGGTTCGAGACCGGCTTCGACGGCGGCGCGGGCGCCTGCAACACCTTCGACGTCGCCACCGGGTCGCTCTGAGCCCGAAACTCGTTCCGCGATCCGCGTCATGATCGCCGCCCGTCGCCGTCTCTTCAGTGACGGCCGACGGGTCGTCCGCGTGAGCGATGGGATGGGACATGCGACGACGCACGCCACCGGTGCCGCACCGGGAGTTCTTCCGGGCCATGAATTCCGAGGAGGTCATCGCCTGCCTGTGCACCTGCACGCGGGCGGCCGACCACTGGTACGGGGCGCCGATCGGCGCTCCGGCACTCACGGCCGAGGAGCTCGTCGGCCCGCTCGAGTCCGAGGGCCTCGCCGAGCCCGCGGCGCAGTCCGCGCGGTAGCGGCGCGCCCGCTCGACTGATCGGGTGGCGGGACGGGACGGTGTCCCGGCCGCGCCGTCCCGCCACCCGGGCACATTGTTACACAATCCGCGGTGCGCGGCGAGCCCCGTGTTCAGCCGCCCGACGGCGCGTCGCCCACCGCGGTGACCACCGCGTCCACGTCGTGCTCCGCGGCGGGCAGCCCCGCCTGCTCGAGCCGCTCCGCGACCATCCGTCGCACGTCGTCGACGTTGCCGAGCAGCGCGTCGGCGCGCACCTGCTCGATCACGCCCTCGAGCTTCCGCCCGCGCTCGGCCTCGTCGTGGCCGTCCTCGACGGGCTCGGACCTCGTGTGTTCTGCTCCGGCATCCATGGCCCGATCGTCGCACCGCGGGCCGCCGCGCCCCAGGGCCTTGACACGCGCGCGAGCGCGCTCGCGTCCGGCGGCGGCGCTGTGCCAGACTCGACCCCGTCGGCCGGGGGTGCGCCGACCGGGGGGATCGGGGGTGCCGTGGACGACGGGATGCTGCTGGCCGGCACGCCGGGCGCGATCGCGGCCGAGGCCGCCCGTCGGGCCGAGCTCGAGCCCACGGATCCCGCAGTCGGCCTGAGCGAGGCCGAGGCCGCGCGGCGCGCCGCGGCGGGGCTCGCGAACATCGCGACGGATGCCTCGAGCCGGAGCCTCTGGAGCATCCTCCGCGCCAACGTCTTCACCCTGTTCAACGGCATCGTCGTCGGCGGCTTCGCCCTGCTGTTCGCGCTCGGCCGATGGCAGGACGCGCTGTTCGGCTTCGCGGCGATCGCGAACGCGGCGATCGGCGTCACCCAGGAGTACCGGGCCAAGCGCGCGCTCGACCGGCTCGCCCTGCTGCACGCCCCGCGGGCGCGGGTCGTCCGCGACGGCGCGGAGCAGGAGCTCGCGGTGACCGGGGTCGTGCTCGGCGACCTCCTCGTGCTGCGCGCCGGCGATCAGGTCACCGCCGACGGCGTCGTGCTCGACGGCCTCCGGCTCGAGGTCGACGAGTCCCTGCTCACCGGCGAGTCGGACCCCGTCGACAAGCTGCCGGGAGATCGCGTGCTCTCCGGCTCGATCGTCGTCGCCGGGCAGGGCGCGGCCGTCGTCACCGCCGTCGGCGACCGGGCGTTCGCCGCGACGCTCACCGCCGAGGCGAAGCGCTTCTCGCTCGTGGCCTCCGAGCTGCGCGGCTCCGTCGACCGCATCCTGAAGTGGATCACCTGGGCGATCTTCCCGATCATGATCGTCGTCGTGAACGCGAACATGCAGGCCGCGGGCGGCTGGCAGCACGCGATCGAGAGCGGCGCCTGGCGGGATGCCGCGACCGCCTCGGTCGCGGCGGTGATCGCGATGATCCCGCTCGGGCTCGTGCTCATGACGAGCATCGCCTTCGCCGTCGGCGCCGTGAAGCTCGGCTCGCACAAGGTGCTCGTGCAGGAGCTGCCCGCCGTCGAGGGGCTCGCCCGGGTCGACCTCATCTGCCTCGACAAGACCGGCACGATCACGACCGGCGACATCCGCTTCGACGGCGTGCACGAGCTCGGCGACGACCGTCCGACCGGCTGGGAGCGGGTGCTCGCCTGGCACGGCGCGGAGCCCGAGGCGAACGCCACCGCGCGCTGCCTCGTCGAGCGGTTCCCCGACGACGCCGGACTCGCGCCCGCCGAGCGGATCGAGTTCTCCTCCGGGCGCAAGTGGAGCGCGGTCACCTTCGCCGACGGCGTCTCGGGCACGTGGGTGTTCGGCGCGCCCGAGTTCGTGCTCGCCGACGACGGCGCGTCCGGCGCCGCAGCGGGCGACGCGCTGCAGCGCGGTCGCGAGCTCGCCGCGAGCGGCCGGCGCACGCTGCTGCTCGCGCACTCGCCGGAGCCCCTCGACCCGGACCTCGTCGAACGGGCGGCGCTGCCGGGCGGGCTCCGCCCGGTCGCCCTGCTCACCTTCCGCGAGGTCGTGCGCGACGACGCGGCATCCACGCTCCGCTACTTCGCGAAGGAGGGCGTCGCCGTCCGGGTGATCTCGGGCGACAGCCCTCTCACCGTCGCCGCGGTCGCCCGCGAGGTGGGGCTCGACGCGGGGGAGGGCTTCGACGCCCGGGAGCTGCCGAGCGACCCGGCCGAGCTCGGCCGGGTGCTCGACGAGCACCGCGTGTTCGGCCGGGTCACGCCCGTGCAGAAGCGGGCGATGGTGCACGCGCTCAAGGAGCGCGGCCACACCGTCGCGATGACCGGCGACGGCGTGAACGACGCTCTCGCGATCAAGGACGCCGACATGGGCATCGCGATGGAGTCGGGCTCGGCCGCGACGAAGGCGGTCGCCCGCATCGTGCTCCTCGACAACCGCTTCTCGCACCTGCCCGGGGTCGTCGCCGAGGGGCGCCGGGTGATCGCGAACATCGAGCGGGTCTCGATGCTCTTCCTCTCGAAGACCTCGTACGCGATCACGATGTCGGTGCTCTTCGGCATCCTGCTCTGGGCCTTCCCGCTGCTGCCGCGCCAGCTCTCCATCACCGACGGGCTCACGATCGGCATCCCCGCCTTCCTCCTCGCCCTGCTGCCGAACTCCCGGCGCTACGTGCCGGGCTTCCTCCGCCGCTCGCTGTCGTTCGCGATCCCGGCCGGTCTCGTGGTCGCCGCCGCGATCACCGTCGTCTCCGGGCTCGCCCGCGCGACGGGGGACGCCGAGGATGCCGTGCGCACGGCGTCGATGGTGACGCTCGCGCTCATCGGGCTCTGGATCCTCGGCGTCCTGTCGCGCCCGTTCACCTGGATCAAGGCGGGCGTCGTGCTCGCCATGGTCGCCGGGCTCGCGCTCGTGCTCGTCGTGCCGATCGCGCAGCAGTTCCTCGAGCTCTCGATGCCGGGGCACGAGACGCTCGTCGCGATGGCCTGGACGGTGCCGGCCGCCTGGGTGCTGATCGAGTCGATCGGCTTCTGGCACCGCCGCCGGTTCGGCGCGGCCTCGGAGATCGAGGTGAAGCGGCTCAGGCGCCGGGGCTGAGCTCCGCCGCGGGCTCCGCCGAGGCCGACTGCCCCGCACCGGGACGAGCGCGGCCGCGGAGGAAGAGCACCGCGGCGAGGAAGCCGACCGCCGCGACGATCGCGGCCCCGAGGAACGCCGCCGAGTAGCCCGCCGTGAGCCCTGCGGCATCCGTCCCGCTCGTCATCGCCGCGCCGACCGCGGTGAGGACCGCGAGGCCGACGGCCGAGCCGATCTGGTAGCTCGTGTTCACGAGCCCCGAGGCGACGCCCGCCTCCTCCGGCCGGGCCGCGCTGATCGCCGTCCCGAGGGAGGGCACGAAGGCGAGCGCCATGCCGAAGGCGGCGACGAGCGACGCCGGCAGCACGTCGAGCGCGTAGGCGCCGTCCGGGCGGGCGAGGGCGAGCCAGCCGAGTCCCGCCGCGAGCAGCACGAAGCCCCACGCGATGAGCGCCTTCGCGCCGAAGCGGGCCTGCAGCCTGGGCGCGAGCGCCACCATCACGACGACGATGAGCGCGGTCATCGGCAGGAGCGCCGCGCCCGAGGCGAACGCGCCGGCGCCGAGCACCTGCTGCAGGTAGAGGTTCAGGAAGAACCACATCGGCACCCACGCCGCACCGAGGAGGAGCTGGGCGAGGTTCGCTCCGCCGAGCTGCGGCGCGCGGAAGATGCCGAGCCGCAGCAGCGGCGTGCGACGGCGGGACTGGATGACGAAGAAGAGCACGAGCAGCACGATGCCCGCCACGAGCCCGAGGATCGTCTCCGGCCCGCCCCAGCCGGCTTCCGGGGCGCGGACGACGGCGTAGACGATCGTGGCGAGTCCGAGGGTGGCGGTGAGCGCGCCGGCGAGGTCGACCGAGCCGCGGCCGCCGGGCACGGCGGGCAGGGCGGCCGGCGTGAACGCGATCACGAGGACGGCGATCGGGACCGTGACGTAGAACACCCAGGGCCAGCTCGCGTATTCGGTGAGCACCCCGCCGAGGAACACGCCCGCGGTGCCGCCGATCGGTGCCGCGGCGCCGTAGACGGCGAAGGCGCGGGGGAGCTCGGCGGTGCCGCCGAAGAGCGCCATGAGCAGGGAGAGCGCGGCCGGGGCGATCAGCGCGGCGCCGCCGCCCTGGACGGCGCGGCCGACGATCTCGGTGACGGCGTCCGGCGCCGCTCCCGCGAGGACGGAGCCGAGCGCGAGGATCGTCCAGCCGGCGATGAACACGCGCCGGGCGCCGAGGACGTCGGCGAGGCGGCCGCCGAGGAGGAGCAGGCCGCCGAATGCGACGACGTAGGCGTTGAACACCCACGACAGCGACTCGGGCGTGAAGCCGAGCGCGGCCTGCATGTCGGGCAGGGCGACGCCGATGATCGAGGTGTCCATGATGACGACGAACTGGGCCGCGGCGATGAGTGCGAGGCCGAGGCCGCGGCGGCCGCCGGATCTGCTGCTGGGTGACATGGTGCTGCTCCGTTTCGGATGAGGATCGGGGCATCGAGAGTTAATACCCCTAGGGGGTATAGATATAGCGGAGCGTCGCACCCGCGTCAAGCCGTGCGACGTCGTTAGCATGGCCGGAGAGAGACAGGAGCCTCGATGACGGACGCGCACGGCCAGCAGATCGCCCCCGGGTGGTACCCGGACCCCGCCGGCGGCGGCGGACAGCGATGGTGGGACGGGATCGGCTGGACCGAGCACCTGGCGCCGGCGGCAGCGCCAGCCGCGTCCGCTGCGCCAGCGGTGCCCGGCGCGCCGAGCCCCGCGCCCTACCAGGGGTACGGGGTTCCCGTCCATCGCGTGCCGGACGGCACGCCGACCAGCACCGTCTGGGTCTGGCTCGTCGTCTTCCTGCCGATCATCCCGCTGGTGATGCTGTTCTTCTGGGATGTGCGCGGCTACCTCGAAGCCTCCGTGGCGAGCCCCTATGCCGCGAGCACGGCGATCTTCTTCGATCCCTGGTACCTCACGCTGATGATCCTCGGCTGGATCGTCTACGGCCTGTCGGTCTGGTTCTCCTACCTCGACTACGCCGCGCTCGCCAAGCTCGGCTACGTGCGCCGCTTCCACTGGGCGTGGACGTTCCTCTCCGCGCTCGTCTACGTCATCGGTCGCAGCGTGTTCGTCCGCCGCGAGGCCGGCGGCCGCGGAATGGCGCCGATGTGGGCTGTCATCGCTGTGAATGTGGCGAGCTTCGTCGTCGCCATGATCTGGACCGCCTGGCTCATGACGCAGATCTTCGAGTTCGTGCGGTCCATGCCCATGACGAGCTACTGAGGCGCCGGACATGCGCGCGATCGACGGCGGGGCCGTCGGGCGGTGGAGCCTCCGGCTGGATGCCGCGTACTGCGCCGTGCTCGGCGCCGGGGTGGCGCTCTGGGCCGTGCCGATCGCGCCCGCGGTCGGCCTGCCCGTCGTGCTCGTCGTGGCGATCGGCGTCGCGGTCGTGCTCTGGGCGGGCATCGTGGCATGGATGCTCGCACGGCTCCCGCTCCGGCGGGCGCTGCGCTTCGTGATGCTCGCGAACCTGGCTGCCGCGCTCGCCGTGGCCGCCGTCTCGCTCGCCGCGGCGACGGTGCTCGTCGTGCTCGCGGTCCTCGCGGTCGCGGTCGACGTCGCGCTCTTCGCCGTCAGTCAGGCCGTGGCGCTGCGCACCCTCCCCACGGCGGGCTAGGCGGCCCGCCCCGCAGCTTCGAACGCCCCCGCATCCGCCCGGATGCGGGGGCGTTCGCGTTGCCGTGGGCTCACGCCGGTAACGGTTTGAAAACGTCACTAGGAAATCATGTTGTGACTTTCAAGAACTTCTCCTAGGCTCGCAGTCGTTCACGCCGGCGGCGCCCGCCCCGGCATCCGCGATGAGGCGACCCGCGTCTCGAAGACACAAGGATGTGCGCAGTGACTGCACCGACCCTGAAGCGCTCGCTCGGGATGTGGGCCATCGTCGGGCTCGGCCTCGGCTACATGGCCCCGGTGACCGTGTTCGACACCTTCGGCATCGTGACCGAGGAGACCGACGGCGTCGTGCCGATGGCCTACCTCGTCGGGCTCGTCGTCCTGCTGTTCACGGCCGTCAGCTACGGCGCGATGGTGCGGGCGTTCCCGGCCGCCGGCTCCGCGTACACCTACACCCGCGAGGCGATCCACCCCGCGCTCGGCTTCCTCGTCGGCTGGGCGTCGCTCCTCGACTACCTCCTGCTGCCCGTCGTGAACGCCGTGATCATCCGGCTCTACATGGAGCAGTTCTTCCCCGAGGTGCCGGGCGCGGTCTGGGTGATCGGCGTCGCCGTGCTCCTCATCGGCCTGAACGTCGTGAGCGTGAAGGCGACCTCCCGTGTGAACGGCGTGCTGCTCATCGCCGCGCTCGCCGGCATCGCCGCGTTCCTCGTGCTCGCGGGGCTCCAGATCTCGAAGGGCATGGGCACCGGCACGCTCTTCTCGCTGCAGCCCATCTGGCACGACGGCGTGCAGCTGTCGGCCGTGCTCGCGGGCACCACGATCGTCGCCTTCTCGTTCATCGGCTTCGACGCGGTCACGATGTACGCCGAAGAGGCGAAGACCCCGAACGCCGTGCCCCGCGCCGTCATGCTCACGGTGCTGATCGGCGGCGCGATCTTCTTCGCCGGCGCCTGGTTCGCCCAGTCCGCCTTCCCGACCCTCGACGGCTTCGAGTACATCGACGACACGCTGCCCGAGCTCGCGCTCTTCGTCGGCGGCCAGGTCTTCCAGCTCCTCTTCGTCGCCGTCGCGTTCGCCGCCGCCGTGGCCTCCGGGCTCTCCTCGCACGCGAGCGTCTCCCGGCTGCTCTACGTGATGGGCCGCAACGGCGTGCTGGCGCCGAAGCGCTGGTTCGGCGCCGTGAGCCCCCGCTTCCGCACCCCGGTGTTCACGACGGTGCTCTCGGGCCTCGTCGTGCTGCTCGCGATCACGCCCTCGCTCGACCTCATCTCCTCGGTCATCAACTTCGGCGCGCTCATCGCCTTCACCTTCGTGAACCTCGCCGTCATCGCCCACTACGCGATCCGCCAGGGGCGTCGGCGCACCCTCGGCGAGGTGCTGCGGTTCATCGTGCTGCCGCTCCTCGGCGCGGCGGGCACGGGCCTGCTCTGGGTGCACCTGAGCGCCGACGCGATGCTCCTCGGTGCCGTCTGGACCGGTATCGGCGTAGTGCTCCTCTTCGGGCTCACCCGCGGCTTCCGCCGGCCGGTCGCCGAGCTCGGCATGGACGAGGGCGAGGAGCGCGCCGACGATCCCGATCACGACGAGGCCCCCGTCGTCCCGACCCGCTGACGGCCCTCCCCGCCGAGCAGCACCCCAGCCACACCGAGAAAGGAACGCGCATGCGCATCCATCCCCCCTCGAAGGCACCACGGCTCCTCGCGATCGGCCTCGCGGCCGTCGCGGTCGCCGGCGCCCTCGCCGCTTGCACGCCGACGACGACGTCCGACGCGGACGCCGCGGACACCGTGCTGACGAACGGCTTCGTCTGGACCGTCGACGCCGACGACAGCGTCCAGCAGGCCGTCGCCATCACCGACGGCGAGATCGTCTACGTCGGCGACGACGCCGGCGCCCGGAAGTTCATCGGCGAGCGGACCGAGACGATCGACCTCGGCGGCAAGATGGTGATGCCGGGCATCCAGGACGCCCACATCCACACCTTCCTCGGCGGCGACAAGCTGACCGCCTGCAACCTGAACTTCGAGTCGCTGACGATCCCGCAGTTCCAGGAGAAGATCCAGGGCTGCCTCGACGAGGAGGGCGACACCGACAAGCCCCTCATCGTCGAGACCTGGTACCGCCAGGCGATGCAGCCGCAGGGCGTGAAGGTCGACAAGAGCGTCCTCGACGCGCTCGACACCGACCGGGCCGTGCTCGTCTACACGACCGACGGCCACTCGGTGCTGCTCAACACGAAGGCGCTCGAGGCCGCGAACATCACCTCGGAAGACTCCGGCCCGCCGCACATCGAGGTCGACGCGAACGGCGTGCCCAACGGCATCCTCGAGGAGGGCGCCGCGTTCATGGCGCGCGCCAAGATCGTGCCGCCGCGCACGCTCGACGAGAGCGTCGCCTCGGCATCCGCCGCCATGTCCGCGCTGTCCGCCGTCGGCGTCACCGCCTACATGGACCAGCTCTCGGGCGAGGACGTCGCCTCCGCGATGACCGAGCTGCGCGAGCGCGGCGAGCTCACCACGCGCGTGTTCCTCGCGCCGAACATCTCGGCGGAGCTCGGCAAGACCGACCCGCGCGCGGCGGTCGACGAGGTGGTCGCGTTCCGCGAGCAGTGGGCGACGGATGCCTCGGCCGAGGAGCCCGGCATCGCCGTGAACAACGTCGCCGAGTTCGGCCTCGACGGGGTGCTGCAGGCGCCCGCCCTGACCGCGTCCTTCCTCGAGCCGTACTACGAGAACTTCGGCACCGAGGAGGCCCCCGACTGGCGGCCCGGTACGAACGCCGGACCCGAGCCGGAGTACACCGCCGAGCAGATGGGCGCGATCGTCGCCCTGCTCCTCGACGAGGACATCACGCCCGAGCCGCACGCGATCGGCGACCGCGCGGTGCGCACCGCCCTCGACGCCTTCGAGATCGCGCGCGCCCAGTCCGACTCGGACACCCCGCTCGCGATCGCGCACGCCGAGTCGGTGCACCCCGACGACCTCGCGCGGTTCGCGGAGCTCGACGTGCTGCCCGCCATGGGCCTGCAGTGGGCGAAGCCGGCGTTCGACTCGATCGACGCCGCCCAGGACACCCTCGGGCCGGAGCGCTTCGCGCGCACCGAGCCGATCGGCAGCCTCGCCGACGCCGGCGCGCAGGTCGCGAACGGCAGCGACTGGCCGGTCGACCCGCTGAACCCGTTCGCCTCGCTGCAGATCTCGATGACGCGCGAGAACCCCGAGGGCGGCGACCGCTTCCCCGGCAAGCTCGGCGAGGACCGCGGGCTCACGATCGAGGAGGCCATCCGCGCCATGACGATCAACCCGGCGCGGATCATGCACGGCGACGCCACCAGCGGATCGATCGAGGTCGGCAAGTTCGCGGACCTCATCGTGCTCGACCGCAACCTCACCGAGGTGCCGGTCGACGAGATCGTCGACACCAAGGTGGAGCTCACCCTGCTCGGCGGGAAGGCCGTCTACGGCAAGCTCTGAGCGGTTCTGAACCGCCTCACGCCCGCCGGATCGTCGACAGCACCACGTCGAGGGTCCGGCGGGCGTCGTCCGGGGAGACGAGCCCGGCGAGCCAGCGCTGGCTCAGCCCCTCGACCGTCGCCGTGAGGATCTCCGCGACGGCCTGCGGCGCCGCGGCCGTCGCGATCGAGCCGTCGGCGAGGCCGCGCAGGATGCCGATGGTGAGCTGCTCGTTCCAGCGCTCAGTGGCCCGCAGCACCGCCTCGGCGAGCTCGGGGTCCTCGATCGGCAGCGCGGTGACCTCGTTCCAGATGAGGTTCAGGTCGCGCACCTCGGGGGAGTCGTCGAACTCGGCGTGCAGCGCGCTGCGCAGCGCCTCGTAGCCGCTCGCCTCCCGGTCGAGGCTCAGCAGGTTCACCGAGGGCGCGCGCTCGGCGGCGTACTGGAAGACGCCGCGGATCAGGGCCTGCCGGTTCGGGAAGTGGTAGTAGGTCAGCTGCGTCGTGACGCCCGCGATCGCGGCGACATCCTTCACCACGAAGGCGTCGAGGCCGCGCTCGCCGATCGCCTGCGCCGTGGCGGCGAGGATCCGGTCGCGCTTGCTGACGGGCTTCGCGGGTGTCGCGGCTTTCACGCGCTTCTGCTCAGCCGGCATCCGGTGCCCCGCTCTCGAGGACGGCGCCGGTCGCGATGCCGAGCAGCTCGAGCGCCCGCTCGGGCGGGAGCAGCGAGGAGCGGACGCGCTGCTGCAGGCCGTCGACGAGCGCGGTGAGCGCCGTCGCGGCCTCCGCGGCCGGTGCGGTCGGCGCCTGCTCCGCGGACTGGGCCGCGGAGTCCGGCGCGGCGAGCTGCGGCACCGCCGCGGCGACCAGCCGGGTCATCCCGCCGTTCCAGCCGGTGAGGGTCTCGGTCAGGGCGGGGCGGATGGCGGGATCGAAGGCCGCCGCCCGCATCGCCTCCGCGTAGACGCGGTCCTGGCGCGCCGCCTCGGCCTCGACGCCGATGTGCTGGCTGAGCGCCGTGCGTAGGCGCTCGGCCGGCGGCAGGTCCTGCGGCGGGCGGCGGTACGCGTAGTTCTGCAGCGCCTCCGCGAGCGCCGCGCGGATCAGGTCTTGCCGGTTCTCGAAGTGGTAGTAGAGGAGCCCGAGCGAGACGTCGGCGGCCTCGGCGACGGCCTCTACCGTCACGCCCCGCACGCCGTGCTCGCTCAGCAGCTCGGTCGCCGCCCCGAGGATCGCCGCGCGCGTCGCCCCCGATCTCGAGGGCTTCGGCGCCTTTGCGGGCAGCTGAGGCTCCGCGGGCTGCTGGGCGTGGGGCACGAGTCCGATTCTAGGCGCGCGGCGCGGACGGCGGATGCCGGGAGGGATCCCCGCTCGTTCAGGCGAACAGCAGCGACACGAGGGCCCCGACGACGATGGCGACGATCGGCGCTGTGGCGAACATGACGATGGTTGCGACGAGCGCGAACCGGGCCTCCGAGCGACCGAGGCCGCCGAGTCGGCCGGCGTCGGCGAGTCCCTTCACGGCGAACACGATGGTGGTCACGGTGAGGCCCAGGTAGGGGAGGAACCCGATCCAGACGACGATCAGCCCGATCGTCTGCAGGGTCGGCGACGGGGCGAACGTGAGCGCGATCGGCACGAGCCAGAACAGGGCTGCGACCGCGATGGTCCACGGAACGAGCTTCTTGGCGGTGGCCGCCGGGCGATTGCTCGGCGGGGCCCAGGTGGTCGTCGGGATCGTGGTCATGCTCGGGCGCTCCGTTCGCGCTTGCGGGCGCGGGCGCTGCCCAACGCCCACCCGGTGGTGAATGCGCCGAGGGCCAGCGCGAGCGCGAGCAGCACGATGCCCCAGATGCGCTCGGGTGCCACCGGCGGCCAGCCGCCGACGAAGCCGAAATCGGCGATGCGCTGATAGGCGAACCACCCGAACGACGCACTCGGCGCCGGGAGCAGAACGAGCACGACCCCGAGTGTCGCGAGGACTCCGGCACCGATGCCCATCGCTGCGAGGCCGATCTTCATCGCTGCTCCTTCATGCGGCGTTCCTGGTCACCTGAGCGCTGGTCGCGCGGTCGAGGGTCGAGCGCCCGCGCCAGGGCTTGTCCAAGCGCGGGCACCGGAATCTCGACTGCAGGTTCGACGGCGTCGTCGTCCAGCTCCGAGGTCAGACGCTGCAGCAGGTCCTCGGCGGTGAACGTGCTCCAGCGCTCGGGCTCGTCGTAGGCGGAGTCGCGCAGATCCCACAGGGCGCTGATGAGCTGATCCGTCGTCTGCGCAGCATCGAGGCGCTTTAAGCCGTTCGCGAGTCCGTCCACCTGCTGATCGTATGGGGCCGGGCCGCCCGATGGTACCCGGAGGGAAGCTAGGTCATTCTGCTGTCGAATCGGGCGTATAGCTCGGGCGCCTGATCGCGAAGCCGGCCCCAGAATGCCGCCTCCCACTTCTCGGGATCGGCGTCGAGCTGAGCACGGAACGGATCGGCTGCCCGCTCTCCGCCGTCGCTCATGACTGGAGCGAAGCGCGTCGGCGCACCGATGCACCTGCGGCGAGCCTGGCCGACGCTATCGTCAGACCAGCGCCGCTGGACGGCGAGTGCCGGAGCGGGTGATTGCACGATGAGCAGCGAGGAGCTGGAGGCGCGGTTCCGCGCGGCGATGAGTGCCGTGGCCGAAGCGGTCCTCAACCGGGGAGGCCGGCGCACGTACGACATCGTGGTGGATGGTGCTGGTCAGTTCAGCGACGAGTACATCGACTGCGAGCACGGAGGCGCCGCGTACTCCGTGTGGATGGAGATCAGCGATCTCACCGATGACCCGCAGGGCCCCTTGTCCGAAGAGCTGACGGACGGGATCGGCCGCAAGGCGGCTTCGGAGTGGCTGGCCGTCGATCATGACTCACCGAGCGCGATTGAGGCGTACTTCGCGCGGTGGGGATCGTCGGAGCCGTGGCAGTCGGGAGGATAGGGAGCTACTCGCAGGCGGCGCGAACCGGCACGTGGCAACAAGGAGCCCCCCGATCTTGCGGGGGTTTCGCTGTGGCTCCGACCGGCATCGATCCGGTGACCTTTCGATTTTCAGTGAGCCTGGGCGGTTTTCGCTCAGTTCTTTTGGTTGCGATATCGCTCTGATCAGGGATTCTTCGAAACGGTCCCAGTTGGTTTCAGATGGTTTTCGCGCATTTGATGGCACATTAATGGCACAAGATCGGAGCGCAATTGAACATCAGACCTGGGATTCAGGCTACCCGGGATCGATGTTTTCGCCTTCGAGCTGATCGACCGCTGGCGTGCCTGTCTTCGAGGCAGGCGGCGGTTGCCTGCGTGTTCACCGCGGTGCGAAAGTACGCGATGTCGACCTCGTCGTTACGCTAACGAAATGGCCAATCTCACCACATCGGAGTGGAAAGTCGTGCTTGCTCAACCTCGCATGATCGCGGGCTCGATTCGGCGGTCAGACATCCCCGATCGTCCGGGCGTCTACGCATGGTTCAGGGACGACGAGTGCGTCTATCTCGGGAAGGCCTCGAACCTGAGATCGCGTATCAGTACGCACCTCCGGACATCTCTAGACCTTAGCCGGAGCACGCTGCGTTCTTGGGTCGCCGTGCGAGAGCTCGGGCTGACGAGAGAGCAGACGCGTCGGCGTCCAACGGTCATGACCGACGTGCAGGTCGCGGTCGTTACAGCCTGGATCCGATCCTGTGATCTCGCGTGGCTGACTACCGGTTCGAAAGAAGAGGCCGCGTCACTCGAAGCGAGACTGCTTTCGGAGTGGCATCCGCCAATCAATGTTGCGTAGCGCGGCGTTGCCGAGATCGCAGTCGACGGCCGCGCCCCGAGGGTAGGGCCACCTCAGGGGGATGGTTGAATGTCCGGCGGCTCGTTACCAGCACCTGTGGCAGTACCTGATGCCGTTGCCGGTCCGGAGGTCGGACGTCTCGTGGCAGTGATGCGTACCGACCGCAATACCTGCAAGGTCGCGGCCAGAGCATCGAATAGATCGTAGACGCCGCGCAGGAAGGTCATGTAGTCGACGCTTGTAGCGTCGGAACCCGAGACCACTCGCCCCGAGCGGAGGTCGTGGCGAACTGACGCGTGACCGATCGTGTTCCGGACGCGATTGTCGAGGATGCTCGTGAAGCCTTCCCACCCAGGAACTTCGGCCGCATAGGCGATCTTGTATGCATTGGCGAGCTGCTGATACTTGGCGAGAGAGGTCGGTCTGGACCTAACTGGCACGAGTGTGGGATGCGCCTTACCAAAGTCTCCGGGATGCCCACGCTTGATTGTGTTCTGTGCCGCGATCGGGTAGACGAGGGTCTTGGATATGACTTCGAAAGCTTGCTGGAACAGATCGCGTGTTTCACTGAACTCGTCACGCGCGAGCGTCAATCGTTCCAGGTCCGGCAGTCGCTGCGGATCGATGAATCGTGGAAGTGCGCCAATAAGCCACGCCTCCCTCCTATTTACGAAGAGCTCGATCACATCGAACACCGATCTCTGAAGCGCCCTGATCTTTCCGGCCGCTTCGTCGCTCTCTAGAAGCGATAAGTAGGTTGGGCGCGTTGCCGCAGCCACATGTTTGCGCATGAAGCGCTCGTGAAATTGGGTCACGGGTTGTCCAGGTGTTACGAGCGCCGACGTCAATGCGAGTGCTGGCTGATGGGCTTGAACTATCCTTTCTGGCAACGTGGTTCCACGAGGCAAGTTCCAGTCCGAGAATGACCTGGTGATTGTTCGATCGAATCCGGTCCAGCCCTCCGAGAGGTAGTACTCGTAAAGCCGGCGGACCGGTGGCCACAGCTCGTCGGCCGCATGATCCGCAGTCCCGCGGTCGGACAAGAAGTCCATTACTCGGTCGCCGAGCAGATCGTAGAGGGTGAAGATGCTCGAGCCTCCGAGGGCGACAAGCGAATCGGCCGCGAAGTCGCCAGGTGCGAACGGGTTCACTGTCACGACCCTTGAGTCGGTAGGGGCGACGTCCCACTGGACTTCCTCGGCGTCGAATGTCACTTCGAATGAACTGCCGTCGACCTCACGAGCACGGCCACGAATCGGCAGCTCGCAATAGGGGCAGGGAAAGTAGAAGCGAGTGCCCGTGGTGGAATCTGCCGGGACTCGGACAAACAGCACTTCTTCGCATCCAGGGCACCGCAACGCGTGTCGAACCATCACGTCGCATACACTAACGTCGCGTAGGTGCCGGTGACTTGCCGCCTCGGCAGAACGCGGCGCGCCGCAAGCCGATCTACGAGATCGCAGGAATCACGAGGGCCACCGTGGCCGTAAATTGTCGGAACCGTTGTCAACGGTAGCGTGAGGACATGACCAGCTCGTCGATGACCTGGGATGAGCTGAGTAGTGGGCCGTTCCGTATTCACGCAGTCACAGCGCTCAACAGCAGTGTGCTTACACAAGCTCAGTCGCTATATGGAGTTCGGTCGGCCGAGTTCCATCACTGGATTCGATCGATGCACTCCATGCTGGTTGGCGAATTGTCACAAGTCGGTGTCGACTACGACCTGATCGCTCGCGCTCTCGTCCCCCACAGTGGTCGGCGAGAGATCGCGCTCCTGTTCGACTGGTCAGTCGCTTCGGAAGCATCAAACGGCTTCTACGGTCGATATCTCGCGGAAACGTGGATCCCCGCTCTGCCCCGGCCTGCACACAACCGGGGGCTAAACGCCATCCTGCATGGAGACATCTTGGAAGGGCGGGGCTCATCACTTCGGCGGGCGCTCTTGAACGACGCCGACATCGAGACGCCTCGGTCGATGAACGCCGATCAGATCTACGCCGTCTACATCTCGAACCTATCTCCGACCCAAGCTAGGGCATTGGTCGAAGCGGTGCGTCCCAACCCCGCGTATGTCGGCTTTGCCGACTGCACGATGCACAGCGACCTCAAGGAGCACCTCGCACTCTCTCTCCCACAGATCGGTCTAAGAGTGGGCTCGATCCTCTTGGACGGCGTTGACGGTGAGATCGCGAATCCTCTCGGCTACCCGTTTGAGGAAAACGGCTTCACTCCCGTCGGAGTTTGGTCGCAGCTGTACCTTCCGTTCCTGACCTTCAGGATCAACACGCGACTCAGTGGAAGGAACTTCTCAGATATCGACCTCGCGATTGGAACCTTAGATCCGCACGTGGGCGCGATCGAGTCACCGACCGTATGGATGACCGATGGACGATTCAAGTACCTGCACGTGCGGCACGGCGGCGCGCTCTCACTTGCGGAATTCGCAGATCTTGATCAGGAGCGACTCGAAATGACGCTCACCGAACACAGCGCAGATGGTCACATGTACAACCTCAGATTCGAGCGGCATGCCAACACCGGCGACGAAGTGCTGATGTACAACTCGCTGATCGAGGTCGAGACATCCAAGGGCCTACGGAACTTTACGCTCGCGCTGAAGTACGACCCTCAGAGCCGCACTTCGGAGCTTGTGACTTTCGTCTGAAGGGGGCCGGAGCGCGGTCGGCGCCGCCCGTACATCGGCGGAATGCACGCGGACAGTTCCGCTTCAGTTCGCCGCCAGGTTTTGGATCCGCATCTGATCTCGATCGCGCACCTGCCACGACCGTGAGATCGCAGCGGTCTTTCTCATCGCATCAGTCCGACATCGGGAGTTGTACTCGACGCACTGGTCTGAGCGAAATTAGTCTCGTCCATCCGTTGCATCCGGCGGTGTCGCTGCTCCCTACCTGTCGTGAGCCCGCGCAGCGACTCACGTGCCGTCGCCGTCGCGTTCGCGAGGCCGCGATCGGCGCGATCGCGTACCGTCGTGAGGACGAACCGGTCTCGTGCGTCGTCCACATCGGCCGCGACGAGATGAGGCCGGTTGAAGTCTCGCCCACGGGTAGTGCCCACGTACAACGCCGCTGCACCCATCACATCGCCGACCACCGTGTGCGACTCGGCAACCGTCATCCCCTGCACCCCGTGCGCAGTCGCGGCGTACGCGAGATGTGTGTGCTCGGCGACGTACTCGGCTGGCAGACGCACGGATCGCGGCAGATGGCTGGCGGCACGCTCCGTCGCCCACACCACGCCGTCGTCGACCACGCTCCGAACGACCCACACCTGCCGATTCGCCACCCGCACGGCTGAGTCGTTCCGCCGCGTCTGAATCACATCTCCGCGCCCGATGCGTAGCCCATCGCTCCCTATCGCCGTGCGGCTGTCATCGACGTCGCCAGCGCGCACTCGCTCCTCGCGAATCCGCGCATTCAGCTCGCGCGCCTCGTCGTTCGTTGCAACGGTCATCGTGCAACCCTCGCGCCACTCACGTGCGAGCGCCTCGAGCTGCGCATCCGGGCTCTCATGAATCGCAACGAGACCGAGCGCGCACAGTCGATCGAAGACCGCCTCCGGATGATCCCCGCGCCGCATCTGCACGGTGAGCGCGGCGTACTCCGGGTCGACGAATCGGTGCACGGCGGTCATGTGGTGCACGCGGGGGAGCAGTTGCGCGGCCATATCGAGCATGCCACCGCGGCCGACTGCCGAGAGCTGCGCACGGTCGCCGACCATGGCGACCGTAGCGCCGGCCTCATCGGCGATGGTCAGGAGCGCGAGCGCAGTGTCTTGGTCGAGCATGCCCGCTTCGTCGACGACGATTCGCTCGCCGCGGCGCAGTCGAGCGGATGCCGCAGGGCCGACGTACACGGCATCCGTATCTGGGTCGTGGTCGCCGATGGTGAGCCGCGTCCACACGCCGTCACGATTCCACCGCCACCCGTGCTCGTGCACGAGCTTGGCGACGCTGTCGGCCGCAACGCCGAGCTCCTGATGCGCAGCGTCGGCCGCCTTCTTCGTCGGCGTGACCACGCGCGTCTTGCGGCCTTCCATGGCCGCCGCTTTGATCGCAGCGGCGAGCATCGTCGTCTTTCCCGCGCCGGCCGCACCTTCCACGACGACGAGCGATTTAGTGGATGCCACGGAGGCAGCCGCGCGCGCCTGTGCCGGGTCGAGTCGGAGTCGATGTGCAATGCGCGACAGGTCGGGCGTGAGCACCTGCGGTCGCTCGGCCCGGGCCGCGAGCAGATCGCGCAGCCGGGTCTCGACGGCGATGACGTGCACGCTCGTCAGGTGCGCGACGTGCTCAGGACGCGGCCCATCGGGCGGCAGCACCGAAAGGCAGTTCTCCGCTGCGAGCTCTGTGGCGAGCGTGACGAACTCGCGCAGCGGCGTCGGGTCGGCACGCACGCCGGCCTCGGTGACGAGGTGCGACACGTGCTCCTGGATGTCGTGCACCGTCCACGTCGACGCGGCGGCCGCGCATCGATCGAGCGCGCGGGACGCGACATCCTGCACGATCAGCTCATCGAGCGCGGCGGCCCGTTGCGCCCGCACGCGTTCGAGATCAGGTCGATAACCGGATGCCTGGAGCTCGCGCCGCCACGCTTCCTCGCTGCCGAGCCGGGTCGGCTTCTTGTGCGGCCGCTCGTGATCCCACGCCATCGCGGTCAGTCGCGACATCGCGGCGGGTCCGGGTTCTTGGTCCGGATGCTCGGCACGCCAGACCTTCTCGAACTGCGCGAGATTGCACGCAACCTGCTCGGCGCGCTTGCTCATCGCCGCGTTGAACGGCTGTAGTTCGGTGACCTCGGCCGTGACCGGATCGAGCGTGAGGCCGACCGCGTCGAGCGCGGCCGCGAGCCGTGGGTGCGCTGCGATCACGGCCGTGCCGAGCGCGCGGATCGCGCCTTGCTGTCGGAACAGGGCGGCAGTGTCGAGACCTCGCCACGCGGCATCCGCCCACACCCGCGTGCCGATCTGGAAGTGGATGTGCCGGTGCGGGTCGCCCGCTCGCGAGGTCTTGTGCGAGACCGCGACCGTCTCGAGTTGCTCGACCGGCACGACGCGCTGCGCACCACGCGGGCCGACGCGCGTGACCGAGTGCTCGCCGAGCCAAACGCGGAGCTCGGCGACCGCGTCCTGCTGCGCCGCATCGAGCGCATCGGATACCTCGGGGTGCAGCGCTGCGGCGATCGACAACGACTTCGGCGCGTTGACGACCATCTCCGCGAACCGCGGCGACCCATGGCGAGCGTCGCCGGCGTGGCGGGGCGTGCCCATCGACTCGCCGGTGAGCGGGTTGATCCAGTCGACCCATTGGGCGTACTGGTCGGGGGTGAGCGCGCCCTCGCCGATCAGGTCGCCGTTGCCGTCAACGACGGAGAAATCGGCCAGCGCCGTGCCGCCCTCGAGGTAGTAGTCGTCGGCGCGGGAGCGATCGGACTCGAGGTACCGGCGCGCGTCGGCCCCGGAACCCCGGTACAAGATCACTCCACCACGCATCGCCTTCCTCCGAGCTAGCTCAGGTTCTTGCAACTACCTACGGTAGCATACGTCCATTCGGTAATCTTGCGCGATCGCTCTGTGATTGCCAGGAGACTGAGATAGCCGTGCAGGCCTATCTCAGCACGTGATCGAGCTTGAGGGTGAGAAGGGGTGAGGGTGCGTTTTGAGGCGTGATGATTGTGACGCGCTTCCTAGCTCGCGTTACTGCGACGTTCAACGCATATCGCGCGGATCCCAAGTCCTTCTGGGTGGGCGTCAGCTTGAGAAGCGGATCGTATCGCTCCTCATAGACGATTACCTCGTCGAACTCCCGACCCTTGGCTCGATGAACGGTCATGACGATGAGATCCCGATTGCTGCGCTTGCTGCTCGTGAGCTGATACTGCAACACCGCGTCTCGGATGATCTCCCTGGCGTTCACGTAAGTGCCGTTCACACGCCATGAGGCGGCGAGTGATGTCTCAATGTCCGAGCCACGAGTCACAAGATTAAGCATTCGCACGTTCGCTGCCATCGGCTTGAGCTCGGTCGTTCCGGAGGACGCGAGGAGGCTGACGACCGTGAGGTAGTCCCCATATACGTGTCCGGTACGGGCGTTCTCGATCGACCCGTCGACGACCGCCCGGATCGCATTGACAATCTTGACGTTCACAGGACTCCCTGCTTGTAGCTTCGCGGCGTAGCCCGCGAGGCGATCTGCCAGACTGCGCGCTGTCGACCCGAGCTTCGTCGATTTCGTACGCAAGTAGTGCGCCAAAGCCTCGCACGCGACGGCGTACCGATCGGGGTCGGTAGCGCCGATTTCCAGGAGGGTGCCAATGAAGATAAGGGCGGCGTACCCCTCCTCCTTCGTGGCGTGAATCTCGATCCTTAGGCCTGGCAGTTTCGGGTTTTCCTGCGCCTCGCTGATGTATTCGTAGACGCGCGCCGAAAGGGCGTTGGTCGGCGTAAGGATCGCGACCGTGCCACCGCCCGCAGCCGTAACTCGCTTCAGCGTGGTGAGCAGGGTCGTTTTCAAAGTCAGTAGGGGTGGGAAGCCACTCGTCAGGACCGCGACTTCCTCGTACGAGTTCTCGAAGTCGCCTCGCAGGACGTCGCGGCCAAACCGAGTGATCGAACTACCAGGGCTGCGCCAGTTCCACGCCGAAAGGTCCACCTGTCGCGGTGCGAATGCAGCCGCGAAGTCTTCGAACCGCGCTTCGCTGGCCCCATCCACGAAGTCGTAGATGCGCTGGTCGGGATCCCCAAGCGCGATGAGCTGGGAGTGTTGCCCGAGCGTTCTGACGAGCGCCCACTGGTCGTCGGTGGTGTCCTGGAACTCGTCAAGAACGATCACCGGGTATGCAGAGGTGTACGCACTTAGCAGGGAGGGGCTGCCGGCGAGAATCTCGTTCGCGAGGCCAGCGAAGTCGTCGAACCCAACGTGTCCCAACGTCTCAAATTGGCGTCGGAACTCGGCACGTATGTCGGCGTCAGGGTCCTGAATGTGCGATCGGAAGGCGTTCTGTTCAGCCTGCGACATGATCTTCACGCCACGCGGTGCTCCAAGAAGGTATCCGTGGCTTCGAAGGATGGACCACGCGAAGCTGTGATATGTACCGACTTCCAGCTGTGAGCGATGGTCTTTCGCCAATTGACTGGTTGCGTGCTCTGCGACGCGGTCGACGGTGGCGTTGGCGAAACTCAGGAATAGCACGCGCGAGTGGCGGCTTCCGAGCCCATCGGTGATCGCGAGCGCGGCTTTGCGAAGTGCGACGGTGGTTTTTCCACACCCGGCGCTGCCAGTGACCATCACGTGGCCAGTCGCCGTGAGTAGTGGCTCGATTGCCAGCTCGTAGTCTTCGTCAGGCTGGGGCGCCGCCATCGTCCTGTCCTCCCTCGGCTTCCGCTGCGGGTTCGTAGGTCGGCGCCGCACTGGTCATTGTGGGTGGTTCGCTCGCCTCCTTCAGCCGCTCGAGGACGTCCACCATCGAAGTCGGGAAGTCAGCTTCGGCAAGCCCGGTGACGAGGTCCGCTGCGTAGCGATCGCCCTTATTCTTTGAGAGCAATTTCCTAAGCGCGCTCAAGTAGGCGGCGTCCGTGCCATCGTCGGGCTCCGACACGTGCGAAGGCCAAACCGCATCTGCGATCAGTGCATCGACGTAGGCGCGAATCGCTGCGATGGGCACCTCGGCGATAACCAGGTCCTCGAAGCCGCCATATTGCTGCTCGAAGGCGTGGTCTGAACTCGCTTCGATGTCGGCTTTACGATCGGCGGGCTGCTTATCGAACACGGCAGCGACATCCTTACCGAGCCCGCGGAAAAAGCCGGCGAACCCCGCGACGTTGGTCTCGCCTTGTGCATCGAAGATGGCCCAGCCGCGGGTGTCGAGCCGTGCGAACCGCGTCGGGTTCGCGCGCGCGGCCGTCTTGGCGAGCGCCGCATACGACACGGCTTCGGTGTCGCCTTCCGTGACTAGGACCCGTCGCGCGAGAAGCGCCTCGCAGAACCGAGTCCGAATACCAGTCCGAAACGCCTTGATGCGCAGCGAAGCGGGCAAATGCACCCGTGTACTCGACAATTCACCTGTGCCGTGATTCCGCGAGATCACCGCCATTTGCTCAGGCTCAAACTCTTCGAGGACGTACGGGGAATGGGTCGTGAAGATAGCCTGGCCGCCAAGCGCGAGGATCAGATCCACGACTCGCTTTTGTGCTGTCGGAGGTACAGAGATTTCTGGCTCCTCCATCGCGAAGATCACGCGCCCGTTGCGCTTCTGAGCAATCAGGGTCAGCATCGCGATTACCAAGGAGTTGATCGTCCCCGATCCTTGGTGGTTGAACGGCGCTGCGTAACCAGGCGCGCCGGTAGCCATGAAGGAACGCAGCACCCGTCGCAGGTCCTCGCGCGTGAGCTCTGAAACCCGGAGGTGCGGCGCATCTGCCCATTCCGAAGCCACGATCTGCTTCATCGCTTCGTCGATGCTCGAAAGAACCTGACCGAATTCAGGGTTCTCAACACCCGCGACCGGAACTCCGCGAAGCTTCTCGAGCAAGTTCTCCCACATCTGTACTTCGACCTCGAACGCGCGAAGAACGACGTCGAGCAGCGACCCGCGCTCCATCGACATCGCACGTGTCCCAGTTCGTAGAGCACGCAGGAGAAGGAAGCCGAATTCACGCTTGTCTGCAGACCTCGCTTCACTGGTCGGCTTGCCCTCTTCATCTTCGGGGCTGCAGAACCAGGTACGACCCTCGAAATCGTCCTCGTCGGCGTCGTACCTGCCGACGAACCGGATCCGTACGCAGGGGAGGGCATCCGAGTCGGGCCCGGGCAGGGACGTTAGCAGGTTGCTGTTGGTCGCATCCCAGTACTCGAGGTGGTTCCGGAACCGAGACTGCATCTCCTCGTCAAGGTCGACGACCATCACGTCGACCTGCACCTCGTTCTCCCGGTAATTGCCGCCGTAGAAGTCGTGCTCGTCGATCGTCGGCCTCCGGAACAGGCGATCTGCGCCGAGCGCCAGCTCCACGGCTTCGAGCAAGGTCGACTTTCCCGAATTGTTGTCACCGAGTAGGACGGTATTGCCGGCCAGCGAGACGTCTGCCGAAGAGATGCCACGGAAGTTCTGGACCTTGATCTGAGCAAGGTGCATGGGGGTCGCTTTCAGTCAGTGAGCACGGTGAAATGAGCAGCTGTTGGCATGCATTCGCATGATCTCAGAACCCGGACGAGTTCGGCTGCGACTCGCGCGCATATCCGCCGCGGGCGATTCCGCTCGCTGGTCGTACTTGAAACGCATTGACGACGCGAAGACATGTCGTTGCCATCACGGATGGACGATCGCGTCCAGCAAGGGGCCTCAGGTTACGAGCGAAAGTCGAGGGCGCTCATCATGCTCGCCGAGCATTCGGCGGACATGTGCTGTCGACCACGCCAGCTCGTTCGCGAGGTCGCGGACCGTAACACCGCGCTGCTCGGCGAGTTCAACCGCCTTCGATAGCAGGGCTGGCTGCTCGCCCGGGAACTTTACGACGGGTTCGTGCGCGACGCCGATCTGGTTCAACCGGATGTAGCCGCGCCGGGCCGTTGCTTCGGAGATCTTTCCTAGCTCCCGACTGCGAAGGATGATCGAGCTGGGCTCCACGCCCCACTGCTGGCTTTGGCGAATGACCACTGACATCTCAAGACGGGACTTCAGCTCGACTTCCATAACTCGGCGCGGTGTGAGGAACTCTGCGGCGAAGCGGTCGGCCTGGCGCTCGATGTCGACCGTTCCCGAGGTGCGGCCGCCATGAAGGATGATGTGCCCGAGCTCGTGCGCGGCGCTGAACCGATGACGATAAACGTCGTCAGCCCGGTCGGGGGACAGGACCATGACAGGCCTGCCGAACGAGACAGTCGAGAACGCATCGATCCGAGCAACCTCAGCCTCGACCATCGGAACCAAGACCGTGATGATCCCCTTCGACTCGACTAGTCGGACCATCTGGGGCACTGGCCCGTCGCCCAGCTGCCACGCATCACGCAGTTGTTGTGCCGCAATGACTGGGTCGTCGGAAAAAGTGCCGGGGGTGATCTCGCCGCCGGAGAATCCTGGTATGTCCACATGCGGAAATCGCACGTGGGCTTCGAGGGCATTCGAGAGTTCCCACACATGCTCGGTGTAGGCCACCGCCTTGTTCCGCTGCTTCGCCGTTGTCGCACGGAGGCTCCGGAAGAACACGCTTCCGGACTCCAGCGCTTCGCGCGGTCGGCCTGCTGCGAAGAACGCTGCAGGCACTCTCAAGTAGTCCGCGAGCTTTTCGATGACGTCAGGGCGGGGCGCGATGATGCCCGCTTCGAATTGGCCCACCGCCGCAGGCGAAACCTTGACCGCGTTCGCAACATCCTGTTTGGTGCGCAAAGCCAGCTGGCGTGCCTGACGGAGTCGCTCGGGATCGAAGATCCGCGCGACATCCGTGGCGTTCAAACCGTTTGGCCGACCAGGTGTTACAGGTTTCATCGGCCACCTTCAGCAGCGTCGTCATCTACATAGAGACCCATGTCGAGATCCGGCATAGGGGCCTCGTCGAAGCGCCCCGCCTGCTCGGTCGACATCATGCCCGTGCCCATCTCGGCGGGCCCCACCGGCAGTTCTTCGTAGTACACCCAGTGCACATGTCCCTCAGCGTCGAGGTAGCCGTCCCCGATGTAGATGCGCTCGAGACCGCCACGATCGCTGGCCACATACGCGACGAGGATGACAGCATTTGCGGCGGAGCTCGGTGTCTCGATTCGACTTGCTTCCGGCTCCCACTCGGGCAGGGGCAGGTGCATGGCGTCCGCGCGTTCGACGTTGTCGAACAGGCGCTCACGGAAGTTCGACCATCGGATCATCAAGCGGTCCGCCTGGGGGCCTGACTGCGACGCGCACTTAGCTGCGTACAGGATCGTGCCGTTCACCACGGGGAGTTCGAACCGGCTGCCCTTCGGCTTCGTGGTCTGTACGCCCTGGGTGCCGGAGAGCTCCTCGACGGTAGACAGAGCCAGGATCTGCCAGAAGGTCGCGCCGTAGGGCTCATCGGTCCTCAGCTTGCTGGCCGCCTTCGAGTCAGCAGCCGTCTCATGTGCGTTCCGTCCAGCACGGACGAGTGCTTCAGCGACTTCGCCTGCCACCGTCCCGAAACGCCCTTGGAACCACTCGCTTCCACCCAGAACCATATCCGTCACGACCACTCCCTCTGAAGAACTCAACCGATAACCACGATCATCACTTTAGTTCCATACAGCAAACTTGCACAAGTGCTTCAGAAGGGGTGTCTCGCTGTCGGTCAGGTTCTTGCAGTAGTCGTCCATCGTCAGGCAGTGGTCAGCCCGCACGGCCTCGGCGCCCAGGTGGGAGCAGTCCGCGGTCGCGGGCCTTCGTGATCCAGCCCTGAGCGGTGGAGAGGGCGACGCCGTTGATCTCCGCCATCGTTGTGCTCGGGTTTCTGTCGCCCTCCCGGGAGAGGTGGCCGTGCTGCAGGGCGACCAGCTCGTAGAAGTCGGGCGTCTTCTTCGGGTCACCGAGTGGGTTGAGCAGGTCGCGCTCGCTGATCTTGTGGCCCGACGGCAGCACGATCTTGCCGCCGGCGATCGTCTCCTTGCGCTTCATCGCGAAGAGGCGCTTGTTGATCGCGGCCTCGATGCGGGCGGTCGGCAGCTCGCGGAGGAGATGGCTTGTGATCGGGTTGCCTGGGCGGAAAGGCAGGTAGATCACTCCGGTGATGCGCACCTCCTCGGGTACGGCGAGCTTCTGGCGCTGTAGACGAATCATCACGCGTGTGCTCGATGCGGTGTGCTCGATGTAGCGCCAACGACCGTCGATGGTCTCGTTCTGTTCGGATTCTTCCGGGTTCTTGACCACTGGTCGGACGGGCGGCCAGACGTTGTACCCGAGGAGCTCGTCGATCTGAGCGCTGCCATCGTCGGTGCGTTCGCCGGGGAAGCGGTTCGCGAGAAACCACTCGTCGGGGAGGTCGCTCTGGAGTAGGAGCCCGTCTGCCGACTGGTCCACCCACTCACCTGGTTCGGGGGCGTTCATGGCCCGAGTCTAGCCATGCAACTCAGATACTTGCCGAAACCCGCGACCGGTGATAATCTCAGGTACTTGCAAATAGCCGCGCGTGGGTCGGCATGCACGAGATGCCAGCCGGCGGCCGATGAGTCGAGGGGGAGCATCATGGCCGACACTGCGTGGAGGGTCGAGTACCTGAGTCGAGTCGAGGCGGCCGAGCGATGTCGCATCCCGGTGTCGAGCTTCGACAAGCTTCGCCACGACGGGCTGATCCCCGAGCCCGACGCCCGCATGGGCAAGCACCTGCTCTGGAGCGCCGACACGATCGACGAGCTGCTCGCGCGGGGTGGAACGGAACACTGATGGCCGGGCGGCCGACGAAGGGCACCCCGACGCGGGTCGATCCGCGGACGGGCCGGCCGCTGCCCGAGGGCATCCGCTGGCGTGCCGACCGCCAGCGCTACCAGATCCGCGTCGTCGGCCCGAGCGTGGAGGGCGGCGCAGCCGAACGCTCCCGTACCTTCCTCACCCTGACCGAGGCCAAGCGCGAGCTCGCGAAGATGGTCGCCGGCCGCAACCCGAACGGGTCGATGACGCTCGACCAGTGGTACGACAAGTACTGGCCGGCGATCGAGTCGTCGATCCGCCCGGCGACGGCCCGCAGCTACGGCGTGGCCTGGTGCCTGCGCGTGAAGCCGAGTCTCGGCAGGCATCGGCTCGACGAGATCACCTCGCCCATGATCGAGTCGGCGATGGTCGCGTGGTCGGGTGGGGCATCCGCCAAGAACGATGCGCTCGCAGTTCTCTCACGCCTCCTCGACGGCGCGCGCCGGTCGCGGTTCATCGACTACAACCCGGCCCGCGAGGTGAAGCGGCCGAGCATGCGCGAGTCGATCTCGCCGGTGTCGCGGGCGCTCACGCTCGAGCAGATCGCCACGCTGCTCGGCCTCATTCCCGACGGCGTCTACCGCCGGTACTTCGCCGCCCTCGTCTACACGGGCATGCGAGCGGGCGAGGCGACCGCGCTGCGCGTCGGCGACGTCGACTTCGGGCGCGGTGTTATCCGCGTCAGCCGATCGCTGAGCCCGGGCATGCGCAGCGAGCTCATCGAGCAGTCGCCCAAGAGCCACAAGTCGAGGGATGTCCCGCTGATCGACGCCCTGCGTCCGTACGCCGAAGCCGCGGCACGAGGCAAGCGGGGGAGCGACCTGCTCTTCGATGGCCCCGACGGTGGACGCCTCACGAACCACAACGCGCGGCGCGCGGTGAACTGGGAGGAGCTCAGAGAGGCGATCGGCCGACCCGACCTGCGCATCCACGATCTGCGGCACACGTTCGCGACGATCCTGTTCGACGCAGGCGCCACCGCGCCCGACGTGCAGGCGACCCTCGGCCACTCGAGCCTGCAGGTCACCGAGCGCTACTCGCGCGCTCGCGAAGGCGTCGCGATCCGAGCCGGGGCAGCACTGAACGATGCGCTCAAGCGAGCCGACGAAAGCGCGAGCGCGAGCACGGGCAACAGCACCGACAGAAGCGCCGGCCAGAACAGCGACAAGCGCACCGCGAAGACCACCCATGCAGAACCAGAAATGGCACAACGCCGAACCGGGCGAACCGTTAATGGCACATTAATGGCACAGCCTCACCGGCGGCCTCGCGGAATCACCCGCTGACACGAAAAAACCCCCGGTCTCCCGGGGGTTTCGCTGTGGCTCCGACCGGCATCGATCCGGTGACCTTTCGATTTTCAGTCGAACGCTCTACCAACTGAGCTACAGAGCCTCGAGGCATCCGATGAAGGGTGCCTCGATAAGGAGAAAGCCCCTTCTCTCGAAAGGGAAAGGGCTTGTCGCCTGAGCGACCCTGACGGGACTTGAACCCGCGACCTCCGCCGTGACAGGGCGGCACGCTAACCAACTGCGCCACAGGGCCTCGTAATGAGACTATTCAATTGTAAAACCTTCGAGAGTGACCCCAACGGGATTCGAACCCGTGCTGCCGCCGTGAAAGGGCGGTGTCCTAGGCCACTAAACGATGGGGCCGGGTGGGAGTGCTTGCGCTCTCCCGCCGACAGCCAAGCATACGGGTTTCCCGCCGAGATTCCAAAACGGGGCCCGGCATGGTTCCGGAGCGCCCGCGGCGCGGCCTGGACATGCCCGCTGAAATGCCGTTCGCACCGCGATTCCATGCCTATCGTGGCTCTGATCGCCTCAAGCTGAGCTTGAACCAGAAGCTCTGAACACAGAACGGCGCGGGGGCCCGAGCCCGCGTGGACGGGGAACCATGTACCGAACCACAGTCAACCGCCCGACGACGAGACGCCGAACCCCGGCGCGGCTGCGCCGTGCCCTCGCGAGCCTGCTCGTCGCCGGACTCGCGGTGACCGGGTCCGTGCTCGGCGCGAGCCCCGCGGTCGCCGCCGACTACCCCACCTGGGACGAGCTGCAGGCGGCGAAGGCCGACACCGCCGCGGCGGCCGGCGCGGTCGCCGAGATCACCTCCCTCATCGCGCAGCTCGAGCAGAACGTCGAGGCGACGCGTGCCGAGGCCGAGAAGCGGATGGGCGAGTTCCTCGACGCCCAGCAGCGCTACGACGACGCCGCCCGCAAGGCGCAGGAGATCGAGAAGCTCGCCGAGGAGACCGCGGCCGAGGCCGCCGACGCGAAGAAGAACGCCGGCCAGGTGGCCGCGCAGCTCTACCGCTCCGGCGGCGGGGACCTCAGCATCGACCTGTTCCTCGAGTCGGGCGACGCCGTCGCGACCGACGCCCTGCTCTCGAAGCTCGGCAACATGGAGAAGATGGTCGAGCGCACCTCCGAGGTCTACCGGAGCGCGCAGTCGAAGTCGAACGACGCCGAGTCGCTCGGCGAGCAGGCCGAGGTCGCGAAGGCCGAGCGCGAGAAGCTCAGGATCGCCGCCCAGGACGCGCTCGCCGCCGCCCAGGAGGCGCAGGCCGCCGCGGAGGCCGCGCTGAACGAGTCGCAGGCGAAGAAGGTCGAGCTCGACCAGCAGCTGAAGTTCATGAAGGACGCCGAGGCGAAGACGACGGCCGCCTACCAGGAGGGCGAGCGGATCCGGAAGGCCGAGGAGGAGAAGCGCCGCCGCGAGGCGCTCGCCGCCGGAGCCCCGGGCACCGTGGCGAGCTCCGGCTGGGCGCGCCCCGCCTCCGGGTACATCTCCGACGGCTACGGCGCCCGCCCGATCATCTGCGGCGGCGGCTACTGCTCGAGCGGCTTCCACTACGCGTACGACATCGCGACCGGCTGCGACGCCCCGATCTACGCGGCGAACAGCGGCACCGTCTCGATCGCGGGCTGGACGGGCAGCTACGGCAACTACGTGAAGATCAACCACGGCGGCGGCATCTCCACCGGCTACGCGCACATCCGCGAGGGCGGCATCCTCGTCGGCTCCGGCCAGTGGGTGAACGCGGGCCAGCAGATCGCCTGGAGCGGCACGACGGGCGCGTCGACTGGCTGCCACCTGCACTTCGAAGTCTGGGACGGCTGGGACCGCATCAACCCCGGGCCGTTCATGTCCGCACGAGGAGTCTCCCTTGGCTGAGAACCGCACCCGCCCGGTGTCCCGGGTGAAGCCCGCGACCGTCTTCTCGGCGGTCGCCGTGGGCGCCGTCACCGCCTCGATCGGCGTCTCCGGCGCCCCGGCGTTCGCCGTCGACTACCCCTCCTGGGGCGAGATCGAGCAGGCGAAGCAGAACGAGCAGACGAAGCAGGCGGAGATCGCCCGGCTCGGCGAGCTGCTCGCGGGTCTCCAGGCGACGGCGGATGCCGCGGTGCGCGACTCGCAGATCGCCGCCGAGGCGTACCGGCAGACCGTCGTCAAGCGCGACGACGCGGTCGAGCGCGAGGAGTCCCTCGGCAAGCAGGCCGAGGAGGCCGAGGCGGTCGCCGAGATCTCGAAGATGCGCGCCGGCCTCATCGCCGCGCACCTCGCGAAGTCCGCGGGCAACGACCTCACCACCTCCCTCGTCTTCTCGGGCGACAGCGCGGGGCTCCTGAAGCAGCTCGGCATGGCCTCGAAGCTCGGCGAGCAGTCGACCTCGGTGTACGAGCAGGCGCTCGCCGACCGGAACGCCGCCGACTCGCTCCGCGAGCAGGCCGACGCCGCCGCGAAGGAGCGCAAGAAGCTCGCCGACGAGGCGAAGGGCCAGTACGACGACGCGCAGGCGAAGGCGGATGCCGCGACCGCGGCCGTCGCCGAGCAGGAGCGGCGCTCCGCGGAGCTCTACGCGCAGCTCGCCCGGCTGAAGGACACCACGGCGGAGCTCGAGCGCGAGCGGGTCGAGGGCATCGCCCGCGAGGAGGCCGAAGAGGCGCTGCGGCCCGACCCGCCGACCACGGGCGGCGGCAACACCGGCGGCGGGAACACCGGCGGGGGCAACACCGGTGGCGGCAACACGGGTGGAGGCAACACCGGCGGTGGGAACCCCACCACGCCGAAGCCGACGACGCCGCCGAAGCCCACGAACCCGAAGCCGCCGAACCAGAGCGCCGTGGAGTCGGCCATCTGGTACGCCTCGCAGCAACTCGGCGAGCCCTACCGCCTCGGCGGGGCCGGCCCCGACGTCTGGGACTGCTCGGGACTCACGAAGATGGCCTACGGCTACGCGGGCATCTACGTCGGCACCCACTCGGCGACGAACCAGTACTACACGCTCGCGGGCCAGGGGAAGGCGGTCTCGCTCGGCAGCATCCAGCGCGGCGACCTGCTGTTCTGGGGCTCGGGCGGCGACTACTACCACGTCGCGATCTACCTCGGCGGCGGCCGCATCCTCGAGGCGCCCCGCGAGGGCGTCCCGGTGCGGGAGTACTTCATCTGGGGCAGCCCGTCCGCGGCGGCCCGGCCCACCGGCTGAGCCGCGGGGAGACAGACGAAGGGGGCGAGCCGTGCGGCTCGCCCCCTTCGTCGTGCGGCGGATGCCTCGGCATCCGCTCAGGACTCAGTGACCCGGGAAGGCCTCGATCGCCTTCTGGATGAGCGCCTCGGCGTCGGCCGCGTTGCCCCAGCCCTCGGTCTTGACCCACTTGCCGGGCTCGAGGTCCTTGTAGTGCTCGAAGAAGTGCTCGATCTCCTTCTTCGTGTACTCGGGGATGGTGTCGACGTCCTGGATGTGGGTCCAGCGCGGGTCGCCCGCGGGCACCGCGATGACCTTCGCGTCGCCGCCGCCGTCGTCGGTCATGTGGAAGACGCCGACCGGGCGCACCTTCACGCCGACGCCCGGGAACAGCGGGTACTCGAGGAGCACGAGCACGTCCAGCGGGTCGCCGTCGTCGCCCAGGGTGTTCTCGAAGAAGCCGTAGTCGGTGGGGTAGACGAAGCCCGTGTAGAGCACGCGGTCGAGGAAGACCCGACCGGTCTCGTGGTCGACCTCGTACTTGTTGCGGCTCCCCTTGGGGATCTCGATGACGGCGTTGTACTCGCCCATGTGCTCTCCTTGTGTGAAGTCCCGCCGGGCACGTGGCGCGCGGCGGAATAAGGTTACCTCGATGCCTTCTGACGACCGCACGGCAGAGCGCCGTCCCCGCCTCACACCCCCGATCGCCGACGTTCGCCGCGCCGTGCGCGCCGTGCTCGAACCCGTCGACGCCGCCGAGACGGGCGGGGTCGCGCCGCTCGCGCTCGTCGCGCTCTCCGGGGGCGCCGACTCGCTCGCGCTCGCCGCGGCGACCGCCTTCGAGGCGCCGCGGGCCGGATGGCGCGCGGGCGCCGTCGTCGTCGACCACGGCCTGCAGGCGGGATCCGCCGAGGTCGCCGCGCGCGCCGCGGCCCAGGCGCGGGAGCTCGGGCTCGACCCGGTGCTCGTGCGCCGGGTCGAGGTGCCGGCCGGGGGAGACGGCCCCGAGGCATCCGCCCGCGCCGCCCGCTACGCCGCGCTCGACGCGGCCGCCGCCGAGACGGGCGCCGCGCTCGTGCTGCTCGGCCACACGCTCGACGACCAGGCCGAGACGGTGCTGCTCGGACTCGCCCGCGGATCCGGCGGGGCGAGCCTCATGGGGATGCCGCAGCGGAACGGCCGCTCCGTGCGCCCGCTCCTCGGCATCCGGCGCGAGACCACCAGGAGCGCCTGCCTCGACGCCGGGCTCGAGCCCTGGGACGACCCGCACAACACCGACCCCGCGTACGCGCGCGTGCGCGTCCGCGACCGGGTGCTGCCCGTGCTCGAGGCCGAGCTCGGCCCCGGCATCGCCGAGGCACTCGCCCGCACCGCCGAGCAGCTCCGCGAGGACGAGGCGGCCTTCGACGAGCAGCTCGAGGAGTTCATCGAGGAGATCTGCGAGCCCGCCGAAGCCGGCATCGCCGTCTCCGCCGCGGTGCTCGCCGCGAACCCGGCCGCCCTCCGCCAGCGCATCATCCGTCACGTCGTCGGCAGCGAGTTCGGCGTCGCGCTCAGCCGCGTGCAGACGCTCGAGGTGGCCCGACTCGTCACCGACTGGCACGGGCAGGGGCCCGTGTCGCTCCCCGGCGGGGCGGTCGCGACCCGGGCCGGCGCCCACGTCGTGTTCTCCGCGACCGGGGCGACCGAGATCCTCCCGCACGATCACTGATCCGGGGCACCCGGCGGCGCTCGGCGTCGCCTAGGATCGATGCATGCACGCGAGCGACATCGAGGGCGACCTCACCGAAGTCCTGGTGACCGAATCCGAGATCCACGCGAAGCTCGCCGAGCTCGCCCGACGCATCGAGGTCGACTACGCGGGGCGCGACCTGCTCCTCGTCGGCGTCCTGAAGGGCGCCGTCATGGTCATGGCCGACCTCGCCCGCGAGCTGCGCCCGCACCTGAACATGGACTGGATGGCCGTGTCGAGCTACGGCGCCGGCACCCAGTCGTCCGGCGTCGTGAAGATCCTGAAGGACCTCGACACCGACCTCACCGGCCGCGACGTGCTCATCGTCGAGGACATCATCGACTCGGGCCTCACCC
The DNA here is from genome assembly GCF_044917495.1 of Agromyces mediolanus. Lineage (GTDB taxonomy): Bacteria > Actinomycetota > Actinomycetes > Actinomycetales > Microbacteriaceae > Agromyces > Agromyces mediolanus_B. The sequence continues at coordinate 223,723 of NZ_JAVSSI010000002.1, read as the reverse complement.
TCAGCTGGCTGCTCGAGAACCTCCGCTCCCGCGGCGCCGCCTCCGTCGAGGTCTGCGCGCTGCTGCGCAAGCCCGACGCCGCCAAGGTCGAGGTCGACGTGCGCTACCTCGGCTTCGACATCCCGAACCAGTTCGTCGTCGGCTACGGCCTCGACTACGCGGAGCGCTACCGCAACCTCCGCGACGTAGCGATCCTCGCGCCGCACGTCTACAGCTGAGCCAGCAGCCCTCAGCGGCTGTGCCCGCCGGTCCGCTTCGGGACTGCTGCGCAGCCCTCAGCGAACACACATCCGGCGATCAGCGGGTGAACGGTAGCCTGGCAGCACCATGAACATGAAGAAGATCCTGCGCGGACCGATCATCTACATCCTGATCGCCGCGATCGTGGTGTGGATCGGCGCGAGCCTCATCACGGCCTCCGGGTTCAAAGAGGTGTCGACGCAGGAGGGCCTCGAGCTCCTGAAGGACGGCAAGGTCGCCGCCGCGAAGATCGTCGACGGCGAGAACCGGGTCGACCTCACCCTGGCGAAGGCTGACGAGAAGCTCGGCACGCAGGTGCAGTTCTACTACGTCACCCCGCGCGGGGCCGACGTCATCGCGGCCGTCGACGACGCGAACCCGAAGGACGGCTTCAACGACGAGGTGCCGCAGCCGAACTGGTTCCTCTCGATGCTCGGCATCCTGCTGCCGCTCCTGCTCATCGGCCTCTTCTTCTGGATCATGCTCTCGGGCATGCAGGGTGGCGGCAACCGCGTCATGCAGTTCGGCAAGTCGAAGGCGAAGCTCGTCTCGAAGGAGAGCCCCAAGGTCACCTTCGACGACGTCGCCGGCGCCGACGAGGCCATCGAGGAGCTCCACGAGATCAAGGAGTTCCTGAAGGAGCCGGCGAAGTTCCAGGCGGTCGGCGCGCGCATCCCCAAGGGCGTGCTGCTGTACGGCCCTCCCGGCACCGGCAAGACCCTGCTCGCGCGCGCCGTCGCGGGCGAGGCGGGCGTGCCCTTCTACTCGATCTCGGGTTCCGACTTCGTCGAGATGTTCGTCGGCGTCGGCGCGAGCCGCGTGCGCGACCTGTTCGACCAGGCCAAGCAGAACGCGCCGGCCATCATCTTCGTCGACGAGATCGACGCCGTCGGCCGCCACCGCGGCGCCGGCATGGGCGGCGGCCACGACGAGCGCGAGCAGACGCTGAACCAGCTGCTCGTCGAGATGGACGGCTTCGACCCGAAGACGAACGTCATCCTCATCGCGGCGACGAACCGCCCCGACATCCTCGACCCGGCGCTCCTGCGCCCCGGCCGCTTCGACCGCCAGATCGGCGTCGACGCGCCCGACCTCAAGGGCCGGCAGAAGATCCTCGAGGTGCACTCGAAGGGCAAGCCGCTCGCGAAGGGCGTCGACCTCGAGGTGCTCGCGCGGAAGACCCCGGGCTTCACCGGCGCCGACCTCGCGAACGTGCTGAACGAGGCCGCGCTGCTCACCGCCCGCTCGAACGCGCAGCTCATCGACAACCGCGCCCTCGACGAGGCCGTCGACCGCGTCATCGCCGGCCCGCAGCGGCGCACGCGCGTGATGAAGGACAAGGAGAAGCTCATCACGGCCTACCACGAGGGCGGCCACGCCCTCGCCGCGGCGGCGATGAACTACACCGACCCGGTCACGAAGATCACGATCCTGCCGCGCGGTCGCGCCCTCGGCTACACGATGGTGCTGCCGCTGGAGGACAAGTACTCCGTCACCCGCAACGAGCTCCTCGACCAGCTCACCTACGCGATGGGCGGCCGCGTCGCCGAGGAGATCGTGTTCCACGACCCCTCCACCGGCGCCTCGAACGACATCGAGAAGGCCACGGCCACCGCGCGCAAGATGGTCACCGAGTACGGCATGTCGGCGAACGTCGGCGCCGTGAAGCTCGGCCAGTCCTCCGGCGAGATGTTCCTCGGCCGCGACATGGGCCACCAGCGCGACTACTCCGAGGGCATCGCCGAGAAGGTCGACGCCGAGGTGCGCGCGCTCATCGAGCAGGCGCACGACGAGGCGTGGCAGGTGCTGAACGACAACCGCGACATCCTCGACAAGCTGGCGGCCGAGCTCCTCGAGCAGGAGACCCTCGACCACAACCAGATCGCCGAGATCTTCACGGACGTGCGGAAGCTCCCCGAGCGCCCGCTGTGGTTGTCGAGCGACAAGCGCCCCGTCTCCGACGTGCCGCCGATCGCGTTCCCGACCGAGAAGATGCCGATCGACGCCGGACTCGTTGACGGCGGCATCGACTCCGACGTCACGCCCGAGGAGCCCGCGGCCGAGCCGAAGGCGCCGCGGTCGAACCCGCGGCCGGCGACGGCCTGAGCCGTGACGGGGCGGGGATGACGACACCCGGCGTCGACCAGGAGCGCATCGAACGCGCCGTGCGCGAGATCCTCCTCGCGATCGGCGAGGACCCGGCGCGGCCCGGACTCGTGCGCACCCCGAAGCGGGTCGCCGAGGCGTACGCGGAGTTCTTCGGCGGGCTCGCCGTCGACCCGCTCGTGCACCTCGCCGACGCGGTCCCGCTCGACGCCGGCATCCGCCGGGCGAGGGGCGGGGCGGATGCCGACACCCCGACGACCTCGGACGCGGTCGTGCTCCGCGACCTCGACTTCCGCTCGGTCTGCGAGCACCACCTGCTGCCCTTCGTCGGCACGGCGCACGTCGCCTACCTGCCGGGCGACCGGGTGGTCGGCCTCGGCCGCATCCCCGCCGTCGTCGACACGCTCGCGAGCCGTCCGCAGCTGCAGGAGCGCCTCGCGGAGGAGATCGCCGACGCCCTCGAGACCGGCCTCGAGCCGAAGGGCGTGCTCGTCGTGCTCGACGCCCAGCACCGCTGCGTCACCACCCGGGGCTCCCGGCAGGAGCGCAGCTCGACCGTGACGATCGCGAGCCGCGGCGCCCTCTCCGAGCCCGCGGCGCGCGCCGAGATCGTCGCGCTCATCGGGGCCCGGCGTGACTGAGCGGGCACCGGCACCGGCATCGGCGTCGACGGCGCCGCTCGTGATGGGCGTCGTGAACGTGACGCCCGACTCCTTCAGCGACGGCGGCCGCTGGTTCGATCCCGAGCTGGCGATCGCGCACGGGCTCGAGCTCGCCGCGGCGGGCGCCGAACTGCTCGACGTCGGCGGCGAGTCGACCCGGCCCGGCGCGGCGCGGGTCGAGCCGGCCGAGGAGCTCCGCCGGGTCATCCCCGTCGTCGCCGAGCTCGCGGCCCGCGGGCACCGCGTGAGCGTCGACACGATGCGCGCCGCGACCGCCGAGGCCGCGGTGGCGGCGGGCGCCGAGCTCATCAACGACGTCTCCGCCGGCCTCGCCGACGAGGCGATGGCCGAGATCGCCGCCGCGAGCGGCGCGCGCTACGTCGCGATGCACTGGCGCGGCCACTCCGACCGGATGGACGGGCTCGCCGAGTACGACGACGTCGTGCGCGAGGTGCGCGACGAGCTCGCCGTGCGGGTGGACGCCCTCGTGGCCGCCGGCGTCGCGCCCGAGCGCATCGTGCTCGACCCCGGCCTCGGCTTCGCGAAGCGCGCCGAGCACAACTGGCAGCTCCTCGCCCGGCTCGACGAGCTGCAGGCGCTCGGCTTTCCGGTGCTCGTCGGGGCGTCCCGCAAGCGCTTCCTCGGCGGGCTGCTGCCGGAGGGCGCCGCCGTCGAGGGGCGCGATCTACCCACGGCCGTCGTGAGCGTGCTCTCGGCGCAGGCGGGGGCCTGGGCGGTGCGCGTGCACGACGTGGCATCCACCCGGCTCGCGCTCGACGTCCTCGGAGCATGGCAGCATGGGGGACGTGGCTGACGAGCGCGACGGCGGAGACCGGATCACCCTGACCGGGCTGCGCGTCTTCGCGCACCACGGGGTGTTCGACTTCGAGCGCGCCGACGGCCAGGAGTTCGTGATCGACGTGACCGTCTTCGTCGACCTCGCCGCGGCCGCCCGCGGCGACGAGCTGGCGCGCACCGTGCACTACGGCGAGCTCGCCGAGGCCGTCGTGCAGGGCGTCGAGCGCGACCCGGTCGACCTCATCGAGACCGTCGCCGAGCGGGTCGCGCGGATCGCCCTCGGCTTCGAGGCGGCGGAGGCCGTCCGAGTCACCGTGCACAAGCCGCAGGCGCCCATCCGCGTGCCGTTCGACGACGTCGCCGTCACGATCACGAGGAGCCGCACGTGACCCGGGCCGTCATCGCCTTCGGCGCGAACCTCGGCGACCGCGAGGCGACGATCGCCGCGGCCGCCGCGGAGCTCGCCGACGCCCCGGGGGTCGAGCTCCTCGCCGTCTCGCCCGTCTACGAGACGCCCGCGATCAAGCTCTCCGGCGTCGACCACGACGCCCCCGGCTACCTGAACGGGGTGCTCCTCGTCGACACGAGCCTCGCGCCGCTCGAGCTGCTCGAGCTGCTGCAGCGGGTCGAGCTCGCCCACGGCCGGGTCCGCGAGGAGCGCTGGGGCGACCGCACCCTCGACCTCGACCTCATCGACCACGGCGGCGCCCGCCTCGCCGACGAGCGGCTCGAGCTGCCGCACCCGCGGGCGTGGCAGCGGGCGTTCGTGCTCCAGCCCTGGCTCGACGTCGACCCCGACGCGGTCGTCGCCGGGCGCGGGCCGGTCGCCGAGCTCCGCGCCGCCGCCGCCGACGAGGTGCGACGACGATGACGCGCACCCACGCCCCCGTCCTCGTCGCGTTCGCCGCGGTCGGCCTCGTGCTCGGCTACCTCGGCGACCTCGCGATCGTCTCCGCCGGCGGCAACGCGCTCGTCCCGCCGATCTCGCTCGCGATCACGCTCGTCGGCGTCGGCGCGGTCGTCGTCGCGCTCGCCTGGCCGATCCGGCGATCGGTGAAGGGCACCGGCCGGCGGGTCGACCCGTTCCACGCCATGCGCGTCGCGGTGCTCGCGAAGGCCTGCAGCCTGAGCGGCGCCCTGGTCGCGGGCTTCGGCATCGGCATCACGATCTTCCTGCTGACCCGCACCGTCGTGCCGCAGGCGGGCACGGTGTGGCTCGCCGCGGCGACCGCGATCGGCGCCGCCCTCCTGCTCGTCGCCGGTCTCGTCGCCGAGCACTTCTGCACGCTTCCACCCGACGACCACGAGGATGAAGAGCCCGCCCATGCCTGAGACGGACCACGCCGCGACCCCGGAGCAGCCCGCGACCCCGGAGCACCGCTTCACGCCCGACGCCGAGTGGCGCCGGGTGTCGCCGAAGTACCTCGTCGTCGAGGTGATCGGCTCCATCATCACGACGGTGCTGATCGTCGCGGGGCTCCTCGTCGCCTTCGCCCTGTGGGGGCTGTGGTGGGCGCCCTGGGCGGCGGGCGCGGTGGGGCTCATCGCGATCATCGCGATCGCGTTCGAACCGCGCCGGGTGCGCTCGATCGGCTACCGGCTCCGCGAGGACGACCTGCTCTTCCGCCGCGGCATCATGTTCCACCGCCAGGTCGCGGTGCCGTACGGGCGCATGCAGCTCGTCGACATCACCCGCGGCCCGGTGGCGCGCGCCCTCGGCCTCGCCGACCTCAAGTTCGTGACCGCCGCGGCGGCCACGGCGGTCACCGTCCCCGGCATCCCCGAGGCGGAGGCCGACCGCCTGCGCGACGAGCTCGTCGCGCTCGCCGAGTCCCGGCGGGCGGGGCTGTGAGCGGTACCCCCGCCGCGAAGCCGCTCGTCGATCTCGCCGACGGCGAGTGGCACCGGCTGCACCCGGCGAGCCCGCTGCTGCGCGGCGGACTCGTGTTCATCGCGATCGCCGGCTTCGTCATCGCGAACCTGCGCGAGCGCGTCGTCGACTTCTTCCTCGTGGTCTTCGCGCCCGACCAGCTCGGCGACGGCTTCGGCGAATGGGACGACGAGAACGACTGGGGCCGCGATCCGATCGGCGGCATCGTCGCGAACAACCTCGTCGGCTGGGCGCTGCTCGCGGTGCTCGTCGTCATCGTCCTCGTGATCGCGGGCTTCTGGCTGTCGTGGCGGATGCACACCTTCCGGGTCACGCCGGAGGCGGTCGAGGTGCGCAGCGGCATCCTGTTCCGCTCGCACCGGAGCGCCAGGCTCGACCGCATCCAGGGCATCAACATCACCCGGCCGGTCTTCGCGCGGCTGTTCGGCGCCGCGAAGCTCGAGGTGCAGGTCGCCGGGCAGTCGGGCAACATGCAGCTCGCCTACCTCGGCTCCTCGCTCACCGACGGCCTCCGCCGCGACATCCTGCGCCTCGCCTCCGGTGCGCGGGCGACGCACGGCGGCGAGGTCCCGGCCGCGACGCTGCCCGCGGTCGCCCCGGGGCAGACGGTCGCCGAGCCGATCCCCGGTGCCGAGCCGATCCCCGGTGCCGCTCCGGTCCCCGGCGCCGAGCCGGCCACGATCGGCTCGCGCGCGGGCGCCATCGTCGGCCAGCGGGTCGACGAGTTCCTCGCGCCTGAGCTCGACCCTGAGCTCGCCCCGCCGGAGTCGGTCGTGCACATCCCGGTCGGCCGCATCGTCGGCTCGACGCTCCTCGGCGGCGCCGCGTTCTGGGTGCTCGTCGTCGCGGGCGTCGTCGTCGCCGGCATCCTGACCCGGCAGCTCTGGCTGCTGTTCACCTTCGTCCCCGCGGCGATCGGTCTCGTGAGCTACCTCTGGTCGCGCATCACGAAGTCGCTCCGCTACTCCATCGCGGGCACCCCCGACGGCGTGCGCGTCGGCTACGGGCTGCTGTCGACGGCGAACCACACGCTGCCCCCGGGCCGCATCCACGCCGTCGAGGCGACCCAGTGGATCTTCTGGCGGCCCTTCGGCTGGTGGTCGGTGCGGATCAACGTGGCCGGCCAGTCGGTCACGAGCAGCTCGGAGGCCGCGCAGCGCACCCTCGTGCTCCCCGTCGGCACCGCCGAGGACGTGCAGCGGGTCATCGCCCTGCTGCTGCCGGAGGCCGCCGCGGGCGGCGCGCTCGCCGGCGGGATCGCGAGCGGCCTCACCGGCCGCGCAGGGCGCCCGGGCGACGGCTTCTCCGCGACGCCCCGCCGCGCCGTCTGGCTGCACCCGTTCTCGTGGCGGCGCATCGGCTGGTCCGGCACCGCCGGCATCGCCCTCCTCCGCCGTGGCGCGCTCGTGCGCCGGCTCGTGCTCGTGCCGCTCGCGCGGATGCAGTCCGTCGCCGTCTCGGCCGGGCCGGTGCGCCGCGCCCTCGCGCTCTCGGAGGTGCGGCTGCACACCGTCATGGGGCCGGTCGTGGCGAGCCTGCCGGTCATCGAGCGCGAGCAGGGCGAGGCGCTCTTCGCGCACCTCGCCGACGAGGCGGTCCTCCGGGCGAACGACGACCGCTCGCAGCACTGGGGCCGGGAGGCGGCGGATGCCTGAGCGGGCGGGACGCCTCGGCGTCGGCACGATCGGGGCCGGCCGCGTCGGCGCCGTGCTCGCCGCCGCCCTCGGCGGGGCCGGCCACGCCCTCACCGGCGTGACCGCGGTGTCGGAGTCGAGCCGCGACCGGGCCGACGCGATGCTGCCCGGGGTCCCCGTGCTCACGACCCCGGAGGTGGTGCGCCGCAGCGAGCTCGTGCTGCTCGCGGTGCCGCCGGCCGAGCTGCCCGCCCTCGTCGAGGGCCTCGCCGCGACCGGCGACTGGCAGCCGGGCCAGCTCGTGCTGCACACCGCCGCCGAGTACGGCACGGGGGTGCTCGATCCCGCGCGCCGGGCCGGGGCCATCCCGCTCGCCGTGCACCCCGTGATGAGCTTCACCGGCACGAGCATCGACCTCGCCCGGCTCGCCGGCGCCTGGTTCGCCGTGACCGCCCCGGCGCCGGTACTGCCGATCGCCCAGGCGCTCGTCGTGGAGATGGGGGGCGAGCCCTTCATCGTCGACGAGACGGCGCGCCCCGCGTACGCGGAGGCGATCGACACGGCCGTCTCGTTCTCCTCGGCGATCGTCGACCAGGCGAGCGGCATCCTCGGCGGCCTCGGCGTGAGCCGGCCGGGCGCGGTGCTCGCCCCGCTCGTGCGCAGCGCGGTGGAGAACGCCCTCGCCCGGCACGACGAGGGGCCCGGCCTCGCCGACGGCCCAGGCCCTGGCGCCGATGGGAGCACGTTCGACGACGGCGCAGGAGGCACCTGGTGAACGACGCAGCGCGCACCCCGGCGGGCGGCGGCGGGACGCCGGAGGTGACCGCGACGATCGCCGGGCTCCGGAGCCGGATCGCCGATGCGCGGGCCGGCGGGGCATCCGTCGCCTTCGTCCCGACGATGGGGGCGCTGCACGACGGCCACCTCGCGCTCGTCGCCCGCGCGCGGGAGCTCGCCGACGTCGTCGTCGTCTCGATCTTCGTGAACCCGCTGCAGTTCGGCCCGGGCGAGGACCTCGAGCGCTATCCGCGCACCCTCGACGCGGACGTGGCCGCGCTCACCGGCACGGGCGCGGCGTTCGTCTTCGCGCCGACGGTGGCCGAGATGTACCCCGACGGCCCGGCCGCGACGCGGGTCGTCGCGGGCGAGGTCGGCGGGCTCTACGAGGGCGCCTCGCGTCCGGGGCACTTCGACGGCATGCTCACGGTCGTCGCGAAGCTCCTGAACATCGTGCAGCCCGACGCCGTCGTCTTCGGCCAGAAGGACGCGCAGCAGGTCTTCCTCGTGCGGCGGATGGTGCGCGACCTCGACCTGCCGGTCGCCGTCGAGGTCGTCGAGACCGTGCGCGAATCCGACGGGCTCGCCCTGTCGAGCCGCAACCGCTTCCTCGGTGACGCCGAGCGGCGCACCGCGCTCGTGCTCTCCGAGGCGCTCTCGGCCGCAGCGGATGCCGCGGGCGACGGCGCCCCCGAGGCGCTCGCCGAGGCGGTCGCGGCGTTCGGCGACCACGACGGCGCCGAGCTCGACTACTTCGTCATCGTCGACCCCGCCACCTTCCTCCCCGTCGCCGACGACGCGACGGGCCCGGCGCTCGCGCTCGTCGCCGCCCGGGTCGGCGCCACCCGGCTGATCGACAACCGGCGCGTCGTGCTCGGCTGACCGCAAGTAGGCTGGTGGTCGCACGATTCCGAGCGCGCACCGCGATCCGCGAGAACCACGAGAGAGAAGCATGGCCGACGAGACGCCGAACCAGCCCACCGAACCCACGGCCGAGGAGATCTCGGAGCAGAAGGCCGTGCGGCTCCAGAAGCGCGCGCGGCTGATCGAGGAGGCGAGCGACCTCGGCGGCGGCGCCTACCCGGTACGCCTGCCCATCACGACCACGATCCCCGAGGTGCGCGACCGCTTCGTCGGCCTCGGCGTCGACGAGGCGTCCGGCGAGACCGTCGGCGTGGCCGGCCGCGTCGTGCACCTCCGCAACACCGGCAAGCTCTGCTTCGCCGCCCTGCAGTCGGGCGACGGCAGCCGCATCCAGGCGATGGTCTCCCTCGCCGAGGTGGGTGAGGAGTCGCTCGCGGCGTGGAAGGAGCTCGTCGACCTCGGCGACCACCTCTTCGTCTCCGGCGAGGTCATCACGAGCCGCCGCGGCGAGCTCTCGATCATGGTGAAGGAGTGGCGCATCGCGGCGAAGGCCGTGCTGCCGCTGCCGAACCTGCACAACGAGCTCGGCGAGGAGACCCGGGTGCGTTCGCGCTACCTCGACCTCATCGCGCGCGAGCAGGCCCGCAAGAACGTCATCGACCGCGCCAAGGTGAACGCGAGCCTCCGGCAGACCTTCGCCGGCCTCGGCTTCATCGAGGTCGAGACGCCGATGCTGCAGGTCATGCACGGCGGCGCCTCCGCCCGGCCGTTCGTCACCCACTCGAACGCCTTCGACACGGAGCTGTACCTGCGCATCGCGCCGGAGCTCTACCTGAAGCGCGCCGTCGTCGGCGGCATCGAGCGGGTGTACGAGATCAACCGCAACTTCCGCAACGAGGGCGCCGACTCGACGCACAGCCCCGAGTTCGCGATGCTCGAGGCCTACGAGGCGTACGGCGACTACACGACGATCGCCGACCTCACGCAGAAGCTCATCCAGGATGCCGCGGCCGCCGTGTCGGGTTCGCACGTCGTGACCTGGGCCGACGGCACCGAGTACGACCTCGGCGGCGAGTGGGACCGCATCTCGATGTACGGCTCGCTCTCCGAGGCGGTCGGCGAGGAGATCACGCCCGAGACGCCGATGGCGCGGCTGCAGGAGCTCGCCGACGAGGCGGGCATCGAGATCGACCACCCCATTCCCGGCAAGTTCGTCGAGGAGCTGTGGGAGCACCACGTGAAGGGCGGACTCGTGCGCCCGACCTTCGTCATGGACTTCCCCGAGGACACCTCGCCGCTCGTGCGCGGGCACCGCTCGATCGCGGGCGTCGTCGAGAAGTGGGACCTCTACGTGCGCGGCTTCGAGCTCGCCACCGGCTACTCGGAGCTCGTCGACCCGGTGATCCAGCGCGAGCGCTTCGTCGCGCAGGCGATCCTCGCCGCCGGCGGCGACCCCGAGGCGATGCAGCTCGACGAGGAGTTCCTCCGGGCGCTCGAGTTCGGCATGCCGCCCTCGGGCGGCATGGGCATGGGCATCGACCGGCTGCTGATGGCGATCACCGGCCTCGGCATCCGCGAGACCATCCTCTTCCCGCTGGTGAAGTAGCGATGAGCGGCGATCGCCCCGACCAGGACCCCCGACGTCCGTCGAACTCGCGGATCATGATCTGGGTCGTGGTCGGGGCGATCGCGCTCTACTTCATCGGCTCCGGCGTCTGGGGCCTGCTGAGCAACGGCGGCTGAGTCGTTCTGGTTCGCTGAGCTCGCCCTGGTTCGCTGAGCTTGCCCTGGTTCGCTGAGCTTGTCGAAGCGCCCTTCGACGGGCTCAGGGAACCACAGCAGATCAGCCCCGGTCGACGAAGACGACGCCGCGGTAGCCCGCCTCGCCCCAGGCGACCATCCGGTCGAGGTCGGCGTGGGCGATCGGCAGCTCGTGCGTGTCGACCCAGCTCTCGCCGAGGTCCGAGCTGATCCACGGGTCCTCGATCACGACGACCTCCTCGTCGGCGGCGTGGGCGAGCACCCAGTGCGGACCGGTCTCGCCGTGCATCGGCGCCTCGTCGATGAGGAGGAGCGCGAGCTCGCCGCCCGCGACCCGCCGGGCGATCTCGGCGACGGGAACGCGCTTGCGCAGCACCGGCACGCCGACCGCGTCCGCCTGCCGCTGCGACTCCGACTGCAGCTCGGCCCGGAAGTCGCGCTCGAAGCCCTCGTACGCCTCGATCAGCACCGGCCCGTCGTGGGCGAGGGGGACCTGGCCCCGGCGCTCCGCCGGCAGGGTGTCGCGCATGACGACGCCGAGCCCGACCGGTTCGATCGCCGGGTAGTTGCTCGCGCGGCGCCAGAAGGCGAGCTCGAGGTCGCGGTCGGCGACGGACGGCTCGGGCGCCGCGTCGCCCGCGAAGCCCCCGGCGCCCGACACCTCGGCCGCGAGCAGCCCGGTGACGGCGCCGCACGTGTACATCGTGGTCTGCGCGTAGTAGGGGGCCTCGGCGTGCGGGAGCTCCCGCAGCCAGCGCACGTAGCCGCGGCTGCCGAGGGTGCCGGCGGCGGAGGGATGCGGCGCGCGCAGCTCCGTGAAGCCGCGCTCGCGGGCGAACCCGGGCAGCTCCTGCCCGAGCGGCACCTCCCACTTCACCGCGGCGTCGCCGTGCTCGACCGCGCGCTCGACGACCGCGTCGACGAGCGCGGCCGCGGCCGCGGCATCCGCCTCGTCGCGCCACCAGACGTCGACGAGCTTCACCGCTGCGGTCGCGCCGCGCCGCGAGGTCAGCACCGCGGCGATCGCGGCGCCGTCACCGTCGCGGGCGACGTCGAGCCGCGGCGCGTAGGCGTCGCGGGGCAGCTCCCAGCGGGCGGCGCGGGCGGGCCCGAGCGCAGCGCGCAGCTCGTCGTCGAGCCGGGGGGAGAGGGTGGTGGTCATGCCGGGATGGTCCTTCCGTCGTGGGTGCTGCTGGTGCTGTCGCGGTGCGCGGCGGCGACGAGGAGCTTCGTGTACTCCTCGACGGGCGCGTCGAGCACGCGGGCGCAGGGGCCCCGCTCGACGACGCGGCCCTGCCAGACGACCGTGACGGAGTCGGCGATCCGCCGCACCACCGCCAGGTCGTGGGAGATGAACAGGATGGCGACGCCGAGCTCCTCCCGGAGCCGCCCGAGCAGCTCGAGGATCTGCGCCTGCACCTGCACGTCGAGCGCCGAGACGGACTCGTCGCAGATGAGGAGGCGCGGTCGGGGCGCGAGGGCCCGGGCGATGGCGACGCGCTGCCGCTGCCCGCCGGAGAGCTGCGCCGGACGCTTCGCCGCGGCATTCGCCGGCAGGCCGACGATCTCGAGGAGCCCGGCGACCTCGGACGCCGCGCGCCCGCCGACCGCGAGGGCCTCGCGGAGGATCTGCCCGATCGTCATCATCGGGTTCAGCGAGGAGTACGGGTCCTGGAAGACGATCTGCATCTGCCCGGGGGTGCGCGAGCGGCGGCCGGGGGCGAGCACGGCGCCGTCGAAGGCGATCGTGCCGGCGTCCTCCCGCTCGAGGCCCGCGATGCAGCGGGCGAGCGTCGACTTGCCGGACCCGGACTCGCCGACGATCCCGACGATCTCGCCCGCGGCGATGTCGAGATCGACGCCGCTCAGCACTGTGCGCTCGCCGAAGCGCTTCACCACGCCCGTGGCTCGGACGAGCGGCGCCGCGTCGGCGACGGATGCCTCGGTGGGCCCGGATGCCTCGACGGACGCCGGCGCATCGAGCGCGAGCGCCGGGTCCGCCGCGATCAGCGCCTTCGTGTAGGGATGCTCGGGGGCCGAGAGCACCCGCGCCGTGGCGCCGCGTTCGACGACCTCGCCGTGCCGCATGACGAGCACCTCGTCGGTGCGGCCGCGGACGAGCCCGAGGTCGTGCGAGATGAGCAGCATCGCCATCCCGCGCTCGTGCTGCAGCTCGCGCAGCAGGTCGAGGATCTCCGCCTGGTTCGAGGCGTCCAGCGCCGTCGTCGGCTCGTCGGCGATGAGGAGCCGCGGATCGCTCGCGAGCGCCGCTGCGATCGCGACCCGCTGGCGCATGCCGCCCGAGAGCTCGTGCGGGTGCGCGCGGGCGACCCGGGCGGGCAGGTTCACCTCGTCGAGCCGGCGGGCGATCTCGGCGTCGAGCGCGCGGGCCGGGAGCCGCCGACCCGCCTTCGCCTCGAGCGTCCAGGCGATCTGCGGCCCGCAGCGGTGCACGGGCGAGAGGCTCGTGAACGGGTCCTGCAGGAGGAGGGAGACCTCGCGGCCGCGCACCGCGCGCCACGCGGCATCCGTCTGCTCGAGGCGGTGCTCCCGGCCCTCGACGCGGAGCGTCCCCGCGGCGTGGAAGCCCGGGGGCAGCAGCCCGACGAGGCTCTTCGCCGTCAGCGTCTTGCCCGAGCCCGACTCGCCGATGAGCGCGAGCGAGGCGGCCGGCGCGATGGCGAACGACAGCGGCTCGACCATCCGGCCGGCGGGACCCTCGATGCCGTCGAGGGCGACGTCGATGCCCGTCATGCGAGCCCTCCGCTCCGGGTGAGGCGCTGGCCGAGCCAGTCGCCGACGAGGTTCACCGCGCACGCGACCGCGATGATGAGCACCGCGGGCACGATCACCGCGGCCGGGTTGTCGAACATGATCGAGCGGCTGTCGGTGAGCTGACGGCCCCAGTCGGCGGTGCCGGGCGGCACGCCGACGCCGAGGAACGACAGCGAGGAGAACGCCACCAGCGCGAAGGCGACGTTCAGCATCGCGTTCGTGATCACGAGCGAGGAGACGTTCGGCAGGATGTGCCGGAACATCACCCGCCAGCGCGACAGCGAGAGCATCTGCGCCGCCTCGATGTAGGGGCGCGCGCTCTGCTCGAGCACGCCGGCCCGCACGATGCGGATGTCGGATGGTGAGAACAGCAGCACGAGGAGGGCGACCGTCGTCCAGTAGCCGCCGCCGAACACGCCGGACACCACGATCGCGGCGAGGAGCACCGGCAGGGCGAGCAGCAGATCGGTCCAGCGGCTGATCACGAAGTCGATCGGTCCCCGCTCGTAGCCGGCGAGGGTGCCGAGCAGGATGCCGAGGAGCATCGAGCCGACCGCCACGCACACGGGGCCGACGAGGGCCGAGGCCGCGCCCGCGACGGTGAGGGCGAGGATGTCGCGGCCGAGCTCGTCGGTGCCGAGCGGGTGGCCCGGGCTGCCGGCGGGCATGAGGCTCGAGAGGATGTCCTGCTTCGTCGCCTCGGGGAAGAGCACGGGCCCGAGCACGACCGCGAGGAACGCGGCCGCGAGCACGACGAGGCAGACGATGACGGTGACGGGGATGCCGCGGCGGCGGAAGCCGATGCCGACGGCGCCGAGCGAGGCGCTCATGCGGTGCCTCCCTTCGCGCGGACGCGCGGATCGAGGAGCAGGTAGGCGAGGTCGGCGAGGAGCGCGATCACGGCGATGACGAGCGCGACGAGCAGGGTGAGGGCCTGCACGACGGCGAGGTCCTTGAACAGCACCGAGTCCTGCAGAAGGGTGCCGAGGCCCGGCAGCGCGTACGTCGTCTCGGCGAGCACGGTGCCGCCGACGAGGAAGGTGAGCAGCAGGCTCGCCCCCGTGACGATCGGGATCGCCGCGTTCCGGAGCGCGAGGCGGCGCACGCGCCCCTCGGGGATGCCGCGGGCCCGCGCGCTCGTCACGTAGTCGGCGTCGAGCTCGCGCAGCATCGCCGTGCGGGTGAGCTTCAGCACGATGGCGCCGAGGCCCGCGGCGAGCGTGATCGCGGGCAGGATCAGGTGGTAGAGCGTGTCGAGCGGCCCGCGTCCGCCGCCGTAGACGGGGAAGATCGGCAGGTAGTACGCGAACACGTAGAGCAGCAGCAGGCCGACCGCGAAGGTCGGGGCGCTCAGGCCGATGACGCCGAGGGCGGTGCCGACGCGGTCGAGGGCGCCGCCGGCGCGGACGGCGCTCTGCACGCCGAGCGGGATGCCGGTGCCGATCGCGACGGCGAACGCGAGGCCGCAGAGGGCGAGCGTCAGGCCGAGCCGCGAGCCGATCGCGTCGGCGACGGAGGTCTGCAGCCGGATGGACTGGCCGAAGTCGCCCGTGAGCACGCCGCCGAGCCAGCGCAGGTACTGCACGGGCAGCGGGTCGTCGAGGTGGTACTGCTCGCGGATCGCCGCGACCGCCTCCGGGGAGGCGGGGCGGGTGCCGAGGAGCGTCTTCACGAGGTCGCCGGGGGCGAGGTGCAGCATCGAGAAGACGATGATCGACAGCACGAACAGGATCGCGACGGTGCCGAGCACGCGCACCGCGAGCATCCGGCCGATGGGCCGGAGTCGCGGTGCGCGCGCCGTGGGGAGGGTCTCGGTCACAGTTCGGCGCGGTAGAGCCGGGTCGGCCAGGACGAGATGAACGCGAAGGAGCTGTAGTCGTCGAAGCCGAGGTCCTTCGCGAAGGCGGTCGCCGACTGGCCCCACCAGAGCGGGACGTTCACGACGTCCTCGGCCTGCAGCGTCTCGACCTGCACGAGCAGCTCGGCGCGGGCGACCGGGTCGGACTCGGCGCCGGCCTGGGCGAGCAGCTCGTCGATCTCCGGGTTGCTGTAGGCGGAGGGGTTGCCCGGCCCGAGCAGGTAGCTCGGCACCTCGGCGGGGTCGCCGAGGGTCGAGAAGTACCACATCATGCCCACGCCGTAGCTCGAGGAGGCGTCGAGGCTCGCGAGCCACTCCTCGATCGGCACCTCGCGGACGTTCAGCGTGACGCCGATCGAGGAGAGGTTCTCGGCGAGCGACTGCGCGGCGGTGCCGAGCTGCGGGCCGGTCGAGGGGGTGAGCAGCTCCGCCTCGAAGCCGTCGGGGTGGCCGGAGGCGGCGAGCGCCTCCTTCGCGGCGTCGAGGTCGAAGTCGTACTGCGGGATCTCGGCGAGCACCTTCCGGGCCTCGTCGGCGTCGTAGGCCTTGCCGAGCGACTCCGGCGTCATGATCGCGGTCGCGGCCTCGCCGTGCCCGCGGAGGAGCTTGTCGACGACGGCGTCGCGGTCGACGGCGTGCGCGAAGGCCTCGCGCACCTTGGGGTCGTCGAAGGGCGGCAGCGAGGTGTTGAAGTACAGGCCGACGTAGGAGAGGTCGTTCACGTACTCGACCCGCATGGTGTCGAGCTTCTCCCACTGGCTGGCCTGCGCGAGCGGCACGTTGAACGCGACGTCGACTTCGCCCGACTGGGCGGCGAGGAGGCGCGTCGACTCGTCGGGGATGAACTCGACCGTGATCGACTTCACCTTCGGCAGCTCGCCCCACCAGGTGTCGACGCGCTCGAGCTGCACGTGCGAGTCGGGCACGAACTCGGTCACCTGGTAGGGGCCGGTGCCGAGCAGCAGCGAGTCGGCCGTGCCGACCTTGCCCGCGTTCTGCTCCCAGAAGGCCTGCGAGCTGATGAACGCGGCACCGCCGGAGCTCATGTTCGCGGCGAACGCGGCGTCCGGCGCGGTGAGCGTGATCGTCACCTCGTGCTCGTCGGTCTTCTCGATCGTGTCGACGCCGGCCAGGTAGTACGCGAGGCCCGGCGACACCGTCTCGTCGCGCGCCTGCTCGAGGCTGTACACGACGTCGTCGGCGGTGACCGGGGTGCCGTCCTGGAACTCGGCGTCGTCCCGGAGCTCGTAGACGTAGGTCACGTCGTCGGTCTGCTCCCACGACTCGGCGAGGCCGGGCTGCACGCGGCCCTGGGCGTCGACCGAGACGAGGCCCTCCTGGGCGATGGAGGCGATGTAGTAGTTCAGGATGCCGGCCTCTTGGCCGACGTAGAGGTTCGACAGCGAGCCGGGGAGCGCGACCGTGATGTGGTCGATCTCCTCGCCGGTGTCGGCACCGGTGCCGGTGCCGGGGTCGGGGGCGCCGGTCGCGCAGGCGGCCAGCAGCAGCACGCCGGCCGCTGCGGCGCCCGCGCGCGCGGCGCGGGAGCGGGTGGAAGCTGACATGGGGGAGTCCTCCTCGAGGGGTCGGGGGAGCGGTGCGAGGGCGATGGGTTGCGCGAAGCGCGCGCGGTGCCCGTGCGAGCGGCGGCGGGCGTCGGCGAGTGCCTCGACCTCGAGTCCGTTCGGACGGCGTGCGGCGAGCATGCGGAGGCTCGCCGCGACGGCGGGGATGGCGCTCGCCTCGGCGAGCGTGACGGCGACGGTGCGGGTGGAGCAGGCGGGGCTGAGCCCGAGGGCGCGGACGCCGGGCGGCGGCGCGGTGACGAAGGCCCGCTCGGGGAGGAAGGCGACGCCGAGTCCGCCGGCGACGAGCGCGAGCGCCGCGTCGGGCCGGGAGACGTGCAGGTCGGCGGGCGAGGCGTCGCGGCCGACGAGCTCCGCGACGAGGGCCGAGCGGGTGCCCTCGCCGAAGATCCAGGGCAGTCGGGCGAGCTCGGATGCCGCGATCCGCGCCGCGGGCTCGGTGGCCTCGCCCGCGGGCACGGCGGCGATGAGCTCCTCCGCGTAGAGGAACGTCGGGCGGAGCCCCGCACGGCGGAGTCGCCCGCCGCGCTCGCCGGAGTCGCTCGTGATGACGGCGACGTCGGCGCGGCCGGAGCGGACGAGCTCGAGCGCCTCCTCGGTGCCGGCCTCGACGAGGCGGGCCTCGACGCCGGGGAGTTCGGCCGCGATCCGGGCGAGCGCCGGGGCGATGGTCGTGGCGATGGCCTCGGCCGGGGCGGCGATGCGCACCGTGCCGACCCGGTGGCCGAGCGCCCGGGCGAGCTCGGTCGCGGCGGCGGTGAGGCTCGCGTCGATGCGGGGGGCGTGCGTGGCGAGCAGGGCGCCGATCGGGGTGAGCGCTGCCGAGCGGGCGGTGCGGGCGACGAGCGCCGTGCCGAGCCGCGACTCGAGCCGCTGCACGTGCTGGGTGATGGTGGGCTGGCTGTAGCCGAGGGAGCGGGCGGCCGCGCTGATGGAGCCGGTCCGGTCGATCGCGACCAGGATCCGCAGGGAGTGCACGTCGAGCGCCCGGGTCAGGGCGTCGATCTCGACGAAGCCATCATCGTCCATAGGGGCAGGCTATAGATGTTCATGTTTCGATGGCGTAACAATATGTAGGCGGACGTCACCGGGCGTCGCCGACGAGCTGCCACGATGAGGTGGCACGATGAGTGCGGCACACGACGAGACACGGCGAGGTGGCATGGACCTGCGGGCGGCGCACGACGACTGGGTACGGGAGCGCGACGAGCGCGTCTGGGGCGAGCGCGGCATCGCGAGCCTCGCCGCCACCCACTGGCTCTGGAGCGAGCCGCTCGAGCTCGACGGCGTGCCCGGCCGCTGGCGCGCCGCCGACGGCGTCGTCGTCGGCGAGGGGCTCGCCGGCCCGGGCGAGGACCGCTCGGAGCTCCGGCTCGCGCCGGGCGAGGAGGCCGAGCTCGCCGGTGTGCTCCTCCGCGCCTTCGAGCGCGACGGCTCCGTCGCGCTCCGCGTCCTCGACGCCGGCGCGGCCGCCGCGCGGGGCATCTCGGCCATCGAGCGCTTCCCGCTCGACCCCGCGGCACGGGTGCCCGGACGCGTCCGCCGGCGCACGAGCGAGCAGCAGACGACCTCGGTCGACGGGCACCTCGCCGTCGGCGAGTTCGACGCCGTCGTCGAGCTGGAGCTCGACGGCGGGGCCGTCGCGCTCGCGGTGCAGGAGGACGAGGGCTGGTTCTTCGCGGCGTTCTCCGATGCGACGAGCGGCGAGGAGAGTCATCCGTTCCGCTTCATCCGCTTCCCGGTGCCCGAGGGCGAGCAGGCGGTCGTCGACTTCAACCGCGCCTACCTGCCGCCGTGCGCCTTCTCCGACCACTACGTCTGCGTGCTGCCGGTGCCCGGCAACCGCTGGTCGGTGCCCATCCGGGCGGGCGAGCGCGTCGTCGTCTGAGCCGCCAGGGCGGATTCCCCGGCTGAGGGCGGATTTCCCGGCGAAGCCGTATATCCTGATGGGGCTATGGACGACTTCTGGGCGAATGCGATCTGGTCGCTGGCGCCGACCGTGCTCATCGGACTCATCTTCTGGTTCGTGATGCGTGCGCTCATGCGCGCCGATCGCAACGAGCGCAAGGCGTACGCCCGGATCGAGGCCGAAGAGCGCGCGAAGCGGGCGCGCGAGCGCCACGCCGGCTAGGCCCGCGTGATCACGGGGGAGCAGGTGGCGCTGATCGCCGCCGGCATCATCATCCTGATCGATCTCGTCGTGCGCGTCGTCGCCGTCATCGTCGTCCCCCGCAACCGCCGGCCCACCGCGGGCATGGCCTGGCTCCTCGCCATCTTCTTCATCCCGATCCTCGGGGTGCTGTTCTTCCTCCTGATCGGCAACCCCAAGCTGCCGCGCGGTCGCCGGAAGCGGCAGGCGGAGGTCGACCGCTTCATCCGCGAGTCCACCCACGGCGTCGAGCGCGCGAGCGACCCGGCCGGCTGGCCCGACTGGTTCGCGGGCGTCGTGCGCCTGAACCGCAACCTCGGCGCGATGCCGCTCATCGGCTCGAACAGCGCCCACCTCATCGGCGACTACGAGGGCTCCCTCGCCGCCATGACCGACGCGGTGCACGACGCGAAGCGCTACGTGCACGTCGAGTTCTACATCTTCGCCTACGACCGCACCACCGCGGCGTTCTTCGACGCCCTCGGCGCGGCCGTCGCCCGCGGCGTGGAGGTGCGGGTGCTGCTCGACCACATCGCCTCGGCGCGGGTCGCCGGCTACCGGCAGACGCTCCGCAAGCTCGACGAGATGGGCGTGCGCTGGCAGCTCATGCTGCCGGTGCAGCCCTGGCGGTGGAAGTACCAGCGGCCCGACCTCCGCAACCACCGCAAGATCCTCGTGGTCGACGGCGAGGTCGGCTTCCTCGGCTCGCAGAACGTCATCGACCGCAGCTACAACAAGAAGAGCAACCAGCGCCGCGGGCTCAAGTGGAAGGAGCTCGTCGCGCGCCTCGAGGGCCCGATCGTCTCCGGACTCGACGCGATCTTCGCCACCGACTGGTACCTCGAGACCGACGAGCCGCCGCAGCGCGACGAGTTCGACGGGGCGTTCTCGCAGCCCGGCGAGGCGCAGGCCCTCGACTGCCAGGTCGTGCCCTCCGGCCCCGGCTTCCCGAACGAGAACAACCTGAAGCTCTTCCTCGCGCTGCTCTACGCGGCCCGCGAGAAGCTCATCATCACCTCCCCGTACTTCGTGCCCGACGAGGCCATGCTCCGCGCGATCAGCGGCGCCACCCAGCGCGGGGTGCACGTCGAGCTCTTCGTCTCGGAGATCGGCGACCAGGCCCTCGTCTACCACGCGCAGCGCTCCTACTACGAGGCGCTGCTGCGGGCGGGCGTGCGCATCTACATGTACAAGGCGCCCTACATCCTGCACGCGAAGCACTTCACCGTCGACGACGAGGTCGCCGTCATCGGCTCCTCGAACATGGACATCCGCTCCTTCGAGCTGAACGCCGAGGTGTCGCTGCTCGTGCGCGGCGCCTCCTTCGTCCGCGAGATGCGGCAGATCGAGGACGGCTACCGGCGCGACAGCCGCGAGCTCACGCTCGACGAGTGGCTGCAGCAGCCGCTGCGCTCGACGGTGCTCGACAACCTCGCCCGGCTCACCTCCGCGCTGCAGTAGGGCCCGGGGCGCGCGATTCGCGCAATCTTGTCCGTTTTGTCCCCCGAATGCGCACGATTGTTGCGATGCGCGCCTCCATTCGCATGGTGAGTGCGTGCCAGACTCGAAGCGCGTCCGTTTCTTGATCATCCCCCAAGACGTGGCGCCGCCGGCATCCGTCGACCCGGATGCGGCAGCTCTCTGAGACCTCCGCCGAAGACGAACTGGAGAACAATGTCGTTCCATCAGCTTGCCTCCGGGGTCGGGGTGGCCGCGCTCGTCGCGACCACCCTGTTCTCCGGGTCCCTCCCTGCGCAGGCGGCACCGACGCCGCCGAGCCCGAGCGCACTGCCCATCACGACGCCCATCTCCTCGCTCGTGGCGCCCCCGGCGTCGTACCCGTCCCAGGTCGAGCTGCCGCTCGTCGACGAGCTGCCGAGCGACGCGTCGATCGCCCGCGGCGCCGTGCCGTACCACGCGATCGCGCCCAAGCTGAACGCGCTCCAGGCGCAGAGCGACCGCATCTCGGTGCAGGTCGTCGGGCAGTCGGTGCAGGGCCGCGACATTCACCTCGTGACGATCACCGCGCCCGAGACGGCCGAGCAGACCGCGCAGCAGGCCGCCTGGCGCGACGAGATCAAGCACGACGCCGCGGCCGCCGCCGAGGACGCCGAGCTGATGGCCGGCTACAAGGTGCCGATCTGGTTCAACGCGAACATCCACGGCAACGAGTGGGAGGGCACCGACGGCGTCCTGCCCTACATCGAGAAGCTCGCCACCGCGCCGATCGAGGAGGTCGGCGCCCTGCTCGACCGGTACCGGATCTACTTCACGGTCACGAACAACCCCGACGGGCGCGCGCTCGGCCAGCGCGCCAACGCGGACGGCTTCGACGCCAACCGCGACATGATCACGGGCGCGACGCCCGAGGCGCGGATCATCCGCGACCTCGTCGGTGTGATCCAGCCCACCTTCTACGTCGACCTGCACGGCTACACGAGCGTGCTCCAGATCGAGCCCTGCGGCCCGCCGCACGGCGAGAACTACGAGTACGACCTGTTCCTCCCGCACGCCTACGAGGCCGCGCTCGAGATCGAGCAGGCCGTCGTCGCCGCGGATATCGAGGGCAACACCTACCTCGGTGCGGACGGGCGCCCGACGCTCGAGAACACCGGGAAGATCAAGATCCCCTACCGCGACGTGCGCGAGGGCTGGGACGACTGGCCCCCGATCTTCACCCCGCAGTTCATCGCCTACCAGGGCGCGATCACGAACACCGTCGAGCTGCCCCTCGGCCGCACCAACAACGCCGAGACGAACCAGGCGAACACCCTGGTGAACGTGCAGGTCGCGAAGGTCGTCATCGAGACCGCGGTCGACTACGCCGCGGGCAACTCGGCCGCGCTGCTCGAGAACCAGATCGAGATCTTCCGGCGCGGCGACGCGGGCGAGCCGCTCCGCACCATCCCGGTCGGCGCCGACCCGGCGACGATCCCCGGCCCGGACCAGTGGGCCGACATCTGGAGCGAGGCCGACCAGTTCACGGCCGAGCTGCCGCGCGCGTACGTGATCCCGATGGGCGCCGGCCAGCGCTCCGACACCGACGCCGCCCGACTCGTCGACCAGCTGATCGCGAACGGCGTCGAGGTCTCGCGCGCCACCGCCGCGTTCACGGTCGACGGCGTGGAGCTCGCCGCCGGCAGCTACGTCGTGGACATGCACCAGCCGCTCCGGGGTATGGCGAACGTGCTCCTCGCCGACGGCTCCGACATCTCCGAGCGCACCTCCGACATGTACGACATCTCGGCCTGGAGCCTCTCGCTCCTCTGGGGCGCCGACGTGCTCACCGTCGGCTCCACGACGGACGCCGCGCTGCCCGTCGCCGTCGAGGCGGTCGAGGAGGCCGCGCCGACCGGCGCCGTGCCCGAGGGCGCGTACCTCGAGCTCGCGACCGCGGGCGCCGCCGAGTACCAGGCGGTGAACGCCCTGCTCGACGCGGGCGTCGCGGTCTCGGCCTTCGAGGACGGGGACGTCGTCGTCCGCGGCAGCGACCGGGCCGCGGCCCAGGTGGTCGCCGACGCGTACGGCGTCGCGTTCACCGCGTCCGACGGGATGCGACTCCGCACCGAGCCGAGCCGCGGGCTCGACCGGCTGACCGTCGCCTACTCCGGCAACCAGGACGACCGGGTCACCCTGCAGCGCCTCGGGTTCACCGACATCCGGCTCGTGACGGCGGCGACCATCGCCTCCGGCGACGCCGATCTGTCGCAGGCCGACGTGCTGTGGGTGGGCGGCAACCTCGCCTTCACCGGCGGCAACGCGGGCGGCGCGGACCGGGTCGCGGAGTTCCTCGCGAGCGGCAAGGGCGTCGCCGGCAAGGGCACGGCGATCGCGAACTTCGCGAATCAGTTCGGGCTCGTCACGGTGACCGCCACGAGCGGTACGAACGGCTCGAACGGCATCGTCCGCGTGGCGAACGCCGAGGGCGGCCTGCTCGCGACGCATCCGCAGGACACCGCCTTCGTCTACCCGGCCGTCTGGTACACGGCGCTCGGCGGGAACGCGAGCGTCGAGCAGACGTACGCGGGCGAGTCGACGTTCGTCGCCGGGCACTGGCGGGCGACCGCCGGCCGGGGAGCGGCGGATGCCGCGAACCAGGCCTCCGTCGTCACGGCGACGGGCCCGAGCGGATCTCGCGTCGTGCTGTTCGGCACCTCGGTGAACTTCCGCACCCACCCCGTCGGGTCCTACCCCGACATCGCGCGCAGCCTGTTCTGGGTCGGCGGCGAGGGGGCGGCGGTCGTCGCGCCGGTCACGGCGGAGGACCTCGTCGAGGAGGCGCGCGGTCCCGTGCGCGTCCCGGCCGAGGCCGAGCCGGGCGAGACGATCCGGGTGACCGTCGGCGCCGCGCTCGACGGGGCGGTCGTGGAGACCGTGCTGTTCTCCGACCCGGTGCCGCTCGGCGCGGCCACCGTGGACGGCGACGGCTACGGGGCGACGATCCCGACGAGCGCGCCGCTCGGCTCCCACCGGCTCGCGGTGATCGCCGCGGACGGCACGCTGATCGGCTGGGACGACCTCGCGATCGTCGCGCCCGAGACGGAGGGCCCCGGCGAGGAGCCCGGCGGCGAGGAGCCCGGCGGTGAGGAGCCCGGCGGTGAGAACGGCTCGGGCAACGGGGCGTCCGGCTCCGGCGACCTCGCCGACACCGGCGCCTCCGTCGCGCTGCCGATCGGCATCGCCGCGGGCGTGCTCCTCCTCGGAACCGCGGCGCTCGTGATCCAGCGGCTGCGTCGCCGCGGGGCGGGCGACGTGGAGTGACCCTCGGGGGCGCGGCGACGCGCCCCCGGACGGGCCGTCGCGGGCCGGGGCATCCCGGTCCGCGGCGGCCTTCGTCGTTCGGGAGCGGTCAGCTCCGGCGCGGTGCCGTCAGCTGCGGGGCTTCAGGCGCACGGTGGGCAGCTCGGGTGCGGGCAGCGCATCGCCGGGGTAGCCGGCGACGGTGCCGAAGCGGCCGTCGGGGTTGTCGCGGCCGATGACCTCGGCCTGCCACTGGCGGCGGAACTCCGCGACCTCCTCGTGGCTGCGGCCGATGAAGTTCCACCACATCACGAGTTCCTCGCCGAACGGCACACCGCCGAGGAGCACGACCCGCGCCGGCTCGGCGCCGGCCCGCAGCCGGACGCCCTCGTGCCGGGGCGGCAGATAGCCGAGCTCGGCGCGCTCGAGCACCGCCGAGTGCCCGGCGACGGCGAGCGGGTCGCCGCCGACGAGGGCGTCGAGGTCCTCGCCCTCGCTCGCCGCGATCGCGAGGTGCACGGGACCGCGGTCGACGAGGATGCCGTGCTCGAAGCCCTCCTCGAGCTCGATCCAGGCCTCGCCGCCCGCGGGCAGATCGATCTGGGCCGCGACGAGCGGCGAGAACACCGTCACCGCGGCCTCGTCGTCGAGCCCGGGCAGCGATCCGACGAACACCCGCACGGCGGCGTCGTCGACGGTCGCCTCGCCGACCTCCGCGTGCTCGAAGAAGGGGGCGACGTCGCGGGAGCCGTCGGGCAGCGCGACCCAGAGCTGCACGCCGTGGAGGGTCGTGGTCGACGGCGTCGACACCTCCGAGTGCGAGATGCCGTGGCCCGCGGTCATCAGGTTCACGGCGCCCGGGCGGACGAGCGCGTGACTGCCGGTCGAGTCGCGGTGCTCGATCTCGCCCTGGAACAGCCAGCTCACCGTCTGCAGCCCGGTGTGCGGGTGCGGCGGCACGACCATCCCGCCGGTCTCGGCGACGTCGTCGGGCCCGTAGTGGTCGGCGAAGCACCAGGCGCCGATCGTCGTCCGGCCGCGCTGCGGCAGGGTGCGCCGCACCGGCATGGCGCGGGGCCCGCCGAGCGGCACGTCCCGCGGGCGGAGCACCTCGATCGCCGCCCCGGCTCCCTCCGCCGCGCAGCGGAGTTCGGCCGGGTCGCGCTCGAGGTTGCTCATGCGAGGCATCCTATGCCCGTCCCGAGCGCCCGCGGACGGCGCGCATCGCGCCGCTTCAACCCGGCCGCCGCCAGCCGATAGCATGGGCGCATGGTTTCTTCCACGGGCATCCGTCGTGCGTCGCTGGCCGCTGCTGCGCTGGCCTCGGTCTTCCTGCTTTCGGCGTGCGCGCCGGGCACCAGCC
Source organism: Agromyces mediolanus (assembly GCF_044917495.1). Taxonomy (GTDB): domain Bacteria; phylum Actinomycetota; class Actinomycetes; order Actinomycetales; family Microbacteriaceae; genus Agromyces; species Agromyces mediolanus_B. The sequence goes on along the minus strand of NZ_JAVSSI010000002.1, from coordinate 198,519 downwards.
CGGTCGAGAACTTCCCGGGCCTGCCCGAGTCCGAGCACGGCGAGGCCGGCCACGAGACCGGCGGCGAGGAGAGCGCGCTGCAGGCGCAGTGGCTCGAGCTCGGCGGCAAGCTCGCCGTCACCACCTTCGGCTCGTCGACGTGCCCGATCATCGGCACCGACATCAAGGTGATCGAGCCCGCGGGCGAGGGCAACACGGTCGAGATCGTCGTGCCCGAGCAGGACGAGACGAAGCCCTGCACCATGGACTACGTGCCGCACACCACGGTGTTCTGGACGCCGATGAACGTCACCACGACCGAGAAGCTCACCGTGCGCCTCGGCGAGCAGCAGTTCGTCCTCCCCATCAAGTAGGGGCTCAGCCTTCCGACGGGCCGTCGGCGCTGCGTGCGCCGACGGCCCGTCGTCGTTCGTCAAGTCCGGTGCGCCCACGGCGAACAGCGCCCCGGGAGCCATCCGGCTTGTTTACGCTCGTTGTATCGATGCCCACACAGCCGGCGTCGACGAGGAGTTGATGATGTTCGAGAGATTCACCGACCGCGCCCGCCGTGTCGTCGTCCTGGCCCAAGAAGAGGCCAAGATGCTGAACCACAACTACATCGGCACCGAGCACATCCTGCTGGGCCTCATCCACGAGGGCGAGGGCGTCGCCGCGAAGGCGCTCGAGTCGCTCGGCATCTCGCTCGACGCCGTGCGCGAGCAGGTCCAGGACATCATCGGTCAGGGCCAGCAGCAGCCGACCGGGCACATCCCCTTCACGCCCCGCGCGAAGAAGGTGCTCGAGCTGTCGCTGCGCGAGGCGCTGCAGCTCGGCCACAACTACATCGGCACGGAGCACATCCTGCTCGGCCTCATCCGCGAGGGCGAGGGCGTCGCCGCCCAGGTGCTCGTGAAGCTCGGCGCCGACCTCAACCGCGTGCGCCAGCAGGTCATCCAGCTCCTCTCCGGCTACCAGGGCAAGGAGCAGGTCCAGGTCGGCGCGAACGAGCAGCAGCAGGCCCAGGGCGGCTCGCAGATCCTCGACCAGTTCGGCCGCAACCTCACCCAGGCGGCCCGCGAGGGCAAGCTCGACCCGGTCATCGGGCGCGAGAAGGAGATCGAGCGGGTCATGCAGATCCTCTCCCGCCGCTCCAAGAACAACCCCGTCCTCATCGGCGAGCCCGGCGTCGGCAAGACCGCCGTCGTCGAGGGGCTCGCGCAGGCGATCGTGAAGAACGAGGTGCCGGAGACGCTGAAGGACAAGCAGCTCTACTCGCTCGACCTCGGCTCGCTCATCGCGGGCAGCCGCTACCGCGGCGACTTCGAGGAGCGCCTCAAGAAGGTCACGAAGGAGATCCGCACCCGCGGCGACATCATCGTCTTCATCGACGAGATCCACACCCTCGTGGGCGCCGGCGCGGCCGAGGGCGCGATCGACGCGGCCTCGATCCTGAAGCCGCTGCTCGCCCGCGGCGAGCTGCAGACGATCGGCGCCACGACCCTCGACGAGTACCGCAAGCACTTCGAGAAGGATGCCGCGCTCGAGCGCCGCTTCCAGCCGATCCAGGTCAACGAGCCGAGCCTGCCGCACGCCATCAACATCCTGAAGGGCCTGCGCGACCGCTACGAGGCGCACCACAAGGTGTCCATCACCGACGGGGCGATCGTCGCGGCGGCGAACCTCGCCGACCGCTACATCTCCGACCGCTTCCTGCCCGACAAGGCCATCGACCTGATCGACGAGGCCGGCGCGCGCCTGCGCCTCTCGATCCTCTCGAGCCCGCCGGAGCTCCGCGAGTTCGACGAGAAGATCGCGACCGTGCGCTCCGCGAAGGAGACCGCGATCGAGGAGCAGGACTTCGAGAAGGCGGCCTCGCTCCGCGACGAGGAGAAGAACCTCCTCGGCGAGCGGCTCCGCCTCGAGAAGCAGTGGAAGTCGGGCGACGTCAAGACGACCGCGGTCGTCGACGAGGGCCTGATCGCCGAGGTGCTCGCGCAGGCGACCGGCATCCCCGTGTTCAAGCTCACGGAGGAGGAGTCGAGCCGGCTCGTCTTCATGGAGAAGGCGCTGCACGAGCGCGTCATCGGCCAGGAGGACGCGATCGCCGCGCTCAGCCGCACGATCCGCCGCACCCGCGCGGGCCTCAAGGACCCGAAGCGCCCCTCGGGCTCGTTCATCTTCGCCGGCCCCACGGGCGTCGGCAAGACCGAGCTCGCGAAGGCGCTCGCCGAGTTCCTCTTCGACGACGAGGCGGCGATGATCTCCCTCGACATGTCGGAGTACGGCGAGAAGCACACCGTCTCGCGGCTCTTCGGCGCCCCTCCCGGCTTCGTCGGCTTCGAGGAGGGCGGCCAGCTCACCGAGAAGGTGCGGCGCAAGCCGTTCTCGGTCGTGCTCTTCGACGAGATCGAGAAGGCGCACCCCGACATCTTCAACTCGCTCCTGCAGATCCTGGAGGAGGGCCGTCTCACCGACGGTCAGGGCCGCGTCGTCGACTTCAAGAACACCGTCATCATCATGACGACGAACCTCGGCACGAAGGACATCTCGGGCGGGCCCGTCGGCTTCCAGATGGAGGGCGACTCGCGCACCGGTTACGACCTCATGCGCGCCAAGGTGAACGAGGAGCTGAAGAAGCACTTCAAGCCGGAGTTCCTGAACCGCGTCGACGACATCATCGTCTTCCCGCAGCTCTCGAAGCCCGAGCTGAAGCAGATCGTCGACCTCTTCATCAAGCGGCTCGGCGAGCGCATGCTCGACCGCGACATGACGATCGAGCTCAGCTCCGAGGCGAAGGACCGCCTGATCGAGGTCGGCTTCGACCCGGCGCTCGGCGCCCGGCCGCTCCGCCGCGCGGTGCAGCGCGAGGTGGAGGACCGCCTGTCGGAGAAGATCCTGCACGGCGAGCTGAACTCGGGTGACCACGTGAAGGTCGACTTCCAGGACGGCGAGTTCGTGTTCACCACGACGCAGCGGGCCCTGCCGGCGAACGTCGGCGTGAACACCAGCGCCGCGATCGGCACCGGCTCGGCGACGCCCGACCTGGCGGCCGCGTCGGGCGACTAGGCTCCGCGCCGAACGACTCAGGATGCCCCGTGCTCGACGAGCACGGGGCATCCGCCGTCTCCGGCCGTGTTCTCGTGACGTCCCGCGCGGTTCTACGATTGGTCGATGACCGACTTCACGGTGCGCCGGGCGCGCACGAGCGATGTGCCGAGGATCATCGACGTCGTGGAGCCGTTCGTCAGCCGACGAATCCTGCTCGGCAAGGAGCGGGTCGACCTGTACGGCGCGATCCAGGAATTCCGGATCGCGGAGGACGCCGAGGGCCGCGTCATCGGCGCGGGCGCCCTGCACGTCATCTGGGAGGACCTCGGCGAGGTGCGCACCCTCGCCGTCGCGGAGGAGTGGCTCGGCCGCGGCGTCGGGCGGGCGCTGCTCGACGCGCTCGAACGCGACGCCCGCGAGCTCGGCCTCTCGCGGCTGTTCTGCCTCACCTTCGAGGTGGGCTTCTTCGGCCGGAACGGCTTCGAGGACATGGGCGAGGAGACCGTCGACCCCGAGGTGTACGCCGAGCTCGTGCGCTCGCACGACGAGGGCGTCGCGGAGTTCCTCGACCTCGCGCGGGTGAAGCAGAACACGCTCGGCAACACCCGCATGCTGAAGCACCTCTGAGCCACGCTGGGGGATGCCCCGGCGCGCCGCGTGCCTGCCCGGCGCGTCGGGCCGCTGGACGTACCCTGTGGCCATGTCGACGAACCCTGCACCGAACGGGCGCCTCTCGCCCGCGGTGTACCGGCGCCGCCGGCTGATGGTGCTCCTCGGCGTCGTCGCGGTGATCGTGGCGATCGTCCTCGTCATCGTGCGACCGGGCTCGAGCCAGGGCGACGAGAAGACGCCTCCGCCCACCACGAAGTCGACGGATGCCCCGGCCAGCACCGCGCCGGAGACCGTCATCCCGACCGAGGAGACCGCCGCCGATGGCGCCCCGTGCGATCCCGCGCAGGTGCTCGTCGAGGCGGTCACCGACATGGGCCAGTACCAGGCGGGCGAGCAGCCGCAGCTGTCGGTGTCGATCACGAACACCGGCAAGAACGTCTGCGTCATGAACGCCGGCACCGCGGTGCAGGAGTTCACGATCCGCAGCGGCGACGAGGTCTACTGGCGTTCGAGCGACTGCCAGACCGACGCGGTCGACGCGCAGGTCTCGCTCACGCCCGGCACGCCGGTCAGCTCGGCCGTGCCGATCGTGTGGGACCGCACCCGCTCTTCGACCGACACCTGCACCGGGGCCCGTGAGGCCGTGCCCGCCGAGGGCGCGTCGTACCACCTCGAGGTGTCGGTCGACGGCATCGCCTCTGCCGAGACGAAGCAGTTCCTGCTGTACTGAGCCGGTGTAGCTCAAGCAGGGGAGATGAGGGTCGCGTCGGTTCGCCGCATGGCTCCGGCGCTCGGCTCATCGAGATGATTCGGTGTCGAGATCGATCGTGGCCGCGAACGCCGTCAGACAAGGCAGCACCAGCTGCGCCCATCGCTCCCGGACGGCGTCGGGTTGGTCGAGCGGTGCGGCAAGGACGAGCGTGTAGATGTCGGCCACAGTGAGGTCGTGGCGAACGGTCCCGGCGTCGATGCCGAGAGCGATCAGCTCGCTGAGTGCTGCGGCTGCGCGCGTGTCGTCGCCGACGGGCGCGGCTCCGAGGGCGGGAGCGGCGCTCTTGACGGCTTCGTTCATGGCCGAGACACGGATGACCTCGCGGAGGAAGTCGGCGAGTTCACGTAGCGGGTGTCCGGTCTTTCTGGCGCGGTCGAGTGCTGCTTCGGCCGCGATGGTCATCTGCTGGGTGTATTCGGCGATGACCGCGGCGACCAGGTCGGTCTTGGTCGGAAAGTGGCGATAGAGAGTTCCTACTGCCACCCCTGCAGCCGAGGCGATCTCGTCCATTCCTGCATCAGGTCCGTGCTCGCTGATCTGCGATCGGGCAGCGTCGAGGATCTTGACGCGGTTGCGCACCGCGTCTGCACGCATCGGTCGTTGCTGGCTGCTCATGCTTCTCCTGCCACCGCTTGCACTTAAGTGAACTTTGGTTCATCATAAATATGAACCTCGATTCATCTTACTGCAGGAGCATGACATGACCACCAAGACCGCCCTCGTGACCGGCGCCTCGTCCGGCATCGGCGAATCCACCGCACGGAAGCTCCAGAGCCTCGGATACACCGTCTACGGCGCTGCGCGACGCACCGACCGACTCCAGGGCCTCAGCGCTGACGGCATCCGCCCGCTCGCGATGGACGTCACCGACGAGAAGTCGATGACTGACGGTATGGAGCGCGTCATCGCCGAGACCGGGCGGGTCGACGTGCTCGTGAACAACGCCGGCTACGGCTCATACGGCGCGATCGAAGACGTCGCTCTGGACGAGGCCCGTCGCCAGTTCGATGTCAATGTGTTCGGCGCGATGCGCCTGACCCAGCTCGTCCTGCCGCACATGCGCGCACAGCACGGCGGAACGATCGTGAACATCTCCTCCATGGGTGGCAAGATCTACACGCCACTCGGGGGCTGGTATCACGGCACGAAGTTCGCCATCGAGGCGCTCAGCGACTGCCTCCGCCTGGAAGTCGCGCCCTTCGGTATCAACGTCGTGGTCATCGAGCCGGGCGGCATCGCCACCGAATGGGGCGCCATCGCCGCTGATGGCCTCGAGAAGTTCTCGGCTTCCGGGCCGTACGCCGCCCAGGCCGACGCAGTGGCGAAGTCCCTGCGGTCGGAAGCGAACGGCAACCGCAATTCGCCGCCCTCGGTCATCTCCGATGCCATCGGAAAGGCCGTGACCGTCTCGAAGCCCAAGACACGTTACGCCGTCGGCTTCGGCGCGAAGCCGCTCATCGCCGCGCGGAGGATGCTCGGGGATCGCGCCTTCGACTTCATCATCAGCCGCGCCGTCGGGATGCCCCGTGCCTGACCACGCAGTTCGACTGACGCGCTGGTCAGCCAGTGGCGTGCGGCGGCGAGGCAGAGCCCGCCGCGGGAGCGGCTCGAAGGGCTGATTCGCGGTCCGACACCCAATTCTGGGTTCGCGACACGCCCGAGCGGGCGGTCGCTACAGCTCGCCGAGGATGCGGGCCCGCGTCTGCTCGTACTCCGTCGGGCTGATGCGGCCCTCGTCGCGCAGTCGGTCGAGCTGCGCCAGGCGCTCGGCGGGGCTCGCGGCCGGGGCGACCGGTGCTGCCGGGGGTGCGCTGGTGCGGGAGACGCGCACGACGACGAGCACGATGGCCGCCACGATCGCGAGGGGCACGAGGACCATGCCGAGGAGGATGAGCGCGTGCCAGCCGTCGAATCCCATGAACATGGCTCGAGCCTAGCGGCGGCCGCTCAGCGGTCTTCGATGCGCAGGCCGAGCTGGGCGGCGAAGTGCTCGGCGAGGGCGGCGGCCTGCTGCGAGTCGATCGTGGCGCCGGCGAGGCCCTCGAGGCTGCGGATGGCGCGGATGTCGAGACCGCGGAGGTCGACGTCCTGCATCGTGGTGCGGGTCACGACGAGCTCGCCGACCGTGCAGTCCTCGAAGGCGACCCTTGCGAGCTTCGCCTCGCCGAGGTCGAGCTCGTCGAAGCTGCAGCCGGTGAAGCGGACGTCGCGGAGCTCGGCCGCGCGCAGGTTCACCCAGCCGAGCTTCGACTGCTCGACCACGAGCGACTGCAGCTCGGCGTCGTAGAGCTCGGCGGAGCCGATCCGGGACCCCTCGATGCGCACGTCGCGGAAGGTCGAACGGGAGGCGACGAACACGGGCGCGTTCAGGCGCTCGACGCGGGTCTCGAGGAAGCGGGCGGCGCGGAACGAGGTCTCGTGCGCGTTCCACCCGACGAGCTCGCACTCGGAGAAGGTCGCCCCCGAGAGGTCGCGCCCCTCGGCATCGACGTCGACGAAGCGCAGCCCCTCGACCGTGCGCTGCGGCGCGAGCGCGTCGGGGTCGCCGGCGTCGAGGCCGTCGAGTCGGAGCGGGTCGATCAGCGGCGGGCGGGTGGCGGGCTTCGGCATGCGAGCACGCTATCGGCGGCGACCGACATCGCGCGGGCGGATGCCTCCGCCGGCCCGGCTACGCTGGAAGGCATGGCAGGCACGGGCAAGAAGAAGGCGAAGCCGCCGCTGGAGTTCCGCTCGCAGGCGCTCGCCGAGGCGCTCGAGCGGCAGGACATGGCCGCGGTCGCCCTCGCGCTGCGCCACGGCAACACCGTCGTCCCGCTCGTGAAGCCCGGTCCGCGCGACCGCCCGCTCGACGGCGGCGAGGTGTGGACGTACCGCGACCCGAAGACGGGCGAGGTGGCGCTCCTCCTCTTCAGCGACGCCGAGCACAAGCCGGCGAACCTGCCGCCCGCCGTCGGGCTGCAGAGCCCGGCATGGCTGCGCAGCTTCCTGAAGCGCTACGAGTCGACGATCACGACCGTCTTCCTCGACATCGCGGGCCCGCATCCGATGCAGGCGCCGCCCGGCGAGCTGCTGCGCGCGCTCGAGGCGTAACCCGGATCGCGGCGGGCATCGCCGGCGTCAGAACGCCGCGTCGAGTTCGCGCTCGCGGGAGCCCTTCGCGGCGAGCATCGCCCGCTCGACGGCGGCGCGCACGCTGCCGGCCTCGACGTCGAGGATCGCCGTGTACCCGAGCCGGCGGGCCTCGGTGGCGCGCTGCGTCGCCGCTGCGACGGGCCGCACCTCGCCGGCGAGGCTGATCTCGCCGAAGGCGGCCAGCTCGTGCGGCACCGCCCGGTCGCGCATGGCCGAGGCGATGGCCACGGCGATGGCGAGGTCGGCGCCCGGCTCGACGAGACGGACCCCGCCGACGGTGGAGACGTAGACGTCGTGCTCGCCGAGGGCCTTGAGCCCGGCGCGGCGCTCGAGCACGGCGAGGATCATCGCCACCCGCGAGGGGTCGACCCCGTTCACGACCCGGCGCGGCTGCGGCGCCTTCGTCGCGACGACGAGGGCCTGCACCTCGACAGGCAGCGCCCGCCGGCCCTCGAGCGCCACGGTGACGCAGGTGCCGCTGACCGCGGTGCGGGACCGGCTCAGGAAGAGCCCGGAGGGATCGGGGACCTCGGCGATGCCGTCGCCCGTCATCTCGAAGCAGCCGACCTCGTCGGTCGGGCCGAAGCGGTTCTTCAGCGCGCGCACGAAGCGGAGCGCCGTCTGCCGGTCGCCCTCGAAGTGGCACACGACGTCGACGAGGTGCTCGAGCAGGCGCGGGCCGGCGATGGTGCCGTCTTTCGTGACGTGCCCGACGAGCAGGAGCGGCAGGTCGCGCTCCTTCGCGACGCGGATGAGCGTGGACGCCACCTCGCGCACCTGGCTCGGCTGGCCGGGCAGGCCGTCGACGAGGGAGCTCGCGACCGTCTGCACCGAGTCGACGATGAGGAGCTCGGGGGCGACCTCGTCGATCTGCCCGAGCACCGTGGCGAGGTCGGCCTCGGCGGCGAGGTAGAGCTCGTCGTGCAGCGCGCCGGTGCGGCCGGCGCGGAGCCGGACCTGGGCCGCCGACTCCTCGGCGCTGACGTAGAGCACCCGGCGGCCGCTCGCCGCGACGCGGGCGGCGACCTCGAGGAGGAGGGTCGACTTGCCGACGCCCGGCTCGCCGGAGAGCAGGATGGCCGCGCCCGCGACGATGCCGCCGCCGAGCACCCGGTCGAACTCGCCGATGCCGCTCGGACGGTGGCTCGTCGCCGCGACCTCGATGTGCGCGATGGGCCGGGCCGCCTGCGACGGGGCGATGGCCGCGGCTTTGACCGTGCGCGTGATGCCGGTCGGCGCCGCCGCCTCGACCACGGTGCCCCACTGCTGGCACTCGGCGCAGCGGCCGACCCATTTGGCGGTGCTCCACCCGCACTCGGTGCAGCGGAAGGCGGTGCTCGTTCGGGCCATGCCCAGAGCCTAGCCGCGGCCCCCGACACCGCCGGGCAGCTCCCGCAGGCGTGCGATCACGGCGGGGCGGAAGGCGCCCGCCCAGACGCGGTAGCCGCGGTCGTTCGGGTGGAACCAGTCCTTCGCGAAGCCGGTCAGGATGCCGCGCACGCCCTGGCGCTTCGTCGCCTCGTGCAGCGGCACAACGACGAGCCCGCGCGCGGCGGCCTCCCGCCGGAGGATCGCGTTCGCCTCCGCGACCTTGCGCTCGTTGCCGGGGAAGTAGAAGTACGGCAGGTCGGCGACGACGGCGTGCCGGGGGACCGCGTCGAGTACGGCACGAATGCCCTCGGCGAAGGCCGCGGCATCCCAGTCGGCGATGTCGTTCGCGCCGATCGCGACGGTGACGACGTCGGGGCGGAGCCTGCCGAAGCGGGGGAGCTGATCGCGCACTGCGAGCCCGACGGTCGCGCCCGAGACGCTGAGGTTCACGACCCGCACGGTGCGCCCGCTGCGGCTGCGGAGTTCGTCGGCCAGGAGACCGACGTAGCCGAGGTCGGGCCGGCTCGCGCCGATGCCCTGCGCCGCGCTGTCGCCGATCGCGACGTAGAGCAGTTCGCCGCGGGTCTTCGCGAGCTCGCGCCACCACTTCGAGTGCACCGGGAGCGTCTCGTTCAGCACCGCCGACTCCTCGCGCCGGCGCTCGCCGAAGGCCCGCCAGCCGAGCGCCCCGGCCGCCGCGGCGACGCCGAGGCCGCCCGCGACGAGCGCGATGGTGGCGAGGCGGTGCGGAGCGGGCATGCGACGAAACTATGGGCGTCCGCTGAACGTCTGCTGAGGCATCCGCCCGGTCGTCCGTTTTGGTCAGTCGCGCGGGATCGTCTACTATCGATCCCGGTGACGTGTCCGAGCGGCCGAAGGTGCAACTCTCGAAAAGTTGTGTAGGGTAACCCCCTACCGTGGGTTCAAATCCCACCGTCACCGCCAGCGAAAACCCCCGGTTCTCCGGGGGTTTTCTGCATTCGAGCGAAGCTCTACGCCGGCTCGCCGCGCGAGCTGTCTGGCTCCGGAGCGCTGCCGGCGGTGCGGGCGCGTGCGGTACCCAGCGCCCACCCCGCGGCGAAGGCGCCGCCGCCGAACGCGATCACGAGCAGGACCGTGCCCCAGAGACGGGTCGGCGGCACGAGCGTGCGGCTGCCGACGAATCCGGTGTCGCCGACGGGCAGGGAGGCGAACCACCCGAACGAGTCGCCCGGCTCCGGCAGGAGCGCGAGCACGACGCCGAGGAGGGCGAGGGCGCCGGCTGCGACGCCCATGACGACGGGTCCGGTCTTCATCGCTGCTCCTTCGCCTCGTGATCCCACCACCGTAGCGGCCGCCCGAGCCGAGGGGCTAGCGCAGCGGGCGCCCGGGCGACGCGAGGGCGTCGTCGATCGCCTGCGCGGGCGCGGCGATCGCGGCGTACCCGTCCTCGATGTCCCAGAGGGCGTTCTGCAGCGGGTGGGCCGCCGTCCACCCGGCGGCGCGGTCTCGGTCGAGGTCCAGCAGCTCCGTCAGGAGGTCGAAGCGCCGTCGGACGAGGCGAGGGGCCCCGGTGACAGTGGGGTCCGCGCTCCAGCCGCTGTCGAGCGCGGGCCACAGGTCGAAGCCGGGGTCGCCGACGAGCGGTTCCGGGTCGATCGCGAGCCACGGTTCGCGGTCGGCCGAGAGTACGTTGCCGTAGTGCAGATCCCAGTGCAGGAGGCGATCGCCGGGCTCCGCCTCGAGCTCGCCGACGCGGCGCACCCAGCGGTCGAGCCGGGACCGATCCTCGCGGTCGAGCGTGGCCATCGCGGCCGGGGCCTGCTCGAGCATCTCGGCGAGCACCGCCCCGAGCCGGGGGAGCCCGTCGGGGGCGGGCACGCCGTGCAGCTGCCGCAGGAGCGAGCCGACCACCCGGACGGCCCGCGATCGTGTGGTCGGCGCGCCAGCGGTGCGCCCCGATCCCGACGAGGGCGGCGGCGACGCCGAGGAGCAGGATCGGGCTCTCGAAGACGAGCGCGGCGGCCGCCCCCGCGAGCGCGGCGAGCAGCACGCCGTCGAGCGCCCACAGCAGCCGGACGGCGGCGCCGAGGTCGCCGACGGGGGTCGGGATCGGGGCGAGCAGCGCGGGCGGGAGCGGCCCCTTCATCGCCGTGCTGAGGCGCGCGATCAGCACGAGCAGTCCGAGCGCGAGCGCACCCAGGAGCGGCCCGACGGCGGCGATCCCGGCCGCGAGCGAGACCGCCACGGCGACCGCGAGGAGCACGACGACCGTGACGATCGACGGGAAGAGCAGGTGCCTCGCGACGAGCTGCTCGTCGCTGATGCCGTAGAGCGGGAGTCCGGCCGTGATGCTCGCCGCGTGCCGGAGGCCGTCGGTGATCGGGCCGAGCCCAGCGAACAGCGTCGCCCCCGCGGCGGCCCCCACCAGCCAGCCGGGCGCGGCGGGAAGGAACGCGAGGGTCAGGAGCGCGCCGGCCGCGGCGACGGTGAGGACTCCGGCGGCGAGGCGAGCGGGCGTCCGGGCCGCCCCGATCGCGTCGCGGACGAGGAACACGGCCGCCGGCCGCCCGAGCGCCCGGACGGCGCGGAGCCGCCGGCCGAGCCGCGGCCGGCGCTGATAGACCGCGACGGCCGCGCCGAAGTCCATGCCGCCCGCGTGGGTGGTCGCCGAGTCCCAGCGGGCGGACTGGGCCAGCAGCGTGCGGAGGCGGCGCGCGGGGGACGGCGATCGTCTTCACCAGCCACCACGCTGCCGACGTCGAGGCGATCGCCGATCGTGTCTACGAGATCCGCGGGGGCACGGTCGAGGAACGCCCGACGCCTCCACCGGGCTGAGGCCGGCGCGGTCGGTCCCGTCCGATCCGCCGCGCGGCCGGCGCCCGAACGCCGGAAATCGAGCCGAGGCCGGATTCCCAGCCGCGTCGCGTACACTAGTGGGCAGTGATGCGCCGTGCAGTCGATCCGGCGGTCACCACCGCGTGCTCGTGATCTTCGAGCGCCGTCGCGCATCGCGCGTCCCGAAACGATCTCCGCGCTTGGAGCGCATCCTCATCTTCCGCAGTCGCCGACGTCGTCGTCGCCCCGACCGCCGTACTGAATCGAATTCACTCATCTCCCTGCTCTTCACCAGTTCGTCCCCCCGCCTGCACTGGCGGCAAGCCGACCTCGACGTCCACAGCGCGACGCTCGACGGCGAGTACGCGGGGCACGTCATCGCCGACGGGCCGGCGTTCCTCGCCTACGACCCGGTCGGGCGACTCGTCGCCCGCCTCGACTCGCTCGACGCCGCGCAGTCCGCACTCGAGGCCGGTGCCGCACCCGGCATCCGTCCCGACGCCGTGTCCGGCGTCCTCCCCGCCGCCGACCACCAGGTCCGGCGCAACCGAGCCCCGCGGCGGCGCCGTCGCCGCGGTTTCCCGGATCACCCCCGTGGTCCACGACAACGAAGGAATGACGTCATGGCCACCGGCATCGTCAAATGGTTCAACACCGACAAGGGCTTCGGCTTCATCGCGCCCGACGACGGTTCCGCCGACGTGTTCGCGCACTTCAGCGCGATCACCGGCAGCGGGTACCGCGAACTCTCCGAGAACCAGCGCGTCGAGTTCGACATCGAGCAGGGCCAGAAGGGCCTGCAGGCGACGAACATCCGCGCCCTGTAATCGGGTCGGCCGGCTCCGCACCGTCGGAGCCGGCCATCCTCACAGGCTGTCTGCCCATCCTCACAGGCTGTATGCAGGGGCGGGCATGGTTCGCCGCGTAGCGTGGGCAGCAGCGATGGGCACCCGCCTTTGGCTTCACGGCCGAAGACTCGCGGCCCAGCACAGACAGGCAGCCCCCATGCCGACCATCCCCATCGCCCAGGAGGCCGCGCTCGGCCCCGTCCGGCAGACCTACGCCAGGGCCGGCGATTTCCCGCCCATCACCCGCGCATACACGCAGCTCTCGCAGCTCGTCCGCGAGACCGGGCTCCTCCGCAGGACGCCCTGGTTCTACGCCCTCATCGGCACCGCGATCGCCCTCGCGTTCGGCGGCGCCGTCGCCGGCTTCATCCTCCTCGGCGACAGCTGGTATCAGCTGCTCATCGCCGGAGCGCTCGGCATCCTCTTCACGCAGCTCGCGTTCCTCGCGCACGAGGCCGCGCACCGCCAGATCCTCGCCTCGGGGCCGTCGAACGACCGGCTCGCCCGCGTCCTCGCGGGCCTCGTCGGCATGAGCTACAGCTGGTGGGACAGCAAGCACAGCCGCCACCACGCGAACCCGAACCGGGTGGGCAAGGACCCCGACATCGAGGTCGACACCATCTCCTTCCTGGAGGAGGACGCGGCGGAGGCGCGCGGCATCCGCCAGCTCCTCACCCGCAAGCAGGGCTGGTGGTTCTTCCCGCTGCTCACCCTCGAGGGGCTGAACCTGCACTACCAGAGCCTCCGCCACCTCTTCGCCCGGGGTCCGGTCCCGGGCCGCTGGACGGAGCTCTCCATCATCGCCGCCCGCTTCGCGGTCCTGTTCGTGCCGGTGTTCCTCGTGCTGCCGCTCGGGATGGCGTTCGCCTTCGTCGGCGTGCAGCTCGCCGTCTTCGGCGTGTACATGGGCGCATCGTTCGCGCCGAACCACAAGGGCATGCCCGTCATCGCACGCGACGCGAAGCTCGACTTCTTCCAGAAGCAGGTGCGCACCTCGCGGAACATCCGCGGCGGCTGGTGGGCGACCTGGCTCATGGGCGGCCTCAACTACCAGGTCGAGCACCACCTCTTCCCGAGCATGTCGCGTATGCACCTCGCTCAGACCCGGGAGATCGTGCGGGAGTACTGCCAGACGCACGACGTGCCCTACACCGAGACCTCGCTCTGGCGCTCGTACGCGATCGTGATCGCCTACCTGAACCGCGTCGGCCTGGCCGCGCGCGATCCCTTCGACTGCCCCATGGTCACCCAGTTCCGGCGGGCCTGACCTCCGCCGGGCGCTCGCTGCGCTCCGGGCGCTCGCTGCGCCCTCCGGGTGCTCGCTGCGCCCTCCGGGTGCTCTCTGAGGGAGTTCCCGGGCGGATGACGGACACTGGATGGACCAGCGAAAGGCGGACGGGGGGAGTCGCGACGATGGGCATCCGACGACGACGCGCGCCCGCAGCGCCGACGAACCCCGAGGACGACCCCTACCTCGCCTACCTCATCTGGAAGGGCGAGCAGGGACCTCCCGAGCCGGAGCCGGAGCCGACGTCGAAGCGCGGCTGGTGGCAGCGCGTCCTGGGACGGCGCCACGAAGGGAACGGCCCGGACTCCGGGATGCCGACCCGGTAGGCCGGGTGCTCAGCCCGCGACGTCGATCACCCAGGTGACGCCGAAGCGGTCGGCGAGCATGCCGAAGCCGGGCGACCACGCCGAGGCCGCGAGCGGCTCGATGACCGTCGCCCCGTCGGCGAGCCCGTCCCAGGCGCGCTGCGCCGCATCGAGCGAGTCGGCGCGGAGCGAGACGAAGAAGGGCCGCTCGGTCAGGGTCGCGCCGTGCTCGCGACGGGTCGCGGTCGGGGATGCCGCGACGGGCCCGGCGCCGCCGGGCACGTCGTACGCCATCACGCGGAAGCCGTCGGGGCTCGTGACCGCGCCGAAGACGATCTTCTCGGCATCCGGGGCGTCCGCCGGCATCCCGAGCTCGCGGTAGCTCGTGAGCGCGAGCTCGCCGCCGAAGACGCGGTGGTAGTGCTCGAGCGCCGGGCGGGCTTCGCCGGCGCCGAAGTTCAGGTGGGTCGTGGTGACGAGGCTCATCGTCGTTCCTCTCGTGGGCGGATCGCGGCCGGATCTCGGCCGTTCGCCCAGCGTCCCAGCAGTCGAGGACACCGAATGTCCGGGACTTCGACGAGACTGGACCGCATGACGGATGGCTCCGCGCGCATGCTCTCGTTGCTCTCCCTGCTGCAGGCGAGACGCGAGTGGCCCGCGGCCGAGCTCGCCGGGCGGCTCGGGGTCAGCACCCGGACGATCCGCCGGGACGTCGAGCGGCTGCGGGAGCTCGGCTACCGGGTCTCGGCCGCGATGGGTCCCGACGGCGGCTACCGGCTCGCCGCCGGGGAGGAGCTGCCGCCGCTGCGCTTCGACGACGAGCAGGCGGTCGCCATCGCGATCGCCTTGAGCGCGGTCGGCGGCACCGGCGCCGCGATCGAGGAGGACGCCGAGCGGGCGCTCGCGACCGTGCGCCAGGTGCTGCCCTCCCGGCTCCGGCACCGCGTCGACGGGCTCCGCTTCGCGAACGGCCCGAGCGGCGTGCGGACGGACCCCGAGGTGATCCTCGCCGTCAGCGCGGCGGTGCGGGAGGGGCGGGTGCTGCGCTTCGACTACCGCGGCAGCGGCAGCGGGAGTGGCGGCGGAAGCGGCAGCGGGAGTGGGAGTGGCGGCGGAGGCGGCGCCGGGCTCGCGGCGGACGGGGCCCCGCCGCGCCGGGTCGAGCCGCACGAGCTCGTCGCCCGCGACGGCCGCTGGTACCTCGTCGCCTTCGACCTCGAGCGGGAGGAGTGGCGCGTCTACCGCCTCGATCGGATGGCGCCGCGCACGCCGCACGGCGCCCGCTTCGCTGCCCGGCGGATCCCGGGCGGCGACGCGCTCGCCTTCCTCGCCGGCCGATTCCGAGGCGCGGCCGAGGGAGCGGGCGACGCCTGGCCGTGCATCGGCGAGGTGCTGGTCCGTGCCGAGGCGGCCGAGCTCGCGCCCTGGCTCGAGGCCGGCGAGCTCGTCGAGGCCGGCGACGGCCGCTGCCGGCTCGCGCTCGGCTCCTGGTCGTGGGCCGGCGTCGCCGCCCGGCTGCTGCAGTTCGAGCGGCCGTTCGAGCTCCTCGGCCCGCCGGAGCTCCTCGCCGCGGCCGAGGCCGCCGGCGGGCGGCTCAGCTCGGCCGGTAGAGCGTCGCCTGGAACTCGTACGCGTCGTGGCGGTAGGTGACCCGGCCGAGGAGCACCGGGGTTCCGCCGAGCTCCGACGCGATCTCCTCACCCACGAGCACCGGCGCGCCGGGGGCGATGCCGAGCGCCCCGGCGATGTCCGCGTCCGCGGCCTCGGCCCGCACGGTGTAGTCGCTGCGGACGACGCGGAGCCCGCACACGGCCTCCAGCGTGCCGTACAGCGAGGCGTCCTCGAGCATCGGGGCCTCGAGACCGGGCGCGCGCTGCAGCGGGATCACCGAGACGTCGTAGCAGATCGCCACCTCGTCGAGGGTGCGCACACGGTGCACCTCGAGCAGGGGCGAGGCGGGGGCGAGGGCGAGGCTCGTCGCCTCGCCGAGGGTCGCCGGCCGCACCTCGCTCCGGTGCACGTGCGCGCCGGGCCGGAGGCCCCGGGCGAGCGCCATCTCGGTGAACGACTGCAGCGTCACGCGCTCGGCCATGTGCGGCGCCGTGACGAACCAGCCCCGCCACGGCGAGCTCTCGAGGAGGCCGTCCTCCTCGAGGGAGGCGAGCGCCTCCCGGAGCACCACCCGGCTGACCGACACCCGTTCGGCGAGCTCCCGCTCGCCGGGGAGCTTCTGCCCCGGTTCGAAGACGCCGGTCTCGACGAGCTCGCGCACCGCGTCCCGGGCGCGGGACGCCGTCGGACCGAGCCGGCGCGGCGCAGCCGTCGCGGTCGCGTGTTCGGTCATCGTGGCCGCCTCCCCGCCCCGATTCTTGCGAGCGCCGACCCGCCGGTCAAGCCGGGCGCCGCCGGCGACTGGCCGCCCGGTGCTCACTCCTTCACCGCCCCCGCGACGACGCCCGTGATGAAGCGGCGCTGGAAGATCGCGTAGACGACGAGGATCGGCAGGGCGACGATGACGGCGGCCGCCGCGGTGACCGAGGGGTCGAAGTTGCGCGTGCTGCCGGCGAAGAACGAGAGCGCGAGCGGGGCGGTCTGCACGGCGGGGTTCTGCGGCACCAGCACGAGCGCCATCAGGAACTCGTTCCAGGTGTAGAGGAACAGGAGCGTCCCGAGGGTCGCGATCGCGGGCGCCGAGACCGGCACGTGCACACGCCAGAGGGTCGACCATCGGCTCGCCCCGTCGATCGACGCCGCCTCCCCGAGGGAGCGCGGCACGTTCGCGAACGCCGTGCGCATCCAGAGCACGCCGAGCGAGACCGAGGTCGCGATCTGGGGCAGGATGAGCGCCCAGTACGTGTTCAGCAGCCCCATCCCCTCGAGCAGGTAGTACAGCGGCACGATGATGCCCTCGTAGGGCATGACGAGGCCGATGAGGAGCACCCCGAGGAGCACGAAGCGGCCGGGGAAGCGCATGGTCTGGAACGCGTAGCCGGCGAGCACCGAGACGAGGCTCGCGCCGAGCACGACCGCGACGGCGACGACGAGGGAGGACCAGAGCGCCTGGCCGAAGCCGCCCCGGGTCCACGCGGTCGCGAAGTTCTCCAGGGTGAGGCTCGACGGCAGCCCACCGCCGCCGGTGCGCTCGCCGGAGGGGGTGAGCGCGAGCAGCACGATGGAGAGGAACGGCAGCAGCGCGAGCAGCGCGCCGACGATGAGGAGCAGGTGCCCCAGGAGCTGTTCGGAGCGGCGGATCCTCATCGCGTTCCTCCTCGGGGAGCGGCGGCGTCGCGGTCGCGGGTGAGCCACATGGCCGCGCCGACGATCGCGAAGATCAGCAGCGTCAGCACGACGGCGATCGCCGAGGCCCGGCCGACCTGGTGGGTGACGAAGGCCTCGCGGTAGATGTAGTACGAGGGCACGGTGGTGGAGGTCCCGGGCCCGCCGGCGGTCGTGTTCCAGACGATGTCGAAGTTCCGAAGCGCCGCGGTGATCATGAGCACGAGCGCGACCTGGATCTCGCCGCGGAGCGCGGGCAGGGTGACGGCGAAGAACTCGCGCACCGGGCCCGCGCCGTCGAGGCGGGCCGCCTCGAACTGCTCGGCGGGGATGTTCTGCAGCCCGCTCACGAAGAGCACGAACGCGAGTCCGAACATCACCCAGGTGCCGATGACGCCGACCGAGGGCAGCGCGGTGGTGAAGTCGCCGAGCCAGGTGCGGGTGAGGCCGTCGAGGCCGATCGCGCGGAGGGCGGTGTTGAGCGGCCCCTGCTCGGCGAAGATCCAGCGCCAGGAGATCGCCACGACGACGGTGGAGAGGATGTAGGGCACGAACAGCAGCGCGCGGAACGCGGCGAGGCCGCGCACCCGGATGCGGGCGATCGCGCCGACGAAGACGAGGGCGAGCGCGGTCGGCAGCAGGGCGTAGAACACGACGAAGACGAGCGAGTGCAGCGTCGCCTGCCAGATCTGCTGATCGGCGAGCACCTCGGCGAAGTTGTCGAAGCCGACCCACTCGCTCGCCGTGATGCCGTCCCAGTCGAACAGGGCGATCCAGACGGACTCGACGACGGGGCGGACGAGGAAGACGAGGTAGAAGGCGAACGCGGGGACGAGGTAGAGGTACGCGTCCCAGTCGTAGCGGCGCAGGCGTCCGCGGCGGCGCGGCGGGCGGGAGCCGGCCGCGGCGGGGGCGGAGCGCGGGGGAGCGATGGTCATCAGGATCTCCGGTGAGGATCCGGGGCGGGCCGTGCGGCCCGCCCCGGACTCGGGGTCGGTCACTCGGCGTGGAAGTCGGACCAGTCGGCCTGCACGCGCTCGAGCAGTGCGTCGGCGCTCTCGCGTCCGGCGAGCACCTCCTGCAGGCCGCCCGTGAAGGTGTCGAACATCGTGTCGGTCGCCCAGTCGTACCAGTAGAGCGGTCCGGCGCCGTCGAGCTGGGTCGACGAGGCGTCGAGCAGGGCCTGGAACATGGCGTCGTCCCCGGCGGCCTCGACGGGCTGGATCGGGACGCGGTGCGTCTCGGCGAGGAGCGCGGCCGACTCGGGCGAGTTCACCATGCCGACGAAGGCGATCGCCGCGAGCGAGGCATCCGACTTCGAGCTCACGTGCCACGGCATCCCGAAGGAGCCGCTCGAGGCGTAGTCGCCGTCGGAGAGGCCGGGGGTGAAGTCGAAGGCGGCGCCGTCGGAGATGGCGCCGGCGTACCAGTTGCCGCCGATGAAGAAGACGCCCTCGCCCGAGGCGAACGCGGCGGCGGCGTCGTCGGGGCTCGTCCCGTCGTAGCCGGCTGAGACGTAGCCCTTCGCGACCCACTCGGCGAAGCGGTCGAGCGCCTCGCGGTTCGAGTCGACGGCGAAGTCGGCCCCGGTCGCGCCCGTGATCCAGGCGCGGGTGTCGGCGGCCGGGGTGAGTGCGCCCTGCAGGATCGAGAAGGTCTGCATGGCCGAGGCCTTGTCGGCGTTGCCGAGCACGAGCGGCGTCTGACCGGCGGCCTTGGCGGCGGCGAAGGCGGCTTCGAGCTCGTCGAGGGTGGTCGGGGTGCCGAGGCCGAGCTCGGCGAGCTTGGAGCGGTTCGAGAACAGGCCGACCATCTGGTTGTCGGGCGACATGCCGTACACCGAGCCTTCGCCGAAGGCGGCGCCGTCGTCCGACCACTGCAGCTGGGTGATGGCGTCGCCCGCGGCATCCCGGTAGTCGTACGCGTCGGCGACGTCGTCGAGCGGACGGATCAGCCCGGCCTTCACGAGGGCGCCGTCGGTGGCCCAGCCCTGGTTGCCCTGGGCGACGTCCGGTGCGTCGGCGGAGTTCATCGCGTTCAGCACGGTCGCGGTGAGGTCGTTGAAGCTCTTGAACTGGATGTCGACCGACACGTTCGGGTACTCGGCCTCGAACGCCGGCACGAGCAGGTCCATGAAGTCCTGCTCGCCCTGGTCGGCCCAGACGCTCAGGGTGACGTCGCCGAGCTCGGCGAGCTGCTCGGGGGTGACGGGGGCGGTGATCTCCTCCACCGGGGCGGAGGGGGCGGTGCGCGAACCGCCGGGCGCGCTGCACGCGGCGAGCCCCAGGGCGAGAACGGCGACCGCGGCAGCGGCACCGGTGAGACGCATTCGACGGGTGGGCATGAGGGGGTCCTTTCCGGAGCGGCAGCGATGTCGCTCGCGGCTGGTCGGCATCACTGCCGAGTCGGGGGAACGCCCGTGCGTCTCCGGCTGTCGCCATCGGCGCCGCGGACGTCGTCATCGTGTCATGATGAGACCAATTAGTCCAGTTTCAGGACCAGTGGTCGGTTCGCTGATCCAACCATCCGCAATTCATGTTACTTTGTCAAGACAAAGTTCCCCCTCGAAACCGGAGCGCCAGCCGTATGAACCCCACCCCCGACGCCGCCCTCGACGTCCTGACCATCGGCCGGGTCGGCGTCGACCTCTACCCGCTGCAGGACGCGACGCCGCTCGAGGAGGTGGCGACCTTCGGCAAGTACCTCGGCGGCAGCGCCACCAACGTCGCCGTCGCGGCCGCGCGGCACGGACTGTCCTCCGCGGTGATCACGCGCACCGGAGACGACCCCTTCGGCCGCTTCGTCGTCCAGGAGCTCACGCGGCTGGGCGTCGACGCCCGCTTCGTCGAGGCGCTGTCCGGCCCGAAGACGCCGATCACCTTCTGCGAGATCTACCCGCCCGACGACTTCCCGCTCTACTTCTACCGCGACCCGATCGCGCCCGACCTCCTGATCGAGGCCGACGGGCTCGACCTCGACGCCGTCCGCGACGCCCGCCTCTACTGGGCGACGGCGACGGGGCTCTCCGTCGAGCCGAGCCGCACCGCCCATCTCGCCGCCTGGGCCGCCCGCGGCCGCGCGCCCCTCACGGTGCTCGACCTCGACTACCGACCGATGTTCTGGCAGCACGAGCAGCTCGCCCGCGAGCAGGTGTCGGCCGCGCTCGAGCACGTCACCGTCGCCGTCGGCAATCTCGAGGAGTGCGACATCGCCGTCGGCGAGCGCGAGCCGCAGCGGGCCGCCGACGCGCTGCTCGACCGCGGCGTCGAGCTCGCGATCGTGAAGCAGGGCCCGCGCGGCGTCCTCGCGAAGACCCGGGACGAGACCGTCGAGGTGCCGCCGTACGCGGTCTCCGTCGTGAACGGCCTCGGCGCCGGCGACGGCTTCGGCGGCGCACTGTGCCGGGGACTGCTCGCCGGCGAGTCGCTCGACCGCGTCATCCGCTTCGCGAACGTCGCCGGCGCCATCGTCGCCGGCCGGCGCGAGTGCTCGACCGCGATGCCGACGACCGCCGAGGTCGAGGCGGCGCTGGCCGGATCGGGCGAGGGGAGCCGGGATGCCTGAGCCGACCACCACGACCGCCACGTCCGCTGCCGAGCCCATCGCCGGCGGCCTCCCGCCCGAGTCCTTCGCCGCCCTCCGCGAGGCGCGCGCCGCCGACCCCGACGCGATCGCCCGATCGCTCGAGGCGCGCCGCTCCAGGCCGCTCCTCCGCGGCGACCGCCGGCTCTTCATCGTCGCCGCCGATCACCCCGCCCGGGGCGCGCTCGGCGTCCGCGACGACGAGCTCGCCATGGCCGACCGCTACCGGCTGCTCGACCGCCTCGCCGTCGCGCTCGCCCACCCCGGCGTCGACGGGGTGCTCGGCACCCCCGACGTGATCGAGGACCTCGCCCTCCTCGGCCTCCTCGACGACAAGATCGTCGTCGGCTCGATGAACCGGGGCGGGCTGCGGGGCGCCGCGTTCGAGATGGACGACCGCTACACCGGCTACGACGTGCCGACGATGGTGCGCTCCCGGCTCGACTTCGGCAAGCTCCTCGTCCGGGTGAACCTCGACGACCGGGCCACGGCGCCGACGCTGCAGGCGACCGCGGAGGCCGTCGGCCAGGCCGCCGCCGCGCGCCTCCCGATCATGCTCGAGCCCTTCATGAGCTCCTGGCAGGACGGGCGCATCGTGAACGATCTGAGCGCGCAGGCGGTGATCACCTCGATGGCGATCGCCTCCGGGCTCGGCACGAGCTCCGCGTACTCCTGGCTGAAGCTGCCCGTCGTCCCCGACATGGAGCGGGTGATGGCCGCGTCGACGCTGCCGACGCTGCTCCTCGGCGGCGACCCGCGGGAGCGCCCGGACGAGACCTACGCCTCCTGGGCCGACGCGCTCGAGCTCCCCGGCGTGCACGGCCTCGTCGTCGGCCGCACCCTGCTCTACCCGGCCGACGGCGACGTGCGCTCGGCGATCGACACGGCCGCGCGCCTCGTGCACCCGGGCGGCACCGCGTGAGCGCCCGCTGGCTGCACCGCCGCGGCGAGCCCCCCGCGGGTCCCTGGGAGTCCGTCGTGGACGACGGGCTCGAGGGCTGGACGTGGACCGGCCTCCGGGTCGCCGAGCTCGCGCCGGGGGAGTCGGCCGAGCTGCCCGCCGGGCGGCTCGAGCGGCTCGTCGTGCCGCTCTCCGGCTCGTTCGCCGTCGACCTCCGCCACGACGACGGCCGGACGGAGCGGATCGAGCTCGCCGGACGGGCGTCCGTCTTCGACGGCCCGAGCGACGTCGCGTACCTGGCCGTCGGCACCGCCGCGACGCTGTGCGGCTCCGGGCGGGTCGCGGTCGCCGAGGCGCCGAGCGACGAGCGGCACCCCTCCCGTCGGATCGCCGCCGAGGACGTGCCCGTCGAGCTCCGCGGCGCCGGACGCTCGAGCCGCCAGGTGCACAACTTCGGCACGCCCGAGACGCTCGCCGCCGGCCGCTTCATCGTCTGCGAGGTGATCACGCCGGCCGAGAACTGGTCGTCGTACCCGCCGCACAAGCACGATCAGCAGCTGCCGGGCGTCGAGTCGCAGCTGGAGGAGATCTACTACTTCGAGGCCGACGTGGCCCGGGGGACCGAGGCGCCCGCGGGGGCGGCGCCGTTCGGGCTCTTCTCCACGGCGAGCTCGCCCGCCGGCGACATCGAGATCGACGGCCGGGTGGGCACGGGCGACATCGCCCTCGTGCCCTTCGGCTACCACGGCCCGGCCGTCGCCGCGCCCGGCTACGACCTCTACTACCTGAACGTCATGGCCGGCCCCGGGCCGGAGCGCGCCTGGCGGATCAGCGACGACCCCGCGCACGCCTGGGTGCGGCGGAGCTGGGAGGGTCAGGAGTTCGACCCCCGGCTGCCGTACCTCGGCCCGACCACGGACGGAGCACGCCCATGACCGAACGACGCACCGCCACCCGGCGGATGACCGTGAGCCAGGCGCTCGTCGAGTTCCTCGCCAATCAGTGGACCGTCGACGGCGACGTCCGCGAGCGCACCATCGCCGGCACCTTCGGCATCTTCGGGCACGGCAACATCGCGGGCGTCGCCCAGGCGCTGAAGCAGCTCGCCCGGGAGGACCCGGCACGGATGCCGTACCATCAGGCGCGCAACGAGCAGGCGATGGTGCACCAGGCCGTCGGCTACGCCCGGATGCACCGCCGGCGCGCGACCTTCGCCTGCACGGCGTCGGTCGGCCCGGGCGCCACGAACATGCTGACGGGCGCGGCGCTCGCGACGACGAACCGCCTGCCCGTGCTGCTGCTGCCCTCGGACACCTTCGCGACGCGCGTGGCCGACCCGGTGCTGCAGCAGCTCGAGCTGCCGCACGACGCGACGGTCTCGGTGAACGACGCGTTCCGGCCGCTCTCCCGCTTCTTCGACCGGGTCAGCCGTCCCGAGCAGCTGTTCTCCGCCGCCCTCGGCGCGATGCGCGTGCTCACCGACCCGGTCGAGACCGGGGCGGTCACGATCTCCCTCCCCGAGGACGTGCAGGCGGAGCTCATCGACGTGCCGCTCGAGTTCCTCCGCGAGCGCGAGTGGCACGTGCGCCGGCCCCAGCCGGACCCGGGCGAGCTCGCCCGTGCCGCGGCGGCCATCCGGGGCGCGTCCGCTCCGCTCATCGTCGCGGGCGGCGGCGTCCTCTACTCGGATGCCGCGGACGAGCTGCGCCGATTCGCCGAGGCGCACGGCATCGCGGTCGCCACGACGCAGGCCGGCGTCGGCGCGCTGCCGTGGGACCACCCGCTCGCGGCCGGCTCCGTCGGCGCGACCGGCACGACGACGGCCAACCGGCTCGCCGCCGAGGCCGACCTCGTGATCGGCGTCGGCACGCGG
Organism: Agromyces mediolanus; assembly: GCF_044917495.1. GTDB lineage: Bacteria > Actinomycetota > Actinomycetes > Actinomycetales > Microbacteriaceae > Agromyces > Agromyces mediolanus_B. The sequence goes on along the minus strand of NZ_JAVSSI010000002.1, from coordinate 174,715 downwards.
TACAGCGACTTCACGACCGCCTCGCGTTCGGCGTTCCAGCACCCCGGGGTGCGCTTCGTGAACCTGAACGTGGCCTCCTTCGACGCGATGAAGCACGGCACGGAGCTGCCGCTCGTCGCCGACGCGCGGGCGGGCCTCGTCGCGCTCGGCGCGGCGCTCGAGGGCTCCGGCGCCGGCACCTCGGCCGAGTACCGGCGCGCGCTCGCCGAGGAGAAGGCGGCCTGGGACGGGGTCGTGGATGCCGCGTTCGCCCCGAGCGGACGGCCCCGGCCGGCCCAGTCGGAGATCATCGGCGCCGTGCAGTCGGCGAGCGATCCCCGCGACGTCGTCGTCTGCGCGGCCGGATCCCTGCCGGGCGACCTGCACAAGCTCTGGCGGGTGCGCGACGACCTCGGCTACCACGTCGAGTACGCGTACTCGTGCATGGGCTACGAGATCGCCGGCGGCCTCGGCGTGCGGCGCGGCGCGCCCGACCGGGACGTCATCGTCATGGTCGGCGACGGCTCCTACCTCATGATGCACACCGAGATCGTCACGGCCGTCGCCGAGGGGCTGAAGGTCGTCATCGTGCTGATCCAGAACCACGGCTACGCCTCGATCGGCGCGCTGAGCGACACGGTCGGCACCGATCGCTTCGGCACGCGCTACCGCTATCAGGATGCCGAGGCGAACGACGTCGACCCCGAGCGGACCCTTCCCGTGGACCTCGCCGCGAACGCCGCGAGCCTCGGCATCGACGTGGTCCGCATTGAGCCCTCGGCGGACGCGGTCGCGGAGCTCGCGGCCGCCGTACGGGCGGCGAAGGCCTCGCCGACGGCCACGCTGATCCACGTCGAGAGCGACCCGCTCGTCCCCGCCCCCGACGGCGGCGGCTGGTGGGACGTCCCCGTCGCCGCCGTCTCCGAGGTGCCGAGCACGCAGCGCGCCCGCGAGGCGTACGAGACGGCCCGCGAAGCCCAGCGCCCGCTCGTCTGAGCCCGCGCGACCGAACCCGCGGGGCGCCCGGCGCCCCTTCGAGAGGAGAACCATGTCCACCGTTCCCGAGATCCGGATCCTGTCCGACGCCGATGCGGTCGCCGAGTTCGTCGCCGGCCGTATCGCCGACGGCATCGAGCGGGCGCGCGCGGCCGGCGCCGACTACGTGCTCGGCTGTCCGAGCGGGCGCACGCCCCTGCCGACGTACCGGGCGCTCGCCCGGCTCGTGCGCGAGCGCGGGCTGGCGATCTCGCACCTGCGCATCGCGATCATGGACGACTACGTCGTCGAGGCCGACGGCGGCTTCCGCAACGTCGACCTCGACGCCCACAACAGCTGCCGGCGGTTCATCCGCGACGAGGTCGTCGGGGCGCTGAACGCGGCGGCCGCCGACGAGGGGATGGCGGCGGACCGCCTGCTCCAGCCGGACCCGGCCGACCCCGAGGCGTACGACGCGCTCCTGCGCGAGGCGGGCGGCATCGACTGCTTCCTGCTCGCGAGCGGCGCGGGGGACGGGCACGTCGCCTTCAACCCGCCGGGCTCGCCGCGGGAGAGCGGCAGCCGCGTCGTGCGCCTCGCCGAGCAGACCCGCATCGACAACCTCGGGACCTTCCCCGGCTTCGGCTCGCTCGACGCCGTGCCGAGCCACGGCGTGACGGTCGGCATCGGCACGATCGCCGGGCTCTCGCGCAGCGCGGTCATGATCATCACCACGGCCGAGAAGCAGCAGGCCTTCGAGCGGATCACGGCGGCGTCGGCGTACGACCCCGCGTGGCCCGCGACCGTCATCGCGGAGTGCGCCGGCGCGCTCGTCGTGGCCGATCGCGCCGCCGCCGGCGAGCAGGACTGACCGTCCCGTCCCATCCTCGGCCAGACTTTGTATTGTCAAATTGACATTGTTACAACTCTGGTCGAGGATGGAACCGCGCTCGCGCACCCTCCCCCGATCCAAGGACGCATCATGACCTCAGTCCCCGCCGACCGCCGCGGCGTCGCGCTGCTCGACGTCGACGACGTGCTGCGCCCGCCGCTCGAGGGCGAGTACCTCGACCGCGTCGTCGAGGTACCGGCGGGCACGGGACAGCTCCGGGTCGAGCTCGACTACGTCAAGGTCACCGACCGCTTCCAGCTCTACGCCGCGCTCATCGACCCGGACGGCGTCTTCCGCGGGCACGTGCAGTGCCCGGGCGGGCCCGGCCCGCGGGAGCTCCGCTTCACGGTCGGCATCGGCTCGGCGAGCCCGGGCGCGATCGCGGGCCCCATCGCCGCCGGGACCTGGACCCTCCGGATCGATCTCGACCGCTTCCGGCAGGAGGGCGCCTACGCGCTCCGGCTGTTCGCGGTGCCCGAGGAGGCCGACGACACCGATGGGACGGCGCGCCCCCGTTCGACTCCGAGAACCGACGCGACGGCGGGCGTCGCCGAGGCATCCGCGCAACCGACGCCCGCCCCCTCTGGGGAGCCGGGCTGGCTCCGCGGCGAGCTGCACTGCCACTCGCAGCACAGCGACGGCCGCGACCCGGTGGCGGCCATCGTGGCCGACGCGCGGAGCCGCGGCTTCGACTTCCTCGCGCTCAGCGACCACTTCACCTGGAGCCACTGGGCGCCGCTCGCCGAGGCGGCCGAAGCCGCGGGCGGCCCCATCGTGCTGCCCTCGATCGAGGTCACCACGCACCGCGGCCACGGCAACGCCCACGGCCTCCGCGACTGGGTCGACGTCTACGTCGACGGCCCCGACCGCACGGCGGGCGAGCTCGTCCGCGAGGTGCACGCCCAGGGCGGGCTCTTCGGCGTGAACCACCCCTTCAGCGGTCAGCAGGCCTGGCGGCGCTCCGACGTGCCTTGGGCCGAGGTCGACCTCCTCGAGGTCGTGAACCAGGGGCAGGACGCCAACAACGACGCCGCGATCGGGCTCTGGGACCGGCTGCTCGCCGAGGGGCACGACATCGCCCCCGTCGCCGGCACCGACTGCCACGAGCTCGGCGACCCCGCCCAGCGCCTCGGGCAGGTGGTCACCGCGGTGCGGGTCGCCGAGCGCAGCGCCGCCGGGCTCCTCGACGGACTCCGCCGCGCCGCGACCGTCGTCACCCGCGGGGCCGAGCTCGAGCTGCGCCTCCGCAGCGCCGGCCGCGAGGCGGGCCTCGGCGAGCACCTCGAGCTCGACGGGACGCCCGTCGAGCTCCAGCTCGACTTCCGCATCGACGTGCCCTGCGCGCTGTTCGTCATCCGCGACGGCCTGATGTGGTTCCAGGGCGACGTCGAGCCCGGTGAGACGCGCCTCGTCCTCGTCGACGACGACCCCGTCCCCGCCGCCTACCGCGCCGAGCTGCACCGCCGCTCGGACGATCCCCGGCACTGGGCCTCGGCCTGGCGCTCGCACGAGTCGTTCGAAGCTCTCACGAGCTTCGTCCGCACGGTCCATCGCACCACCACACCCATGCACGAAGGAGAATCATGAAGCACGGCAGGAAGTTCGCCGCGGTCGGCATCGCCGCCGTCTCGGCGTCGCTCGTCCTCAGCGGCTGCAGCGCCCTCGTCGGCGGCCAGCCCGCGGGCGGCGACGACTCGGCCGAGTCCGGCACCGTCGTCGTCTACGCGGCGCACGGCCCGGAGGTCACCGACCCGATCATCGCCGCCTTCGAGAAGGCATACCCGGACATCTCGGTCTCGCTGACCGCGAGCCCCGGCACGGGCGAGCTGATCAGCCGCGTCGAGAGCGAGATGAAGAACCCGCTCGGCGACGTCGCCTGGGGCGGCTCGAGCGAGAACTACGCCGCAGCGTCCGCGGACGCGTTCGCGTCCGTCGAGCTGGAGAACGACGCGGCGACGGTCGTCACCGACCCCGACCACAAGTGGCACGCCACCGACGCCCTCTTCCAGGCGATCGCGGTGAACACCGAGCGCGTCACCGACCCGTCGAGCTACCCCGAGAGCTTCGAGGACCTGCTCGACCCGAAGTGGCGCGAGGCCGGTCAGATCGCCTTCGCGAACCCGCGCTCCTCCGGCACCTCCTACTCGCTGCTCGCCGCCATGGTGACCGCGCACGACTGGGACTACCTCGACGGCTTCCTGCCGAACGCGAAGGTCGTCGACGGCAGCTCGCAGATGTTCGACGGCGTCCGCACCGGCGAGTACGCGCTCGGCTTCATCAACGAGGACCTCGGCGCCACCTGGGTCGCCGAGGGCGCCCCGCTCGAGCTCGTCTACCCGAGCGACGTCGTGTCGAACCAGATCGGCGTCGCCGCCGTGATCGAGGGCGCGAAGCACCCGAAGGCCGCGGAGACCTTCGTGAACTTCCTCATGTCGAAGGAGGCCCAGCAGCTCATGGTCGACGAGGTCGGCCGCCGCTCGGCCCGCACCGACGTCGCCCCGCCGAAGGGCCTGCCCGCCGCCGACGAGCTGAACCTCGCCGCCCCGGACCCCGCGGTGTTCGCGACCGACAAGGACGCCGTGCTCACCCGCTTCGACGAGAAGCTCGCGAGCGCCAAGTAATCCATCCCCGAGGCCGGGTCGACGCCACGCGTCGGCCCGGCCGGAAACGGTGGCACCATGCCTAGCAACGACCTGCGGGAGCGCGTCGAACCGCTCGAGGAGACGCTCGCGCCGCCCGCCCCCGTCCCCGTGAAGCGGCGGGCGAGCCGACGCCCCGGCGTCTGGCTCCTCGTGGCGCTCGGGCTCCTCCTCCTGCTCACCTCGACGATCGTCCTGCCGCAGCTGCGGCTCGTCGGCGAGGCCTTCACGGACGACGGCGGCTTCTCGCTCGCGAACTTCATCGAGTTCTTCACGACGCCGCGGTTCCAGGAGGCCATCCTGAACTCGCTCGTCGTCGCGGTCGTCGCCGGGGTGCTCGCCTGCGCCGTCTCGGTGCCGGCCGCGTACGTGCTCGCGCAGTTCGACCTGCCCGGCCGGAACGGCTTCCTCACCCTCGCCACGATGGCCACCGTGTCGCCGCCGTTCCTCGGCGCCTACGCCTGGGTGCTGCTGCTCGGCCGGGGCGGCATCCTCACCACCCAGCTGCGGGCGTGGGGCATCGAGCTGCCGTTCGACACGATCATCGGCCCCGGCGGCATCGTCTGGGTCACGGTCTGGGCGACCCAGGCGCTCGTGTTCCTGCTCGCCTACGACGCGTTCCGCGCCATCGACCCGAGCCTCGACGAGGCGTCCTCGAGCGTCGGCGCCGGCCCCTGGCGGACGCGCCTGCGCATCGTGCTGCCGATGGCGGTTCCCGCGCTCGTCACCGGCTTCTACATGTCGAGCATGAAGATCTTCACCGACTTCGGCACGCCGCTCATCATCGGCGGCGGCACGCCCATGCTGCCGACCGCGGTCTACTACGAGTTCCTCTCCGAGGTGTCGACGAACCCGGCGATCGCCTCGGCGGGCAGCCTCGTCATGCTCGGCGTCGCCTGCATCGCGCTCGCGCTCCAGCAGTGGGCGCTGCGCCGGCGCACCTACGCCTCGGTGTCGAGCCGGCGTCGCCCGCTGCAGCCGGTGCGCGGCGTGAAGAAGGGCCTCATGATCGGCTACCTCTGCGTCGTGTTCGGCCTCTCCTTCGTGCCGCACGTCGTCGTCGTCGGCACGAGCCTGCTGACGTGGAAGGCCGGCATCCTGAAGTGGATCCCGACCTTCGACAACTACGTGCGGCTCTTCGACGAGAACCTCGAGGTCATCCTGATGAGCCTCCTGCTCGCCGGCATCGCTTGCGTGCTGTGCGTGATCGTCGCCGTGCTCGTCGCCTACCTGACGGTGCGCCGCCGCTACGCCGTCGTCAGCCCGGCGCTGAACGTCATCACGATGGTGCCGTACATCATCCCCGGCACCGTGCTCGCGATCGGCCTCATCCTCGCCTTCGGCAGCGGCCCGCTGATCCTCACCGGCACTGCGACGATCCTCGTGCTGGCGTACTTCATCCGCCGCATCCCCTACGTGACGAAGTCGATCGAGGCGGCGCTCACGCAGGTCCACCCCGCGCTCGAGGAGGCCGCGATGAGCGTCGGCGCGAAGCCGATGCGCGCGTTCCGGCAGATCACGGTGCCGCTCGTGCGGCCCGCGATCGTCTCGGGCGGCACGGTCGGGTTCCTGCAGATGGTCACCGAGCTGAGCGCGACCGTCATGCTCTACTCCGTGCCGTTCATCACCATGACGGTGGTCATCTTCACGAACGCGATGCAGCCGGCGAGCCCGTTCGGCGTCGCCTCGGCGATGACGGTCGTGCTGATGCTGAGCGTCTACATCCCGCTGTACTTCGTGCGGCGCAAGTTCGCCTCGGTCACGAGCGTCTAGAGAAAGCGAGAGAGCAATGGAACGTGGCAACGGAGTCGCCGTCGGCGTCGAGGCCATCAGCAAGGAGTTCCCGGGGCACGTCGCACTGAAGGGCGTCGACCTCGAGATCGAGGCGCGCTCGTTCACGACGCTGCTCGGCCCCTCGGGCTGCGGCAAGACGACCCTGCTGCGCATCCTCGCGGGGTTCGAGACCGCGACGAGCGGCCGGGTCACCTTCGACGGGCGGGACATCGCCCGGATGCCGTCGTGGAAGCGCAACATCGGCTTCGTCTTCCAGAACTACGCGCTCTGGCCGCACATGAGCATCCGCGACAACGTCGCCTACGGCCTGAAGCTCCGCAAGCTCGGCAAGGAGCAGATCGCGGAGCGGGTCGCGGAGTCGCTCCGCATGGTCGGGCTCGACGGGCGCGCGGAGGCCTTCCCGGGTCAGCTCTCGGGCGGGCAGCAGCAGCGCGTCGCGATCGCCCGCGCCCTCGCGCTCCGCCCGAACGTGCTCCTCCTCGACGAGCCGCTGTCGAACCTCGACGCGAAGATGCGGATCGGGATGCGCCAGGAGCTGCTGCGCCTGCAGCGCGAGGTCGGCATCACCGCCGTGTACGTGACGCACGACCAGGAGGAGGCGCTCGAGATGAGCGACCAGGTCGCCGTCATGCACGACGGGCGCATCGACCAGGTCGGCGCACCGCAGGAGATCTACGAGACCCCGGGCACGGCGTTCGTCGCCTCCTTCATCGGCCACGTCACGCTGCTCGGCGGGGTGAGCGACGGCGCCGGCGGCTTCCGCTCCGACCTGCCGATCGCCGGCCGGCTGCCCGCGTTCTCCGGAGCGCTGCCCACCGGTCGGGCCCAGCTCGTGCTGCGGCCCGAGGACCTCGACCTCGTCGAGGACGGCGACGCGCAGCTGCGCGGCGCGCTCGTGCGCTCGAGCTACCACGGCCGCGGCTACCGCTCGGCGCTGCGACTGGCCGACGGCACGATGTGCGAGGTCGACCACCGGCGGCCGGTGTCCGCCCGCCCCGGCGAGGAGGTCGGCATCCGCGTCGGCGCCGCCGCGCTGGTTCCCGAGTCCGACGACTACTATCGCGAGGCGGCGCCCGAGGCCGAGACGGCCGACGAGCTCGCCGCCGCACCGGCCGCGTGAGCGGCCCAGGCACGAAGGAGCACCCCAGCATGCGAATCGGTTCGGCACCCGTCAGCTTCGGCATCCACGGCGGAGCGGATGTCTCGAAGCTCGCCGCGACCCCGCGCGAGCTCGTCGCGGCGATGGCCGCGGCCGGTTACACCGGCTCGGAGCTCGGCCCGCCCGGGTTCTTCGGCACCCCGGCCGAGACGGCGACCCTGTTCGCCGACCACGGCCTCGCCGTCCTCGGCGCCTACGTCCCGCTGCACCTCAGCCAGCCGGACGAGGTCATGGCGGCCGACCTGGAGGGGATGCGGCGCACGCTCGAGGAGCTCGCCGCCGCGGGCGGGGACGGCCTCGCCATCCTCGCCGACGAGGGCGACGAGTCGATCATCGCCCGCCCGTTCCGGCCGAACGCCGAGCGCGGCCTCGACGCCGCGCAGTGGGACCTCGCGCTCGAGCGCCTGGCCGCGGCCGACGAGCTCGCCCGCGCCGCGGGCCTCCGCACGAGCTTCCACCCGCACTTCGGCACCTACGTCGAGCAGGCGCCGGAGATCGACGTGCTGCTCGAGCGCACGGACCTCGGGCTCTGCCTCGACACCGGGCACTTCGTGCTCGGCGACGCCGACCCCGTCGCCTACTTCCGCGAGTGGGGGCACCGGGTGAACCACGTGCACGTGAAGGACGTCCGCCTCGCCGTGCGCGAGGCGGCGCGGGGTTCGGACCACGAGCGCATCGACGACTGGTGGGACGAGGTCTCGGTGCCGCTCGGCTCGGGGGACGGCCCGCTCAAGGAGTTCCTCGCCCTGATCGGGCGGAGCGACTACGCGGGCTGGCTCGTCGTCGAGCAGGACGGCGCGCCCGCGACCGCCGAGACCTGGGACCGCATCGTCGGCGACCAGCGGCACAACCACGACTGGATCGCCGAGCGGCTCGGGCGATGACCGAGGCCGTGCTCGCCCTCGACGTCGGGGGCACCAAGGCGCACGGCGCGCTCCTCGACCGGGAGTACCGGGTGCTCGACGAGGGGCTCGCGGCGACGGCCGGCCGCGATCCCGGCCTCGTCGCGACGCTGGGCCTCGCCGGCGAGCTGCTCGACCGCGCGCGCGGCGCCGGGACGACGGTCTCCGCCGTCGTCGCCGGATTCCCGGAGTACGTGTCGAACGACGGCCTCGTCACCGCGCACGAGGTGCTCGACTGGACGGTCCAGCCGGGGGAGGCGCTCGCCGAGCTCGCCGGCGGCGTCCCGGTCCGCATCGCGAGCGACGTGAAGGCGGGGGCGCTCGGCGAGCTCGCCCTCGGCCGCGGGCGCGAGCACGACGGCTTCGTCTACGTCTCGCTCGGCACCGGCATCTCGACCGCGATCGTCGTCGACCGCCGCCTCCACGAGGGGGCGCGCGGCGAGGCGATCGGCTTCGGCGAGTGGTCGGTGCCCGCGGACCTCGACCCCGAGTGGCGGGGCAACCTCGAGGGCTTCGCCTCGGGATCCGGCATCGCCGCCCGCTACCTCGCCCGCACCGGTACCGAGCTCGCCGACCGCGGCGCCCGCGGCGTCCTGGCCGCGGCCGAGTCCGGCGACGCGACCGCCGTCGCCGTGGTCGACAGCGCGGCGGCCGCGATCGGGCGCGCGCTCGCGCAGCTCGTGTCGCTGCTCGACCCGCCCGCGCTCGTGCTCGCCGGCGGCCTCGGCTCGGCCGACACCCGGCTCGGCCGCGGCATCCGCGCCGAGTACGAGCGGGTCGCCGCGCGCCGGCCCTCCCCGCCGCCGCTCCTGCCGAGCGCCGTCCCCACGAACCCCGGCCTCCTGGGCGCCGCCGCGCTCGCCTGGGAGCTCGCCGCCGCACCGCACGCGGTCGGCACCGCATCACGAGAAGAGAGAACCGCATGACCGCACCCGTCCGCATCGCCGTGATCGGCGCAGGCACCATCACCCAGTCGGTGCACCTGCCGAGCCTCCAGCGCGCCGGCTACGACGTCGTCGTGGTCTGCGACCTGTCGCCCTCGCGCGTCGCCGAGGTCACCGCGCGCACCGGCATCCGCGGCACCACCTCGCCGGCCGAGGCCATCGCCTCGCCCGAGGTCGAGGCGGTGCTCATCGCCACCCCGGGCTCGCACGCCCAGCTCGCGCTCGCCGCCATCCGCGCCGGCAAGCACGTGCTCGCCGAGAAGCCGCTCGCCCTCACGGTCGCCGAGGTCGAGGAGCTCGAGGCGGCAGCGGCGGAGGCCGGCGTCGTCGCCCAGGTCGGCTACATGAAGATGTACGACCCGCTCACCGAGCGCGCGCGCACGGAGCTCGCGGAGCTCGACGACGTCCGGCTCGTGCGGATCACGGTCGCCCACCCCGACGACCTGCCCCAGGTCGACCACCTCCGGATGACCCCGCCGCAGCCCGACGCCGACCTCGCCGAGATCGAGCGGGCGCAGGCCTACGAGGCCGAGCAGTCGGCGCTCGCCCTGCCCGGCGCCTCGGACGCGGTGCAGCGCTACTACCGCAACGTGCTGAACGGCTCCGTCGTGCACGAGCTCAGCCTCCTCCGGGCCCTCGGGCTCGAGCTGCCGGAGTCCTGGACCGCGGAGGCGTTCCCCTCGCTCGAGGGCAGCGCGCCCGCCTCGCTCATCGCGACGGCCGCCGTCGGCGACGTGCGCTACGTGCTGAGCTGGAACTGGCTGCCCGAGTACCCCGAGTACGACGAGGAGCTGAAGGTGCTCGCCGCGAACGGGCGCCTCGAGTACCACCTCGCGAAGCCGTACCTGCTCGAGGAGCGCAGCCGCCTCCGCGTCGAGCGCAACCGGGGCCTCGAGCGCCGCGACACGAGCTACGCCGACGGCTACGAGACGGGCTTCCTGCGCCAGCTCGACGCCTTCGCGCGCTCGATCCGGCACGACGAGGCGGTCGTCTCCGACTTCGCCGGGGCGAAGCGCGACATCCGCTGCCTGCAGGCGCTCGCGAAGGCGATCGCCGCCTCCCGCGGCGAGGACGTCCGCACGGAGTCCGACGCGGCCTGAGCAGCGCCGCCCCTTACATACCCACCGAGTTGCCCGACTTCCAGGGAAGTCGGGCAACTCGCGGTTTCGGGAAGTGGTTCGCTGAGCTCGTCGAAGCGCCCCTACTTCTGGACGAGCGTGACGTCGAAGGAGTAGAGGTCGGGGCGGTAGCAGTGCGTGCCGAGCTCGACGGCCCGGCCCGAGTCGTCGAACACGGTGCGCGAGGCGGTGAGCACCGGGGCGCCGTCCTCGAGCTCGAGCAGCTCGCTCTCGGCGGCCGTCGCGCGGCGCGCGCCGATCCGCTGCCGGGCGACGCGCATCGTCGTGCCGCGCGAGCGGAGCACCTGGTAGAGCCCGTAGCTCTGCAGCGCCGCGGTGTCGAGGTCGACGTAGTCGGCGGGGAGCACGTTGTCGAGCACCGCGACCGGGACGCCGTCGGCCGAGCGCAGCCGGCGCAGATGCAGCGTGTCGCTGCCGGGGGCCACGGCGAGCGCCTCGGCGACGGCGGCGCTCGCGGGCAGCGTCTCGCGGGAGAGGAGCTCGGTCGTCGGCACCTGCCCGCCGCGGACGAGGTCGTCGAAGAGGCTCGTGAGCTCGAGGCCGCGCGTGACCTGGCCCTGCACGACCTGCGTGCCGATCCCGCGACGGCGGACGAGGAGGCCCTTGTCGACGACCTCCTGGATGGCGCGCCGGATCGTCGGGCGGGAGATGCCGAGCCGCTCGCTGAGGGCGATCTCGTTCTCGATGCGGGAGCCGGCGGGCAGCGCGTGCGTGGTGATCGCCGACTCGATGCGCTCGGCGACCTGGTAGTAGAGGGGGACCGGGCTCGCGCGGTCGAGGTCCATGAACAGCTCCGGCGGGAACGCCGCGTCGCGCACCGTCGTCGTCTCCGCCACGTCTGCCTCCGAGCTCCGAAATGTCAAGACAAATATAGTTGCTCGACGCGGCATCCGTCTCGGTTTCCTGCGGCGGGGCGCGGCCGGAACCGGACGCGCCCCGCCGGGCGCACGCGGGCTGCGCAGGCGAAGTGCAGGCGCAGGCGCAGGAGCAGTGCGGGCTCAGTGCGAGCGGACGGGCGCGGGCTCCGCGTCCGCCTTCGCGGGGGCGAGGTCGCCGGTGTCCTCCTCGAGCTTCGGCACGGGGCGGCGGAACCCGCGCGTCGCGATGGCGAGCACGACCACGCCGAGGACGAGCCAGGCGCCGCCGATGAGGAACGCGGTGTCGTGCAGCTGCGAGAACAGCGACAGGTCGATCGCGATGCCCGCGAGCGGCACGAGCGAGAGCAGCGTCGACGCCCAGCCCGCCCGCGCGGCGCGGGTGCGCCAGATCCAGACGAGGAAGGCCGCGTTCACCAGTGCGAACGCGAGGAACGCCCCGAAGTTGATGAGCGCCGTGGCCTGCGCGATGTCGAGCAGCATGCCGATCATGCCGATGCCCGCGATCAGCAGGATGTTCACCCACGGCACCCGGAACGCGTTCAGCCGGCCGAACAGCCGCCGCGGCAGCACGCCGTCGCGGCCGATGACGTAGAGGAGCCGGCTCGAGGTCGCCTGGATCGCGAGGCCCGAGCCGAAGGCGGCGATGATGCCGACGAGGTTGATCACGTTCGCGAGCGACTCGCCGCCCGCCGTGACGAGCAGCGAGTACCCGGCGATGTCGGGGTTCTCGAAGTCGCCGCCGGGGTGCGCGAGCTGCATGACGAACGAGACGGCCACGAAGATCGCCCCGCCGATCAGCACCACGAGGATGATGCCGAGCGGGATCGTGCGCCGCGGGTTCCTGGTCTCCTCGCTGAGCGTCGAGACGGCGTCGAAGCCGAGGAACGAGTAGGCCGCGACGGCGGCTGCGGCGGCGACGGCGAGGACCGAGGCATCCGGCCCCCAGAACGCGGCCGCCGGGTCCGGCGCGGGCCCCGAGCCGCCGACCACGAAGCCGATGATGACGGCGGTGGTCGTCGCGACGAGCGCCATCGCCGCGATCGTGAGCCAGGTGTTCACGCGGTCGGCGAGGGTGATGCCGAGGAGGTTCACGATCGTCGTCGGCACGATGTTCACGAGCACCCACACCCAGAGCGGCACGCTCGGGAACTGCGCGTGCAGGTACACCGACTGGATGAGCCACGCGACCATGGGCAGGAACAGGTAGTCGAGCAGGATCACCCAGCCGGCGAGGAAGCCCGCGTGCCGGCCGAGGAGGCGCCCGACGTAGCTGTACGAGGAGCCCGAGCTCGGGTACGCGCGGGCGAGCATGGCGTAGGAGACCGCGGTGAGGCCCATCGCGACGGTCGCCACGAGGTAGGCCGTCGGGGCGGCGCCGCCGCTCGTCGAGGACACGACGCCGAACGTCGAGGTCACGATGCCGGGCGCCATGTAGGCGAGACCGAAGAAGACCACGCCGGCGAGGCCGAGGCGGCGCAGCAGCCGGCGATCGCCCGAGGGCGGCGCGAACTCGGCGGGAGCGGGAGTCTGGGCGGGGGAGGGGGATGACACTAGCGGTTCTCCTTCGAACGGGGGTGCCAGTCCGACGGCTCGATGCGGCCGTCGTAGAGGGGGAGGGCGATCGGGGCGTCGCCCTCGTGGAACTGCGACCAGGGTCGGGAGACCCCGGCGGTGCCGCGGTCGCGGGTGAGTTCGGTGAGCCCGAAGTCGACGACGACCGTCAGCACCTCGGCGGAGGCGTCGGGCGACGCCGCCCGCACCGAGCCGCTCGGGTCGACGACGAGCGAGCGGCCGCGCCCGGTCGGTGCGGCGGCGTTCACGGAGGCGATCCAGAGCTGGTTCATGACGGCGTTGCCGCGGATGATGGCGAGCTCCTGCTCGCGGTCGCTCGTGGCGGTCTGGACGAGGTTCAGGATGACGTCGGCCCCGAGCCAGGCGAGGTGCCGCGCGTGCTCCGGGAACCAGATGTCGTAGCAGATCGAGAGCCCGATGCGACCGAGCCCGGGCAGCTCGAAGACCTCGAAGCGGTCGCCGGGCGCCGCCGACTCGGCGGGCCGCCACGGGAAGATCTTCCGGTAGCTCGCGACCCGCTCGCCGGTCGGGGCGAACACGAGGGCGGTGTTGTGCACCGCGCCGCGCTCGCCCCGCTCGTAGATCGTGCCCGGTGCGAGCCAGATCCCGAGCTCCTGCGCGAGGGCGCCGAGCGCGGCGAGGTGCGGATCGTCGAGCGGGCGGGCGGATGCCTCGATCCCCTCGGCCGTGTCGGCCGCGTCGAGATGCAGCTCCGGGAACGCCCAGAACTCGGCCGTCGGCGTGCGCCGGGCGAGCGTGCGCAGATGCTCGGCGAAGGCATCCACCTCGAATCGGGGCTCCGCCGCCACCTGGGCGAGAGCGACCACCAGACTCCGCGTCATCGCAGACCTCCATTTATTCATCAAAGTTTGAAGAATGAATATACGGGCTGTCAAGCGTTCGTCAAAAGAACATGGAAGAATCTCCGTATGGCGCGACCACGGAACCAGGCGCAGCGACGGAGCGAACTCGTCGCGGTCACCTCGCGGCTGCTCATCGACCGCGGCGCCGCCTCGGCCCGCCTCACCGACATCGCCGAGGCCGCGAAGCTCACCCCGGCCTCGGTCTCCTACTACTACCCCGAGCTCACCGCCCTCTACGCGGAGACCTACGAGACGGCCGCGCTCGAGTACATCGCCCGCCGCCGCGACCGGGTCGCGCTCGCCGAGGGCGCGCCCGCCCGGCTCGCGGAGTGCCTCCGCCTCGGCATCCCCATCGCCGGCGAGCCCTCGTTCGACGCCACCGTCCTCCTCATCGAGCTCGGCGCCCAGTGCGTGCGCGACCGCGGCTTCGAAGCACCCGCGGCCGAGTTCGAACGCGCGCAACTGGAGCTCTTCGAGGAGATCGTCGCGGGCGGCATCGCGAGCGGCGACTTCCGCACCGAGCTGCCCGCGGCGCGGATCGCGCGGCTGCTCCTCGCCGCGGAGGACGGCCTGGCCGGCCCCGTCATCACCGGCCGGCTGACGAGCGACGAGGCGCTCGCGACGATCCTCGACCTCGGCGGCGCGCTCCTCGGCGCTCCGCTGCCCGTCCCGAGCGGCGTCGCGCGATGAGCGAACCGCGCCGCTGTGCCACGATCGAACGGTGATCACCCCCATCGAACTGGACGGCGGGATCGGGCTCCGCGCGATCGCACCCGGCGACGGGGCCGCGCTCGCCGCGGCCTACGAGCGCAACCGCGCGCACCTCGCCCCGTGGGAGCCGGCGCGGACCCCCGACTTCTTCACCGCGGCCGTGCAGGAGCGCGAGGCCGCCGCGAGCGCCCGGCGGCTCGCCGAGGGCACCGCGATCCCGCTCGTGCTCGTGCAGCGGGAGGCCGGATCCGAGGCCGGAGCCGAGGCCGGATCCGAGCGCATCGTCGGCCGGGTGAACCTCAGCGACCTCGTGCGGGGCGTGTTCCTGAACGCCCACCTCGGCTACTGGATCGACGGCGAGCTGCAGGGCCGCGGCCTCGCCACCGCGGCGGTGGGCGGCGCCCTGCACTTCGCGAGGCAGGCGGGGCTGCACCGGGTGCAGGCGGGCACGCTCGTGCACAACGCCGCCTCGCAGACGGTGCTCGAGCGCAACGGCTTCACCCGCATCGGCTTCGCGCCGCGCTACCTCCGCATCGCGGGCGAGTGGCAGGACCACGTGCTCTTCCAGCGCCTCCTCGAGGACTGACGGGGCCCCTCGAGGACTGACGGGGGCCCTCGAAGACTGAGGGGGAGCCCGCGGGCGGGCCTGGTACCGTCGAGGGGAGCGTCCCGAGCGGGACGCAGGAGGCGCACCGGCGATGATCGAGCTGTTCACGAACCTGCTGCGCTTCGTCGCGGCCTCGTTCGAGCTCGGCCTCGCGGCGAACGGCCAGCTCGCGTTCCTCCTGCTCGGCGTGGTCGGCGCCGCGGCCGTCGTGGTCGTGGTCCTCTCGGTCCGCGCGCTGCCCGCCCTCGTCGCCGCCGACCCGACGGGCGCGGCGACCCGGCTCCGGCAGACCGCCGACCCCTGGCGCCTCCTCTCGCAGTCCGACCCCGACGCGCCCGGGCGGGCGCGTCCCAGGGCGCCCGGCCTGGCGGTCCCGACCGCCTGAGTCGCACGCCTCCGCGCCCTCGCGCGAGCTGCGGCCGGCGGTCAGACGGAACCCCGTTCCGCGCGCGACGATCCGTCGCGCCGACCGCTAGGACGCATCAATGGACCTCTACGCCTTCCCGCCCATCGCCGCCGTCATCGACGGCGCCTACACGCTGCTCATGGGCCTCGCCGGGCTCCTCGAGCCGCTCCTCGGCGGGGCCGCCGCCGCGGCATCCGTCGTGCTCGTCACGCTGCTCGTGCGCGCCGCCCTCGTCCCCGTCGGCGTACTGCTCGCGAAGGGCGAGCAGACCCGCGCCCGCATCGCGCCGAAGCTGCAGGAGCTGCAGCGGAAGCACGCGAACAACCCCGAGCGGCTGCAGCGCGAGTTCCGCGCGCTCTACGCCGAGGAGGGCACGAGCCCGTTCGCCGGCTGCCTGCCGATGCTCGTGCAGGCGCCGGTCGTCGGCATCATCTACGCGCTCTTCATCCTCCCGGTGGTGAACGGGCACCCGAACCTGCTGCTCGACCAGACGCTGCTCGGCGTCCCGCTCGGCCACAGCCTCGTCGGCACGATCGGCGCCGGCGTGCCGCAGCCGCTCGACCTCCTCGTGTTCGCCGGCCTCGTGGTCGCGATCGCGGCGGTCGGCTTCCTCACGCTCCGGGCGGCGCGCCCCGGCGGCCCGCTCGCTGTCCCGCGACCGGCCGCGACGAGCAGCCCGGCGCCCGCGGTGCCCGGCGCGCCCGCGATGCCCGACCTCTCGAAGGCGCTGCTGCCGCTGCACTTCCTCACCGCGGGCATCGCGATGTTCGTGCCGCTCGCGGCGGGACTGTACCTGCTGACGACCGTCGCGTGGACGCTCGCCCAGCGGCTCGTGCTGCGCCGCCGCTACCCGATCGGCTGAGCCGCATTCCGACGTTTCCGACGTTCCGGAACGTCGGGCACGTCGGTGAGGGCGCTCAGGCGGGGACGGCCGCCAGCTCGACGAAGCGGCGGAGCAGGTGCTGCGGCTCGGTGACGGATGCCTCGCCGAGCCGCAGCTCCACCTCGCGCAGCTCGCTCGCCGGGAAGTAGCCGTGGTGGCGGTACACCCGGGCCCGGGCGACGAAGTCGGCGGTCGACACCTCGGGGTGGAACTGGGTCGCGTAGACGTGCTCGCCGACGCGGTACAGCTGCACAGGGCAGCCCGCCGAACCGGCGAGGAGCACCGCCTCGTCGGGCAGGCGCTCAGTGGCCTCCTTGTGGCCCACGAGGGCGTCGAAGCGCTCGGGCAGGGCGCCGGCGAGGCGATCGGCCCGCCCGGCGTCGGTGAGCGAGATCTCGACCGCCGCGGCGTCCTCGCCGTGCCGCGTGCCGACCGCGCCGCCCAGCACCCGGGTGAGGACGCCGATGCCGTAGCAGGTGAACACCACGTGCCGGTCGCCGGCGAGCGCCCACTCGGCGAGGCGGGCGAGGTCGTCCTCGACGCGGCGCTGCATCGCGCCCTTGCGCTCCTCGGGGGTCGTGACGTTGAACGGGCTGCCGCCGACGACGATGCCCGCGAAGTCGCCGAGGACGAGCTGCGAGAGCGGCTCGACATCGAGGCGCAGATGCTCGAGCCGGGCCGCGTCGAGGCCCATCGCCCGGCGCACGGCCTCGTACTCGGGGCCGACCGCTTCGGCCTCGGGGCGCGCCGAGAGGAAGAGGAATGGCCGGGTCATCCCTCCATCGTCCCCCGGGAGGGGCGGCTCGCGCCACTCGGCGTCGGCGCTCAGCGCTTCCGTCCGCGGTTCGGGCGGCCGCGGCCGGAGGAGCCGCGTCCGGAGGAGCCGCGGCCGGAGCCGCTCCGGCCCGTGCCGCCCCGCCCGGATCCGCCCCGTCCGCCGCTCGCGCCGCCGGTCTTCGCGCCGCCCGGCTTCGCGCCCGGCCCGTCGCCGCGCTTCCCGCGCTCGCGGTGCCGCTCGGACGCACTGCGCTCGGCCGCGGCATCCCCTTCCGCCCCGCGGGAGCTCCGCGCGGTGCGGCCGCGGACCACGCCGACGAACTCCTGCACGGTCTCGTCGTCGCGCTCGACGAGCCAGACGAGCGCGACGCGCGTCGTCGGGGCGTCGTGGAGCGGCACCGCGACGACGTCGCGGCGGTGGTGGAGCCGCGCGATCGACTGCGGCACGATCGCGTAGCCGGTGCCCGCGGCCACGAGCTCGATCGTCATGGCCGGGTCGTCCTGCACCGGGGCGGCCGGCTCCCCGGCGAGCTCGGCGAGGGGGATCGCCTCGGCGTCGGCGAAGGGATGGCCCTTCCCGAGCACGACGACCGGCTGCTCCTCCCAGAGCGGGATGACGTGGAGCCCCGTGTCGTCGACGGGCAGCCGCACGAAGGCGAGGTCGACCTCGCCGGCGCGCAGCCGGTCGAGCTGCGCCGGCTCGTCGACGCGCACGGCCTCGAGCGGCAGATCGGGGCGGCGCTCCGCCCAGGCGCGGAGCCACTTCGCCGGGCTCACTCCGGCGACGTAGTCGAGTCGCAGCGCCATCCGTCTCCGCCCGGGCCGTGGTCCTCGCGCCCGCCGGACGGCGGCGCTGGTGCCTCCCAGGCTACCGTCGGCTACGGTTGCAGGGTGAGCGAGAACCAGCCGAGCCGCGCCAAGGCGCAGACCATGAAGCCCGAGACCGCGGCGAAGAAGCTCGGCATCCTGCTGTCGGCGGCGCCCGCCGAGTTCCAGGAGGGCGTCGTCACCCGCGTCGAGCTGAACGCGCTGCAGGCCGACCCGCCGGAGTGGCTCGCCACGCTGAAGGCCGAGGGCCCGCACCCGCGCCCCGTCGTCGCCGCGAAGCTCGGCGTCTCGAACTCCGGGCTCGCCCGCGGCGGCATCGTCGACCCGCTGACGACCGCGGAGATCAAGGCCCTCCTCGCCGCGCCGCCGGCCTGGCTCGTGCAGGAGCGCGCCACGCAGGCCGCGGTGCGCGCCGAGAAGGTCCGCATCGCCGAGCGCGACCGCGAGCGCGCCGCCCGCGCCGCCGAGGGCGAGCGCGGCGAGTCCCGCTAGTACCGCTCGTCCCCGCTAGTACCGCTCGGCGAGGAACGCCGTCAGATCGGCGAGCTCCCGCTCGGAGACCGAGTGCGCGAGCCCCTCGTAGATGCGCGAGTCGAGCGCGCTGTGCCCCGGCAGCCAGGCCGCCGTGCGGGCGACCGCGGAGTCCGGGATGACGGCGTCCTCCGTGCCGCGCCCCCAGAACACCGGGCGCTGCAGCTCCGCGAGCCTGGCGTCGCCGGCACGGACGCCGGGCATGGCGAAGCCGGCCAGGATGGCGGCGAAGGCGAAGCGCTCCGGGGCACGGCGGAGGAGCTCGAGGCTCATGGCGCCGCCCTGCGAGAAGCCGACGAGCCCGATCGAGGGGGCGTCGCCCGCGACGCGGTCGAGCCAGGCCAGCACCGCGTCGACGGCCTGCTCGGCGGCGACCAGCTTCGCCGGGTCGTCGTCGTCAAGCCGGCCGGCGGCGTCGAAGATCTCGAACCACGCGTAGCCGTAACCGGCGTCGATCGGCGCCCGCAGCGAGGCGATGACGGGATCGAGCGGCAGGTACGGCGCGAGGCCGAACAGATCGCCCTCGTTGGAGTTGTAGCCGTGCAGGAGCACGAGGAGCGGACGCCCGCTCCGGTCGTCGCCCGCGGCCGACCAGAGCACCGCTTCGTCATCGATCCGCATCGAACGAGCGTACGCCCGGCGGCCGGGTGGGGCAGAATCGACGCATGAGCGTGCGCACCCCGGACCCCGACTGGACCCCGGGCGAGGAGCCCGACGTCCCGCAGCCGACGAACCCCGGCTGGCTGAGCGACCTCGAGCTCGCCGAGGTGCGCGGCCGCTTGCCGCTCCTCTACGTCGAGGCGGTGCCCGTGCGGGTCGACGGTCTCGGCCAGGTGACCGAGGTCGGGCTGCTGCTCCGGGCGAACACCGTCGGCGAGATGACCCGCACGCTCGTGTCCGGCCGCGTCATGTACGGCGAGACGCTCCGCGACGCGCTCTTCCGGCACCTCGAGAAGGACCTGGGGCCGATGGCGTTCCCGCTGCTGCCGGCGAGCCCCGTGCCGGCGACGGTCGCCGAGTACTTCCCGATGCCGGGCATCACCCCGTTCACCGACGAACGGCAGCACGCGGTCTCGCTCGTGTACATCGTGCCGGTCACGGGCACGTGCGAGCCGCGGCAGGACGCGCTCGAGGTCAGCTGGATGCCCCCGGCGGAGGCCGCGAGCCGCGCCGTCGGCGACGAGCTCGAGGGCGGCCGCGGCGTACTCGTCCGGCAGGCGCTCGCCTCGGTCGGCGCCCTGCGCTGATCGGCGGCCGAGCTGCTAGCCTGAACCGTCCGTGCAGCGAGCCGAGGAGGTGGTACCCGTGAACGAATCCACGTCGGTGCTCCCCAGCGGAGTCACGGTCGGGCGCTGAGTCGTCCGGGAGCGCCGCGATTCCGCGCACTCCCGAAAGGCACGACCATGCACTTCACCTCCACGCACCACCTCGACGACGGCCTCGTCGAGCGCACGTTCGCCCTCGGCGACGTCCCCGGCCTCCTCTGGACGCCGCAGGCCGCCTCGCCGGTCGCCCCGGTCCCGCTGATCCTCCTGGGCCAGCCGGGCGGGATCGGGATGCAGCGGATGCATCCACGGCTCGCCGCGCGCGCCCGCAGCGCAGCCGCGCAGGGCTTCGCCTCGGCCGCCATCGAGCTGCCCGGCGCGGGCGATCGCACCCCGTTGCCGGGCGCAGCGGAGGCGCGGGCGGAGCTCGGCCGCGCGATCGCCGCCGGCCTCCCGCCGACGGAGGACACCGTCGACCGGCTGATCCTGCCGCTCGTCGAGCGGGCCGTCCCCGAGTGGCGGGCCGTCCTCGACGAGCTCCTCGACCTCCCCGAGATCGCCGGGCCGGTCGGCTTCTCCGGCGGGGTCATCGCGATCGGGGTGCGCCTCGCGGCGATCGAGCCGCGGATCGCGGCGGCCGGGCTGTTCGCCGGCAGCTACGTGCCGCGCGCCACCCTGGCGGAGGCGCGGCGGGTCACGATCCCGCTGCACGTCCTCCTCCAGTGGGACGACGAGGGCAACGACCGCGGGGCGGCGCTCGAGCTCTTCGACGCCTTCGGCTCCGCGGAGAAGACCCTGCAGGCGAACCTCGGCGGTCACACCGGGGTCCCCGCGTTCGCGGGCGAGGACGCCGCCCGCTTCTTCGCCCGGCACCTTGGACCCCGCGCCGACTGAGCCGGGGCCGACTGGGCCGGGGCCGACTGAGCCGGGTCCCGGGCCCGGAGCAGGCCTCGGCCCCGACCCCGGACCCGGACGGCGGGCTGCGCGGATTCCGTGCAGCCCGCCGTGGTATTCATGTGCACATGGAGTTCTCGCTCGAGTTCACGCCCGACCTGATCGCCGTCTTCCTGACGCTCTTCGTGCTCGAGGTGGTCCTCGGCGTCGACAACGTCATCTTCATCTCGATCCTCGCCTCGAAGCTGCCCGTGGAGCAGCAGGCGAAGGCCCGCAACCTCGGCCTCACGCTGGCGATGCTGATGCGGGTGCTGCTGGTGCTCTTCGCGGGCTGGATCATCACGCTGAAGACCGACCTCTTCGAGATCGCCGGCATCGGCTTCTCCGGACGCGACCTGATCCTCATCGCGGGCGGGCTGTTCCTCGTGTACAAGGCGGTGCACGAGATCCATCAGAAGCTCGAGGGCGCCGAGGAGCACACGGCCGGCTCGGCCGCGCGCGCGAGCTTCGGCTCGGTGATCGCGCAGATCCTCGTGCTCGACCTCGTGTTCTCGCTCGACTCCGTGATCACGGCCGTCGGCATGACGGAGAACCTCGTCGTGATCATCACGGTCGTCGTGCTCTCGTTCGGCATCATGCTGTTCGCCGCGCGGTTCATCTTCGCCTTCGTGAACGCCCACCCGACGGTGAAGATGCTCGCGCTCGCGTTCCTGCTGCTCATCGGCGTGTTCCTCATCGCCGATGGCTTCGGCGTGAAGATCGACAAGGCGCTCATCTACGGGCCGATGGCGTTCGCGATCTTCGTCGAGGCGCTGAACCTCATCGCGGCGAACCGTCGCGCCAAGCGGCTCGCCCAGCAGCGCGACCCGGTGCGGCTGCACACCGCGTACCCCGTCGAGAACGAGGAGGCGGCGGTGCACGCCGCGACCTCGAACGCGCCGGGCAGCGGCGCGGTCGGCCTCTCGTCGAAGCCGGTCGACGGCGAGCTCACCGAGGGCGACGGCCACCAGGAGCCGCGCGGTCTCGGCTGAGCCGCGCTCGGCCGGTCCCCGAAGTCGCGCGAACGGGGCATCCCCGAGCGCCGAAGCAGCCGTTCGCGCGACTCCACGATGTGAAGTCGCGCGAACGACGGGAGCAAGCGGTCCGACGGAGCCGTTCGTGCGACGTCGTGGTGCTGGCGAGTCGGCTCAGCCGAGGACGGTGTCGAGGAAGAGCGCGGCGACGCGGTCCGCGTCGACGCCGAGTGCGACCTCCGCGGTCGTCCACTCGCCGGCGAGGCCGTGCACGACGTCCTCGCCCGGGAACTCCCGGAGGTCGACGAGTGTCTGCCCGCGGCTGTAGCCGGCGAGCTCGACCCGCACCGGGCGCTGCTCGGTGCGGAGCGCCTCGGGGTCGACGAGGGCGCACACGGCGCCGGCGTCGCCGATGAGGCCCGTGTACTGGGCGCGCTCGTCCTCGCTGAGGGCGATGCGGTGGCCGAGCAGTGCGCCGACGACGCGGCCGACGGGGTGCTCGCCGGCCTCGAGCGCGGCGGCGCGGTCCTGCGCGACGGAGACCCGGTTGAAGACGTCGAGCCCGTACATGTAGCAGGGCACGCCCGAGTCGAGCACGATCGCGGCCGCCTCCGGGTCGTGCCAGACGTTGAACTCCGCCACGGCGGTCGCGTTGCCGACGCTCGCGGAGCCGCCCATGAAGACGATCCGCTCGAGGTTCGCGGCGACCTCGGGGTGGGTGCGCAGCAGCAGCGCGAGGTTCGTCTGCGGCGCGAGCGCGACGAGCGTGACCGGCGTCGGGTGCTCGAGGATGGTGCGGCGGAGGAGCTCGACCGCGCTGAGGTCCACCGCGCGGCGGGCGGTCTCGGGCAGCACGAGTCCGCCGAGACCGTCGGCGCCGTGCACGTGCGAGGCCGATCGGGCGGGCTCGAGCAGCGGACGCACGGCTCCCGCGGCGACCGGGATGTCGCCGGCGCCGGCGACGTCGAGGATCCGCAGCGTGTTGTCGACGACCTGCTCGAGCGAGGCGTTGCCCGCGACGCAGGAGACGGCGAGCACGTCGATCTCCGGGTGCGCGACGGCGAAGAGGAGGGCGAGGGCGTCGTCGACACCGGTGTCGACATCGAGGATCACGGGAATCGGCATGCCGAGAAGCCTAAGCCCGCAAGGGGGCGTGTGACGTGCGCGGCTCAGCGCACGAAGCGGACCTCGTCGATCTCCTCGCCGAGGAACGGCTGGCGCTGCGTGGCCCCGTCGAGGGCGAAGCCGTTGCGCTCGTAGAAGCGGTGGGCCCGGGGGTTGTCGGCGGCGACCCAGAGGTACACGGGCTCGTCGCCGACGGCGGCGTCGAAGAGCTTCTTGCCGATGCCGGTGCCGTGGTACGCGTCGAGGACGTAGATGAAGTTCAGCTCGCGCTCGCGCGGGGCGTCCTCGTCGCGCGCCGGGCCCGAGCCCACGAAGCCGACGATCTCACCGTCGACGAGGGCCGCGAACTGGCGGTACTCCTCGCCGCGGGACGCCATGTGGCTCCACAGCTCGGCCATGCGGCGGGGCGAGAGGTTCTCGAGCGCCGCCTTCGAGATGAGGTGGTCGTAGGTCTCGTGCCAGCAGGTGGCGTGCACGCGACCGAGCGCCTCGACATCCGAATCGCGGATGGGGCGGACGACGACCTGTGCAACAACCTCGGTGCTCATGCACCTGAGAGTAGGCCAGCTCGGCCGCAGGGCGAAATCGGGCGGCGACGGCGGGGCCGTCGCCGCCCGAGCGGCAGGGATCAGCCCTGCGCGCGACGGTTGGTGCGGGTGTTCCGCGAGGAGCCGACGAGGCTGCCGACGCGGAGCGGCTGCGGGCCGCGCGCGCTCTGGCCGCGGCCGCCGCTCGCGCCGGCCGACTTCGCGGCGGCGCCCTGTCCGCGGCCGGAGCCGGCGGCGCGGCCGCCCGAGGCGTTCGACGAACCGCGCTCGCCGCCACGAGCGGAGCCCTGCGACGAGCTCGTGCGCGACGCGGCATCCGCCCCGCCCTGACCGCGGCCGCCGCCACGACGGCGACGCGAGCCGCCGCCCTCGCCGCTGCGCTCGCCCTCGCTGCGCGGGGCGCCGCCGCGACCGCCGCGACCGCGACCGCCCTCGCGCGGTTCGCCGCCCTCGGCACCGGCGCCGCCGGCGCGGCGGGCGCGCTTGCGCTGGGCGTTCGCGCCCTGGGAGCTGCCGCCGCCGCCCTGCGGCTTCGGCTGCTTCGGCGCGGGCTTCACGTAGGGCGCCACGTCGCCGACGAGCGCGACGACCTCGGGCGAGGCCGGCGTGGCCGGCTTCGGGGTGACGGTGATCGCCGCCTTGCGGAGGAGCTGCTTCAGGTCCTGCAGCTGGCTCGGCATGGCGATCGTGACGACGTCGCCCTCGTTGCCGGCGCGGGCGGTGCGGCCCGAGCGGTGCAGGTACGCCTTGTGCTCGACGGGCGGGTCGACGTGGACCACGAGCTCGACCTCGTCGACGTGCACGCCGCGCGCCGCGACGTCCGTCGCGACCATGACGCGCACCGAGCCGTCGCCGAAGGCGGCGAGGTTGCGATCGCGCTGCGGCTGCGAGAGGTTGCCGTGCAGGTCGACGGCGGGGATGCCGGACTCGGTGAGCTTCTTCGCGAGCTTCTTGGCCTGGTGCTTCGTGCGCATGAAGAGCATGCGGCGGCCGGTGCCGCTCGCGAGGGACTTCACGAGCTCGAACTTCGTGTCCTGGTCCTCGGTGAGGTAGACGTGGTGGGTCATCGCGGCGACGGGCGAGTTCGCCTCGTCGACCGAGTGCAGCACCTCGTTCTGGAGGTAGCGCTTCACCAGCTTGTCGACCCCGTTGTCGAGGGTCGCCGAGAAGAGGAGGCGCTGGCCGCCGCGCGGCGTCTTGTCGAGGATGCGCGTGACGACGGGGAGGAAGCCGAGGTCGGCCATGTGGTCGGCCTCGTCGAGCACCGTGATCTCGACGGCGTCGAGGTGCACGAAGCCCTGCTGCATGAGGTCCTCGAGGCGGCCGGGCGCGGCGACGACGATGTCGACGCCGGCGCGGAGCGCCTCGACCTGGCGCTTCTGGTTGATGCCGCCGAAGATCGTCGTGACCTTCAGGCCGTACGCCTCGGCGAGCGGCTCGATGGTGCGGGCGATCTGGGTGACGAGCTCGCGGGTCGGGGCGAGCACGAGGCCGAGCGGGCGGCCGGCGCGGCGCGAGCCGCCGGCGAGCACGGTGCCGAGGCGGGCCACCATCGGCAGGGCGAAGGCGATGGTCTTGCCGGAGCCGGTGCGGCCGCGGCCGAGCACGTCGCGCCCGGCGAGGGTGTCGGGCAGCGAGTCGGCCTGGATCGGGGTGGGGATGGTCTTGCCGTCGGCGGCGAGGACGTCGACGAGCGGTGCGGGCACGCCGAGCGCGCGGAAGTCGGGGGTGGTCATGGGTGCCTTTCGGGCGTGGCCCACGGGCGGGAGCGCGCACGGCGGGTGCGATTCGTGCGGCACGCCGAGGCGGTTCGACCCGTCGGTGGGTGAGTGGCGAAGGCGCCGGTCGGCGCATCCGTTCGCCGTACGAATGAGTCATCGGGGCGGCCTGAGCCGGCCCGGAAGCGTTCTACGACGCGAGGCGCGCGAGGCGCGCCACGTCATCAGTCTAGCCGACGCGGGGTCGTTCGGCCGATTCGGGCTCGTGCGCCCAGCCCGGCGCGAGGGCCCGCAGGCGTGCCCCGCGCCACTGCCAGAACGCCCAGACCGGGTACCAGGCGAGGGCGTCGCCGAGCACGGAGCCGGAGCTCACGCGCAGCTGGTCGCGGTACGTGGTGCGCCCGCCCGGCGCGGGGGAGACGGCCATCCGGTGATCCCAGCTGCGGAACGCCGCGAGCGGCCCCGCGGTGGCGCCGCCGCCGTCGCGCAGCATCCGCACCCCGGCCGGCAGCCCGTCGCGCTCGCCCTCGAGGAAGCGCAGATCGACGACCTCCTCGCCCGCGGGCCAGCGGCGGAACGCGAGCGGCTGCACCCGGTGCGGGCCCTCGGTCCAGCTCGTCGGCAGGCCGCCGGGTTCGAGGGAGCGGAAATCGAGCCACGGGGCGACGACCTCGCGCAGCACCGCGGGGCTCCGCAGCGCCCGCCAGGCGGCGTCCGGGTCGCAGTCGAGGGTGAGCTTCAGCAGCACGCGCATGCCCGAGAGGGTACGCCGCTCCGCTCGGGATCCGCCGAGCCGCGCGCCGTAGACTCCGGCCATGGCCGATGGACTCTGGTGGCTGCCCTCCCTCCTCGTCTTCGGCGGCGCCGCCGTCGCGCTCGCCGCGGGGATCGTGGGCGCGCGCCGCCTCGGCCGCCGCCGCGAGCTCGCGGACCTCGAGGGCGGCCGGGCCGTGGAGGTCCGGGCGAAGCAGCTCATCGTCGAGACCGACGAACGGGTGCGCGAGGCGCGACGGGAGATCGCCTTCGCCGAGGCGCAGTTCGGTGCGGAGGCCGCGCGCCCCATGCGGGAGGTGAGCGATCGGGCCGAGCGGTGGCTGCGCGAGGCGTTCCTGCTGCAGCAGCGGCTCGACGACGCCGTACCCGACACCGCCGCCGAGCGGCGCAGCTGGAGCGCGCGGATCTCCGAGCTCTGCGTCTCGGCGCTCGGCGCGCTCGAGCAGGCGGAGACGGCGCTCGGCGCCCGCCGCGCCGCCGAGCGGGGCGCCGGCGCCACCCTGGCCGAGCTCCCCGAGACCGCGGCGCGCCTCGCGAGGCGTCGTCAGGATGCCGCGGCCGCACTCGACCGCCTCGCCACGAGGTTCCGGCCGACCGCCCTCGTCGGCGGCCGGGCGGCGCTCGCCCGGGTCGACGCGGCGCTCGCCGCGAGCGCGAGCGCGCTCGCCGAACCCGCCGGGGCCGGCGATGCGGAGCGGGCCGCGCGCATCTCCGCCGACCTCGACCGCGCCGCCGCCGACCTCGATCTGCTCGACCGCCTCGAGCTCGAACTCGCGGACGCCGAGCGGGCGGCGGGCGAGGGGATGCGCCGGCTCGACGCCGAGCTCGTCGAGGCCAGGCGCCAGCGCGACGCCCTGAGCGACCCCGAATCCGCCCGTGAACTCGGCGAGGCGATCGCGGGCGTCGCGGAGACCATCGGCGGTGCGGTCGCGGAGGGCGCGCGCCGCGCGGCGGCGGACCAGGCCGCCGCCGGGCTCGCGGACCCGCTTGCCGACCGCGACCGGATGCGCGCCGCGCTCGACCGGCTCGAGGCCGCCCGAGCGGAGGCGCGCACCGCGCAGGCGCGGCTCGACGGCGCCCGCTCGGCGCTCGGCGGGGCGCTCGCGATCGCCGAGAGCCAGCTCGGCGTCGCCCGGGCCCTCGTCGAGCGGGGGCGCGGACTCGTCGGCGCCGACGCGCGCACCCGGCTCGCCGAGGCGGAGCGCCAGCTCGTCATCGCCAGGCAGGAGCCCGATCCCGTCGCCGCCCTCGACGCCGCGCGCCGTGCCGCGGCACGGGCCGCCGACGCCGAGGCCCTCGCCGCGTGGGACGCCGGCGCCGGCCGGTCCTGAGCCGTGACGGCGACGTCGTCGGGACCCGGATGACGCACGGCGTCGCACGGGCGGGGCATCCGGCCCGCGTCCACTAGCCTGGCCCGGTGCCGCACGACGCCCCCTTCGCCCAGTCCAAGTACCAGGTCCGGTTCGAGTGGGGGGCCGAGGGCCTCGCGCGCCTCGCCCCCGCCGACATCGTCGTGCTCGTCGACGCGCTCTCCTTCACGACGGCCGTCGTCGCCGCCGCCGAGCTGGGGCTCGCGGTCGCACCGTGGCCGAAGGGCGAGCCGGGCGCCGAGGACTTCGCCGCCCGCCACGGCGCGGAGCTGAGCGCACCGGCGGCCTTCCTCGCGGCCGTCGCCGCGCAGGAACAGCCGCCGGCCGGCCCGGGAGCGACGCTCGTGCTCGCCTCGCCGAACGGCGCGACGCTCGCCCGCGGCTTCGCGGTGCGGGCGGCAGCAGGGGCCGACGAGGCGCCCGTGGTGCTCGCCGCCTCGCTCCGCAACCGCACGGCAGTGGCCCGCCGCATCCTCGCCCTCCAGGAGGAGCGCGGCCGCCGCCTGAGCGTGACGATCCTCGCGGCAGGCGAGCGCGGCGCCGACGGCGTGCGCTTCGCCATCGAGGACCAGCTCGCCGGGGGCGCCGTCGTCGACGCGCTCGTCGCCCTCGGCATCGATCACACCTCGCCCGAGGCGGCCGTCGCGTGCGCGGCGTACGAAGGGCTCCGCCGGGCGGTCGGCCACCTGCAGAGCGCGAGCAGCAGCGGGGTCGAGCTCGTCCAGCGCGGCGTCGGCGACGGCGTCGCCGCGGCCGCCCGGACCGACGTCACCGAGCTCGTGCCCGAGCTCCGCGACGAGGTCTTCCGGCCCTGAGGCCCGTCAGCCGGCGGTGACGGGGCGCTTCCGCGCGCGGTGCGCCCGCACCTTCGCCCGGTTGCCGCAGCGCTGCATCGAGCACCAGCGGCGGCTGCCCGCCCGCGAGGTGTCGAGGAAGACGATGTCGCAGTCGTCGCCCGCGCAGACGCGGATGCGCTCGGCGTTCGCCGCGCCGAGGAGGTCGACCGCGTCTCGGGCGATCGTCGAGAGCGCCTGGCCGACGAGCTGCACCGACCGGCCCGCCTGGCGGGACCCGCCGTCGAGCGAGGGCGGGATGTCGGGCGTCGCGGCGTAGAGGTTCACGATGTCGACGTCGTCGCTGCGGCGTTCGCCGCCGTGCGCCGCGGCGAGGGCGAGCCTCGTGATCGCGTCGCGGAGCGCGGTCGCGTCGAAGAGGTCGCGGGTGCGGGCGTCGCCGATCGCCATCGGGAACCGCTCGCGCAGCCAGCCGGCGAGGTCGTCGGGGGCGTGCAGCAGCTCCTCCGCGAGCGCGGCGCCGATCGGTCCCGTGCAGGCGAAGTCGAGGGCGAGCGAGCCGGAGTCGAACCACCAGCGGAGCCCGTCGCCGGAGACGACCCACTGGCCGACGGGGATCTGCACGGTGGAGACGGGCATGCTGCGCTTTCGAGAGGGAGGTGCGGTGCGCCGGAGGGGGCGCGCCCTCCATTCTGCCGGATGCCGCGAGCGCGCCGGCCCGGACCCTAGCCCGCCGCGGCGCTCGCGGCGCGCCGGCGCATCGCCGGGGTGATGTCGCGCCGCTCCCACGCGATGAGGTTCGCCCGGTCGAAGCCGCGGCGGCAGAGCCCGCAGCTGAGCGGGCGCTCTGGGCGGCGGTAGCGGTAGTGCACGTGCCCGGCCGGGCACGTGCCGATCCACGGCGCGAGCTCGTCGGCGATCTCGCCGTCGTGCGTGCGGCGGCCGACGTAGCCGAGCTCCGCCGCGGTGCGTGCCCACTTCGGGCCGTGCCCGGCTCGCGGGCCGGCGAGCGCGTGGGCGACCTCGTGCAGCAGGATCTGGTGGATCTCGTCGTCGTCGTAGCGCGCGGCGAGGTAGCGCGACACCGAGATGTGCTTCGCCGTGTAGTTGCAGAGACCCGCCCGCTTCTTCGCGTTGTCGAAGCCGAAGCTCCACTGGGCGGGGTCCAGGTGCAGGGCGATGAGCGCCTCGGCCCACCGCCTGACCCGTTCGAGTTCCGCCATGGGACAGAGGATAGCGCCGTCCACCGCCACTGGCACCGGTCATCGGGCGCCGCGCCGGGTGCTCGACCGGCACCGGTCATCGGGTGCCGCGCCGGCGCCGCGCCGGGTGCTCAGCGTGGTGCTCAGCCGGCCAGGCCGACGAGGAGCAGCCGGTCGTCGCCCTCGCGCGGCTCGCCGCGGCCGTCCGTGTTGTTCGTCAGCACCCAGAGTCCGCCGCCGGGGGCGGCGACCACGTCGCGGAGTCGCCCGTGCTCGCCCGTGAACCAGGCGGTGGCGGCGGGCTCGGCCGCGCTCGCCGGGGCGATCGACCACAGCCGTTCGCCGCGGAGCGCCGCGAGGAAGAGCGTGTCGCCAGCGGCGGCCAGCCCGCTCGGGCTCGCCTCCGCCGTCGGCCACTGCAGCACCGGGTCGACGAACGCGGGGTCGCCCGCGACGCCCTCCACCACCGGCCAGCCGTAGTCGCCGCCCGGTTCGATGAGGTTCAGCTCGTCCCAGGTGTTCTGGCCGAACTCGGCGGCCCAGAGCCGGCCGGAGGCGTCCCAGGCGATGCCCTGCGGGTTCCGGTGCCCGAGGCTCCAGACGTGCGTGCCGAACGGGTTGCCCGGCGCCGGTTCGCCCGCCGGGGTCATCCGGAGGATCTTGCCGGCGAGCGAGCCGCGGTCGCGGGCCGCGTCGCGGAGCCCGGCGTCGCCCGTCGTCACGTAGAGGAAGCCGTCGGGGCCGAAGGCGAGCCGGCCGCCGTTGTGGTTGCCCGCCTTCGGGATGCCGGTGAGCACCGGCTGCGGGGCGCCGAGGGCGATCGCACCGGGCTCGCCGGCCAGGTCCATCCGGACGATCCGGTTGTCGTCGGCGGCGGTGAACATGGCGTAGAGGGATGCCGGGCGCTCGCCGTCGCCCGGCAGCTGCGCGAGGCCCAGCAGCCCGCCCTCGCCGCCCGGCGCGACGCCGGGCACCTCGGCGACGACGCGCGTGCCGCCGCCGGGGAGCACCTCGACGATGCGCCCGAGGTCGCGCTCGCTCACGAGCACCGCCCCGTTCGGCAGGGCGACGACCGACCACGGCGCGTCGAGCCCGGTCGCGAGCTCGCGCACGGTGCCGTCGGGCTGGAGCACGGGCGGCGGTGGGGGTGGCGGCGTGGGCGCCGGGCTCGTCGCGGTCGGCGCGGCCGATGCCGTCGGGCTGCGGGGCGCCGGGTCCGGACCGGCGGCGCAGGCGGCGAGCGCGAGGAGCGACAGGCAGGCGAGGGCGGCACCGGCCGCGCGTTGGCTTCGTCTCGGCATCCTGACTCCCGTCCCCGGTCGACGCCGTCCGCACCAGTCTGCGGGCAGCGGGGCCGCGCGGCAACGCCCGCCCGCGGCAGAATGGGGGCATGGCGGCCTCGATCGATCTGAACTGCGACCTCGGCGAGTCGTTCGGGGCGTGGCGGCTCGGCGACGACGAGGCGATGTTCGGGCTCGTGACGAGCGCGAACGTGGCCTGCGGCTTCCACGCGGGTGATCCGCTCACCATGCGGCGCAGCGTCGGGCTCGCGGCGCGCCACGGCGTCGCGCTCGGCGCCCACCCCGGCTACCGCGATCTCGCGGGCTTCGGCCGGCGGGCGCTCGACGCGTCCCCCGAGGAGCTCGCGGCCGAGCTGCTCTACCAGCTCGGCGCGCTCGACGGCCTCGCGCGCGCCGCCGGCGTCCGCGTCCGCTACGTCAAGGCGCACGGGGCGCTCTACCACCGGCTCGGCGCCGACGAGCGGGCCGCCGCGGCGTTCGTCGAGGCGCTCGCCGGCTACGACCCGGCGCTGCCCGTGCTCGGCGCGCCGGGCGGGGCGATCGAGCGCGCCGCGAGCGCCGCCGGGCTCCGCTTCGCCAGGGAGGCCTTCGCCGACCGGGGCTACGGCGCAGACGGACTCCTCCTCCCGCGCGGCGCACCGGGAGCGCTCGTCACCGAGCCGGACGAGGTGGCCGCCCGGGCCGTCGCCCTCGCGACCACGGGGGCGGTGCCGCTCGCGGGCGGCGGCGCGCTCGAGCTCGCACCCGACTCGATCTGCCTGCACGGCGACACCCCGGGCGCGCCCGAGCTCGCCCGGCGGGTCCGCACGGCGCTCGAGTCCGCCGGCGTCGCGGTGCGGGCGTTCGCATGAGCGTGCGGCTGCTGCCGAGCGGCACCGACGCGCTCCTCGTCGAGTGCGGCTCGCAGGCCGAGGTGCTCGCGCTGCACGAGGCGCTCGCCGCCGACCCGCCAGCCGGCCTCGTCGAGCTCGTGCCCGCCGCGCGCACCGTGCTCGTCGCGCTCGATCACCGCGAGCTCCCGCTCGAGACGGCGGCGAGCTGGGTGCGGCGTGCGGCGGCGCGGACGGCGGGGAGCGGCGCTGCGGATGCTGCGGCTGCGGCGGCGCGCGGCTCCGGGACGGATGCCCCGGGTGAGCGGACCGTCGTCATCGAGGCCAGCTACGACGGCGAGGACCTCCCCGGCACCGCCCGGCTCCTCGGCCTCGATCCCGCGGAGCTCGTGGCTAGGCACCTCGCCGCCGAGTGGCGGGTCGCGTTCATCGGCTTCGCTCCGGGCTTCGCCTACCTCGTGAGCGAGGACTGGCCGTACCGGGTGCCGCGGCTCGACGCGCCCCGGACCCGGGTGCCCGCCGGCTCGATCGCGCTCGCCGACGGCTACACGGGCGCCTACCCGCGGGAGACGCCCGGAGGCTGGCGCCTCATCGGCCGGACCGGGGCGGTGCTCTGGGACGAGCAGGCCGCACCGCCGACGCTCCTCGTCCCCGGCGCGCGCGTGCGCTTCCGCGAGGCGTCCTCGTGACCGCGCTGCACGTGCGCGCACCGGGCGCCTCCTGCTTCGTCGAGGATCTCGGCCGCCCGGGCCTCGCCCGCCTCGGCGTCGGCCGCTCCGGCGCCGCCGACCGGGGCGCGCTCGCGCTCGTGAACCGGCTCGTCGGGAACCCGCCGGAGGCCGCCGCGCTCGAAGTGCTGCTCGGCGGCTTCCGGGCCGTCGCCGACGCCGACGTCTGGATCGCGGTGGCCGGCGCGCGCGGCGCACTGCTCGTCGACGGCGCCGAGATCGCCCCGGCCCGCGCGGTGCTGCTGCCCGCCGGGGCCGAGCTGGAGCTGCGTCCCGCCGAGCACGGGCTCCGCTACGTCCTCGGGGTGCGCGGCGGGATCGCGGTGCCCGAGGTGCTCGGCTCCCGCTCGCGCGACACGCTCGCGGGCCTCGGCCCGGCCCCGGTGCTCGCCGGCGACGTGCTGCCTGTCGGGGCGGAGCCGCAGGCGCCCGTCGCCCTCCTCGATCGCGAGGCGGCGTTCGCCCCCGCCGACGGCCCGGTCGTGCTCGAACTGCTGCCCGGGCCCCGGAGCGACTGGTTCACCGACGCCGCGCGGACGCTTCTCTTCGACGCGGAGTGGCGGGCCTCGGCCGCCGCAGACCGGGTCGGCACCCGGCTCGACGGGCCGGCGCTCGAACGGCTCGTCGGAGGGGAGCTCGCGAGCGAGGGGACCGTTCCCGGCTCGATCCAGGTCTCGACCTCGGGGCAGCCGACGATCCTCGGGCCCGACCGGCCGGTCACGGGCGGGTACCCCGTCGTCGCGATCGTCGCGCCCGCCTCGCTCGACGCGGTCGCGCAGCTCCGGCCGGGCCAGCCCGTGCGCTTCCGCCACGCCCGCTGACCCCCCCTCCCTCCCGCCTGACACAACTCAGGAACATCCGGCCAATATGCGCCTCGAGCCGATCAGCGATCGGTGGCGGCACAGGGATGCCGGTCGGGTTCTTCCTGAGTTGTGGGAAGGAGCAAGGGAGCGGGGAGGCTACTTGGCCAGGAAGACCGAACGCGCCGGCGGCGGGCTCGGCACCGCCGTGGCATCCGTCACCACCGGTGCGCCGGCGATGAAGCGGCGCAGCTCCTCGCCGTCGATGAGCTTCGCGGGCGCCGGATCGCTCGCGAGCCGGCGCGGCAGCTCGCCGAACGGCAGCTCGGCGTCGCTCGCGTACATCACGACGTTGCCGAAGCGGCGGCCCTTCAGCATCGAGGGGTCGGCGGCGAGCGCGACGTGGCCGAAGACGTGGGCGAGGGTCGCGGCCTGGGTCCGCGCGAACGCGAGCCCGGCCCCGTCGGCGACGTTCGCCGCGACGATGCCGCCGGGCGCGAGCCGAGGGCGGAGCAGCCCGTAGAACTCGGTGCTCGTCACGTGCGCGGGGGTGCGCGCACCGGAGAAGATGTCGACGACGGCGAGGTCGACGGCGCCGTCGAGACCGGCGGGCAGCTTCTGCAGCACCGCGCGGGCGTCGCCGTGGCGCACCCGCAGCTGCGCACCGCGGGGGAGCGGCAGCACCTCGCGGACGAGCTCGACGAGCTCCGACTCCAGCTCGATCACCTGCTGGCGGGAGCCCGGCCTGGTGGCGATGACGTAGCGGGGCAGGGTGAGCGCGCCGCCGCCGAGGTGCAGCGCCGTGATCGGCTCGCCTTCCGGGCGGACGAGGTCGATCGCGTGCCCGATCCGGCGCACGTACTCGAAGCCGAGCCACTCGGGCCGACCGAGCTCGACGTGCGACTGCGGGGTGCCGTCGACGTAGAGGGTCCAGGATCCGGGCGCGCTGCGCGACTCCTCGAGCTTCGCGAGGTGGCCGCTCGCGGAGAGGCGGCGTTCGAGCGGCGGATCGACGGGGTGGGGCACGGCTCCACGCTACTCCGGCGGCTGCGGCTGCGGCTGCGGCTGCGGTGGCGGTGGCAGCCCCGGCGGTGCGCTCAGCAGCCGCCGAAGAGCACGGCGTCGAGGCGGTCGCGTTCGAGGACGGCGCCGGGGTGCGGGCCGTGCGCGGCGAGCCGCTCGGCGACGGCGGGCGGGATGCCCGACGGGCCGGCGACGAGCACCGCGTTGCCCTCCTCCGTGCCGGCGAGCACGGCCGCGTCGCCGGCGACGAGCAGCTCGATGCCGGGCCGCGCCCTGGCGACGGCGCGAGCCTGCTCCCGGAGCCGGCCGAGCCCGGCGGCGTCCGCGACGTTCGCGATGAGCAGCGGCGGCCCGTCGGCGGGGTCGAGGAGTGCGAGCAGCTCGCCCTGGAAGGCGGGGTCGGCGACGAAGGCGGGCGGCTCGAGGCGGGTGTAGAGGTCGAGCACGACGAGGTCGAAGCCCGCGCCCGCCTCCCGCAGCGCCGGCACGGCGTCGGCGGCGTCGGCGACGCGGGTCTCGACGCCGGGCGGGGCGGGCATCCGTTCGAGCACGAGGTCGAGGAGTTCGGCGTCGAGCTCGACGACGAGCTGGGCCGAGCCGGGCCGGGTGGCGGCGAGGTAGCGCGGGATCGTCAGCGCGCCGCCGCCGAGGTGGAGCACGCGCAGCGGCGCGCCGGGGGTCGCCATCGCGTCGACGACGTGCCCGATCCGGCGCACGTACTCGAAGAAGAGCTGCCCGGGGTCGTCGGCGTCGACGTGCGACTGGGCCGTGCCGTCGACGAGCAGCGTCCAGCCGTGGCTGCTGAACACGTCGCGTTCGAACTCGATGCGCGTCATGCCGGCGGGGCCGCTCAGCGATCGGCGTCGTCGTGGGGCGTCGCGTCGCGTCGCGCCTCGAAGGCGTCGAGCGCCTCGGCGAGGAGCGCGTCTCGCTCGAGCCCGCTCGCGGCGGCGAGGGCGGCGATGCGGGCGTCGAGCGCCGTCGTGGCCGGGGGCGCGGGCGGGACGGATGCCCCGACGGGCGCTGCGGCCGGTGCAGCCGGAGCGGCCGGCCCGGCCGTCCGGTCGCGGATCAGGAGCCCCACGACCGGCAGCACGACGGTGCCGAGCGCGTCGACGATCGCGATCACGCCGAACCAGCGCCAGTACGCGTCCCAGCCGGTGTCGCCGGGGATGTCGCCGTCGCTCAGGATCGGCAGGATGAGCAGGAGCGCGACGAGGGCGATCGCGGCGAGCGTGATCGCCATGGCGGTGCGCACGAAGGGGTGCCGGCGGCCGGCGAGGAGCAGCAGCAGGTTCGCGTGCGCGAGGCTCAGGGCGAGGATGCCGGTCACGCCGAACCAGCGCCAGAGCTCGCCGGAGCCGCCCGACCAGGAGTCCCACGGCGTCCAGATCAGCACGAGGCCGATGACGAGCGCGATCGCGCTGACGGCGAGGCCGACGAAGCCGACGACCCGCACCGGGCGCCCCGCGACGGCGAGGTGGCAGAGCGCGACGGTGCTGAAGCCGGCGACGAGGAGGGTGGTCGTGAGGACGCGCCCCTGCACCTCGCCGAAGTCGCCGGTGAGCAGCACCACGATGCCGACGACCGCCGTGATGGAGATCGAGACGACGAGCGCCACGACGGCGGCGCGGCGGGCCCCGCGGACCCCGGGCGGCCGGTGCGCCTCGGGATGCTGCGCCGGCTCCTGGGCGGAGGGTGCGGCGGGCGGCGCGGCGGGCGGGCTGGGAACGGCACCTGGCTCGGTCATGGCACCTCCTCGTGCCGGTCAGTCTAGGGAGCGCCGGTGACGTCGTGGGGGAGGAGCGGGCCGGAATCCCGGGCGATTCGACTCCCTCGCCGGGGCATCCGGAACCCGCACCGCGCGGTTATACCGGAGTTCTCCGACGAAATCAAGAATCCGGCTGGACATGGCGCGTCTTCTCGCATATGCTTGACCTTTGCGCTCCCAGACCCACTCTGCCTTCATATTGCGGTCGGCTCCGTGTAGTCCGTGATCTCGCGATCACCGACTCCCGCACACGTCTCGGGGCAACTCTCCACTTGTGACAATGAACCGGGCCGACGGGCCCATGGAGGTCATTTCCTTGGCTGCTGCGCGCAACGCGACCACGCCCACCCCCAAAAACGGACGCGAGGCAAGTCGCCTCTCGTTCGCGAAGGTCACCGACACTCTGACGGTCCCCGACCTGCTCGCCCTGCAGACCGAGAGCTTCGACTGGCTCGTCGGCAACGACGCGTGGAAGGCGCGCGTCGAGCAGGCCGTCGCCGACGGTCGGAAGGACCTGCCGGAGGCCACCGGCCTCGAGGAGATCTTCGAGGAGATCTCCCCGATCGAGGACCTCGGCGAGACCATGCAGCTCTCGTTCACGAACCCTGAGCTCGAGCCGCCGAAGTACACGATCGACGAGTGCAAGGAGAAGGGCAAGACCTACTCCGCGCCGCTCTACGTGAACGCCGAGTTCATGAACCACCTCACGGGCGAGATCAAGACCCAGACGGTGTTCATGGGCGACTTCCCGCTGATGACCGCCCGCGGCACCTTCGTGATCAACGGCACCGAGCGCGTCGTCGTCTCGCAGCTCGTCCGCTCGCCGGGCGTCTACTTCGAGCGCACCCCCGACAAGACGAGCGACAAGGACATCTACTCCGCTCGCGTCATCCCGAGCCGCGGTGCGTGGCTCGAGTTCGAGATCGACAAGCGCGACCAGGTCGGCGTCCGCATCGACCGCAAGCGCAAGCAGTCGGTCACCGTCTTCCTGAAGGCCCTCGGCCTCACGTCCGAGGAGATCCTCGAGCAGTTCGCCGGCTACGAGTCCATCGCCCTCACCCTCGAGAAGGACAACATCCTCACGAAGGAAGAGGCGCTGAAGGACATCTACCGCAAGCTCCGTCCGGGAGAGCAGGTCGCCGCCGAGGCCGCCCGCGCGCTCCTCGACAACTTCTACTTCAACCCGAAGCGCTACGACCTCGCGAAGGTCGGCCGGTACAAGATCAACCAGAAGCTCGGCCTCGAGGCCCCGCTGACGGACTCGGTCCTGACCGTCGACGACATCGTCGCGACGATCAAGTACCTCGTCGCGCTGCACGAGGGCCGGGAGACGCTGCCGGGTCGCCGCGGCGGCAAGGCGGTCGACATCCGCCTCGACGTCGACGACATCGACAACTTCGGCAACCGTCGCATCCGCGCCGTGGGCGAGCTCATCCAGAACCAGGTGCGCACCGGCCTCAGCCGCATGGAGCGCGTCGTCCGCGAGCGCATGACGACGCAGGACATCGAGGCGATCACTCCGCAGACCCTGATCAACGTGCGACCCGTCGTCGCCGCGATCAAGGAGTTCTTCGGCACCTCGCAGCTGTCGCAGTTCATGGACCAGAACAACCCGCTCGCCGGCCTCACGCACAAGCGCCGCCTCTCGGCGCTCGGCCCCGGCGGCCTCTCGCGCGACCGCGCGGGCGTCGAGGTCCGCGACGTGCACCCCTCGCACTACGGCCGCATGTGCCCGATCGAGACCCCGGAAGGCCCGAACATCGGCCTCATCGGCTCGCTCGCCTCCTTCGCGCGGATCAACTCGTTCGGCTTCATCGAGACGCCGTACCGCCGCGTCGAGAACGGCAAGGTCAGCGACACGATCGACTACCTCACCGCGTCGGAGGAGGACGACTTCATCGTCGCCCAGGCCAACGCGCCGCTGAAGGCCGACGGCTCCTTCGTCGAGGACCGCGTGCTCGCCCGCAAGAAGGGCGGCGAGGTCGACCTGTTCCCGGCCGCGGAGATCGGCTACATGGACGTCTCCCCGCGCCAGATGGTGTCGGTGGGCACCTCGCTCATCCCGTTCCTCGAGCACGACGACGCGAACCGCGCCCTCATGGGTGCGAACATGCAGCGCCAGGCCGTGCCGCTGCTGCGCAGCGACTCGCCGCTCGTCGGCACCGGTATGGAGGGCTACGCGGCCGTCGACGCCGGTGACGTCATCACCGCCGACCGTGCGGGCGTCGTCGCCGAGGTCTCGGCCGACTCCGTCACGGTCCAGCTCGACGAGGGCGGCACGCAGACCTACTACCTGCGCAAGTTCGACCGCTCGAACCAGGGCACCTCGTACAACAACCGCGTCGTGGTCTCGGCCGGCGAGCGCGTCGAGGTCGGCGAGGTCATCGCCGACGGCCCCGCGACCGACAACGGCGAGCTCGCGCTCGGCAAGAACCTCCTCGTGGCGTTCATGCCGTGGGAGGGCCACAACTTCGAGGACGCGATCATCCTCAGCCAGAACCTGGTGAAGGACGACGTCCTCTCCTCGATCCACATCGAGGAGTACGAGGTCGACGCCCGCGACACCAAGCTCGGCAAGGAGGAGATCACCCGCGACCTGCCGAACGTCAGCCCCGATCTGCTCGCCGACCTCGACGAGCGCGGCATCATCCGCATCGGTGCCGAGGTCCGCCCCGGCGACATCCTCGTGGGCAAGGTCACGCCGAAGGGCGAGACCGAGCTCAGCGCCGAGGAGCGCCTGCTCCGCGCGATCTTCAACGAGAAGAGCCGCGAGGTCCGTGACACCTCCCTGAAGGTGCCCCACGGCGAGCAGGGCACGATCATCGGCGTGAAGGTGTTCGACTCGCAGGACGGCGACGACGAGCTCGGCTCGGGCGTCAACCAGCGCGTGGTCGTCTACATCGCCCAGAAGCGCAAGATCACCGAGGGCGACAAGCTCGCCGGCCGCCACGGCAACAAGGGCGTCATCTCGAAGATCCTGCCGGTCGAGGACATGCCGTTCCTCGCGGACGGCACGCCGGTCGACGTCGTGCTGAACCCGCTCGGCATCCCGGGTCGAATGAACTTCGGCCAGGTCCTCGAGACCCACCTCGGCTGGGTCGCGAAGCAGGGCTGGAAGGTCGACGGCACCCCCGAGTGGGCGAAGACCCTGCCCGCGGGCGCCCGCGAGGCCGCCCCCGGCACGAAGGTCGCCACCCCGGTGTTCGACGGCGCCCACGAGGAGGAGATCGCCGGTCTCCTCGACTCGACGCTGCCGAACCGCGACGGCGAGCGCCTCATCGACTCCTCGGGCAAGACCCAGCTGTTCGACGGCCGCTCGGGCGAGCCGTTCCCGTACCCCGTCTCGGTCGGCTACATGTACATCCTGAAGCTGCACCACCTCGTGGACGACAAGATCCACGCCCGCTCCACCGGCCCCTACTCGATGATCACGCAGCAGCCGCTGGGTGGAAAGGCGCAGTTCGGCGGCCAGCGCTTCGGCGAGATGGAGGTGTGGGCGCTCGAGGCGTACGGCGCCGCCTACGCCCTCCAGGAGCTCCTCACGATCAAGTCCGACGACATCCTCGGCCGCGTCAAGGTCTACGAGGCGATCGTCAAGGGCGAGAACATCCAGGAGCCCGGCATCCCCGAGTCGTTCAAGGTGCTCATGAAGGAGATGCAGTCGCTCTGCCTGAACGTCGAGGTGCTCTCGGCCGACGGCACGGCGGTCTCGCTCCGCGACACCGATGACGAGGCCTTCCGCGCAGCGGAGGAGCTCGGCATCAACATCTCCGCGCGATTCGAGTCGTCGAACATCGACGAGATCTGAACCGCCAGGTACGAAACGACTTCAGGAATCTAGGAGAGAAATTGCTCGACGCAACGACGTTCGATGAGCTTCGTATCGGCCTGGCCACCGCAGAGGACATCCGCAAGTGGTCCTACGGCGAGGTCAAGAAGCCGGAGACCATCAACTACCGCACGCTGAAGCCCGAGAAGGACGGGCTCTTCGGCGAGCAGATCTTCGGGCCCTCCCGCGACTGGGAGTGCGCCTGCGGCAAGTACAAGCGCGTCCGCTTCAAGGGCATCGTCTGCGAGCGCTGCGGGGTCGAGGTCACGAAGAGCTCGGTCCGCCGCGAGCGGATGGGCCACATCGAGCTCGCCGCCCCGGTGACGCACATCTGGTACTTCAAGGGCGTGCCCTCGCGCCTCGGCTACCTGCTCGACATGGCGCCGAAGGACCTCGAGAAGGTCATCTACTTCGCCGCCTACATGGTGATCGATGTCGACGAGGACGGCCGTCACGCCGACATGCCCGGCCTCGAGAACGAGCTCCGGCTCGAGATCAAGACCATCGGCGACCAGCGCGACGCCCGCATCGCGACGCTCATGGCCCGCAAGGAGGAGGAGCTCGCGCAGCTCGAGGCCGACGGCGCCAAGTCCGACGCCAAGAAGCGCGCCGAGGCCGCCGCCGACAAGGAGATGACGCAGGTCCGCAAGTCGGCCGACGAGCAGATCGCGCACCTCGAGCGCGTCTGGGAGGACTTCCGCACGCTGAAGGTCGGCGAGCTGAAGCCCGAGGACTCGGTCTTCCACGAGCTGCAGGACCGCTTCGGCATGTACTTCGAGGCCTACATGGGCGCCGAGGCCATCAAGAAGCGTCTGCTCTCGTTCGACCTCGCGGCCGAGGCCGAGGACCTGCACCTGCAGATCGCCGAGGGCAAGGGTCAGAAGAAGATCCGCGCCATCAAACGGCTGAAGGTCGTCAACTCGTTCCTCCAGACCGGCAGCTCGCCGGCGGCGATGGTGCTCGACGTGGTCCCGGTGATCCCGCCGGAGCTCCGTCCGATGGTCCAGCTCGACGGCGGCCGCTTCGCGACCTCCGACCTGAACGACCTCTACCGTCGCGTCATCAACCGGAACAACCGTCTCCGCCGTCTGCTCGACCTCGGCGCGCCCGAGATCATCGTGAACAACGAGAAGCGGATGCTCCAGGAGGCCGTCGACGCGCTGTTCGACAACGGCCGCCGCGGCCGCCCGGTCACGGGCACCGGCAACCGCGCCCTCAAGTCCCTCAGCGACATGCTGAAGGGCAAGCAGGGTCGCTTCCGTCAGAACCTGCTCGGCAAGCGCGTCGACTACTCGGGCCGTTCGGTCATCGTCGTCGGCCCGCAGCTGAAGCTGCACCAGTGCGGTCTGCCCAAGCAGATGGCGCTCGAGCTCTTCAAGCCGTTCGTGATCAAGCGCCTCATCGACCTCAGCCACGCGCAGAACATCAAGGCCGCCAAGCGCATGGTCGAGCGTTCGCGCCCGCAGGTGTGGGACGTGCTCGAGGAGATCATCCGCGAGCGCCCCGTGCTGCTGAACCGTGCGCCCACGCTGCACCGTCTCGGCATCCAGGCGTTCGAGCCGCAGCTCGTCGAGGGCAAGGCCATCCAGCTCCACCCGCTCGTCTGCGCCGCGTTCAACGCGGACTTCGACGGCGACCAGATGGCCGTCCACCTGCCGCTGTCGGTCGAGGCCCAGGCCGAGGCCCGCGTGCTCATGCTCGCCTCGAACAACATCCTGAAGCCGTCGGACGGCCGTCCGGTGACCCTGCCCTCACAAGACATGATCATCGGCCTGCACCACCTGACGACCGAGAAGCCGGGCGCCGCCGGCGAGGGCCGCGCGTTCTCGTCGATCGCCGAGGCGATCCTCGCCTTCGACCAGAACCGTCCGGGCGACATCAAGCTCGACCTCGGTGCGGTCGTGAAGATCCGCCTCGAGGGCCTGCACTTCGGTGAGGGCCAGGAGCCGGAGGGCTTCGAGCAGGGCAAG
This sequence comes from Agromyces mediolanus, assembly GCF_044917495.1. Taxonomy (GTDB): domain Bacteria; phylum Actinomycetota; class Actinomycetes; order Actinomycetales; family Microbacteriaceae; genus Agromyces; species Agromyces mediolanus_B. Next base: position 133,281 of record NZ_JAVSSI010000002.1, on the reverse strand, counting down.
TCGTTCCTGCTGGAGACCACGCTCGGCCGGGCGATCTTCAACGAGGCGCTGCCCGTCGACTACCCGTACTTCAACAAGCAGGCCGGCAAGGGCCAGATCTCGGCGATCGTCAACGACCTCGCCGAGCGCTACCCGAAGACGGAGGTCGCCGCGACCCTCGACCGCATCAAGGACGCCGGCTTCCGCTGGGCGACCCGTTCGGGCGTGACCGTCGCGCTCTCGGACATCATCACGCCGCCGAGCAAGGGCGAGATCGTGGCGAAGTACGAGAAGCAGGCCGCCAAGGTGCAGTCGCAGTTCGACAAGGGTCTCACCACCGACCTCGAGCGCCGTCAGGAGCTCATCCAGATCTGGACCAAGGCCACCGACGAGGTCGCCAAGGCCATGCAGGAGAGCTTCCCGACCGACAACACCATCAACCGCATGGTGACGTCGGGCGCCCGTGGTAACTGGCTGCAGGTGCGCAACATCGCCGGCATGCGAGGCCTGGTGAACAACCCGAAGGGTGAGATCATCCCTCGCCCGATCATCTCCTCGTACCGCGAGGGCCTCTCGGTCGCCGAGTACTTCATCGCGACCCACGGTGCCCGTAAGGGTCTGGCCGACACGGCGCTCCGCACCGCGGACTCCGGCTACCTGACCCGTCGTCTCGTCGACGTCTCGCAGGACGTCATCATCCGCGAGGACGACTGCGGCACCGGCAAGGGCCTCGACCTGCCGATCGGTCTCACGGACGCCTCGGGCGAGCTCGTGCGCGACCCGAACGTGGAGAACTCCGTGTTCGCCCGGTCGCTCGCAGCCGACGCCGTGAGCGCCGCGGGCGAGGTCGTCGCCGAGGCCGGCGAGGACGTGGGCGACGTGCTCATCGACAAGCTGATCGCGGCGGGCGTCGAGTCCATCAAGGTCCGCTCGGTGCTCACCTGCGAGTCGGCGGTCGGCGTCTGCGCGAAGTGCTACGGCCGTTCGCTCGCGACGGGCAAGCTCGTCGACATCGGCGAGGCCGTCGGCATCATCGCGGCGCAGTCCATCGGCGAGCCGGGCACCCAGCTCACGATGCGTACCTTCCACACCGGTGGTTCGGCCTCGGCCGACGACATCACGCAGGGTCTGCCCCGCGTGCAGGAGCTCTTCGAGGCCCGCACCCCCAAGGGCGCGTCGCCGATCGTCGAGGCCCCGGGCCGCATCACCATCGACGAGACCGACAAGCAGCGCAAGGTCATCCTGACGCCCGACAACGGCGACGAGCCGATCACGTACAACGTGCTCAAGCGCTCGACGCTGCTCGTCGAGGACGCGCAGCACGTCGAGCTCGGCCAGCAGCTCATCGTCGGCACGGTCGACCCGAAGGAGGTCCTCCGGGTCAAGGGCGTGCGCGAGGTGCAGAAGCACCTGGTGAACGGCGTGCAGGACGTGTACCGCTCGCAGGGCGTGCCGATCCACGACAAGCACATCGAGGTCATCGTGCGCCAGATGCTGCGCAAGGTCACCGTCGTCGACCACGGCGACACCGACCTGCTGCCGGGTGAGCTCGTCGACCGCTCGAAGTACAACGAGATCAACCGTGCGACGCTCACCGAGGGCAAGAAGACCGCCTCGGCGCGTCAGGAGGTCATGGGTATCACCAAGGCCTCGCTGGCAACCGAGTCGTGGCTGTCGGCCGCGTCCTTCCAGGAGACGACCCGCGTGCTCACGCAGGCCGCCATGGAGGGCAAGAGCGACCCGCTGGTCGGCCTCAAGGAGAACGTGATCATCGGAAAGCTGATCCCCGCCGGCACGGGCCTTGCGAAGTACCGCAACGTCACGGTCGAGGCGACGGAGGAGGCGAAGGCGGAGCGCTACCCGAACCGCATCTTCGCCGACGACGCGTCGTTCAACGAGGGCGACCTCAGCTTCGTCGACTTCGACGCGTTCTCGAGCGACGACTTCACGCCCGGCAACTACAGCTGAGCGTGACGCGCTGAACCCGAAGGGCCCCGGAGGAATCCGGGGCCCTTCGGCGTTCCCGGGCGGCGGAGCCGGCGGGTGCGGCGAGACCGCCGGACCCGGCGGATGCCCCGCGCGCTTCCCCTGGGCGGCGGCCCCGCGGCGCTAGCATGAGCCGAATCGGTCACACGGGGTGCCCGGAAGGAGCAGACCATGACGAGCACGACTCCCGGAGACGACGAGCAGCGCGCGAACGAGGATGCCGGGACGCGGTCCGCCGCCGAGGCGGCCACCGCGGCGGGCGAGCCCTCGTCGCCCGACGCGGGCGCGGACACGGAGCACCCGACCGCGGTGCTCCCCGAGCCCGTCGCGGTCGAGCCCCGGCCGGCTGCCGACGCACCTGCGGCTCCCGACGCACCCGCGGCTGCCGACGCATCCGCGGCTCCCGACGCATCCGCGCTTCCTGCCGACTCCGCGGCCCCGGCCGAGTCCGCCACCTCCGCCCTCGGCGAGGCCCCCGGGGTCATCGAGGAGGAGCCGCGTACGGAGGAGCTCGACGCGAACGCGCGGCTCGACGCCGCCGTGCAGCGCGCCGGCGTGGTCCCCGGCGGGGCCGACGCCGACGAGCCGCTGCCCGAGCCCGTGGCGGCCGACGCGGTGCGGCGCGAGACCTACGTCCCGGCCGGTGCGGCGGCGGGTGCCGCGGCCGGCGCCGCGACCCTCGCGCCCGAGCCCGCCTTCCCCGCGGCCGGCCCGCAGACCGTCTACGTGCAGGCCCCGGAGCCGCCGAAGGCGAAGGGCAACCGCGGCTTCGGCATCCTCGTGGCGCTCATCGGCACGGTGCTGTTCGCCGCGCTCTACCTCGGGGCCGCCTACCTCCTCCTGCTCAGCCAGGGCGATGCGGGCTCGGCGACCGAGCAGCTCACGCAGTTCGCCGCGAAGCAGCTGTTCTGGGTGCCGGTGGCGGTCTTCTTCCTCGGTTTCGCGCTGCTCGCCGCGATCGTGAACAAGGGCGCCTGGTGGACGTACGCCGTCTTCGGTCTCCTCGTCGCGGTCGCCGTGTACTTCTCCTACGTCGGCGGGGCGCTCTGGTCGGTGGCGTGGACGATCACCCCGAGCGACGTGCCGGGCTTCGTCGCGCAGCGCTGGCTCGATCCCTTCGCGATCGTCGCGGCGGTCATCGCCCGCGAGATCCCGATCTGGCTCGGCGGCTGGATCGCGGCGCGCGGTCGCAAGGTCACGGAGCGCAACCGGCTCGCGCTCGAGGCGTACGACCGGGAGATCGCGGCGGGTCCGCAGGCGCAGTTCCGCTGAGGCGGATGACGGCGGTCTACTCGCAGCCGAGTTCGGCCGCCGTCGCGCCGAGCTCGACTTCGGCGCCCCAGTCGGCGAAGCCGAGCTCGGCGTCGCCGTCGGTCTCGGCGAGGCTCAGGGAGCGGGGGAGCGGCGGCCCGTAGCGCTCGACGATCAGCACGCCGGCGCGGCTGTCGCTCGCCCCGATCTGCACGGCGAGCGTCTCGCCGTCGCCGCTCGGTGCCGCGACGGAGAGCTCCGCGCCGGTCAGCACGGCGCCGAGCAGCGCCTCCGGATCGGTGAACGGCGCCCATTGCGCCACCGCCGGGTCGTCGCCGACGGTGCACACCCCCTCCACGAGCTCCGGACGCGCGTTCGCGTCCGCGAAGGCCGGGTTGCCGCGCACGGCGGTGCGCCCCTCGTCGACGAGGAGGGTCGTCCGCACCCCGCCGGCGCCGAGCTCGGCCCGGAAGGCGCCGGCACGTCCCGCGTAGTCGACGGTGATCGTGCGGCCGGGGAGCAGCTCGCCCTCCTCCGAGGGCACGAACTCGTGCACGGTGCCCGACATGGCGACCGGACCGCCGGCGCGGACCGCGTCGAGGATGCGCGCGGAGAGCTCGGCCGGGGGCACGAGCCAGAGCCCATTGCCGCTCGAACCGTCGAACGACTCGACGTCGATGCCCGGCGGGGCGGTCGGCAGCGGGGGCGCGGCCGAGCAGCCGGCGAGGAGCAGGGCCGGGACGAGCAGCAGGGCGGCGCGGATGCCGCGGCGGCGAGCCGGGCCGGGCGCACCGCCGGTCGGGCTCACGATGCGGCGTCCGCCGCGCAGACGCCGGCGCCGCGCTGACCGGAGAGCGTCGCCGCGTCGAGGGAGACCTCCGCGTCGATGCCGCCGGGGCGGACGACGAAGCAGCTGCGGTCGTCGTAGAGGCCTGCGGCGGCGGGGATCCAGGCCTCGGTGCCGCGGACCAACCCGCTGAGGTCGGCCGTCTCGCCGTCACCGCCCACGACGAAGAGCTGGTAGTCGGCGTCGGGGCCCGACCAGTCGAGGCGCAGGTTGCCGGACTCGACGGACGCCGAGAGCCCCTCGACGCGCACGCTCGAGTCGGTCGCCATCGAGACGATCCACCAGGCGAGCGCGCCCGCGAGGGCGAGGAAGGTGAGGCCGACGGAGACGAGGAAGGCCGGGTGCAGCCACCACCGCCGGGTACGCGGCGGCGCGTCGGCGAGCTCGGGGAGCACGGAGGTGCCGCTGCCGAGCGCGCGTGCGCCGCCGGCGAGCTGCGCGGTGCGGCCCGGGGCGAGCGCGCCCGGGGCCGTCGCGGCGGGCGGCGGCGTGCGGTCGGTCATGTCGGCTCCCTCGGGGTCGAACGTGTCGGTGCGGCGCAGCGGGGCCGGCCCGGTCGCGCGACCGCGTACCATGCTATATCGGTGCGCCTGCCCCGAACGGGGCACGCGAGGAGGGGGAGCGGAGTGGGCGGCACGACACGACGGCCGGGAGCCGCCGCGCTCGCGGTCGCGGCCTCGCTCGCCCTCGGCGCGCCGGCGGTCGCCGCCGACGGCGCACCGGCCGGCGCGGGGTCCGGCGACGTCGCCATCCCCTACCGCGGCTCGACGACGATCGACATCGCCGCGCCGTGGCGGATCACCGACTGCGGGATGCCGCGCGAGGCGGGCCCGCTCGTCGTCGGCTGCGACGAGCGGAGCATCTCGCTCGCCGCCCCCGACTACGACCCGGAGGCGCCGACCACCGTCGTCCGCGTCCCGCTCAGCGACGGGCGCATCACGACCGTCGCCGAGTACCGGGTGCGCCTCGAGGGCCCCGAGACGCCGAGCGCCGAGCCGGGCCGAACCGTTCGGCCGGCGACCGCCGGAGCCCTGCTGCGCCTGCCCGTCTCCGAGCTCGGCGTCGAGTGCGCGGTCTGCGACGCGGGCGGCCGGCTGCGCGCGGTCGCGGTGCACCCCGCCCAGGCCGGCTCGCTCTGGGCGACCCCGACGCACCTCGTGTTCCGCGCGGCCGAGGGCTACACCGGCCCGGCCGAACTCGTCTTCCGCTTCGCCGACGACTACGGCACCTGGTCGCCGGAGGGCGTCGTGCAGGCATCCGTCGTCCGGGGCGTCGGCGCCCCGCTCGTCACGAGCGACCTCGTCGTCGGGCTCGACGACGACGGCGCCGAGCTGTCGCTCGAGGAGCTGGCGTTCGCCCTGGGCGGCGACGAGCTGGTGCTCGTCGGCTGCGGTACGGCCATCCGCGGGCAGGTACGCTGCGAGGCCGACGGCACGATCGGCTACCAGGGCGACGGCGGCGTCGACCAGTTCGCCGTGCAGGTGGCGAGCACGGGCGGCGAGCAGGCGCTCGCCTCCGTCACGCTCGTCCCGGCGGACGCCGACGCGGATGCCGAGGCGGGCGCGCTCCGCCCGGGCACCGCGCCGATCGCGAAGTCGAAGCAGGGCAAGCAGGGCGTCGCGAGCGCGATCGCGCCCCGCCGGCCCGTCGAAGACCACACGGGGGCGAGCGGCCTGCTCGCCCCGCTCCTCGGCACCCTCGATCGCGTGGGGGCCCGATGACCAGTCGCTGGAGGCGGACGCCATGAGCCTGAGACTCACGATCGACCGGACGGCGAGCGCCGACGCCGCGGGAAGCTGGGCGCTCGACGTCGACGAGGCGACCACGGTCGGCGAGGTCGCCGAGTCGCTCGGCCTGCCGAGCGAGGCGCTCGACCCGCTCGCGGGGGCCTCGGCGCCCCTCGCCGAGAGCACGCTCCTGTCCGGGGCGACCCTGCCCGCGGGCGGCGACGAGTCGCTGCAGCCGGGCACGCTCCGGCTCGAGCTCGTCGGCGGCCCCTTCGCCGGTGAGACCGTGCCCGTGTCCCGCGGGTCGCGCGTCACGGTCGGCAGCGATCCCGGCTGCACCCTCGTCATCGCCGACCACGCCCTGCAGCCCACCCACGCCTCGCTCACGATCAGCGACGGCAGCGCGGCCGACGGGCGCCCGGCGCCGCTCGGCGCGACCGTCGAGCCGGCGCCCGGCGCCGCGGTCTGGGTGAACGGGCAGCCGATCGAGGAGGCGACCCCGATCGTGCCCGCCGACCTCGTGCAGCTCGGCAGCAGCGTGCTCCGGCTCGGCGTCGCGCCGGCCGCCGACGCCGACCTCATCCGCGACGCGCTCGGCGCCCGGGGCTTCAACCGGCCCTCCCGCATCCGCCCCGCGGCCGAGCAGCCGGTCGTGCCGCTCCCGGGCGACCGGCCCGAGGACCCCGACCAGTCGCCGCTGCCCTGGCTCTCGGCGATCATCCCGGTCGTCCTCGGCGTCACGATGGCGGTCGTCTTCGGCCGGCCGATCATGCTGCTGATGGCCGCCGCGAGCCCGATCATGGTCGTCGGTTCCTTCCTCACGAACCGGAAGCTCGCGAAGAAGAAGGGCGTGAAGACCGAGCAGCAGTGGATCGAGGAGGTGCGCCTCGCCGAGCGGCGCATCGACGAGCTCGCCCGGCGGCAGCGCATCGAGCGCTGGTACCGCCTGCCCGACCCCGTCGTGGTCCTCGACATCGCGACCCGCCCCCTCGCCCGGCTCTGGGAGCGGCGCCGGAGCGACACCGACGCCCTCTCGATGCGGGTCGGGGTCGCCGAGGTCGCCCTCGACGTGCGCTTCGAGGGCGGCGGCCGCGACCGCGGCGAGGCGCGCCGGGTCGGCGTCTCGCCCGCCCCGGTCGCCGCCGAACTGCGGAACGGCCCCCTCGGCATCGCCGGCCCCCGCGACGCCGTGCGCTCCGTCGCCCGCTCCGTCGTCGCCAGCTGGGCGACGCTCCGCTCGCCGCGGGACGCGGAGCTCGTCGTCGTCTGCCCCGACGACGCGGCGCCCGACTGGTCCTGGGTGCAGTGGCTCCCGCACGCCGCGGCGGGCGGCGCGGCCGCCGCGATCGGCAACACCGACGACACCCGCCGCGAGCGGGTGCGGGAGCTCGGGGTGCTCCTCGAGCAGCGCATGCGGCTCGCGGGCCAGCGCGGCGCCGAGCCGCCGAGCGACGTGCTCGTCGTCGTCGACGGCGCGCGCGAGTACCGCATGCTCCCGGGCATGGTGCCGCTCCTCGAGCACGGCGCGGCCCACGGCATCCACGTCGTCGCGCTCGATTCCGAACGCGCGCGGCTCCCCGAGGAGGCGAAGAGCGTCGTCGCGATCGACCACGGCGATCCCGCCATGGCCCGGGTCGAGACGGGCGCCGAGTACTGGCCGATCGTGCTCGTCGACGGCCTGTCGACCGCGCAGTGCGAGCGCCTCGCCCGGAGCCTCTGCTCGCTCCGGCACGTGAGCGGCGTCGGCGACGACGCGATGCTGCCGACGGCGGTGCGCTTCGCCGAGCTGATGAAGCTCGACCTCGACGACCCGGAGCCGCTCGTGCGCCGCTGGTCGACCCATCCGCGCAACACCTTCGTCGTCGTCGGGGCGACGGGGGAGGGCGAGTTCGCGATCGACATCTCCCGCGACGGCCCCCACGCGCTCGTCGCCGGCACCACCGGCTCCGGCAAGTCGGAGTTCCTGCAGGCGCTCGTCGTGAGCCTCGCCATGGCGAACCGCCCCGACGCCCTGAACTTCGTGCTCGTCGACTACAAGGGCGGCTCGGCGTTCGCCGACTGCGAGCGGCTGCCGCACACGGTCGGCATGGTGACGAACCTCGACGCGCGGGAGACGGAGCGCGCCCTCGCCTCGCTCGACGCGGAGCTGAAGCGCCGCGAGAAGGTGCTCCGCGACATGAGCGCGAAGGACGTGGACGCCGCGTGGGCGAAGGACGCCGACACGGCCGCCCGTCGCGGGCTCGCGCGGCTCATGATCGTCATCGACGAGTTCGCCGAGCTGCGCACCGAGCTGCCGGAGTTCATCGACGGTCTCGTCCGCATCGCCCGCGTCGGCCGCTCGCTCGGCGTGAACCTCGTGCTCGCGACGCAGCGGCCCTCCGGCGTCGTGACGCCGGAGATGCAGTCGAACATCAACCTCCGCGTCGCGCTCCGCGTGACCGACCGCGCGGACTCCTCCGACATCCTCGGCTCCGGCGAGGCGGCGCTCATCAGCGCGTCGACCCCGGGGCGCGGCTACGTGCGCACCGGGCCGGCCTCGGCGCCCGCGCCCTTCCAGACGGCCCGCGTCGCGGGCATCCGGCCGGGCGTGCAGCGCCAGGTCAAGGTGCTGCCGCGGAAGGCGCCGCTCGAGTGGGACGAGCTCGGCTACCCCGTGCGCTACCCGAAGGCGGTCTCCACGCAGGCGCAGAACACCGACCACGACGACACCGACCTCCGCGCCATCGTGAACCTCATCACGGCGGCGACCGTGCAGCTCGGCGTGCCGAAGAACCCCTCGCCGTGGCTCATGCCGCTGCCGGCGGTGCTGCCGCTCGAGAAGTTCCAGGACGAGCCGATCCCCGAGCAGGCGATCGTGCTCGGCCTCGAGGACGTCCCGGGCGAGCAGTCGCAGCGGAGCCTCACCTGGCGCGTCGACGAGGGCTCGCACGTGCTCTTCCTCGGCGGCGCCATGTCGGGCCGCACGACCGCGCTGCGCACCATGCTCGGCCAGCTCGTGCAGGAGTTCTCGCCCGCCGACCTCCACCTCTACGTCATCGACTTCGGCAACGGGGCGCTGCTGCCCCTCGTCGACGCCCCGCACACGGGCGCCGTGGTCACCCAGCTCGACTCCGACCGGCTGCCGCGGCTCGTGCAGCGGCTGCTGGAGGAGCTCGGCCGCCGCCAGGCGGTGCTCTCGGCCTCCGGCGTCGGGCACATCTCCGAGCAGCGCGCGCAGTCGACCCCGGAGACGCGGCTGCCGTACGCGATCGTCGCGGTCGACGGTTGGGAGCGGATGCTCTCGACGATGAACCCCGACCAGCTCGTGACCTTCCGCGACCAGTTCATGCGGGTGCTCCGCGAGGGGCCCGCGGTCGGCGTCCGAGTGCTGCTCACGGGCGACCGGGGCATCACGGGCGACAAGGTCGTCGCGTTCATCGACGAGCAGTACGTGCTGCCGATGCGCGACATCGCCGACTACCGCACGGCCGGCATCCTCGCCCGCGACATCCCGCTCGACCTCGCCCCCGGCCGGGTGCTGTTCGGCGCCGCGGGGGCCGAGGCGCAGCTCGCGGTGCTGAGCCGCGACACGAGCGGCGAGGCGCAGACCACCGCCCTCCGGCGCATCGTCGAGCAGGTGCGCGACCACTACGACCAGTTCCCGCAGCTGCAGTCGCTGCCCGCGCCGTTCCGGGTCGACCCGCTGCCCGGCCACTACGCGCTCACGGCCGCCTACGAGCTGCCGCTCGGCGACTCGGGTCCGGCCGACGGCCCCGTCGTCGCGGTGGGCGGCGACCTGCTGTCGAAGTTCACCCTCGATTGGCCCGCCGACGGCGGCTTCCTCGTCACGGGAGCCCGGAAGTCGGGGCGCTCCTCGGCGCTCGCGGCGATCGTGCACCAGCTCGCCTGGCGGAAGACGCCGCTCGTCGTCGTGTCCGGTCGGGAGTCGATCCTCACCGAGGTGGCCGGCGCCCACGGCATCCCGGTCGTGCCCGGCGGCGACCTCACGCCCGCCGAGCTCGACCCGATCCTCGACGCGGCGGGCGAGCACGTCACCGTGGTCGTCGACGACGCCGAGCAGTACAAGAACGCGCCCCTCGAGCACGCGCTCACCGGGGCGAAGCACCGGGCGACGTTCATCGTCGCGGCCGACTCCGAGTCGCTGTCGACGCTGTTCGGCGGGCCCGTCGTCGAGGCGAAGCGCTCGCGCCGGGCGCTCGCGCTCCGGCCGGAGTCGACGATCATGGGCACGCAGGCGATCGGCACGCCGATCCCGAAGTTCATGCTCGGTCGCGGCACCCCGGGATCGGCGGTGCTGACGACGCCCGGCGGCTGGCTGCCGGTGCGCGTGCCGGACATCCGGCAGTAGGCGCCCTCCGGCGCACGTAGACTGGCCGGGCTGGACCCGGGGGAATCGGGCCCGAGCCCGTCGAGAAGGGGATGATCCGAGTGGCCTCTGCCCGCTGCGCGTACTGCGATGCGACGCTGGAGCCGAACAGCATGTACTGCCTCTCGTGCGGTCAGCTGATCCCGCAGTCCCAGAGCGCCCCGCCCGTCCCCGCGCCCTTCGCCGGGGCGAAGCCGACGCCGAGCGCGGCGCCGGTGGTGCAGACGCCGACGCAGGCCGCCCCGGTCGAGCCGGTGCCGCTGCCGCGCTCGCTGCCGTGGCAGCAGACGCCCCGCGTCGAGACGATGCCCGCGCCGCCCACCGCGGCACCGGCCGCCGTCGATCGCGTCGAGCTGCTGTTCTCCACCGGGCAGCGCGTCGTGGTGGAGGGCTCCGCGGTCGTCGGCCGGAAGCCCGCCGACACCGCGCTCGCGATGGGCGCCCGCGCCGTCGAGGTGCTCGACGACACCCGCTCCGTCTCGCGCGTGCACCTCTTCCTCGAGGTCTCGGGCGGGGGCATCACGGTCGGCGACGCCGGTTCGGCGAACGGCTCGCGCCTCGAGCGCGGCGGCCGGGAGATCGAGCTCGAGAGCGCGGGCACCCGGGTGCCCGCCGCCGTCGGCGACACGGTCTGGCTCGGCGACCTGAGCTTCGTCATCCAGGCGGCCTGAGACCCAGGGGGCCGGAGCCGCAGGGCCCGAGACCCGGGCGGCCGGAGCCGCTCCTCGCGGTCCGCGGCCGGCCCGCTCAGCCCTGCTCGGCGCCCGGCCAGGCCGGGTCGAGCAGCGGGCCCTTCCACGCGGTGAACGGCAGCGCCTGCTCGAAGAGCGCGTGCGGGATGCCGCGGGCGGATGCCTCGGCCAGGAGCAGCTGCACCGCGGTGGCGGCGACATCGTCCGCGAGCACGGCGTCCATCAGCAGCGGCACGAGCCCGCGCCTGGCGCCGTCGGGCCAGCGGCCGTAGAGCCCGATGCGCGAGGCGGCGCCCCGATCGGGCGTCCGGGCGCGCAGCGCCTCCCCGTCGCGCACGCCGAGCTCGCACAGCACCGTGCCGTTGCCGGCCCGCAGGGCGAGCCCGCCCGCCTGCCCGAAGATCGGCACCGAGCGGAGCCTGGCCGTGCGCGGGCGGTCGTTCAGCACGCCGATGAAGGCGAGCTCCGACCACGGGATCTCGGGCAGACCGCCCGTCGAGATCCCCGTACCGGTGACCACGAGCACGGGCGCGCCGGGGGCGAGCAGCAGGCGCAGCATCCGTCCCCGCAGGACGCTCGTGAGGAGGAGGCCCCCCGCCGCGAGCCCGAAGACCACCACGAGGCCGATCGTGAACCAGCTGCCGAAGCCCGTGGCGAGGAGGGCGACGACGCCCGCGGCGGCGACGCCGAGGAGCACCGCCCCGGTCGTGATGAAGCCGCGGTTCCAGCGCGGCACCGAGGCCGCCTTGGCCCGGTCGGGCTGGGCGACGAAGCGGACCGGGCCGGCCGGGACGGTCATCAGCCGCGGAGGAAGGGGTCGACGACGCCGCCGGCGGAGGGGCGCACGAGGTCGCCCGTGCCGAGCCGCTTCAGCTGCACGTACGCGCGATCGGTGAGGGTGATGAGCGGCCAGGCCGTCGCGCCCGGCTCCTTCCCGAGCCGCACGGTGACGTAGGCGGTGCGGTCGGGCACGACGAGGTAGATCGAGAGGCGGATGTCGCCCTTCTTGTGATTCGGCACCGGCAGGTAGGCCGCCGGGTCGCCGGTGGCGAACCTGGCGTGCAGCGCCTCGGCCTCCGCCCGGCCGCCCGCGGCGACGAAGTGGCGGCCCGAAAGGGGCGTGCCCGTGTCGATCCGGATCCAGCGGTGCGAGCCGCCGATCGCGAACCAGGCGAACAGCACCGCGAAGAACGCGGTGATGACGACGAGCGCGGGCGCGACCACGCCGCGGAGCCCCGAGCGGCGCCCGGTCATCTCGCTCGCGTCGTCGCGGATCGCACCGAAGTTCACGAGGACGAGCACGAGGGCTGCGAGCGCGAGCGCCGCGAGCACCGAGAACACCACCGTGCGCGTCGTCGATCGGGCGAAGCGGAACTCCCCCGGGAGGGCGGCGAGAGTGGCGTCGGAGGGGCGCACGGCGGGGCCTTTCGCGATGGGAACAGCGACGAGAACGACTGTACCCAGTCCGGGGGAGCGCGGGACGGGGAGTTCTCCCCATCGGAATCCGCGCCGACTCCGGGTAACGTGAGGCACGCGCCGGGAACGGACATCCCCGTCCGGCCCCCGACACCAGCCAAATCTGGAGGAAACCATGGCGGAGATCCGCGTCACTTCCGACTCCCTCGCCGGAGTCGCAGGTCAGCTCTCGAGCGGCTCGCAGTCGATCGAGTCGCAGCTGTCCAACCTCAAGTCCCTCGTCGAGGGCCTCATCTCGGGCGACTGGTCGGGCACCGCGTCGCAGAGCTTCAACGAGCTGTACTCGCAGTGGGACCAGGCCGGTCTGCAGCTGAAGGAGTCGCTGCAGGGCATCAGCGACCTGCTGAACCAGGCCGCGCTGTCCTACGAGGACAGCGAGAACGCCATCGCCGGCACGTTCAACGGCTGACATCCGTCGCTGACGGCTCCGCGGGCACCCGCCCGCGGAGCCAATCCGGTCGGGAGGGAACCAGGTGGTCCAGTTCAGAGTCCGCGCCTCGGCGCTCAGCGAGGTCGCCGCGCTGCTCGGCACCGTGCTGTCGACGTTCGACACGAACCTGTCGACCGTCGACGCGCAGGTGAAGCGCACCGTCGACGTGACGTGGAAGGGCGACGACGCCGAGAGCTTCTCCGAGGGCTGGGCGACGTTCATGACCACGGCCGGATTCGTCCGGCAGTCGCTCGCCGCGCTCCAGGCCGGACTGATCGCCGCCGACGGCTCGTACACGCAGAACGAGTCGGGCGTGCAGCGCTCCTTCACCGGCCGGGCGCCCGCGCTCGCCGCGATGCGCTCGGGCACCGGTGAACTCGGCAAGCGGGTCGCGAGCGGCGAGGAGAAGGCCGAGGACATGGCCGAGTTCTTCGGTCGCGACTACGCGGGCGACGACGAGGTCGAGCAGTTCGGCGGCGGGGCGCTCGGTCCCCGCAAGACGAGCGGCCAGGCCACGGGCGGCGGCTCGGGCGACAGCGACGGCGACGGGGATGACGACTCGATCGGCGAGGGCGTCTTCCGCCTCGGCGCCGACGGCGAGCCCGCGATCACCGCGCAGGTCGCGGCGGTCGAGATCGGAGAGGTGCCGGTCGTCGGCACCGCGGACGCGGAGGGGACGGGCGCATGAGCGAGCAGCAGGCCGACACGACCGAGCTGAAGGCGCTCGCCGACATGCTCGGTGAGCTCATCACGTACTGCTCGGCGCTGAAGCAGGGCGCGAGCGGCTTCGCCTACATGCTGCCGGCCGAGTGGCAGGGCCCGGCGATGGCGAACTTCATCGGCATGTTCGAGAAGTGGCAGCTCGGCGCCGAGGCGATGACCCAGGCCGCCGAAGGCCTGCAGGACCAGGTCTCCGGCGCCCATCAGGCCTACACCGAGACCATCGAATCCCTCGACGGCGCCTGGAGCGACCTCGCCAACGGCCTGAGCGGCTGAGCCGGTGCGGCGCGCCGGACGCGCCCCGATCAGCCCCAGACATCCATCATCCGATCCCACCGGGAGTGCACTCATGACGCAGGTCCGCCTCGACGCCGCACGGCTCGCCGCCGACGGCACCGCGCTGTTCTCGATCGCGAGCGCCGCCTCCCGCGCGGCCCGCGCCTGCGAGTCGGCTCTCGGCGGCACCGGCGGGATGGCCGGCGACGACGAGTCGGCCGAGGTCTTCGCGCACGGCCAGGACGGGGAGCCCGGCTACGACGGGTACGCCGTCGACCTGCTGAAGGCCGTCCAGGGCATGTCGAACGCGCTCCGCATCGTGGACGCCGCCCTCGGCAACACGGGCCGCGCGTACGACGGCGCCCAGCTCGTCGGCGCGTTCAAGCCCGCCTCCTCCTCGAGCATCCCCGCCGAGACGGCCGTCGTGAACGAGCCGCACGCCTCCGTACCGACCGCGCTCGGCAAGGGCCCGGAAGGGCCGCTCGGCGAGTTCGGCGACTTCCTGAAGGACGCGCTCGCGACCCTCGGCGTCGTGCTGCCCTCCGCCGACCGCGGCAAGCTCTCGACCGCCGAGCAGGCGTGGAGCGAGCTGTCGCAGGCGATGACGACCGCGAAGTCCGAGGTCGGCTCGGCGTTCGTGAACGCCTCCTCGATGACGCTGCCGCCCTCCCAGTCGAGCAACATCCGCCGCTGCCAGACCTCGCTCGGCAGCTCCTTCGGCAAGCTCTCCGAGAGCGCCGGCTCGATGGCCGGCTTCGCCCGGGGCATGATCGACGCCGTCGACAAGGCCTGGGAGGAGATCGGCTGGTTCATCGCGCAGATGGCCATCGAGATCGCCCTCGAGATCGGCATCGGCGCACTGCTCGGCGCGGTGACCTTCGGCGCCGGCGCCGCGGCGATGGCCGCGAAGATCATGCTCACCGTCACGCGCTGGGCGATCAAGATCGCGGCGCTCTGCCAGAAGCTCCGCCGCCTCATCATGGCGGCGCTGCGCCTCGCCCGCATGGCGGTCCGCGGCGGCATCCGCGTCGCCCGGGAGGCGCTGTCCGCCGGTCTCGCGAGCGCGATCACGACCGCCTCGTTCAACCAGGTGCGCGGTGCGCTCGACCCGAACTACCAGCCGCAGAACGTGCTGAACGCGGCCCTCGCCTCGGCGGCGGGCGGCGCAGCCGGCGGCACCGTCTCCGGCGCGGCGGGGCGGCTCACGAACCGCATCAACCCGGGCGCCATGCAGCGCGTCACGCACATCGCGGTGGAGACCGGCGGCGGCGCGGTCGACGGGCTCGCCTCGGGCCTCGCCGAGTCGGGGCTGAACGGCACGCCGTTCTCGCCGCTCAGCTCGATCGCGGCCGGTGCGCTCCTCGGTGGGGCGCTGGCCGGACGCCCGGGTGGCCACGGCGGGCCGTCGAGCCCCTCGGCGCCGAGCGGTCCCGGCAATGGTTCGACGCTGCCGGCGGTCACCGTGCCCGGCGCCGACTCGCCCACCCCGGGCGGCGGCAACCAGACCACCGCGACGGCCGGCAACGGCGGCGGCGCGGTCGACGTCCCGAACGACGCGCCGACGCCCGGCGCCGGCGACGCCGGCACGGCCGCGGGCGACGGCGGCGCGGGCGTCGACATCCCGAGCGACGGCCCGACCCCGGGCGGCGGTGACGCCGGCGGCGGCGCAGGCGACGGCGGCGGTTCGATCGACATCCCGACGGATGCCCCCTCGAGCCCCGGCGACCTCGGCGGCGGCGCGGGCGACGGCGGCGGCTCGGTCGACGTGCCCTCGGCGGTCGGCGATGGCGGCACGCCGGGTCACGCGGATGGCGGGACGCCGGGTGCCGCGGATGCTGGGACTCCTGGTCACGCAGATGCGGGCACGCCCGGTCACGCGGATGCGGGGACGCCCGGCACCGCGGATGGCGGCACTCCGGGACACGCGGATGCCGGGACCCCGGGTCACGCGGATGCAGGCACACCTGGTCACGCGGATGGCGGCACGCCCGGTCACGCGGATGGCGGCACGCCCGGTCACGCGGATGGCGGCACGCCGGGTCACGCGGATGCGGGTACGCCGGGTCATGCGGATGCCGGGACCCCGGGTCACGCGGATGCGGGCACGCCTGGTCACGCGGATGCTGGGACCCCTGGACACGCGGATGCGGGCACGCCGAGCACGGTCGACGCCGGCACGCCCGGCAGCGTCGATGCAACGACTCCCGGCACGGCTGATGCAGGCACGCCGGGCACCGCTGACGCGGGCACGCCCGGCACGGCGGACGCCGGCACCCCCGGGACCGCGGACGCTCCCGCGGCGGACGCTCCCGCGGCCGACGGCCCCGCTGCCGACGGCTCGACCGGCGACGGCCAGGGCAACGGCGCGCCCGGCGCGGTGGCGGCCGGCTCCGGCGCCTCGGCGAAGCCCGGCGACGCCGGCTCCGTCGACAGCAGCGCTCCGGCGCACGCCGACGGCGCGGACGGCGGACAGCCCGACGCGACGCAGCCCGACGCGACGCAGCCCGATGCCGACGGCGCACACGCCGACGGCGAGGGCAGCAGCGACGGCGACGCCGACGGGATCGCCCCCGAGGAGGCCGCGGCCGCCGGCGGTGCCGCTGCGGCAGCCGGCGCGGCGACGCTCCTCGGCAAGCCCTCCCTCTTCTCGAAGCCCTCGCTGTTCTCGCCGAGCAGCCCCTCGGGGAACGGCGGCAAGCCCGACGCCCCGAGCACCGACGGCGCGAACGGGCACGGCGCGCCCGACGGCAGCACGAGCGGCAACGGTTCCCAGCCGGACGCCCCCGCGGCGGACGGCACCGGCTCGACCGGCGACGGCCACGGGCAGGCCGGCGACGGCTCCCAGCCCGACGGCCAGCAGCCCGACGGCTCGCAGCCCGACCAGAGCCCGTCGAACAACAGCTCCGAGCGCTCGATCGACGAGATCGACCAGGCCCTCAACGAGATCAACCCGAACTTCGACCCCTCGGACCCCGCCAACGGCTACGCGACGAACTGCGGCAACACCTCGGCGAACCTCAACGACTTCCTGAACGGCAAGGACAGCGCCGAGGCATCCACCGGCACCCTCAGCACGCCCGACATGGAGGCCCGCACGGGCAACCCCCAGACGACCGTCACGCCGGAGCAGATCGAGTCGACGCTGCGGGCGATGGGCCCGGGCTCGCACTGCGTCGTCGGCATCGACCGCGCGGGCGATGCCGGCCACTGGTTCAACGCGTACTTCGATGGCGACACCGTCTGGTCGCTCGACGCGCAGAACGGCACGCGCTCGCCGTGGCCGCCGCACGAGCCGAACGCGACCAACTGGGATGCCTCGATCCGCCCCGAGCACGTCGTGAACCCGGACGGCACGAAGCCGGCCGACGCGAAGCCCGACGCGAACGCGCCCCAGGCCCCGCAGACGCCGGATGCGGCGAACCCGAACGCGAGCGCGCCGACGGCGCCGAGCGCGGCGGAGGCGGGAACGAGCTCGCCCGCCGAGGCCTCGCCCACGACGCACCAGGCGCCCGACGGCACCGCGCCCGACGGCACCGCGCCCGACGGCACCAGTACCGACGCGGACGGCTCGAGCACCGACGGTACCGACGGCGCCGACCCCGACCGGGACGGCCGCCGCTGGCCGAAGTGGACTCCGCCCGTCGACCGCGTCGACCCGAGCCACCCCTCCGACGGCTCCGCGGGCCCCGGCACGACGTACAACGGCTACGACATCCCCGAGCTCACCCCGGAGATCCGCGAGCAGCTCGACGCGCTCGCCGCGCAGCCGGACTCGCCCATCGTGCGGAACGAGGACGGCTCCTACTCGCTGAAGGACCCGATCGAGGTCGACGCCTTCACGATGACGAACGACGCCCACGACTGGGCCGAGTTCCAGCGTCAGGTCGGTCTGCAGCAGCAGGGCCTCAACCAGCTCACCGTCGCCGAATGGCAGCACAACGTCGGCTTCTACCAGCAGTACAACCGGGTGGCGAAGGCGGAGCAGGCCGCCGCGAATCAGGCGCTCGCCGCCGCCGGCGTCCCGATGTCGGGGCAGGCGGTGCTGCACGGACCCGACCAGGTCGCGGGCGGTCGGGCCGACCGCTTCGACGGCGCGGGGTCGTTCGGGATCAACAGTTCGCTCGGCAACCAGTGGCGGCACCGCATCGCCGACCTCACGCTTCTGGTCGACGCGACGGCCGACGGCATCCCCGCCGGCCTCCGCCCCCACATCAAGATGCACGTCGAATTCGGCGCGCGCGACCTGGTCTCCGGCAGCCCCGACGCGACGCAGGGGACGCTCGGTTCGGCCCAGCCCGTCACGACCGGGCCGCAGTCCGGCAGTGCGAGTCCGACGCCGTCGACCGCTCCGGCCTCGCCGACGGTCCGCACTGGCTCCGTTTCTGGCGCGGAACCCGGCTCCACCGCGGGTCCGACCCATGGGACGGGCGCGGAGCCGGGACCGACCGAGGCCGCAGGCTCCGGCGAGACGGCGGCCGTCGACCCGAGCGGCCCGGGTGCGAGCGCCTCGATCGAGAGCGCGGGCCAGGGGGGCCACGCGGAAACGCAGCCCGACCAGCCCGCCGACCTCGCACACCAGCCCGAATCGCACGGCGACGCCCCGTCCGGCGCGCCCCTCTCCTCGCTCTGCGAGGTCAACGGGAACGGCGCTTCGGATGCGGCGATCGCGCAGGCGCAGCAGCAGGCCGAGGAACTGTTCGGCGGGCTCGCGCCCGAGAATCGGGCGCTGATGGCGGCGAACCCGGTATCGATCGACATCATTCCGAGCGGGACGAAGCTCACGGACCTGCCCGAGTACGCGCATCTCGCCGGGAAGCAGACCTTCGACGGACGCGACTGGGGCGATGTCCGAGGCATTCAGGACATCGTGAACGGTCGCGTGCGCGTCGCGATCGGCGAGGAAGCGCTGGCCGCGGTGCCGGTCGGGTACGGACACGGCTTCGTCGCCGCGCATGAGGGGGGACACGGGCTCCAGCGGTCCGCGCTCACGCCGGCGCAGGAGTCCCTGCTGGCCGCACTCCACGCGGAGCGGGTCGCGGCGCACCCGGTCGTCCCGGACGGCTCGGCCGGTGGCTCCGGACACGCGGGATGGCTCGACCCGGACTGGTACTCGGCGGCGAACAAGGAGGAGTACTTCGCCAACTCCGTGGCCGCGTACCATGGGCATCCGTACAGTCAGGCGCCGGGCACGACTGCGAAGTACACGCAGTCCTGGCTGAAGGCGAACGATCCGAAGATGTTCGCACTGCTCGAGCAGCTCTACGGAGCGGGAGGGGTGAAGTGAGCGACCAGGAGGACCGCCGCCGCGGATATCTCGTGTACGACGGGGATCAACTCGCGCTCGAACTCCGGGAGGGGGCCGGGATCCTCGTGAGCATCTCCGCACCGCCGCCCATGCCCGGCAGCGCTCCGGTGACCCATCCCTTCGCGAGTGCGACCTTCCGTATGGCCGCGAACGAGGGGGAGCTGGGCGCACTGCTCCGGGCCGCCCCGGATCTCGGCGCGTTCCTCGATCAGGTCGAGGCGCGGGGCTACCGGGTCGAGCGGTCCGAGTCCTGAGACCTGTCCGCCGAGGGAAGGTTAGGCTCAGACGGTGACGAGTCCTGACCTCGCGTCCCTCGACGCGTTTCTTGCCCGAGCCGTCGAGCTCTCCCCGGCGCAGTTCGATGCGGTGCGGGCGGCCGGTCGCGCCATCGGCCCGGCCCGTCGGATCGCTGCCCGGAAGGCCGCGAAGCTGTCGGCGTCCGAGTTCAGCGCACTCGACACGCGAGTGCGCGATCGCCTGCAGCCGCGCTCTGCGGAGCTCATGGCGTTCGGCGACGGTGCGCTCGCGGCCGCGGTCGCGGACACGCTGTTCGCCGCCCACGCGAAGGCGTTCGGCGAGCGTCTCTCCGCCGAGGAGCGGGAGATCCTCCTGCAGCCGTTCGCCGCGGTGCTCGAGGTCGACTGAGCGGCGGCGGGTGCGCAGCGGGAACATGGTGACCATTCAGGACGCACGTCGGCTGCTCGAGCAGTACTTCGCCGAGCACCCGCCCGCACTCTCGGGAGAGCTCTACATCGCGCCGGAGTGGTTCGAGGACGAGCATGACTACCTGCCCGTCTGGGGGGCGAAGGAGTTCCTCGTCGACGGTCTCGAGCCCTATGCGCGGTACGACAACCTCGCGATCTTCGTCGACAAGGCGTCGGGCGTCGTGCGCCAGGAGTACCACACGCCGAACTTCGAGAAGATCCGGCGGATGACGCCGGTCGACGCGCCGGCCCAGTGAACCGCGGTCCGGGACATCCGAAGGCGATCGCGTGCTGAACACCTCGACCGAGCGCTTCCTCGCGCAGGCCGGCGCCCTCCCGGCGGAGCAGCTGGCGAGCGCCTTCGACCGGGCGGTGCGTCTTCGGCGCGCGGGCGGCAAGGAGGCGAGCCGTGCGACGAAGCCGTCGGCGGCGGTGAACTCCGAGCTCGAGCACGCCGTCCGAGAGCTGCTGCTGCCCCGCGCCGAGGAGCTGAACGCGGCGCGCGCCGGACTGCACGCTGACGCGAAGAGCGCGATCGTGATCGCCGCTCGCGCGGTCCAGCAGGCCGCGCAGCTCACGCCTGAGCAGTACGAGATCCTGGTCACCCCGTTCACTGAACTCGGCGTCGAGGCGCCAGCACACCCGGACGCCGCGAGGTGACCGGTCGAGGGGGTCGTTTTCCGGCAGGCGCTTCGTGCGACCGCCATCCGCGGCGGCGCTGACGCCACATCGAGGGGCTCCAGGTTCTCTCCGTCGAGGAGCGGGAGATCCTCCTGCAGCCGTTCGCGGCGGTGCTCGAGGTCGACTGAGCGGCGGCGGGCGCGCGGCCCCTGGTCCTGCCCCGAGCCCGGCCTCCCGCCCCGAGAGGGTCGTTCACCGACACCGGCTTCGTCCGACCGCCATCCGCCTGTCGGCAACTGACCCCCTCGGATCGCGAGGAATCGGGCGGGCGCGCGGGTGGGCTGAGCTGACGCCGATACCGCGCATGGGGAGTGCTCCCCATGGCCCGCAGGTGCAGCCTCGATAGACTTCCGGAGGTGACTGGCCGCGCGCGTTCCCGCCGCGGCAGTCGCCCCGAGGCATCCCGCGCACCGCAGCGGTTCGCGCCCACCAGAGGAAGGCAGCCATGACGAGGTTCCGGAGCTTCGACCCGGTCGCCCCCATCTCCGACGAGACGATCGCCGCCTTCGCCGGCCGTGTGCCCGCCGAGGTCGCCGAGCTCTGGCGCACGCAGGGCGCCGGCTTCGTCGGCGACGGCTACTTCCGCTTCGTCGACCCCGCCCGCGCCGCCGAGATGCTCGAGGGGGTGTTCGGGCTGCCCGAGGGCAGCACGGTGCTGTTCACGACCGCTCTCGGCGACCTCGTCGTGCACGTCAACGGCCTCTTCCTCGTGATCAAGTCGCGCTGGGGCGCCATCGACCTCCTCGAGGGGGCGGGCTTCGACGAGCTCGTCGCGCTCGTCGAGGACCCGGCGCAGCGCGACGTCGCCTGGGAGTGGCAGCCCTACCCGGCCGCCCGCGATCGCGACGGCGTGCCCGGGTTCGAACAGTGCTTCGGCTTCGTGCCGCTGCTCGCCCTCGGCGGCTCGCCGGATCCGGAGCGCCTCCAGCTCTCCGGCCTGTACGAGCATCTCGCCGTGATCGCCCAGCTCGCCGGCCAGCCGCAGGTGCGCCGGCACCTCCAGATCGCGACGGCCGAGGCGGGCGCCGAGGCGGATGCCTCGGGGGAGGACCGCCTCGTCGCGGTCGGCCGCGCGCTCTTCGCGAAGCTCGCGCCCGACGCCCAGCTGAACGTCGTCGAACTGCCGGACGGCCTCGGCGTCTGCCTCGTGCACCCCGTGCGCGGCGGCGGCAAGATCTACGTCGCTCCCGATGAGACCGTGCTCTTCGTCGGCTCCGCCGTCGATTTCGAGGCGGGGCTCGGGGCCTTCCGCGACGGCGTGCGCACGCCGCTCGAGAAGTTCGAGCTCGACCGGCCGACGGGCGGCGCCTGATGGCCGACGCGCTCGCCGAGCGCTGCGAGCGCCTCCGTCAGCCGGTCACCGAGCTCGTCGCGATCAGCATGTCCGCGGCGTACCGGGCTCAGGACCAGCCCGAGCTGCTCCGCGTCATCGGCGTCGTGCGCGGCATCCTCGCCGACGACCCCGCCGCCCTGCCGGAGGGCGCGCTCCGCGAGTGGATCCCCACGGCGCTGCGCAACCTCGAGCAGATGCGCGAGGCGGTCGAGCACGGCGACGCCGCGAAGTCGTACGCGATCCTCACCGACAAGACCGACGGGTTCATCCGTCTCGCCTACGGCTGCGCCGGCTTCCCCGGGTGGGAGCAGGGCTGAGCCGGGCGGATGCCCCGTCAGGGCGCAACCCCGCCGCGGCGAGCGGGCCCGGCGCGTAGCCTCGAAGGCATGGAGCAGCGCACACGGGACGCCTGGGTGGTCGCCGGATTCGCGGCGGCGCTCGATCTCGCCCTCGTGGTCTGCGGCTTCGGCTTCGTGAGCCTGCTGGCCGATCTCGAGGTCGTGGGCGATCGCGAGGTCGGCGTGCTCGTCGCCCCGGTGGCGGTCGGCGCCTCGGTGCTGACCGTGCTGCTCGTGCTCGGGCTGCGGCTCCGCCGGCCGGAGCGGATGGCGGCGACGGTGCTCCTCGCGACGTTCGGCTCGTGGTTCGCCTTCGTCCTCGTCGCCGCGATCGGCCGCATCGTGTCCTCGACGGGCGACCCGGGCGACGGGGTGCGCTTCGCCCTCGTACTCGGCCTCGGCTGGTTCGGGCTCCTGATTCCCGTCTGCGCCGCGCTCACCGCGGCCGTCGCCGTGCTCGTCGCGCGCGGCCGGCGCGGTGGGATGGAGCGCCCGCGCTGGCCCTGGGAGCACGACGAGGAGTAACCGGGCCGGCCGGTTGCGGCACGCCAATCGACCGTGGAATCGGCACGGGCGGGCGGATCCGGCGCTATCGTGAAGCGCGTGCAGGGTTCGATCGAGGCTCGCGTGAGCTCCGAGGTCGACCGCTGGCTGCAATGGCTGCCGCGGTGGCGACCCGGGACCCACCGCGCCCGCGTGCGGCTCTGCCAGAAGTGCTTCGGCTCGCCGATCCTCGCGGCCGCCGGTCTCGAGGTGGATGTGCCGCACCCGGTGCAGCACGCGTTCTCGATGCGGATGAAGGCGGTCATCGACGACGCGGTCGACGACTACACGGCGCGGAACCTGCCGCTGCTGCACCGCGAGATCCGGCTCGCGGAGGAGCGCAAGGCCCGCCGGCCCTACCGGGCGGGGGAGGGCCTCGATCCCGAGTACCTCGGGCTCGAGCTCGACCCGGAGCCCGTGCCCGACCAGCCGTTCCTCTTCACGCTCGCGGGCCTCGAGGCCGATACCGCCGCCGCGGCGGCAGAGCCGGCTCCGCGCCCCTTCACCCCGGAGGAGAAGGAGGCGCTCCGCGAGGAGGTTCGGCTCGCCGACGACTTCGCGAAGCAGCTCGGCCGGCGCATCTGCGTCGAGCTCGCCCAGCACCGCCGCCGGATCGGCAACGCGGTCGAGCGGCTCGTCGAGCCGCAGGTGGCCGAGCTCCTCGCCGATCTCGAGCGGGAGCTCGACGCGCCGGGGTGGCCGGGCGGCTGAGGGTGCGCCCAGCGCGAACACGGGCGTCCCCGAGCCGCGCACATTTGACCGCGGCGTGACGTCGCATTACGATTGACCGGGTGTGCGCGCTCGCGCGTGCATGTCCGGGTGCCTGCGGACATCCGCGGTTCACCCCCACGGCATACCCACCACGAAAGCGTCGCAGCTCTGCGGCGCCGGCGGGTCTGATGTGAAATCCATCACCGCTGTCACCGTGCAGCAGCAACAAGGAGAAGCAGTGCCAACCATTCAGCAGTTGGTCCGCAAGGGTCGCTCGCCGAAGGTCACCAAGACCAAGGCTCCCGCCCTGAAGGCCAACCCCCAGCAGCGCGGCGTGTGCACGCGTGTGTACACCACCACCCCGAAGAAGCCGAACTCGGCGCTCCGCAAGGTCGCCCGTGTGAAGCTCTCGAACGGCACCGAGGTCACCGCCTACATCCCCGGTGAGGGCCACAACCTGCAGGAGCACTCGATGGTGCTCGTGCGCGGCGGCCGTGTGAAGGACCTCCCCGGCGTGCGCTACAAGATCATCCGCGGCGCGCTCGACACGCAGGCCGTGAAGAACCGCAAGCAGGCTCGTAGCCGCTACGGCGCGAAGATGGAGAAGAAGTAATGCCTCGCAAGGGTCCCGCTCCGAAGCGCCCCGTCGTCGCCGACCCGGTCTACGGTTCGCCGGTCGTCAGCCAGCTCGTCAACAAGATCCTGATCGACGGCAAGAAGGACCTCGCGCAGCGCATCGTCTACGAGGCGCTCGAGAACGTCGCGAACAAGTCCGGCCAGGACGCGGTCGCCACGCTGAAGAAGGCGCTCGACAACGTGCGCCCGACCCTCGAGGTGCGTTCGCGCCGCGTCGGCGGCTCGACCTACCAGGTCCCCGTCGAGGTGAAGCCGCACCGCGCGAACACGCTCGCGCTCCGCTGGCTCACGAGCTACGCCAAGGCCCGTCGTGAGAAGACCATGACCGAGCGTCTCACCAACGAGATCCTCGACGCCTCGAACGGCCTGGGTGCCGCGGTCAAGCGCCGCGAGGACACCCACAAGATGGCCGAGTCGAACCGCGCCTTCGCCCACTACCGCTGGTAGTAGGCCGGGCGGATGCCCGGACTGGTCCCCTGAGCTCGTCGAAGGGCTCCAGACCAGGCATCCGCCCGCCCCAGACCTTCCGTTCCGCACCACCCATCCGGAGGAACCCCCGTGGCACAAGACGTGCTCACCGACCTGAGCAAGGTCCGCAACATCGGCATCATGGCGCACATCGATGCCGGCAAGACCACCACCACCGAGCGCATCCTGTTCTACACGGGCGTCAACCACAAGCTCGGCGAGACGCACGACGGCGCCTCGACGACCGACTGGATGGAGCAGGAGAAGGAGCGCGGCATCACGATCACGTCCGCCGCGGTCACCTGCTTCTGGAACAAGAACCAGATCAACATCATCGACACCCCCGGCCACGTCGACTTCACGGTCGAGGTCGAGCGCTCGCTCCGCGTGCTCGACGGTGCCGTCGCCGTCTTCGACGGCAAGGAGGGCGTCGAGCCCCAGTCCGAGACGGTGTGGCGTCAGGCCGACAAGTACAACGTCCCGCGCATCTGCTTCGTCAACAAGATGGACAAGCTCGGTGCGGACTTCTACTTCACCGTCGACACGATCGTCAGCCGCCTGGGCGCGAAGCCGCTCGTGCTGCAGCTCCCGATCGGCGCCGAGAACGACTTCATCGGCGTCGTCGACCTGATCGAGATGCGCGCCCTCGTGTGGCCCGGCGACGCCAAGGGCGACGTGACCATGGGCGCCAAGTACGAGGTCCAGGAGATCCCCGCCGACCTGAAGGACAAGGCCGACGAGTACCGTCAGGTCCTGCTCGAGACCGTCGCCGAGACCGACGACGCGCTGCTCGAGAAGTTCTTCGGCGGCGAGGAGCTCACGGTCGCCGAGATCAAGGGCGCCATCCGCAAGATGGTCGTCAACTCGGAGATCTACCCCGTGCTGTGCGGCTCGGCGTTCAAGAACCGCGGCGTCCAGCCGATGCTCGACGCGGTCGTCGACTACCTGCCGTCGCCGCTCGACGTCCCCGCCATCGAGGGCCGCAACCCGCGCAACGAGGACGAGATCATCGAGCGTCACCCCGACGCCAACGACCCGTTCGCGGCGCTCGCGTTCAAGGTCGCGGTGCACCCGTTCTTCGGTCGTCTCACCTACGTGCGCGTCTACTCGGGTCACCTCGACTCGGGTGCCCAGGTCGTCAACTCGACCAAGGGCAAGAAGGAGCGCATCGGCAAGATCTTCCAGATGCACGCCAACAAGGAGAACCCCGTCGACTCGCTGACCGCGGGCAACATCTACGCGGTCATCGGTCTGAAGGACACGACCACCGGCGACACCCTGTGCGACCCGGACAAGCAGGTCGTCCTCGAGTCGATGACGTTCCCGGAGCCGGTCATCGAGGTCGCCATCGAGCCGAAGACCAAGGCCGACCAGGAGAAGCTCGGCACGGCCATCCAGAAGCTGGCCGAGGAGGACCCGACCTTCCGCACCGAGCTCAACCCCGAGACGGGTCAGACCGTCATCAAGGGCATGGGCGAGCTGCACCTCGACATCCTCGTGGACCGCATGAAGCGCGAGTTCAAGGTCGAGGCGAACGTCGGCAAGCCGCAGGTGGCCTACCGCGAGACGATCCGCCGCGAGGTGGAGCGTCACGACTACACCCACAAGAAGCAGACGGGTGGCTCGGGCCAGTTCGCGAAGATCCAGTTCAAGCTGGAGCCGCTCGAGGTCGAGGGCGACAAGACGTACGAGTTCGTGAACGCCGTCACCGGTGGTCGCGTCCCGCGCGAGTACATCCCCTCGGTCGACGCCGGCTTCCAGGACGCCATGCAGTACGGCATCCTCGCCGGCTTCCCGATGGTGGGCGTGAAGGCCACCCTCGTGGACGGCGCGGCCCACGACGTCGACTCCTCGGAGATGGCGTTCAAGATCGCCGGTTCGATGGGCTTCAAGGAAGCCGCTCGCAAGGCGAACCCCGTGCTGCTCGAACCGCTGATGAGCGTCGAGGTCCGTACTCCCGAGGAGTACATGGGCGACGTCATCGGCGACCTGAACTCGCGCCGCGGCCAGATCCAGTCGATGGAGGACGCCGCCGGTGTGAAGGTCGTGCGTGCGCACGTCCCGCTCTCGGAGATGTTCGGATACATCGGTGACCTGCGGTCGAAGACCTCGGGCCGCGCCGTGTACTCGATGGAGTTCGAGAGCTACGCGGAGGTCCCGAAGGCTGTCGCCGACGAGATCGTCCAGAAGAACAAGGGCGAGTAGCTCCGCAACGGAGTTCGGGACCCTGCCCGCACGACCCGCCCGGGTCGCGTAACATATCAACACAACCCCGTAACCCACCGAGCGCAATCCGGCGCCCGTTGAGGTTGCACGATGTCCTGAGGAGGACCACAGTGGCGAAGGCCAAGTTCGAGCGGACCAAGCCGCACGTCAACATCGGCACGATCGGTCACGTCGACCACGGCAAGACGACGCTCACCGCCGCGATCTCGAAGGTGCTCGCCGACAAGTTCCCGTCGGCCACCAACGTGCAGCGCGACTTCGCGTCGATCGACTCGGCTCCCGAGGAGCGCCAGCGCGGCATCACGATCAACATCTCGCACGTCGAGTACGAGACGCCGAAGCGCCACTACGCGCACGTCGACGCCCCGGGTCACGCTGACTACATCAAGAACATGATCACCGGTGCCGCTCAGATGGACGGCGCGATCCTCGTGGTCGCGGCGACCGACGGCCCGATGGCTCAGACCCGCGAGCACGTGCTGCTCGCGAAGCAGGTCGGCGTGCCGTACCTGCTCGTGGCGCTCAACAAGAGCGACATGGTCGACGACGAGGAGATCCTGGAGCTCGTCGAGCTCGAGGTCCGCGAGCTGCTTTCGTCGCAGGGCTTCCCCGGCGACGACGCTCCGGTCGTCCGCGTCTCGGGCCTGAAGGCGCTCGAGGGCGACGAGAAGTGGGTCCAGTCGGTCCTCGACCTCATGGAGGCCGTCGACGAGTCGATCCCCGACCCGGTGCGCGACAAGGACAAGCCGTTCCTCATGCCGGTCGAGGACGTCTTCACGATCACCGGTCGTGGCACGGTCGTCACGGGCCGCGCCGAGCGCGGCACGCTGAAGATCAACTCCGAGGTCGAGATCGTCGGCATCCGCCCGACGCAGAAGACCACCGTCACGGGCATCGAGATGTTCCACAAGCAGCTCGACGAGGCCTGGGCCGGCGAGAACTGCGGTCTCCTGCTCCGCGGCACCAAGCGCGAGGACGTCGAGCGCGGCCAGGTCGTCGTGGCGCCGGGCTCGGTCACCCCCCACACCAACTTCGAGGGCACTGCCTACATCCTCTCGAAGGACGAGGGCGGCCGTCACAACCCGTTCTACGCGAACTACCGTCCGCAGTTCTACTTCCGCACCACCGACGTCACCGGCGTCATCACGCTGCCCGAGGGCACCGAGATGGTCATGCCCGGCGACACCACCGACATGACGGTCGAGCTCATCCAGCCGATCGCCATGGAGGAGGGCCTCGGCTTCGCCATCCGTGAGGGTGGCCGCACCGTCGGCGCCGGTACCGTCACGAAGATCCTCAAGTAAGACCTTCGCGACTGCGACCTGAGAGGGGTCGGGCCTTCGGGCCCGGCCCCTCTCGTCATGTCCGGGCGCCCCGCCCTGTTGGTATACCGATGGCCGGAAGCTGAGGAGATCCGGTGAGACCGGATCGAGCCCTGGCGGATGGGGGGGAGCGGACGTACCGTGGGCGGGATGGCTCCCCCCACACCGCCATTCGTCAGATCCGCGATCCGCCCCGAGGTGCAGGCGCTCCGGGCCCTCGCGGTGGGCGCCGTCGTGCTCCATCACGGCTGGCCGGCGGTGGCGCCGGCCGGATACATGGGCGTCGACGTCTTCTTCGTCGTCTCCGGGTTCCTCATCACCGGGATGCTCGTGCGCGAGGCGGAGGCCGAGGGGCGCGTGTCGCTGTCGCGCTTCTACCTGCGACGGGCGCGACGCATCCTGCCCGCCGGGGTCGCCGTCCTCGTCGTGGTGTCGGTGCTCACGATCGCCGTCGTCCCGATGGAGGAGTGGCGGCGCTGGTTCCGCCACCTCGTCGCGAGCGCCCTCTACTTCGAGAACTGGCAGCTCGCGATCGACTCGCAGATCCCGCGTCGGGCCGAGCTGGAATCCACCCCGGTGCAGCACTTCTGGTCGCTCTCGGTCGAGGAGCAGTTCTACCTCGTCTGGCCGCTCCTCGTCATCCTCGCCTTCGCGCTCGCGGTGAAGCTCGGCCGCTCGGGGCGGACGCTCACCATCGTGATCCTCGGCGCCGTGACGGCTGCCTCCTTCGTGCACTCGATCCTGCTCACGGCCACCGACGCGAACCTCGCGTACTTCGGCACCTTCGCGCGGGCGTGGGAGTTCGGGGCGGGGGCGCTGCTCGCGCTCTGGCTGTCCCGGCGCCGTGGCGCCGCACCGGCCGGGCGGCCGTGGGCGCCGCGGCTGCGCGCGGCGGTGTCCTGGGCGGGGCTCGTCGCGATCCTCGTGCCGATCGCGGTGTTCCGCGACCCCGAGGTCTTCCCGGGGTTCGTCGTGCTCGCGCCGGTGCTCGGCACGGTCGCCGTCATCTGGGCCGGGATGCCGGAGCCGGCGTGGTCGCCGGCACGGCTCGCGGCCTGGCGGCCGGTGCAGTGGACCGGCGACGTCTCCTACTCGTTGTACCTCTGGCACTGGCCGATCTTCATGTTCGCGCCGTACCTCACGGGGGTGCCGAGCCCGCCGTGGCTGATGGCGCTGCTCGTCGTGCTCGCCCTCGCCGTCTCGGCGCTCTCGAAGCGCTGGATCGAGGACCCGTTCCGGCGGGCGCGCGGGCGGGTGCTCGCCCGGCCCACGCTCGTGCTCGGCGGTATCGCGACCGCCGTCGCCGTCGTCGTCGGCGCGGGCGTGGCGATGCCGGGCATCGCGGCCGACGAGCGCGGACGCGCGTGCGAGGCCCCGCAGCGGTGAGTCGTGCGCCCGGGGGCCGGGGCGTCAGTCGACCCGCGTGCCGTCGATCTCGGTGCTCACGTCGATGGCGCCCTCGACGCTGCGGCCGACCGTGCAGGCCTTCTCGATCGCCCGCGCCATGATGTCGATGAGCTTCGTTCGCTCGGCCTCCTCGAGCCCGGAGAGGTCGAGCACGAGCTCCTCGGCGATCGCCTCGTAGCGGTTGGATGCCTCGTCCGACTGCCCGTGCGCCCACACCGTGAGCGCGAAGTCGTCGCCGAGCCGCCGGGCGGCCACGCGATCGGCGGAGAGGCCGACGCAGCCCGCGAGCGCGAGCTTCAGCAGCTCGCCCGGCGTGAAGTGGGTGCCGTCGAGCTCCGGGGCGCCGATCTCGACCGTCGCGCCGCGGGCGTTCCGGCCCAGGTATCGTCGGGAGGAGCGGCGCGTCGCCGAGACGCTCCCGGGGCCTTCCTTCGTGCTCGCCTGCACACTCGGATCCGTCATCTGGGGCCTCCCTGCGTCGTCGATCGTGCTCCTCCATCATGCCTCGTCGAGGCCCGGGATTCCGCGGCGGGAGCGGGTGGAACCGAGAGGGTGCTGGGAGTGCGCGGAGCGCGACACGCCCGGGTTGCACGGACCTGCCGGATGTGGCAAACTCGTTGAGTTCAACATTTCGAACGGCGTGCCTTGCTGCGTGCCGTTCGAATCACTGCCAGGCAGTGCATAGCCCCCGGGTCCGCAAGGGCGTCCGGCGTCAGGCTAGGCCGCGGGCAGCAGAACACGACACCCTCCACCAACGAGATCCGGGGCGACCCGTGTCTCCGGCCGGGCGCGAGCGCGGCTGGGAGGAGGTGGCTCGAGGTCGAGCGTGTCGAGGCCATCGCAGCTGTTCGCAGCGCGCGGGGTGCCTTCGACAGGCTCGATGATCAGGCCGTTGACAGCAGAACAGTGGTGCGCAAGAACCACGCGGCGTCCAATGCCCTCGGAAGGGGTACGACGCCTTGACAGAGAGAGAGTTCGACATGGCGGGACAGAAGATCCGCATTCGACTGAAGTCGTATGACCACGAGGTCATCGACACCTCGGCGCGCAAGATCGTCGACACGGTGACCCGCGCGGGCGCCACGGTCGTCGGCCCCGTGCCGCTTCCGACCGAGAAGAACGTGGTGTGCGTCATCCGTTCGCCCCACAAGTACAAGGACAGCCGCGAGCACTTCGAGATGCGCACCCACAAGCGTGTGATCGACATCGTGGACCCGACGCCCAAGGCCGTCGACTCGCTCATGCGTCTCGACCTCCCGGCCGACGTCAACATCGAGATCAAGCTCTGAGGTTCGAAATGTCCACCGCTACCAAGAACGTGAAGGGTCTGCTCGGCACCAAGCTCGGCATGACCCAGGTCTGGGACGAGAACAACAAGGTCGTCCCGGTGACCGTCATCCAGATCGACCCCAACGTGGTCACGCAGATCCGCACCCCCGAGAAGGACGGCTACACCGCCGTGCAGATCGCGGCCGGTCAGATCGACCCGCGCAAGGTCACCCAGCCGCTCCAGGGCCACTTCCAGGCCGCCGGCGTCACCCCCCGCCGTCACGTCACGGAGATCCGCACCGCGGACGCCGCGTCGTACGAGGCGGGCCAGGAGCTCACCGTCGAGGGCACCTTCGAGGCCGGCCAGCTGGTCGACGTCGTCGGCACCTCGAAGGGCAAGGGCTTCGCCGGTGTCATGAAGCGCCACAACTTCAAGGGCGTCTCCGCTTCGCACGGTGCCCACCGCAACCACCGCAAGCCCGGTTCGATCGGTGCTTCGTCGACCCCGAGCCGTGTCTTCAAGGGCATGCGCATGGCCGGTCGCATGGGTGGCGAGCGCGTGACCGTGCTCAACCTCCGCGTGCACGCCGTCGACGCCGAGAAGGGCCTGCTGCTCGTCAAGGGCGCCGTCCCCGGGGCGCGCGGTCGTCTCGTGTTCGTCCGTAACGCTGTGAAGGGGGCGTAGTCCATGGCTACCGCCAACACCATCGACGTCCTCGACGTCACCGGCAAGAAGACCGGCACGGTCGAGCTCCCCGCCGAGCTCTTCGACGTGCAGACCAACGTGCCGCTCATCCACCAGGTCGTCGTCGCGCAGCGCGCCGCCGCCCGTCAGGGCACGCACAAGACCAAGAACCGCGGCGAGGTGTCGGGTTCGGGTCGCAAGCCGTTCAAGCAGAAGGGCACCGGCCGTTCGCGCCAGGGCTCGGTCCGCGCCCCGGAGCACACCGGTGGTGGCGTCGTGCACGGCCCGACCCCGCGCGACTACTCGCAGCGCACCCCCAAGAAGATGATCGCGGCCGCGCTGCTCGGCTCGCTCTCGGACCGCGCCCGCGGCGGCCGCATCCACGCGGTCGAGGGCTTCGCGGCCGGCGACGTGGCGAAGACCAAGGACGCCGTGGCGCTCCTCGGCAAGATCGCCCCGTCGAAGCACTTCCTGGTGGTCCTCGCCCGTGGCGAGGAGCTCTCGGAGCGCGCCGTCCGCAACATCCCGGCCGTGCACGTGATCGCCGCCGACCAGCTGAACGCGTACGACGTGCTCGTCTCCGACGACATCGTCTTCAGCACGGCCGCGCTCGAGGCGTTCGTCGCCGCGAAGCAGGCCAAGAAGGAAGAGGTCTCCGCATGAGCTCCGCCGCTTTCAACAAGAACCCGCGCGACATCATCATCGCGCCGGTCGTCTCGGAGAAGAGCTACGGCCTGATCGACGAGGGCAAGTACACGTTCATCGTGGACCCCCGCTCGAACAAGACCGAGATCAAGCTCGCCATCGAGAAGATCTTCAACGTGCAGGTCGCGTCGATCAACACCCTGAACCGTCAGGGCAAGACCCGTCGCACCCGGTTCGGGATCGGCAAGCGCAAGGACACCAAGCGCGCGATCGTCACCCTCAAGTCCGGTTCCATCGACATCTTCACGGCTGTCGGCTGAGGAGCGTAGAAAACAATGGCTATTCGTAAGTACAAGCCCACGACCCCCGGTCGTCGCGGTTCGTCGGTCTCGGACTTCGCCGAGATCACCCGTTCGACGCCCGAGAAGTCGCTGCTGCGCCCGCTCTCCAAGACCGGTGGCCGCAACAACCAGGGTCGCATCACCACCCGCCACATCGGCGGTGGCCACAAGCGCCAGTACCGCGTCATCGACTTCCGTCGCAACGACAAGGACGGCGTGCCCGCCAAGGTCGCGCACATCGAGTACGACCCGAACCGCACCGCGCGCATCGCGCTGCTGCACTTCGCGGACGGCACCAAGCGCTACATCCTGGCGCCGGCGAAGCTCCGTCAGGGCGACCTGATCGAGTCGGGCCCCGCGGCCGACATCAAGCCCGGCAACAACCTGCCGCTGCGCAACATCCCCACCGGTACGGTGATCCACGCGATCGAGCTCCGTCCCGGCGGCGGCGCGAAGATGGCCCGTTCGGCGGGCGCCTCGGTGCGTCTCGTCGCGAAGGACGGCCCCTACGCCCAGCTGCGTCTGCCCTCGGGCGAGATCCGCAACGTCGATGCGCGCTGCCGCGCGACCATCGGCGAGGTCGGCAACGCCGAGCAGTCGAACATCAACTGGGGCAAGGCCGGCCGCAAGCGCTGGAAGGGCGTCCGCCCGACCGTCCGCGGTGTCGCGATGAACCCGATCGACCACCCGCACGGTGGTGGTGAGGGCAAGACCTCCGGTGGTCGTCACCCGGTCAGCCCGTGGGGTCAGCCCGAGGGACGCACTCGTCGCCCCAACAAGGAAAGCGACAAGCTCATCGTCCGTCGTCGCACCGTCGGCAAGAAGCGCAAGTAGGAGTAAGAGAAGATGCCTCGCAGTCTCAAGAAGGGCCCCTTCGTCGACGAGCACCTGCTTCGCAAGGTCGTCGTCCAGAACGAAGCCGGCAGCAAGAACGTCATCAAGACGTGGTCGCGTCGCTCGATGATCATCCCGGCCATGCTCGGGCACACGATCGCCGTGCACGACGGCCGCAAGCACATCCCGGTGTTCGTCACCGAGACCATGGTGGGCCACAAGCTCGGCGAGTTCGCGCCCACCCGCACCTTCCGTGGACACGTGAAGGACGACAAGAAGGGCCGCCGCCGCTGACCGCGGTGGTGTGAAGGAGGAAGAAATGGTGGAGTCGATCGCCCGCGTGCGACACATCCGCGTCACCCCCATGAAGGCTCGCCGCGTCGTCAACCTGATCCGCGGCAAGCAGGCACAGGAGGCCCTGGCCATCCTGAAGTTCGCGCCCCAGAGCGCGAGCGAGCCGGTGTACAAGCTCGTCGCCTCGGCCATCGCGAACGCTCGCGTCAAGGCCGATGCCACGAACACCTACCTGGACGAGCAGGACCTGTACGTCGCGCGTGCATTCGTCGATGAGGGCACCACCCTCAAGCGTTTCCAGCCGCGCGCGCAGGGCCGTGCCTTCCGCATCAACAAGCGAACGAGCCACATCACCGTCGTGCTCGCCACGCCCGAGGAGGGTACGAAGTAATGGGTCAGAAGGTCAACCCGTACGGCTTCCGTCTGGGCATCACCACCGACCACGTGTCGCGGTGGTTCTCCGACTCGAACAAGCCCGGTCAGCGCTACGCCGACTACCTCGCCGAGGACGTCCGCATCCGTCAGATGCTGACCACCTCGCTCGACCGCGCGGGTGTCTCGCGCATCGAGATCGAGCGCACCCGCGACCGCGTCCGCGTGGACATCCACACGGCCCGCCCGGGTATCGTCATCGGCCGCCGCGGCGCCGAGGCCGAGCGCATCCGCGCCGACCTCGAGAAGCTCACCGGCAAGCAGATCCAGCTCAACATCCTCGAGGTGAAGAACCCCGAGGCCGACGCCCAGCTCGTCGCGCAGGGCATCGCCGAGCAGCTCTCGGCTCGTGTGGCGTTCCGCCGCGCGATGCGCAAGGGTCTGCAGGGCGCGCAGCGCGCCGGCGCCAAGGGTGTCCGGATCCAGGTCTCCGGCCGCCTCGGCGGCGCCGAGATGAGCCGCTCGGAGTTCTACCGCGAGGGTCGTGTGCCGCTGCACACGCTGCGCGCGAACATCGACTACGGCTTCTACGAGGCGAAGACCACCTTCGGCCGCATCGGCGTGAAGGTCTGGATCTACAAGGGCGACATCACGAACAAGGAGCTCGCCCGCGAGCAGGCTTCCCAGAAGCCGTCCCGCGGCGACCGCGACCGTCCCCGCCGCGACCGCGCCCCCAAGGCTGCGGAGCCGGCGGCAGCAGGAGTTGAGGCGTAACCATGTTGATTCCCCGTCGAGTCAAGTACCGCAAGCAGCACCACCCCAAGCGCGACGG
The DNA here is from genome assembly GCF_044917495.1 of Agromyces mediolanus. Taxonomy (GTDB): domain Bacteria; phylum Actinomycetota; class Actinomycetes; order Actinomycetales; family Microbacteriaceae; genus Agromyces; species Agromyces mediolanus_B. The sequence goes on along the minus strand of NZ_JAVSSI010000002.1, from coordinate 98,585 downwards.
CGCCGCCACGGGCGGCACCAAGGTCAGCTTCGGTGAGTACGGCATCCAGGCCATCACCCCCGCGTACGTGACCAACCGTCAGATCGAGTCCGCTCGTATCGCCATGACGCGTCACATCAAGCGTGGCGGCAAGGTGTGGATCAACATCTACCCGGACCGTCCGCTCACGAAGAAGCCGGCCGAGACCCGCATGGGTTCCGGTAAGGGTTCGCCCGAGTGGTGGGTCGCCAACGTCAAGCCGGGTCGCGTCCTGTTCGAGGTCTCGGGTGTCTCCGAGGAGCTCGCGCGCGAGGCCATGACCCGTGCCATCCACAAGCTGCCCCTCAAGGCACGCATCATCAAGCGCGAGGAGGGCGACGCGTAATGTCCGTCGGAACCAAGGGGCTCGAGACCGTCGAGCTCGACACCTTCGAAGACGAGCGTCTCGTCGACGAGCTGAAGAAGGCCAAGGAAGAGCTGTTCAACCTGCGCTTCCAGTCGGCCACCGGCCAGCTCGAGAGCCACGGCCGCCTCCGTGCGGTCAAGCGCGACATCGCCCGCATCTACACGGTGATCCGCGAGCGCGAGCTCGGCATCCGGGCCACCCCCGCCCCGGTCGAGGTGCCTGCGAAGGCCGAGAAGAAGACCAAGAAGGCCAAGGCCGCTGACGACGCCGCCGACGCCGCTGAGACGAAGGAGGCCTGATCATGGCTGAGACCAAGAAGGCCCCCGCGGCCGAGGTCGCCGAGACGGCCGAGCAGCGCCCGTACCGCAAGGTGCGCCGCGGCTACGTCGTCAGCGACAAGATGGACAAGACCATCGTCGTCGAGGTCGAGGACCGCGTGAAGCACCCGCTGTACGGCAAGGTCATGCGCCGGACCTCGAAGGTCAAGGCGCACGACGAGCAGAACACCGCCGGCATCGGCGACCTGGTCGTCATCTCCGAGACCCGGCCGCTCAGCGCCACCAAGCGCTGGCGCCTCGTCGAGATCGTCGAGAAGGCCAAGTAAGCCCCTGGGCTTGCTTCCGAGAAGGAGACTGAAGTGATTCAGCAGGAATCCCGGCTCAAGGTGGCCGACAACACGGGTGCGAAGGAACTCCTCACCATCCGTGTGCTCGGCGGCTCCAGCCGCCGCTACGCCGGCCTCGGCGACGTCATCGTCGCGACGGTCAAGGACGCGATCCCCGGCGGCAACGTGAAGAAGGGCGACGTGGTCAAGGCCGTCGTCGTCCGCACCCGCAAGGAGACCCGTCGTCCCGACGGCTCCTACATCAAGTTCGACGAGAACGCCGCGGTGATCCTCAAGAACGACGGCGAGCCGCGCGGCACCCGTATCTTCGGCCCGGTGGGCCGCGAGCTGCGCGACAAGAAGTTCATGAAGATCATCTCGCTGGCTCCGGAGGTGCTCTAACCATGGCGAACATCAAGAAGGGCGACCTGGTCCAGGTCATCTCCGGCCGCAGCCAGGCCCGCGGTGGAGACCGCGGCAAGCAGGGCAAGGTCATCGAGGTGCTGGTCGACCAGAACCGCGTCGTCGTCGAGGGCGTCAACTACGTCACGAAGCACGTGCGGGTCGGCCAGACCCAGCGCGGCTCGAAGACCGGCGGCATCGAGACCCACGAGGCCCCGATCCACGTCTCGAACGTCGCGATCGTCGACCCCGAGACCAAGAAGCCGACCCGCGTCGGCTTCCGCACCGAAACCGTGACGAAGGACGGGGTCACCAAGACCGTCCGCGTTCGTTACGCCAAGAAGTCAGGTAAGGACCTCTGATGACTGAGACTGCCGTGGCGGCTGGCAAAATCCAGCCCCGCCTGAAGCAGAAGTACCGCGAGGACATCTCGAAGGGCCTCATCGAGCAGTTCAGCTACTCGAACGTGCACCAGGTGCCGGGCCTCGTGAAGATCGTCGTCAACATGGGTGTCGGCGAGGCCGCGCGCGATGGCAAGGTCATCGACGGCGCCATCGCCGACCTCACGAAGATCACCGGCCAGAAGCCGCAGGTCACGAAGGCCCGCAAGTCCATCGCGCAGTTCAAGCTGCGCGAGGGCCAGCAGATCGGCGCGCACGTCACGCTGCGCGGCGACCGCATGTGGGAGTTCCTCGACCGCCTCCTGTCGCTCGCGCTCCCGCGCATCCGCGACTTCCGCGGCCTGAGCGACCGTCAGTTCGACGGCAACGGCAACTACACCTTCGGTCTCACGGAGCAGAGCGTGTTCCACGAGATCGATCAGGACAAGATCGACCGCGTTCGCGGCATGGACATCACCGTGGTGACCACCGCCAAGAACGACGACGAGGGTCGCGCGCTGCTCAAGGCGCTCGGCTTCCCGTTCAAGCAGGTCGAGAACGCGTAGTAGACTCTACGAGTTTGTGCATGAGCCGGCACCGCTCCCCGAGCCAGTCGAGGGGAGCGGCGCCGGCACAGGCACTTCGACGGTTCGCAACCGCGAGCCGCACCACCACAGGTCAGTCCCCGTGTAACGGGTCCTGAAACCTGGTGAACGTAAGGAACACATCGTCATGACGATGACCGACCCGGTCGCTGACATGCTGACCCGTCTGCGGAACGCCAACTCCGCCCACCACGACGCGGTGTCGATGCCCCACTCCAAGCTGAAGGGCCACATCGCCGAGATCCTCAAGAACGAGGGCTACATCGCGGACTTCGAGGTGACCGACGCCCGCGTCGGCAAGACCCTCACGCTGAGCCTCAAGTTCGGCCCCAACCGCGAGCGTTCGATCGCCGGCATCAAGCGCGTCTCGAAGCCCGGTCTCCGGGTGTACGCGAAGTCGACCGAGCTCCCCAAGGTCCTCGGCGGCCTCGGCGTCGCGATCCTGTCCACTTCCAGCGGTCTGCTCACCGACCGCCAGGCCGAGAAGAAGGGCGTGGGTGGGGAAGTCCTCGCCTACGTGTGGTAAGTCCATGTCACGAATCGGACGACTCCCCATCGACATCCCCGCCGGTGTCGAGGTGAAGATCGACGGCTCCGCCGTCACCGTCAAGGGCCCGAAGGGCGAGCTCTCGCTCACCGTCGCGAGCCCCATCGAGGCCAAGGTCGATGGCAACCAGGTCATCGTCACCCGCCCGGACGACGAGCGCGAGTCGCGTTCGCTCCACGGCCTCACCCGCACGCTCATCGCCAACGACATCGTCGGCGTGACCCAGGGCTACTCGAAGGGCCTCGAGATCGTCGGCACCGGGTACCGCGTCGCGCAGAAGGGCAACGCGGTCGAGTTCGCGCTCGGCTTCTCGCACCCGGTCGTCGTCGAGGCGCCCGCCGGCATCACCTTCGCGGTCGAGGGCAACACCAAGCTCACCGTGTCGGGCATCTCGAAGCAGGCCGTCGGCGAGACCGCCGCCAACATCCGCAAGATCAAGAAGCCCGAGCCGTACAAGGGCAAGGGCATCCGCTACGCCGGCGAGGTCGTGCGTCGCAAGGCCGGAAAGGCTGGTAAGTAACCATGGCCGTGAAGAGCAAGTCGGCTGCGCGTTCGCGCCGCCACACCCGCCTTCGCAAGAAGATCGTCGGCACCGAGCTGCGCCCGCGTCTCGTCGTGACCCGTTCGGCCCGCCACGTGTTCGTGCAGGTCGTCGACGACGCCCAGGGCCGCACCGTGGCCTCCGCGTCGACCATGGAGGCCGACCTCCGCGCGTTCGACGGTGACAAGACCGCCAAGGCGAAGAAGGTCGGCGAGCTCGTCGCCGAGCGCGCCAAGCAGGCCGGCATCGCCGAGGTCGTCTTCGACCGCGGCGGCAACAAGTACGCCGGTCGTGTCGCGGCGATCGCCGATGGAGCGCGAGAGGCAGGGCTGAACCTGTGAGTGAGAACACTGTGAAGGAGACCGAGGTGGCCGCTGAGGCACCCGTCGAGACCGCTGCCGGCACCGAGCAGCAGCCCGAGCGCCGCGAGCGCGACGGCCGCCGTGGCGGCCGCGACCGCGGCCAGGGCGGTCGTGACCGCGGTGGCCGCGACGCCGAGAAGAGCCAGTTCCTCGAGCGCGTCGTCACCATCAACCGCGTGTCGAAGGTCGTCAAGGGCGGCCGTCGCTTCAGCTTCACGGCGCTCGTCGTCGTGGGCGATGGCAACGGACTCGTCGGCGTCGGCTACGGCAAGGCGCGCGAGGTCCCGACGGCCATCTCGAAGGGCGTCGAGGAGGCGAAGAAGAACTTCTTCCGCGTCCCGCGCGTCGGCAGCACCATCCCGCACCCCGTGCAGGGTGAGGCCGCGGCCGGTGTCGTCCTCCTGCGTCCGGCGTCGCCCGGTACCGGTGTCATCGCCGGTGGTCCGGTCCGCGCCGTGCTCGAGTGCGCCGGCATCCACGACGTGCTGTCGAAGTCGCTCGGCTCGTCGAACACCATCAACATCGTGCACGCCACCGTCGAGTCGCTGAAGCAGCTCGAGGAGCCGCGCGCCGTCGCCGCCCGTCGTGGTCTCGACTACGACGAGGTCGCGCCCGCCCGTCTGCTGCGTGCCGAGGCCCAGGCGGCCGAGGCCGCCGCAGCAGCGAAGGCAGGTGCCTGATGGCCAAGCAGCTCAAGGTGACCCAGATCAAGTCCAAGGTGAGCGAGAAGCAGTACCAGCGCGACACGCTCCGGAGCCTCGGACTGAAGCGCATCGGCGACTCCGTCGTCCGCGAGGACACGCCGCAGAACCGCGGCTACGTCAAGACGGTCGCCCACCTCGTGAAGGTTGAGGAGATTGACTAATGGCTGACGAGAAGAACGTCGCCGAGGAGACCCCGAAGAAGGCTCCCGCGAAGAAGGCTCCGGCGAAGGCCGCTGCCGAGAAGGCCCCCGCCGAGAAGGCTCCGGCCGCCAAGGCTCCGGCCAAGAAGGCCGCGGCCTCGAAGGCCGACGCCGCCGAGAAGGCTCCGGCCGAGAAGGCGCCCGCCAAGAAGGCTCCGGCCAAGAAGGCGGCCCCGAAGGCCGACGTCGTCGAGGCCCGCGAGCAGGTCCTGAAGGTGCACCACCTTCGTCCGGCTCCCGGCGCCAAGAAGGACAAGACCCGCGTCGGTCGCGGTGAGGGCTCGAAGGGCAAGACCGCCGGTCGCGGCACCAAGGGCACGAAGGCCCGCAACACGGTGCGCCCCGGCTTCGAGGGTGGCCAGCTTCCGTACCACATGCGTGCGCCGAAGCTCCGCGGCTTCAAGAACCCCTTCCGCGTCGAGTACCAGGCCGTGAACCTGGACAAGCTCGCGGAGCTCTACCCGAAGGGCGGCGACGTCACCGTCGCCGACCTCGTGGCCAAGGGCGTGGTCCGCAAGAACGAGCGCGTCAAGGTGCTCGGCAACGGCGACCTGCAGGTGAAGCTGAACGTCGCCGTCGACAAGGTCTCCGGCTCGGCAGAGCAGAAGATCGTCGCCGCGGGCGGCTCGGTCAAGTAACCGATCCACCAACGAAGTTCGAGCCTGTCGGGACCTCGCGTATGATTCACGGGGGTCCTGACAGGCTCGAATCGCATCCGGGCGCCGCGCCCGGGTGCTGTGTATGACGCTCCACGACGGAGCAACAGGAGGACGAGTGTTCAACGCGATCGGGCGGATCTTCCGCACGCCGGACCTGCGCCGGAAGATCGGCTTCACCCTGGGCATCATCGCCCTGTTCCGTCTGGGCTCGTTCATCCCCGCGCCGTTCGTGGACTTCTCGAACGTCCAGGCCTGTCTCGCGGCGAACCAGGGCGCATCGGGCCTCTACGAGCTCGTGAACCTCTTCTCCGGCGGCGCACTGCTGCAGCTGTCGATCTTCGCGCTCGGCATCATGCCGTACATCACCGCGTCGATCATCGTGCAGCTCCTCCGCGTCGTCATCCCGCACTTCGAGACCCTCTACAAGGAGGGCCAGGCGGGCCAGGGCAAGCTCACGCAGTACACCCGCTACCTCACCATCGCGCTCGGCGTGCTGCAGTCGACCACGCTCATCACGGTCGCCCGCTCGGGCGCGCTGTTCAGCGGCTCGGCCGACCCCTCCTGCTCGCAGCTCATCACGAATGACGCCTGGTACGCGATCCTCCTGATGGTCATCACGATGACCGCGGGTACCGGCCTCATCATGTGGATGGGCGAGCTCATCACCGAGCGCGGCATCGGCAACGGCATGTCGCTCCTCATCTTCACCTCGATCGCCTCGACCTTCCCGGGCTCGCTCTGGGCGATCGGCATCTCCCGCGGCTGGGACGTCTTCGCGATCGTCCTCGCGATCGGCCTCATCGTCGTGGTCGCCGTCGTCTTCGTCGAGCAGTCGCAGCGCCGGGTCCCGGTGCAGTACGCGAAGCGCATGGTCGGCCGCCGCACCTACGGCGGCAACAACACGTACATCCCGATCAAGGTGAACATGGCCGGCGTCGTGCCCGTCATCTTCGCCTCCTCGCTGCTCTACCTGCCCGCGCTCATCGCGCAGTTCAACCAGCCGAAGGCGGGCGAGGAGATCCAGCCCTGGGTCGCGTGGATCACGAACTACCTGACCAAGGGCGACCACCCGCTGTACATGCTCCTGTACTTCCTGCTCATCGTGGGCTTCACGTACTTCTACGTCGCGATCACGTTCAACCCCGACGAGGTCGCCGAGAACATGAAGAAGTACGGCGGCTTCATCCCCGGCATCCGCGCGGGTCGTCCGACGGCCGAGTACCTCGACTACGTGCTCACCCGCATCACGTTCCCGGGCTCGCTCTACCTGGGCCTCATCGCGCTCATCCCGCTCATCGCGTTCGCACTGGTCGGGGCCAATCAGAACTTCCCGTTCGGCGGTGCATCCATCCTGATCATCGTCGGCGTCGGTCTCGAGACCGTCAAGCAGATCGACGCGCAACTCCAGCAGCGACACTACGAAGGACTCCTCCGATGACCAGCGCCGATTCCGCCCGCTCCGCCCGCTTCCTCATCGTCGGCCCGCAGGGCTCCGGCAAGGGGACCCAGGGCGTGCTCGTCGCCGAGGCGTTCGAGGTGCCCCAGATCGCGACGGGCGACATCTTCCGCGCCAACGTGAAGGGCGGCACCGAGCTCGGCAAGCGGGTGCAGTCGATCATCGAGGCGGGCGACCTCGTCCCCGACGAGCTGACGAGCGCGCTCGTCGCCGACCGTCTGGCGCAGCCCGACGCCGCCGAGGGCTTCCTCCTCGACGGGTACCCGCGCAACCGGGGGCAGGTCGCCGACCTCGACGCCTTCCTCGAGCCCCGTGGCGAGAAGCTCGACGCGGTCATCGAGCTCGTGGTGCCGCGCGAGGAGTCGATCTCGCGGCTGCGTCAGCGCGCCGTCGAGCAGGGCCGCACCGACGACACCGAAGAGGTGATCGAGAACCGGCTCGCCATCTACGAGCGCGAGACGGCGCCGATCCTCGACGTCTACCGCGCGCGCGGCATCGTCGTCCGCATCGACGGCGTCGGCACGCTCGACGAGGTCACCGCCCGCATCTTCGCCGCGCTCGCCGCGCGCGGCCTGGCGCCGCTGCACCCGGGCGCCGTCGTCTGAGCCCGTGTTCCGCCGCTCGATCCTGAAGTCGCCGGCCGAGCTCCGCGCCATGCGCGCGGCCGGCGAGGCGACCGCGGCGGCACTCGCCGAGGCGAGGCGGCTGATCGCGGTCGGCGCGACGCCGCTCGAGCTCGACGCGGCCGCCGAGCGCGTCATCGTCGAGCGCGGCGGCCGCTCGAACTTCCAGCTCGAGCCCGGCTATCGGCACACGCTCTGCGTCTCGGTCGACGACGACGTGGTGCACGGCATCCCGGGCGACCGGCCGTTCCGGCCAGGCGACCTGGTATCCGTCGACGGCGGCGCCGAGGTCGACGGCTGGAACGGCGACGCGGCGTTCTCCGTGGTGATCGACGATCCCGAGCGCCCCGACGTGGTCGCCGCCCGGCGCGAGCTCGTGCGGGTGACCGAGCTCGCACTCTGGACGGGCATCGCCGCGCTCGCGAGCGCGCGCCACCTGAACGAGGTCGGCGGCGCCATCGAGGACGCGGTGCTCGCGGAGGCGGATGCCCCGGGCGGATCCGGCCGGGAGTACGGCATCCTGCTCGACTACGTCGGGCACGGCATCGGGCGGCGCATGCACGAGGAGCCGCCGGTGTTCAACTACCGCGTCGACCGCCGCGGCCCCGCGGTGAAGCCGGGACTCGTCGTCGCCATCGAGCCGATGATCGTCGCCGGCTCGATCGAGACCTTCGTGCGCGACGACGGCTGGACCGTGACGACCTCCGACGGCTCGGACGCCGCGCACGTCGAGCACTCCGTCGCGGTGCACGCCGACGGCATCTGGGTGCTCACCGCTCCCGACGGGGGCGCAGCGGGCCTCGCGCCGTTCGGCGTGACCCCGGTCCCGATCGCCTGAGCCGGTCCGTCGGAGATCTGAACCAGTCCGTCGGTCCTGAACCGGCCCGTTCACGGGCCCGGCGCCGTCACTCCTCGGCGTCGGCGTCCATGAGTCGCGCCAGCTCGGCGAGGAAGCCCGGGTAGTCGGTCGCGCCGCGCACGAGCCGCAGCACGTTGTCCCGTTCGGAGAACGTCTCGACGAAGTGGTCGAAGACCTCCTGGAACTCCGCCCGGCCGCTGTCGGCGAAGGCGATGAGCGCGACGACGTGCACGGGGGTGCCCGCCCAGTCGATCGGGACCTCGTCGATGCCGATCGCGATCGCGGTGCGGCGCGCGGTCATCGCCATCGCGTGCGGCACGGCGAGGTGCTCGGCGAACGCGGTGGAGCTCATCCGCTCCCGCTCGACGGCACCGTCGACGTAGCCGCGGTCGATCACCTGGGCTGCGACGAGCCGTTCGCCGAGGAGGCGGATGATGCCCTCCCGGTCGAGTCCGCGGAGTCCGCGGACGAAGAAGCCCGGCTCGATGGTCTCGGAGAGCCGGGCGGCGAGCCGAGCCGTGCGGCGCGCGCGGCGCAGCCGAACCACCTCGCTGCGCACCCGCTCGAGCTCGTCGTCCGTCGGGATGGGGGAGACGAGCACCAGGCGGGACGTCGTCTGCTCGGGCGGGACGACGGCGACCACGAGGTCGGCGCGCTGGAGGAGGGCGCGACCGCCACGGACGGCGTCCCCGGGGTCCGCGGTCTCCGGCACGCCCGGCGCCGTCGGGCCGCTGGGCGCCGGGCCGGCGGGCGCGGGCGCGGGGGCGACGGCGGCTCCTGCGCCGAGCACCTCGCGGACCCGGTCGACGAGGGCGTCGGCGACGCCGTGGTAGCGCGGTGCCGAGACGAGCACGCGGACGAGGTCGGCCTCGCCGCGACGACGGTCGAGGTGCGCGCCGAGGTGCATGGCGAGATAGGCGATCTCGTCGTCGTTCACGGTGATGCCCTCGGCCCGGCCGAGCTCGCTCGCGACGTAGACCCCGAGCTCGTAGATGAGCGGATAGGCGGCCTTGATCCGCGGGGTGAGCGGGTTCCGCGAGAAGGACCGCTCCGCGGAGCGCTCCGCCAGGTTGTCGACGTGCAGCGCGAGGCGCTCGACGACGTCCTCGTCGTCGAGGTCGACCAGGTACTCGGCGCCGGCGCGGCGCAGGATGCCGCGGACGAGCGCCGCCCGCGGCGAGCCCGTGCCGGCCGGGGCCGGGTCGGTGCCGGCGGGCTCGGTGCCGCTGGGGTCGAGCCGGGTCGTCGCCGCCCGCGTGCGGAGCAGCTTCGAGAGGTGGGCGAGCTCCGCGGGCGGCAGCACCACGTCGAGCTCCTCGGCGACGAGGGCGGCGAGCAGCGCGGAGATCGCGCCGTCGCCGTCGGCTCGGGTCTCCGCCCCCGCGACCGCCCCGACCGTCCCGCGGGCGGCGCCCGGGAGGCCGCCGGATGCCGCGGCATCCTCGATCGGACGGTGGCGCGAGACCCGGTCGGCCGCGATCGCGAGGTGCAGCAGGACATCGTCGAGGGCGTACTCGTTCGGCGCGTAGCCGGCGTCGAGGAGCCCGGCGACGAGCCGCTCGCGGAACCCGGGCAGCTCCGGGAAGCGTTGCCGCAGCGCGTCGACGGCGATCCTGCCGCGCGCCGACTCCTCGCGCAGCAGCGAGCCGAGCAGCCGGCGCTTCGCCGACTCCGGGCCGGTGAGGCGCAGCGCCGCGCCGCTCCGGACGATCGCGAGCGGGCCGTCGCCGAGCCGGGCCCTGGCCCGGGCGAGGTCCGCGTCGAGGGTCGAATCGCTGACGTGCAGCTCGCCGGCGAGCCAGTACGCGTCGACGCCGTCCTCGGCATCCGCGAGCGCCCGGATGACCCGGGCCATCCGCCCCTCAGGACGAACCGCGGCGAGCTCCTCCTCCGCCGCAGTGCGGTCGCTCGCGGCGAGGGCCGCGAGATCGACGCGATAGCCCGCGGGGCTGCTGCGGACGAGACGGCCGGCCTCGTTCGCGCGCACCACCCAGCTGCGGACGGTGCGCGTCGTCACGCCCAACCGGTCCGCCAGCTCGGACGCCGTCGTCCATCCGTCGGCGCGCGCGAGCTCGTCGAGGAGTCGCTGCCATCGCTCGGCCACGACGCCAGTCAATCATCGACCTCGGTACGCTGGGCGCGATCCGGGCGGGATTTCCGGGGGGCCGGAAGCGAATCGGGTGGCGGCGCGGCGGATGCCTCGGCAGGATCGAAGCGTCGGCAGCACCCGTGCCGGCGGACCGCGAACAGAGGGCGAGGAGGCCGGCATGCGCGTCATCGTCGTCTGCGGCGCCGGAGCGTCCAGCACGTTCGTCGTGCATCGGCTGCGTCGCGCCGCCGCGGAGCGCGGGATCGCGCTCGAGGCCCGCGCCGTGAGCGAGTCCGTGCTCCGCGCGGAGCTCGCGGACGCCGACGTGCTGCTCGTCGGAGCGCACCTCGAGCCCGCACTCGACGCCGTCCGCGCGCTCGCCGCCGAAGCGGGCGTCCCGCTCGCCGTGCTGCCGGAGACCGCCGCGACCGACGACGGCGCGACCACCCTCGACCTCGCCCGTTCGCTCGCTGGGGCGGGGTCATGACCGGCCAGGATGCGGCCGTTCCTCCCGGAGCGGCCGCGGGCTATGGTGAACGAGGAGACGGACACCAGCGACGGGAACCGGGGACATGGTGGAACGCACAGTTCGGATCGGATCGACGCACGGCCTGCACGCCCGGCCGGCGAAGCTCTTCACCCAGGCCGTCACGGCCTCGGGATCGAGCGTCACGATCGCGAAGGACGGCGGAGCCGCGGTCAACGCGGCCAGCATCCTCTCGGTCATCGCGCAGGGCATCGAGCACGGCGACGAGGTCACCCTCGTCGTCGACGGCGGCGATGAGGCGCGCGTGCTCGACGAGCTGGTGGCGCTGCTCGGCACCGACCACGACGAGTAGGCGTCCGGCTCCCATCGACCGACGAGGGAGGACCGCGTGAACGAGATCCAGGGCATCGGCATCGGCCAGGGGGTGGCCGCAGGGCCGGTCATCCGCATGGCGGAACCCCTGCCGGAACCCGTCGACCGGCCGAGCCACCTCGACGCCGCCCGCGAAGAGGAGCGCGCCAAGGCGTCGCTCGCCGTCGTCGCCGACGAGCTGCAGCGCCGGGGGGCGCGCGCCGGCGGGGCCGCGAAGGACGTGCTCGAGGCACAGGCCATGATGGCCGAGGACCCGACGCTCATCACCGACGTGGTCGCCCGGCTCGCCGAGGGGAAGACCGCCGAGCGCGCCGTCTACGAGGCCTTCGCGTCGTTCCGCGAGCTCCTCGCCGGCATGGGCGGCTATCTCGGGGAGCGCGCCGCCGATCTCGACGACGTGTCGCAGCGGGTCGTCGCGCACCTGCTCAAGGTGCCCGCCCCCGGCGTGCCCGACCCGGGGCATCCCTTCGTGCTCGTCGCCCGCGACCTCGCCCCCGCCGACACGGCGGTGCTCGACCTCGAGCAGGTGCTCGCCCTCGTCACGATCGACGGCGGCCCCACCTCGCACACGGCGATCCTGGCCCGCGAGCAGTCCATCGTCGCGGTCGTCGGCGCCGCGGACGCCGCCTCGCTCGCCGACGGCGACCAGGTCCTCGTCGACGCCGAGCACGACGTCGTCGTCGTCGCACCCGACGAGGCGCGCCTCGCCGAGGCGCGCGAGCGCATCGCCGCCCGCAAGCTCGCCGCCGAGGCCCCGGTGACGCCGGGCGCCCTCGCCGACGGGACCGCGGTGCCGCTGCTCGCGAACCTCGGCTCCGTCGCGGGCGCCGCGGAGGCGCTCCGACTCGGCGCCGAGGGCGTCGGGCTCTTCCGCACCGAGTTCCTCTTCCTCGACGCCGAGCGGGCGCCGAGCATCACCGAGCAGCAGGAGCAGTACACGAAGCTCCTCACCGAGTTCGCCGGGAAGAAGGTCGTCGTCCGGGTGCTCGACGCCGGAGCCGACAAGCCGCTCGCCTTCCTGAACGACGCCGAGGAGGAGAACCCGGCGCTCGGGCTCCGCGGCATCCGGGCGCTCCGGCACTCCGAGACCATCCTCCGCGAGCAGCTCACCGCGCTCGCCGCGGCCGACGCCGCGACCGAGGCCGAGCTCTGGGTCATGGCGCCGATGATCGCGACGGTCGAGGAGACACGCTACTTCACCGCGCTCGCCACCGAGCTCGGAATCCGCACCGCCGGGGTCATGGTCGAGGTGCCCGCCGCGGCCCTCCTCGCCGACCGGGTGCTCGGTGCCTGCGCGTTCGCCTCGATTGGCACGAACGACCTCACCCAGTACACGATGGCGGCCGATCGCCTGCTCGGCACGGTCGCCCAGCTCCAGAGCCCGTGGCACCCCGCCGTGCTCCGCCTCATCGAAGAGGTCGGCGCGGCCGGAGCGCGCACCGGCACCCCGGTCGGCATCTGCGGCGAGGCCGCAGCCGATCCGCTGCTCGCCGTGGTCCTCGTCGGCCTCGGCGCTACCAGCCTGTCGATGTCGCCATCGGCACTCGCAGACGTCCGCGCCTCCCTCGCGCGGTACGGCCTGGACGACGCACGCGCGATCGCCCGGGCAGCATTGGCCGCTGAGGGAGCGGCCGACGCCAAGCAGGCGGCCGTCACGGCCGCCGCATCCGCCACCGCGGCGCGCGAGGGCGCGCCGTGAGCCATCCCGAGAGGCAGTCGCCATGACAACGACGTCCGACACGACGAAGCGGCCCGGGGGAGTCCGCGTCGCCGTCCAGAAGTTCGGCACCTTCCTGAGCGGCATGATCATGCCGAACATCCCGGCGCTCATCGCCTGGGGCATCATCACCGCGTTCTTCATCCCCGTGGGCTGGACGCCGAACGCCGATCTGGCGACGCTCGTCGGCCCGATCATCCACTACCTGCTGCCGATCCTGATCGCCTACACCGGCGGCCACATGGTCTACCAGGTGCGCGGCGGCGTGGTGGCGGCGATCGCCGTGATGGGCGCCATCGCGGGCTCCGACCTGCTCGTCGCCCAGTTCAACGCGACCCTGCCGGAGGGCGAGGCCCCGCTCGGCCAGGTGCACATGTTCATCGGCGCGATGATCATGGCCCCGCTCGCGGCGTACACGATGAAGTGGCTCGACAAGCTCTGGGAGGGGCGCATCCGCGCCGGCTTCGAGATGCTCGTGAACCTGTTCTCCGCGGGCATCTGGGGCTTCGTGATGGCCGTGGTCGGCTTCTACCCGGTCGCCTGGCTCGTGAACGGCATCATGACGGTGCTCGGCAACGCGGTGAACTGGCTCATCTCGACGAACCTGCTGCCGCTCACGAGCATCATCATCGAGCCGGCCAAGGTGTTCTTCCTGAACAACGCCATCAACCACGGCGTGCTCACGCCGCTCGGCACGCAGGAGGCGGCCGACTCCGGGCAGTCCATCCTGTTCCTGCTCGAGGCGAACCCCGGTCCGGGCGTCGGGCTCCTGCTCGCGTTCACCCTCTTCGGCATCGGCGCGGCGCGCGCCTCGGCTCCGGGCGCCGCCGTCATCCAGTTCTTCGGCGGCATCCACGAGGTCTACTTCCCGTACGCGCTGATGAAGCCCGTGCTGATCCTCGCGCTCATCGCGGGTGGCATGACGGGCGTCACCACGAACATGCTCCTCGGCGGCGCGCTCAGAGCGCCGGCCGCACCGGGCAGCATCATCGCGGTGATCGCGCAGACCGCGCCGGGGGCCTACGTCGCCGTCATCCTCTCGGTCGTGCTCTCCGCTGCGGTGACCTTCGTCATCGCCGGAGTCATCCTCCGCGCCTCGAGGAAGCGCGACCTCGCGGCCGCCGCCGCGGGTGGTGACGCCTTCGGTTCGGCGATCTCGCGCACCGAGGCGGCGAAGGGCAAGCAGTCCGAGTACCTCGAGGGCCTCCGCGCCGAGGGCATGGACGACGTCGAGAACGCGGGCATGGTCGCCACCGCGACCCTCGAGGGCGCGCACATTGAGAAGGTCGTCTTCGCGTGCGACGCCGGGATGGGCTCCTCCGCCATGGGGGCGAGCGTCCTGCGGGCGAAGCTCAAGAAGGCGGGCGTGGAGGGGGTGACGGTCACCAACCAGGCGATCGCCAACCTCGACGCGAGCGCCGACCTCGTCATCACGCAGAATCAGCTCACCGACCGGGCCAGGCAGCAGACGCCGAGCGCCGTGCACGTCTCCGTCGACAACTTCATGAACTCGCCGAAGTACGACGAGGTCGTGCGGATCATCCGCGACGAGCAGTGACCCCGGCCCGGGCGGCCAGCGCGGCCGCCCGGGCCACCGCAGAAAGGAAGCCGAGATGACCGACCAGATCCTCGCCCCCGGTGACATCCGCATCGTGGCCGCCGCCGCATCGCGGGAGGACGCGATCCGGGAGGCCGGGCGCATCCTCGTCGAGGCGGGCGCCGTCGAACCCGAGTACGTCGGCGCGATGCTCGACCGGGAGCGCTCGGTGTCGACGTTCATGGGCAACGGCCTCGCCATCCCGCACGGGACGAACGAGGCGAAGGACCGCATCCGCCGTTCGGCGCTGTCCTTCGTGCGCTACGAGGAGCCGATCGACTGGGGCGGCGAGGAGGCCCGCTTCGTCGTCGGCATCGCGGGCATCGGCGACGAGCACCTCGAGATCCTCTCGCGCATCGCGGTGATCTTCTCCGACGAGGACGAGGTGCGGAAGCTCCTCGACGCGGACTCGAGCGACGAGCTCGGCCGACTGCTGTCGGAGGTCAACGAGTGAGCACCGCGGTCCACTTCGGGGCCGGCAACATCGGCCGGGGCTTCGTCGGGCTGCTGCTGCACGAGGCCGGATACGAGGTCGTCTTCGCCGACGTGGACCGCGACCTCATCGCCCGGCTCGACGCCGCCGAGCGCTACACCGTGCACGAGGTGGGCGCGGGGGCGCGCGATCACGCGGTCACGCGCTTCCGCGCGATCGACAGCGGCGCGGCGGACCCGTCGGCCCTCGTCGCGGAGCTCGCCGGCGCCGCGCTCGTGACGACGGCGGTCGGACCGCGCGTCCTGCGCTTCATCGCCCCCCACGTGCTCGCCGCGCTGCGCGCGCGTCCGGCGGGACTCCCGCCGCTCGGCGTGATGGCGTGCGAGAACGCGATCAATGCCACCGATCTCCTGCGCGACGAGGTCGTCGCGCTCGCCGAGCCCGGGGAGTGGGCGGAACTGGCCCCGCGGGCCGTCTTCGCGAACACCGCCGTCGACCGGATCGTGCCGGGGCAGCCGGATGCCTCGAGCCTCGACGTCACCGTGGAGGCCTTCTTCGAGTGGGCGATCGAGCGCGGGCCGTTCGCGGGCGACGAGCCGCGGATCCCGGGAGCGCACTTCGTCGACGAGCTCGCCCCGTACATCGAGCGGAAGCTCTTCACCGTCAACACCGGGCACGCGACGACCGCCTACGCCGGTGCGCTCGCCGGACATCACCGGTTGAGCGCGGCGCTCGCCGACCCGGCGGTGCGCGCGGTGGTGGAGGGCGCGCTCGGCGAGACCTCGGCCCTGATCGTCGCCGAGCACGGCTTCAGCCGCGCCGAGCAGGACGCCTACCGGGAGCGGATCCTGGAGCGCTTCGCGAACCCCGAGCTGCCCGACACGGTCGAGCGGGTGGGCCGGCAGCCGCTGCGGAAGCTCTCGCGGCACGAGCGCTTCATCGCCCCGGCGGCGCGCCTCGCCGAGCGCGGCGCCCCGGTCGAGGGGCTGCTCGCCGCCATCGCGGCGGCGTTGCGCTTCGACGTGCCGGAGGATGCCGAGAGCGTGGAGCTCGGCGCGCTGCTCGACGACCTCGACCCGGTGTCCTTCGTCGTCCGCGTGACCGGCATCGAGCCGGGGCATCCGCTCCACGACCCGCTCGTCGAGCGCGTGGAGGCCGCAGCGGCGGGTCGCGCTCGCGGCTGACGGTGCCGGTTGGCGATTCCGCTCGGAATGATCTAAAGTAGACCCTTGGTGTTCTGCACCTGCGCTTCGGCATGCGCCGACAGGGCGGATCAGTGCGGAACCATCGCACGACCGACCACCTTTACCCCCAAGCGATAGTGAGGCTATGGCGAAGAAAGACGGTGTCATCGAGATCGAGGGCTCGGTCATCGAGGCGCTTCCGAACGCAATGTTCCGCGTCGAGCTGACCAACGGCCACAAGGTCCTGGCCCACATCTCCGGCAAGATGCGGCAGCACTACATCCGCATCCTCCCGGAGGACCGCGTGATCGTGGAGCTCAGCCCCTACGACCTGACCCGCGGGCGCATCGTCTACCGCTACAAGTAAAGGCTGTCGGAAAGTAACGGCCCGCGGCATCCCGCGGGTACGAGGACAGCGAATCGAAGGAAACATCCCTCATGAAGGTGAACCCCAGCGTCAAGCCGATCTGCGACCACTGCAAGGTGATCCGCCGTCACGGCCGCGTCATGGTCATCTGCAAGTCGAACCCGCGCCACAAGCAGCGCCAGGGCTGACCTGCGGCGGCCGACGCGCGTCGTCGGCCGTGACAACTGAACACGAACACGGCAGTGCCAGAACTCGCCGCCCGATGACTCGGGAGCGGGGGACACCTCGGGAGGAGGCCCGGGCACCGGCACTGCTTCACACCTCCACTCACTCACAGGAGAAGCCACCATGGCACGTCTGGCAGGAGTCGACATCCCGCGCGAGAAGCGCGTGGAGATCGCACTGACCTACATCTACGGCGTCGGCCGCACCCGTGCGCTGCAGACGCTCGCGGACACCGGCATCGACGGCAACATCCGCGTCAAGGACCTCAGCGACGACCAGCTCGTCGCACTGCGCGACTACATCGAGGGCAACTACAAGGTTGAGGGAGACCTCCGCCGCGAGGTCGCCGCCGACATCCGCCGCAAGGTCGAGATCGGCTCGTACGAGGGCCTCCGCCACCGTCGCGGTCTCCCCGTCCGCGGCCAGCGCACCAAGACCAACGCTCGTACCCGCAAGGGCCCGAAGCGCACCGTGGCCGGCAAGAAGAAGGCCGGCCGCAAGTAACCGCTTGTCGCCAGATCTAGGAGATTTCGAACATGGCAGCACCCAAGGCGGCTACTCGCAAGCCGCGCAAGAAGGAAAAGAAGAACATCGCCGTGGGCCAGGCCCACATCAAGTCGACGTTCAACAACACGATCGTCTCGATCACCGACACCAACGGTGCCGTGATCAGCTGGGCCTCCTCCGGTGGCGTCGGCTTCAAGGGCTCGCGCAAGTCGACCCCGTTCGCCGCGCAGCTCGCCGCCGAGTCGGCCGCCCGCCAGGCGCAGGAGCACGGCATGAAGAAGGTCGACGTCTTCGTCAAGGGCCCGGGCTCGGGTCGCGAGACCGCCATCCGCTCGCTCCAGGCCGCCGGCCTCGAGGTCGGCAGCATCAACGACGTGACGCCCCAGGCGCACAACGGCTGCCGCCCGCCGAAGCGCCGCCGCGTCTGACGCTCCGTCCCCGCCCCCGGGCGACGCCCTCGCGGCGTCGCCCGGGGTGCGGGCCGTTCTCTCACAACTCAAGATCCTTCAAGAACTGCTCGGTGTCATATAGCGGACACCCTGCCGAAAGGAATCCACAGTGCTGATCGCACAGCGCCCGACGCTCACCGAAGAGAACATCTCGGAGTTCCGTTCGCGGTTCGTGATCGAGCCCCTCGAGCCGGGCTTCGGTTACACCCTGGGCAACTCGCTCCGTCGTACGCTCCTCTCCTCGATCCCCGGGGCGGCCGTCACGAGCATCCGCATCGACGGCGTGCTGCACGAGTTCTCGACCGTGCCCGGCGTCAAGGAGGATGTCACCGAGATCATCCTCAACATCAAGAACCTGGTCGTCTCCAGCGAGCACGACGAGCCCATCACCGCCTACCTGCGCAAGCAGGGCGCCGGTGAGGTCACCGCCGCCGACATCTCGGCCCCGGCCGGTGTCGAGGTGCACAACCCCGAGCTCGTCATCGCGACCCTGAACGACGCGGCGAAGTTCGAGCTCGAGCTCACCATCGAGCGCGGCCGCGGCTACGTCTCGGCCCAGCAGAACCGCAACGAGTACAGCGAGGCGGGCCAGATCCCGATCGACTCGATCTACTCGCCGGTGCTGAAGGTCACCTACCGCGTCGAGGCCACCCGTGCCGGCGAGCGCACCGACTTCGACCGCCTCGTGGTCGACGTCGAGTCGAAGCCGGCGATCTCGCCGCGCGACGCCATCGCCTCCGCCGGTCGCACCCTCGTCGAGCTGTTCGGCCTCGCCCGCGAGCTGAACACCGCGGCCGAGGGCATCGAGATCGGCCCCGCGCCGGTCGACGCCGTGCTCTCGAGCGAGCTCTCGATCCCGATCGAGGACCTCGACCTCTCGGTGCGCAGCTACAACTGCCTGAAGCGCGAGGGCATCAACACGGTGTCCGAGCTCGTCGCCCTGTCGGAGTCGCAGCTCATGAACATCCGCAACTTCGGCCAGAAGTCGGTGGACGAGGTCAAGGACAAGCTGACGGAGATGGGCCTCGCGCTCAAGGACTCGGTTCCCGGCTTCGACGGCGCCCACTTCTACACGGGCTTCGACGACGAGAACTAAGCGGTAGCGCCGCTCTAACCCCCCAAGTACTGGAGACAACGAATCATGCCGAAGCCCACCAAGGGCCCCCGCCTCGGAGGCGGCCCCGCGCACGAGCGTCTGCTGCTCGCGAACCTCGCTGCCGCGCTGTTCACGCACAAGTCGATCACGACGACCGAGACCAAGGCCAAGCGCCTGCGTCCGCTCGCCGAGCGCCTCGTCACGTTCGCGAAGCGCGGCGACCTGCACGCCCGCCGTCGCGTGCTCGCCGTGATCGGCGACAAGTCGGTCGTGCACGAGCTGTTCGCGGTCATCGCGCCGCAGGTCGCCGACCGTGAGGGCGGCTACACCCGCATCACGAAGATCGGCAACCGCAAGGGCGACAACGCCCCCATGGCCGTCATCGAGCTCGTGCTCGAGCCGGTCGTGAAGAAGCAGCGCGCCGCGAAGCCCGCCGCCGAGGCCGCCCCGGCCGCCCCGGTCGAGGAGCCGGCCGAGGAGGCCGCCGCCGAGACCGAGGCCCCCGCCGAGGAGACCGCCGAGACCGAGGCTCCGGCCGAGGAGCAGGCGGAGGCGGGCGAGCCCGCCGAGGCCGAGGCCAAGTAACCTCAGCACCCCGTCCGACGGGCCCCGATGCGCGATGCATCGGGGCCCGTCGGCGTTTCCGGGGGCGGACCGACGGGATGCCGCCGCCCTAAGCTGGTGGACATGGCGAGCACCCCGACGAGCGACGACGGCGCGCCCGTCGACGTCGCCGCACCGGCACCGGGCGACGCGCCCGTGCGCCTCCGCCTCGGCATCGCCTACGACGGCGGCGGCTTCGCCGGGTGGAGCGCGCAGCCGGGCCTGCGCACCGTGCAGGGCACGATCGAGCAGGCGCTCGGCACCCTGTTCCGGCGGGCGGGCGTCGCGCCGCGCCTCACGGTGGCCGGCCGCACCGACGCGGGCGTGCACGCGCTCGGTCAGGTCGCGCACCTCGACGTGCCCCCGCAGGCCCTCGCTGCGGTCACGAAGCCGCGCCGCGGCGACGCCGCTCCGGGGGAGGCCGCCGACCCCGCTTCCGTGCTCCTGCGGCGGCTCACGGGCATCCTGGGCGCCGCGGAGGCCGACGTCGTCGTCACCTCGGCGGTGCTCGCGCCGCAGGGCTTCGACGCCCGCTTCTCCGCGGTCTGGCGCCGCTACGAGTACCGCATCGCCGACGGCGGTGCGCTGAAGGATCCGCTGGCGCGGAACCGCACGGTCTGGCTGCCGCGCACCCTCGACGTCGGAGCGATGGATGCCGCGGCGCGCTCGCTCGTCGGGCTCCACGACTTCGCCGCCTTCTGCAAGCCGCGGCCGGAGGCGACGACGATCCGAACACTGCAGGCGTTCGGCTGGGAGCGCGGCGAGGGCGGCGTGCTCGTCGCCCGCCTGCAGGCCGATGCCTTCTGCCACTCGATGGTGCGCGCGCTCGTCGGCTCGAGCGTCGCCGTGGGGGAGGGGCGGCTCGACCCGGCGGATCCCGCCGCCCTGCTCGCCGCGGCCGAGCGCACGAGCGCGTTCAAGGTGATGCCGGCGAAGGGGCTCGTGCTCACCGAGGTCGGCTACCCGCCCGACGAGGAGCTCGCGGCGCGCGCCGAGCAGACCCGAGCCCGCCGCGAATTGCGGGTCGACGGGGTCGTCGGCTAAACTCTCCCTTTGGTGCCACGGCGCCGACCTTCAGGTCGACCCCCGGTATCCGAAGTTGAGCCCTCCACCGGGGCGTTCACGCGCATCGCGCACGAACACCCCACCGGAGCGGGATTCACGAACCTCTCACTCGATACAGAAAGCAGCACTCCCGTGACGCGTACGTACACCCCGAAGCAGAGCGAGATCCAGCGCGACTGGCTCGTCATCGACGCCGCCGACATCGTGCTCGGCCGCCTCGCCAGCCACTCCGCCGCCCTGCTCCGCGGCAAGCACAAGGCGATCTTCGCCAACCACGTCGACACCGGCGACTTCGTCATCATCATCAACGCCGAGAAGGTGGCCCTCACCGGCCAGAAGCTCGAGCAGAAGAAGGCCTACCGCCACTCGGGCTACCCGGGCGGCCTCAAGGCCGTCGGGTACGCCGAACTCCTCGAGAAGAACCCCGTCCGCGCCGTCGAGAAGGCGATCCGCGGCATGCTCCCGAAGAACTCGCTCGGTCGGGCCCAGCTCAAGAAGCTGAAGGTCTACGCCGGCCCGGAGCACCCGCACGCGGCTCAGCAGCCGAAGCCGTACACCCTCACCCAGGTCGCGCAGTAAGCGCCCCCTCGACTTCTCGAAAAGGACTCATTACCACCATGGCGAAGATCGCAGACCAGATCGACCAGGCTCCCGAGAGCTACACGACCGAGAGCGCCGCGGCTGAGGCCCCCGCCGCCGCCCGCCCCGTGCTGAACGTCTCGGGCGCGGCCGTCGGCCGCCGCAAGCAGGCCATCGCGCGCGTGCGCGTCGTCCCGGGTGCCGGCGGCATCAAGGTGAACGGCCGCGAGTTCGCGGACTACTTCCCGAACAAGCTCCACCAGCAGCTCATCACCGACCCCTTCACCGTGCTCGAGCTCAACGGCTCGTACGACGTGATCGCCCGCATCACCGGCGGCGGCCCCTCGGGCCAGGCCGGCGCGCTGCGCCTCGCGATCGCCCGTGCGCTGAACGAGATCGACCGCGAGAACAACCGTCCGACCCTGAAGAAGGCCGGCTTCCTCACGCGCGACGCCCGCGTCATCGAGCGCAAGAAGGCCGGTCTCAAGAAGGCGCGCAAGGCTCCGCAGTTCTCGAAGCGTTAATCGCTTCGCCGGACTTTCCGCATGCCTCGGCTATTCGGAACCGACGGGGTCCGGGGCCTGGCCAACCGTGAACTCACGGCTGACCTGGCCCTGGGCCTCGCTCAGGCGGCTGCTGCCGTCCTCACCCAGGGACGCCACGCGGAGGAGAACCGCGCGGCCGGGCGACGTCCCGTCGCCGTCGTCGCGCGCGACCCCCGCGTCTCGGGCGAGTTCCTCACCGCCGCCGTCGCGGCCGGCCTCGCTTCGAGCGGGGTCGACGTCCTCGACGCCGGGGTGATCCCCACTCCCGCGACCGCGTTCCTCATCGACTCGATCGACGCCGACTTCGGCGTGATGATCTCGGCGTCGCACAACCCCGCCCCCGACAACGGCATCAAGTTCTTCTCGTTCGGCGGCACGAAGCTCCCCGACGTGGTGGAGGACCGCATCGAGGGCTTCCTCGGCAAGCAGAAGCTCGCGCCGGTCGGCGACGGCGTGGGGCGCATCCGCCGCTTCGCCGACGCGGAGGACCGCTACGTCGTGCACCTGCTCGGCACGCTGCCGCACCGCCTCGACGGACTGAAGGTCGTCCTCGACTGCGCCCACGGCGCCGCGGCGGGCGTCTCGCCCGAGACGTTCCGCGACGCCGGTGCGGAGGTCGTCGTGATCGGCGCCGACCCCGACGGCATCAACATCAACGACGGGGTCGGATCGACGCATCTCGGTCCGCTGCAGGCGGCCGTCCTCGAGCACGGCGCCGACCTCGGCATCGCGCACGACGGCGACGCCGACCGCTGCCTGGCCGTCGACGCCGAGGGCAACATCATCGACGGCGACCGCATCATGGCGATCCTCGCGGTCTCCATGAAGGAGCGCGGCAAGCTCGTCGACGACACCCTCGTCGTCACGGTGATGTCGAACCTGGGCCTGAAGCGGGCGATGGCCGAGCACGGCATCCGCATCGTCGAGACGAAGGTCGGCGACCGTTACGTGCTCGAGGAGCTCACGGCGGGCGGCTACGCCCTCGGCGGCGAGCAGTCCGGGCACGTCATCATGAGCGAGTTCGCGACGACCGGCGACGGCGTGCTGACGGGCCTGCACCTCGCAGCCGAGGTCGCGCGCACGGGCAAGTCGCTCGCGGAGCTCGCCTCCGTGATGCGCGTCTACCCGCAGGTGCTCGTGAACGTCCGCGACGTCGACCACCACGCGCTGCACGACAACGCCGGCGTCGCCGCCGCGGTGGCCGCGGCCGAGGCCGAGCTGGGCGACTCCGGTCGTGTCCTGCTCCGCCCGAGCGGCACCGAGCCGATGGTGCGCGTCATGGTCGAGGCCGCCGAGCAGTCCGTGGCCGATCGGCACGCGGCGACGCTCGCCGAGATCGTGAGCGTCGAGCTCGCCCGCTGAGCGCGCGAACGGGTGGTGCCGGCGAGGCATCCGGAAAGCAGGGCCGGAATCGCCCGTCTCCCCGGAGGCGGGCGATTCGCCGTTCCGGCGGCGCTCGGATGCCGGGGCGGGCTCAGCCGCGCGGGCGGGCAGCCGCGCGGCCGCTCAGCCGCTCAGCCGCGCAACCGGGCTCAGAGCTTCCGCAGGAGCACGCTCGACACGGTGTGGTCGGCGCTCTTCCGCAGCACGAGCGAGGCGCGCGAGCGCGTCGGCCGCACGTTCTGCAGCAGGTTCGGCTCGTTGATCCCGTGCCAGATCTCGCGGGCGCGCTGCCTGGCCTCCTCCTCGGAGAGCGAGGCGTAGCGGTGGAAGTAGGATCGCGGGTTCGCGAAGGCGCCGCGCTGCAGCTTCAGGAACCGCTCCTCGTACCAGCGGGCGATGTCGCCCGTACGGGCGTCGACGTAGATCGTGAAGTCGAACAGGTCGCTCACCGCGAGCCGGTGCCCGGGCCCGGGCGGCTGGAGCACGTTCAGCCCCTCGACGATGAGGACGTCGGGCCGGCGCACGGTGATCTGGGCGTCGGGGACGATGTCGTAGGCGAGGTGGGAGTAGAACGGCGCGCGCACCTCCGCGGCCCCGGCCTTCACCTCGCTCACGAAGCGCAGCAGCGCCCGGCGGTCGTACGACTCCGGGAAGCCCTTCCGCGCCATCAACCCGCGCCGTTCGAGCTCCGCGTTCGGGAAGAGGAAGCCGTCGGTGGTCACGAGCTCGACCCGGGGCGTGTGCTCCCAGCGGGCGAGGAGCTCGCGGAGCAGACGCGCGATCGTCGACTTGCCGACCGCGACCGAGCCGGCCACGCCGATGACGAACGGGGTCGGGGCGAACTGCTCGCGGAGGAACTCGCTCGTCACCTTGTGCAGGGCCTTCGTACCGCCGACGTAGAGGTTCAGCAGCCGGGAGAGGGGCAGGTAGACCTCGGCGACCTCGCGGGGGTCGAGCGGCTCGCCGAGCCCGCGGAGCTGCACGAGCTCGGTCTCCTGGAGCGGGGAGGGCATCGACGGGGCGAGCGCCGCCCAGTCCGCGCGGTCGAGTTCGATGAACGGCGACAGTTGCGGAGCGTTCGACGCTGGATGATGCTGATCCGGCACCCGCACAGTCTAGTGACGGGCGCGGGGGTGCTCGTCCCGTGCGGCGCTCGTCCAGGATCTCGCCGCTAGGATCGTGCGCATGTGTGGAATCGTCGGATACGTGGGCGCCCGTTCGAGCGTCGACGTCCTCATGGGTGGCCTGCGCCGCCTCGAATACCGTGGCTACGACTCGGCCGGAGTCGCCGTGATCGGCGCCGAGGGTGAGCTCGCCACGGCCAAGCGCGCCGGCAAGCTCAAGGTGCTCGCCGAAGCGCTCGAGCAGCAGCCGCTCGAGGAGGGCGGCACCGGCATCGGGCACACCCGCTGGGCGACCCACGGCGGCCCGACCGACGCCAACGCGCACCCGCACCTCGCCGACGAGGGGCGCCTCGCGCTCATCCACAACGGCATCATCGAGAACTTCTCCGAGCTGAAGCAGGAGCTCCTCGACGAGGGCTTCGCCTTCGCCTCCGAGACCGACACCGAGGTCGCCGCCGTGCTCCTCGGTCGCGAGGTCCGTCGCACCGGCGACCTCCGCGCCGCGTTCCGCGCCACCGTGCAGCGGCTCGAAGGGGCCTTCACGCTCCTCGCCGTGCACCGCGACGAGCCGGGCCTCGTCGTCGGCGCGCGCCGCAACTCGCCGCTCGTGCTCGGCCTCGGCGAGGGCGAGAACTTCCTCGGCTCGGACGTCGCGGCCTTCGTGGAGTACACGAAGCGCGCCGTCGCCATCGGTCAGGACCAGATCGTCGAGCTCACCGCCGACGAGGTGCGCGTCACCGACTTCGAGGGCGCCCCCGTCGAGGTCGAGTCCTTCGAGGTCGCGTGGGATGCCTCGGCCGCCGAGAAGGGCGGCTGGTCGTCCTTCATGCGCAAGGAGGTCGCCGAGCAGCCCGACGCCGTCGCGAACACCGTGCGCGGCCGCATCGCCGACGAGCAGGTCGTCATCCCCGAGCTCGAGGCCCTCGGCGACGAGGAGCTCCGCGCCGTCCGTCGCATCACGATCATCGCCTGCGGCACCGCGTCGTACGCGGGCCTCGTCGCGAAGTACGCGATCGAGCAGTGGGCGCGGGTGCCCGTCGAGGTCGAGCTCAGCCACGAGTTCCGCTACCGCGAACCTGTCATCGAGCAGGACACCCTCGTCGTGTCGATCAGCCAGTCGGGCGAGACGATGGACACGCTGATGGCCGTGAAGTACGCCCGCGAGATGGGGGCGAAGACGGTCTCGGTCTGCAACACCCAGGGCGCGACGATCCCGCGCGAGTCCGACGCGGTCGTCTACACGCACGCCGGGCCCGAGGTGGCCGTTGCCTCGACGAAGGCCTTCGTCGCGCAGATCACCGCGCTCTACCTCTTCGGCCTGCACCTCGCCCGGGTGCGCGGCACGCTGACCGCGGGCGAGCTCGCGGCGCAACTGCACGAGCTCCAGGCGGTGCCGGAGAAGCTCGCCGCGGTGCTCGAGGAGTCCGAGAAGGTCGCCCAGCTCGCCCACTGGATGGCGGACACCCGCTCGGTGCTCTTCCTCGGCCGCCACGTCGGCTACCCGATCGCCCTCGAGGGGGCGCTGAAGCTCAAGGAGCTCGCGTACATCCATGCCGAGGGCTTCGCCGCCGGCGAGCTGAAGCACGGGCCGATCGCGCTCATCGAGCCGGGCCAGCCGGTGTTCGTCGTGGTGCCGAGCCCGCGCCACCCGAACAGCCTGCACCCGAAGGTCGTGTCGAACATCCAGGAGATCCGCGCTCGCGGCGCCCGCGTCATCGCGATCGCCGAGGCGGGCGACGCGGCCGTGCTGCCGTTCGCCGACGAGGTCATCCGCATCCCGCTCGCCGCGCCGCTCTTCGAGCCGCTGCTCGCGGTCGTGCCGCTGCAGGTGTTCGCGATGGAACTCGCGCAGGCCAAGGGCCTCGACGTGGACCAGCCGCGGAACCTCGCGAAGTCCGTGACGGTGGAGTGACCGGGGGCGCATGAACGACGGGGGCTGTGTGAGCGACGGGGTGCGCGCGTGATCGCGGGCATCGGGGTCGACGTGGTCGATCTCGACCGCTTCGAGCGCTCGATCCGTCGTACCCCGGCCCTCGTCGAGCGCCTGTTCGCCGAGAGCGAACGGGGTCGTTCGCCCCGCTCCCTCGCCGCCCGCTTCGCCGCGAAAGAGGCGCTGATCAAGGCGCTCGGCGGGCACGCGGTGCTCCGCTGGCAGGAGATGCGGATCGTGCAGGATGCCGACGGCAACCCGGGCTTCGAGGTCACCGGCGGACTCGCCGAGCACCTCGACTCGCTCGGCATCGACGTGCTGCACCTCTCGATGAGCCACGACGCCGGCATCGCGAGCGCGTTCGTCGTCCTCGAGCGGAGCGGGGGATCCGGCGCATGAGCGAGCGACCCTTCCGCGAGGCCGTGATCGACCTCGACGCGGTGACCGCGAACGTCCGCACCCTCGTCGACCGCCTGGGCGGGACGCGCGCCATGGCGGTGGTGAAGGCCGACGCCTACGGCCATGGCGCCGTGCCGGTCGCCCGTGCCGCCCTCGCCGGCGGCGCCGGCTGGCTCGGCACCGCCGATCTCGGCGAGGCGCACGAGCTGCGGGCGGCCGGCATCGACGCGCCGATCCTCGCCTGGTTGCACGACCCGGGTGCCGACTTCGGTCCCGCGATCGCCGCGGACATCGACCTCGGCCTCTCCGCCGAGGCGCAGCTGCTGCGGGCGGCCGATGCCGCGCGCGCGCTCGGCCGGCCCGCCCGGGTGCACCTGAAGATCGACACCGGGCTCAGCCGGAACGGCGTGCAGCCCGACGACTGGCCGAGCGCCGTGCGCCTCGCCGCGGCGCTCGAGCGCGAGGGCGTCGTGCAGCTGCGCGGCGTCTTCAGCCACCTCGCGAACACCTCGGCCGAGTCGGACGCCGCGCAGCTGGCCGCCTTCGAGCGCGCCCTCGCCGAGGCCGGCGCCGCCGGACTCGCGCCCGAGCTCCGCCACATCGCGTCGACGGCCGCGGCGCTCACCCGGCCCGATGCGCGCTACGACCTCGTGCGGCTCGGCATCGCCTGCTACGGCATCCCGCCTTTCGCCGACGGCACCACCTCGGCCGAGCTCGGCCTCATCCCCGTGATGACCCTCCGGGGCCGGGTGGCCGCGGTGCGCCGCATCGCCGCGGGCGACGGCGTCTCCTACGGCCACACCTGGCGCGCCGAGCGCGACACGACGCTCGCGCTCGTGCCGCTCGGCTACGCCGACGGCATCCCGCGGCAGGCCTCCGGCCGCGGCGAGGTGCTGCTCGCCGGCGCGCGGCGGCCGGTGGTCGGGCGGATCGCGATGGACCAGTTCCTCGTCGACGTCGGCGACGACGCCGTGGCGGTCGGCGACGAGGTCGTGCTCTTCGGCGACCCCGCGACGGGTGCGCCGTCGGCCGACGACTGGGGCGTCGCCGCCGACACCATCGGCTACGAGATCGTCACCCGGATCGGCCCGCGCGTGCCGCGCGGCTACCTCGGCGGCGCGTGATGCGGCTCGAGGTCGCCGACACCGAGGCGATGGAGGCGTTCGGCCGCCGTCTCGGCGCCGCGCTGCGCGCGGGCGACCTCGTGCTGCTCACCGGGCCGCTCGGCGCCGGGAAGACGACCCTCACCCGCGGCATCGGCGAGGGGCTCGGCATCCGGGGCCCCGTGCAGAGCCCGACCTTCGTGCTGGCGCGCACGCACCCGAGCCTCGTCGGCGGCGCGCCGCTCGTGCACGTCGACGCCTATCGGTTGAGCGACGCGCTCGAGCTCGACGACCTCGACCTCGACTTCGCCGGCTCGGTGGTCGTCGCGGAGTGGGCGGCCGGGCTCGTCGACGAGACCCACCCGGCCTGGCTCGAGATCGTCATCGAGCGCCGCACGGGCGCCGGCGTGGCCGGGGAGGACGGCGCCGCGCCCCGCGCGGACGCGGACCTCGACCTCGAGGCCGACGAGCCCCGCACCCTCACCCTCCGCGGCCCCCTCCTCGAGCGTATTCAGGAACATCCGGCCGATACGTCCGAGTAGCGCGGGCGCCCGGGCCCGGATTCCGCGGATGCCGATCGGGATGCTCCTGAGTTTGTGCGAGGGGCGGGGCGAATAGGCTTGAGGCATGCTCCTCGCCATCGACACTTCGGCAGGCACGAGCGTCGCCGTCGTCGATCGCGACGGCGGCGTGCTCGACCAGCGCGGCACCGCCGACGCGATGCGGCACGCGGAGGTCATCGGCGAGCTCATCGCCGAGTCGCTCCGCGCCGCCGGCGTCGCCCCGACCGCGCTCTCGGGCGTCGCCGCGGGCATGGGCCCCGGGCCCTACACCGGGCTCCGCGTCGGCATCGCCGCCGCGCACGCCTTCGCCCTCGGCATCCGTCGTCCCTTCGTGCCTGTGCCGAGCCACGACGCCGTCGCCTGGGCGCACCTCGTCGCCGGCGGCGCCTCCGCCGTCCAGGTCGTCACCGATGCGCGCCGCCGCGAGTTCGCCGTGTCCGAGTACCTGGGCCTCGACGGCGACGGGCTGCCCGTGCGCACCGCCGGGCCGCGGCTCGTCCCGCGCGAGGAGGTGCCGCCGTTCGCGGGCGTGCGGCTCGACGCGGCCGAGGTCCCGGCCGGCGGCATCGGCATGCTCGCCGAGCTCGCCTTCGCGGCGGGGCGCCTGCCGCTCGCGGGCGACGCCGCGATCTACCTGCGCGAGCCCGACGTCACCCCCTCGGCCGGCAAGCGGGTGACGCGATGAGCGTGCTCCTCCGGCGCGCGCGGCCGGCCGACCTGGCCGCGATCATGCGGCTCGAGCGCGACACCTTCGCCGACGACGCCTGGCCCGAGGACGCCATGCGCCGCGAGCTCGGCAGCGAGCACGGCTACTACCTCGTCGCGGTCGACGGGGAGGCCGAGGCCGACAGCGCGGGCGACGAGCCCACGGACGCCGACGGCGCGGACTCCGAGCGGGCGGATGCCTCCGGCGCCGTCTACGCCTACGCGGGCCTCCTCGCGCCGCGGGGGAGCGGGCAGGGCGACATCCAGACGATCGCCGTCGACCCCGAGCACCGCGGCACCGGGCTCGGCCGGGTCCTCATGCAGGCGCTCATCGCCGAGGCGCGGCGGCGCGACGCCGAGCACGTCTTCCTCGAGGTCCGCGCGGACAACCCCGTCGCCCGCGGCCTCTACGCCTCGCTCGGCTTCGCGGAGCTCGGCGTCCGCCCGGGCTACTACCGCCACGGCATCGACGCGGTGATCATGCGGCTCGAGGTCGCGCCGGCCGTGACCCGGCCGGCGGTCGCCGAACGCACGGTCGCCGAACGCACGGGCGCCGCGACCGAATCGAACGACCCGACCGGGGAGGACCTGCGATGAACCGGAGCGCCCCGCTCGTGCTCGGCATCGAGACGAGCTGCGACGAGACCGGCGTCGGCATCGTCCGCGGCACCGAGCTGCTCGCGAACACGATCGCCTCCTCGATGGACGAGCACGCGCGGTACGGCGGCGTCGTCCCGGAGGTCGCCGCGCGGGCGCACCTGGAGGCGCTCGACCCCACGATCCGCCAGGCGCTCGCCGAGGCATCCGTCTCCCTCGACGAGATCGACGCCGTCGCCGTGACGAGCGGTCCCGGGCTCGCCGGCGCCCTCATGGTCGGGGTCGGCGCGGCGAAGGCGCTCGCCGTGTCGCTCGACGTGCCGATCTACGCCGTGAACCACCTCGTCGGGCACGTCGGCGCCGATCTCCTCGACACCGCGGCGCCGCTCGAGACGCCGACGATCGCGCTGCTCGTGTCCGGCGGGCACACCTCGCTGCTCCTCGTGCGCGACCTCGTCTCCGACGTCGAGCTCCTCGGCGAGACCATCGACGACGCCGCCGGCGAGGCCTTCGACAAGGTCGCCCGGCTGCTCGGACTGCCCTACCCGGGCGGCCCGGAGATCGATCGCGCCGCCGTCGGGGGCGACCCGGCCGCCATCCGCTTCCCGCGCGGACTCACCCGCCCGAAAGACCTCGAGCGCCACCGCTACGACTTCAGCTTCTCCGGGCTGAAGACGGCCGTCGCGCGCTGGGTCGAGCAGCGCGAGGCCGCGGGCGAGCCGGTGCCCGTCGCGGATGTCGCGGCGAGCTTCCGCGAGGCCGTCGTCGACGTGCTGACGCGGAAGGCGATCGACGCCTGCCGCGAGCTCGGTGTGCCCCGCCTCCTCCTCGGCGGCGGAGTCATCGCGAACGCGCGCCTGCGGGAGCTCGCCGCCGAGCGCGCCGCCGCGGACGGCATCGAGCTGCGGATCCCGCCGCTCTCGCTCTGCACCGACAACGGCGCCATGATCGCCGCACTCGGCGCGCAGCTCATCATGGGCGGCCACGGGCCGTCGACGCTCGGCTTCGGCGCCGACTCGACGCTCCCGGTCACCGACATCCAGGTCTGAGCGGGCGGGGCCCCGCTCCGGACCTCGCGCGGGGGTCCGGGCGCGCGGTAGTGTGGAATGCGAGGCCGGATGCCTCGGGGGGAACTGCGCCCGAAGCGGCGCGACCGGGCATCCGCGCACGAGGAGGGCCAGCGATGAGCGATCCCAGGCAGAACTCCGACCCGGCGTTCACGCCCGCGTCGGCCGACTTCGGCATGGCGACCTCGGCCACGCCGCCGGAGGACCCGATCGTTCCCAACTACGTCGATCAGGAGTCGCGCATCCAGGCGCCGGCGAAGACGAACACCCTCGCGGTCGTCTCGCTCGTCGCCTCGCTCGCCGGGCTCCTCACCGGATTCGGCTTCCTCGTCGGCATCATCTGCGGGCACATCTCGCTCAGCCAGATCAAGAAGACCGGCGAGCAGGGCCACGGCGCGGCGCTCGCCGGCACCATCATCGGCTACGTCGGCATCGCCCTGTCCGTGATCGCCATCATCGTGGTGATCGTCGTCGTCGCGGCCGCCGCCACGATGTCGAGCGTCAGCGGCTGACGACCGGCCGAACCGTCCAGATCCGACCCCAGACGTCCCGCGCACGCAGCGCGACACGAGAGGCACGCACATGAGCGAGCAGAACACCCCGCAGAACCCGGCCGAGCCGGACCCGGTCGCCGGCGGCACCCCCGAGGTGCCCTCCGCGCCCGAGCCGCCGGAGACGCCCGCCGCACCGGAGCCGCCGGCCACGCCGGCCGCGCCCGAACCCCCGGCCGCCCCGACCCCGCCGTCGTACGGCGCACCCGAGGCCCAGGCCCCCGCCGCCCCGCAGCCGCCCGCCGCGGCGCCGGCGCCGCCCGCCTACGGCGCGGCCACGGGGGAGCAGCCCCCGGCGTACGGTCAGCAGCCCTACGGCCAGCAGCCGGCGTACGGGCAGCCGCAGCAGCCCGCGTATGGTCAGCCGGGCTACGGCCAGCCGCAGCAGCCCGCGTACGGTCAGCCGGGCTACGGCCAGCCGCAGCAGCCGGCGTACGGGCAGCCGGGCTACGCTCAGCCGGGGTACGCCGGGTACGCGCCCGCCCCCGCCGCGCCCACGCCGACGCTCAGCATCATCTCGATGATCGGCGGCATCCTCGGCCTCCTCGGCAGCCTGTTCTACGGCTTCGGCGCGCTCTTCTCGATCGCGGCGGTCGTGCTCGGCTTCCTCGGCCGCAAGAAGGAGCCGGCGGCGAAGGGCTTCTGGCTCACGGGCCTCATCACGGGCTTCGTCGGCATCGCCGTGGGGCTGCTGTGGATCGTGGGCATCGTGATCTTCTTCATCGTGCTCGCCGCAGCGGGCAGCACGTACAGCTACTGATCGGTCCGATCCTGTCCGAGCCGAACGAACGCGCAGGGGTCCCGTCGGACGACGGGACCCCTGCGGGCTTCGACCCCGAGCGCCCGCTCGCCCCGTACCAGCCGGCCGAGCCCACGTTCCGCGGCGAGCCCGCCGTGCGGGAGGCGCTCGGCGGCGGCACGGGCCGGCGCCGCCGGGTCGACGACGGCGACGACCGCGACCCGCTCGGCGTGGCCGCGGGGGCGCACCGCGACGACACGCCGCCGACCGCGATCGAGCAGCGCGAGTACGAGGTCCCGGTCGACACGGGCCAGTTGCGCTCGCTGTCGACCGGGCAGCTGCTGCTCGTGCACCGGCCGCCGCTGCCCGAGCCGGTCGAGCAGGTCGCGGTGGCCGACGACGACGATGCCCAGCGGCGCGTCTACAGCTGGATCTCCGTCGTGACGGGGGCGATCGGCGGCATCGCCTCGCTCTTCGTCGGCTGGATGCTCCCCGTCTCCCTCGCCGCGATCGTCTTCGGCGTGCTGGGACTCCGCCGCGAGGAGCACGGCCGCGCCCTCGCGTTCGCGGGCATCGGCACCGGCCTCGCGGGCCTCGTGTTCTCCGCCGTGTGGATCGGCTACTACGCGATCGTCTTCGGCGCGCTCCCGCGCTGAGCGGGCGGCCTCCGCGCTGAGCGGCAGGCCTCAGTCAGCCCCGCGTGTCCGCCCGCTCGACGAGCAGCGCGACGTGCCGGCCGGCCTCCCGGGTCAGCACGATCGTGGCCGAGGCGTCGCCCGAGAGCTTCAGCCGGGTCCGCAGCGCGGCCGGGTCGACGTCGACGCCGCGCTTCTTGATCTCCAGCGTGCCGATGTTCCTGGCTGAGAGCTCGCGGCGCAGCTGCCGCTCCTCGGCCGGCAGCCGCTCGAGCACGCGGAACGCGCGTGCGAACGGCGTCTCGACGAGGCGGTCGCCGGTGAGGTAGGCGATCCCGTTCGAGAGCATCTGGGCGTCCAGCGATCGGGCGAGGTCGCCGATCAGCCGCGCGCGGATGACGCTGCCGTCGGGTTCGTAGACGAAGGCGCCGAGCTCGCCCACGGCCTCGTCGGCGCTGTCGGACGGGGCGGTGAGCTCGTGGGCGGCGCCATCGCGTACGACGAGGGCGGCGCGGCCGACCCCGGGTCGCGCGAGCGCGCCGAGCCAGACCGCGAGCTCGACGACGGCGCCGTCGACGGAGACCCACTGGGCCTCGGCGCCGGCGGGGATGACGTCGCGGTCGGTGCCCGGGCCGAGCTTCACGCCGACCGGCATCCGGTCCGCGAGCCCGAAGGCGAAGTCGAGCGGCGGCGAGTAGTCGGAGGCATCCGTCAGGCGCCGGGTGCTGCCGCCCGAGGTGACCCGGCGGGCGGGGTCGAGCCAGGCCCCGCCGATGCCGCCGAGCGCGACGTCCTCCGCGCGCGAGTGCAGCACCCGGGCCTGGGGGAAGGGCGTGAGGTTGAAGGCGGCGACCGCGGCGGTCACCTCGTCGGCGTCGGCCGCGGTGACCTCGAGGTCGATGGCGGCGAGGGCGAGGGCGTCGCCGCCGATGCCGCAGCCGAGGTCGGCGACGTGGGCGATGCCCGCGCGGGCGAAGCGGCCGGCGTGCAGGGCGGCGACGTTCAGCCGGGTGGCCTGCTCGAGGCCGGCCTCGGTGAAGAGCATCCGCGAGGCGAACTCGCCGAACTTCGCGCGGCCCTTCGCCCGGAGCCGGGACTGGCTCAGGACCGCCGCCACGAGGGCCGGCGGGTGCCCCTGCTTGCGGAGTGCGGCGACGGTCTTCACGACGTCGGCCTTCGCATCCCAGTCGCCGATCGAATCGAGCAGGCGCAGGCCCTCCGGGGACAGCAGTTCGACGAGTTCGGAGCGATCCACCCGGCCACGCTAGCACCGCGGCGCAGCCCGGTGCGGCCCGCCCGGCATCCGCCCGCTGCCGCCTCGTCCGGCGAGCGCGCTCCGCCCGACTGGCGAGTGACGAGTTGCACGGCGAACAAGGTGACCCGCCGAGCGGCCGCGGCGCGGCGCCCGCCTCGTCGTGCGACTTGCAGCCCACCCGCCGCCAGGACTTCCGCGCACTGGCACTCACGTTGCACGAGTGCCAGATGCCGCCTAGACTCTGGTTAGCACTCTCGTTCCGAGGCTGCTAACCCAGTCTTTCAAGACAGTCTTCATCTAGAAAAGGGGTCAACCGTGTCGGTTTCCATCAAGCCGCTCGAGGATCGCATCGTCATCAAGCAGGTCGAGGCCGAGCAGACCACCGCGTCGGGCCTCGTCATCCCCGACACCGCCAAGGAGAAGCCGCAGGAGGGCGAGGTCGTCGCCGTCGGCCCCGGCCGCATCGACGACAACGGCAACCGCGTGCCGCTCGACGTCGCCGTCGGCGACCGCGTGCTGTACTCGAAGTACGGCGGCACCGAGGTCAAGTTCGGCGCCGACGAGTTCCTCGTGCTCTCGGCCCGCGACGTCCTCGCGGTCGTCGTGCGCTGACCCACGCGCTCCGAGAACGGCCCGGATGCCTCGGCATCCGGGCCGTTCCGCGTTCCCGGAGCCCGCAGTGCGCGGGCCGCCCGCCCGCTGGGCGTAGGCTGAGCCGGTGAACTCCAGCCCCGACCGCCCCGCCGCGCCGGTCGGCGCTCCGGCCCTCAGCCGTTCGGGCCTCGGCTACGCCGTCTCCGCCTATGTGCTCTGGGGCTTCCTGCCCGTCTACTTCATCGCGCTCGCCCCGAGCGGGCCCGTCGAGATCGTCGCCTGGCGCATCCTGCTCTCGCTCGTCTTCTGCGCGGCCCTCCTCGCCGTCACCCGAGGCTGGGCGGCGTTCTGGGCGCTGCTGCGCGACCGCCGGGTGCTCTTCACCATGGGCGCGGCCGGGGTGCTCATCTTCGTGAACTGGCTGACCTACGTCTACGCCGCCGTGTCGGGCCAGGTCGTCGAGGCGGCGCTCGGCTACTTCATCAATCCGATCGTCACGGTCTTCCTCGGCGTCCTCGTGCTCCGCGAGCGCCTCAGCATCATGCAGTGGATCGCGGTCGGCATCAGCATCGTCGCGGTCGTCGTGCTCGCGGTCGGCCACGGGCAGTTCCCGTGGATCGCGCTCGTCCTCGCGTTCTCCTTCGGCTTCTACGGACTCATCAAGAAGCGCGTCGGCCATCGCGTCGACGCCGTGTCCGGGCTGACGCTCGAGACGCTGTGGCTCGCGCCCGTCGCCGCGGGCCTGCTCTGGTGGGTCGCCGCCACGAGCGGGCTGACGATGGGCACGGTGAGCCCGTGGCACACGCTGCTGCTCGTCTGCGCGGGCGCGGTGACGGCGGTGCCGCTGCTGCTGTTCGCGGCGGCCTCGCGCCGGCTGCCGCTCATCTACCTCGGCTTCATCCAGTACTTCGCGCCGTTCATCCAGTTCCTCGTGGGCGTCCTCATCCTGCGCGAGCCGATGCCGCTCGAGCGCTGGCTCGGTTTCGCCCTCGTCTGGGTGGCCCTCGTGGTGCTCACGATCGACCTCGTCCGCAACGCCAGGGCGGCGCGGAAGGTCGTCGCCGAGCCCGTCTGATCCGAGCGTCCGAACGGGCTTCCGCGCACGGATGCTGCGCCGAACCGCCCGCCGATGTCGGCACGGTAACGATCATTGCGCTGTTACGCGGTTGTGACCGGCATCCCTTGTTTCCTCGTTGGCCGGGCAATATCGTCAAACCACGGCGTCACCTGACGCATCGTTATGTCCGATCCTTCAGTCCCAAGGAGCAACATGAGCGTATTCGCGAAGGCTACGGCCAAGCGCGGCGCACGCGGAATCTGGACGGGAGTCGCCCTCGCGGGCGCCGCCGCCCTCCTTCTCTCCGCCTGCACCAGCGGCGGCGGCAGCACGACCGCCCCGACCGACGAGCCGGCCGACACGGGCGACGCACTGCCCATCGAGGCCGGTCCCCGCGATCTCACCCTGAAGGTCGGTCAGCTCGCGCCGCAGTCGGGCAGCCTCGCCGTCCTCGGCCCGCCCCAGATCGCAGCAGCGAAGCTCGCGGTCGACGACATCAACAAGGCCGACCTCGGCATCCAGATCGAGCTCGTGCTCCGCGACGAGGGCGACACCTCGATCGACGTGGCCACCGGATCCGTCACCGACCTGCTCTCGCAGGGCGTGTCGGCCATCTCGGGCGCCGCCGCCTCCGCGCAGACCCGCAACATCTACGAGCAGGTCACGAGCGCCGGCGTCGTGCTGATGTCGCCGTCGAACACGGGTCTCGACCTCTCGACGATCGAGGACAACGACCTGTACTGGCGCACGGCGCCCTCCGACCTGCTGCAGGGCGAGGTGCTGGGCAACCTGATCGCCGAGGACGGCAACAGCACCCTCGGCATCATCTTCCAGAACGACGCCTACGGCACCGGCTTCGCCGACACGACGAAGAAGGCGTTCGAGAGCGCGGGCGGTGAGGTCGTCGCGGAGTCCTCGTACAACACGGGCGACACCAACTTCACCACCCAGATCGCCGACGTGACGGCGCAGTCGCCCGACGCGATCGCGATCATCTCGTTCGACCAGGCCAAGATCATCATCCCGGAGCTCGTCGGCGGCGGCTTCCCGGGCAACAAGATCTACCTGACCGACGGCAACCGGCTCGACTACAGCGACGTGTTCGCCCCCGGCCTCATCAAGGGCGCCAAGGCGACCACGCCCGGTCTCGACCTGGCGACGCTCGGCGACTTCACCGACCGTCTCCTCGAGGTCGACCCGTCGCTCACCGACTTCACCTACGCGGCGGAGTCGTACGACAACATCGTGCTGTTCGCGCTCGCGGCCTACGCTGCGAACGACACCAGCGGCACGAAGATCGCCGAGTACCTCCGCCAGATCTCCGGATCGAGCGGTGACGGCGAGAAGGTGACCGACTTCGCGCAGGGCGCCGCCCTGCTCGAGAAGGGCGACCAGATCGACTACGACGGTCTGTCGGGCCCGATCACCTTCGACGAGAACGGCGACCCGACGGGCGCCACGATCGGCATCTACGAGTACCAGGAAGACAACACCTCGACCCGCATCAACTAGTCGGCGGTGGAAGGCCCCGGCGAGCGCTCCGCTCGCCGGGGCCTTCGTCATGCCGGGCCTCGTCATGCCGGGGCCTTCGTCGTCCCCGGGGGAACGAGAACGGGCGGGCGGATGCCGAGGCATCCACCCGCCCGTCAGCGGCGCTCAGGCGCCCGCTCAGTCGTCCTGACCGAGGGTGCCGAGGTAGAGGCCGATCACCTTCGGATCGTTCAGCAGCTCGCGACCGGTGCCCTCGTAGGCGTCGCGGCCCTGATCGAGCACGTAGCCGCGGTCGCAGATCTGCAGGCAGCGGCGGGCGTTCTGCTCGACCATGATCGTCGTCACGCCCGCGCGGTTGATCTCCTTCACCCGCAGGAACGCCTCGTCCTGCTTCACGGGGGAGAGCCCGGCGCTCGGCTCGTCGAGGAGCAGCACGTGCGGCCCCATCATGAGCGCGCGGCTCATCGCGACCATCTGCCGTTCGCCGCCCGAGAGGGAGCCGGCGCGCTGGCCGAGCCGCTTGCCGATCTCCGGGAAGATCGCGGTGACGAACTCCAGCCGGTCCTTCAGCCCCTTGGGCTTCTGGTAGAGCCCCATCTCGAGGTTCTCCTGGATGGTGAGCGAGGGGAACACGTTGTTCGTCTGCGGCACGAAGCCGACGCCCTTGGCGACGAGCTTGTTCGCCTTCAGGTTCGTGATGTCCTCGCCGTTCAGCAGGACGGCGCCCTTGCGCACCTTCACGAGCCCGAAGATCGACTTCAGCAGCGTCGACTTCCCGGCGCCGTTCGGCCCGATGATGCCGATGAGCTCGCCCTGGCGGGCGACGAGCGAGCAGCCGTTCAGGATGTTCACGCCGGGCAGGTAGCCCGCCGTGACCTCGGCGACCTCGACGACGGTGTCGCCCCGGGGCGGTTCGACGGCCGTGGCGCCGGCCGGTTCAGTGTTCGTCATCGATGAGCTCCTTCACTGCCTCGACGTTCGACGTCTGCGCCGCGCCGAGGTCGACGTCGTGGTGGGCGCCGAGGTAGGCGTCGATCACGGCCTGGTCCTGCATGACGGTGTGCGGGTCGCCCTCGGCCACGATGCGGCCCTCGGCCATCACGACGACCCAGTCCGCGATGTGGCGGACCATGTGCATGTCGTGCTCGACGAAGAGCACGGTCATGCCCTGCGTCTTCAGGTCGAGGATGTGGTCGAGGAGCGACTGGGTGAGGGCGGGGTTCACGCCCGCCATCGGTTCGTCGAGCATCACGAGCGTCGGGTCGCTCATGAGCGCCCGCGCCATCTCGAGCAGCTTCCGCTGCCCGCCGGAGAGGCTCGCCGCGTAGTCGTGCTGCTTCGCGTCGAGCTTGAAGCGGGCGAGGAGGTCGACGGCCTTCGCCTCGATCTCCCGCTCCTGCTTCCGCCAGAGGAACGGCAGCAGGGAGCGGAACAGGTTCTCGCCCGTCTGGTCCTTGGCGCCGAGCTTCATGTTGTCGAGGACGCTCAGGAGGCCGAGCGACTTCGTCAGCTGGAAGGTGCGGATGAGTCCCATGCGTGCGACCCGGTAGGCGGGCACGTGCGCGAGCGACTTCCCGTCGAACTGCCAGGTGCCGGCATCGGGCTTGTCGAAGCCGGTCAGCAGGTTGAAGAACGTCGTCTTGCCTGCGCCGTTCGGGCCGATGAGCGCGGTGATCGCGCCCCGGGGGATCTCGACGTGCGCGACGTCGACGGCGGTGAGGCCGCCGAAGGTGCGCTTCACGCCGTCGGCGACGAGGATCGGGTCGACCTTGCGGCAGCCCGGCTCGGCGGCGCCGAGGTGGAGGCCGGTCGACTTGACCGGCTTGGACGTGGGAGTGGTCTCACTTGACAAAAGACATCTCCTTCTTGTTGCCGAGCAGCCCCTGCGGTCTGAAGATCACGAGGAGCATGATCGCGACGCCGACGAGGATGAACCGGAGCTGCCCCGCCTGCACCTCGGAGATCGGGAACCAGCCGGCCTCGACCGCGCGGGCGATGAAGCCCGAGAAGAACGACAGCAGCACCCAGAACACGATCGATCCGAGCACGGGGCCGAGGATGGTGGCCGCTCCGCCGAGGAGCAGGATCGCCCAGATGAAGAAGGTGAGCGAGGTCGCGTAGGCGGAGGGGATCACCGCCCGCGGCATGATGAAGATCATGCCGGCGAGGGTGCCGAAGACGCCGCCGATGATGAGGCTCTGCATCTTGTACGAGTAGACGTTCTTGCCGAGCGCGCGCACGGCGTCCTCGTCTTCGCGGATGCCCTTGATGACGCGGCCCCAGGGGCTGCGCATGAGGAGCCAGGTGAAGAGCACGGCGAGGGCCACGACGCTCCAGCCGACGATGATGTTCCACCAGTCGTTCGCGCTGAACATCCACGGGCCGAAGCCCGCCTTGCCCTCGAAGCTCAGCGGGTTCAGGGCGCGGAATCCGGCCTTGTACTCGCTCAGGCCGTTCGCCGAGCCCGTCACCGCGACGAAGGTGTTCGTCGTGAACAGGAGGCGGACGATCTCCGCGGCCGCGATCGTGACGATCGCGAGGTAGTCGGCGCGCAGCCGCAGCGTCGGGATGCCGAGCACGAGCGCGAAGACGACGGATGCCCCGATGCCGACGAGCACGGCGCCCCACACCGGGAACCCGAAGGTGAGCACCGAGATGGCGTAGCCGTATGCGCCGAGCGCCATGAACCCGGCCTGGCCGAAGTTCAGGAGGCCGGTGTAGCCGAAGTGGACGGCGAGGCCGAGCGCCGCGAGGGCGTAGGCGGCCGTGGTCGGGCTGATCAGCTCGACCGCCGCGTTTCCGAAGATGCTTCCCCAATCGATCATGGTCGGCCTCCTACCCGATCCGCTCTCGTCGGCCGAGGATTCCCTGCGGCCGGAAGAGGAGCACCAGAATCAGCACGACGAGCGCGCTGACGAACTTCATGTCGGAGGGCAGCCAGAGCGTCGAGAGCTCGACGAAGATGCCCACGATGAGCGAGCCGATGAGCGCGCCGAACGCGGTGCCGAGACCGCCCAGGGTGACCGCGGCGAACACGAGCAGCAGGATCTGGAAGCCCATGTCCCAGCTCACGCCGGGACGGTAGTACGCCCAGAGGATGCCGCTGAGGCCCGCGAGCCCGGCGCCGAGCACCCAGACGATCCGGATGACCCGGTCGACGTCGATGCCGCTCGTGGCGGCGAGGCTCGCGTTGTCGGCGACCGCTCGGGTCGCCTTGCCGATCCGCGTGCGCATCAGCAGGAAGGCCACGCCGAGCAGCACGACGATGCTGATGCCCATGCTGGCGAGGTCGATCCAGGACAGCGAGACCGGTCCGAGCTGCAGGTCCGCGGGGGAGGCGCCGGGCAGCTGCCTGGTCGCCCCGCCGTAGAAGAACTGGTACGTGTAGCGCATCGCGAGCGAGAGACCGATGCTCACGATCATCAGCTGGATGACGCCGACCCCTCGTTTTCGCAGAGGTTTCCAGATCACCCCGTCGAGCGACCAGCCGAGGCCGAGGCTCAGGATGAGCGCGATGATGATCGCGATCCACACCGGGAATCCGAGGTCGCTCGAGAAGGTCAGGAGCATCAGCGCGCCGAAGGTGATCATCTCGGAGTGGGCGAAGTTGCTGAGCCCGGTGGTGCCGTAGATGAGCGAGAGCCCGATCGCGGCGAGGGCGAGCAGGAGGCCGAAGTTCACGCCGTTCGCCAGCCGGTTCAGCAGCTGGTCGAAGAAGGAGACCGTCTGCCGGGTGCCCTCGCCGAGGAAGAAGTTCACCGACTTCGTGTTGGTGAGCCCGAACTCCGCGGTGCGCGGGTTCTCCTCGTCCTCGGCGACGACGACACCCTTCGGCAGGGTGTCCTCGTCGAGGGTCACCTTGTAGCTGGCCTTCTCGGGCACGCCGATGCGCCATTTGCCGTCGGCATCCGTCTCGGCGCTGGCTTTGAAGCCACCGCCCTCGACCGTGATCTCGACACCTTCAAGCGGTTCGTCCTCGTACTTCACATTCCCGAGGAAGAAGTAGTCGTACTCTTCGGATCCTGTGCCCGTACTCCCATCCTCCGCCACCGCAGGGGACGCTGCGATGCCGGACAGAGTGAGTGCGGACAGTAGGACTGCGAGGAGTACGAGCCATCTCCCTGGGGAGTGCCGTCGGACTGTTCGCGTGGATTCCACTGCACCTCCAAGGGGTTCCGGAGGTCGTTCGGACCTCCGGGACCGGTCCTTTCCCGTCGACAACGTCGTTGACGGTACGTGCCGATTATGTCTTAGGTGTTTCGCCCGCGACACAAACGGCCCTCGATTGTTATCCGAGCGGCGGGTCCGGCGCAACGTTCGTGCGAACCGGGCGCTCCTCGCGCAGCACCGATGGGAATTCGCGGGGCCCGCCGTCGCTTAACATTGATGCACCGCTTCGCGCGCATCCCGCGCGGGCGACATCGATCCAGGCGGCGAACCACCGGCGGCAGTGAAGGGCAGACATGGACAGGAACGATCCGTTCGGATTCACGGGACTCACCTACGACGACGTGCTGCTGCTGCCCGGGCACACCGACGTCATCCCGAGCGAGGCCGACACGATGTCGCGCCTCACCCGACGGATCAGCGTGGCCACGCCGCTGCTGTCCGCCGCCATGGACACGGTGACCGAGAGCCGTATGGCGATCGCCATGGCCCGCCAGGGCGGCATCGGCATCCTGCACCGGAACCTCTCCATCCAGGACCAGGCCGAGATGGTCGACCGCGTGAAGCGCAGCGAGTCGGGCATGGTCACGAACCCGGTCACGACGACGCCCGACGCGTCCGTCGCCGACGTCGACGCCCTCTGCGGCACGTACCGCGTGAGCGGCCTGCCGGTCGTCGACGAGGCGGGCCGGCTCGTCGGCATCGTCACGAACCGCGACATGCGCTTCGTCTCCGACTTCGAGAAGCCGACCACGAAGGTCTCCGAGGTGATGACGCGGATGCCGCTCATCACCGGCCACGTCGGCATGAACCCCGACGAGGCGCTCGCGATCTTCGCCGAGCACAAGATCGAGAAGCTGCCGCTCATCGACGACGAGGGCCGGCTCACCGGCCTCATCACCGTGAAGGACTTCGACAAGAGCGAGCAGTACCCGAACGCGACGAAGGACGCCGAGGGGCGCCTGCGCGTCGGCGCGGCCATGGGCTTCTTCGGCGACGCCTGGGAGCGTGCGGAGGCCCTCCGCGACGCCGGGGTCGACGTGCTCGTCGTCGACACCGCGAACGGCGAGTCCGCCGGCGTGCTCGACATCATCCGCCGGCTGAAGGCCGACCCCTCGTTCGCCGGCATCGACGTCATCGGCGGCAACGTCGCCACCTACGAGGGCGCGAAGGCGCTCGTCGAGGCGGGCGCCGACGCCGTGAAGGTCGGCGTGGGCCCGGGCTCGATCTGCACGACCCGCGTCGTCGCGGGCGTCGGCGTGCCCCAGATCACGGCCGTGTACGAGGCCTCGAAGGCGACCATGCCGGCCGGCGTGCCGCTCATCGCCGACGGCGGGCTGCAGTACTCGGGCGACATCGCGAAGGCGCTCGTCGCCGGCGCCGACACCGTCATGCTCGGCTCGCTGCTCGCCGGCACCGCCGAGAGCCCGGGCGAGCTCGTCTTCCAGAACGGCAAGCAGTTCAAGACCTACCGCGGCATGGGCTCGCTCGGTGCGCTGCAGACCCGCGGCAAGAAGACGTCCTACTCGAAGGACCGCTACTTCCAGGCCGACGTGCCGAGCGACGACAAGCTGATCCCCGAGGGCATCGAGGGCCAGGTTCCCTACCGCGGCCCGCTGTCGGCCGTGGCGTACCAGCTCATCGGCGGGCTCCGGCAGTCGATGTTCTACGTCGGCGCGCGCACGATCGAGGAGTTGAAGACGAAGGGCCGCTTCGTGCGCATCACGCCCGCAGGCCTCAAGGAGTCGCACCCGCACGACGTGCAGATCGTCGTCGAGGCGCCGAACTACACGCGCTGAGGGTCAGCGCGGCGCGGCGGAGCCGCGACGCGCTTCCCTCAGCACGGCGGCAGCAGGAGCGCTCGCGGGCGCGCCAGCGCTGCGAAGCGTGCCGCGGCAGAACGCCGACTCGCGCCGAACGGGCCCGTCCCTCCGGCGCGGCGGAGCCGCGACGCGCTTCCCTCAGCCCGGCGGCAGCAGGAGCGCTCGCGGCGCTACCGCGCGTCCGCGAGGCGCGTGATCGCCTCGGCGAGCACCTCCGGGGTGCAGGCGAAGTTCAGCCGCACGTGACCGCGACCCGCCTCGGCACCGAACTGGGGCCCGACGCCGAGCGCGACCTTCGCGCGCTCGAGCGCGTGGGCGGCGGGGTCGTCGCCCCAGCCGAGCGCACGGAAGTCGAGCCAGGCGAGATAGCTCGCCTGCGGCATCCGGTACCGCACCTCGGGCAGCTCGTCGGCGAGGAGCTCGGCGAGCAGCCGGCGGTTGTCGTCGAGGCTCGCGAGCACGCCGTCGAGCCAGAAGCCGCCCTCGCGGAACGCCGCGATGCTCGCGATCGAGCCGAACTGGCTCATCCGCCACTCGACCTCGTACGGCATGCCGCGGCGCACGGCGTCGCCGCGCTCCGAGGCGGTGACGATCATGGCCGCCTTCAGCCCGGCGAGGTTGAACGCCTTGGTGCCGGCGGTCACGGTCACGCCGAACTCGCGGGCCTCGTCGGAGACGGTGAGGAAGGGCGTGTAGCGCGAGTCGGGCTGCGAGAGCGGCCCGTGCACCTCGTCGGACACGATCGTGGCGCCGTGCCGGGCGGCGATCGCGGCGAGGGCGGCGAGCTCGTCGCGGCTCGGCACGAGGCCGATCGGGTTGTGCGGGTTGCAGAGCAGCATCGCCTTCGCGCCGGCCGCGAAGGCGCGGTCGATGCCGTCGAGGTCGAGCGCCCAGCCGGTTTCGATGCCGCCGGACATCGGCACCTCGACGACCGCCGCGGAGGCCTCGGTCACGATGTCGAAGAACGGCGGGTAGATCGGCGGGGTCACGATGACGCCGTCGCCCGGGCTCGTGACCCGGCGCAGCACCTCGACGAGGCCCATCGCGACGTCGCCGGTGCTCGTCACCCGGGCCGGGTCGACCTCCCAGCCGAACCGTTCGAGCGCGAAGGGCGCGAAGGCCTCCGCGATCGGCCCGCTGCCCGCGGCGTAACCGGTGTCGGAGCGGTCGACCGCCGCGTGCAGCGCCGCCGCGACCGGTTCGGCGAGCGGATAGTCCATCTCGGCGACCGGCAGCGGCAGGACGTC
This sequence comes from Agromyces mediolanus, assembly GCF_044917495.1. GTDB lineage: Bacteria > Actinomycetota > Actinomycetes > Actinomycetales > Microbacteriaceae > Agromyces > Agromyces mediolanus_B. The sequence goes on along the minus strand of NZ_JAVSSI010000002.1, from coordinate 54,513 downwards.
GGCGGGGTACAGGCGCCACTTGGCGCTGGTGCGGGTGCGGAGGACGTCGAGGGGCTGGGCGGCGATCCGGTGCATGGCTCCAGCTTGCCCCAGCCGGGCGCGCTCGGCATCCCTCCGGCGCCGTCCCGTTTGCCGATCGGGCCGGCGCTCGCTAGTCTGATCGGCTGCCCACGAGGCGGCGCGGCCCCGGATCGTCCGGCGCGGCCGCATGCGAACGGATGTCTCGACATGGGATTCATCGACGTCAACGGCGTCTCCTATTCGCTGCCCGACGGGCGGCCCCTCCTCGCCGACCTCGCCTTCCGGGTGACCGAGGGCCGTACGACCGCGCTCATCGGCGCGAACGGGGCGGGGAAGTCCACGCTGCTGCGGATCGTCCGCGGCGAGCTCGCCGCCGACGAGGGCAGCGTGCGGGTCGAGGGCGGGCTCGGCGTGATGGACCAGTTCATCGGCACCGGCCGCACCGCCGAGGGCGCCGCGGAGACCGTCGCGGGACTCCTCGTCTCGGTCGCGCCCGAGCGGATCCGCGTCGCGGCGCTCGAGCTCGAGGCCTCCGAGCACGCGCTCATCGAGCACGAGGACACCGCGGCGCAGATGCGGTACGCGGCCGCGCTCGCCGAGTACGCGGAGGCCGGCGGCTACGAGCAGGAGGTCGTCTGGGACCACTGCACCGAGGCCGCGCTCGGCATGCCGTTCGAGCGCGCCCGTTGGCGGGAGCTCGCGACGCTGTCGGGCGGCGAGCAGAAGCGGCTCGCCCTGGAGGCGCTGCTCCGCGGCCCCGAGCAGGTGCTGCTCCTCGACGAGCCCGACAACTCCCTCGACGTGCCGGGCAAGCGCTGGCTCGAGGACCGGCTCCGGGAGACGCCGAAGACCGTCTTCCTCGTGTCCCACGACCGGGAGCTCCTGGCCCGTGCGGCCGACCGGATCGTGACGATCGAGCTCGGCGGGGGCGGCAACACCGCCTGGGTGCACGGCGGCGGATTCGAGGGCTATCACGAGGCGCGGGAGGCCCGTTTCGAGCGGCTCGACGAGCTGCGCCGGCGCTGGGACGAGCAGCACGCCGCGCTGAAGCAGCTCGTGGCGACGCTGAAAGTGAAGGCGACGTACAACGACGGCATGGCGTCGCGGTACCAGGCCGCCGTCACGCGCCTGCGCAAGTTCGAGGAGGCCGGGCCGCCCGAGGAGCGCCCGCCCGCCCGGGAGGTCGACATGCGACTGCGCGGCGCCCGCACCGGCAAGCGCGCCCTCGTCTGCGAGGGGCTCGAACTCAGCGGGCTGATGCGGCCGTTCGACCTCGAGGTCTGGTACGGCGACCGGGTCGCCGTGCTCGGCTCCAACGGCTCGGGCAAGTCGCACTTCCTGCGGCTCCTCGCGGGCGGCGGCAGCGACCCCGACCCGATGCAGGGCCACCGCACGGAGGCGACCGCCGGGCTCGCCCGGGTGCCGCACTCGGGGCGGGCGGTGCTCGGCGCCAGGGTCGTGCCCGGCTGGTTCGCGCAGAACCACGAGCATCCGGAGTTCCGGGGGCGGACGCTCCTGGAGATCCTGTTCCGCGGCGACGCCGAACGCCCGGGCCTCGCGCGCGAGCAGGCGAGCTCCGCGCTCGACCGCTACGGGCTCGCCCGCGAGGCCCAGCAGCGCTTCGAGCACCTGTCGGGCGGCCAGCAGGCGCGCCTGCAGATCCTGCTGCTCGAGCTGTCCGGGGCGACGATGCTGCTCCTCGACGAGCCGACCGACAACCTCGACCTCGTCTCGGCCGAGGCCCTCGAGGACGCGCTGTCCCGCTTCGACGGCACCGTGCTCGCGGTGACGCACGACCGCTGGTTCGCGCGCGGCTTCGACCGCTTCCTCGTCTTCCGCGAGGACGGCGAGGTCGCCGAGACGGATGCCCCGGTCTGGGACGAGCGCCGCGTGGCGCGCACCCGATGAGGCTCCCGGGTAGGCTGGGACGGTGAGCCAGGAGATCGAGATCGGCCGTTCCAAGCGAGGCCGCCGTGTCTACGCGTTCGACGACATCGCCATCGTGCCGAGCCGGCGCACGCGCGACCCGGAGGACGTCTCCGTCTCGTGGTCGATCGACGCGTACCAGTTCGATCTCCCGTTCCTCGCGGCGCCGATGGACTCCGTGGTCTCGCCGAAGACGGCGATCATGATGGGCGAGCTCGGCGGCCTCGGGGTGCTCGACCTCGAGGGCCTCTGGACCCGCTACGAGAACCCCGAGCCGGTGCTCGCCGAGATCCGCAGCCTCCCCGCCGACAAGGCGACGGTCCGCATGCAGGAGCTCTACGCCGCGCCGATCCAGCCCGCGCTCGTGCGCGAGCGGCTCGCCGAGATCCGCGCCGCGGGCGTCACCGTCGCCGGCGCGCTCTCGCCGCAGCGCACCGCCGAGCTGCACTCGACGGTCGTCGAGGCGGGTGTCGACCTCTTCGTCATCCGCGGCACCACCGTCTCGGCCGAGCACGTCTCGAAGAACGTCGAGCCGCTGAACCTGAAGAAGTTCATCTACGAGCTCGACGTCCCGGTGATCGTCGGCGGGGCCGCCACCTACACGGCGGCGCTCCACCTCATGCGCACGGGCGCGGCCGGCGTCCTCGTCGGCTTCGGCGGCGGCGCCGCCTCGACGACGCGCGCCTCGCTCGGCATCCACGCGCCGATGGCGACCGCGGTGGCGGATGTCGCGGGCGCGCGCCGCGACTACCTCGACGAGTCGGGCGGCCGCTACGTGCACGTCATCGCCGACGGCGGCGTCGGGGCATCCGGCGACATCGTGAAGGCGATCGCCTGCGGCGCCGACGCGGTCATGCTCGGCGCGGCGCTCGCCCGGGCGACCGACGCGCCCGGCGGCGGCTGGCACTGGGGCGCCGAGGCGCACCACCCGAAGCTCCCGCGCGGCAAGCGCGTGCAGGTCGGCCAGGTCGCCCCGCTCGAGGAGATCCTCTACGGCCCGGCGCCGAACGCCGAGGGCACCGCGAACCTCGTCGGCTCGCTCCGCAAGTCGATGGCGACCACCGGGTACTCCGACCTCAAGGAGTTCCAGCGGGTCGAGGTCGTCGTCGCCCCGTACCAGGGCGCCTGAGCACCGTCCCCCTCAGCGTCGCCGGCTGAACGGCTGCTGAGCGCATTCGAGTTCCCGGCCGCGGGCCGCGCGATCTCGGGTAGCGTGGAGGCAGCGCGGTACGCGACGTCTGGGGAGGCGACGATGGCGAAGCTCAAGTCGGTGGCACGGTCGGCGAAGCTCGGCCCGGAGGAGCGTGCGGCGGCGATCGCCCGGCTCAAGGAGAAGGAGCTCGACGTCCTCGTCGTGGGCGGCGGCATCGTCGGCACGGGGTCGGCGCTCGACGCGGTCACCCGGGGCCTCTCGACCGGGCTGCTCGAAGCGCGCGACTGGGCGAGCGGCACCTCGAGCCGCTCCTCGAAGCTCGTGCACGGCGGCATCCGCTACCTCGAGCAGCTCGACTTCCGGCTGGTCCGCGAGGCGCTCATCGAACGCGGCCTCCTGCTGCAGCGCATCGCCCCGCACCTCGTGAAGCCCGTGCGCTTCCTCTACCCGCTGAAGAAGCGGGTGTTCGAGCGCGTCTACATCGGCGCCGGCATGATGCTCTACGACATCTTCAGCTACACGGGCGGGCGCCCTCCGGGCGTCCCGCACCACCGCCACCTGTCGAAGCGGCAGGTCATGCGCGCCATCCCCTCGCTCTCGAAGGACGCCCTGGTCGGCGGCCTCACCTACTACGACGCCCAGGTCGACGACGCCCGCTACGTGGCCTCGCTCGCCCGCACGGCGAGCTTCTACGGGGCGCACGTCGCCAGCCGGGTGAACGTCGAGGGCTTCCTGAAGGTCGGCGAGCGGGTCGTCGGTGTGCAGGCGCACGACCTCGAGACCGACGAGCACTTCGAGATCCGGGCGAAGCAGGTCGTGAACGCGACGGGCGTCTGGACCGACGACACCCAGCGCATGGTGGGGGAGCGGGGCACCTTCAAGGTGCGCGCCTCGAAGGGCATCCACCTCGTGGTGCCGCGCGACCGCATCCAGTCGGCGATGGGCATGATCTTCCGCACGGAGAAGAGCGTGCTCTTCATCATCCCGTGGGGACGGCACTGGCTGATCGGCACCACCGACACCGACTGGAACCTCGACAAGGCGCACCCGGCGGCGACCGCGGCCGACATCGACTACCTGCTCGAGCACGTGAACTCGGTCCTCGGCGTGCCGCTCACGCGGGAGGACGTCGAGGGCGTCTACGCCGGTCTCCGGCCGCTGCTCGCAGGCGAGAGCGACCAGACCTCGAAGCTCTCCCGCGAGCACCTCGTCGCGCACACGGTGCCCGGCCTCGTCGTCATCGCCGGCGGCAAGTGGACGACCTACCGGGTGATGGCGAAGGACGCGATCGATGCGGCCGTCGACGCGCTCGACGGCAAGATCCCGCCGTCGGCGACGCAGGACATCGCGCTGCTCGGCGCCGAGGGCTATCAGGCCGCGTGGAACAAGCGCGGCAAGATCGCCCGCGCCTTCGGCGTGCACAAGGTGCGCATCGAGCACCTGCTGAACCGCTACGGCACGATGACCGACGACCTGCTCGACCTCATCCGCAACGACCCCTCGCTCGGCGAGCCGCTGCCGGGGGCCGACGACTACCTCGCCGCCGAGGTCGTGTACGCCGCCTCGCACGAGGGCGCCCTGCACCTCGACGACGTGCTCGCCCGCCGCACCCGCATCTCGATCGAGGCGTGGGACCGCGGCGTCTCCGCGGCACCGGTCGCGGCGAAGCTCATGGGCGGGGTGCTCGGCTGGGACGAGGCCCGCGAGACCCTCGAGGTGGAGCGCTACCTGCAGCGGGTCGAGGCCGAGCGAGCGTCGCAGGAGCAGCCCGATGACGCCTCCGCCGACCGCGTCCGCCTGGAGGCGCCGGACATCGTCCGGGTCGACTGAGCGGGCCCGCCCCCGGGGCGGATCGCACGTCGGCGCCCGCCGGGCACCCACCTCCTCCTCAGCCGCGGCCGGGTAGGCTCGGTGATCGTGTCCGCTGACTCACGCCGCGCCGTGCTGCGCATGATGGTGCGCCCGCGGTGGCTGCTCGCCCTCGCCCTCGCCCTCGGCATCGCCGCCGCCTTCGCCCTGCTCGGGCAGTGGCAGGTCGAGCGGGCCGTCGAGCAGGCGACGGTCGAGGTCCGCCCGACCGAGGAGGTGCTGCCCTTCGCCGGGCTCGCCGCCCCCGACGTGCCGACCGAGCAGCGGGCGACCGGGCAGATGGTCGAGGTGACCGGTCGCTTCGTGCCCGGCGACACCGTGCTCATCGACGGCCGGTTGAACGAGGGCGTCGCGGGGACCTGGGTCGTCGCCCACCTCGAGGTCACCGACGGCGCGCCCGGCGGGCTGCCGGTCGCCCTCGGCTGGGCGCCCGACCGCGAGACGGCCGAGCGCGCGCTCGCCGACTTCGAGCGGGGGATCGCCGACGCGGACACCACCCTCGTCGGCCGCTTCCTGCCGAGCGAGGCGCCGATGGCGCCGGCCGACGACGCCGACCCCTTCGAGATGAAGACGGTGGCGGTCGCGCAGCTCGTGAACCTCTGGGCCGACTTCGACGACCGGCCCGCGTACTTCGGCTACGTCACGGCGAAGGATGCCGCCCCCGGACTCGACGCGATCCACTCGCCGCCGCCCGAGCAGACGGTCGAGCTCAACTGGCTGAACGTGTTCTACGCGGTCGAGTGGGTGGTCTTCGCGGGCTTCGCGATCTACCTCTGGTACCGGCTCGTGCGCGACGCCGTCGAGCGCGAACGCGACGAGGCGGAGGCGCTCAGCCAGTCCGCGTAGACTGGTGGCATGCCCCTCGAGCCCAAACTCGCCGATCTGCCGCGCATCCGCGGGGCGCTGAAGTTCTACCAGGTCGCGTCGGTCATCACGGGTGTGATGCTGCTCCTGCTCTGCGCCGAGATGCTGCTGAAGTACGTCTGGCACTTCGAGCTCTACGGGTTCGGCCCGAACGGCCTGCTCAGCTTCGAGCCCGTGATCGAGACGGCGAACGGCCTCGAGTCCACCGGCTCGGGCGTGAACCTCTCCACCGGCATCCTCATCGCCCACGGCTGGTTCTACGTCGTCTACCTGTTCAGCGACTTCCGGCTGTGGAGCCTCATGCGCTGGCCGTTCACGCGGTTCATCCTCATCGCGCTCGGCGGCATCGTGCCGTTCCTCTCCTTCTTCCTCGAGGCCAAGATCGGTCGCGAGGTCCGCAGCTACCTCGACCGCCGCGAGGCCGAGGCCGCAGATTCCGACAACCAGCCCGTGGAGGCCGCCCAGTGAGCGAGACCGAACAGCGTCCCGTCCTCGTCGTCGACTTCGGTGCCCAGTACGCGCAGCTCATCGCGCGTCGGGTGCGCGAGGCGTCCGTGTACTCCGAGATCGTGCCGCACACGGTCACCGCCGAGGAGGTGCGCGCCAAGAACCCGATCGGCATCGTGCTCTCGGGCGGGCCGAGCTCGGTCTACGAGGAGGGCGCCCCGCGGCTCGACCCCGAGGTGCTCGAGCTCGGCGTGCCGACCCTCGGCATCTGCTACGGCTTCCAGGTCATGGCGCAGCACTTCGGCGGCGAGGTCGCCCAGACCGGTCAGCGCGAGTACGGGGCGACCCACGCGAACGTGACCGACGCCGACGGCAACGCGCTCCTCGTCGACCAGCCCGCCGGGCAGACGGTGTGGATGAGCCACGGCGACTCCGTCGCGCGCGCCCCCGAGGGCTTCGAGGTGCTCGCCTCGACCGAGTCGACGCCGGTCGCCGCCTTCGCGAACGACGAGCGCAAGCTCTACGGCGTGCAGTGGCACCCGGAGGTGAAGCACTCGCCGTTCGGCCAGGGCATCATCGAGAACTTCCTGCACCGCGCCGCCGGCATCCCCGCCGACTGGAACTCGGGCAACGTCATCGCCGAGCAGGTCGCCCGCATCCGCGAGCAGGTCGGCGACGCCCGCGTCATCTCGGCGCTCTCGGGCGGCGTGGACTCGGCCGTCTCGACCGCGCTCGTGCAGCGCGCCGTCGGCGAGCAGCTCACCGCGGTGTTCGTCGACCACGGCCTCCTCCGCAAAGACGAGCGCGAGCAGGTGCAGCAGGACTACGTCGCCGCGACGGGCGTCCGTCTCGTCACGGTCGACGCCGCCGACGTCTTCCTCGACGCCCTCGCCGGAGTCACCGACCCCGAGGAGAAGCGCAAGATCATCGGGCGCGAGTTCATCCGCGCCTTCGAGGCGGCGGAGCGCGACCTCCTCGCCGAGGCCGCGGCCGACGGCACCCCGATCAAGTTCCTCGTGCAGGGCACGCTCTACCCCGACGTCGTCGAGTCCGGCGGCGGCGCAGGCACGGCGAACATCAAGAGCCACCACAACGTCGGCGGACTCCCCGAAGACCTGCAGTTCGAGCTCGTCGAGCCGCTGCGCACCCTCTTCAAGGACGAGGTCCGCGCGATCGGCCGCGAGCTCGGGCTCCCCGAGGCGATCGTCGGCCGGCAGCCGTTTCCGGGGCCCGGCCTCGGCATCCGCATCGTGGGCGAGGTCACCCGTGATCGTCTCGATCTGCTCCGCGAGGCCGATGCCATCGCGCGCGAGGAGCTGAGCCGCGCCGGTCTCGACCAGGAGATCTGGCAGTGCCCGGTCGTGCTGCTCGCCGACGTGCGCTCGGTCGGCGTCCAGGGCGACGGCCGCACCTACGGGCACCCGATCGTGCTCCGCCCGGTCTCGAGCGAGGACGCGATGACCGCCGACTGGACGCGCCTGCCGTACGACGTGCTCGCGAAGATCTCGAACCGCATCACGAACGAGGTGCGCGAGGTCAACCGCGTCGTGCTCGACGTCACGTCGAAGCCGCCGGGCACCATCGAGTGGGAGTGACCGGGGAGACCCGGCATCCGGAGGGCGCGGTCTGCTGACCGCGCCCTCCGTCGTCCGCGCGCCGTCGCGGGAGGCGGACGCAGCGCGCAGGCACTGGCCGTCGGCGCCGCGGGCGGGCAGGATGGCGGCATGGCGAACTCGCGCACGAAACTGACCGTCGTCGGCGCAGGCAGCGTCGGGGTGAGCCTCGCGTACGCCGCGCTCATCCGGGAGAGCGCCGCCGAGGTCGCGCTCTACGACATCGCGGAGCAGAAGGTCGAGGCCGAGGTGCTCGACCTCGCGCACGGCACGCAGTTCACCGGCTCGGCCGTCTCGGGCGGGGCCGACCCGGCCGTCGTCGAGGGCAGCGACGTGATCGTCGTGACCGCGGGGGCGAAGCAGCAGCCCGGCCAGTCGCGCATGGAGCTCGCGGCCACGAACGCCGGAATCCTCGAGCGACTGATGCCGACGCTCCTCGAACGGGCGCCCGAGGCGGTGTTCGTGATCGTGACGAACCCGGCCGACGTGATGACCGTCGTCGCGCGCCGGATCACCGAGCTGCCGCCCGAGCGCGTCTTCGGCTCCGGCACGGTGCTCGATACCTCCCGCCTGCGCTGGCGGCTCGCCGAGCGGGCGGGCGTCGGCACGGCGAGCGTGCACGCCGACATCGTGGGGGAGCACGGCGACACCGAGTTCCCGCTGTGGTCGAACGCGCGCATCGGCCCGGTGCCCATCCTCGACTGGCGCGGCGCGGAGCCGCTCAGCCGGGAGGAGCTCGATCGGATCGCCGGCGAGGTGCGGGACGCCGCCTACACGGTCATCCGCGGCAAGGGCGCCACGAACCTCGCGATCGGGCTCAGCGGGGCGCGGATCGTCGAGGCGGTCCTCCGCGACGAGCACGCCGTGCTGCCCGTGTCGACCGTGCTCGACGGGGTCCGGGGCATCCACGGGGTCGCGCTCTCGCTGCCCTCGGTGGTCGGGGCGCACGGCGCCCGCCCGGTGGTCGAGACGCCCATGTCCGTCGACGAGGAGGCGCGTCTCCTGGCCTCGGCCGACGCGATCCGCGCCGCCGTCGACGCGCTCGGCTGACCTTTTCGGCGCCGCGGCTCGGCCTCAGGTGCTGTAGTCGAAGCGCTGGAGTGCGCGGAAGACGTCCTCACTGACTGCGCCGGGGCCGCCGAGCACGATCATCCGGTCGGCCCAGGCGTTCCTGACCCGCCACTTCGCGTACTGGTTCAGCGCGTTCGGCGGGGTCAGCAGGATGCCGCTCCGGCTCTTCCCCGCAGCGGCCGCACCGGCGAGCGCATCCGGGAAATCCACGCCGCTCGCGACGTACAGCGTTTCGGTCTCGCCCGGGAACCACCCGGCAAGGAGATCCGCAGTCTCATAGCGATCGGCGCCGCGGTACCAGTCGATGGTGGGCGCGTACGCGTCGAGCTTGGCACCGAGTGCGGGGTCGATCGCGTCTCCGACGACGACGATGCGCTTCGGCTTCAGCCGCTTCAGCTCGGCCGTCAAGGCCGGCTCGAGCGTTCCCTTGGCAAGGAGGAGCGGTGCGTTCGAGATCCCCGCGATCGGTGCGGCGGTGAGAGCGTCGGGGAACTTCATCCCGTGCGCGATGAAGACGAGCGAGGCGCCCTTCGGGTACTGCGCGCGTGAGACCGCGACGGCGGTCTGGAAGCGATCGCTCCCCGAGAGGCGGGTCACGGCCCCGGTGGTCAGTCGCGAGAGCTCGGTGAAGGCGGCGTCGCCGATCGCGCCGCGTCCGCCGAGGACGATGATGCGCGCCGGCCGAAGGCGTCGCAGCTCCTCGGCCGTGCTGGCGGGGAGCGGGCCGTCGGCCTGGGCGAGCAGGACGGGTGCGCGGTCGCGGACCGCGGCAGGCGCGCCCGCCAGCGCATCGGCGAATGCCTGGCCGCTCGCGACATAGGCGACGGGGATTCCCGGCGCGAAGTGCGCACGTGAGATCGCCGCTGCCGTCGAATAGCGATCGTTGCCGGCGATCCGGGTCGTCTCCATCGTCGGCGCCAGCCACGGCGAGGCCCAGAACGTCGGGGCATAGCGCGTCGAGGTCGAGAACACCTGGACGTGGAGCGGCCGGCCGAAGTCCTCCGGCCGGGGCGTGAACGAGCGCCCGGTGGCGCCGGCGATCGGCTCATTCTGGCGGAACCATTGGTACCGGAAGGTGACGCCGGCGGGTGCCGGGCCCGTGTCCACCGTGGTCGGCACGCCCACCGTCGGGTACGGCGGACTGATCGCGGGCGTGCGCAGCGTCGGCGTGGTCGTCGCAAGATGCGCGTTCCGGCGCGCCAAGGTCGCGCCGTCGGCAACGGCGAAGAACTGGGCGGTCTGAGCGGTCGGCCGGTCGTCCCAGTACTCCATGAGGTATCCGGGCATGCTGAAGCTCAGGGTGTACGCGTCCGGCGGGAGGCCGCCGAGCCGATATCTGCCCTCGCTGTCCGTCGCAGTGCGATCCTCCGTGAGAAACTCGCTGCCGCTCGGATTGCGGATCGCTTCGACGGTGGCGCCCTCGAGCGGCCGTCCGTCGGGGCCGGAGACCACGCCGGTGATCGATGCGCCGGACCGGAGGGTGATCCGTTGTCCGAGCAATTGCTGGCCCTCGGCGAGAGTGAACGTCGTCGCGGAGACGCGGTCGGCGCCGCCTCCCCACCAAGTGGGAAGCAAGCGGGCCGATTCCGGTGGTCGGAACTCCATGGTGTAGGTGCCGGCGGGGAGGCTCCAGAGGTCGAAGACGCCGCCGTTCTTCGTCTCGCTCCAGGGCTTCACGCCCCAGTCGATCTCGCTGCCGTCCTGCCCGATCAGGATGAGTCGGAACCTCACGCGGTCGAGTCCCACTCCGTCCGGAGTGACGACCGTTCCTGCGACTCGTGCGGTCTGCGGGCCGCCGCTCAGGGCAGGCTGCGTCGCCGCGACCGCGGGCGAACCGATGCCGAGCAGGAGCGCGACGGCTGCAGCAAGCCAGACGGCCGTACGACGGCGTCGTCGAGGGCGGGGCGATGCGGAACGATGGGGCAAAGCGGGCTCCTGGCGGGCGTGCGTGGGGTGGGTGGCGAGAGCACCGCCGTGCGCGACGCCGCGGAGTCCTGTGAGCATCTCACCACAGGCGCCGGAGAAATGGAAGGGTGTCCCCGATTCGAACCGGCGAGGTGGGTGGATCGTACGAAAATCTCGCACTCGTGTCGATCCGGCGGCTTCCCGTTCGACGTCAGGAGTGAGAGGGTCGGAACCGGCCCCGATCGATCCGAACAGGAGACGGAATCATGACCAAGTACATGCTGATCATGCGTGCGGACGAGCGCGGCGTCGCCGCCTACGAGGAGATGGACTTCACCGAGGTCATCGCCGCGATGGGGCGCTACAACGAGTCGATGATGAAGGCCGGCGTGCTGCTCGCGGGCGAGGGGCTGTCCGACGCGAGCGAGGGCTTCGTCGTCGACTTCACCGGGGAGACCCCGCTCGTCACCGACGGCCCCTACGGCGAGATCAAGGAGCTGTTCAACGGCTTCTGGATCATCGAGGTGGCCTCGAAGGCCGAGGCCGCCGAATGGGCGAGCCGGGCGCCGCTCGGACCGGGCGCGTTCCTCGAGGTGCGCCGGGTGACCGACGCCTCCGACTTCCCCGCCGACAACGAGTGGGTGCAGAAGGAGGAGGGCTGGCGCGAGGAGCAGGCCCAGCGGGCCGCGCAGGCCTGAGCCGGGCGGCCGCGTGAGCCACGAGCCCGAGGAGCGCCGCAGCGACGAGGAGTCGCTGCGGCGCTCCGGCGCGCGCGAGGAGGCATCCGTCCGAGCTTCGGCGCCGGCCCCGGTCGCCGAGCGCGTCGCGGCGGTGTGGCGCATCGAAGCGCCGCGCATCGTCGGCGCGCTCACACGCTTCGTCGGCGACTTCGCGCTCGCCGAGGACCTCGCGCAGGAGGCGCTCGCCGAGGCGCTCGAGCAGTGGCCCGAGCAGGGCGTGCCGCGCAATCCCGGCGCGTGGCTCACCGCGGTCGCGAAGCGCCGTGCGATCGACGGCTGGCGGCGTCGCGAGCGCTACGACGAGCGGATGGCGGCGATCGCCCACGACCTCGAAGCCGAGCGCGCGGCCGAGGCGGATTCGCCGCCATACGACCCCGACCGCATCGACGACGACGTGCTCCGGCTCGTGTTCATCGCCTGCCACCCGGTGCTCGGCCGCGAGGCCCGCGTCGCGCTGACGCTCCGCGTCGTCGGCGGCCTCACGAGCGAGGAGATCGCGCGGGCCTTCCTCGTGCCGGCGTCGACGGTGCAGCAGCGCGTCGTGCGGGCGAAGAAAGCGCTCGCCGAGGCCGGCGTCGCCTTCGAGGTGCCGTCGCGCGCGGAGCTGCCGGAACGCCTCGATGCGGTGCTCGGCGTGCTGTACCTGATCTTCACCGAGGGACACGCCGCGAGCGCCGGCGACGACTGGATGCGCCCGGAGCTGAGCCGCGAGGCGCTGCGGCTCGCCCGCATCGTCGCGGCGCTCCTGCCGCGCGAGCCCGAGGCGCAGGGCCTCGTCGCGCTGATGGAGCTCACCGCGGCGCGGTTCCCCGCGCGGACGGATGCCGAGGGCAACGCGGTGCTGCTCGTCGATCAGGACCGCGCCCGCTGGGATCGCGGGGCGATCGGCCGCGGCCGCGCGGCGCTGGAGCGCGCGGACGCGATCGGGCGCGGGCGCGGACCGTACGCCCTGCAGGCGGCGATCGCCCTCGAGCACGATCGGGCGGCATCGGTCGAGGCGACCGATTGGGCGGCGATCGTCGCCGTCTACGACGCGCTGGCCGAGCTCTCCGCGTCGCCGGTGGTGGCGTTGAACCGCGCGGTGGCCGTGTCGATGGCGGAGGGCCCGGCGGCGGCGCTGGCGATCGTCGACGGGCTCGCCGGGGAGCCGAGGCTCGCCCTCTCCCACCTGCTGCCGAGCGTGCGGGGCGAGCTGCTCGCCCGCCTCGGCCGCGACGGGGAGGCCCGTGCCGAGTTCGCGCTCGCCGCGGAGCGCGCGCAGAACGCGAGGGAGCGCGCCGTGCTGCTCGCGAAGGCGAGCGGCGCGGGCTGAGCCGCCGCCGGATGCAGGCGAGTGCTCCCGAAAACGGCGAACGGGCCGCCCGAGGGCGACCCGTTCGCGCAGTCGAGCTGCTGCTGCAGCTAGTCTCTCGCGATGGCGATGAAGCGCAGGATCTCGAGGTAGAGCCAGATGACGGTGACCATGATGCCGAAGGCACCGGACCAGCCGTACTTCTTCGGGGCGCGGTTGCGCACGCCCTGCTGGATCGCGTCGAAGTCGAGCACGAGCGAGTACGCGGCCATCAGGATGACGAGCACGCCGATGACGAGACCGAGCGGGATGCCGGCGATCTGGACGCCGCGGAGGCCCCACGGGTCGGTGCTCACGCCGGTCCACATGAGGATCATGTTGATGAGCGAGAAGACCAGGTAGCCGACCATCGCGATGAGGAAGACCTTGGTGGCCTTCTTCGAGGCGCGCACCTTGCCGCTCGCGAAGAGCGCGAGCGTCACGCCGAAGACGGCGAGGGTGCCGAGCACGGCCTGCGCGATGATGCCCGAGTACTGGGTCTCGTAGATCAGCGAGATGCCGCCAACGAAGAGGCCCTGCGCGGCCGCGTAGGCGAGGATCAGCGCGGGCGAGGGCTCGCGCTTGAAGATGTTGACCATCGCGAGCACGAAGCCGACGATGGCGCCGACCCAGAACACCCACGGCATCGTCGGGGTGAGGGCGAAGCCCGCGGCGGCGCCGACGAGCAGCACGCCGAAGGAGGCGACGGTCTTCGAGATGGTGTTCTCGACCGTCATGACCTCGGAGTCGGGCAGCGTGGTCGGACGGTCGTACATCTCCTGCAGCTGCTGGGCCGACACGTCCTGCGCTGCGGCCACCGCCCCCTGCTGGGAGAATGCGGGGTTCCGCGAGAAGGCGGGATTGTCGAGTGCCATGGACGGTTCCTCTGCTTTCGGCGTTCGTCGGGTGGAGGGGAATCCGGGCGCGGCTGCATACCGGATTCCTACGAATCTACCGTGTCCAGCCGTGACGACGCCGAGAATCGACCGGAGATCATCCTCTGGTGCCATGCCGTCGCTACGCTATGCGCATGCTGGCAGACACCGCGGGCCATCCGCTCGTCATCGGACACCGCGGCGCCTCCGGCTACCGTCCCGAGCACACCCGCGCGGCGTACGAGCTCGCCTTCGCGCTCGGCGCCGAAGCGGTGGAGCCCGACCTGGTCGCCACCCGCGACGGCGTGCTCGTGCTGCGCCACGAGAACGAGATCTCCGGCACGACGGATGTCGCGAGCCGCCCCGAGTTCGCGGGCCGCCGCACGATGCGCGAGGTCGACGGCGTCGAGCTCACCGGATGGTTCACCGAGGATTTCACCTGGGCGGAGCTCGCCACACTCCGGGCCACCGAGCGCCTCGGCCGGCTCCGTCAGACGAGCGCCAGCTTCGACGGCCGCTTCCCCCTGCTGCGGCTCCGCGATCTGTTCGAGCTCGTGGAGGATGCCTCGGCGGACGCCGACCGGCTGCTCCGCATCGTCGCCGAGTTCAAGCACGCCAGCTACTTCGCGGGCATCGGGCTGCCGCTCGACGAGCTGTTCGCCGCCGAGCTCGAGGCGGCCGGCTGGGGCCGGGGGGATGAACGGCTCATCCTGGAGTCCTTCGAGCCGACGATCCTCGACCGCCTCGCCGAGCGCGGCGTGCGCGGCACCCGGGTGTTCCTCATCGAGCAGACGGGCGCGCCCTGGGACCTGGTGCTGCGCGACGGCGCGGCCGCGACGAGCTACGACGAGACCGTCACCGAGGCCGGGCTCATGCGGCTCGCCGGCCGCTTCGACGGGGTGAGCGTCTCGAAGTCCCGCCTCGTCGGCGCAGCGAAGCGCGGCGCGTCACTGCACGGGGCCGAGCTCGTGGATGCCGCCCACAGCGCGGGACTCGCCGTGTACACGTGGACGCTGCGGCCCGAGAACCGCTTCCTCGCCCCGGCCTTCCGGCGCGGCGCGGCGCGCGCGCACTGGGGCGACTGGCTGGGGGAGTTCCGCGCGGTGATCGGTACCGGGGTCGACGGGATCTTCGTCGACCACCCCGACCTCGGCGTGGAGGCCCGCGGAGCGGGTTCTCCACAGTCGGTCTGATCTCCCTCCCGGCGCGGAGCCCGTTCGCTAGGCTGGGGATCCCAGGCGCGCGGGCGCCGACAGGAGGAACGATGTCCAGCACGATTCCAGGTTCCGGCCCCACTCCAGACTCCCAGCCCGAGGTGGCCCAGCGTTCGAACGTCGCGAAGGCGGCCCTCTGGCTCTCCATCGGCATGCTCGTCGCGGCCGCCCTCCTCGGCGGTTACTTCATCATCGTCGGCGACCAGGCCAACGTGGCCGGCCGCGCGTGGCTCACGATGCTGCTCGTCGCGGTGTTCGCCGGCACGGTGCTCCTCGACACCACGATCGCCGACGGGCCGAACCGCTGGTACCTCGCAGCTTCGACGATCACGAACGTCGTCCTCGTCGCGATCGGCCTCATGAAGATCTGGAACGGCTGGCTGCAGCCCGCGGATACCGCCGATCCGGGGGTCTGGGCCGCGCAGATCGGGCGCTTCCTCGCCGTCGTGATCCTATTGCGGCTCGCCCTCCTGATGACCCAGTTGTACGGGCTGCACTTCGTCGCGCGGGCGAAGAAGACCGCGACGCGGATCTCGGGCATCGTGACGCTCGTCTTCGTCTGGGCCACCGCGCTCGTGCTCTCGATCCCCTCGGCGTTCCCCGTGCCCGACTGGCCCGACTGGTGGTGGCGCACGGCGGGCGCGACCTCGCTCGTCGCGGTCGTGGCCGCCGTGATCCCGCTGATCCTCCGCGCCTTCGAGCCGAAGGCGCCGCGGCCCGTGCAGCCGGGGTACGGGCAGCCGGGGTACGGGCAGCCTGGGTACGGGCAGCCGGGATACGGGCAGCCGGGCCAGCAGGGATATCCGGCGCAGCCCGGGTACGGGCAGCCGACCCCGCCGCCTCCGCCCGGGTACGGTCAGCCGACCCCGCCGCCTCCGCCCGGGTACGGTCAGCCGGTGCAGCCCGGGTACGGTCAGCCGGCTCAGCCCGGGTACGGTCGGCCGGCTCAGCCCGGCTATGGTCAGCCGACCCCGCCGCCTCCGCCCGGGTACGGTCAGCCCACACCTCAGCCGCCGGCGCCGCAGCCGCCCGCACCTCAGCCGCCGGCGCCGCAGCCGCCCGCACCTCAGCCTCCGGCGCCCCAGCCGCCGGCCTGAGTCTGCCGGGGTCGGGTGTCGGCGGTCCCGCCTAGACTTGGAGGGACATGACGCTGATCCTCGACCCCGACGACCCGGCCGGCTGGCGCGAGGCCGACGCTCCCGCGCGCGCAACCGCCGGAAGCCGCCTCACCGACGGACTCAACCCCCAGCAGAAGGCCGCGGTCGAGTACCGCGGTCCCGCCCTGCTCATCGTGGCGGGCGCGGGCTCCGGCAAGACCCGGGTGCTGACGCACCGCATCGCGCACCTCATCGAGACGCGCGAGGCGTGGCCGAGCCAGATCCTCGCCATCACCTTCACGAACAAGGCCGCCGCCGAGATGCGCGAGCGCGTGCAGGCGCTCCTCGGCGAGGGCGCGCAGGGCATGTGGATCTCCACGTTCCACTCGGCCTGCGTCCGCATCCTCCGTCGCGAGGCCGAGTCGCTCGGCCTCAGCTCGACCTTCACGATCTACGACTCGGCCGATCAGCGCACCATCCTGAAGCGCATCATCAAGGAGCTGAACGCCGACACCATGGGCTTCACGCCCGCGGGTGCGCAGGGCAAGATCTCGAAGCTCAAGAACGAGCTCGCCGACGTCGAGACCTACGCGCGCAACGTGAACACGAACGATCCGCAGGAGCTCACCTTCCTCGAGATCTTCCGCCAGTACACGCGGCGCCTCCGCGAGGCCAGCGCGCTCGACTTCGACGATCTGATCGCCGAGACCGTCTACCTGTTCCGGGCTTTCCCGAAGGTGGCCGCGCTCTACCAGCGCCGCTTCCGGCACATCCTCGTCGACGAGTACCAGGACACGAACCACGCCCAGTACGCGCTCATCCACGAGCTCACCCGGCCGGTCGAGCCCGAGATCGTCACCGAGCTCGATCAGCACGGCATCCTGGTGCGCGGGCTCACCGATCGCAACGGCCGCATCCCCGGCGCCTCCCTCACCGTCGTCGGCGACTCCGACCAGTCGATCTACGCCTTCCGCGGCGCCGACATCCGCAACATCGCCGAGTTCGAGCGCGACTTCAGCGGCGCCGAGGTCATCCTCCTCGAGCAGAACTACCGCTCGACGCAGAACATCCTGTCCGCCGCGAACGCCGTCATCTCCAACAACTTCGACCGCAAGGAGAAGAAGCTGTGGACGGCCGACGGCGACGGCGACAAGATCGTCGGCTACACGGGGTACACGGCGCACGACGAAGCCCAGTTCATCGCCGACGAGATCGAGGCGCTGCACCGGGCCGGCGTCGCGTACCGCGACATCGCCGTGTTCTACCGCACCAATGCGCAGACCCGTGCGCTGGAGGAGATCTTCGTGCGGTCCGCGCTGCCGTACCGGGTCGTCGGCGGCACCAAGTTCTACGAGCGCGCCGAGATCAAGGACGCGATGGCCTACCTCATCGCCGTCGCCAACCCGCTCGACGAGCTCGCGCTCCGACGCATCCTGAACACGCCCAAGCGGGGCATCGGTCCGGCGACCGAGACCGCCATCGCGAACTACGCCGAGCAGAACGAGCTGAGCTTCCGCCAGGCCATGCGGCACGCGGGATCGCTCGGGCTCGGCCCGAAGGTCACCGGGGCGATCACCGCGCTCGCCGACGTGCTCGACGAGGCCGCGGCGATGCTCGTGCCCTCCCAGGCGGGCATCGAGGCCGGCACGAACGAGGGCGCCGCGAAGGTCTCCGACGTCCTCGTCTTCCTGGTCGAGCGTTCCGGGCTCATCGGCGCGCTCCGTGCCAGCCGCGACCCGCAGGACGAGACCCGCGCCGAGAACGTCGACGAGCTCGTCGCGCAGACGCGCGATTTCGATCGCGAGAATCCGGGTGCGACGCTCGTCGACTTCCTCACCCAGGTGTCGCTCGTCGCGGCGGCGGACGAGATCGACGACGAGTCCGGCACCGTGTCGCTGATGACCCTGCACACCGCCAAGGGCCTCGAGTACCACGCCGTCTTCCTCACCGGCATCGAGGAGGGGCTGCTCCCGCACCAGATGTCGGCCTCCGAGCCCGGCGGCCCGGCCGAGGAGCGGCGACTGTTCTACGTCGGCATCACTCGCGCGCGGAAGCGCCTCTACCTCTCGCTCGCGATGAGCCGGGCCCAGTTCGGCGAGGTCGCGGTGGCGATGCCGAGCCGCTACCTGCAGGAGATCCCCGACGAACTCATCGATTGGAAGCAGTCGCCCGGCATGGCCACGAGCCGCGGCGGCACCCAGCCGCGAGCGCTCAACGCCCGGCGCGGCTCCGATCGATGGGGTGGCGGCTCCGAGTCCCGCCGCGACCTCGACCGCTTCAGCGTGACGCGCGCCCCGGCCGCGAAGACCGAGTGGGCGAACAAGGTGACCGGCACCGTTCGCGACAACGGCGACCTCACCCTCGAGGCGGGCGACCGCATCCGGCACACCGACTTCGGCGAGGGACGGGTGACCCAGGTCACCGGCGAGGGCACGAAGCGCATCGCGCACGTCGCCTTCGACGCGGCCGGCCAGAAGAAGCTCCTGATCAAGATCGCGCCGATCGAGAAGCTGTGACTCGCGACGCCACCCCGAACCCCGCGTGGTGGCGTCGCGCCCGCGAGCTCGACCTGGAGGTCGCGCTGCGCGCCGCGATCGCCGCGGCGGTGCCGCTCGCCATCCTGGTCGCCCTCGGCCGCATCGACTGGGCCGCCTACGCCGCGTTCGGCGGGATGACGGCGATCTTCGGCCGCAGCGAGCCCTACCGCACGCGGCTCCGCACCGTGTCGGCGGCCGCCGTCGTGCAGCTCTCCGCCACCGGTCTCGGCATCCTGCTCGCCGTCGTCGGCGCCGGCCCGCTCCTCCAGGCGGTCGTGCTCGCGCTCGTCGTGGCCGCCGTCATCGTCGCGTACAACATGCTCGGCGTGACGCCCGCGACGCCGCTGTTCGCGGTCTTCGGCCTGCTGGTCTGCGCGGCCCTCCCGGTCGACGACGGCTCCGGCTGGCAGCGCTGGGGCGTCGCGGCCGCCGCGACGGCGTTCGCCTGGCTCCTCGCCATGTCGGGCTGGCTGCTGCGCCGGGCCGCGGGAGCGCGCGAGCCGCGGCTGTTCCGTCCGCTGCCGCGGCGCACCCCGCTGCGAGTCCACGGGCACACCGATCCGCGGCTGTGGCTGAACGTGGGGCAGAACCTCGTCGCGGCCCTCGGCGCGGGCGCCATCGCCCTGGCGCTCGGCACGGGCCATCCGTACTGGGCGGTCGTGAGCGCGGTCGCGGTGATCCCGCCGGCCCGTGCCGCGCACACCGTGTCCCGGGCCGTGCACCGCGTGCTCGGCACCGTCGCCGGAGTCGGCGTCGCCGCGCTGCTGCTCTGGCCGGAGCCGTCGGTGTGGCTCCTCGTCGTCGCCGTCGCGATCTGCCAGTTCGGCGCCGAGGTGCTCGTCACCCGGCACTACGGCACGGCGCTCGTGTTCATCACGCCGATGGCGCTGACCGTGGCGCACCTCGCCTCGCCCGCACCGCTCGTCGGGCTCCTCGGCGATCGGCTCCTGGAGACGGTCGTCGGCGCCGCGGTCGGCGTCGTCGTCGTGCTCGCCGCCCGGCGGTTCGTCGAGGTGGTGCCGATGCCGCCGCCGACGACTGCGACGCCGAGCATCGAGCCGGACGGAGACGCCGGGCCCGCCCGGCCCTAGGCGAACCCGGCTGCGGCGAGCGGCGGGACGTTAGACCGCGCCGCCGAGCAGTCCGCCGATCACCCAGGTCACCGCGAGGGCGAGCGCGCCGCCGACGACGACGCGGAGCACGGCCCGCCCGCGGGGAGCGCCGCCGATCCAGGCGGACAGCCAGCCGGTGACGGCCAGCGCGACGACGACGGCGGCGAAGGTCGTCGCGATGCGCCATTCGGCCGGTGGCAGGAGGATCGCGAGCATCGGCAGCACCGCGCCGACGAGGAACGACAGCGCGGATGCCCCGGCCGCGTGCCACGGGTTCACGACATCGGCCTCGGCGATGTGCAGCTCCGCCTCGAGGTGCGCGGCGAGCGCGTCGTGGGCGGTGAGCTCACGGGCCACCCGATCGGCGGTCTCCTCGCTGAGGCCCTTCGCCCGGTAGATGCCGGCGAGCTCGGCGAGCTCCTGCTCCGGCATCTCGGCGAGCTCGCGGCGCTCCTTCGCGATGAGGGCGTGCTCGGTGTCGCGCTGGCTCGACACCGAGACGTACTCGCCGAGCCCCATCGAGATCGCGCCGGCGACGACCGAGGCGATGCCGGCCACGAGGATCGGGCCGGTCTCGCTGGTGGCGGCGGCGACGCCGACGACGAGCGCCGCGACCGAGATGATGCCGTCGTTCGCGCCGAGCACGCCCGCGCGGAGCCAGTTCAGCCGCTCGTGCACCCCGGGGTCGTGCGGCTCGTCGGCGTGGGCCGATTGCGTCGTGGCATCCGTCATGGCGGCAGTCTCCCAGCGTCGAGCGCGCTCCGCCAGGATGCCGAGGCTGTCCTCACCCGCTGGAGGACCGGGTGGCGCTCGGATCGGGAGCTATGTAGCATAAGTGCTACATCTGATAGTGATTCAACGACGAGAGGATGCCGCATGGTCACCGCTCCCGTGGTCGAGGTGCAGGGTCTGCGCATGCGATACGGCTCCCGCACCGTGCTCGACGGCATCGATTTCCGGATCGGCCGGGGTGAGGTGGTCGCGCTGCTCGGGCCGAACGGCGCGGGCAAGACGACGACGCTCGAAGTGCTCGAGGGCTTCCGGCGGCCCGACGCCGGGCAGGTCCGCGTGCTCGGCGAGTCGCCCGAGACCGCGGGCGACGCCTGGCGCGCCAGGATCGGCGTCGTGCTCCAGTCGTGGCGGGATCACGCGCGCTGGCGCGTCGGCCCGCTGCTCGAGCAGTTCGCCACGCTGTACGAACCGTTCGCGGCGAGCACGGGGCGTCGGCCGCACGAGGTCGCGGAGCTGCTCGATCTCGTCGGGCTCGGTGGACACCGCCGTGCGCTCGTCCGGTCGCTCTCCGGCGGGCAGCGCCGCCGGCTCGACGTCGCGATCGGCCTCGTCGGCCGGCCCGAGCTGCTCTTCCTCGACGAGCCGACGACCGGCTT
Organism: Agromyces mediolanus; assembly: GCF_044917495.1. Classification (GTDB taxonomy): domain Bacteria; phylum Actinomycetota; class Actinomycetes; order Actinomycetales; family Microbacteriaceae; genus Agromyces; species Agromyces mediolanus_B. The sequence goes on along the minus strand of NZ_JAVSSI010000002.1, from coordinate 33,351 downwards.
CGACCCGGTCGCCCGGCACGAGTTCCACGAGCTCATCCACGCGCTCAGCGACTTCGACGACACGACCGTGCTGCTCACCACCCACGACCTCGCCGAGGCGGAGAAGATCGCGGGGCGCATCCTCATCCTCGATCGCGGCGTCATCGTCGCCGACGGCAGCCCCGCCGAGCTCGCCCGCGCCGTCCCCGGTGCGAGCGAGATCAGCTGGCGCGAAGACGGCGTCCGGCAGGTGCACAGCGCCGCCGACGCCGAGCCCTTCGTGCGCGAGCTGCTCACCCGCACCGACGTGGTCGTGACCGAGCTCGTGGTCCGCGCCCAGACCCTCGAGGAGACCTACCTCGCCATGATCGCCACGGAGGACGCACGATGATCCCCGCCGTCCGCGCCGGCCTCCGCCGGGGCGTCACCGAGTTCGGCATCTCGCTGCGCACCCCGTCCGACGTGGTGTTCATCCTCATCGGCCTCGTCGCCGTCGGCGTCGCGCTCTGGCTGTACCGCGACGCGGAGGCGGCGCCGGGGGTGCCGCTCACCTGGTTCATTCTGCCGAGCATCCTCACGATCCAGCTCGTGTTCATCGCCGGTTACGGGCTCGCCACGGTCGTCGTCACCGAGCGCGAGGACGGCACCCTGCTCCGGGCCCGCACCCTGCCGCGCGGGCTGCCGGTCTACGCGAGCGGGGTCGTCACCAAGACGCTCGCCGAGCTCGTCTGCACCTTCGTGCCCACGCTCGCGATCGCCGCGATCGTGCTCGGCGGGCGCTTCGGGCTCGACGCCGCGGACCTCGCGATCGTGCTCGCCATGCTCGTGCTCGGCACGCTCGCACTCACCCCGTTCGGCTTCGTCATCGGAACGGTCTTCCGCAATCCGCGCTCGGTCGGCGGCTGGGGCTTCCTCGTCGTCGGCGTCCTCGCCTTCGTCTCTGGCCTCGTCCAGCCGCTCGCTTCGCTGCCGGTCTGGGTGCAGCCGATCGGTCTCGCCCTGCCGCTCTACTGGATCGGCCACGCGCTGCGCGGGGCGTTCCTTCCCGGCGAGCTCGCCGCGTTCGAGGTCTTCGGCGACTGGCAGTTCGGGCTCGCGTTCCTCGTGGTCGGCGTCTGGGCGGTCGCGGGACTGCTGCTCGCGCCGCGCCTGCTGCGGCGCGTCGCACGTCGTGAAACGGCCTCGGGCATCGAGCTGCGGCGCCAGGCCGCGCTGCAGCGGGCATGAGCGGGCCGGCCGGGGAGGGGGCCCGCAGCGACCTGGTGCACAACCGGGTGGCGATGCTCCGAGCCGAGCGGCGCGTCACGCGGCGCGAGCTCGCCGAGGCGATCGGGGTGCACTACCAGACGGTCGGGTACCTCGAGCGTGGGGAGTTCAACCCGAGCCTGCACCTCGCGCTGCGCATCGCGCGCTTCTTCGAGGTGCCCGTCGAGTTCGTCTTCTCGCTCGAGGAGTTCCCGCGGATCGCGCCCGACGGGATGCCTCGCGGCTGACGTCCGCAGTGGCCGGGCGGCGCTTCCAGCGCCGGTCGAAGCGGCCCCGGGCGACCCCGGTTCGGCGGCGTCGAACAAGGGGAGTAGCATGGCAGGCGGCCCGTGCCGATAGCTCGACATCGAGAGAGTTTCGGGGCCGGGTCCCTCACCCACCATCCCTGCGCGAACCCGCGCGGACCGATTGGAAGCAGAGCGTGGATCTTTACGAGTACCAGGCCAGAGACCTCTTCGAGCAGTACGGGGTGCCGGTGCTCCCCGGCATCGTGGCCGACACCCCCGAGGAGGTGCGTGCGGCAGCCGAGCAGCTCGGCGGCGTCGTCGTGGTCAAGGCCCAGGTGAAGACGGGCGGCCGTGGCAAGGCCGGCGGCGTCAAGGTCGCGAAGACCCCCGACGAGGCGTACGAGGCGGCGAAGGCCATCCTCGGGCTCGACATCAAGGGGCACGTCGTGAAGCGTGTCATGGTCGCCGGCGGCGCCCGCATCGCGCAGGAGTTCTACTTCTCCGTGCTGCTCGACCGCGCCAACCGCTCCTACCTGTCGCTCACGAGCGTCGAGGGCGGCATGGAGATCGAGCAGCTCGCCGTCGAGAAGCCCGAGGCGCTCGCGCGCATCGAGGTCGACCCCATCGCCGGCATCTCGCTCGAGAAGGCCAAGGAGATCGCGGTCGCCGCGAACTTCCCGGCCGAGCTCGTCGACCGCGTCGCCGAGGTCTTCGTGAAGCTCTACGAGGTCTACGACAAGGAAGACGCGACCCTGGTCGAGGTCAACCCGCTCATCCTCGACGAGGACGGCAAGATCATCGCCCTCGACGGCAAGGTCAGCCTCGACGAGAACGCCGAGTTCCGCCACGCGGGCCACGCGCTCCTGGAGGACAAGGACGCCGCCGACCCGCTCGAGGCGAAGGCGAAGGCCCTCGACCTCAACTACGTCAAGCTCGACGGCGAGGTCGGCATCATCGGCAACGGCGCGGGCCTCGTCATGTCGACGCTCGACGTCGTCGCGTACGCGGGCGAGAACCACGGCTCGGTGAAGCCGGCGAACTTCCTCGACATCGGCGGCGGCGCCTCGGCCGAGGTCATGGCCAACGGCCTCTCGATCATCCTCGGCGACCCGCAGGTGAAGAGCGTCTTCGTGAACGTCTTCGGCGGCATCACCGCGTGCGACCAGGTCGCGAAGGGCATCGTCGGCGCGCTCGCCGAGCTCGGCTCGACCGCGAACAAGCCGCTCGTCGTGCGCCTCGACGGCAACAACGTCGTCGAGGGCCGCCGCATCCTCGAGGAGGCGGCGCACCCGCTCGTGACCCTCGCCGAGAACATGGACCAGGGCGCCGACAAGGCCGCCGAGCTGGCGAACGCGTAAGGACAGCAGAACCATGACGATCTTCCTCAACAAGGACTCCAAGGTCATCGTCCAGGGCATCACCGGCGGCGAGGGCTCGAAGCACACCGCCCGCATGCTCGCGGCCGGCACCCAGGTGGTCGGCGGCGTGAACGCCCGCAAGGCCGGCACGACCGTGCTGCACCAGGACGCCTCGGGCGCCGACGTCGAGCTGCCCGTCTTCGCGACGGTCGCCGAGGCCATCGCCGCGACCGGCGCCGACGTCTCGATCGCCTTCGTCCCGCCGGCCTTCACGAAGGACGCCGTGATCGAGGCCATCGACGCCGAGATCCCGCTCCTCGTGATCATCACCGAGGGCGTGCCCGTGCAGGACTCGGCCGAGTTCTGGGCCTACGCCAAGGAGAAGGGCGGCTCGACCCGCATCATCGGGCCGAACTGCCCCGGCATCATCAGCCCCGGTGAGTCGCTCGTCGGCATCACCCCGGCGAACATCACCGGCAAGGGCCCGATCGGGCTCGTCTCGAAGTCGGGCACGCTCACGTACCAGATGATGTACGAGCTGCGCGACCTCGGCTTCTCGACCGCGATCGGCATCGGCGGCGACCCCGTCATCGGCACCACGCACATCGACGCGCTCGCCGCGTTCGAGGCCGACCCCGAGACGAAGGCGATCGTCATGATCGGCGAGATCGGCGGCGACGCCGAGGAGCGCGCGGCCGACTTCATCAAGGCGAACGTGACGAAGCCGGTCGTCGGCTACGTCGCGGGCTTCACCGCGCCCGAGGGCAAGACCATGGGCCACGCCGGCGCCATCGTGTCCGGCTCCGCCGGCACCGCCCAGGCGAAGAAGGAGGCCCTCGAGGCCGCCGGCGTCAAGGTCGGCAAGACGCCGAGCGAGACCGCCCGCCTCCTCCGCGAGGTGTACGCGGCGCTCTGAGCGCGCGGAGCGACCCGCTCCCTCCCACGAAGGCCCCGCCGGCAGCGACCGGCGGGGCCTTCGCCGTCGGTCCGGGACGACGGCCGGATCGATGCTGTCGCCGGCGGCGGCCGAGGCGCTATGGTCAACCGAGGGGGGAACATGGCGAAGACGCAGGCGGACCTCGAAGCGCGCATCGCGGAGCTCGAGGCGGAGAATCGCGAGCTGCGCTCGCGCGAGACGGTGCGCGACGCGGACGGCGAGGACACCGCGGATGCCGCGACCGGCCGACGCCGCACGCCCGGGCGCTGGCGCTCGGTGGTGTCCGGCATCCTGGTGGTGCTCGCCCTGCTGCTCACGCCGGTCGCGCTCCTCAGCTCCTGGGCGCGCCTGGAGCTCGTCGACACCGACCGCTTCGTCGCCACCTTCGCCCCGCTCGCCGAGGACCCCGAGGTGCAGGCGTTCGTCGCGGACACGGTGACCGGCATCATCGAGGACCAGGTCGACATCCCGCAGCTCACCTCCCAGGTGTTCGACGGCATCCGCTCGCTCGACCTGCCGCCGAAGGCCGCCGACGCGCTGTCGCTCCTCGAGGGCCCGGCGGCGCAGGGACTGCAGTCGCTCGTCGCGCAGACGGTGAGCCAGGTCGTCTCCTCCGACGCCTTCGCCGACACCTGGGCGACGGCGCTCCGTGTGAGTCATCGCCAGGCGATCGCCGCCATCCAGGGCGACCCGAACGCGGCCCTCGAGATCGGTCCCGGCGGCCAGCTCTCGGTGCAGCTCGGCCCCATCATCGAGACGGTGAAGCAGCAGCTCGTCGACCGCGGCGTCGGCTTCGCGAGCGCGATCCCGGTCGTGAACCAGAGCATCGCGATCGCCCAGGCCGACTCCCTTGTGCTCGTGCAGACCGTGTACGCGCTCGCCGTGGCGGTGGGCACCTGGCTGCCCTGGGTGGTGCTCGCGATGCTCGTCGGCGGCGTCCTCCTCGCGCGCAACCGGCCACGGGCGTTCGTCTGGACCGCCGCGGGCTTCGCACTCGTCATGGCGACGCTCGCCGCGGGCGTCGGCATCGGCCGGCTGTTCTTCGTCGGCACGGTGAGCCCCTCGATCATGCCGGCCGGCGCCGCCGGGGCGCTGTACGAGCAGATCATCGAGCTCATCCGCTCGACGATCGTCGCCGGGCTCGTGCTCGGCATCCTCACCGCGGTCATCGCATGGTGGGCGGGGCCGTTCCGGCCGGCCAGAGCGCTCCGCCGCTTCTCGAACGCGATGTTCGCGGCGATCCGGCGCGCCGCGGCGAAGTACGGCGTCACCACCGGCGCGTTCGGCATCGCGCTCGACCGCTTCCGCTCCGCGATCTACCTGGTGATCGCGCTCATCGCCGTGGTCGTCGTGCTGCTCGGCCGACCGCTCACCACGGGCCTCGTGGTGACGACGGTGCTCCTCGCGCTCCTCGCCATCCTGCTCGTCGAGCTGCTGCGGCGGCCGGCCGAGGAACGGGAGCCGGTTGCGCCCGACGGCGCCGGCGACGCCGACGATCGGGCGCCGGCCCCGGAGGACGACGGCCCGCTCGCCGAGGACGCGACGGCCGACGCCGCCGACGCGGTCGCGGCGGCACGCGCACGGGAGTGACGGAGCCCCGCCGTGGCGGGCGGGATCAGGGGATCGGTCCGCTAGGCTCGACCGGGTCATGAGACGCACCACGGTCGCCCTCCTCGCCGCACTCGAGGCCCTCGTCTCGGCGCTCGTCGGCTACGGCATCGCCCTCGTCCCGCTCATGCTGCTCTGGGGCATGCACTTCCAGCTCGGGCTCGGGCTCGACGTCGTGTTCCGCGCCGCGGCCGACGTCTGGCTGCTCGGGCACGGGGTCGATCTCACGGTGCAGCTCGACGCGGTGACGGCGGCGCGCACCGGGGTGCCCGGGGCCGAGGCGGCGTTCCCGATCACGATCGCGCTGCTCGGCTTCGCCCTGCTCACCCTCCTCGTCGCGCGGCGCATCGGCCGACGGGCGGTGGCCGCGGGCGCTCCCGTGACCGGGCTCCTCTCGGCGGTCGCGGTCGCCGGCGCCGTCGGCCTCGTCGCCACGCTCGCCGCGCGGCACCCGGCGGCCCACGCCTCGGTCTGGCAGGGCGCGCTCCTGCCCGCGGCGATCACGGCGGCGGGCGTCCTCATCGGCCTGCTGAGCTCGGAAGAGCTGCGCGACCGCCTCGTCGACCGGCTGCCGCAGACCGTGCCGGACGAGTGGCTCGAGCTCGCCGGGCGGGCCTGGCGCGTCGGCGTCGGCTCGGCCTTCGCGGTGCTCGCCGTCTCCGGCCTCGTCGTCGCGTGGGCGATCGTGTCGAGCTACGCCACGATCACCGGCCTGCACCAGGTGCTCGGCGCCGGGTTCGACGGCGGCGTCGCGATCTTCGTGGCCGAGCTCGCCCTGCTGCCGAACCTGGTGCTCTGGGGCGCCTCGTGGCTCCTCGGCCCGGGCTTCGCGATCGGCGCGGGCACGCAGGTGACCCCGGCGGGTACGCTGCTCGGCCCGGTCCCCGGGCTGCCGATCGCGGGTGCGCTGCCGAGCGACGGCGGCTCGCTCTCCGCGCTCTGGCTCGTCGTGCCCGTGCTCGCCGCCTTCATCGGGGCGTACCTCGTGTCGCGGCGCTCGGCGGGCGGCGCGGATGCCGCGGCGGCGTTCCTCGCGGATCCGGAAGCCGATCCCGCGGAGGCACCGGCCCGCGGGGCGAACCCGGTGCCGTGGTGGCATCCGCTCGCCTCAGGCCTCGGCGCGGGCGTCCTCGCCGGGATCGTGCTCGGCCTCGGCGCCTGGTGGTCCGGGGGCGCGATCGGCCCCGGGCGTCTCGCCGAGGCGGGGCCCGACGGCTGGGCCGTCGCCGGGGTCGCCGCGCTCACCGTGGCGCTCGGCGCCGTCGCCGGGGGCTTCACCGCCCGCGCCCGGGTCGGTGGCCGAGAGCCGCTGACCGAATCGGCCACCGCGGAACCCGATACACTCTGAGCGTGCTGAAGCTCGTCGTGCTCATCTCCGGCGGCGGCTCGAACCTCCGCGCGCTGCTCGAAGCCTCCCGCGATGCCGAGTTCCCCGCCCGGGTCGTCGCCATCGGCGCCGACCGCGAGGCCGACGGCCTCGCCCTCGGTGAGGAGTTCGGCATCCCGACCTTCACCGTGCCGTTCACGGCCTACGAGAGCCGCGACGCCTGGGGCGAGGCGCTCATCGAGGAGGTGCGCCGCTGGGACGCCGAGCTCGTCGTGCTCTCCGGGCTCATGCGGCTCGTGCCGCCCGCGGTCGTGCGGGCGTTCTCGCCGCAGCTCATCAACACGCATCCCGCCTACCTGCCGGAGTTCCCCGGCGCGCACGCCGTGCGCGATGCGATCGCCGCCGGCGCCACGCAGACCGGTGCGAGCCTCATCGTCGTCGACGACTCCGTCGACGGCGGGCCGATCATCGCGCAGGAGCGCGTGCCGGTGCTGCCGGGCGACACCGAGTCGAGCCTGCACGAGCGCATCAAACCCGTCGAACGCCGCCTCCTCATCGAGGCCGTGCTCGACATCGCCAACGCCCACCTCGATCTGAAGGACCTCGCGCGATCATGAGCGGCCCCGCCATCGACCCCAGCCTGTACCGCGAGCGGGACGTCGTCCCCGTGCGCCGCGCCCTCATCGCCGTGAGCGACAAGCGCCGCCTCGCCGAGCTCGCCTCGGCGCTCGTCGACGCGGGGGTCGAGATCGTGTCGACCGGCGGCACCGCGAAGGCGATCGCCGACGCCGGCCTCCCCGTCACGCAGATCGCCGAGGTGACGGGCTACCCCGAGCACCTCGACGGCCGCGTGCGCACCCTGCACCCCGCGGTGCACTCGGGCCTCCTCGCCGACCTCCGGCTCGAGCACCACGAGCGCGAGCTCGAGGGGCTCGGCATCGCGCCGTACGAGCTCGTCGTCGTGAACCTCTACCCCTTCGTCGAGACCGTCGCGTCCGGCGCCGAGCCTGCGGCCGTCGTCGAGCAGATCGACATCGGCGGCCCCGCGATGGTGCGCGCCTCGGCGAAGAACCACGCGAACGTCGCGGTCGTCGTCTCGCCCGACCGCTACGAGGAGATCATCGCCGCGGTCGCCGCGGGCGGCACGAGCCTAGCCCAGCGGCAGGAGCTCGCCCGCGAGGCGTTCCGGCACACCGCGACGTACGACGTCGCGGTCGCCAGCTGGATCGGCAGCGTCGTCGCGCCGGACCAGGATGCCTCGGTCTCGCCGTTCCCGGCGTGGGTCGGCGGCACCTGGCAGAAGCAGGCCGACCTCCGTTACGGCGAGAACAGCCACCAGCGCGCCGCGATCTTCGCGACGAACGGCGGCCGCCCCGGCATCGCCCAGGCCGTGCAGCTGCACGGCAAGGAGATGAGCTACAACAACTACGTCGACGCCGACGCGGCCGTCCGCGCCGCCTTCGACTTCGACGAGCCCGCGGTCGCGATCATCAAGCACGCGAACCCCTGCGGCATCGCCGTCGCGGCGCCCGGCGCCGCGGACCCGATCGCCGACGCCCACCGCCGCGCGCACGAGTGCGACCCGGTCTCGGCCTTCGGCGGCGTCATCGCCGCGAACCGCACCGTGACCCGGGAGATGGCCGAGACCGTCTCGGGCATCTTCACCGAGGTGCTCGTCGCGCCGGCCTTCGAGGCCGAGGCCGTCGAGCTGCTGACGCAGAAGAAGAACATCCGACTGCTCACCCTGCCCGAGGGCTTCGCGCCCACCGCGGTCGAGCTGAAGCAGGTCTCCGGCGGCATGCTGCTGCAGCAGGCCGACCGCTCGTTCGCGCCGGTCGCCGAGTGGACGCTCGTGTCCGGCGAGCCCGCCGCCGAGGCGACGCTCGCCGACCTCGCCTTCGCCTGGACGGCGTGCCGCGCGGTGAAGTCGAACGCGATCCTCCTCGCCTCGGGCGGCGCCTCCGTCGGCGTCGGCATGGGGCAGGTCAACCGGGTCGACTCGTGCCGTCTCGCCGTCGAGCGGGCGGGGGAGCGCGCGGCCGGATCGGTCGCGGCGTCCGACGCCTTCTTCCCCTTCGCCGACGGGCTGCAGATCCTGCTCGACGCGGGCGTGACCGCGGTCGTGCAGCCCGGCGGCTCCGTGCGCGACGAGGAGGTCGTCGCCGCGGCGAAGGCGGCCGGCGTCACGATGTACTTCACCGGGGAGCGGCACTTCTTCCACTGATCCCTCGGCGGGGCCCGGACCCGGATCCGGGGTGCTCCGCCGGGCGCTACGCTGGGAGCGACGGGCGCTCACGAGGCGCTCGCACCGGCATGCCCACGAGGCGTCAGAGTCGAGGAGAACCGATCGATGTCGATCACCCCTGCACCGGCCGCACCCGCGACCGAGGTCCACGTCCAGTTGCCCCAGGCGGCGCCCGACCATGAACGGGTGCTCATCACCCGCGGGCCGCGATCCGGGCTCACCATCATCGTCGCCGTGCACTCCACGGTGCTCGGCCAGGCGCTCGGCGGGGCCCGACTCTGGCGCTACGAGCACTGGACCGACGCGCTCGGCGACGCGCTCCGGCTCTCCCAGGCGATGACGATGAAGAACGCCGCGGCCGGGCTCGCGCGCGGCGGCGGCAAGTCGGTCGTCGCGATCCCCGCGGGCGTCGAACTCGACGAGGCCGGCCGGCGCGACGCCATGCTCGACCTCGGCGACGCGGTCGAGTCGCTCGGCGGCGCCTACATGACCGCGGAGGACGTCGGCACGAGCGCCGAGCTCATGGCCGTCGTGCACGAGCGCACCGAGCACGTGTGCGGTCTCCCCGCGGAGGCCGGCGGCGTCGGCGAACCCGCCGACGCGACCGCCGCGGGCGTCTTCGCGGGCATGCTCGCGACCCTCGAGCACGTCTTCGGCTCCGACGACCCCGCGGGCCGGCACTTCGTCGTCGCGGGCCTCGGCCAGGTCGGCGGTCGCCTCGCCCGGATGCTCGCGGCCCGAGGCGCCCGGCTCACCGTGACCGATGTCTTCGACGGCAAGCGGGCGCTCGCCGAGGAGCTCGGCGCGGCGTGGGTCGATCCGGCCGAGGCGCACCGGATCGAGGCCGACGTGTTCGTGCCGTGCGGGCTCGGCGGCGTGCTCACCGGGCAGGTCGTCTCCGAGCTCCGGGTGCGCGCCGTGGTCGGCGCCGCGAACAACCAGCTCGCCGCGCGCGGGGTGGCCGACCGGCTCCGCGAGCGCGGCATCGCCTGGGCGCCCGACTTCGTCGTGAACGCCGGCGGCGTCGTGTACCTCGACCTCGCCTCGACGCCGGGGGTCACGGCCGCCGAGCTCGACGCGCGCATCGCCGGCATCGGCGACACGATCGGCGCGGTCCTGCGCGAGGCGGATGCCTCGGGCACGACGACGCTCGACGCGGCCGAGCGCCTCGCGCTCGCCCGTCTCCGGTCCGGTCGCTGATCGCGCCGTCGACGGACGCGGGGCGGGCGGCGACGGTGACGCGCCGCCCGCGGCCCGGCCGCTAGGCTCGGTGACCATGACGTCCCCCGCGCCAGCCGCCCCCGCCGCCGACCCGAGCGGCGGCGCGCCCGCCGACCCCGCACCGACCGCCGCGCCGTCCGCCCGGCGGGGCGGCGGCGGCCGTCGCGTCCTGGCGGTGCTCGGCTCGTCCGCCGCCGTCGGCGCGCTCGGCTTCCTCGGTGCGCTGCTCGCCTTCTTCATCGGCAACGGCCACACCCCCGAGGTGTTCGTGCAGCTCACCGGGCACTTCGCCCTGGCCGGCTTCTTCGCGGCGGCCCTCCTCGCGATCTCGAACGCCGCGGGCGCGCTGCGCACGTGGTTCCTGGCGCTCATCTCGGGCTTCGCCGCCGCCGTCCTCGCCGCGATCCTCGCGACCACCGTGACGGTCCTCGCGACCGGGCGCGGCATCTCGGGCGAGCTGTTCCTCTTCGTCGTCGGCTCCCTCGTGAGCCTGAACCTCGTCTTCGTGCTCCTCGTGACCCTCGGCGAGCTCTGGCTCGCGCCGTTCGTCGCCCGCGCCATCCAGTCGTACCAGCCCGAACGGATGCCGCGGCGGATCGCCCTCGTCCGCATCCCGGCGTCGAACCTCGCCGAGGGCGAGCTCACCCACCTCGAGCGGACGCCCGTCGACCAGGCGAAGGCCGACGAGCAGTGGGACAATTACTGCGCCACCCTCGTGGCGGAGGGCTGGGAGACGGTCGAGGTCGACGCCGCGCCCGAGCTCGCCGACTCGGTCTTCGTCGAGGACACCGTGGTGATGTTCGGCGATCTCGCGGTGATCACGAGCCCCGGCGCGGGCTCCCGCCGCGGCGAGACCGACGGCGTCGAGCGCAGCGTGCGCGATCTCCCGGGTCTCGAGCTCGCCCGCATCGAGGCGCCCGGCACCCTCGAGGGCGGCGACGTCCTGAAGGTGGGTCGCACGGTCTACGTGGGCGCCTCCAGCCGGACGAACGCCGAGGGCATCCGGCAGCTCCGAACCCTCCTCGAGGGGCGCGACTACACCGTCGTCGCCGTGCCGGTCACCCGGGCGCTGCACCTGAAGAGCGCGGTCACGGCGCTGCCCGACGGCACCGTGATCGGCCACCCCGAACTCGTCGACGCGCCGAGCCTGTTCCCGCGCTTCCTCCCCGTGCCCGAGCGCGAGGGCGTCGCCGTCGTGCTGCTGTCGGACGACACGCTGCTGCTGTCGGCCGCGGCGCCGCGGACGGCCGAGCTCCTCGTGAGCCTCGGCTACCGCGTGCTCACGGTCGACATCAGCGAGTTCGAGAAGCTCGAGGGCTGCGTCACGTGCCTGTCGGTGCGGGTGCGCTGAGCCCGGACACGGGGCGGAGCGTCCCGACGCCGTCGTGGAGCTCCAGCAGCCGGTCCGCGCGCTTCACGAGGGGCGGATCGTGCGTCGTCACGACCGCGGCGACGCCGTGCTCGTGGACGAGCTCGCCGATGAGGTCCATCACCTGCGCGGCGGTGCCGCTGTCGAGCTGACCGGTCGGCTCGTCGGCGAGGAGCAGCTGCGGCCGGGCGACGAGCGCCCGGGCGATGCCGACGCGCTGCTGCTGACCGCCCGACAGCTCGTACGGCCGCTGCGCGGCGTGCTCGGCCAGGCCGACGAGGCGGAGCGCCTCGGCGACCCGCTCCTCGCGCTCGGCCGGTTCGACGCGCTGCAGCCGGAGGGGGACGGAGACGTTCTCGGCGGCCGAGAGCACGGGGATGAGCCCGAACGACTGGAACACGTAGCCCAGCCGATCCCGCCGCACCTCGGCGAGTGCCGCCTCGTCGAGCGTCGAGAGCTCCAGCTCGCCGAGGCGCACCCGGCCCGAGTCGGGCCGGTCGAGGCCGCCGAGGAGGTTCAGGAGGGTCGTCTTGCCGGCACCCGACGGCCCGGTCACGACGAGCAGCTCGCCGGGGCGGACCTCCAGGGAGACCTCGCGCACGGCGTGCACCTCGCCCGCTCGGCCGGCGAAGGTGCGGGTGATCGATTCGGCGCGCAAGGTGGTCATGCGGCTCCTCCGTCCTGCTCGGGGGCGGCGTGCCGGCCGCGGCGGCGGGGCGCCTCGCCGGTGCCGGGGTCGGTGCCGGTCCCGGCCGTGCTGGCATCGGACGGCCGGCGGTCGGTCTCCGCACCGGGGGCGGGCTGGGCCGGGCGGGGCCGGGGCGGCGGGGCGCCCTCGTGGCCCGGCCAGACGCCGACGTGGTCGGGTTCCAGCGCGAGCCGCACGCGTTCGCGCAGCTCGAGTCCGGCGACGAAGTCGTGGGGGAGCTGCAGGCGGCCGACCCGGTCGAGCACCGCGAACTCCTCGGCGATGGCGTGCTCTTCGCCGTGCTCGTCGAGCCGGGTCGAGCGGAGCACCTCGGTGGAGGTGCGGCCGTCGCGGATCTGCACGGTCCGCCGCACGTGCTCGGACACCGTCGGGTCGTGGGTCACGATGAGCGTCGTCACGCCGAGCTCCTCGTTCACCCGCCGCATCGCCTCGAGCACCGAGGCGCTCGTCGCCTCGTCGAGCTCGCCGGTGGGCTCGTCCGCGAGCAGCACCCGGGGCGCGTTCGCGAGGGCGACGGCGATCGCCACGCGCTGCTGCTGGCCGCCCGACAGCTCGCCCGGGCGGCGGTCGGCGAGCTCGCCGACCTCGAGGAGCTCCAGCAGCTCGGCGATCCGGTTCGCGCGGGCGGCCCCCTTCGCGGTGCCCGCGACGTTGATCGCGAGCGCCAGGTTCTCCGCGGCGGTGAGGTAGGGCAGCAGGTTCCGCGAGGTCTGCTGCCAGATGAAGCCGACGGTGGTGCGCTGGTAGCCGACGCGCTCCCGGCCGCCCATCGCGAGCAGGTCGTGGCCGGCGACCCGGGCGACCCCGGCCGTGGCGGTGTCGAGCCCGGAGAGGATGGTGAGCAGGGTCGACTTGCCGGAGCCCGAGGCGCCGACCACGGCGACCATCTCGCCGGCCTCGACCCGGAGGTTCAGGCCCTGCAGCGCCTGCACCTCGACGCCGTCGGCGCTGAAGATGCGCACGAGGTCGACGCAGAGGATGTGCGGTTCGGCGATGTCGGTCATGATTCCTCCTCCTTGCGGAGCGCTCTGGCGGCATCCACCCGGCCCCCGATGCTCGCGGCGACCCAGGCGCCGATCGCGGAAACCGCGATCGCGCCGGCGAGCACCCCGCCGACGAGCAGCGGGTCGATCGAGACGGGCGGCTGGACGATCGCGCCGGTGAACGCGGCGATGTTGATGGCCGGCAGGACCACGAGCGGCAGCACCAGCCCGAGGGCGGCGCCCGCGACCACCGCCGCGACGACGACCGGGCCGATCTCCCAGGCGACGAGGGCCCGTTCCTCGCGTCGGCGCAGGCCGAGCGTCGACAGCAGCGGCAGCAGCCGTTCGCGGGCCGGCCGGCCCACGACGAGCGTCAGCACGATGGCGAGCGCCGTCGCGAGGCTCGTGAGCACGATGGCGATGGCGAGGGCGATCATCAGCCCGCGCGCGGCCGGGCTCTCTGAGAGCGAGGCGGTCAGCGAGGCCGGCGTCTCCGCCGTGGCCGTCTCGCCCGCGACGGCGATCGCGGCCTCGGCGACCGCGGCGTCCGACGCCCCCGGCGCGACGCGGATGAGCACGGTGCGGGGCACGAGCGTGTCGGCGAAGGCGCGCGCCTTCGCGCGGTCGACGAGGAGCCAGTCCCGGCGGGGCGTGAACGCCGTCTCGGCGTCGATGCCCTCGACGACCTCGATCTCCTGCCCGTCGAGCCGGACCCGGTCGCCGCCCGCGATGCGCTCGGCGAGCGCCGCCGAGGCGAGCACGGGCACCGGCCGGTCGGCCGGCTCCCCGGCGGCGAGGGATGCCGGCAGCGGCACGACCCCGCTCCGGCCGGCCTGCACCGCGGACATCTCGGCGACGTCGACGACGACGACCGTCGTCGGCCGGCGCTGCCCGTCGATCTCGAGCGGCGCGGAGCCCTCGGAGTACACCGGGGCGATCGCCTCGACCCCGTCGATCGCGCGCAGCTCGTCGAGCTGCTCCGTGGTCAGCGGCCCGGCGTGCAGCTGCACGTCGGCGCCGACCTGCACGGCGGCGGATGCCTCGATGCCGCCCCGCACGGTGCCGAGCAGCACGGCGGAGAACACGGCGACCGCGACGCCGACGACGACCGCGAGCACCGGGACCAGCCCGGCGGACGGGTCGCGGAGCGCCCGCGCGGCGCCGAGGAACGGCACGAGCGAGCGGCGGCGCTCGAGCACCGCGACGAGCCGGCGCAGCGGCAGCGGGTAGGCGCGGAGCACCACGACGCAGACGACGAGGGCGAGCAGCAGCGGGACGGCCGCGAGAAGCGGGTCGACGCTCGCCGGCCCCGTCGCGTCGCCGCCTGCGAGGCCGCGGCGGAACAGCAGCACGACGGCGGTGGCGGCGACGAGGGTCACCGCGAGCTCGGCGATCCAGCGTCCGCGCGCCGGGACCCCGCCGAGATCGACCCTGGCGCGCCGCAACGGGCTCAGCTGCCCGGCCGAGGCGGCGAGCAGGACCCCCGGCGCGAGCGCGAAGGCCGCGGCGAGCCACCAGCCGCCGCCGCCCGCCTCGGAGCTCACGGCGAGGGTGCCCGCGAGGCCGCCCACGAGCAGGGCGGGCAGGCCGATGATCGCGCCCTCGGCGCCGAGGACGGCGCGCAGCTGCCCGGCGGAGCCGCCGCGCGCGGCCGCGAGCTCGAGGCCGGTGCGACGACGCTCGAAGACCACGAGCGCGCCGAGCACGAGCACCGCGATCGTGACGCCGATCGGGCCCGAGGCGACGGTCGCGAGCACGGCGTCGACGGCGACCGCCTCGCTGCGCGCCTGGATCAGCACGTCGCGCAGCCCGCTGCGGAACGTGATGCTGTCGGCCGTGCGGAAGGACAGCGTCTCGGCGCTCTGGTCGAGCGGCTCCATCCGGGACTCGACCTCGCCGAGCTGGTCGATGAGGGTCGACACCTGCTCCGCGCGGACCTCCCCGTACTCGAGCGGGAACCACACCTGGAGCTCGATCGGGAGCGACACCGACTGCACGGTCTCCCAGGAGGCGGGGTCGAGCATCGCGACGCCCGTGAGGATGGGCGGGCTGAGCCCGACCTCCTCGCGGTTCGCGCGGAGGGCGGTCGGCACGTGGCTCCAGAACGGGTCGGCGGGATCGACCGCCGTGTACGTGCCGGTGACGACCGCTGGCACCTGGCCGGTCGGGAAGTCGAGGGTGCGCGTCTCGCCGATCGCCCACTCCAGGCGTTCGGCGACGGGGACGGAGAGCACGATCTCCATCGGCTCCTCGCCGGGCACCGCGCCGTCGAAGGGGGCCGGCCAGTCGCCCTCGCTGAGCGCGGCGTGCTCGCGCAGCCGCGGATCGAAACCGGGCTGGACGCGGTAGATCGTGCTGCCGATACCCTGCTCCGCGGTGCTCGCGACGACCGGGTCGCCGATGACGACGGCGCTCGGCGGGCCGAGGACGGCGCGGAGTTCGTCGGGCAGCCGCTCCCGGATCTGCTCGGCCTGCTCCGCCTGCGAGCCCCAGACGGCGGCGACGTCCTCGGGCAGGGTGGACTCGCCCGGCCCGACCGGCGGGCGGTCCCTCGTCGACGCGGTCAGGTCGAGTTCGCGCGGCTCGGCGGCCGCCATCGACTGCCGCAGTGACTCGGTGTGCAGCGCGGTGATCGCCCGGGGCAGGGCGACCGCGGCGAACGCGGCGACGGCGACCAGCACCGCCAGCAGGATCGAGGCGGTCGGGGACGCCTGGAACTGCCGGGCCACGAGTCCGCCGGGGGAGAACCGGGAGCGCCTGCTCATCGCACCTCCTCCCGTCCGGGGCGGCCCGCGTCCCTGGTGACGGCGCGGGCCGAAACCAGGGCGACGGCGGCGGTCGCCAGCGCGAACGCGCCGAGCGCCGCTGCGAGCGGCCACCACTCGACCGCGAGCGCCGGGGCGAGGGCGGCCGGCGCGCCGGGCACCGCCGCCCGGGCGAGCTCGGCCGAGGTCGCCCACGCGGCGATCGCGCCGATCGCGGCGCCCAGGACGATCGCGGTGCCGACGGAGGCGGCGAGCTCGGCGAAGCGCGCGCGCCCCTGCATCGCCGCCGGAGCCCCGAGCGCGCGGAGCACGAGGACTTCGCCACGCCGGGACGCGCCGAGCGCGGCGGCGAGCGCGATGAGGGCTGCGAGCGCGGCGGCGAGGGCACCGATCGCCCCGAGCCAGAGCGCGGTGATCGCGGGGGAGACGAGGCTCGCCGTCGATGCGGCATCCCGGGCGAGCGCCACCGCGCCACCGGGGCGGTCGCGGTCGAACGCGGCGACGACGGCGGCCGGGTCGGCGGCGCCGATCCAGAGCTCATCGGGGCTCGGCGCGCGGGCACCGGCCTCGGTGACGGCGGCGTCGAGCTCGGCACGGTCGGCGAGCACGCCGATCTCGCCGGCGCCGGGGACGGCCTGCACGACGGCCGCGACGCGCGCGTCGATGGTGCCGTCGGCGCTGCCGAGCCGGAGGGAGATGCGGTCGCCGGGACCCGCGCTCGTGCTGGCGGCGAGCTTCTCGTCGATCGCGACGGGGAGGAGATCGGCGTCGGCGGCGTCGATGGCGCGGATCGCGCTCGCGATGTCGGCCGGGAGGCCGGGGGCGACCTGGGGCAGCAGATCGAGGCCTGTCGCGACGAGCGTCGCGGTCTCCGGGCCGACGCGGATCTCCCGCCGCACGACCGGCTCGACGACGACCGCGGGCAGGGCCTCGGCGGCGGCCTCCGCCGCGGCCGGGTCGGCGGCGCCGACGACGCGCACCTCGCCGCCGGTCGCGAGTGCGGCGGCATCGGCGTCGAAGCGCTGCCAGCTGCCGGCGACCGTGGCGGTGAGCACGATCCCGGCGACCCCGAGCATCGCGGTGAACGAGGCCGCGGCGAACATGGGCGCCCGTCGGGCCAACTGACGCAGGGGGAGCGAGGGCACCAGCCCGGGGCGCGCCGAGGCGATGCGTTCGAGCAGCCGCGAGACGAACGGCGTGCAGGCGAGGGCGCCGAGCGCGAGGGCGAGGAGCACGAGCACGGGGGCGAGCACCGCGAGCGGGTCGACGGCGGTGCCGCCGTCGGCGGTGCGGACCAGCGGGGAGCCGTAGAGCCGGAACTGCCAGAGCGACACGGCCGCCGCGACCGCGACGAGGATCGTGCCGCCGAGGGCGGCGGCACGGGTGCCGCGGCCGCTGTCCTCGCCGGTCGAGCGGGTGACGGGTCGGCGGGCCTCGCCCCACGCGCTCGCCGCGAGCAGGACGACGGCGACGAGCACCGAGGCTGCGGCGACCGCGGCGGCGATCCAGAGCGACCTCGGCTCGCCCGGCCGGAGCAGGAGCAGCGCGAGTTCGCCCGCGGCGGCCCCGAGGATCGCGGCGGGCGCGCCGACGGCGGCGGCCTCGCCCGCCTGCCAGCCGACGAGTTGCCGGGTCGCGGCGCCGCGGGCGCGGAGCAGCACGGTCTCCCCGCGGCGGGCCCCGGCGAGCAGGGTGCCGAGCCGGCCGAGGGCGGCGATGCCCGCCGCGGCGAGGAGGAGCAGGGGGAGGGGCGTGATGGCCCGCACCGCGTCGAGGCCCGTGATGGCGGCGTCGATCGTGGCGGGCAGCCCGCCGAGCTGGCTGAGTCCGTCCTCGCCGATGCCGGGCTCCGCCGCGAGCGCCGGGGTGGTGCGCGCGATGGCGGAGGTGAGCTCGCGGGCCGAGTCCGGGGTGAGCGCGTCGACGATCGGGGTCGCGGTCCAGCGCACCCGGACGGCCACCGGCAGGCCGTCGAGGGCGCGCTCGTCGACGAGGAAGGGGCCGGCGGCGCCGTCGGCCGAGCCGGTCGCGACGAGCGGCGAGCCGAACCAGGCCGGAGCGCGGGCGTCGTCCGGCAGCCAGGTGCCGACGAGCTCGAGGCTCCGGTCGGCGAGCTCGATCGTGTCGCCGACCGCGAGGCCGAGCGCCGCTGCGGCGCCCGCGTGCACGGCGGTGGGGATCGGCGCGGATGCCGAGCCGTCGCCCGCCGTCTCGGGCCACGCCCCGTCGACGAGGTGCGCGCGTGCCGCCGCATCGGGGTCGGTGAGCAGCACGAGGCCGGCGGCCGGCGCGTCCTCGCCGCTCGGCGGCACCGGAGCGCTCTCGACGGTGCGGCCCCACTCGATCGAGTCGGCCGGGAGCGTGCGGTCGAGCACGGCGGCGCCGGCCGCCGTCTGGGCCTCCGGGTCGCTCGACCGGCGGATCTCCCAGCGCACCGCGCCCTCGGCGCCGGCGGCCGCGCCGACGCGGTCGCGCAGCCCCGTCACGCCGGCGCCGGCGGCCTGGTCGATGATGGCGGTGCCGACGCCCGCGAGCACGAGCACGACTGCGGCGACGCCGGCGAGCACGCCCGAGCGCGCGCCGGCACGTGCCAGTGCCAGCCGGGCGGATGCCACGCGCGGAGCCTCCTCGATGCAGGGGTTCGGGTCGCCGCGGCGATCGGTGCAGCGGTGCGCCGGCGTCGAATTCGGACAGCATACCCCGCACCGGGGACTTGCGTACCACTCCTCGATCTGAATAGTCTGTAAGGCTGTCGCACCACGAGCGCGGCAGGCTCAAGGATCACGAGACGATGACGCAGGAGGACCCGATGTCAACAGCCCACACTTCCGCCCATTCGGTCGCGGTCGCTGGCGCTGGCATCCGCGCCCCGCGCCGTCCCGCTGCCACGCCGGAGCACTAGCTCCGGCACGTCGCGCCGGACACGGTCCGGCCCAGACGCCGCTTCGGCGGCGACCAGTACCGGGCGCCCCCGGATCGGCCGACTTCGGCCGAGGGTGCGCCGCACTCCGCTTCCGGGGGCCGCACCGCCGGTTCCCCTCGGGCACCGACTGCCGTCCCCGGACGACGGCCCGGTCCGCCATCCGCATCTCATCCCACGCCTCCGCGTGCCCGGCCGACGCCGCAGCACGCCGTTCCGAAAGGGCCGTCTTGACCACCCCACCCACCCACCCGCCCGGACACGCCGCCGAGGCGCCGCGCCTCGGCGCGGTGCGCGCCCTCTGGCGCCTCCGCGAGTTCGCGGGACCCGCGCTCCCCGCGTTCGCGATGAGCATGGGCGCCGCCCTCGTCGCGCAGCTCTTCGCGCTCGCGATCCCGCAGGTGATGCAGCAGATCGTCGACGGGCCCCTCGCCGACCGCGACGCCACCGCCGTGTGGCCGCTCGCGCTCCTCGTCTTCGTGCTCGGCGCGATCGAGTCGATCCTGTACGCGCTCCGGCGCTGGCTCGTCGTCGGCCCCGGCACGAAGGTCGAGGCCCGCATGCGCGACGCGCTCTACGCGAAGCTGCAGGACCTCCCGGTGAGCTTCCACGACCGCTGGCCGAGCGGCCAGCTCCTCTCGCGCGCCGTCAGCGACCTCAGTCTCATCCGTCGCTGGCTCAGCTTCGGCCTCGTGCTCACGGGCGCGAACGTCGTCATCATCGTGGTCGGCGTCGGCATCCTGATGTCGATGAACTGGCTGCTCGGGCTCATCTTCCTCGTCTGCTCGCTGCCGCTGTGGTGGGCCGGCTACCGCTTCGAGGGGCAGTACTCCGAGAAGTCGCGGCTCAGCCAGGACCAGCAGGGCGATCTGGCCACCGCCGTCGAGGAGTCGGTGCACGGCATCCGCGTGCTGAAGGCGTTCGGGCGGGGCAAGCACGCGCTGTCGACGTTCCGCGCGCAGGCCGAGTCGCTCCGCCGCACCGAGATCGAGAAGGCGCAGCTCGACGCGAACATCTGGGTCTGGATCATGGTCGTGCCGGCCATCGCGCTCGGCGCGTGCCTCGTCGTGGGCATCTGGCTGGCCGCGAACGGCCAGCTCAGCGTCGGCGAGCTCGTCGCCTTCTTCGCGACGGCGACGGTGCTGGCCTGGCCGATCGAGTCGATCGGCTTCATGCTGGCGTTCGCGCTCGACGCGCGGACCGCGACCGACCGCTTCTTCGACATCATGGACAGCGAGAACACGATCCTCGACCCGGAGGAGCCGCGCACGCTCGAGCGGCCCCGCGGGGAGCTCGCGTTCGAGCGCGTGCACTTCCGCTACCAGGACGCCCCGTCGCGGTTCCCCGACCTGCTCGACGACGTCGAGCTCGTCGTGCGCCCGGGCGAGACCATGGCGCTCGTCGGGCTCACCGGCAGCGGCAAGACGACGATGACGGCGCTCACGACGCGCCTCTACGACGTCACGGGCGGCGCCGTCACGCTCGACGGCGTGGACGTCCGCGCCTTCAGCCGGGAGGAGCTCCGCCGCCACATCGCGATGGCGTTCGAGGACGCGACCCTGTTCAGCGCCTCCGTGCGTGAGAACGTGCTGCTCGGCCGGCCGGAGCTCGCGGGCGACGACCCCGCGGTGCGGGCCGAGGCGCAGCGCGTGCTCGAGGAGGCGCTGCGCATCGCGCAGGCCGGCTTCGCCTACGAACTGCCCGAGGGCCTCGAGACGAAGGTCGGCGAGGAGGGCATGAGCCTGTCCGGCGGCCAGCGCCAGCGCCTCGCGCTCGCCCGCGCCGTCGCCGCGAAGCCCGCGGTGCTGGTGCTCGACGACCCGCTCTCCGCGCTCGACGTGACGACCGAGGCGAAGGTCGAGGAGGAGCTGCGGAACGTCCTCGCCGACACCACCGCGCTCATCGTCGCGCACCGCCCCTCGACGGTCATGATGGCCGACCGGGTCGCGCTGCTCGAGTCCGGCCGCATCACCGCGGTCGGCACGCACTCCGAGCTCCTCCGCGAGTCGGAGCACTACCGCTTCGTCATCTCCAGCCTGGAGGACGAGGAACTGGCGGCGAGCGATCCGTCCCGCGCCGTCGCCGAAGAACCCGAGACCGACCGAGAGGAGGTCGCACGATGAGCGTCACCGGCGTTCAGGGAGAAGAGCGCGAGCACTACACGCGCGCCGAGTCGCGGCAGATCCGCCGCCGCTCGATGCGTCTGCTCGGCGCCCTGCTGCACCCGCTGCGGCCGACGCTGTGGCTCACCGTCATCGCCGTGATGCTGTCGTCCGCCGCGCAGGTGGCGGGCCCGGCGATCATCGCCTACGGCATCGACACCGGCATCCCCGCCCTCATCGGGCAGAACTGGTGGCCGGCGGCGCTGTCGGGTGCGGCGTACGTCGTCACCGGCCTCGTCGGCGCGTTCCTCATCGCGGTCTACATTCGGCTCTCGGCGCGGATCAGCCAGGCCGTGCTCATCGACCTGCGCACGCGGGTGTTCCTGCACACGCAGAAGCTCTCGCTCGAGTTCCACGAGTCGTACACCTCGGGCCGGATCATCTCGCGGCAGACGAGCGACCTCGACGCCATCCGCGAGCTCATGGACGAGGGCCTCACGCTCCTCGTCCGCGGCCTCATGTACATGGTGTTCACCGCGGCGATGCTCATCATCCTCGACTGGCCGTCGGGCGTCGTGCTGCTCATCGCCCTCGTGCCGCTCGGCATCCTGACCCGGTGGTTCCAGCTGCGCTCGCAGCAGCTGTTCCGCCGCTCGCGGGTCGCCTCGGCGCGCCTCATCGTGCAGTTCGTCGAGACCATGACGGGCATCCGCGCGGTGCAGGCGTTCCGGAAGGAGCGCCGCAACGAGCGCGAGTTCGGCGGGCTCGTGGAGGACTACCGCGACGTGAACGCGAAGGTCCTCGGCCTGTTCGCGGTGTTCAACCCGGGCCTCGCGCTCATCGGCAACACCGCGGTGGCCGCGACGATCGTGCTCGGCGGATTCCGCGTCGTCGACGGCTCGCTCCAGGTGGGCGTGCTGCTCGCCGCCGTGCTGTACACGAAGCGGTTCTTCGACCCGATGGAGGACCTCGCGATGTTCTACAACGGGTACCAGTCCGCCGCGAGCGCGCTCGAGAAGATCTCGGGCGTGCTGGAGGAGGAGCCGAGCGTGCCCGACCCCGAGCGGCCCGTCGACCTGTGGAACGCCACCGGGCGGGTGCGCTTCGACGGCGTCGAGTTCGCGTACACGACGGACCGGGTCGTGCTGCCGAGGTTCGACCTCCACATCCCGGCGGGGCAGACGATCGCGCTCGTGGGCTCCACGGGCGCCGGCAAGTCGACGCTCGCGAAGCTGATCGCCCGCTTCTACGACCCGAGCGAGGGCGCGGTCACCCTCGACGACCTCGATCTGCGGACCCTGCACCCGAAGGACCTCCGCCGCGCGATCGTGATGGTGACCCAGGAGGCGTACCTGTTCTCCGGCTCGGTGGCCGACAACATCGCGCTCGGGAAGCCGGACGCCTCGCTCGACGAGGTCGTCGCGGCCGCGAAGGCGGTCGGCGCGCACGAGTTCATCGAGGGCCTGCCGAACGGCTACGACACCGACGTGAACAAGCGCGGCGGCCGGGTGAGCGCGGGGCAGCGCCAGCTGATCTCCTTCGCCCGGGCGTTCCTCGCGAACCCGGCGGTGCTGATCCTCGACGAGGCGACGAGCTCGCTCGACATCCCGAGCGAGCGGCTGGTGCAGGAGGGCCTCACGAAGCTCCTCGCCGACCGCACGGCGATCATCATCGCGCACCGCCTGTCGACCGTCGCGATCGCCGACCGGGTGCTCGTGATGGAGCACGGCCGGATCGTGGAGGACGGCTCGCCCGCCGAGCTCATCGGCGGCGACGGCCGCTTCGCGGCGCTGCACGCGGCGTGGCGCGACTCGCTCGTGTGAGCCGGGTGGAGCGGACGGCGGCGGACGCATGACGGAGGCGGGCGACCCGATCGGGTCGCCCGCCTCTGCCGTTCCTCGCGGACGGGGTTAGATGCTGCAGCCCGCCGCGCGCGCCGCCGCGTAGGGGAAGCCGGGGATGGGGCCCGGTCCCTTCTGCGGGTAGCAGATGATGTTCCAGGTGCGCGGTCCGACGATGCCGTCGGCCGTGAGCCGGAAGATCCCCTGCACCCGGACCACGGCCGACCGGGTCTTCGGGCCGAAGTTGTTGTCGACGGCGAGGCCGGCGCCCGTGTGGTAATTGACGAGCTGCTGGATGTAGCCGATGCAGCTCGAGTAGCCGCCCTGCGAGTAGTTGTAGTCGACGCAGCGGCCGGCGGCCTCCGCCGGTGCCGCCGCGGTGCCCGCGGCGCCGATCGTGCCGGCCGCCGCCATCGCGAGCGCTGAGAGGGTCAGGGCGAGCTTGTGCCGCCTCGTACGAATCTTCACGGTGATCTCCTTCCGGCGCGGGTCTGGGCCGCGCGTGGCGATCGTATGCGCCGCGGATCGCCGGCGTCGATGGGCAGCCCTCCCCATCCGGGGCCCGGGGCGGAGGCGGAGGCGCGCGGCGGCACCCCCGGATTGGGACCTGCCCCGCCGTTTCCAGCGCGATACAGTGAGCGGGGCGGTGTGTGCGCCCGCGGCCGCGCGCCCGAGCGCCGTCGAACGGAGGAGCCATGGGCGATTCGACCACGCCCCTGCGAGTCGTCATCGCGGATGACGCGATGCTGCTTCGCGAGGGCATCCAGAAGGTCCTCGAGGACGCCGGCATCGAGGTCGTCGCCTCGGTCGGCACGGCCGACGAACTCCTCGACATCCTCGACGAGCTGCCAGTGGACGCCGCGGTGCTCGACATCCGGATGCCCCCCGGGCACAGCGACGAGGGCGTCGTCGCACTCGAGCGCATCCGCGCGGGCGGCTCGACGATCGGCGTCCTGCTGCTGTCGATGTACGCGACCCCGGAGTACGCCTTGCGCGTCATGGGCGCCGGCAGCGGCACCGGGTACCTGCTGAAGGAGCGCGTGGCGCAGCCGCAGACCCTCGTCCGCGCGGTCGAGACGGTCGCCGGCGGCGGATCGGTCGTCGACCCCGAGGTCGTGGAGCAGCTCGTCGGGCGCAGCCGCGTCGACGACCCGATCTCGCGACTGACCGAGCGCGAGCGCTCGGTGCTCGAGCTCATGGCGCAGGGCTACTCGAACGGCGGGATCGCCCAGGCGCTGTTCCTCGGACTGAAGACGGTCGAGACGCACGTGCGGAGCATCCTGCAGAAGCTCGGCCTGGAGGAGTCGCGCGACCACCATCGCCGCGTGCTCGCGGTGCTCGCCCTCCTCGGCGAGCGGTGACGCCGAGATGACGCGGGGCCGGCGCGCGGGCGGTGGCGGGGTGAGGCCGAGGTGATGGCGCCGGGCCGGAACGGCCGCATCGCCCGGCGCACCGTCACGCTCGCGATCGCCGTCGGGCTGAGCCTCGCCATGGCGGTCTCCGGGTACTGGGCGACGCCGGCGGCGGCGCGGCCGGAGACGTCGTACGCGACGCTGCACGCGATCGTGCCGCTCGTCTTCGCCGCGTGCGCGGGCGTCGCCTGGGCGCTCGGCGAGAGCCGCTGGCCGGCGCGGCTGATGGTCGCGTTCGTGGTGCTCTGGATCCCGCAGTCGATCTACGCCGTCATCGGCGACGTGGGCTGGCTCTGGCCGCTCGTCCGCGGCGTCGACCTCGGCTGGGCGGTCGTGACCGGCATCATCGTGCTCATCTACCCGCGCGGCGTCCTCCGGGAGCGCTTCGACCGCTGGGTCGTCGGGATCGCGATCGTCGCCTCCGCGGCGAACCTCGCGGCCGTGCTCCTGCTCGCCGCGCCCGGGGACGGCGTCTGCGCCTGCACCGCGCCGAACCCGTACCGGATCGCCGTGCTGCCCGAGCTCTTCACCGCGATCGACGTCGGCTACCGCATCGTCGGCGTGGGGCTCGCCCTCGCGATCGCCGTGCGGCTCCTCGTCCGCTGGATGCGGGGGAGCGTGCCCGCGCGGACGGTCGCGTTCCTGATGCCGCTCGCGCTCCTCGCCTGGGCGACGACGCTCACCGCGCAGGCCGTGAGCTACGCGGCGGAGGCGCGGGGCGACCAGATGCTCGCGACCGTGTCGCTCATCGCGATCGCCTCGATCCCGGTGAGCTTCGTCGCGGGCGTCGCGCACGCGCGCAACATGCGGGCGCGCGTCGCCGACCTGATGCGGATCACGAGGGAGGGCGCCGACCGCGGGCTCTGGGCCGAGTCGCTCGCGCGGACCCTCCGCGACGCCTCGGTGCGGGTCTACTGGTGGGACGAGGAGCGCGGGGTCTACGCGGATGCCTCGGGCGCGCCGATCCCGGAGGGCGACGCCGACCCGCGCGGGAGCCAGAGCGTGCTGCCCGTGGCCTCGCCGCTCGGCGTGCCGATCGCGCTCATCCGGCACGATCGCGTGCTGACCGACAACATGCGGCTGCTCGACGGCGTCTCGAGCGCGCTCCGGCTCTCGGTGGACAACGGGCGCCTCCGCTCGGAGATCGAGCGGACCCTCGCGCACGTGCGCGAGTCGCGTCAGCGCATCGTGGAGGCGGGCGACGAGGCGCGGCGCCGCATCGAGCGCGACCTGCACGACGGCGCGCAGCAGCGGCTCGTCTCGCTCGCGATGCGGCTGCGCCGGACGGCCGACCAGGCGCGCGACCGGGGGATGCCGGCGGTCGCCGACGAGATCGACGCGGAGATCGTGCTGCTGAACGCCGCGCTGAAGGAGCTGCGGGAGCTCGCCCAGGGCATCCACCCGAGCCTGCTCGCGCAGGGCGGGCTGCCGCTCGCGCTGCCGGAGCTCGCCGGACGCTGCTCCGTGCCGGCCGAGGTGCGGGTGCAGCTCGGCGGACGGCTGCCCGAGCTCGTCGAGGCGACCGCGTACTTCGTGGTGGCCGAGGCGCTCGCGAACATCGACAAGCACGCCCGGGCCTCCCGGGTCTGGCTGGAGGCGGCGACGAGCGGCGGTGAGCTCCTGCTGAGCGTCCGCGACAACGGTGCGGGCGGCGCCCGCCTCGACGCGGGCACCGGCATCCTCGGCGTCGTCGACCGGGTCGAGGCGGTCGGCGGCCGGCTGGACCTCGCGAGCGAGCCCGGTCGGGGGACGACGGTCTCGGTGCGGCTGCCGCTCGTCGACGGCGCCGGCGGGGCGCAGACGGCGACGGGCTGAGCCGCTCCGGGGGCTGCCGGCTCAGGCCCGCCAGCGGCAGGCGGCCAGATCGATCCGGTAGCCGTCGTCGGTGTCGGCCGCGAGCAGCGGGGTGCCCTCGCGCTCGTAGTGGGCTCGGGCCTCGGCGCCGTGCCCGCTCGGCGGATGCCCGCCCGCGCGGATGACGCGCCACCACGGCACGGTCCCGCCCGAGAGCGCCATCACCCGGCCGACGGCGCGCGCCCCGCGGGTGCCGAGCAGGGCGGCCACGTCGCCGTAGGTCGCGACGCAGCCCGCGGGGATGTCGGCGACGACCGCGAGGACCGCGTCCGCGAAGCTGCCGAGGGCGTCGCCGGCCGGCGCGTCGTCACGCGCGGCGCCGTGGGGCGCCGGGTCGGCGGCCCGGTCGCCGGCGTCCGGTCGCGGCATCCGCCCGCTCAGAGCTCGAGCGCGCCGATGACGTCGCCGTAGGCGGTCTCGCCGACGTCGACGAAGCCGACCCGGTGGAAGAAGGCCTCCGGGCCCTGGTCGCCCGGCTCCCAGAGCACGGTGATGCGGTCGAAGCCGCGGTGCTTCGCCTCCTCCGCGAGCGCCGTCGCGAGGAAGCGGCCGACGCCCTGGCCCTGCACCTCGGCGTCGACGTTGATGCGCCAGATGCAGGCCCGGAACTCCTCGTGCGAGTTCTCGGGGTCGAAATTGCCGTGGATGAACCCGACGACGCGGTCGTCGAGCAGCGCCACGCGCTGCCAGGCGGTGTCGGGGTTCACGACGGAGGCCTCGGCGGAGTAGGTGACGGGGGCGATGAACTGCTCCTGCCCGGGCTTCAGCGACAGCGTGTTGGCCGCGACGATGTTCGAGGCGGACAGGTCTTCAAGTCTCAGCGCACCCATGCGAACAGGCTAACGGCTCGCGGCCCGCGCCGGTATCCGCCGGAAGTGCCATCCTCCGCAGGCCCGCCGTCCGGCGGATCCGCGGGGGAGGATCTCTCGATGTCGAGATATTCGCGCGACACGGTAAACTGTCCGGCGGCGCGAACTCGCGCCCCGCCGGTTCTCGAGCCCGCACGACGGGCCCGCTTCCCCGCCCGCATTCAAGGAGACATCCCTTTGTCGAAGATCAAGGTTGAAGGCACCGTCGTCGAACTCGACGGCGACGAGATGACGCGCATCATCTGGCAGGCCATCAAAGACCAGCTCATCCACCCCTACCTCGATGTGAACCTCGAGTACTACGACCTCTCGATCCAGAAGCGCGACGAGACCGACGACCAGATCACCGTCGACGCCGCGAACGCCATCAAGCAGCACGGCGTCGGCGTCAAGTGCGCGACGATCACCCCCGACGAGGCCCGCGTCGAGGAGTTCGGTCTGAAGAAGATGTGGCGCTCGCCGAACGGCACGATCCGCAACATCCTCGGCGGCGTCATCTTCCGCGAGCCGATCATCATCTCGAACATTCCGCGCCTCGTCCCGGGCTGGAACAAGCCGATCATCGTCGGCCGCCACGCCTTCGGCGACCAGTACCGCGCGACCGACTTCCGCTTCGACGGCCCGGGCACGCTCACCATGACGTTCACCCCGCAGGACGGCTCCGAGCCGCAGCAGTTCGAGGTGTTCCAGGCGCCGGGCGCCGGCGTCGCGATGGGCATGTACAACCTCGACGAGTCGATCCGCGACTTCGCGCGCGCCTCGCTGAACTACGGCCTCTCGCGCAACTACCCGGTCTACCTCTCGACCAAGAACACGATCCTGAAGGCCTACGACGGCCGCTTCAAGGACCTGTTCCAGGAGGTCTTCGACACCGAGTTCAAGGACGCGTTCGACGCGGCCGGCCTCACCTACGAGCACCGCCTCATCGACGACATGGTCGCCTCCTCGCTGAAGTGGGAGGGCGGCTACGTCTGGGCGTGCAAGAACTACGACGGCGACGTGCAGTCCGACACCGTCGCGCAGGGCTTCGGCTCGCTCGGCCTGATGACGAGCGTGCTCACCACGCCCGACGGCAAGATCGTCGAGGCCGAGGCGGCGCACGGCACGGTCACCCGCCACTACCGCCAGCACCAGCAGGGCAAGCCCACCTCGACGAACCCGATCGCCTCGATCTACGCCTGGACGCGCGGCCTCGCGCACCGCGGCAAGCTCGACGGCAACCAGGAGCTCATCGACTTCGCGAGCACCCTCGAGGACGTCGTCGTGAAGACCGTCGAGTCCGGCGCCATGACGAAGGACCTCGCGCTCCTCGTCGGCCCGGAGCAGGAGTACCTCACCACCGAGGGCTTCCTCGACGCGATCGACGCGAACCTGAAGGCGCGCCTCGCGGCCTGATGACGCGGGCCGCAGCGCGGCCGGTGCGAAGGGCGGATGCTTCGGCATCCGCCCTTCGTCGTCCCTGCTCCGGCGCACGCCGGCCGGATGCCGCGTGCCGACCCCGCCCGCCGGGGCCGCACCCGTCGTAGGCTGGGCGCAGGACCGGCGCGGGGGAGCCGGCGGAAGGAGCGGGCTCGTGGCACGGATCCTGCGCATCGCGAGGCGGTACTGGGCGGTCACGCTCACCGTCGTCGTCGGCCTCGCCGGCCTCCTCCTCTGGGCGGTCGGCGCCGGGGCGGTCGTGCCCTGGCTGTTCAGCGGCTACGCGCTCGCCATCGCGGCCTGGCAGGCCGTCGGCATGGTGCGCGACCTGCTCCGCGGGCACTGGGGCCTCGACGTCCTCGCGATCACCGCGATCGTCGCGACCGTGCTCGTCGGCGAGTACATCGCCGCGCTCGTCGTGGTGCTGATGCTGACCGGCGGCGAGGCCCTCGAGGACTACGCCAACCGCCGCGCGAAGCGCGAGCTCGACGCCCTGCTCACGCGGGCCCCGCAGCTGGCGCACCTGCGCCGCGACGGCGAGATCGTCGACGTGCCGGCCGATGCCGTGCGCGTCGGCGACGTGCTCCTCATCCGGCCGTCCGAGCTCGTGCCGGTGGACGCCGTGCTGCTCTCCGCCGAGACGACGATGGACGAGGCGCAGATCACCGGCGAGAGCGTGCCCGCCGAGAAGCACGCGGGCGATCCGGTGCTGAGCGGATCGGTGAACGGCAGCGCCGCCGTCGAGGTGCGCGCGACCGCGACCGCCGCCGACAGCCAGTACCAGCAGATCGTCGCGCTCGTCGCCGAGGCCTCCGAATCGAAGGCGCCGGTCGTGCGCCTCGCCGACCGCTACGCCGTGCCGTTCACGGTCTTCTCCCTCGCGCTCGGCGGCATCGCCTGGTGGGCGTCCGGCGATCCCGTGCGCTTCGCCGAGGTGCTCGTGCTCGCGACGCCGTGCCCGCTGCTCATCGCAGCTCCGGTCGCGTTCCTCGGCGGCATGAGCCGGGCCGCGAAGAACGGGCTCATCGTGAAATCGGGCGGGGTGCTCGAGCTCCTCGCCCGGGTGCGGACCGCCGTTTTCGACAAGACCGGCACGCTCACGAGCGGCGAGCCGGAGCTCGCGGAGCTCCGCCCCGAGCCGGGCTTCGACGAACGGGAGCTCCTGCGCCTCGTCGCGAGCGCGGAGCAGTACTCCTCGCACGTGCTCGCCGCGGCGATGCTCCGCGCGGGCGCCGAGCGCGGACTCGCGCTCGCCGAGGCCGACCGGGCCGCCGAGAACGCCACGAACGGCGTCGTGGCGAGGATCGAGGGCCGCGAGGTCGTCGTCGGCAAGTTCCGCTTCGTCGCCGAGCACGCGCCGGACGCGCGGCGCACCGAGATCGCCCCCGGGCAGCTCGCGATCTACGTCGCGGTCGACGGCCGCTACGCCGGCGCCGTGCTCGCCGCGGACCACGTGCGTCCGGATGCCGCGGCCACCCTCGCCGAGCTGCGCCGCCTCGGCGTCGAGGAGACGCTGATGCTGACGGGGGATGCCGAGGCGACCGCGCGGCACATCGCCGACGAGCTCGGCATCACGCGCGTGCACGCGGAGTGCCTGCCCGGCGACAAGGTGCGCGACGTCCAGGCGATCGAGCGCCGGCCCGTGATGATGGTCGGCGACGGGGTGAACGACGCCCCGGTGCTCGCCGCGGCGGACGTCGGCGTGGCGATGGGGGCGAAGGGCACGACGGCCGCGAGCGAGTCGGCGAACGTCGTCGTGCTCGTCGACGAGATCTCCCGGGTGGCCCGCGCGGTGCGGATCGGGCAGGACACCGTGCGGATCGCCCTGCAGAGCATCTGGCTCGGCATCCTGGTGAGCGTCGGGCTGATGCTCATCGCGGCCTTCGGCGTCATCCCGGCGACGCTCGGCGCGGTCCTCCAGGAGGTCGTCGACCTCGTCGCGATCCTCGCCGCGCTGCGGGCGATCGGCGGGCGGCTGGACCGTGCGCGACCCGCGGCGGCGCCCGCGAGCGAGCCGGCGGCGGTCGGCTGAGCCCGGCGGCCGGATCCGGATCACAACTCGGTAACGAGCGGCTCCCGTCGGGAATCCCTCTTGCGCGAAGTTTGTTCGTAAGCTTTACTAACTTTCGTGACTGCTACGGAAGCACCTCGCGGAACGGCGCAGGCGGAGCTCGCGGGCCCCGCCGCCGGATCCGGCGCGCTCAGCGGCCTCTCGAGCCGGAGCCGCGCCCTCCGCCCCACGGGCAAGGTGCTGCCCGAGCACGCCCGCAGCCACAACCGCGCCCTCGTCCTGCAGACCCTCTACACGGCGGGCGCGCAGAGCCGCGCCGACCTCGCCCGCGAGACCGGCCTCACCCGGGTCACCGTCTCCGACCTCGTCGCGGAGCTCATGGCCGAGGGCCTCGTCCTCGAGCTCGGCCAGCGTGAGGACGCCCGCCCTGGCAAACCCGCCACCCTCCTCGACGTCGCCCGCGGCGCCTTCCGGATCGTCGGCATCGACGTCTCGGGCCACCGCGTCGTCCGCGGCGCCGTCCTCGACCTCTCCGGCACCGTCCTCGAGCGCGCCGAGTCGCCGCTCGGCGGAGCCACGGGGGAGCGGGCCTTCGAACTCGTCGCCGAGCTCGCCGCCCGGCTCGTCGCCCTCGCGACCGCCCCGGTGCTCGGCGTCGGCATCGGCACCCCCGGTGTCGTCGACCCCCGCGGCACCGTGCGCTCCGCGCCGAACCTCGGCTGGACCGACCTCCCGCTCCAGGCGCGCCTCTCGGCCCGCCTCGGGCTGCCCGTGCACGCCACCAACGACGCCAACGCCGCCGTGCTCGCCGAGCACGGCGCCGCCGAGGCCGACGACCTCATGCTCGTGAAGATCGGCCACGGTGTCGGTTCGGGGCTCATCGTCGGGGGTCGGCTCGTCACCGGATCCGGCTTCGCCTCCGGTGAGATCGGCCACGTCGTCGTCGGCACCGACGGCGGCCCCCGCTGCGTCTGCGGCCGCGACGGCTGCCTCGAGGCCTGGCTCTCCGTGCCGCGCCTCACCGAGCAGCTCGACGCCCTCGGCACCGACGCCGACGCCGCCGCCCGCGCCGAGGTGCTCGCCGAGGCCGGTCGCCGGCTCGGCATCGTGCTCGCGCCCGTCGTCGGCGCCCTCGACCTGCCGGAGATCGTGCTGAGCGGTCCGGCTCACCTGCTCGACGGTCCGCTCATCGAAGCGGCCCTCGAAACGCTCCGGAAGCGGACGATGGCGGAACAGACCCGCGATCTGAGGCTCCGGATGACCGCGCACGGGCAGGACATCGTCCTGCGCGGCACGGCCGTCATGGTCCTGTCCGGAGAACTCGGGGTCTCGTAGACGAGCCCTCGCACCCGAGAGAACAGCGTCCTGCTGCTCCTTCACCCCCAGAAAGGAAACAACGCAATGCGGAAACTCGGCATCGTGGCCCTCGGCGCCGCTGCTGCGCTCACCCTCGCCGGCTGCGCCTCGGGCGACACCGGCGGAGGCTCGGACGAGAACGCCACCATCCGCGTCTGGCTCGTCGGCACCGACACGCCCGACACGGCGCGCGACTACCTGGTGAAGACCTTCGAGGAGGAGCACCCCGGCTCGAAGCTCGTCATCGAGGAGCAGGCCTGGGACGGTCTCGTCGACCGTCTGACCACCAGCCTCTCCGGCTCGGACAGCCCCGACGTCGTCGAGGTCGGCAACACCCAGGCCGCGGCGTTCACCTCGGCGGGCGCGTTCCTCGACCTGACCGACCAGTACGACGCCCTCGGCGGTGACGACCTGCTCCCCGGCTTCGTCGAGGCGGGCAGCTACGACGGCAAGTTCTACGCCGCGCCGCTCTACTCGGGCTCGCGCCTCGTCTTCTTCAAGAAGGACGCCATGGCGGCGGCCGGTCAGACCGTGCCGACCACCCTCGACGAGTACGTCGCCACCGGCGCCGCGCTCGCCACGGCGAACCCCGGCAAGTCGGGCATCTGGTGGCCCGGCCAGGACTGGCGCAACGCGCTCCCCTTCATCTGGGAGAACGGCGGCGAGGTCGCGGTGCCGGACGGCGACAAGTGGGACGCGCAGCTGAGCTCGCCCGAGTCGATCAAGGGCCTCGAAGAGGTCCAGAAGACGATGCAGACCGCTTCGGTCGCCCCGAAGGACGCGAACGAGACGAGCCCCGAGGTCGGCTTCTGCGACGGCACCACGCTGCAGCTCTCGGCCCCGAGCTGGGTCAAGTTCTCGATCCTCGCGCCGGTCGACGCTGAAGCCCCCGGCTGCCCCGACCAGGAGGCCAACCTCGGCGTCTACGCCCTCCCGGGCAAGGACGGCGGCGCGGCGCAGGTCTTCGCCGGCGGCTCGAACATCGGCGTGTCCGCCAAGTCGGCGCACCCCGAGCTCGCGGTCGACGCGCTGAAGATCATCCTCTCGGACGAGTTCCAGACGATCTACGCCGAGGGCGGCCTGGTTCCGGCCAAGCTCTCGCTCGCCGACAAGCTCGGCACGGACGAGGTCGCGCAGGCGATCGCCGCCGCGGCCGGCAACGCGAAGCTCACGCCGGCCTCGCCGCGCTGGGCCGACGTCGAGGCCGCCCGCATCCTCGAGGACCTCTTCGTGAACATCGCCCAGGGCGGCGACGTGAAGAGCCTCGCCGAGGAGGCGGACAAGCAGATCGAGGACATCCTCAACAGCTAGTCGGCACCCACCGACCGAGCGAGTCGGTACCCGCCGACTTCGCGGTGGCGCGGGGCCCCGTCCCCCCCCCCCCCCCCCCCCCCCCGCGGGGGGCGGGGGCCCCCCCCCCCCCCCCCCCCCCCCCCCCCCCCCCCCGCCCCCCCCCCCCCCCCCCCCCCCCCCCCCCCCCCCCCCCCCCCCCCCCCCCCCCCCCCCCCCCCCCCCCCCCCCCCCCCCCCCCCCCCCCCCCCCCCCCCCCCCCCCCCCCCCCCCCCCCCCCCCC
>NZ_JAVSSI010000001.1:0-582347 GCF_044917495.1 Agromyces mediolanus | reverse complement strand
GTCGGCAGCGTCCAGGGCGTCGTCGTCCAGGCCAGCGCGCGGACGGCGGTGAGGCCGAGCGTCTCCGCCTTCGCCCCGGTGAGCGGGAACGTCACCGTGACCGTCTGATCCTGGCGCATCTTGTAGACGTCGTCGTCCATGCGCAGCTCGTGGTTCGAGAGCGGCGTCTGGTCGCGCCAGCAGTACGGGAGCACGCGGTAGCCCTCGTAGGCGAGCCCCTTGTCGTGCAGCGTCTTGAACGCCCACACCACGGACTCCATGAAGCCGGTGTCGAGGGTCTTGTAGTCGTTCTCGAAGTCGACCCAGCGCGCCTGGCGGGTGACGTACTCCTCCCACTCCTTCGTGTAGCGGAGCACGGAGGAGCGCGCGGCCTCGTTGAAGGCCGCGATGCCCATCTCCTCGATCTGGCTCTTGTCGGTGATGCCGAGCTGGCGCTCCGCCTCGAGCTCCGCGGGCAGGCCGTGCGTGTCCCAGCCGAAGCGGCGGTGCACCTGCTTGCCGCGCATGGTCTGGAAACGCGGGAACACGTCCTTCGCATAGCCGGTCAGGAGGTGACCGTAGTGCGGCAGGCCGTTCGCGAACGGCGGGCCGTCGTAGAAGACCCACTCGGGGGCGCCCTCGCGCTCGTCGATCGAGGCCTGGAAGGTGCGGTCGGCCTTCCAGAAGGCGAGCACCTCCTGCTCGACCGCCGGGAACGACGGCGACGGCGTGACGGATGACTCGGGGTCCTGACCCTTGGGGTACAACGCTCGCTCCTGCAGTGATCTCCTGGTCACGAGGACGGCGCGTTCCTCGAACGCCACCGCGGTACCACCCCGCTTGCCGCACCCGCCGTGGATGCGACCGCTCGCTCTTCAGCTGTGACGGGCTGGTCCCGTCCGGTTCTAGTGACCTCGGGCGGGCCCGAGACGTTCTTCCGGAGACTCCCCGGTGATGGCCGGATCGCAGTCGTTGCGACGAGTCTACCGGGTCGGGGGCGACGGCGCGTCGAGCTGCGGGGCGAAGCCGCGGCAGACGGGTCCGACGGCGATCCGGACCTGCTCGACGAGCTCGCCGCGCTCGACGCCGGCGCTCGCCCAGTCGGCGGCCCCGCTCACGAGCGCGGCCACTGCGGCGCTCGCCGCGGCGCGGACGATCGGGTCGCCGGGCGCCCGGCCGGAACGAGCGGCGAGGAAGGCCGCCAGCGCCGCGGTGACGACGAGGAAGCGTTCGAGGCCCGAGGCGCGGAAGTCCGCCTCGCCGCCGATCGCCTCCCGTTGGCTGATCGCGAGCGGGACGCCCCGGTGCGGATGCCGAGCGGCGAGCCGGAGCAGCGCGGCCTCGAGCGCGGCGGTCGGCGAGAGGTCCTCCGGCACCTCGTCGAGCACCGCGGGAAGGGCGCGCAGCGTGTCGTCCACGTCGAGCCAGAGCAGATCCGACTTGGTGGCGAGGTAGTTGAAGAAGGTGTTCCGGCCGACCCCGGCGCGCTGCGCGATCTGGTCGATGGTGGTGCGGGCGTAGCCCTGCTCGAGGAAGAGCTCCCCCGCGGCATCCTCGAGCGTCCGCCGCGACGATGCGCGGGGTCGCCCGCCGCGCACGGGTCGCACCGCCGCCGCGCCGGATCCGTCGCGCGCGCCCAGGGCCCCGGAATTCGTCATAGACTCATTATGGACTGAGTACCGAAACTCGTCGGATCCCCCTCGATCAGGAGCCCCTCCGCGCATGCCCGCACCACGCAGCCGCACCGCCGCCCGCCTCGTCCTGCCGCTCGCGGCCGTCGCCGCACTCGCGCTCGCCGGGTGCACCGCCGCGGGCCCCGGCACCGCCTCCTCGACGCCGAAGCCCGGCGGCACGCTCGTCTACGCGACGGGAGACGCCGAGCCCGACTGCCTCGACCCGCACGTCGGCGGCAACTACCCGCAGGCCCTCCTCGCCGGCCAGGTGCTCGAGTCGCTCGTCTCGCTCGATGACGATCGGAAGGTCATCCCCTGGCTCGCCGAGCAGTGGACCACGAGCGACGACGGGCTCAGCTGGGACTTCACCCTCCGCGACGACGTCGTGTTCACCGACGGAACCCCCTTCGACGCGGCGGCGGTGAAGGCGAACATCGAGCACCTCCAGGACCCGGCCACGCAGTCCTCCACCGGCTACCTCGCGGTCGGCAAGGTCGCCTCCGTCGAGGTCGTCGACGACACCACCGCCAGGTTCCACCTCAGCGCCCCGGACAGCGCGCTGCTCGAGTCCCTCGCCCAGCCATGGACCGCGATGCAGTCGCCCGCCGGCATCGCCCGCGGCATGGAGGAGAACTGCCGCGCACCGATCGGCTCCGGCCCGTTCGTCGTCTCCGAGTGGGTGCCGCAGGACCACGTCTCCCTGGTGCGCAACGACGACTACCACGGCGGTCCCGCGGATCGCGGCCGCGACGGCGCCGCCTACCTCGAGGGCATCGAGTGGCGCTTCCTCCCCGACGCCGCCTCCCGCTATGCGGCGCTGCAGGCCGGACAGGTCGACGTCATCGACAACGCCCAGCCCGACGCGCTCCGGCAGGCCCGCGAGGGCGCCGACGGGCTCGTCGAGATCGATGCGCCCCGTCCGGGCGCCTCGAACCGCATCGAGCTGAACTCCGGACAGGCCCCCTTCGACGACGAGCGCGTGCGTGAGGCGTTCATCCGCGCGGTCCAGGTCGATGCGGGCATCGACAGCCTCTTCTTCGGCACCGCCGAGCGGAGCCACTCCGTGCTCTCGAGCGTCGAGCCGCTCGCCTACTCCGAGCCGAGCCTCTTCGAGCCCGATCTCGACCGGGCGAACGCCCTGCTCGACGAGGCCGGCTGGTCCGCGAAGGGCGCGGACGGCATCCGCACCAAGGACGGCGCGCGCCTCACGCTGCGCTTCCCGGTCTCGACGAACCAGTCGATCCCCGCCGAGCAGTCGCTCTTCGAGCAGATCCAGGCGACCGCCAAGGAAGCCGGGTTCGAGGTCCAGCTCGAGCCGCTCGACCTCTCCAGCTGGTACGGCGCCCTGTTCGCGCACGAGTACGAGCTCGTGAGCGCGCCGTACACGAAGATCGGGCCCGACGTGCTGCGGATCCTGTACCACAGCGACAGCATCGTCCCGGCGCCGAGCGGGTACTTCGCGAACCTCGCCCAGCTCTCGGATCCCGAGCTCGACGCCCTCCTCACCGACGCCGCCTCGGCGTCCGACCCGGACGAGCGCGCCGCGGACTACGAGGCCGCCCAGCGCATCATCCTGGAGGGCTTCTACGCCCTGCCCCTGTACGACCAGCAGAACCACTACCTGCACCGCGACGCGGTCCAGGGCGCCCGAGCGCTGCCCACGGTGTCGACGCCGTGGTTCGCCGACGCCTGGCTCGCCGACTGAGGCGATGCGGGCCCGCCGGTTCCGCACGATCGCGCTCCGCCTCGGCGGGGCGCTGTTCGTGCTGTGGGCGGTCGCGACGCTGACCTTCTTCGCGATCCACCTGGTCCCCGGCGATCCCGCCCAGGCGATCCTCGGCGGGCCGGGCTCCCAGGCGCCGCAGGAGACGCTCGATCGGGTCCGGGCCGAGTACGGGCTCGACCAGCCGCTCGTCGTGCAGTACGCGGCGATGCTCGGCAGGCTCCTCACCGGGGATCTCGGCACCTCCTACTCGCTGAAGGCCCCCGTGGCGGAGCTCATCGGGGGCCAGCTCGTCGGCACGCTGACGCTCGCCCTGGCGGCGCTCGCGCTCGCCTGGCTGCTCGCCGTCGGGCTCGCCCTCTGGTCGACCGCGCCTGGCAGGATCGCGCGCGGCGTCGCGGGGGCCGTCGAGCTCACCGCCGCCGCGCTCCCCCACTTCTGGCTCGCGACCGTGCTGATCGCGGTCTTCGCGACCGGGCTGCGCTGGCTGCCGCCGGTCGCGAACGGCGGCCCCGCTGGGCTCGTGCTCCCCGTCGTCACGCTCGCGATCCCGCTGGCCGGATTCCTCGCCCAGCTGATGCGGGAGCATCTGCTCGACGCGCTCGAGCAGCCGTTCACCGTCTCGGCGCTCGCGCGGGGCGAGTCGGGCGCGGGCATCCGGCTGCGCCATGCGCTCCGGCACGCCGCCCTCCCCGCGGTGCAGCTCTCGGGCTGGGCGATCGGCTTCCTCATCTCGGGCGCCGTGGTCGTCGAGACGATCTTCGCGATGCCAGGACTCGGTCGTACCCTGCTCCGCGCCACCGAACTCCGCGACGTGCCGCTCGTCACGGGCGTCGTGCTCGTCGTGGCCCTCGTGTACGTCGTCATGACCGTCGCGACCGACGTCATCGCCGCGATCGCCGACCCACGGATCCGGCGGGCCGCGGCATGAGCGATCTCGAGCTCAGGGTCGGCTCGACCGGCGCATCCGGTGGCGGCGCACGGGGGCGGGCACGTCGCCGGGCCGGTGCCCGCGGGTGGCGGATGCCTCGTCCGAGCGTCGCCCTCGCCGCGGCCTTCGTCGGCTTCCTGCTCCTCGCCGTCGCGTGGCCGGCCCTCCTCGAGACGGCACCGCCGGACGCCATCGCACCCGCGGAGGCGTTCCAGCCGCCGTCGGCCGCCCACTGGTTCGGCACCGACGAATCGGGCCGCGACGTCTACAGCCGCCTCGTGGCGGGCACCGCGCCCTCGCTCCTCATCGGCGTGCTCGCCACCGCCATCGGACTCGCCCTCGGGCTCGCGCTCGGCGGTCTGGCGGCGCTCGGCGGGCGAGTGCTCGACTTCCTGGTGGGCCGGGTGAACGAAGTGCTCTTCGCGTTCCCCGGCATCCTGCTCGCCCTGCTCGTGATCGTGCTCTGGGGCCCGGGCCCCGTCACCGCGACGATCGCGGTCGGGCTGTCCACCGCGCCCGGCTACGCCCGGATCATCCGCGGCGAGCTGCTCGCCATCCGGGAGTCCGGCTACGTCGAGGCGGCCCGCGTGCTCGGGCACGGCCGCGCACGGATCCTCGGGGCCCACATCCTGCCCAACGCGCTGATCCCGATCGCGGCGCTCGCGATGCTCGGCGTCGGGCAGGCGGTCGTCTGGGCGTCGTCGCTCAGCTTCCTCGGCCTCGGCGCCCAGCCGCCCGCCGCCGAGTGGGGGGCGATGCTCGCCGCCGGTCGGACGTATCTCGCTACCGCGTGGTGGCTCACGGTCTTCCCCGGCCTCATGATCGTGGCGACCACGCTCGCCACGACCGTGCTCGGCCGCGCGCTCACGGCCGGGGACGGAGGGCGTCGATGAGCGGGGACACGGCCGCCGGGCCCCCGAGCGCGCCGGTGCTCGACGTCACCGGGCTCCGGGTCGCGTTCGGCGGACGGGAGGTCGTCCGCGGACTCGATCTCCAGCTCCGCCCCGGACGCATCGTGGCCGTCGTCGGCGAATCCGGTTCCGGCAAGAGCGTCACCGCGCGCGCCCTGCTCGGCCTCGCCGGCCGGGATGCCGCGGTGGCCGCCGAGCGCTTCGAGCTCGACGGCGAGGACGTCCGTGGCGCCGGTCCACGGCGCTGGCGACGGCTGCGCGGGGCGAAAGTCGGCCTCGTGCTCCAGGACGCCCTCGCCTCGCTCGATCCGCTCCGACCGATCGGCCGGGAGATCGGCGACCCGCTGCGACTGCACCTCGGCCTCCGGCCCGCCGCGGCACGGACCCGGGTGCTCGAGCTGCTGGAGCGCCTCGACATGCCGCACCCCTCCCTCACGATCGACCGCCGCTCGGGCGAGCTGTCCGGCGGCATGCGTCAACGCGCCCTCATCGCCGCCGCCGTCGTGCTCGACCCGCCCGTCCTCATCGCCGACGAGCCCACGACGGCCCTCGACGTCGGCGTGCAGGCGAACGTGCTCCGACTCCTCCGCGACGCCGCCGATCGCGGCACCGCGGTGCTCCTCATCAGCCATGACCTCGCGGTCGTGTCGCACGTCGCCGACGAGGTGCTCGTCCTCGCCGACGGAGAGGTCGTGGAACAGGGGCCCACCGCGTCCGTGCTCGGCGACCCCGTCCATCCGGCGACGCGCGCGCTCCTCGCCGCGGTGCCGGCCGACGTGCCCCGCGGCGTCGCGCTCCTCGGCGAGGAACGCCTGGCGGGGCTCGCGCCCGTCGCCGTCGCGCGCGAGCGATCGGGCGCCGACATCCGCCCGACCCCGGAGGCGACCGGCCCGCTGCTGGAGGCGGTCGGACTCCGCCGCGTCTTCCGCTCGCGCGGCGCGGAGCAGCTCGCGGTCGACGACGTCTCGCTCGCGCTGCGGTCCGGCCGCACCCTCGGCCTCGTCGGCGAATCCGGCTCCGGGAAGACCACCCTCGCGCGACTGCTGCTCGCGCTCGAGCACCCCGATGCCGGGGTCGTCCGACTCGACGGCGGGCCGTGGAGCGAGCTCCGCGAGGCGGCGCGCCGGCCCCTGCGCCGACGCATCGGGGCGATCTGGCAGGACCCGTACGGCTCGTTCGACCCGCGCTGGGGGGTCGAACGCCTGCTCCGAGACGCGCTCGCCGCCGGTGAGCAGCCGAGCGGCGAGGGCGCGGTGCGGGAGCTGCTCGACCTCGTGCGCCTGCCGGGCACGACGGCGACGAGGCATCCGCTCGAGCTCTCGGGGGGCCAGCGCCAACGGATCGCGATCGCGCGCGCGCTCGCCGCCCGTCCCGAGATCCTCATCGCCGACGAGCCCGTCTCCGCGCTTGACGTGACGGTGCAGGCCGCGATCCTGGACCTCCTCGACGAGCTCCAGCGCGAGCGCGGACTCGCGCTCCTCCTCATCTCCCACGACCTCGGTGTCGTCCGCCACATGAGCGACGAGCTCGCGGTGATGCGGCACGGCGCCGTGCTCGAGCACGGGCCGGCGGAGCAGCTCTTCGCCGACCCGCAGCACGCCTATACCACGGCGCTCATCAGGGATTCTCCGCGACTCGCCTTCGGGCCGGATGCACGCGGCACCGCCGGCACCCGGTAGGCTGGAGCGTCGCACATTCAGGCACCCCCACTGACTCGGTGCCGCACATACCGAACCGGAGCACCATGACCGACACCGCGCGAATCCCCGAGAAGCCGGCCCTCGAAGGCCTCGAGACGAAGTGGGGCGGCGTCTGGGAAGACCGGGGCACCTACCGCTTCGACCGCGAATCGGCGACCCGCGAGTGCATCTACTCGATCGACACTCCCCCGCCGACCGCCTCCGGTTCGCTGCACATCGGGCACGTCTTCTCGTACACGCACACCGACGTGGTCGCGCGGTTCCAGCGCATGCGCGGCAAGCACGTGTTCTACCCCATGGGCTGGGACGACAACGGCCTGCCCACCGAGCGCCGGGTGCAGAACTACTACGGCGTCCGCTGCGACCCCGCGCTCCCCTACGAGCCGGGCTTCACCCCGCCGTTCGAGGGCGGCGAAGGCAAGAGCGTCAAAGCGGCCGACCAGGTGCCGATCTCGCGCCGCAACTTCATCGAGCTCTGCGAGCGCCTCACCGTCGAGGACGAGCAGCAGTTCGAGGCCCTCTGGCGCAGTCTCGGCCTCTCGGTCGACTGGA
This sequence comes from Agromyces mediolanus, assembly GCF_044917495.1. GTDB lineage: Bacteria > Actinomycetota > Actinomycetes > Actinomycetales > Microbacteriaceae > Agromyces > Agromyces mediolanus_B. The sequence continues at coordinate 574,878 of NZ_JAVSSI010000001.1, read as the reverse complement.
CCCAGTCGTACCGCACCATCGCCGATGAGGCGCTCTTCACCTCCCAGCTCGCCTTCGTCCGCAACGTCGAGCGCGGCGAGGCCTACCAGGCCCTCGCGCCGACGCTCTGGGACGTGACGTTCCGCACCGCCGTCGCCCAGGCGGAGCTCGAGGACCGCGAGCAGCCCGGCCACTACCACCGGGTCGCGTTCCACCGCCCCGACGGCGGCACCGTCGAGATCGAGACGAGCCGCCCCGAGCTCCTGCCGGCGTGCGTCGCCCTCGTCGCCCATCCCGACGATGAGCGCTACCAGCCGCTCTTCGGCACCACCGTGACGACCCCGGTGTTCGGCGTCGAGGTGCCCGTCGTGGCGCACCACCTCGCCCAGAAGGACAAGGGCACCGGCATCGCCATGATCTGCACCTTCGGCGACGTGACCGACGTCGTCTGGTGGCGCGAGCTCCAGCTGCCGAACCGCGCGATCATCGGCTTCGACGGCCGCGTCGTCGCCGAGGCGCCCGAGGCCATCACGAGCGAGGCCGGCCGGGAGGCGTACGCTCAGCTGGCGGGGAAGACGACGTTCTCGGCCAAGCAGGCCGTCGTCGAGCTCCTCCGCGCCTCCGGCGAGCTCCTCGGCGAGCCGAAGGCGATCACGCACCCGGTGAAGTTCTTCGAGAAGGGCGACCGCCCGCTCGAGATCGTGTCCACCCGGCAGTGGTACATCGTGAACGGCGCCCGCGACGAAGACCTGAAGGAGCGCCTGCTCGGCCGCGGTCGCGAGATCGACTGGCACCCCGACTTCATGCGCGTGCGCTACGAGAACTGGGTCGGCGGCCTCTCGGGCGACTGGCTCGTGTCGCGCCAGCGCTTCTTCGGCGTGCCGATCCCGGTCTGGTACCCGCTCGACGGCGAGGGCAACCCGCGCTTCGACGAACCGATCGTGGCCACCCGCGAGCAGCTGCCGGTCGACCCCTCGTCGACGCCGGCCCCGGGCTTCGACGAGGCCCAGCGCAACGCGCCGGGCGGCTTCATCGGCGAGCACGACGTGATGGACACCTGGGCGACGTCCTCGCTCACCCCGCAGCTCGCGGGCGGCTGGGAGCGCGACCCCGAGCTGTTCTCGCTCGTCTTCCCGTACTCGCTGCGTCCGCAGGGGCAGGACATCATCCGCACCTGGCTCTTCTCGACCGCGCTCCGCGCCGAGCTCGAGCACGGCGTCGCACCCTGGTCGAACGCCTCCATCTCCGGATTCATCGTGGACCCCGACCGCAAGAAGATGTCGAAGTCGAAGGGCAACGTCGTGACGCCCGCGGGCCTCCTCGAGCAGCACGGCTCGGATGCGGTGCGCTACTGGGCCGCGTCCTCGCGACTCGGCACCGACGCCGCCTTCGACCCGCAGAACCCGACGCAGGTGAAGATCGGCCGCCGCCTCGCCATCAAGGTGCTGAACGCGGCCAAGTTCATCCTCACCTTCGAGGGCGACGCGGATGCCCCGGTGACCGAGCCGATCGACCGCAGCATGCTCGCCGCGCTCGAGACCGTCGTCCAGCAGGCCACGAAGGCGCTCGAGGGCTACGACCACGCCCGGGCGCTCGAGCTCAGCGAGACCTTCTTCTGGACCTTCTGCGACGACTACCTCGAGCTCGTCAAGGAGCGCGCCTACGGCGAGGCGAGCGCCGAGCAGGCCTCGGCCGTCGCCGCGCTGAAGACCGCGCTCTCGGTGCTGCTGCGCCTCTTCGCCCCCGTCATCCCGTTCGCGACGGAAGAGGCGTGGAGCTGGTCCAACGAGGGCTCGGTGCACACTGCGAGCTGGCCCGCCGTCGAGGAGCTCGCTGCGCGCGGCGAGGCCGGCGTCGAGCTCCTCGAACTCGCGAGCCTGGCGCTCACCGGCATCCGCCGGGCGAAGACCGACGCGAAGGCCTCGCAGAAGACGCCCGTCTCGCGCGCCGTCATCGCCGCACCGGCGGATGCCGCCGCACTGCTCGAGGCCGCCGCGGGCGACCTGCGGGCCGTCGGCCGCATCGAGACGCTCGAGTTCGCCTCCGGCGAGGCGCTCGAGGTGCGCGAGGTGGAGCTGGCGACGCCGGCCGAATGACCTGGAACCATGGGGGAAGCATGACCACGATCGACATCCGCCTCGCCGAAGAGGGCGACTTCTTCGGCTGGCTGCCGCTGTTCGAGGCGTACTGCCGTTTCTACGAGACCGATCTCGACGACCGCAAGGCGCTCACCGTCTGGACCTGGCTCCAGGACGAGCAGCACCCGTTGCGCGCCGCGCTCGCGGTCGACGCCGAGGGCACGCCCGTCGGGCTCGCGCACTTCCGTGCGGTGCCCGACACACTGAGCGCGACGACCGGCGCGTACCTCGACGACCTGTACGTCACGGAGTCCGTGCGCGGCAGCGGCGCCGGCCGCGCACTCATCGAGTTCGTGCACGCCCGCTCCGCTGAGCTCGGCCAGGGCGGCGTCAGCTGGATCACGGCGGCCGACAACGAGCCGGCGCAGGCGCTCTACGACCGGATCGCGCGCCGGACCTCGTGGGTCACCTACGAGATGGACGCCTGATGCAGCTCGGCACCCGCTGGCCGTTCGGCAGCACGCCGCCGGCCTCGGTTCCGGCCGAGACGCGCGCCCGGGTCGCCGCGCTCGAAGCGACCCGCGCCGACGGCGCGGGCCGCACCTGGACGCTCACCTGGCTCGAGGGCCGGGCGATCGTCGAGCTCGACGACGGCACCGTCATCGACGGCGACACGCTCCGTGACGCCGCCGCCCTCGGCGACCCCGACGACGGCGACGACTGGTAGGCAGCCGCGCCGGCTCGCCGTTCCTCGCCGGGCCTACCTGGTGGCTCGCCGGGGCTACTTGGTGGCGATGATCTCGCCGTGCGGCATCAGCAGCCAGCCGTCGGGATCGGCCGCCCAGTCGCGCCAGGCCTGGGCGATGCGGGCGAGCTCCTCGGGGTTCGAGTGGCCGGACTCGATGGCGTGCGCCGCGAAGTTCGACTCGGTGGCGCGCACGGCCCAGGCCCCGCCCCACCACTCCCGGTCGAGCTCCGAGGCGAAGACCCACACGGCCCCGGTGCCGGTGAGATCCGTGAATCCGGCCTCGCGCGCCCACGCCGTCAGGCGTCGTCCGGCGTTCGGCTCCCCGCCGTTCCAGCGGTGCACCGCGTCGTACAGCTCCAGCCAGCGGTCGAGTCCCGCGGAGTCGGGGCTCCAGATCAGCCCGCCGTAGTCGACGTCGCGCGCCGCCACGACCCCGCCGGGGCGGAGCACGCGGCGGAACTCGCGCAGCGCGTCGACCGGGCGACCGAGGTGCTGCAGCACCTGGTGGGCGTGCACGACGTCGAAGCTGTCGTCGGGGAAGTCGAGGGCGTACGCGTCGCCGACGGCGAACGAGACGTTCCCGACACCCTCGCTCTCGGCGAGGCCGGCGGCCTGCGCCACCACCTCGGCCGAGGCGTCCACACCGGTCACTCGGCCGGGCGCGACGCGTCGGGCGAGGTCGATCGAGATCGTGCCCGGGCCGCTCCCCACGTCGAGGACGTCGAGGCCGGCGCGGAGGTGCGGCACCAGGTACGCCGCGGAGTTCTCCACGGTGCGCCAGGAATGGATGCGCAGGACGCTCTCGTGGTGTCCGTGGGTGTATGCGTCGCGGGGCGTGGTCGTCATATCGGCAACATTACGCGCGCCCGAGGGTCTGTGACGTCGGACGACGGATGCCCCGGCCAGCTGCTGCTGACCGGGGCATCCGGATGGTGGTTCGTCAGATCGCGAAGCCGAGGGCGCGCATCATGTCGCGGCCGTCGTCGGTGATCCGCTCGGGCCCCCACGGCGGCATCCACACCCAGTTGATGCGGAAGGCGTCGACGACGCCGTCCAGGGCCTGCGCGGTCTGCTCCTCGATCACGTCGGTGAGCGGGCAGCCGGCGCTCGTCAGCGTCATGTGGATGACGAGCGCGTTGTTCTCGTCGTCCCAGCCGAGGTCGTAGATCAGGCCGAGGTCGACGATGTTGACCCCGAGCTCGGGGTCGACGACGTCCTTCAGCGCCTCTTCGACCTCGTCATAGCGCTCCGGCGCGAGTGAGGTGACCATGGTCAGATCCTACGCCCGGGTCACTCCGCCGCGGCGGGCTCGGCGACCTGGTAGCGGTCGTAGCCCTCTTCCTCGAGCCGGTCGGCCAGCTCGGGACCGCCCTGCTCGGCGATCTTGCCCGCGACGAAGACGTGCACGAAGTCCGGCTTGATGTAGCGGAGGATGCGCGTGTAGTGGGTGATCAGGAGGATGCCGAGGCCGGTGTTCTCCTTGGCGCGGTTCACGCCCTCCGAGACGATCTTCAGCGCGTCGACGTCGAGACCGGAGTCGGTCTCGTCGAGCACCGCGAACTTCGGCTTCAGCAGCTCGAGCTGGAGGATCTCGTTGCGCTTCTTCTCGCCGCCGGAGAAGCCCTCGTTGACGTTGCGCTCCGCGAAGGCGGAGTCCATCTTGAGGTTGCCCATCGCGGTGCGGACGTCCTTCACCCAGTGCCGGACGCTCGGCGCCTCGCCGTCGATCGCGGTCTTCGCGGTGCGGAGGAAGTTCGTCACCGTGACGCCGGGGATCTCCACCGGGTACTGCATGGCGAGGAAGAGGCCGGCGCGGGCGCGCTCGTCGACGGACATCTCGAGCACGTTCTCGCCGTCGAGGAGGATCTCGCCCTCGACGACGGTGTACTTCGGGTGGCCGGCGATCGTGTAGGCGAGGGTGGACTTGCCGGAGCCGTTCGGGCCCATGATGGCGTGGATCTCGCCCTCGTTGATGACGAGGTCGACGCCGCGGAGGATCTCGCGGGTGCCCTGGTCGGTTTCGACGTTGACGTGCAGGTTCTTGATCTCGAGCACGGACATGATCTGGTTTCTGGTCTCTTTCGTCGTTCGGCTCGCGGCCGACTGGATGCTTGGGCTGAGCGCGTCGCTCAGACGGTCACGGTGACCGCGGGGTCGATCAGGACGTCGCCGCCCGAGATCTCCACCTGGTAGACGGGGACCGGCTCGTAGGCCGGGAGGGTGAGGGGCTTGCCGGTGCGCAGCGAGAACTTGGACCCGTGGGCCCAGCACTCGAGCGTGTCGTCCTCGACGAAGCCCTCGGCGAGCGAGATGTCGCCGTGGGTGCAGGTGTCGCCGATCGCGAACACGTCGCCGGCGGCGTCCTTCACCACGGCGATCGGCACGCCGTCGAGGACGAAGCGCGACGCCTGGTTCTCGACGAGCTCGTCGACCCCGCAGACCCGGACGGCGGCCATCTCAGGCTCCCTGGAGTTCGGCTTCGAGAGCGGCGGTGAGGCGCTCTTCGAGCTCCGCGACGCCGATCTGCTGGACGATCTCGGTGAGGAAGCCGCGCACGACGAGGCGGCGCGCCTCCTCCTCCGTGATGCCGCGGGCCATGAGGTAGAACAGCTGCTCGTCGTCGAAGCGACCGGTGGCCGAGGCGTGCCCGGCGCCCTCGATGTCGCCGGTCTCGATCTCGAGGTTCGGGATCGAGTCGGCGCGAGTGCCGTCGCTCAGGACGAGGTTGCGGTTCTGCTCGTAGCTGTCGGTGCCGACCGCCGCGTTGCCGATCAGCACGTCGCCGATCCAGACGCTGCGGGCGCCCTCCCCCTGCAGCGCGCCCTTGTAGGTGACGCGACTGCGGGTGTTCGGCGCATCGTGGTGCACGTACACCTGCTGCTCGAGGTGCTGGCCCGCGTCGGAGAAGTAGAGGCCGAGCGCCTCCACGTCGCCGCCCTGCTCGGCGAGGTGCGTCGACGGGTTCACCCGGACGACCTTGCCGCCGAGCGAGACGACGATGTGCTTCAGCTTCGCGTCGCGCCCGATGCGGGCGAAGTGGCTCGCGAGGTGCACGGCGTCGTCGTCCCACTCCTGCACGGAGACGACGGTGAGGTTCGCGCCCGCGCCGACGAGGATCTCGACGTTCTCGGTGAGACGCGCCTCGCCGGTGCCGCCGAGCACGACGAGCCCGCGGCTGTTCGGGGCCGCCTCGATGACGGTGTGCGCGGCCCGCGGCGTGGAGCCGAGGCCGGTGCGGGTGACCGTGGCCACCTTCGCGTCCTCGCCGGTGACCCGGACGAGGAGGGCCTCGCCGAAGTTCGTCCAGGCGTTGGCCGAGGCGCGCTCCTCGGGAGTGCCCGCGGTGCCGATGCGGGCATCGTCGCGGGCGATCCACTCGACCGCGATGCCGTCGGCGCCGTTCGTGTCGAGCTCGAGTCGGGCGCCGTCGAGCTCACCCGAGGTGAGGTCGGCGAAGGCGGCGACGGGTGACAGCTTCCATTCGTGCTCGCGGCCGGTGACGGGGGCGAAGTCGGCGACCTCCGTCGAGCGGAAGCGCTCGGAGCGGGTCTGCACGGGGACGACGGGGCCGTCCGAGTGGGCGACGAGGCCGTGCTGCGCCGCGGTGGGCATGGCGGTGCTCTGCGTTGCGACGGTCATTGCTTAGCCGACCGATCCTTCCATGCCCATCTCGATGAGCTTGTTGAGTTCCATCGCGTACTCCATCGGCAGCTCGCGTGCGATGGGCTCGATGAAGCCGCGCACGATCATGGCCATCGCCTCGTCCTCGGGGATGCCGCGGGCCATGAGGTAGAAGAGCTGCTCCTCGCTGACCTTCGAGACGGTCGCCTCGTGGCCGAGCTGCACGTCGTCGACGCGGATGTCGATCGCCGGGTAGGTGTCGCTGCGGGAGATGGTGTCGACGAGCAGGGCGTCGCAGCGGACGGTGTTCGCCGCGTGGTGCGCGTTCGCGTCGACGCGGACCTCGCCGCGGTAGCCCGCGCGACCGCCGCCGCGCGCGATCGACTTCGAGACGATCGACGACTGCGTGTAGGGCGCCATGTGGATCATCTTCGCGCCCGCGTCCTGGTGCTGGCCGGGGCCGGCGAAGGCGACCGAGAGCGTCTCGCCCTTGGCGTGCTCGCCCATCAGGAAGATCGACGGGTACTTCATGGTCACCTTGGAGCCGATGTTGCCGTCGATCCACTCCATGGTGGCGCCCTCGTGGGCGACGGCGCGCTTCGTGACCAGGTTGTAGACGTTGTTCGACCAGTTCTGGATCGTCGTGTAGCGCACGCGTGCGTTCTTCTTCACGATGATCTCGACGACGGCCGAATGCAGCGAGTCGCTCTTGTAGATCGGGGCGGTGCAGCCCTCGATGTAGTGCACGTAGCTGTCCTCGTCGGCGATGATCAGCGTGCGCTCGAACTGGCCCATGTTCTCCGTGTTGATGCGGAAGTAAGCCTGCAGCGGGATCTCGACGTGGACGCCCTTCGGCACGTAGACGAAGGAGCCGCCCGACCAGACGGCCGTGTTCAGCGCGGCGAACTTGTTGTCGCCGGCCGGGATGACGGTGCCGAAGTACTCCTCGAAGATCTCGGGGTGCTCCTTGAGCGCGGTGTCGGTGTCGAGGAAGATGACGCCCTGCTCCTCCAGGTCCTCGCGGATCTGGTGGTAGACGACCTCCGACTCGTACTGCGCCGCGACGCCGGCGACGAGGCGCTGGCGCTCGGCCTCGGGGATGCCGAGGCGCTCGTAGGTGTTGCGGATGTCCTCGGGGAGGTCTTCCCAGCTCTGGGCCTGCTTCTCGGTCGAGCGCACGAAGTACTTGATGTTCTCGAAGTCGATCTCCGAGAGGTCGGCGCCCCAGCTGGGCATCGGCTTCTTGTCGAAGAGTTGGAGCGCACGAAGGCGACGCTGGAGCATCCACTCCGGTTCTTCCTTCAGACGCGAGATGTCGGCCACCACCTCCTGCGAGAGTCCGCGACGGGCCGAGGCCCCCGCGGCATCAGAGTCGGCCCAGCCGAACTCGTACACGCCGAGTCCTTCGAGCTCTGGGCGGTCGATCAGTACGTCCGTCATGCTCTCCTCTTCTCCTTCCCTGCGACCGGCTATCAGACCGGCTCACCGTGCGCCGTGAATCGAGGTGTTCGCGACGACTGGTGATGTGCGGGTGGCTCCATTGCGAACCTAAGATGGCAGAGAGGCCGAGCGCGCGATTCGCCGCGCCGGGCCCGCCATCTGATCAAGTCTATAGGGTCGCCCCGACACTGGCTCCGTTCCACGCGACCCGGATGAGGAACTCCGCGTGAACCGCCCGAGCACCGGCCTGCACGTCCCGACGAGCCTGCGCATCTTCGCGTGGCTGTCGTTCATCGCGGAGACGACGATCATCGCGACGGGCGGCGCCGTTCGGCTCACCGGATCCGGGCTCGGCTGCCCGACGTGGCCGACCTGCACGCCCGGCTCCCTCGTGCCGACCGAGGAGCTCAGCTACCACAGCCTCATCGAGTTCGGGAACCGTCTGATGACGGGCGTCGTGGGCATCATCGCGCTCGTCGTGGTGCTGCTCGTCTGGCGCATCCGCCGCGAGCGCCGCGACCTGTGGGTGCTCTCGCTCGTCGTCATCGGCGGCATCGTCGCGCAGGCGATCGTCGGCGGCATCACCGTGTGGACCGGTCTCAACCCATTCATCGTCGGCTTCCACTACGTCTCCTCCCTCGTGCTCGTCTGCATCACGGCCGCGTTCCTCGCGCGCCTCGACGCAGTCCCCGGGCCGCGCGAGCTCGCGGTCCCCCGCTGGTATGCGATCCTCACGCACGTGACGACCCTCGTCATGGCCGTCTCCATCGCCTTCGGCGTGCTGACGACCGGCGCGGGGCCGCACTCGGGCGACTCGGAGGCGGGCCGCAACGGCTTCGAGGCCGAGATCCTCGAGCACATCCACGCCTGGCCGGGGTACCTGCTGCTGGGGCTCACGGTCGTCCTCGTCGTCGTCGCGGGCATCCGCAAGTTGCCGACGCTGAGGTGGACGGTCGTGCTCCTCGTCGCCGAGCTCGTCCAGGTCGCCGTGGGCCTCTACCAGGCGCGGAACGGCCTCCCGGTGCTGGCTGTCGGCATCCACATGGTGCTCGCGGCGCTCACCGCGGCGGCTCTCACCCTGGTGGTGCTGCACCTCAAGCGGCCGGTCGCCGCCGGTGCACGGGAGTCCGCGCGCGCCGAGGCCGTCAGCGCCGCCTGACGCGCCGCCGCGCCGCTCCGAACCCTGCTGCGCCGGAGGAGTTCGCCCTCGAGGGAGGATCGGATCCACGACGGAGGCCTCCCGGGGCGTGGATCTCCTCCCCAGGAGCAGGCGCCCGGCGACGCCGTGGACGGTCGGTAGAGCCGCGCCCGCGCCGAGCCCGAGCCGGCGCCGAGCCCGCGCCGCGGGCGAGACGGTCCTAGAAGGGCAGCAGCGGGTCGATGCCGACCGCGAGGAAGACGAGCGACAGGTAGACGATCGAGCCGTGGAACACGCGCATCGGCGAGACCTGCTCGTGCCGGATCGCGAGGTTGTAGAGCCGGTGCGTCTCGTAGATGAACCAGGCGCCGGTGACGACGGCGACGGTCGAGTACACGAGGCCCATGCCGGCGATCGGGATGAGCAGCAGCGAGCACGCGACGGTCGCCCACGCGTAGAGGATGACCTGGAGCCCGACCTGCGCCCGGCCCCGCACCACCGCGAGCATCGGCACGCCCGCGGCGGCGTAGTCGGCCTTGTACTTCATGGAGAGCGGCCAGTAGTGCGGCGGCGTCCACAGGAAGATGATGAGGAAGAGGATGACCGGCGGCCAGCTCAGGTCCTCGGTGACCGCGGCCCAGCCGATGAGCACCGGCATGCAGCCCGCGATGCCGCCCCAGACGATGTTCTGCGCCGTGCGGCGCTTCAGGATGAGGCTGTAGAAGACGACGTACAGCAGGATGGCGGCGAGCGAGAGCAGCGCGGCCAGCCAGTTGGTGAAGACCCAGAGCCAGACGATGGATGCCGCGCCGAGGCCGTAGGCGAAGACGAGCGCCTCACGGTCGCTCAGCTCGCCGGTGACGAGCGGTCGGCCCTGCGTGCGCTTCATCACCCGGTCGATGTCGCGGTCGATGTAGCAGTTGAACGCCCCGGCGCTGCCGGCGCTCATGGCTCCGCCGATGAGCGTCGCGATCAGCAGCCAGAGATCGGGCAGCCCCTGCTGGGCGAGGATCATGGTCGGCGCGGTGACGACGAGCAGGAGCTCGATCACGCGCGGCTTCGTGAGGGCCACGTAGGCGCCGAGCTTGCGGCGGAAGGTCGACGGGGCCCGGGTCTCGGTGGTCTCGCCTGTTGCCTGCATCGCTCCTCTTCCGGTGACGCCGCGCTGGTGATCGCGCGCGGGCACGCCGCCTCCGATTCTAGGCCATCCCCGCGCCGGCGCGGGGCCCGCCGCGTCGACGGGGCCCGCGACGTCACGAACGGCCACGGCCGACTCCCCCACTCCATATACTGAGGAAGAGCGCGCCCGATGGCGCGGTACCGAGCTGCCGACGAGTCGTCGACGATCGGGACCGACGGTCAGGGCTCCACCGCGCCGCAGCGATTCCCTGGCGGGCCCGGGGGCCGGTCGGCTCCCGCGACCCCGCCACGACCGGAAGGAACAGCAACCTCGTGGCAACTCTGCAATGGGACTCCCTCGACGATCGCGCGGTCGACACGGCTCGCGTGCTCGCAGCCGACGCCGTGGAGAAGGTCGGCAACGGACACCCGGGCACGGCGATGAGCCTCGCCCCGGCGGCCTACCTCCTCTTCCAGAAGGTGATGCGACGCGACCCGTCCGACCTCGACTGGCTGGGGCGCGACCGCTTCATCCTCTCCGCAGGCCACTCCTCGCTCACGCAGTACGTGCAGCTCTACCTCGAGGGCTCCGGCCTCGAGCTCGACGACCTGAAGGCCCTCCGCACCTGGGGTTCGAAGACCCCGGGCCACCCGGAGTACGGCCACACCGCCGGCGTGGAGATCACGACCGGTCCGCTCGGCCAGGGCCTCGCCTCCGCCGTCGGCTTCGCCTACGCGGCCCGCTACGAGCGCGGCCTCTTCGACCCCGAGGCGGCCGCGGGCGAGAGCCCCTTCGACCACTTCGTGTACGTCGTCGCCGGCGACGGCGACCTGCAGGAGGGCGTGACGAGCGAGGCATCCTCCCTCGCCGGCCACCAGCAGCTCGGCAACCTCGTCGTCATCTACGACTCGAACCAGATCTCGATCGAGGACGACACGAACATCGCCTTCACGGAGGACGTGGCGAAGCGCTACGAGTCCTACGGCTGGCACGTGCAGACCGTCGACTGGAAGAAGACGGGCGAGTACGTCGAGGACGTCGCCGAGCTGCACGCCGCCATCGAGGCGGCGAAGGGCGAGCAGGCGAAGCCGTCGATCATCATCCTGAAGACGATCATCGGCTGGCCCTCCCCCGGCAAGCAGAACTCCGGCAAGATCCACGGCTCCGCGCTCGGCGCGGCCGAGCTCGCCGCGACGAAGGAGGTGCTCGGCTTCGACCCCGAGCAGAGCTTCGTCGTCGCCGAGGACGTCATCGAGCGCACCCGCGGCGCCCGCGAGCGCGGGGCGGCGCTCCACCGCGAGTGGCAGGCGTTGTTCGATGCCTGGGCCGCGGCGAACCCCGAGCGCAAGGCGCTCCTCGACCGCCTCGAGGCCGGCGAGCTGCCCGAGGGCCTCGAGCAGGCCCTGCCGGTGTTCGAGGCGGGCACCGAGGTGTCGACCCGCGCCGCATCCGGCAAAGTCATCAACGCGCTCGCGGCCGAACTCCCCGAGCTCTGGGGCGGCTCGGCCGACCTCGCCGAGTCGAACCTCACGACGATCAACGGCGGTGGATCGTTCGTCCCCACCGAGCACTCGACGCACGAGTGGGCGGGCAACCCGTACGGTCGGGTCCTGCACTTCGGCATCCGCGAGCACGCCATGGGCGCCATCCTGAACGGCATCGTCCTGCACGGGCCGACGCGCGCCTTCGGCGGCACCTTCCTCATCTTCAGCGACTACATGCGGCCCGCCGTGCGGCTCGCCGCGCTGATGCAGGTCCCGTCGATCTTCGTCTGGACCCACGACTCGGTCGCCCTCGGCGAGGACGGCCCGACGCACCAGCCGATCGAACAGCTCGCGACCCTCCGCGCCATCCCGGGCCTCGACGTGGTCCGCCCGGCCGACGCGAACGAGGTGTCCTACGCCTGGCTCGAGATCCTGAAGCGCCGCGGCGGTCCCGCCGGCATCGCGCTGACCCGCCAGAACATCCCGGTGTTCGAGCGCGGCGACGGCGCGGCATCCGGCGCCGTGCTCGCGAGCGCGGCGAACGTCTCGAAGGGCGCCTACGTGCTCGCCGAGGCCGCCTCGGGCACGCCCGATGTCATCCTGATCGCCACGGGCTCCGAGGTGCAGCTCGCCGTCGCGGCGCGCGAGCAGCTCGCCGCGGAGGGCATCTCCGCGCGCGTCGTGTCCGCCCCGAGCCTCGAGTGGTTCGAGGAGCAGGACGCCGCGTACCGCGAGCAGGTGCTGCCGGCAGCCGTCACCGCTCGCGTCTCCGTCGAGGCCGGGCTGTCGCTCAGCTGGCAGCGCTACCTCGGCGACCGCGGCCGGTCCGTGTCGATCGAGCACTTCGGCGCCTCCGCCGACTACAAGACCCTGTTCCGCGAGTTCGGCATCACGACGGACGCCGTCGTCGCCGCCGCCAAGGAATCGCTCGCCGCCTGAGCGGGCACGAAGGAGCAACGAACCCATGAGCATCACTCCCACCGCCGCGCTCTCCGAGGCCGGCGTCAGCATCTGGCTCGACGACCTCTCGCGCGAGCGCATCGAGACGGGCGACCTCGCCCGGCTCATCGCCGAGCGCGACGTCGTCGGCGTCACCACCAACCCGACGATCTTCGCGGGCGCGCTCTCGAAGGGCGAGCGCTACGCGGAGCAGGTCGCCTCGCTGGCCGCCGCGGGCGCCGACGTCGACCGCGCCGTGTTCGAGATCACCACCGACGACGTCCGCGCCGCCGCCGACGTCTTCCGCGAGGTGTACGACCGCTCGGGCGGCTTCGACGGCCGCGTGTCGATCGAGGTCGCTCCCGGCCTCGCCCACGACACCGCCGGCACCGTCGCCGAGGCGAAGACCCTCTGGGAGCGCGTCGACCGCCCGAACGCCATGATCAAGATCCCCGCGACCGTCGAGGGTCTCGACGCCATCCGCGAGACGATCGGCGCCGGCATCAGCGTCAACGTCACCCTCATCTTCAGCCTCGACCGGTACCGCGAGGTCATGGCCGCGTACCTCGCCGGCCTGGAGCAGGCGAAGGCCGCCGGGCACGACCTCTCGACGATCCACTCGGTCGCCTCGTTCTTCGTCTCGCGCGTCGACACCGAGATCGACAAGCGGCTCGTGGCGATCGGCACCGACGAGGCGCTCGCCCTGAAGAGCAAGGCGGGCGTCGCGAACGCGCGCCTCGCCTACGAGCTCTACGAGGAGACCTTCGCGAGCGAGCGCGCCGCGGCGCTGCTCGCCGCCGGCGCGAACCGCCAGCGTCCGCTCTGGGCCTCGACCGGCGTCAAGGACCCGGCCCTGCCCGACACGCTCTACGTCACGGAGCTCGTGGCCGACGGCGTCGTGAACACCATGCCCGAGAAGACCCTCGAGGCGACGTTCGACCACGGCGTGGTCACCGGCGACACCGTGACCGGTGCCTACGCGGAGGCCGGCGCCGTCCTCGACGCGCTCGCGAAGGTCGGCGTCGACTACGACGACGTCACCGCGCTCCTCGAGCGCGAGGGCGTCGAGAAGTTCATCGTCTCGTGGGACGAGCTGCTCGAGTCCGTCGGGGCGGCGCTGGGGGCGGCACGATGAGCTTCCGTATCTCCGTGAGCGGCGCCGCGGCCGACGCCGTGCGCCGCGTCGTCCCCCAGCTCGTCGCCGACCGGGTCGCGAGCGGCATCACGGCGCAGGACCCCGAGCTCTGGGGCCCCGAGGCCGAGTCGGAGTCGGCGAAGCGCCTCGGCTGGACCGAGGCCGTCGCGATCTCCCGCCCGCTCGTCCCCGAGATCCTCGCGCTCCGCGACGAGCTGCGCGAGGCCGGCGTCGACCACATCGTCCTCGCGGGCATGGGCGGCTCCTCGCTCGCGCCCGAGGTCATCACCCGCACCGCGGGCGTGCCCCTCACCGTGCTCGACTCCACGGAGCCCGGCCAGGTCCGCGCCGCGCTCGCCGACCGGCTCGCCTCGAGCGCGCTCGTCGTGTCCTCGAAGTCGGGCTCGACGGTCGAGACCGACAGCCAGCGCCGCATCTACGAGCAGGCGTTCCGCGACGCGGGCATCGACCCGGCCGGCCGCATCGTCGTCGTGACCGACCCGGGCTCGCCGCTCGACGAGTCGGCGCGCGCCGCGGGGTACCGCGTCTTCAACGCCGACCCGAACGTCGGCGGCCGCTACTCGGCGCTCACCGCCTTCGGGCTCGTCCCCTCCGGCCTCGCCGGGGTCGACATCGCCGAGATCCTCGACGAGGCCGAGTCCGTGGAGCTCCCGCTCGCCGTGGACACCGAGGAGAACCCGGGCCTGGTGCTCGGCGCCGCGATCGCCGCGACGCAGCCGCTCCGCGACAAGCTGGCGATCGTCGCCGACGGCACGCACATCGTCGGCTTCGCCGACTGGGCGGAGCAGCTCATCGCCGAGTCGACCGGCAAGGAGGGGACGGGACTGCTTCCCGTCGTCCTCGAGCCCGACGCGCCGGAGCTCTCCGCCGGGCTCGCCGATCTGCAGCTCGTGCGGCTCGTCGACGACGCGGGGACCGCGCTCTTCCACGACGACGCGAGCGACGAGATCCGCGTGAGCGGCACCCTCGGCGCCCAGCTCCTCGTCTGGGAGTACGCCACCGCGGTCGCCGGCCGGCTGCTCGGGATCAACCCCTTCGACCAGCCCGACGTGGAGTCCGCGAAGATCGCGGCCCGCGGGCTCCTCGACGCCCGGCCCGAGCCCGCCCCGGCGGCGTTCGTCGCCGAGGGCATCGAGGTGCGCGGCACGCCCGAGGTCATCGGTGCGGCGAGCGACCTCGCCTCGGCGATCGAGGTGCTCCTCGAAGAGCTCCCGGCCGACGGCTACCTCTCGGTCCAGGCGTACGTCGATCGCGTCGCCCACCCCGAGATCGCGCAGCTGCGCGAGCTCCTGGCCGCCCGCGCCGGTCGCCCGGTCACCTTCGGCTGGGGCCCGCGCTTCCTGCACTCGACCGGGCAGTTCCACAAGGGCGGCCCGGCGGTCGGCGTGTTCCTCCAGCTCACGCAGCGGCCCGCTGAGGATCTCGCGATCCCGGAGCGGCCG
Source organism: Agromyces mediolanus (assembly GCF_044917495.1). GTDB lineage: Bacteria > Actinomycetota > Actinomycetes > Actinomycetales > Microbacteriaceae > Agromyces > Agromyces mediolanus_B. The sequence goes on along the minus strand of NZ_JAVSSI010000001.1, from coordinate 559,733 downwards.
TTCACCTTCGGCGAGCTCATCGCCGCGCAGGCCTCCGGCGACGCGAGCGTGCTCGCCGAGCACGGCCGGCCGGTGCTGACGCTCACGCTGACCGACCCCGCGGCGAACCTCGCGTCCCTCGTCGCCGCGATCGACTGACGGCAGGAGCCACCGCAGTGCAACCGGCACTCATCGAGGCGGGCCACAACCCGCTGCGTTCTCCGAAGGACTACCGGCTGAATCGCATCGCCGGCCCGTCGAGCCTCATCATCTTCGGCGTGACGGGCGACCTGTCCCGCAAGAAGCTGATGCCCGCGGTGTACGACCTCGCGAACCGGGGGCTCCTGCCCCCGGGCTTCGCGCTGGTCGGCTTCGCCCGGCGGGACTGGGAGAACGAGGACTTCGCCCAGGTCGTCCACGACTCGGTGAAGCAGTACGCCCGCACGGAGTTCCGCGAGGACGTCTGGCAGCAGTTGGCCCGGGGCATCCGCTTCGTCACCGGCACCTTCGACGACGACGATGCGTTCGACCGTCTCCGCGCCACGGTCGAGGACCTCGACCGTGAGCGCGGGACGATGGGCAACCACGCGTTCTACCTCTCGATCCCGCCGAAGTCCTTCCCGCTCGTGACCGAGCAGTTGAAGCGCTCGGGCCTCACCGAGCAGCGCGAGGGCCAGTGGCGCCGGGTGGTCATCGAGAAGCCCTTCGGCAGCGACCTGCAGACGGCGCGCGAGCTGAACGACGTCGTCGCCTCCGTCTTCCCGCCCGACTCGGTCTTCCGGATCGACCACTACCTGGGCAAGGAGACGGTGCAGAACATCCTGGCGCTGCGCTTCGCGAACCAGCTGTACGAGCCCATCTGGAACGCCAACTACGTCGACCACGTGCAGATCACCATGGCCGAGGACATCGGCGTGGGCGGACGCGCGGGGTACTACGACGGCATCGGGGCGGCGCGCGACGTCATCCAGAACCACCTGCTGCAGCTCCTCGCCCTCACGGCGATGGAGGAGCCGATCTCCTTCGAGGCGGCCGACCTCCGCGCCGAGAAGGAGAAGATCCTCGCGGCGATCCGGCTTCCGGAGGATCTCGCGACCGGCACCGCGCGCGGCCAGTACGCGGGCGGCTGGCAGGGCGGCGAACAGGTCGTCGGCTTCCTCGAGGAAGACGGCATGAACCCCGAGTCGACGACCGAGACCTATGCGGCCATGAAGCTCACCATCGGCACCCGCCGCTGGGCGGGGGTGCCGTTCTACCTGCGCGCCGGCAAGCGGCTCGGCCGCCGGGTCACCGAGATCGCCGTGGTGTTCAAGCGCGCGCCGCAGCAGGTGTTCGCCGACAGCCAGACCTCGGAGCTCGGCCAGAACGCGCTCGTGATCCGGGTGCAGCCCGACGAGGGCGTGACGATCCGCTTCGGCTCGAAGGTGCCCGGCGCCGGCATGCAGGTGCGCGACGTGACGATGGACTTCGGCTACGGCCACGCCTTCACCGAGGCGAGCCCGGAGGCGTACGAGCGGCTCATCCTCGACGTGCTGCTCGGCGACCCGCCGCTCTTCCCCCGTCAGGAGGAGGTCGAGCTCTCCTGGAAGATCCTCGACCCGATCGAGCACTTCTGGGCGAGTCAGGGTCGTCCCGAGCAGTACCGACCCGGTTCCTGGGGCCCAAGCTCGGCCGACGAGCTGCTCGCCCGCGACGGACGCAGTTGGAGGCGCCCATGATCGTCGATCTGCCCGACACCACGACCAGCCAGGTCTCCAAGGCGCTCGTGAAGATCCGCGAGGAGGGCGGCGTCGTCGCCCTCGGTCGCGTGCTGACCCTCATCATCGCGACCCAGGCCGGTCGCGAGGAGGAAGCGATCGAGGCGGCGAACGACGCCTCGCGCGAGCACCCGATGCGCGTCATCGTGGTCGCCTCGGAGCCCGGCGCCGACGGCGCCGGCGTGGCGCCCCGGCTGGATGCCGAGATCCGCGTCGGCGGCGACGCCGGCGCGAGCGAGGTCATCGTGCTCCGCGCGTACGGCGAGGTCGCGAGCGACGAGGAGAGCCTCGTCATGGCGCTCCTCCTGCCGGACGCCCCGGTCGTCACCTGGTGGCCGGGCGCGGCTCCCGAAGTCCCGGCGCTCGCGCCGCTCGGCCGCATCGCGCACCGGCGCATCACGGATGCCTCGGCGCAGCCCGACCCCCAGGCGGCGCTCTCCGCGCTCGAGCGCAGCTACCGCCCGGGCGACGCGGACTTCGCGTGGACGAGGCTGACGCTCTGGCGCGCCCAGCTGGCGGCCGTCCTGGACCAGCCGCCGTACGAGCCGGTGACGCGCGTGCACGTCTCCGGCGCGCTCGACTCCCCCTCCACGACGCTCCTCGCCGCCTGGCTGAAGCTGCAGCTGCAGGCGGAGACGAGCTGCGCACTCGCGGGGCCGGAGAGCGAGCTGCACGGCATCCACGGCGTCGAGCTCGAGCGCGCGAGCGGCAACATCGAGCTGATCCGCGACATCCCCGGCGTCGCGACCCTGCGTCAGCCCGGGCAGCCGGTGCACGACGTCGCGCTCCCCCGCCGCAGCCTCCGCGACTGCCTCGCGGACGAGCTGCGCCGGCTCGACCCCGACGAACTCTACGGCGAGGTGATCACCGTCGGCCTGCCCCTGCTCGCCGATGGAACGGAAGGTGGACGAGGATGACCAACGACCGACGGGTGCTCGTGCACCCGGACAAGCCCGCGCTCGCGGCCGCGGTGGCGGCGCGCTTCATGACGAAGCTGCTCGACATCCTCGACGAGCAGGCGGTCGCGCATATCGTGCTCACGGGCGGTTCGATGGGCGGGGCCGTGCTGGAGGCGGTGGCCGCCTCGCCCGCGCGCACGAGCATCGACTGGTCTCGGGTGCACTTCTGGTGGGGCGACGAGCGCTGGGTGCCCGAGCGCGACGCCGAGCGCAACGACACGCAGTCGTTCGATGCGCTGCTCGACGTGCTCGAGCTGCCGGCCGGCAACCTGCACCCGTTCCCGGCCTCCGACGCCGGCCTCGAGCTCGACGTCGCCGCCGAGGTGTACGCCGCCGAGCTCGCGGCCCACGGCGTCGACGGTCAGCCCTACCCCATCTTCGACATCACGTTCCTCGGCGTCGGGCCGGACGGGCACATCGCCTCGCTGTTCCCGCACCGCTCCGGCATCCGCGTGACCGACCGCACCGTCATCGCCGTGCGCAACTCCCCGAAGCCGCCGCCCGAGCGACTGAGCCTCACCCGCCCGGTGCTGAACTCCTCGCAGCGCGTCTGGTTCGTGCTCGCCGGCGCGGACAAGGCCTCGGCGCTCGGGCTCGCGCTGGCCGGTGCGAGCCGCGACGAGGTGCCGGTCGCGGGCATCAAGGGCCGGAAGCGCACGGTGTTCTTCGTCGACCGCGACGCCGCGGCGGAGGTCCCCGAGCAGCTCATCGCCCCGGAGTACTGAGCGACGGCGTTCCCGCGCAGACGAAACGGCGGGCGGATCCCGAAGGATCCGCCCGCCGTTTGGTTCGTCTGCGAGGCGACTCGGAGCTAGTCCGCGGTGCGCGTGCCGCGACGCGCGCGCAGCTGCTGCAGCGCCTCCTCGAGGAGGGCGGCCGCCTCTTCCTCGGTGCGGCGCTCCTTCACATAGGCGAGGTGGGTCTTGTAGGGCTCGCTCTTCGACAGCGACGGCGGGTTCGCCTTGTCACGACCGGCCGGGAGCCCCGTCGAGGGGCTGTCGATCGTCTCGGGGATCTCCTCGTCGGGGAGGTTCGCCGCGAAGTAGCGGATCGTCTCGTTGCCCTGGGCGTCCCAGTAGCTCACGGCGACGCGGTCGGCGTGGAAGCCGCGGTCCTGCTCGCCCATGGGGCCGGCACCGACGCGCGAGCCGCGGATGGCGCTGTTTCCGGAGACCATCAGATGCCCGCCTCGAACTTGGTGATGAGCCCGAGCACCACGATGCAGGTGACCCAGACGAGGCCCAGGATGATCGTGATCCGGTTCAGGTTGCGCTCCGCGACGCCCGAGGCGCCGAGGTTGGAGGTCACACCGCCGCCGAACATGTCGGAGAGCCCGCCGCCGCGGCCCTTGTGCAGCAGGATGAGCAGGGTCAGCAGCAGGCTCGTGAGGCCGAGCAGGACCTGCAGGACGACCTGGAGAATCTCCACGGTGAAACCTTTCCGGGCACGACGGACTGGTCGGTGCCGACAATCGAGTATAGCCGGGCGGCGGCCCGGGAGCGCGTCGGCGCCCCGGGCCGCACCCGATCAGGCGCCGACGTGCTTCTTGAAGCGGACGATCGCGGAGAACTCGTCGATGTCGAGGCTCGCGCCGCCGACGAGCGCGCCGTCGACGTTCGGCTCGCGGAGGAAGGCGGCGATGTTCGCGGCCTTCACGGATCCGCCGTAGAGGATGCGGGTGGCCTGGGCGACCTCGTCGCCGGCGAGCTCGGCCAGCACCCCGCGGAGTGCGGCCGCGACCTGCTCGGCCTGGGCAGGCGTCGCGGCCTGGCCCGAGCCGATCGCCCAGACCGGCTCGTAGGCGACGACGAGGCCCTTCGAGGCATCCACGCCCTCGAGCGCGCGACGGAGCTGCGCGACCGGCACGGCGCTCGCACCGTGGGTCTCGAGGTCTTCCGCGGTCTCGCCGACGCACAGCACCGGGACGAGCCCGTGGCGGTGCGCCGCGACGACCTTCGCGTTCACGTCCTCATCGGTCTCGCCGTGCAGCGTGCGCCGCTCCGAGTGGCCGATGATGACGTAGCCGCAGTCGAGCTGCTTCAGGAACGCGCCGGACACCTCGCCCGTGTACGCACCCGAGTCGTGCTTCGACAGATCCTGCGCGCCGTACGCGATCGGCAGGGAATCGGCCGTGACGAGCGTCTGCACCGAGCGGAGGTCGGTGAACGGCGGGAACACCGCCACCTCGGCGTCCGCGTAGTCGTGCTTCGCGTCGGCGAGGCTCCAGGCGAGCTTCTGGACGAACGCGATCGCCTGCAGGTGATCGAGGTTCATCTTCCAGTTGCCCGCGATGAACGGGGTGCGCTTCACTGCCATCCGAGGACCTCCAGTCCGGGGAGCTGCTTGCCTTCCAGGAACTCGAGGCTCGCGCCCCCGCCCGTGGAGATGTGACCGAACTGGGCGTCGTCGAAGCCCAGCTGCCTGACCGCGGCGGCCGAGTCGCCGCCGCCGACGACGCTCAGGCCGTCGACCTCGGTGAGGGCCTCGGCGACCGCACGGGTGCCCGCCGCGAACGGGGCGAGCTCGAACACGCCCATCGGGCCGTTCCAGAACACCGTCTTCGAGGCGCGGATGCGCGCTGCGAAGTCGGCGGCCGTCGCCGGGCCGATGTCGAGGCCGAGCCCCGAGGCGCCGAACGGCGTCTCCTCGATGGCGTCGGCCGCGGTCACCACGTGCTCGGCCTCGGCCGAGAACGCGGACGCCACGACGACGTCGCTCGGGAGGACGAGCTCGACGCCGCGCTCCCGGGCCTCGGCGAGATAGCCGCGGACCGTGTCGAGCTGGTCGGCCTCGAGCAGGCTCGATGCGACCTGGTGGCCCTGGGCGGCGAGGAACGTGAACAGCATGCCGCCGCCGACGAGCAGGGTGTCGACGCGCGGGAGCAGGTGGGCGATGACGCCGAGCTTGTCGGAGACCTTCGAGCCGCCGAGCACCACCGTGTAGGGTCGCTCGGGCGTCTCGGTCAAGCGGTCGAGCACTTCGAGCTCGGCCGCGATCAGCAGGCCGGCGGCGCTCGGCCGCAACTGCTCGAGCTCGTACACGCTCGCCTGCTTGCGGTGCACGACGCCGAAGCCGTCGGAGACGACGACGTCGGCGAACGCCGCGAGCTGCTCGGCGAAGGCGCGCCGCTCGGCGTCGTCCTTCGCGGTCTCCCCCGGGTTGAAGCGGAGGTTCTCGAGCACGAGCACCTCGCCGTCGCCGAGGGCCGCGACCTTCGCCGCGGCATCCTCGCCCACCGTGTCGGCCGCGAAACCGACGGGCGCGTCGAGGAGCTCGCCGAGGCGGGCCGCGACGGGCCGGAGGCTGTACTTCGCCTCCGGCTCGCCCTTCGGCCTGCCGAGATGGGAGATGACGACGACGCGGGCGCCCTGCGCGAGCAGGGCGTTCAGCGTCGGCAGCGAGGCCCGCACGCGGCCGTCGTCCGTGATGGTCTCGCCGTCCAGGGGGACGTTGAGGTCGCATCGGACGACGACGCGCTTGCCGGCGAGCTCACCGAGGGAATCGATGGTTCGCAGAGTCACTGTGCTCCGTTTCGGTCGCCGGCGCGTGGCCGGATCAGAGACGCTCGCCGACGTACTCGGCGAGGTCGACGAGGCGGTTGGAGTAACCCCACTCGTTGTCGTACCAGCTCGAGAGCTTGACCTGGTCGCCGATGACGCGCACGAGGCCGGCGTCGAAGATCGACGAGTGCGGGTCGGAGACGATGTCGCTCGAGACGATCTCGTCCTCGGTGTACTTCAGGATGCCCTTCATCGGGCCCTCGGCGGCGGCCTTGTACGCGGCCTTCACCTCGTCGACCGTGACCGGGCGCGAGGAGGTGACCGTGAGGTCGGTGATCGAGCCGGTGGGCACCGGCACGCGGAGCGCGAAGCCGTCGAGCTTGCCGACGAGCTCGGGCAGCACGAGACCGATCGCCTTCGCGGCGCCCGTGGAGGTCGGCACGATGTTGATCGCGGCTGCGCGGGCGCGGCGGAGGTCCTTGTGGGGGCCGTCCTGCAGGTTCTGGTCGGCGGTGTAGGCGTGCACCGTGGTCATGAGGCCGCGCTCGATGCCGAAGGCGTCGTTGAAGACCTTCGCGAGGGGCGCGAGGCAGTTCGTCGTGCAGGACGCGTTCGAGATGATGTGGTGCGTCTCGGGGTTGTAGTCCTGCTCGTTGACGCCGATCACGAAGGTCGCGTCCTCGTCGGTCGCGGGCGCCGAGATGAGCACCTTCTTCGCGCCGGCCTCGAGGTGCTTGCGGGCGTCGGCCGCCTTCGTGAAGAAGCCGGTCGACTCGATCACGATGTCGACGCCGAGCTCGCCCCAGGGCAGGTTCGCGGGGTCGCGCTCCGCGAACGCCTTGATCTTCGTGCCGTTGACGATGAGGTTCTCGTCGTCGTACTCGACGGTCGCGTCGAGGCGTCCCGTGATCGAGTCGTACTTCAGCAGGTGGGCGAGGGTCTTGTTGTCGGTGAGGTCGTTGACCGCGACGATCTCGAGGTCTGCGCCCTGGGCGAGCGCTGCGCGGAAGAAGTTGCGGCCGATGCGGCCGAATCCATTGATGCCGATCTTGACGGACACGGGAAGGTCTCCTGATTGGACTGGGCGCGAACGCGCCGTGTGGGAAGGATGAGGCTCGGACGGCGGTGTCCCCGGACACGGTCCGGGGACACCCATCCGCTACGACAGTAGCAGCAGGCCCGCGGTCTTCTCGGTGGCCGCCTGCCAGCGCTGCTGCACGTTCTGCCAGTCGACGATCGTCCAGAACGCCTTGACGTAGTCGGCGCGCACGTTCTGGTAGTCGAGGTAGTACGCGTGCTCCCACACGTCGAGCATGAGGAGCGGCACGATGCCGGCCGGCAGGTTGCCCTGCTGGTCGAAGAACTGCACGATGATCAGGCGCTGACCGATCGAGTCCCACGCGAGCACCGCCCAGCCCGAGCCCTGGACGCCGAGCGCGGTCGCGGTGAAGTGCGCCTGGAAGCCGTCGAAGGAGCCGAAGTGGTCGTCGATCGCGGCCGCGAGCTCGCCGGTCGGCTTGTCGCCGCCCTCCGGGGAGAGGTTGGTCCAGAAGATCGAGTGGTTGACGTGACCGCCGAGGTTGAACGCGAGGTCCTTCTCGAGCTTGTTCACGTTGGCGAGGTTGCCCGTCTCGCGCGCCTCGGCGAGCTGCGCGAGGGCGGTGTTCGCGCCGGTCACGTACGCCTGGTGGTGCTTCGAGTGGTGCAGCTCCATGATGCGACCGCTGATCGCCGGCTCGAGCGCCGCGTAGTCGTACGGAAGATCGGGGAGGGTGTAGTCAGCCATTGCTTCTCCTTGTCAGATGCCGGGTCGTCCGGGCCTCTGCCTGGTCCAACCGCGGCCTCTCCGAGTCTATGCCCGAAGGCCCGGCCGGAACCGGGCCTTGACGTCACACCTCGTCGAGATCGGCGGGCAGGCTCGCCTCGGTGCCGGGCACGCCGAGGTCGGCCGCGCGCTTGTCGGCCATCGCGAGCAGCCGGCGGATGCGTCCGGCGACCGCGTCCTTCGTCATGGGCGGGTCGGCGTGGTGGCCGAGCTCGTCGAGGCTCGCGTCCCGGTGCGCGAGGCGGAGGTCGCCCGCGTACTTCAGGTGGTCGGGGATGTCGTCGCCGAGGAGCTCCATCGCACGCTCCACGCGCGCGCACGCGGCGACCGCCGCCTGCGCGGAGCGGCGGAGGTTCGCGTCATCGAAGTTCACGAGGCGGTTCGCCGTGGCCCGCACCTCCCGGCGCTGGCGCAGCTCCTCCCAGTTGCGGACGGTGCCGGTCGCGCCCATGGCCTGCAGCATGGCGCTGATCGCCTCGCCGTCACGGACGACGACGCGGTGCACGCCGCGCACCTCGCGGGCCTTCGCGGCGATGCCGAGCCGACCGGCCGCACCGACGAGCGCCATCGCGGTCTCGTTCCCGGGGCAGGTGATCTCCAGCGCCGCTGAGCGGCCCGGGTCGGTGAGGCTGCCGCTCGCGAGGAACGCGCCGCGCCACACCGCCGCGACCTCGTCGCGCGAGCCCGTCGTCAGTCGGTTCGGCAGGCCGCGCACGGGTCGACGGCGTGCGTCGAGCAGCCCGGTCTGCCGGGCCAGGGTCTCGCCGCCGTCGAGGACGCGGACGAGGTACTGGTTGCCCCGGCGCACGCCGCCGGCCGCCGACACCGAGACGTCGGGACGGACGCCGTAGAGCTCCGCGAGGTCGCGGGTGACCCGGCGCACGAGCGTCGGCGAGTCGAGCTCGGCCTCGATCGCGATGCGTCCGGAGATGATGTGCAGTCCGCCGGCGAACCGCAGCACCGTGGCGAGCTCCGCGGCCCTCACGCCCGTCTTCGCGACTTCGACGCGTGCCAGCTCTTCCTTCACATCAGCCGTCAATGCCACGTGGTTCCCAATCTTCCGTTGTTGCCGTCGCGTCCTCGAGGGTCATTCTCGCCCGAGGTCGCGATCTTTGATACTGACGGCGACCCCTGGCAGTTGCCCGAGTCGCCTCGCGATCTCGCGGACGATCGCCACCGAGCGGTGCTTGCCGCCGGTGCATCCGATCGCGACCGTCGCGTGCCGCTTGTTCTCGCGCTGGTACCCGGCCATGACGGGCGCGAGCGCCGCCGCGTAGGCGTCGATGAACTCCATCGCCCCGGGCTGCCCGAGCACGTAGCCGGAGACCCGCTCGTCCTCCCCCGTCAGGGCCCGGAGCTCGGGCTCCCAGAACGGGTTCGGCAGGAAGCGGGCGTCGGCGACGTGGTCGGCATCGGTCGGGATGCCGTACTTGAACCCGAAGCTGAGGACCGTCACGCGCAGGCCCGCCCGGTCGGCCTCGGCGAAGGTGTCGGTCACCAGCGTCGCGAGCTGGTGGATGTTCAGGTCCGAGGTGTCGACGACGAAGTCGCTCGACTCGCGGATCGCCGCGACCCTGGCGCGCTCGGCGCCGATGCCGTCGAGGATGGTGCCGTCGCCCTGGAGCGGGTGCGGCCGGCGCACCGCCTCGAATCGGCGGACCAGAGCGGCGTCGGTCGCGTCGAGGAACATGACCCGCACGTTCACCCCGGTGCGGAGCGCCTGGATGATCTCCTGCAGCTCCGAGAAGAAGTCGCGGCCGCGGATGTCCACGACCGCGGCGATGCGGGGCAGCGAGTTGCCGGCGCGCTCGACGAGCTCCACGAGGGGGCGCAGCATCTGCGGCGGAAGGTTGTCGACGACGTACCAGCCGAGGTCTTCGAGCGCGTTCGCGGCGGTGGACCGCCCGGCTCCGCTCATCCCGGTGACGATGAGCATCTCCTGGTGCTCCGTCTCGTCTGCCATCAGCCGGCCGCCCCCTTCGTTTCTGAAGCTCCAGCCTACCGGGACGCCGGGGCGCCGACGCTCTGCAGATGCCCGTGCACCGTCTCCGCGAGCACCGGCCCGATGCCCTTCACCTCAGCGATCTCCTCCGGCGAGGCTCCCTTCAGCCGGGCCACGGAGCCGAAGTGCCGCAGGAGCTCCTTGACGCGGGCCGGGCCGAGGCCCGGGATCTCCGCGAGCACCGTGCTGATGTCGCGCTTGCGGCGCTGGCGCTGGTGGGTGATCGCGAAGCGGTGCGCCTCATCGCGGATGCGCTGGAACAGGAACAGCGCATCGCTGTTGCGCGGCAGGATCACCGGGTAGTCGGACTCGGGCGTCCAGATCTCCTCCAGACGCTTGGCGATGCCGCAGAGGAAGATGCCCTGCACCCCCGACTCGCGGAGCGCCCGCGCGGCCGCCGCGACCTGGGGCTGGCCGCCGTCGACCACGAGGAGGTTCGGCGGGTAGGCGAACTTCTTCCGTCGCGTCGACTCGACGACGGGCGCCTCCGGCTCGGCGTCCGCGGAGGCTCCGGGAGCCTCCGGGTCGGCGGAGGGATCGCTCGCCGGCGGGCCGGCGACGATGAGCCCTTGCTCCCCCGTCGCCCCGCTCGCCGACTCCTCGGCGCGATCGGGGTCGCGGAGGTACGCGAGCCGCCGAGTGAGCACCTGATGGATCGAGTCGGTGTCGTCGCTCGAGTTCGGGATCGTGAAGCGCCGGTACTCGTCCTTGCGCGGCAGGCCGTCCTCGAACACGACCATCGACGCCACGATGTTCGTGCCGCTCAGATGGGAGACGTCGTAGCACTCGATGCGCAGCGGGGCATCCGCCATGCCGAGCGCCTCCTGGATGTCCTCCAGCGCACGCGACCGCGTCGTGAAGTCCGCGCTCCGCCGGGTCTTGTAGAGCATCAGGTTCTGCTTCGCGTTCTGCTCGGCCGTCGCGAGGAGCGCCGCCTTGTCGCCGCGCTGCGCCGCACGCAGCCGCACCTTGCGGCCCGCGTGCTCGCCGAGCCACGCCTCGACCGCCTCGGCGTCGTCGGGAAGCACCGGCACGACCACCTCGCCCGGGGGCCGGAGCTCGTCGGCGTAGGCGTTCTGCAGCACGACGTCGACGAGTTCGCCGAGCGGCACGTCGAGCTCCTTGTCGACCGTCCACGAGCGGACGCCGCGCACCCGCCCGCCGCGCACGGCGAACATCTGCACGGCCGCCTGCAGTTCGTCGTGATCGATGCCGAACACGTCGAGGTCGACCTTCTCGCCGAGCACCATCGCACTCTTCTCGAAGAACTCGCGGGCCGCCTGGAGCTGATCGCGTCGGCGAGCCGCGGTCTCATAGTCTTGCGCGGCCGCCGCCTCGCGCATCTCGCGCTCGAGGTCGCCGAGGATCGCGGTGTCCTGGTTCTGCATGAAGGCGACGAAGCGGTCGACGTTGCGGCGGTGCTCCTCGATCGTCACCTTGCCCGAGCACGGCCCGAAGCACCGGCCGATCTGGCCGGCGAAGCAGGGCTTCCCGCTCGCCATCGCCCGGCGGTAATCGCTGTCCTTGCAGGTGCGGATCGGGAAGAGCTTCGTGAGGATCTCGAGGGTCTCGCTCACCGCCCACACCTTCGGATACGGGCCGAAGTACCTGGCGCCGGGGATACCCCGCTTGCGCGAGACCATCGCCCGCGGCGCCTCGTCGGCGAGGGTGACGACGAGGTACGGATACGACTTGTCGTCCTTGAAGCGCACGTTGAACGGCGGCTTCCACTCGTTGATCCAGGTGATCTCGAGCTGGAGCGCCTCGACGTCGCTGCGGACGACGGTCCACTCCACGGAGGCCGCGGTCGTCACCATCCGCCGGGTGCGCTCGTGCAGCGTGTGCAGCGGGGCGAAGTAGTTCGACAGCCGCGCCCGGAGGTTCTTCGCCTTGCCGACGTAGAGCACCCGCCGCTCGGCGTCGCGGAAGCGGTACACCCCCGGCGAGGTCGGGATCTCCCCGGCCTTCGGCCGGTACGGGACGGTGCTGGCCATCGCTAGCCGGCGACCCGCTCCGTGGCGGCGTGCGCCTGGGCGTCGAAGATCTCCCGGAGGAAGTATCCGGTGTGGCTGTCGTCGTTCTCCGCCACCTGCTCCGGCGTGCCCGTGGCGACGATCTGCCCGCCGCCGGAGCCGCCCTCGGGGCCGAGGTCGATGATCCAGTCGGCGGACTTGATGACGTCGAGCGAGTGCTCGATGACGATCACCGAGTTGCCCTTGTCGACGAGCTTGCCGAGCACCTTCAGCAGCTTGCGCACGTCTTCGAAGTGGAGGCCGGTCGTCGGCTCGTCGAGCACGTAGACGCTGCGCCCGTTGGAGCGGCGCTGGAGCTCGGTCGCGAGCTTCACGCGCTGCGCCTCGCCGCCGGAGAGCGTCGTCGCGCTCTGCCCGAGCTTGACGTAGCCGAGGCCGACGTCGACGAGGGTCTTCAGGTATCGGTGGATGGCCGAGATCGGCTCGAAGAACTCCGCAGCCTCGCTGATCGGCATGTCGAGCACCTCGGAGATGTTCTTGCCCTTGTAGTGCACCTGCAGCGTCTCGCGGTTGTACCGCTTGCCCCCGCAGACCTCGCACGCGACGTAGACGTCGGGCAGGAAGTTCATCTCGATCTTGATGGTGCCGTCGCCGGAGCACGCCTCGCAGCGGCCGCCCTTGACGTTGAAGCTGAACCGGCCGGGCAGGTAGCCGCGGGCCTTCGCCTCGACCGTCTCGGAGAACAGCGTGCGGATGCGGTCGAACACGCCGGTGTAGGTCGCGGGGTTCGATCGCGGGGTGCGCCCGATCGGCGCCTGGTCGACGTGGACGACCTTGTCGAGGTGCTCGAGGCCGCTCACCCGACGGTGCTTGCCCGGCACCTTGCGCGCCCCGTTCAGCCGGTTCGCCAGGACCCGGTAGAGGATGTCGTTGACGAGCGAGGACTTGCCGGAGCCGCTCACCCCCGTCACCGCGGTGAGCGTGCCGAGCGGGAAGCTCACATCGACGTTGCGGAGGTTGTTCGCCGCGGCCCCCTCGACCGTGATCATGCGCTCGGGGTCGATCGCGCGGCGCGACTCGGGGACGGCGATCTCCTTGCGGCCGGACAGGTAGTCGCCGGTGAGCGATCGGGTGTTGGCGACCAGGTCGTCGTAGCTGCCGGAGTGCACGACGGTGCCGCCGTTCACGCCGGCGCCGGGGCCGATGTCGACGATCCAGTCGGCCGTGCGGATCGTGTCTTCGTCGTGCTCGACGACGATGAGCGTGTTGCCGAGGTCGCGCAGCGCGACGAGGGTGTCGATGAGCCGGCGGTTGTCGCGCTGGTGCAGCCCGATGCTCGGCTCGTCGAGGACGTAGAGCACGCCAGTGAGGCCGGAGCCGATCTGCGTCGCGAGCCGGATGCGCTGCGCCTCGCCGCCCGACAGCGTGCCGGCTGCGCGCGCGAGGTCGAGGTAACTGAGCCCGACTCGGATGAGGAAGTCGAGGCGCAGCTTGATCTCGCGGAGCACCTGCGCCGCGATCGCCTGCTCGCGATCGGTGAGCTCGAGCTTGTCCATGAAGGCGCGCGCGTCGGTCAGGCTCAACCGGCACACCTCGGCGATGCTGCGGTCGTGGATGAGCACCGCGAGCACCTCGGGCTTCAGCCGGTTGCCGTCGCAGACGGGGCAGGGCACCTCGCGGAGGTACTCGGCCCAGCGGGCGCGCTGCACATCGGTCTCGGCCTGCACGTACTGCCGCTCGATGTACGGGACGACCCCCTCGAAGCCGGAGGTGTAGCTCATCTCACGGCCGTAGCGGTTGCGCCACCGGACCTTGACCTCGAAGTTGTCGCCGCGGAGCACCGCCGCGCGGGCCTCGGGCGCGAGCTCCTCCCACGGGGTGTCGAGGGAGAAGTCGAGGTCGCGGGCCAGACCGGTGAGGAGCTTCTCGTAGTAGTTGTAGAGGCTCTTGCCCTGGGAGGTCCACGGCAGGATGACCCCCTCCGCGATCGACAGCGCGGGGTCGCCGAGCAGCAGCTCCTCGTCGACCGACATGCGCGTGCCGAGGCCGGAGCACTCGGGGCAGGCGCCGAATGGCGCGTTGAAGGAGAAGGTGCGCGGCTCGATCTCGGTGAGCTGGATCGGGTGCTGGTTCGGGCAGGAGAGCTTCTCGGAGAAGGTCTGCCAGGCGTCGGGCCCCTCCTCGTCGACGTAGTTGATCTGCACGAGGCCGTCGGTGAGTCGGAGCGCGGTCTCGAGCGAGTCGGTGAGTCGGCCGAGGATGTCGGCGGAGGCGACGAGACGGTCGACCACGACCGAGATGTCGTGCTTCACCTGCTTCTTCAGCTTCGGCGGCTCGTCGAGGCGGATGACCTCGCCGTCGACGACGGCCCGGGAGAAGCCCTGCGCGGCGAGCTCCCGGAACAGGTCGACGAACTCGCCCTTCTTCTTGGAGACGACGGGGCTCAGGACCTGGAAGCGGGTGCCGTCGGCGAGTTCCATGAGCTGATCGGCGATCTGCTGCACCGTCTGGCGCTGGATGGGCTCGCCGCAGACCGGGCAGTGCGGGACGCCGATGCGCGCCCACAGGAGGCGCATGTAATCGTAGATCTCGGTGATCGTGCCGACCGTCGAGCGCGGGTTGCGGTTCGTCGACTTCTGGTCGATGGAGACCGCGGGGCTCAGCCCCTCGATGAAGTCGACGTCGGGCCGGTCGACCTGCCCGAGGAACTGGCGCGCGTACGCGGAGAGCGACTCGACGTAGCGCCGCTGACCCTCGGCGAAGATCGTGTCGAAGGCGAGCGACGACTTGCCGGAGCCCGAGAGCCCGGTGAAGACCACCATCGCATCGCGCGGGATCTCGACGTCGACGTCGCGGAGGTTGTGCACGCGGGCACCGCGGACACTCAGTCGGGAGTGGGCATCGAGACGTGAAACTGGCACCCTACGAGTCTAGGGACGACCACCGACACTCCTCCCCCGGACGCTCCGCTGTGGGCGAACAGATGTTCGAATACGGGCGCGCGGCGCCGGTCGGCGGGGCGATCAGCCGAGGTGCCCCGCCTTCTCCATCTGCCGGAGCTCGCGCTTCAGCTCGGAGACCTCGTCGCGCAGCCGCGCCGCGAGCTCGAACTTCAGCTCGCCTGCCGCCTCGAGCATCTGACCGTTGAGGTCGCGGATGAGCGACTCGAGATCGTTCGCGCCCTCGGCCGCGATGCCCTCGCGCCGCAGCTTCGGCACGGGCGAGGTCTTCTTCGCGTCGCGTCCGGCGAGCAGCTCGGCGGTGTCGGCCTCCTCCCGCGCGAGCACCTGGGTGATGTCGGCGATCCGCTTGCGCAGGGGCTGCGGGTCGATGCCGTTCACGCGGTTGTACTCGACCTGCTTCTCCCGGCGCCGGTTGGTCTCCTCGATGGCGTTCGTCATCGAGTCGGTCATGACGTCGGCGTACATGTGCACCTGGCCCGACACGTTGCGCGCCGCGCGGCCGATCGTCTGGATGAGCGAGGTCGAGGACCGCAGGAACCCCTCCTTGTCGGCATCGAGGATGGCGACGAGCGAGACCTCCGGCAGGTCGAGCCCCTCGCGGAGCAGGTTGATGCCGACGAGCACGTCGTAGACGCCCGCGCGGAGCTCGGTGAGCAGCTCGACACGACGCAGCGTGTCGACGTCGGAGTGCAGGTAGCGCACCCGGACTCCGGCCTCCGTGAGGAAGTCGGTGAGCTCCTCGGCCATCTTCTTCGTGAGCGTCGTCACGAGCACCCGCTCGTCGCGTTCGGCGCGCACCCGGATCTCCTCGAGCAGATCGTCGATCTGCCCCTTCGAGGGCTTCACCACGATCTCCGGGTCGATCAGGCCCGTCGGACGGATGATCTGCTCGACCACGCCGTCGGCGATGCCGAGCTCGTAGCGGCCGGGCGTCGCCGAGAGGTAGACGGACTGGCCGATGCGGTGCTTGAACTCGTCCCACTTCAGCGGGCGGTTGTCGAGCGCGCTCGGGAGTCGGAAGCCGTGCTCGACGAGCGTGCGCTTGCGAGAGGAGTCGCCCTCGTACATGGCGCCGATCTGCGGCACCGTGACGTGCGATTCGTCGATCACCACGAGGAAGTCGTCGGGGAAGTAGTCGAGGAGGCAGTGCGGCGGCTCCCCCGCCGCACGCGCGTCGATGTGGCGGGAGTAGTTCTCGATGCCCGAGCAGAAGCCGATCTGCTCCATCATCTCGAGGTCGAAGGTGGTGCGCATGCGGAGCCGCTGCGCCTCGAGCAGCTTGCCCTCGCGCTCGAGCTCGGCGAGCCGCTCGTCGAGCTCGTCGCGGATCGTGCCGATCGCGCGCTGCATCACGTCGGTCGACGCGACGTAGTGCGAGCCCGGGAAGACCGGCACCGCGTCGAGCTTCTCGATGACCTGACCAGTGAGCGGATGCAGGCTGTACAGCGCCTCGATCTCGTCGCCGAACATCTCGATGCGGATCGCGTGCTCCTCGTAGACCGGGATGATCTCGATGGTGTCGCCCCGGACCCGGAAGTTGCCGCGCGAGAAGTCGACGTCGTTGCGCTGGTACTGCATCGAGACGAACTTGCGGATCAGCCAGTCGCGGTCGACGCGCTGGCCGACCTGCAGCGGCATCATTGCGTTCAGGTACTCCTCCGGCGTGCCGAGGCCGTAGATGCACGAGACCGTGGACACCACGACGACGTCGCGCCTGGACAGCAGCGAGTTCGTCGTCGAGTGGCGGAGCCGTTCGACCTCCGCGTTGATCGACGAGTCCTTCTCGATGAAGGTGTCGGTCTGCGGCACGTACGCCTCGGGCTGGTAGTAGTCGTAGTAGGAGACGAAGTACTCGACGGCGTTGTGCGGCATCAGCTCGCGGAACTCGTTTGCCAGCTGGGCGGCCAGGGTCTTGTTGTGCGCGAGGACGAGGGTCGGCCGCTGCACCTGCTCGATGAGCCACGCCGTGGTCGCGGACTTGCCCGTGCCGGTCGCGCCGAGCAGCACCACGTCGGTCTCACCGGCGTTGATGCGGGCGGCGAGCTCGGCGATCGCCTGCGGCTGATCGCCGCTCGGCTCATACTCGCTGACGACCTCGAACGGGCGCACGGAGCGCGTGGATTCCATGCGTCAAGTCTAGGTTCGGCCACCGACACCTCGGCCGGAACGGGGCATCCCTTCGCCGAGGGCGTACCTCAGCGGGACGCGCGCTCCGCGGCGACCCGCGCCCAGAGCGCGTCGGCCTGGCTCATCGTGTGACCGAGCGAGCCGTCGGTGTCGATCACGACGTCGGCGACCTTCAACCGGGACTCGCGGTCGATCTGCGCGTCGACGCGCGCCTCGGCCTGCAGCGGATCGAGGCCGCGCTGTTCGACGAGCCGCTTCACCTGCGTGCGCTTCGGCGCGTCCGTGACAACGACGAGGTCGAAGGGGTGGTCCACGTTCGCCTCGACGAGGAGCGGGACGTCGTACACCACCACGGCGTCGGGGTTCTCGGCCTCGGCCTTCGCGATGAGCCGACCGGACAGCTCCCGCACCGCGGGGTGGACGATCGCGTTCAGCTTCGCCCGCGCCGCGTCGTCGCCGAAGACGATGCGCCCCAGCCGCTCGCGGTCGAGGGAGCCGTCGGGGCGCAGCACCTCGGCTCCGAAGGTCTCGACGATCGCCGCGAGCGCCGGCGTGCCGGGTTCGACGACCTTCCTCGCGAGCTGGTCGGCGTCGAGGTGCACGGCGCCGTGCTCATAGAGCCGCCGCGCGACGGTGGACTTGCCGGACGCGATGCCGCCGGTCAGGCCGATCAGGTACACAGCCTCACTCTAGCCGTGCAAGACTCGTGCCGCGGGAGGGAGACGGGATGCTCGAACTGCTCACGGCGACGGGGCTGGCCCTCGCGGCCGGGCTGAACGCGTGGATCCCGCTCGTGCTGCTCGGTGCGCTCGACCGGTTCACGGGTCTCGTGGAGCTCCCGCCGGCGTGGGCCTGGCTCGCGAACGAGTGGGTGCTCCTCATCCTCGTCGTGCTCCTCGTCGTCGAGTTCCTGGCCGACAAGGTGCCCGGGCTCGACACCGTGAACGACGTCGTGCAGACCGTCGTCCGCCCCACCTCCGGCGGGATCGCCTTCGGCTCGGGGCTCGGCGCGACGACGACCGCCGTCACCGATCCGGCGGAGTTCTTCGCGTCCGCACAGTGGGTCCCGATCGCCGTGGGCGTCGTGCTCGCGCTCGCCGTGCACCTGCTGAAGGCGGGCGCCCGGCCGATCCTGAACGCGGCGACGGCGGGCGTCGCGGCGCCCATCGCGAGCACCGCCGAGGATGCCGGCAGCGTACTCATCGTCGTGGCCGCCATCCTGGCCCCGATCCTCGTGCTCCTCGCGATCGCGGCGGTCGTCGCTGCGGCGATCTGGCTCGTCCGCCGCCGGAGACGGCGAAAGGCCGGTCCCCGAGGGGACCGGCCTTCCGGTGATCGCGTGAGCGACTAGTTGTTGCTCGAGAGCTTCTCGCGGAGCGCCGCGAGCGAGGCGTCGTCGGCGAGGGTGCCCGCGCCGGCGGTGTCGCTCGAGTAGGACGCGCCACCGGCCGAGAACGAGTCGTCGGCGGCCTGAGCGGCGAGCGAAGCAGCAACCTGCTTCTTGTGCGCCTCCCAGCGAGCCTGGGCGGCAGCGTAGTCCTGCTCCCACTTCTCGCGCTGGGTCTCGAAGCCTTCCTTCCACTCGTTCGTCTCGGGGTCGAAGCCCTCCGGGAACTTGTAGTTGCCCTGCTCGTCGTACTCGGTGAGCATGCCGTAGAGCGCCGGGTCGAACTCGGTGCCCTCGGGGTCGACGCCCTCGTTCGCCTGCTTCAGCGAGAGCGAGATGCGGCGACGCTCGAGGTCGATGTCGATGACCTTGACGAAGACCTCTTCGCCCACCGAGACGACCTGCTCGGCCAGCTCGACGTGCTTGCCCGACAGCTCCGAGATGTGCACGAGGCCCTCGATGCCGTCGGCGACGCGGACGAACGCACCGAACGGGACCAGCTTCGTGACCTTGCCCGGTGCGACCTGACCGATCGCGTGCGTGCGGGCGAAGACCTGCCACGGGTCTTCCTGCGTCGCCTTGAGCGAGAGCGAGACGCGCTCGCGGTCGAGCTCGACGGAGAGCACCTCGACGGTGACCTCCTGGCCGACCTCGACGACCTCGCTGGCGTGCTCGATGTGCTTCCACGACAGCTCGGAGACGTGCACGAGGCCGTCCACGCCGCCGAGGTCGACGAACGCACCGAAGTTGACGATCGAGGAGATGACGCCCTTGCGGATCTGGCCCGGGTGCAGGTTGGCGAGGAAGGTCGAGCGCGACTCCGACTGGGTCTGCTCGAGCAGCGCACGGCGCGACAGGACCACGTTGTTGCGGTTCTTGTCGAGCTCGAGGATCTTCGCCTCGAGCTCCTGGCCGAGGTACGGCGTGAGGTCGCGGACGCGACGGAGCTCGATGAGCGACGCCGGGAGGAAGCCGCGGAGGCCGATGTCGACGATCAGGCCGCCCTTGACGACCTCGATGACCGAACCGGTCACCACGCCGTCGGACTCCTTGATCTTCTCCACGTCGCCCCAGGCGCGCTCGTACTGCGCACGCTTCTTCGACAGGATGAGGCGACCTTCCTTGTCCTCCTTCTGGAGAACGAGCGCCTCGACGGTGTCGCCGACCTCGACGACCTCGGTGGGGTCGACGTCGTGCTTGATGGAAAGTTCGCGCGAGGGGATGACGCCCTCGGTCTTGTAGCCGACGTCGAGGAGGACCTCGTCGCGGTCGATCTTCACGACGGTACCCTCGATGAGGTCGCCGTCGTTGAAGAACTTCAGGGTCTTCTCGACCGCGGCGAGGAAATCGTCAGCAGATCCGATGTCGTTGATCGCGACCTGCTTGGGCGCCTTGGTCGTTGCGGTTGTCATGAAGTAGATGCTCCGAATGGACAATATCGGGCCCGTCGCGAAGGTAGAGCGTATGTGGGTTCCGCGATGGGCATGCGGACAGGAATGTCACACGAGTGACGCTCTATCCTAACGGATTTCGGATGAGCAGGGCAACGCCGGCCGCCGGGACCCCGGAGCGGCCGCACCGGACGGGGTGAGTCGCCGCCGACAGCGACCCACCCCGGGCGATCCGCTCAGCCGAGCAGCGTGGAACGCAGCGTGTCGAGACCGACGCCGCCGAGCGCGAGGGCGCGGCTGTGGAAGCGGCGGATGTCGAACTCGGCGCCCTCGCGGCGCCGGAGCTCGTCGCGGAGCTGCTCCCAGATCCGCTGACCGACCTTGTAGGAGGGCGCCTGGCCCGGCCAGCCCAGGTACCGGTTCACCTCGAACGTGACGAAGCCGTCGTTCATCGCGACGTTCTCGCCCATGAACTCGAACGCGTAGTCGCCGGTCCACACGCCCTGTCCGTCTGGGCGCTGCTTGCCGAGGTGCACGCCGATGTCCAGCACGACGCGCGCGGCCCGCATCCGCTGGCCGTCGAGCATGCCGAGCCGATCGGCCGGATCGTCGAGGTAGCCGAGCTCCTCCATCAGCCGCTCCGCGTAGAGCGCCCAACCCTCGGCGTGGCCGGAGGTGCCCGCGAGCTGCCGGCGCCAGAGGTTCAGCGTGCCCCGGTTCACGACCGCCTGGCCGATCTGCAGGTGGTGGCCGGGGACGCCCTCGTGATAGACCGTCGTGAGCTCCCGCCAGGTGTCGAACTCGGTCACGCCCTCCGGCACCGACCACCACATGCGACCCGGCCGGGAGAAGTCGTCCGTCGGGCCGGTGTAGTAGATGCCGCCCTCCTGGGTCGGGGCGATCATGCACTCCAGCGTGCGGATCTCCTCCGGGATGTCGAACTGGGTCGCCCCGAGCTCGGCGACCGCGCGGTCGCTCGTCTCCTGCATCCAGCGCTGCAGGGCCTCGGTGCCGATGAGCTTCCGCGCCGGGTCGGCCTCGAGCGCGGCGATCGCCTCGCGCACGCCGCCGCCCGGCACGATCTCGCGGGCGATGGCCTCCTGCTCCGCGACCATGCGCGCGAGCTCCTCGATGCCCCACTCGTACGTCTCGTCGAGATCGACCACCGCTCCGAGGAACTGGCGCGACTGGAGGGCGTAGATCTCCCGGCCGACCCCGTCGGTCTGTCCCGCGGCGGGCGCGAGCTCACCCTCCAGGAACTCGGCGAGCCCGCGGTACGCGGAGGCAGCGGCCCCGGCGGCGCGCTCGAGGTCCTGCTGCAGCGCAGCCGGAAGCGCGGCCCCTCCGGCGTTCGCCGCGGAGGCGAAGTCGGCGAAGAAGCCGTCGCTCGCCGCGGTGCGGCGGGACTGCGCGGCGACCTCGCGGACCTGGCGCTCGGCGGGCACGACACCGCGGCGGATTCCCTCGCGAAGCGTTTCCGCGTACCCCGCGATCGCTTCGGGCACGGCGGCGAGGCGGGTGGCGATGCGCGACCAGTCGTCGACCGACGCGGTGGGCATCAGATCGAAGACCTCGCGGATCTCCTGCGCGGGACTCGCGATGACATTGAGGTCGCGGAGGTGGAGTTCGGCCGCATCCCGTTCGAGGGCGAGTTCCAGCTCGCTGCCGAGATCGTCGCGGGTCACCCGATCGACCTCGTCTGCGACCGGAGCCGCCCGCAGCGCGGCCAGGGCGGCGCGGGTCGCCTCGCTCCCCCGCTCGTGGCCCGCCGGCGAGTAGTCGGGCAGCCGGTCGTCGGCATCGGTGCGTCCGATGTAGGTGCCGACGGTCGGGTCGAGGTCGACGAGCGTGTCGACCCAGCCCTCCGCGATGCGATCGATCTCGGTCTGCGCGCGTTCTGCCATGCGCCGAGCCTAGCCCGCGGGCGCGCGCGGGCGCAGCCCGCGACGCGGGACCCGCGACCCCGGGATCGCGCCGCCTAGTGCGCCGCGTCGTCCCAGTTCGCCCCGCGGCCGACCTGCACATCGAGCGGAACCAGGAGGTCGGCCGCGTTCGCCATCCGGTCGCGGACGATGCCCTCGAGCTCCTCGCTCTCCCCCGCGGCGACCTCGAAGATGAGCTCGTCGTGCACCTGCAGCAGCATGCGCGAGGCGAGTCCGCGCTCGCGGGCGTCGCGTTCGATGCCCGTCATCGCGACCTTGATGATGTCTGCCGCGGACCCCTGGATCGGCGAGTTCAGCGCCGCGCGCTCGGCATTCTCGCGCAGCACGCGGTTCGGGCTGTTCAGGTCGGGGAACGGGCGGCGGCGGCCGAAGATCGTCTCGGTGTAGCCGTCGATCTTCGCCTGCTCCACGACGCCGCGCAGGTAGTCGCGCACGGCGCCGAACCGCTCGAAGTAGTCCTTCATGAGCTGCGTCGCCTCGGCCCGATCGATGCGCAGCTGCTTCGACAGGCCGAAGGCGCTGAGGCCGTACGCGAGGCCGTACGACATGGCCTTCACCTTGGTGCGCATGAGCGGCGTCACGTCGGCCGGGTCGACCGAGAAGATGCGCGCGCCGACGAAGCGGTGCAGGTCTTCGCCCGCGTTGAACGCCTCGATGAGCCCGGGGTCGCCGGAGAGGTGCGCCATGATGCGCATCTCGATCTGCGAGTAGTCGGCGGTGAGCAGCTCGGAGTACTCGGCGCCGTGCTGGAACGCGACGCGGATGCGCCGGCCGTCCTCCGTGCGGATCGGGATGTTCTGCAGGTTCGGGTCGTTCGACGACATGCGGCCGGTCGCCGCCCCGATCTGGCCGTACGTGGTGTGGATGCGCGCGTCGGCCGCGATGGACTTGTCGAGCGACTCGACGATCTGCCGCAGCTTCGTGGCGTCGCGGTGCTCGAGGAGCAGCCCGAGGAACGGATGCGGGTTCGACTCCTGCAGATCGGCGAGCGCGCCGGCGTCGGTCGTGTACCCGGTCTTCGTGGCGCGCGTCTTCGGCATGCCGAGCTGATCGAACAGCACCTCCTGGAGCTGCTTCGGCGAGCCGAGGTTCACCTCGCGGCCGATCTCGGCGTACGCCGCCGCGGCGAGTCCGGCGGCGCGCTCCCCCAGCTCCGCCGACAGCGCGGCGAGCGCCTCGTGGTCGACCGCGACGCCGCGGAGCTCCATGGCGGCGAGCACGGGCACGAGCGGCATCTCGATCTCGGCGAGCACGCGTCGGGGCCCCTCGTCGAGGGCGGCGAGGACCAGCGGTGCGAGCCGCACCGTGTACCAGGCGAACTCGGGCGCGCCGGAGTCGCTGCCCTCCTCGGGCACCAGCTGCGAGGGGTCGCCCACCGGCACCGTCTCGCCGAGGTAGCGGTCGACGAGCTCGACGAGGTTCTTCTCGGTGAGGTTCGGCCGGACGAGCCAAGCCGCCAGCAGCGGGTCGAGCACGAGCCCGCCGACCGCGAGCCCGCCGCGGAGCAGTGCCTTCAGCTGCCCCTTCGCATCGGTCATGATCTTGGGCGCGTCACTCGCGAGCCACGCCTCGAAGGGGCCGAACTCGGCCCGGCCGGCCTGCCACGGCAGCTCGATGGACGACTCCGCCGTAGCGATGCCGATGGTTGCCACCTCGCCGCCCGCTGTCTCGACGTGGAGCCCGAGCCCGGCGGGCGCGGTCTGCTGCGCGCGCTCGAGCCAGGCGGCGAGCTCGTCGCCGGTCGGCCTCGTCGAGGCCGGCGCCTGCGCGGCGGCCTCGCGCTCGACCGGCGCGACCGCCGCGCGCGACGCGCCGCCGTTCGTCTCGCCGCGGGCGATCTTCATCACCCGGTCGAGCAGCGTCTTGAACTCGAGCCGCCCGAAGAGCTCGTGCACGGCGTCCTCGTCGATCGGCCGCGCCTCGAGGTCGGCGAGCTCCAGCTCGAGCTCGACGTCGGTGACGAGGCGGTTCAGCTTGCGGTTGCGGATGGCGTTCTCACGCTCGCGACGCAGGTTGTCGCCGACGACGCCCTTGATCTCGTCGATGTGGTCGAGGATGCCCTGCAGGTCGCCGTAGAGCTTCAGCCACTTGACCGCGGTCTTCTCGCCGACCTTCGTGATGCCGGGCAGGTTGTCGCTCGTCTCCCCGACGAGCGCGGCGATCTCGGGGTACTGGTGGGGCGGCACGCCGTAGCGCTCGACGACCGCCTCGGGGTCGTAGCGCTTCAGCTGCGACACGCCCTGGGTGTTGGGGTACAGCAGCGTGACGTCGTCGTTCACGAGCTGGATGGTGTCGCGGTCGCCCGAGACGAGGAGCACCCGGTACCCCTCGGCCTGCCCGCGCGCGGCGAGCGTCGCGAGGATGTCGTCGGCCTCGAAGTCGTCCTTCTCGAGGGTGGTGATGCTGAGGGCCTTCAGCGCCTCCTGCAGGATCGGCACCTGCCCCTTGAACTCGACCGGCGTCTCACCGCGGTTGCCCTTGTACTCCTCGTACTCGCGCGTGCGGAACGAGACGCGCGACTTGTCGAAGGCGACGGCGAGGTGCGTGGGCTTCTCGTTCTGCAGCAGCAGCAGGAGCATCGAGAGGAAGCCGTGGATGGCGTTCGTGTGCTGCCCGTCACGGGTCTGGAAGCTGTCGACCGGCAGGGCGTAGAAGGCTCGGAAGGCCAGCGAGTGGCCGTCTACGACGAGGAGGGTGGGCTTTGCTGCGTCCGTCACTCGGACAGCCTACAAGCGCCCGCCGACACCCGACGCCCGCGGCCGAGGAGGGGTGCGCGGATGCCGGGAGACGACGGATGCCCCGCCGGCACGGGGCCGTCGGGGCATCCTGGATCGCGCGTCGCGCACGGCACCCGGCCGCGCGCGCCCGCGTCACTTCTTCGCGGAGAGCTGCTCGATGATCGCCTGGGAGACGTCGCGCATGGTGAGTCGACGGTCCATGGACGCCTTCTGGATCCAGCGGAACGCCTCCGGCTCGGTGAGACCCATCTTCTCGTTCAGGAGGCCCTTCGCGCGGTCGACGAGCTTGCGGGTCTCGAAGCGCTCGACAAGGTCGCCGACCTCGGCCTCGAGCGCGATGATCTGCGCGTGCCGGGCGAGGGCGATCTCGATCGCGGGCAGCAGGTCGTTCGGGGTGAACGGCTTCACGACGTAGGCGAGGGCACCGGCCTCGCTGGCGCGCTCGACGAGCTCCTTCTGGCTGAACGCGGTCAGCAGCACGACCGGGGCGATGTGCCCCTTCGAGAGCCGCTCGGCGGCCGAGATGCCGTCCAGCTGCGGCATCTTCACGTCCATGATGACCAGGTCGGGTCGCAGCTCGGTCGCGAGCTGGACGGCGGTCTCGCCGTCACCCGCCTCGCCGACGACCTCGTAGCCGTTGTCCCGCAGGATCTCGACGATGTCGAGACGGATGAGCGACTCGTCTTCGGCCACGACCACGCGACGCGGTGCAGGCTGGGTTGATTCGGTGTCAGTCACGCCAGAAAGCCTACGGTATTCTGAGCGAGGCCTCTGGCCGGTGTGGCGGAATGGCAGACGCGGAGCACTCAAAATGCTTTGCCCGAAAGGGCGTGTGGGTTCGACCCCCACCACCGGCACCATCTTCGGATCCACCGCCCGCCCGGGCGCGTCGCGCGGCTCAGGCGCGATCTCCGGCGGCCCGCTCGGCGGCGGTGGCGACGTACTGATTGCGCTGATCAATGAGCTGCACGAGATGACGCCGGAGCACGGGCTCGACGAGTCGGCCGAGGGGCCCGAACGGCGCCCGGAACCGCACGTGGTCGCGCATCACGGTGCCGCCGTCCGCCGGTTCGAAGCGATGCTCGTGGCGGAAGACCGCGAAGGGACCGCGCAGCTGCTCGTCGACGAAGCGGTGCGGGCGATCGTACGCGGTGATGCGGCTCGTCATCCGGAAGCGGACGCCGAAGTGCCGTGCACTCCAGGTCACCTGCTCCCCCGGGCCGATCCGCCCAGATGTGACGCCGGCGACGGCGCGCTCGCCGCTCGATCGCATGGAGTCGAGATGGAGCTCGATGTCGCACGACGCGTCGAAGGCTGCCCGCGGCGTTGCCGCGATTCGCGTGATGCGCTCGAACTCGACGGTCATCCCATCATGCTCGCACGCCCCGCGACGCAGCAGCGAGCGCGGCCGGGAACGCGAACGGCGGCCCGATCCGATGGACCGGGCCGCCGCGACGTCTGCGAGGACTAGAGGACCTCGCCGACCTTGTGCACGCGCACGTCGTTCGTCGTGCCGGGGATGCCGGGAGGGGACCCGGAGACGATCACGACCGTCTCCCCCTCTTCGGCGCGTCCCGACTTCGCGAGCGCGTCGTCGACCTGCTCGACCATCTGGTCGGTGTGGGTGACGCGCTCGACCACGAAGGTGTCGACGCCCCAGTAGAGCGCCATGCGGCGGCGGATCGCCTGATCCGGCGTGAACGCGAGGATCGGGATGTCGCTGCGCAGGCGCGCCATCCGACGGGCGGAGTCGCCCGACTCGGTGAAGACGCAGAGGTACTTCGCGTCGACGAAGTCGGCGACCTCGACCGCGGCGGCCGTGATCGCACCCGACTGGGTGCGCGGCTTCGTGCCGAGCGGAGGCACGCGCTCGAGGCCGTGCTTCTCCGTCGACTCGACGATCCGGGCCATCGTCTGGACCGTGATCACCGGGTACTCGCCGACGCTCGTCTCGCCGGACAGCATGACCGCGTCGGCGCCGTCGAGGACGGCGTTCGCGACGTCGCTCGTCTCGGCGCGCGTCGGGACCGGGCTGTGGATCATCGACTCGAGCATCTGCGTGGCGACGATGACGGGCTTCGCGAGCCGGCGGGCGATCTCGACCGCCCGCTTCTGCACGATCGGCACGGCCTCGAGCGGGAGCTCGACACCGAGGTCGCCACGGGCGACCATGATCGCGTCGAACGCCTCGATGATGCCCTCGAGGTGGTCGACGGCCTGCGGCTTCTCGATCTTCGCGATGACGGGGACGCGGCGTCCCACCTCGTCCATGATCTCGTGCACCCGCGTGATGTCGTCCGCGTTCCGGACGAAGGAGAGGGCGATGAGGTCGGCGCCGAGCTCGAGGCCCCAGCGCAGGTCGGCCTCGTCCTTCTCGGACAGCGCCGGCACGTTCACGGCGACGCCGGGCAGGTTGATGCCCTTGTTGTTCGACACGGGGCCGGCGACGATGACCTTGGTGGTCACGACCACGCCGTCGGTCTCGACGACCTGCACGCGGACCTTGCCGTCGTCGATCAGGAGGAAGTCGCCCGGGGCGACGTCCTGCGGCAGGCCCTTGAACGTCGTGCCGACGAGCTCCTTCGTGCCCACGACGTCCTCCGTCGTGATCTTGAAGATGTCGCCCTCGGCGAGCTCGTAGGGGCCGCCCTCGAACTTGCCGAGCCGGATCTTCGGGCCCTGCAGGTCGACCAGGACCGCCACGGCGCGACCGGAGTCGTTCGCCGCCTTGCGGACGTTCTGGTAGACCGCCTCGTGCACGTCGTAGGTGCCGTGGCTCAGGTTCATGCGGGCGACATCGACGCCCGCATCGATGATCGCTCGGATCTGTTCATAGCTCGATGTCGCCGGCCCGAGGGTGGCGACGATCTTCGCTCGTCTCATATTCGTATGTGCTCCCAGGTGTTCCGCGCGAACGCGGTGCGGTGCCGGCGGCTCGCGCCGCCGACGCTCAGACGGAGAAGGCGCGAGCCGTCGCAGGGATCGGGCTCGGCAATCTCGTCTCTCCTTCAAGGTACCGGTCGACGGCCGCCGCCGCCGCCCGGCCCTCGGCGATCGCCCACACGATGAGCGACTGTCCGCGGCCGGCGTCGCCGGCGACGAAGACGCCCGGCTGCTCGGTCGCGTACTGCGCGTCGCGGAGGAGAGCGCCGCGGTCGGTCACGCCGAGCTCGAGCTGCGGCTGGATCGTCTCGGTCTCGGGTCCGGTGAAGCCGAGCGCGAGCAGGACGAGGTCGGCGGGGATCTCCCGCTCGGTGCCCGCCTTCGGCACCCGGCGGCCGTCGAGGAACTCGGTCTCGGCGACGCGCACCGCGCGGAGCTCGCCGGCGTCGTTCGAGAGGAACTCGACGGTGGACACGAGGTACTCGCGCGTGCCGCCCTCCTCGTGCGCGCTCTGCATCTCGAAGAGCGTCGGGTGCATCGGCCACGGCTGCCCGGTCGAGCGCACCTCGCCCGGCTGGCGGCCGATCGCGAGGTTCGTGACGCTGAGCGCGCCCTGCCGGTGGGCGGTGCCGATGCAGTCGGCGCCGGTGTCGCCGCCGCCGAGGACGACGACGTGCTTGCCCTCGGCGCTGATCTGGTCGAACACCGGATCGCCGGCCGCGGCTCGGTTGCCCTGCACGAGGTACTCCATCGCGAAGTGCACGCCCGGCAGGTCGCGCCCGGGGATCGGCAGGTCGCGCGGCACCATTGCACCGGTGGCGACCACCACGGCGTCGTAGCGCGAACGGAGCTCGTCCCAGGCGATGTCGGTGCCGATGTCGACGCCCGCGCGGAACCGGGTGCCCTCCGCGGTCATCTGCGCGAGGCGCTGATCGAGGTGGCGCTTCTCCATCTTGAAGTCGGGGATGCCGTAGCGGAGCAGGCCGCCGATGCGGTCGTCGCGCTCGAAGACGGCCACGGTGTGGCCCGCCCGGGTGAGCTGCTGCGCGGCCGCGAGGCCGGCGGGCCCGGACCCCACGACGGCGACGGTCTTGCCGGTGAGCCGTCCCGGCGGCTGCGGCTGGACCCAGCCGTTGCCGAACGCCTCGTCGATGATCGAGACCTCGACCTGCTTGATCGTGACCGCCGGCTGGTTGATGCCGAGCACGCACGCCGACTCGCACGGCGCCGGGCAGAGCCGACCCGTGAACTCGGGGAAGTTGTTCGTCGCGTGGAGCCGCTCGATCGCCGCGCGGCCCTCGCCGCGCCAGGTGAGGTCGTTCCACTCGGGGATCAGGTTGCCGAGGGGGCATCCCTGGTGGCAGAACGGCACGCCGCAGTCCATGCATCGACCGGCCTGGCGCTTGAGCTGAGCGGAGTCGCCCGGCTCGTAGACCTCTTTCCAGTCCATGATCCGCACCGGGACGGGGCGCCGCTTGGGCAGCTCCCGCTCGGTGACCTTCAGAAAGCCCTTCGGGTCAGCCACCCGTCACCTCCATGCCGCTCGTGTTGCCGCCGGGAATCGTGTTCGTCGTCTCAGGCACCGGTCGCCTCCAGGATCCGCGTCCAGACGACGTCGCCGTCGGGGTCGAGTCCCTCGTCGACGGCGCTCTGCCGGGTGCGGAGCACCGCGGCGTAGTCGCGCGGGAGCACCTTCGTGAACCGGTCGAACGCCGCCTCGCCGTCGGCGAGGAGGGATGCCGCGACCGCGGATCCGGTCTCCGCGACGTGCTGCTCCAGCAGGTCGCGGACGATCTCGCGATCGGCGGCCCCGAGCTCGAGCAGCTCGAGTTCGCCGCTCGCGAGCGACTCGCGGTTCACCAGGGCCTCGTCGAGCCCGAGCACGTAGGCCGTGCCGCCGGACATGCCGGCGCCGAGGTTGCGCCCGGTGTCGCCGAGGATCAGCGCGAGCCCGCCGGTCATGTACTCGAGCGCGTGATCGCCCACGCCCTCGACGACGGCCGTCGCCCCGGAGTTGCGCACGAGGAAGCGCTCGCCCACGATGCCGCGGATG
This sequence comes from Agromyces mediolanus, assembly GCF_044917495.1. Taxonomy (GTDB): domain Bacteria; phylum Actinomycetota; class Actinomycetes; order Actinomycetales; family Microbacteriaceae; genus Agromyces; species Agromyces mediolanus_B. The sequence continues at coordinate 530,253 of NZ_JAVSSI010000001.1, read as the reverse complement.
AACATGCTCCCCTGCGTCGCGCCGTAGCCGATCACGTTGCCGGCGATCACGTTGCGTTCGGCCGCGAAGGTGGCCGACGGGGCCGGCCGTACGACGATGCGCCCGCCGGAGAGCCCCTTGCCGACGTAGTCGTTGGAATCGCCCTCGAGGCGGAGGGTGATGCCGGCCGGCAGGAACGCGCCGAGCGACTGGCCCGCGGAGCCGGCGAGGGTGATCTCGATCGCGCCCTCCGGGAGTCCGTTGGCCCCGTGCCTGAGGGTCACCTCGTGCCCGAGCATCGTGCCCACGGCGCGCTCCGTGTTCTTGATCGGCAGCTCGATCTCGACGTGGCCGCCGTGCTCGAGCACTTGGGCGGCGCGGGAGATGAGCTCGTTGTCGAAGTGCTCGTCGAGCTCGTGGTCCTGCTCGCGGCCGTGCTTGCGCGGCTCCGCGTCGGCGAAGTCCGGGCCGATGAGCACGGGCGTGAGGTCGAGGCCGGAGGTCTTCCAGTGCGACACGGCGCGGTCGACGTCGAGCAGCTCGCGCCGGCCGATGATCTCGTCGATCGAGCGGAAGCCGAGCGCCGCGAGGTGCTCCCGCACCTCCTCCGCGATGAACTCGAAGAAGTTCACGACGAACTCCGGCTTGCCAGTGAAGCGCTTGCGCAGCTCCGGGTTCTGCGTCGCGACGCCCACCGGGCAGGTGTCGAGGTGGCACACGCGCATCATGATGCAGCCCTCGACGACGAGCGGCGCCGTCGCGAAGCCGAACTCCTCGGCGCCGAGGAGGGCGCCGATGATCACGTCGCGACCGGTCTTCAGCTGGCCGTCCACCTGCACCACGACGCGGTCGCGCATACCGTTCAGCATGAGCGTCTGCTGCGTCTCGGCCAGGCCGAGCTCCCACGGCGTCCCGGCGTGCTTCAACGAGTTCAGCGGGCTGGCGCCCGTGCCCCCGTCATGGCCGGACACGAGGATGACGTCGGCGAGGGCCTTCGCCGTGCCGGCCGCCACCGCGCCGATGCCCGACTGGCTCACGAGCTTCACGTGCACGCGGGCCTTCGGGTTCGCGCGCTTCAGATCGAAGATCAGCTGCTTCAGGTCTTCGATCGAGTAGATGTCGTGGTGCGGCGGCGGGGAGATGAGCCCGACGCCGGCGGTGGCGTGCCTCGTCCGTGCGACCCACGGGTAGACCTTGGTCGGCGGGAGCTGGCCGCCCTCGCCGGGCTTCGCGCCCTGGGCGAGCTTGATCTGGATGTCGTCGGCGTGCGTGAGGTACATGCTCGTCACGCCGAAGCGGCCGGAGGCGACCTGCTTGATCGCGCTGCGGCGCTCGGGGTCGAGCAGCCGGTCGAGGTCCTCGCCGCCCTCGCCCGTGTTCGACTTCGCGCCGAGGCGGTTCATCGCGATCGCGAGCGTCTCGTGCGCCTCCTTGGAGATCGAGCCGTAGCTCATCGCGCCGGTGGAGAAGCGCTTCACGATCGAGGACACTGGTTCGACCTCGTCGAGCGGCACCGGCGGGCGCACCCCCGTGCGGAGCGCGAACAGCCCGCGCAGCGTCATGAGGTCTTCCGCCTGCGAGTCGACGAGGTCGGTGTACTCGCGGAACACGTCGTAGCGGCGGTTGCGCGTCGAGTGCTGGAGTCGGAAGACGGTCTCGGGGTTGAAGAGGTGCGGCGAGCCGTCGCGGCGCCACTGGTACTCGCCGCCGGTCGCGAGCCGTTCGTGCGCGCGGACGGCGACGTCCTCCGGGTAGGCCTCGGTGTGCCGGGTCAGGTTCTCCGCGGCGATCACCTCGATGCCGACGCCGCCGAGCTTCGACGTGGTGCCGGTGAAGTACTCGTCGATGAACTCCTGCGAGAGGCCGATCGCCTCGAAGGCCTGCGCCCCCGCGTACGAGGCGATGGTCGAGATGCCCATCTTCGACATGATCTTCAGCACGCCCTTGCCGAGCGCCTTGATCACGTTGTGCACGGCATCTTCCGGGGACACCCCGGTGATGACGCCGGAGCGCACGAGGTCCTCGCAGGTCTCCATGGCGAGGTACGGGTTCACCGCGGAGGCGCCGTAGCCGACGAGGAGCGCGACGTGGTGCACCTCGCGCACGTCGCCGGCCTCGACGATGAGCCCGACCTGCATCCGCGTCTCCGCGCGGATGAGGTGGTGGTGCACGGTCGACAGCATCAGCAGCGACGGGATGGGCGCGAGGTCCTTGTTGGAGTCGCGGTCGCTGAGCACGATGAAGGACGCGCCTTCGACGATCGCCTCGTCGACCTCGCGGCAGATCGCGGCCAGCCGGTCGCGCAGCGCGTCGGGGCCCTCGTCGAAGCGGTACGTGCCGCGGATCGTCACGGTCGTGCGGGAGCCCGGCATCGGGTCGATGTGCACAATCTTCGCGAGCTCGTCGTTGTCGATCACCGGGAAGTCGAGCGACACCTGCCTGGCGTGCTCGGGACCGGCGCTCAGCAGGTTCCGCTCGGGACCGAGGCCCGTGCCGAGCGAGGTCACGACCGCTTCGCGGATCGAGTCGAGCGGCGGGTTCGTCACCTGCGCGAACTGCTGCGTGAAGTAGTCGAAGAGGAGGCGCGGGCGCTTCGCGAGCACCGCGATCGGCGTGTCGGAGCCCATCGCCCCGAGGGGCTCCTGCCCGGTGCGCGCCATCGGCGCGAGCAGGATCTTGACCTCTTCCTCCGTGTACCCGAAGGTGCGCTGGCGGCGGTTCACCGAGGCCGGCGGGTGCACGATGTGCTCGCGCTCGGGCAGGTCGGCGAGGCGGATGCGGCTCTCCTCGAGCCAGTCGCCCCACGGCGACGCCGCCGCGAGCTCCCGCTTGATCTCGTCGTCCTCGATGAGCCGTCCGGCCTCCGTGTCGACGAGGAACATCCGGCCCGGCTGCAGCCGCCCCTTCCGGACGATCCGCGAGGGCTCGATGTCGAGCACGCCGATCTCGCTCGCAAGCACCACGAGGCCGTCGTCCGTGACGAGGTACCGGCCCGGGCGCAGCCCGTTGCGGTCGAGCGTCGCACCGACGAGGGAGCCGTCGGTGAACACGATCGCGGCGGGGCCGTCCCACGGCTCCATGAGCATCGAGTGGTACTCGTAGAACGCGCGGCGCTCGGCATCCATGCCGGCCTGGTTCTCCCACGCCTCCGGCACCATCATCATGACCGCGTGCGGGAGGCTGCGGCCCGAGAGGGTCAGGAGCTCGACGACCTCGTCGAACGAGGCGGAGTCGCTCGCTCCCGGCGTCACGATCGGGAGGATCGGGTCGAGCTCGCCGAGCAGCTCCGACTCGAGCTGCGACTGGCGCGCCCGCATCCAGTTGCGGTTGCCCTGGATCGTGTTGATCTCGCCGTTGTGCGCGATCATCCGGAAGGGCTGCGCGAGCGGCCACGACGGGAACGTGTTCGTCGAGTAGCGCGAGTGCACGAGCGCGAGCTTCGAGGCGAAGCGCTCGTCGGAGAGGTCGGGGTAGAACGGCTCGAGCTGGAGGGTCGTGACCATGCCCTTGTAGACCATGGTGCGGCTCGAGAGCGAGGCGAAGTAGAGCTCCAGCTCGCGCTCGGCCCGCTTCCGGAGCCGGAAGGTGAGCCGGTCGAGCGCGATGCCCGAGACGACGGGCACCCCCTCGGACCTCGTCGCGCTCACGTAGAGCTGCTGCACGGCCGGCATCGCCTGCCGGGCGAGCGTGCCCAGCTGCTCCGGGCGGACGGGCACCTCGCGCCAGCCGAGCACCGTGAGGCCCTCCTCGGCCGCGAGCCGGGCGAGCGACTGCTTGACCCGGCTGCGTCCCGTCGGGTCGACGGGGAGGAAGGCGTTGCCGACCGCGTACTCCCCCGCGGCGGGCAGCGGGAACTCGGTCACCGCGCGCAGGAACTCGTCGGGGATCTGCGTGATGATGCCCGCGCCGTCACCGGTGCCGGCGTCGGACCCGACGGCCCCGCGGTGCTCCAGGTGGCGCAGCGCGTCGAGCGCCGCGGTGATGATGTCGTGCCCGGCGGTGCCCCGGAGCGTCGCGACCATCGCGAGCCCGCAGGCGTCTTTCTCGGCGGCCGGGTCGTACAGGCCCTGTGCGGCCGGCACGGTGCCGAACCGTGAGAAGGGAGGGGTGAGCGACACGGGAACCGTCCTCTCAGCAAGCGGAAAAGGAGGGGACGCCGTCGGCCCTTCGCAAGGGATCTGCACGGCACGAGGTGCGGCGCCGCTGCGGGAGAACGGGGACTGACTCCTAGACGGAGGACGAGCGGCCTGGGCTTGTGGCGGCCGACTCAGGGGCGTTCTCGGACTCGACGCCGTCGTCGAGCGAGTCCGATTCGGACTCGATTTCGTCAGAGTCTACAACAGCATCGGGCCGCTTCCATTCACGCCCCGGAGCGAAGACGCTCGGCTCGAGTCCGGTGTGCCGCCGCGACTGCACGATGATCAGGATGATGCCGATCAGGACCGCGGCGAAGGAGGCCCAGACGTTCGACCGGATGCCGAACAGCATCTCGCTCGGATCGACGCGGATCGACTCGAGGAAGGAGCGTCCGAGGCCGTACCAGATCAGGTAGATGCCGAAGGCCTTGCCCCAGCGGAGCCCGCCCTTGCGCTCGAGCAGCAGGATGACGGCGACGCCCGCGAGGTTCCAGATGATCTCGTAGAGGAACGTCGGGTGGAACAGCGTGCCCTCCGGCAGGCCCTGCGGCCAGGCGGGGTTCGTGTACTCGATCTCGAGGCCCCAGGGCAGGTCCGTCGGCGAGCCGAAGAGCTCGTGGTTGAACCAGTTGCCGAGGCGGCCCACGGCCTGCGCGACGAGGAGGCCCGGCGCGAGGGCGTCGGCGAAGGAGAGGAAGCGCAGTCCCGTGATGCGGCACGCGATCAGCACGCCGACGGCGCCGCCGATGAGCGCGCCGTAGATGGCGTTGCCGCCCTCCCAGATGGCGAAGATCTTCCACCACTCCTGGCCCGCGAAGTAGTCGTTCGGGTGAGTGAAGACGTGGTAGAACCGCGCGCCGATGATGCCGAGCGGCACCGCCCAGAGCGCGATGTCGAGCACGATCCCCGGCTCGGCGCCGCGCTTCGTGAGCCGGCGCGAGGTGATGATGACCGCGAGGATGATGCCGAGCAGGATCCACAGCGCGTAGGTGTGGATGTTGAGCTGCCAGCCGAACAGGTTGAGCTCGAGGACCTGCCACGAGTAGTCCGGGCTCGGGATGCTGAACGGTGCGATCACGCCGTCGACTGCCTTTCGTCAGGTGGTGCGGCCGCCAGGGCGGCCCACACGAGCGTACTTCACTCCGCGCGCGTGCCGCGCGCGAGTTCGGCCGCGAGGCGACCGGCGGCCGCGGACCCGCCCTCGGCGACGGCCGCGACGAGCGCCGAACCGACGATCGCGCCCTCGGCGTACTCGAGGACCTCGCGCACCTGGGCGGCGGTCGAGATGCCGACCCCCACGCACGCCGCCTCGGCGCCCGCCTCGTGCAGACGCGACACGAGCGTGCGAGCCGCGCGGTCGACGTCGGATCGCGCTCCCGTGATGCCCATCGTCGAGACCGCGTACACGAAGCCGCGGCTCGCCTCGACGGTCTTCGCGAGCCGCGCGTCGGTCGAGGTCGGCGCGGCGAGGAACACCCGGTCGAGCCCGGTGCGCTCGGTCGCGGCGAGCCAATCGGCGCCCTCGTCGGGGATCAGGTCGGGCGTGATCAGCCCGGCTCCCCCGGCGGCGGCGAGCTCGTCGGCGAAGCGGTCGACGCCGTACTGCACGACCGGGTTCCAGTAGGTCATGATCAGCACCGGGGCATCCGTGCGCTGGGTGATACGGCGCACCGCCTCGAAGCCGTCCGCGATGCGGAAGCCGTTCTGCAGCGCCTGCTGGGTCGCCGCCTGGATGACGGGGCCGTCCATCACGGGGTCGGAGTAGGGCAGCCCGAGCTCGAGCACGTCGACGCCGTTCTCCACGAGCGCGACCGCGGCCTCGACGCTCTCGTCGAGCGTCGGGAAGCCCACCGGCAGGTAGCCGATGAGGGCGCCTCCCGCCTCGGCATTGCGCCGGGCGATGACCTCGCCGACCGTCCGCATCACGCCTGCTCCCCGTCGTAGAGGCCGAAGTACGCCGCGGCCGTGTCCATGTCCTTGTCGCCCCGGCCCGAGAGGTTCACCAGGATGGTGGCCTCGGGGCCGAGCTCGCGCCCGAGTTCGAGCGCGCCCGCGAGGGCGTGCGCGGACTCGATCGCCGGGATGATGCCCTCCGTGCGGGTCAGCAGGCGCAGCGCCTCCATGGCCGCCGCATCCGTCACCGGACGGTACTCGGCGCGGCCGAGCGCCGCGAGCCAGGAGTGCTCGGGCCCGACGCCCGGGTAGTCGAGTCCGGCGGAGATCGAGTGCGACTCGATCGTCTGGCCGTCCTCGTCCTGCAGGAGGTAGCTCCGTGCGCCGTGCAGCACGCCCGGGCGCCCCTTGGTGATCGTCGCGGCGTGCCGCGGCGTCTCCGCGCCCTCGCCGCCGGCCTCGAAGCCGAGGAGGCGCACGTCGGTGTCGTCGAGGAAGGCGTGGAAGATGCCGATCGCGTTGGACCCGCCGCCGACGCAGGCGGCGACCGCGGTGGGCAGCGAGCCGGTGAGCTCGAGCACCTGCGCGCGGGCCTCCTCGCCGATGATCTTCTGGAAGTCCCGCACCATCTCGGGGAACGGGTGCGGTCCGGCGACCGTGCCGAACACGTAGTTCGTCGTCTCGACGTTCGTCACCCAGTCGCGCATGGCGTCGTTGATCGCGTCCTTCAGAGTGCGCGAGCCGGTCTTCACCGCGACGACCTCGGCGCCGAGCAGCCGCATGCGCGCGACGTTCAGCGCCTGACGCTCGGTGTCGACCTCGCCCATGTAGATCGTGCACTCGAGACCGAACAGCGCCGCAGCGGTCGCGGTCGCGACGCCGTGCTGCCCCGCGCCGGTCTCGGCGATCACGCGCGGCTTGCCGATGCGCTTCGTGAGGAGCGCCTGACCGAGCACGTTGTTGATCTTGTGGGACCCCGTGTGGTTCAGGTCCTCGCGCTTCAGGATGACCCGGGCGCCGCCCGCGTGCTCCGCGAAACGCGGCACCTCGGTGATGATCGAGGGCCGGCCGGTGTAGCTCCGGCCGAGCTCGGCGAGCTCCTCGTGGAAGGCCGGGTCGAGCTTCGCGAGCTCGTAGGCCTCCGACAGCTCGTCGAGGGCGGCGACCAGGGATTCGGGCACGAAACGCCCGCCGAAGTCGCCGAAGTAGGGGCCGCGGGCGTCTCGAAGCGCCATGTCACACCGCCAGGAATGCAGAGAGGGTTGCCACGGGGTCGCTCGTGACGAGGGCCTCGCCGACGAGCACGGCGTCCGCGCCGGCTCGGCGGTAGTGCGCCACGTCGTCGGGCGAGAGCACCGCGGACTCCGCGACGCGGATCGCGCCGTCGGGGAAGCGGTCGACGAGCCGGCCGAACAGGTCGCGGTCGAGCTCGAAGGTGTTGAGATCGCGGGCGTTCACGCCGATGAGCTTCGCGCCGAGCGCGGCCGCCCGGTCGAGCTCCTCGGCCGAGTGCGCCTCGACGAGCGCGGTCATGCCGAGCTCCGTGATCAGCGCGTAGAGCTCCGCCAGGGTCGGGTCGTCGAGCGCTGCCACGATGAGCAGGGCGAGATCGGCGCCGGCCGCGCGCGCCTCGAGCACCTGGTACGGCGTCGAGAGGAAGTCCTTGCGCAGCACGGGCAGCGCGACCGCCTCGCGGACCGACTCGAGGTCCGCGAGCGAGCCGCCGAACTTCCGCCCCTCGGTGAGCACGCTGATCGCGCTCGCACCGCCCAGCTCGTAGTCGCGTGCGAGCGCCGCCGGGTCGGCGATGGAGGCGAGCGCGCCGCGAGACGGGCTCGACCGCTTGATCTCGGCGATCACCTTGACCCGGGGACCGGGGCTCAGGAGGGCGAGGGCGTCGAGCGCGGCGGGACGGGCGAGCGCCGCCCGCTCCACGTCGGCGTACGGCCGCGTCTCCCGACGCGCGTCGGCGTCGGCCGCGGCGTTCGCCGTCAGCTCGGCGAGCACGGTCAGTGCGTGCTGACGGAGCTCTTCGCCCCGCCGACGCCGTAGCCGGCCTTGGCCAGCACCCAGCCGACCAGTGCGCCGACGACGAGCAGGCCCGCCGAGGCCCAGACGAGCCACTCCATCTCGAAGAAGAACGCCACCGTGCCGATGGTGAACGCGACGAGCATGATCACGACGGCCGTCCACGCCGCGGGCGAGTGTCCGTGGCCGGGGTCTGCGTGCTCAGTGGTCATGGTGCTCCTTCGTTGCGGGGTCTTGGAAAGTCTACCGGTCGGACGGGTCGCGCTCGTCGCCGGTCGGGTCGTCGCCGCGGGTGAGCTCGTCCCACTCCTCGACGGCGCGGTCGCGGCTCGAGAGCTCGACGCCGCCGTCCTGCCGGAGTCGCGTGCCGCCGTAGCGGCTCGAGGAGGCCGGCCAGCGCGCGCCGGTGGCGAAGACGAGCACCGCCGACACGATGAGCACGGCGCCGCCGGCGAACGCGGCGACCGGCCAGAGGCTCGCGTCGACCCCAGCCACGAGCGCCGCGGTCGGCGCGGAGCCGGCCACGCCGGTCGCCTCCGTCACCGCGGGCGCCACCGCGGACACCGGATCGGCGACGGTCAGCCACGCGGCGAGGACGACGCAGCCGCCGAGCAGGAACTCGAGGACGCCGAGAACGACGCGAAGCCCAGGACCGGCGAGGGCGAGCGCGGCCGAGAGTGCGAGCGCCGCGAGACCGAGCGCCGCGAGTGCCGGGGACGCGAGCTGCCCGCTCACCGCGATCGCGGATCCGTCGCCGCCGGCGCCCGCGACCAGGTGGAGCTGGAACCAGGTCTGGCTCCAGCTGAGCATCGCGAGTCCGCCGCCGACGATCGCGCCGACGACGGCCAGAAGCTTCATCCGGCCAGGGGTCATCCGCGCACCCGTTCCATCGCGTTCGCCACGGCGACCGCCTTCAGCGGCGCAGCGGCCTTGTTGATCGATTCCTGGAACTCCGACTCGGGCACCGAGTCGGCGACCAGGCCGCCGCCCGCCTGCACCCGGGCGACGCCGCCCTGGATGAGCGCCGTGCGGATCGCGATGGCGAGGTCGGCGTCGCCGCCGAAGCCGAAGTAGCCGACCACCCCGCCGTAGACGCCGCGCTGGGCGGGTTCGAGCTCGTCGATGATCTCCAGCGCGCGTGGCTTCGGCGCGCCCGAGAGCGTGCCCGCCGGGAAGGTCGCCCGGAACACGTCGACCGCGTTCCGGCCCGGAGCGAGATCGCCCTCGACCGAGGAGACGATGTGCATGATGTGGCTGAACCGCTCGATGCGCATGAACTCCGTGACCTCGACGGTGCCCGCGACGCACACCTTCGCGAGGTCGTTGCGGGCGAGGTCGACGAGCATCAGGTGCTCGGCCCGCTCCTTGGGATCGGCCTCGAGCTCGGCTTCGAGCGTGGCGTCCTCGTCCGGCGTCGCGCCGCGCGGGCGCGACCCGGCGATCGGGTGCGTGTACACCCGGCCGTCCTCGACCTTCACGAGCGCCTCGGGCGAGGAGCCGACGATCCAGTACGGCTCCCCCGCCGTGTCCTCGAGGTGCAGCAGGTACATGTACGGGCTCGGGTTGAGGCTTCGGAGCACGCGGTACACATCCGTCGGATCGGCGGTCACCTCCTGCTCGAAGCGCTGCGAGATGACGACCTGGAACACGTCGCCGTCGCGGATGTACTCCTTCGAGCGCTCGACGGCGGCGAGGAAGTCGGTGCGCTCCGTGCGGTGCGTCGGGCGCGCGGCGAGTGCGAGATCGACCCGGGCGAGCCGCGCCTCCGCGGGCTGCGCGAGCCCCGCCTGCATCCGGTCGAGCCGGGCCTGGGCGTCCGCCCAGAGCGCCTCCGCGTCGTCGACGCCGTCGTTCAGCGCGGAGGCGACGAGCTGCACGGTGCCCGTGCGGTGGTCGATGACGACGAGCTCGGACACGAAGGCGAACGCCTGGGAGGGCACCGCGAAGTCGGCGGGCGGCTGGTTCGGCAGACGCTCGATCTGACGGATGGCCTCCCAGCCGATGAAGCCGACGAGGCCCCCGGTGAGCGGCGGCGCCCCTGGCACGTCCTCCGTCGCCCAGCGCTCGTAGAGCGCTTCGAGGGCGGCGAGCGGGGCGAGCCCCGCCGCGTCGCCGAGCGCGCGCTCGCGCGGGAGCCCGTAGTCGAGCCACTCGACCCGGCCCTCGCGCTCGGTGAGCACGCCGTGCGAGGCGACGCCGACGAAGGAGTACCGCGACCAGATGCCGCCCTGCTCCGCCGACTCGAGCAGGAAGCTGCCGGGACGACCCTCGGCGAGTTTGCGGTAGATGCCGACCGGCGTCTCGCCGTCGGCGAAGAGCTCGCGCACGACGGGCACGACGCGGCGCCCGTCGAGGAGCGCGCGGAAGCCGTCGAACGTCGTCGTGGCGCTGCGGGTCATGCGTCTCCTCCCGAGGCATCCGGCGCGTCTCCCACGACCACCGGGACGGCGTCGCCGTCGAAGCAGGTCCTGGTGCCGGTGTGGCAGGCGGCGCCGATCTGCTCGACGCGCACGAGCAGGGTGTCGGCGTCGCAGTCGAGCGCGGCGGACTTCACGTACTGGGCGTGCCCGGAGGTGTCCCCCTTGCGCCAGTACTCCTGGCGCGAGCGCGACCAGAACGTCACCCGGCCCTCGCTGAGGGTGCGGTGCATCGCCTCGCGGTCCATCCAGCCGAGCATGAGCACCTCGCCGGTGTCCCACTGCTGGATGATCGCGGGCAGCAGCCCGTCAGCGTTGAAGGCGGCCCGCTCGATCGCGGCATCCGTCGTGCTGGCGGTCATCGCACGGTCCTCCCGTCGGCGGCGAGCGCCGCCTTCACTTCGTCGATCGTGATCTCGCCGGTGTGGAACACCGAGGCGGCGAGCACGGCGTCGGCGCCCGCGGCGATGGCCGGGGCGAAGTCGGACACCCGCCCGGCACCGCCCGAGGCGATGACCGGCACGCTCGACAGCTCGTGCATGAGCGCGGTGAGCTCGAGATCGAAGCCGGCCTTCGTGCCGTCGGCGTCGATCGAGTTGACGAGGAGCTCCCCGGCACCGAGCTCGATCGCCCGGCGGGCCCAGTCGAGGGCGTCGAGCTCCGTCTCGGTGCGACCGCCGTGCGTCGTGACGACGAAACCGGACGGCGTGCGCGGCGAGCGCTTCACATCGAGGGACAGCACGACGACCTGGGCGCCGAACCGGTCGGCGATCTCGGCGACGAGCTCGGGGCGGGCGATCGCGGCGCTGTTCACGCCGATCTTGTCCGCGCCGTGCCCGAGGAGCCTCGCGACGTCCTCGGCCGAGCGGACCCCGCCGCCGACGGTGAGCGGGATGAACACCTGCTCGGCGACGCGCTGCACCATGTCGTACGTCGTCGAGCGGTCGTCGACCGTCGCCGTGACGTCGAGGAAGGTGAGCTCGTCCGCGCCCTGGGCGGCGTAGCGGGCCGCGAGCTCGACGGGGTCGCCGGCATCGCGCAGGTTCTGGAAGTTCACGCCCTTCACGACGCGGCCGCCGGCCACATCGAGGCACGGGATGACTCGGACGGCGAGGCTCATCGCGCCGCCCTCACAACCGGGCCGCGTGGATCGCGGACACGAGGATGGCGCGGGCGCCGATCTCGTAGAGCGCGTCCATCACCTGGTTCATGTCGGTGCGCGGGATCATCACCCGCACGGCCACCCACTCCGGGTCGTGCAGCGGGGAGACCGTCGGCGACTCGAAGCCGGGGGCGGCGGCGGTCGCGCGCTCGAGGTGCGCGACCGGCACGTCGTAGTCGAGGAGCACGTACTGCCGCGCCACGAGCACGCCCTGCAGGCGCCGGAGCAGCGTGGCGGTGCCCGGCTTGTCGACGCCGGAGCCGATGAGCACGGCCTCGGACTGGAGGATCACCGGCCCGAAGATCTCGAGCCCGGCCTTGCGGAGCGTGCCGCCGGTGGAGACGACATCGGCGACCGCGTCGGCGACCCCGAGCCGGACCGCGGACTCCACCGCTCCGTCGAGCTTCACGAGCTTCGCGGTGACGCCGTGGCGGGCGAGGAAGTCGCCGACGAGCCCGGGATAGCTCGTCGCCACGCGGGCGCCCTCGAGCCCCTCGAGCGCGTCGTAGGCCCCCGCCGGCGCCGCGAAGCGGAAGGTCGAGTCGCCGAAGCCGAGCGAGGCGATCTCGGCGGCGTCGGAGCCGGAGTCGAGCAGGAGGTCCCGACCCGTGATGCCCACGTCGAGAGCGCCGGACCCGACGTAGGTCGCGATGTCGCGCGGGCGGAGGTAGAAGAACTCGACCCCGTTGCGCGGGTCGGCGGTGTGCAGGTCGCGAGGGTCACGGCGACCGGTGTATCCGGCCTCCCAGAGCATCTGGGCGGCGGTCTCGGAGAGCGAGCCCTTGTTGGGCACGGCGATGCGGAGCATGTCCTGGCTTTCGTGTCGACGGAGTGGATCGGGCATGGGCGCGATCACAGATGTCGGTACACGTCGGCCGGCGCGAGGCCCTTGGCCAGCATGAGCACCTGGAGGTGGTAGAGCAGCTGCGAGATCTCCTCGGCCGCTTCCTCGTCGCTCTGGTACTCGGCAGCCATCCAGACCTCGGCCGCCTCCTCAACGATCTTCTTGCCGATGGCGTGCACGCCGGCGTCGAGCTCGCGCACGGTGCCGGATCCCTCGGGGCGGGTCCTGGCCTTCTCGCTGAGCTCGACGAAGAGGTCGTCGAAGGTCTTCACCCTCCTAGGCTACCGGTGCGCGTGACCGTGCGACGACGCGGCCGCCCGGAGCGCGGCGATCTGCTCCTCCGGCACCCCGCGGAACACCGCTGACCCCGCGACGAAGGTGTCGGCGCCCGCCTCGGCGGCGATCCCGATCGTGTCGACCGTGATGCCGCCGTCGACCTGCAGCCAGACGTCGAGACCCGCCGTGCGCACGGCGTCGGCGACGCGCCGCAGCTTCGGCATCGTCTCCGGCATGAACGACTGCCCGCCGAAGCCCGGCTCGACGGTCATGACCAGCACCTGATCGAACTCGCCGAGCACCTCGAGGAACGGCTCGACGGCGGTGCCCGGCTTCAGGGCGATGCCGGCGCGGGCGCCGATCTCGCGGAGCCGCCGGGCGAGGCGCACCGGCTCGGCCGCCGCTTCGGCGTGGAAGGTGACGCTGGCTGCCCCCGCCTCCGCGTAGCCGGGCGCCCAACGGTCGGGGTCGTCGATCATGAGGTGCACGTCGAGCGGGATCGGGCTCACCTGCTGGAGTCGCTCCACCATCGGCAGCCCGAACGTCAGGTTCGGCACGAAGTGGTTGTCCATGATGTCGACGTGCACGAGGTCGGCGGTCGCGATCCGGTCGAGTTCCCGTTCGAAGTTCGCGAAGTCGGCGGCGAGGATGCTCGGGTTGATGCGCGTCGTCATGGCTCGAAGCCTAGCGAGCCGCGCACCGCCCGGGCGACTCAGCCGATGCGCCGCACGAGGGCGATGAACATCGCGTCGGTGCCGTGCCGGTGCGGCCAGAGCTGCACGGTCTCCGGGCCGCCCGCGAGGTCGAGCTCGTCGCGGGCGACGGATGCCACGACGGCACGGGTGTCGACGGCTTCGAGCACACCGTCCCAGCGGCGCATCGCGGCGGCGAGCACGCCGTGCGTCTCGGCACTGTGGGGCGAGCACGTGACGTACGCGAGGAGTCCGCCGGGCGCGAGGAGCGCGACGGCATGGTCGAAGAGCTCGCCCTGGAGCGCGGTGAGCTCGCCGACGTCGCCGGGCTGCTTGCGCCAGCGGGCCTCGGGTCGGCGGCGGAGCGCGCCGAGGCCGGTGCACGGCGCGTCGAGGAGGATCCGGTCGAAACCGTCGGGCGCGCCGAGCGCCTCGGCCTCGACGGTGCGCCCGTCGCCGACTTCGACGCGGACCTCGAGCGGCACCCCGGCGATCGCCTTGCGGACGAGTTCGGCCCGCGCCCCGCCCAGTTCGTTGGCGACGAGTTCAGCGCCCGACGCGAGTGCCTCGGCGGCGAGCACGGCCGTCTTGCCGCCGGGTCCCGCGCAGAGATCGAGCCACCGCTCCCCCGGTTCGATCGCCCGGGAGCGGCTCAACGCGAGCGCGGCGAGCTGCGAGCCCTCGTCCTGCACGCGCACTCGACCCTCGTGCGCGGCGACGAGCTCGAACGGGGCGGCCGCGGTGAGTCCGATCGGCGAGAAGCGGTTCGGCTCGCCGAGCTCTGCGACCGCTTCGTCGCCGAGTCCCGGCAGCGCGACGAGGTTCACCCGCGGGGCCGCGTTGTCGGCGGCGAGCAGCGCGTCGAGCTCGCCCGCGCGCCCCTCGCGCTCGAGCGCCTGGGCGAAGGCGCGGACGATCCATTCGGGATGGCTCTCCAGCACCGCGAGCCGTTCGAGCTCCCCGCCCGCGGTCTCGTCGGCCACCCAGCCCCGCCACTCCTCGGGCGTCGACCGCGAGATCGTGCGCAGCACGCCGTTCACGAATCCGCTGGCCGCGGGGGCGAGCCGCTTCGCGAGGACGACCTGCTCGTTCACCGCCGCGTGGACCGGCACCCGGGTGGCGAGCAGCTGGTGCGCGCCGAGCCGGAGGATGTCGAGGACGACGGGATCGATGGCCGCGCGCTCGCGTCCCGCGACGAGCTCGATGATGCGGTCGTAGTAGCCCTGCATGCGGAGCGTGCCGTACGTCAGCTCGGTCGCGAGCGCGGCATCCGCCTGGCTCAGCTTGGAGCGCTCGATGCGCTTCGGCAGGAGGAGGTTCGCGTACGCCTCGTCGTCGCGGACCGCTTCGAGCACCTCGTAGGCGACGATGCGCGCGGGCGACACCCGCACCTGCCGCGCCGTCGATGCTCCGCCGCGTCCATCCCTGCGTTCCTGCTTGCTGACCACCCGTCAACTGTACGGTGCCGCGTCGTGCGGATCCTCCGCGTCAGCGGGCGAAGCGGGCGCCCGCCGGAAGGCCACGGCCCCAGTCCGCCGCGGGCATCGCCGCGCGCCCCGCCGGCTGCACGCGGAGGAGCTCGATGGCCGCGTCGCCCGCGCCGACGAGCAGCCGTTTGCGCTCCGGGCCGAGTACGCCGGGCGCGAGCTCGCCCGAGGCCGGTGCGCCCTCGGCGAGCCGCGCGTCGAGCACCTTCACGCGCGCGCCGTTCAGCTCCGACCAGGCGCCGGGCTCGGGCGTCACCCCGCGGAAGCGCGCGAGCACCTCGGCGGCGGGCCGAGCCCAGTCGAGCCGCCCGTCCTCGATCGAGAGCTTCGGCGCGAAGCTCGGGGAGCCCAGCTGCGGCTCGGCGTGCGCCGTGCCCTCGGCGAGTTCGTCGACGACGCGAGCGAGGAGTTCGGCCCCGTCGACGGCGAAGCGTTCGAGCGTCTCCCCCGCGGTCGCGAGCCGGTCGGCGGGGCGACGGATCTCGGCGAACACGTCGCCCGCATCGAGCTCCGGCACGAGCTGGAACACCGCCGCGCCCTGCTCCGCGTCGCCCGCGATGATCGAGTGCTGCACAGGCGCCGCACCGCGCCAGGCGGGCAGCAGCGAGAAGTGCAGGTTGATCCAGCCGAGCCTCGGCGTGCTGAGCAGCGGCTCGCGCACGAGGCCGCCGTAGGCGACGATCACCCCGAGCTCAGGCTCGAGCGCGGCGATCGCGTCGCTCGCCGCCTGATCGAGCCGCGCGGCCTTGATCGTCGGCAGCCCGAGTTCCGCCGCCGCGGAGGCGACGGGCGACGGGGTCAGCACGCGCTTCCGCCCGAGCGGCGCGTCGGGCCGGGTGACGACGCCGACGAGCTCGTGCCGGGACGCGGCGAGCAGCCGGAGACTCGGGACGGCGGCGGCCGGAGTGCCGGCGAAGACGAGGCGGAGAGCGGTCACCCGACCATTCTTCCGGATCGCGCCCGCTTCCGGATCGCGGCCCGCTCCCGGGTCGCACCGTGCGGCGCCTTCGGGAGCGCCCCGCCGCGGCGTCGCGCCGCGCTCGCGCCCGTCGACCGCTCAGGGAACGTCGGGATCGTCGAACCGCACCCGCAGCACGGGACGCTTCGTCTGCCGTCCGGCGACCGGGCGGCGCCGCTCCGTCGCGGCGCGGATCGTCTCGGCCTCGAGCGTCCGTGCGACGGCGGTCCCCTGCGCGTACTCGAACCGGACGAGCGCGCGCTCGAGCCCCTCGTCGACCGGGACGGGCCCCAGCACGTCGACGCCGGGCACGGCCTCCGTGACCGCGTCGAGCGCTCGCGCGAGCCGGTCGCGGCTGCTCGTCACGCTCGCCACGCGCACCGCGGGCGGGAACCGCAGCGCACGTCGCGTCGCGAGCTCGCGCGCGGCCCACTCGGGCTGGCGCCACGTCGCGAGCGCCGAGGCGAGGTCCCCGGCGACGCCGACGAGGAAGACCGGGGCGCCGGGAGCGGCGAGGGCGGCCGCGTTCGACCACCAGCGGAGGCAGTCCTCGGCCACGCGCAGGGTCTCCCGCAGCAGCATCCGCTCCCCGTCGAGGAGGAGGACGGCGCGGTAGCCGCCCTCGGCGAGCGGCTCGGCTCCGCGAGTCGCGACGACGAGCGCGGGCTCGGGGCCCACGCGGAGGACCGGCCGCTCGCCGTCGGAGAGGATCACCCGCGTGCGAGGGAACGCGCGGCCGAGCTCCTCCGCGGTGCGGCTCGCCCCCACCGTGGCGGCGCGGAGCTTCACTCCCTCGCAGACCGGGCAGCGCCAAGAGTTCGCGCTCGTGCCGCAGAGGGTGCACTGGGCGGCGCCGCCCGCGCGGGGCACCGCGAGCGGCCCGCCGCACGCCGTGCACTTCGCGGGCTCCCGGCAGCGGTCGCACACGAGGAGCGGGGCGTTGCCGGGCCGCGCCACCTGCACGAGCACCGGGCCGAGCGCTGCGGCCTCCTGCGCCTCCCGCCACGCCACGGACGGGATGCGGGCGGAGCCGGGTTCGGTCTGCGCCTGACGGTCGGTGACGATGACGCGCGGTCGCACCGGCTTCGCGTGCGCCACCTCGCCCACCCAGCCGAGCTCGACAAGGCGCTGCACCTCGACGCTCCGCGTGTGCCCGGCGAACAGCAGCGCGGCCCCGGACTGCTCCTGACGGATGAGTGCGGCGTCCCGCGGGTGCACGCCGGGCGCGAGGGGCTCGTTCATCAGCGCGTCGCCGTCGTCCCAGAAGGCGATAAGTCCGAGCCGGGAGGCCGGCGCGTAGACGGCGGAGCGGTTGCCGAGCAGGATGCGAGCCGACTCGCCGGTCGCGTCGAGGAACGCCCGGTAGCGCGCCGGCCCGGTCTGCCTCGCGTCGGTCCGGAGCACGCGACGGGGATCGACGAGCGCCGCGAGGGCCGCCTCGAGCTGCTCCTGGTCGCGGTAGTCGGGCACCACGAGGATGGCGCTCCGGTCGCTCGCGAGCACGGTCGCCGCCGCGAGCGCGAGCTCGCTCGCCCAGGCGCCGACCCAGGTGCCGTCGGGCAGCCGCACCGGTCGGGCGTCGGCGGCGAGCGCCATCCGCTGCCCCGTGGCGAGTCCGACCGCGAGCGGCCCGTCGGCACCGCCGGGCGGTGCCGGCGGATCGACCGGCAGCGGCCCGGAATCGGGCTCGGCGGCGAGCCACGCCCGTTCCGCGCGGACGTAGCGGCTCGGGATGGCGAGCCGCAGGATGTCGCTCGCGTTGCCCGCCGCGCGATCCGCTGCGGCGCGCGCGAGCCGCCATACCTCCGGGGTGAGCATCGGCGCCTCGGAGACGACGTCGTCGAGTTCGCTCAGCCGGCCGCCGAAGTCGCTGTGGTCGGCGAGCTCGACGAGCCAGGCGTCCGCGATGCGTCCGCCGGTGCGGAGCGGAACCCGCACGCGCATGCCGGCGCGCAGCGACTCGCGCAGCCGGTCGGGCACGCGGTAGTCGAAGAGCTGGTCGAGCTGCGGGAGCGGCGAGTCGACGAGCACCCTGGCGACGAGGTCGCCGGGCATCTCAGAGCCCGGCGGCCGTGCGGAGCGCGTCGACGCGGTCGAGCCGCTCCCAGGTGAACTCGGGCAGCTCGCGGCCGAAGTGTCCGTACGTCGCGGTCTTGGCGTAGATCGGCCGCAGCAGGTCGAGGTCGCGGATGATGGCGGCCGGCCGGAGGTCGAACACCTCCCGGATGGCACCGATGATGCGCTCCTCCGGAACCTGCGCGGTGCCGAAGGTCTCGACGTAGAGCCCGACCGGCGCAGCCGCCCCGATCGCGTAGGCGACCTGGACCTCCAGCCGGTCGGCGAGCCCCGCGGCGACCGCGTTCTTCGCGACCCAGCGCATGGCGTACGCCGCCGAGCGGTCGACCTTCGAGGGGTCCTTCCCGCTGAACGCGCCGCCGCCGTGACGGCTGGCGCCGCCGTAGGTGTCGATGATGATCTTGCGCCCCGTGAGCCCGGCGTCGCCCTGCGGACCGCCGATCTCGAAGCGGCCGGTCGGGTTGATCAGCACGCGGAGCTCGGGACGCGCGAGCTCGACGGTGTCGAGCACCGGGCGGATGACGAGCTCCTCGACCTCGGCGCGGAGCTGTTCGGTCGAGACCTTCGGCGAGTGCTGCGTGGAGAGCACCACCGTCTCGATCGTGCGCGGCGTCTGCCCCTCGTAGCCGACGGTGACCTGCGTCTTGCCGTCGGGACGGAGGTAGTCGAGCTCCCCCGCCTTCCGCACGTCGGCGAGGCGCTCGGCGAGCCGGTGCGCGAGCCAGATCGGCACGGGCATGAGCTCGGGCGTCTCGCGGACCGCGTAGCCGAACATGATGCCCTGGTCGCCGGCGCCCTGCCGGTCGAGCTCGTCGTCGCTCGCGTGCTCGCGCGCCTCGAAGGCGTGGTCGACGCCCTGGGCGATGTCGGGCGACTGCCCGCCGATCGAGACGGAGACGCCGCACGAGCGGCCGTCGAACCAGACCTCGGAGGAGTCGTAGCCGATCGAGGTGACGCGCTCGCGGACGATCGCGGGGATCTCCACGTAGCCCGAGGTCGAGACCTCCCCCGCGACGTGCACGAGCCCGGTCGTGACGAGCGTCTCGACCGCCACCCTGGCGTTCGGGTCGACGGTGAGGAGCGCATCGAGGATGGAGTCGGAGATCTGGTCGCAGATCTTGTCCGGGTGCCCCTCGGTGACCGATTCGGACGTGAAGAGGCGGAGTGCGCTCATGTTCAGCTCGTCGTTCCTTCTGGAGTGCGTGCGGCGCTGGCCGCGGGATTCAGCTTCGAGACAACCACGTCCAGGATGGCATCCGCCACCGACGCCTTGCTTCCGTGTGCTTGTGTGACGATCGCGTCATCGCGGTCGATGACGACGACCCGGTTCTCGTCGGAGGCGAAGCCCTCGCTCCAGCCGACGCGATTGACGACGAGGAGGTCGGCGCCCTTCGCGCGGCGCTTGCCGCGGCCGAGCTCCAGCAGGCGCTCCTCGTCGGGCTCGGTCTCCGCGGCGAAGCCGACGAGGAGCGTGCCGTCGTGCGGCGCCGCGCCGAGTCCGGCGAGGATGTCGGGGTTGCGGACGAGCTCGAGCGTCAGCCCGTCGCCGGAGCCGTCCTTCTTGATCTTCTGCTCGCTCACCGTGGCCGGCCGGTAGTCGGCGACGGCCGCGGCCATCACGACCACATCGGCACCGGCGGCCGCATCGACGAGCTCGCGCTGGAGTTCGAGCGCGGTGCTCACCTCGCGGACGTCGCAGCCCGCGGGGCGCGGCACCTCGAGGTTCGCGGCGACGAGCGTCACCTCGGCACCTCGAGCACGGGCGGCCTCGGCGATCGCGATCCCCTGCTTGCCGCTCGAGCGGTTGCCGAGGAAGCGCACGGGATCGAGGGGCTCGCGGGTGCCGCCGGCGCTGACGACGACGCGACGACCGGCGAGATCGCCCCTGCCGCCATCCGCGTCGAGCCTGGCCAGGGCCGCCGCGACGATCGCCTCGGGCTCCTCCAGGCGGCCGGGGCCGCGATCGGCGCCCGTCAGCTGCCCCTCGGCCGGGCCGACGATCGTCGCCCCGCGATCCCGCAGCAGGGCGATGTTCGCCCGGGTCGCCGGATGCTCCCACATCTCGGTGTGCATCGCCGGGGCGATGACGAGCGGCGCGCGACTGGCGAGCACCGTGTTGCCGAGCAGATCGTCGGCGAGGCCCGCGGCGAGCTTCGCGATCGTGTTCGCGGTCGCCGGGGCGATCACGATGAGGTCGGCCGCCTGCCCGATGGCGACATGGCGGACCTCGGCGACCCCCTCGTACAGCTCGGTGTGCACCGGGTTGCGCGAGATCGCCTCGAGCGTCGGCCGGCCGACGAAGCGGAGCGCGGCCTCGGTCGGCACGACGTGGACGTCGTGCCCGGCCAGCACGAGCTGGCGCACGACGCCGACCGCCTTGTACGCGGCGATGCCGCCGGTGATGCCGACGACGATGTTCAGCCGGCTCGTCGTGCCCGCCACGCGGTCGGCTTACTCGCTGATGGGACGGAGGCGCAGCTTGTCCTCGTTGATCTCGTGCATCGCCACGGTGAGCGGCTTGTCATCGATCGACGAGTCGACGAGCGGGCCGACGTTGTCGAAGAGGCTTCCCTCGTGCAGATCGGCGTAGTAGTCGTTGATCTGGCGGGCGCGCTTCGACGCGAAGATGACCAGCTGGTACTTCGAGTCGACCTTCGACAGCAGGTCGTCGATGGGCGGGTCGATGATGCCGGACAGCTTCTCAGCCATGGAGTGACTCCTCGCTTCGGTGACGCGCACGGTGCGTGCGCGAAAGATCGTGGCCCGGTCGCCCGAACTGCGGGCAGCTCAATGACGACCCTTGCGGGGCCGCATCAAGTCTACGACCTTTTGGGCGGCCTCGCCGACCTCGTGGTTCACGACCTGGTGATCGAACTCGTCGGCGGAGGCCAGTTCGACCTTCGCCGTCTCCAGACGGCGCTGCTGCTCGGCCGGTCCCTCGGTGCCGCGGCCGACGAGTCGGCGGACGAGTTCGTCCCAGCTCGGCGGCTGCAGGAAGACGAGCGTCGCCTCGGGCATCGCCCGGCGGACGGCGCGGGCGCCCTGGATGTCGATCTCGAGCAGCACGCTGTCGCCGGCGGCGATCGCCCGCTCGACGGGTCCCCGGGGGGTGCCGTAGCGCGAGGCGTTGTGCACGGTGGCCCACTCGAGGAGCTCGCCCGTCTCGATCATCCGGTCGAACTCGGCGTCGTCGACGAAGAAGTAGTGCTCGCCGTCGATCTCGCCCGGTCGCGGCGCGCGCGTCGTGGCCGACACCGAGAGCTTGACCTCGGGGTGGTGGTCGCGGATGTACCCGGCGACCGTGCCCTTGCCGACGGCGGTCGGGCCGGCGAGCACGACGAGCCGGTCCCCCGTCCCGCCGTGCGCGGCGACCCACTCGGCGACGAAGCCGCGGAGCCGGCGGCGCTGCAGCCGGCCGAGCCCGCCGAGGCGCTTCGCGGGCGAGATCTGCAGCTCCTCCATGATGCGCTCGGTCTTCGTGCGCCCGATCGCCGGGATCGCGCCGAGGAACTCGGTCACCCGGAGCCGGCCCTCGACGCCCTCGGGGTCGTCGAACGCGACGCGGAGCACGTCGAGCGGGCTGCGGCGCCCCTCGGCGACCTCCTGCTTCACGATCGCACGCGCTCGGCGCGCGGCGACCGCGGCGCGGGAGGCGGCGACTCGGTCGACCTCTGGCGGGGTGGGGGTGGTCCGATCAGGCACCGAGCGATCCTACCTCGCCGGCGCGGCGTCGGACCGCCTCGCCGATCTCGTCCGGCCCCGCTGCGAGCACCGATCGCGACTCGTTCACGATCGTGCCGGCGGCGAGCCGCCCGAACAGATCGCCGAGCTGCGAGGCGTCGCCGCCCTGGTGCCCGAAGCCCGGTGCGAGCACCGGCAGCCCTGGGGCCTCGCCGTACGCGTCCGGGTCGATGCCGACCGCGCGGAGATCGACGGTGGCGCCGATCACGACGCCGGCATCGCCGAGGGTGCGGCCCGCGGCATCCGGCTGCGCGCGGTTCCAGGCGTCGACGCCGTCGACCATCGCGGAGGCGATGGTGCGGCCGGCGCGGCTCGACTGGCGCAGCTCGGCGGTCTGCACGGGCCCCGACTCCGGGTTGGACGTGGCGGCGAGGACGAAGACGCCCTTGCCGACGGCCGCCGCCCGCTCCATCACCGGCGCGAGCGTGGCGAGCCCTTGGTACGGGTTCAGCGTGAGGGCGTCCGCCTCGAGCGGCGAGCCCGGGCGCAGCCAGGCATCCGCGTAGCCGGCGAGCGTCGAGCCGATGTCGCCGCGCTTCGCGTCGGCGATCACGAGCAGCCCAGCGTCGCGCGCCTCGGCGAGCACCCGCTCCAGCGCCGCGTAGCCGGCCGCGCCGTGCCGTTCGTAGAACGACACCTGCGGCTTCACGATGCCGATCTGGCCCGCGGCCGCGTCGACGACCCGGAGGCCGAACTCGCGGACGCCCGTGCCCGAGTCGGGCAGCCCCCAGCTCTCGAGGAGCTCGGCGTGCGGATCGATGCCGACGCAGAGCCGGCCGTAGGCGGCGAACGCCGCCGCCAGCCGGTCCCCGAATGCGACGGTCACGCTCACGCGGCACCCTCCCGGCGGCGGCCGTACTCCTGCAGGCTCGTCACCTCGAAGCCCGTGCCGACCACGTCGAGCGACGCGACGGCCGCCGAGAGCTCGGCGATCGTCGTGAAGAGCGGGATGCCCGCCGCCACCGCGGCCGCGCGGATCTCGTAGCCGTCGGCACGCGCGGAGCGGCCGCTCGGCGTGTTCACGACCACGTCGACCTCGCCGCGGTGGATGAGCTCCACGACGCTCGTCGCCTCGGCGTCGGGCTTGTCGTGGAACTTCAGCACCTCGCTCGCGCGGATGCCGTTGCGGCGCAGCACCTCCGCCGTGCCCTCGGTGGCGGCGATCTCGTAGCCGAGCTGCTGCAGCCGGAGCACCGGCAGGATCGCGGCGCGCTTGTCGCGGTCGGAGACCGAGACGAAGACGGTGCCGGATGCCGGAACGCCGCCGTACGCGGCCAGCTGGCTCTTCGCGAACGCCGTCGGGAAGTCGCGGTCGATGCCCATGACCTCGCCGGTCGAGCGCATCTCCGGGCCGAGCACCGAATCGACCATGCCGCCCTCGCGCGTGCGGAAGCGGTGGAACGGCAGCACGGCCTCCTTCACCGCGACCGGGGCGTCGAGGGGCACCCGGGAGCCGTCGTCCGCGGGGAGCATCCCCTCGTCGACGAGCTCGCGGACGGTCGCCCCGACCATGATCCGGCTCGCCGCCTTCGCGAGCGGGATGCCGAGCGCCTTCGACACGAACGGCACCGTGCGGCTCGCGCGGGGGTTCGCCTCGAGCACGTAGAGGACGCCGGCGCCGATCGCGAACTGCACGTTCAGCAGGCCCTGCACCCCGATGCCCTCGGCGATCGCGCGCGTCGCCTCGCGCACCCGGTCGACCTCGGCGCGGCCGAGGGTCACGGGCGGGAGGGTGCAGCTCGAGTCGCCGGAGTGGATGCCGGCCTCCTCGATGTGCTCCATGACGCCGCCGATGTACAGCTCGGTGCCGTCGTAGAGCGCGTCGACGTCGATCTCGATCGCGTCGTCGAGGAAGCGGTCCACGAGCAGCGGGTGGCTCGGGCCGACGATGCCCTGACCCTCGATGCGGTCGAAGTATTCGGCGAGGTTGCCGCTGTCGTAGACGATCTCCATGCCGCGGCCGCCGAGCACGTAGCTCGGACGCACGAGCACGGGGTAGCCGATGCCCTCCGCGATCTGCTGGGCGCCCGCGAGGTCGACGGCGGTGCCGTTGCGCGGCGCGAGGAGGCCCGCGTCTTCGAGGATCCCGGCGAAGAGGCCGCGCTCCTCCGCGAGGTCGATCGCCGAGGGCGAGGTGCCGAGGATCGGCACGCCGGCCGCCTCGAGTCCCTTCGCGAGACCGAGCGCGGTCTGGCCGCCGAGCTGGACGACGACCCCGACGAGCTCGCCGGACTGCGACTCCGCGTGGATGACCTCGAGCACGTCCTCGAGCGTGAGCGGCTCGAAGTAGAGCCGGTCGCTCGTGTCGTAGTCGGTCGAGACCGTCTCCGGGTTGCAGTTGATCATGATCGTCTCGAAGCCCGCGTCGTGCAGGGCGAAGGAGGCGTGCACGCAGGAGTAGTCGAACTCCACGCCCTGACCGATGCGGTTCGGGCCGGAGCCGAGGATGACGACCTTGCGGCGGTCGCTCGGGGCGACCTCCGTCTCCTGGTCGTAGCTCGAGTAGTGGTACGGCGTGAGCGCCGGGAACTCCCCCGCGCACGTGTCGACGGTCTTGTAGACCGGGCGGATGCCGAGGATGTGCCGGACCTCGCGGGCGTCCTGCTCGCTGCCGAAGCCGCGGAGCTGGGCGATCTGCGCGTCGGAGAAGCCGTGGTCCTTCGCGAGCAGGATCGTCTCGGTGTCGAGCGCGTCGGCGGCGGCGATCGTGTCGGCGACCTCGTTGATCAGCACGATCTGGTCGAGGAACCACGGGTCGATCTTCGTCGCCTCGAAGGCCTGCTCGATCGTGGCGCCCTTGCGGAGCGCCTGCTGCACGAGCACGATGCGGCCGTCGGTCGGCGTCTGCGCGAGCTCGAGGAGCTCCTCGACGCTGCGCTCCTCCTCGCCCCAGTGGAACGAGGAGCCGCGCTTCTCGAGCGAGCGCAGGGCCTTCTGCAGGGCCGTCGCGTAGTTGCGGCCGATCGCCATGGCCTCGCCGACCGACTTCATGGTGGTCGTGAGGGTCGGGTCGGCGGCCGGGAACTTCTCGAACGCGAAGCGCGGCACCTTCACGACGACGTAGTCGAGCGTCGGCTCGAAGCTCGCCGGGGTCACCCGGGTGATGTCGTTCGGGATCTCGTCGAGGCGGTAGCCGATCGCGAGCTTCGCCGCGATCTTCGCGATCGGGAAGCCCGTCGCCTTCGACGCGAGTGCCGAGGAGCGCGACACGCGGGGGTTCATCTCGATGACGATGACGCGGCCGTTCGACGGGTCGATGGCGAACTGGATGTTGCAGCCGCCGGTGTCGACGCCGACGGCGCGGATGATGTCGATGCCGATGTCGCGGAGGCGCTGGTACTCGCGGTCGGTGAGCGTCAGCGCAGGCGCCACGGTGATCGAGTCGCCCGTGTGGACGCCGACCGGGTCGACGTTTTCGATCGAGCACACGACGACGGTGTTGTCGTGCGTGTCGCGCATGAGCTCGAGCTCGTACTCCTTCCAGCCGAGGATCGACTCCTCGAGGAGCACCTCGGTGGTGGGCGAGTCGTGCAGACCGGCGCCGGCGATGCGGCGGAGGTCGGTCTCGTCGTACGCGAAGCCGGAGCCCAGGCCGCCCATCGTGAACGAGGGGCGGACGACGAGCGGGTAGCCGAGGTCCTCCGCGGCCGCGAGTACCTCGTCCATCGTGTGCGCGATGTGCGAGCGGGCGACGTCGGCGCCGCACTCCACGACGAGCTCCTTGAAGAGCTGGCGGTCCTCGCCCTTGCGGATGGCGTCGACCTTCGCGCCGATGAGTTCGACGCCGTGCTTCTCGAGGATTCCCGCGTCGTGCAGGGCGATCGCCGCGTTCAGCGCGGTCTGCCCGCCGAGCGTCGGCAGGATCGCGTCGGGGCGCTCCTTGACGATGATCGACTCGATGATCTCCGGCGTGATCGGCTCGATGTACGTCGCGTCGGCGAAGTCGGGATCGGTCATGATCGTCGCGGGGTTCGGGTTCACGAGGATGACGCGGACGCCCTCCGCGCGGAGGACCCGGCAGGCCTGCGTGCCCGAGTAGTCGAACTCGGCCGCCTGGCCGATGACGATCGGGCCGGAGCCGATGACGAGGACGGAATTGATGTCGTCGCGCTTGGGCATTAGTCGCGGTTCTCCTTGCTCGCGATGACCAGCTCGCGGAAACGATCGAAGAGGTAGTTCGCGTCGTGCGGGCCGGCAGCCGACTCCGGGTGGTACTGGACGCTGAACGCGGGGATGTCGAGGCAGTTGAGGCCCTCGACCACGTCGTCGTTGAGGTCGACATGGCTGACCTCAACGCGGCCGAAGCCCTCGCTCGACTCGCTCACGCGGTCGATCGGGGCGTCGACGGCGAAGCCGTGGTTGTGCGCCGTGATCTCGACCCGGCCGGTGGCCTTGTCGAGCACGGGCTGGTTGATGCCGCGGTGGCCGAAGGGCAGCTTGTAGGTGCCGAAGCCGAGGGCGCGGCCGAGCAGCTGATTGCCGAAGCAGATCCCGAAGTAGGGCCGGCCGTCGCGGAGCGACTCGCGGAGGAGCTCCACGTGGCGGTCGCTCGCACTCGGGTCGCCGGGCCCGTTCGAGAAGAACAACGCGTCGGGCTCGAGCGCGCGCACCTCCTCGATCGTGACCGTCTGCGGCAGCACCTCCACGTCGAAGCCGCGCTCCGCGAGGAAGTTCAGCGTCGAGGTCTTCACCCCGAGGTCGAGCACCGCGACGGTGCCGATCCGCTCGCCGGTAGCGGGCAGCGAGTAGCGCTCGCCCGTCGACACCTCGCCGGAGAGGTTCTGCCCCGACATCTCGGCGCCGCCGAGCACGAGGTCGAGCTGCTCGCCCGCGCTCAGCGCCGCGTCCTCACCGGAGAACACGCCGGCGCGCATGGCCCCGGCGTCGCGGATGCGGCGCGTGACCGCGCGGGTGTCGATGCCGGAGATGCCGACGATGCCCGCCGCCGCGAGGTCGTCGTCGAGGCTCCGCTGCGAGCGGAAGTTCGAGACGACGCGGGAGGGGTCGCGCACGACGAAGCCGGCCACCCAGATCTGCTTGGACTCCATGTCCTCGTCGTTCATGCCCGTGTTGCCGATGTGCGGCGCGGTCATGAGCACGATCTGCCCCGCGTACGACGGGTCGGTGAGCGTCTCCTGGTAGCCGGTCATGCCGGTCGCGAAGACCGCCTCGCCGAGCGTGCGGCCGAGGGCGCCGTACGCGCGTCCCTCGTAGCGGGTTCCGTCCTCGAGGACGAGCACGGCGGGGGCCGTGCGGGTCGTGGTCTCAGTCACCAGAGGCCTCGCCTTCCTGTTGCGACCGCGGCGCCTCGGCCGCGGTGATGTCCGTGACGGCGTCGATGATCCGGGCGGTGTCGCCCGGGTATCGCGCCCGAAGATAACTGTCGATGCGCACCGGCACTTCGCCGGGCTCCGACTCCTGCGGCTGCCAGGTGAGGGCAACCAGCCCCTCGGCCTCGACGCCGCGGTCGATCGCGTGGCTCGCCGCGCCGACGCCGACGATGCGCTCCACCGGGACGAAGCTCGCCGGCTCCCCCGCGATGCGGAGCAGCACGCCGGCGTCGAACACCTCGAGGTGCGCGGCGCCGCGGAACGCGAGCCCGTCGACGGCGAGCCGCTCGAACGGCTCGTCCTCGGGGGTGGAGGCGACGTAGAGCACCTCCGTCTCGAGGATCGACGCAGCGAGGGCGGTGGGCACCGGGAACGCCGACAGCCGGGCGTCGCGCGCCCGTCGTCGGCGCCAGGAGCGGACCATGAGCCAGACGACGACCGCGACGATGAGCACCGCGACGATCGCGCCGATGAGCTTATCCATCGCCGCCCCCCGCTTCTGCTGCGAGGCGCGCGACCTCGTCGGCATCGCGGACCGCGCCGTCGCTGACCGTGGCGTAGCCCTGGTGGAACGTCCAGCGCACCGAGCCGGGCAGCGTCTCGCCCAGGTAGGGCGAGTTCGTGCTGCGGCCGGCGAGCCGGTCGAGGTCGAACTCCCCGTTCGCGGCCGGGTCGTAGAGCACCAGCTCGGCGGGGGCGCCGGGTTCGATCGCGTTGCCCTGGCCGGCGAGCCGGCCGATGCGCGCGGGCGACTCGCTCAGCACGCGGGCGACGTCGGCCCAGCCCAGCCGTCCGGGCTCGACCATGGTGCGGTGCACGACGGAGAGCGCCGACTCCAGTCCGACCATGCCGTTCGCCGAGACGTCCCACTCGCCCTCCTTCGCCTCGACCGGATGCGGCGCGTGGTCGGTGGCGACGATGTCGATGGTGCCGTCGGCGAGCGCCTCGCGGAGAGCCTCGACGTCCTCGGCGCGCCGGAGCGGCGGGTTCACCTTGAACCGCGGGTCGTAGCTCGCGACGCGCTCCTCGGTGAGCAGGAGGTGGTGCGGCGTCACCTCGGCGGTGACGTCGATGCCCCGGGCCTTCGCCCAGCGGATGACCTCGACGGAGCCGGCGGTCGAGACGTGGCAGACGTGGAGGCGGCTGCCGACGTGCTCGGCGAGGAGCACGTCCCGCGCGATGATCGACTCCTCGGCGACCGCGGGCCATCCCGTGAGTCCGAGCTCGCCGGAGAGCGCGCCCTCGTTCATCTGGGCGCCCTCGGTGAGGCGGGGCTCCTGGGCGTGCTGGGCGATCACGCCGCCGAACGCCTTCACGTACTCGAGCGCGCGGCGCATGAGCAGCGGGTCGTGCACGCAGAAGCCGTCGTCCGAGAACACCCGGACGCGGGCGCGGGAGTGCGCCATCGCGCCGAGCTCGGCGAGCCGTTCGCCGGCGAGTCCGACCGTGACGGCGCCGATCGGTTGCACCGCGGCGTACCCCGCCGCGCGGCCGAGGCTGAGCTCCTGCTCCACGACGCCCGCCGTGTCGGCGACCGGCGAGGTGTTCGCCATCGCGAACACCGCGGTGAACCCGCCCGCGGCTGCGGCGCGCGTGCCGGTGAGCACCGTCTCGCTCTGCTCGTAGCCGGGCTCGCGGAGGTGCGTGTGCAGGTCGACGAGGCCGGGCAGCGCGATGAGGCCGTCGGCGTCGATGCGCTCGGCGCCGTGCGCGTCGAGCCCGGAGCCGAGCTCGACGATCCGGCCGCCCTCGAGCAGCAGGTCCGTGCGCTCGCCGGTCGGCAGCTGCGCCCCGACGATCAGGTGGCGTTCGCTCATGCGACGGCCCCCCGTTCACCGGACAGCAGCAGATAGAGGGCGGCCATTCTCACTGATACTCCGTTCGCGACCTGCTCGCGCACCGTGGACTGCGGCGAATCGGCCGCGCGTGCTGCGATCTCGAGACCGCGGTTCATCGGTCCGGGGTGCATGACCATCGTAGTGTCGGGAAGCGCGTCGAACCGTGCGTCGTCGAGCCCCCAGGTGCGGGCGTACTCCCGGCTGTTCGGGAAGAAGGCGCCGTGCATCCGCTCCGCCTGGATGCGGAGCATCATGACGACGTCGGGACGGCGGCCGAGCGCCTCGTCGAGATCGAACGAGGTCGTCACCGGCCAGCGGCTCGTATCGACGGGCAGCAGCGTCGGCGGCGCCACGAGCTCGACCTCCGCGCCGAGCGTCGGCAGCAGCCAGGAGTTCGAGCGGGCGACCCGCGAGTGCAGCACGTCGCCGACGATGAGCACGCGTGCCCCGTCGAGGCCGCGACCGCGGGAGGCCGCCCCGTGCAGCCGCCGGCGCATCGTGAATGCGTCGAGGAGGGCCTGGGTCGGGTGCTCGTGGGTGCCGTCGCCCGCGTTCACGACGCCCGCGTCGATCCAACCGCTCGTCGCGAGCGTGAGCGGAGCGCCGGAGGCGGGATGGCGGATGACGACGCCGTCCGCGCCCATCGCCTGCAGCGTCTGCGCGGTGTCCTTCAGGCTCTCGCCCTTCGAGACGCTCGAGCCCTTGGCGCTGAAGTTGATGACGTCGGCGGAGAGCCGCTTCGCCGCGGCCTCGAAGGAGATGCGCGTGCGCGTGGAGTCCTCGAAGAAGAGGTTCACGACCGTCTTCCCGCGGAGCGTCGGCAGCTTCTTCACCTCGCGCTCCTGCACGGCGGCCATGTCCTCGGCGATGTCGAGGAGCTCGATGGCCTGCTCGCGGGACAGCTCCCGCGTGCCGAGGAGGTGGTTCACTTCGCCTCCCCCGCGACCGGCGCCGGCTCGCCCGGCGCGGTCTCGAGCGACGCGGTCTCGATCGCGACGCCCTCGTCGCCGTCGACCTCGAGGAGGCGGACGTTGATGCGCTCCTCGTGCGAGGACGGCAGGTTCTTGCCGACGAAGTCCGCCCGGATCGGGAACTCGCGGTGGCCGCGGTCGACGAGCACGGCGAGACGCACCGCGCGGGCCCGACCGAGGTCGGACAGCGCGTCGAACGCGGCGCGGATGGTGCGCCCCGAATACAGCACGTCGTCGACGAGGACGACGGTGCGCCCGTCGATCCCGCCCGGCGGGACCTCCGTCGGCTGCGGGGTGCGCGTGCGCGTGCGCGAGAGGTCGTCGCGGTACATCGTGACGTCGATCGAGCCGACGGGGACCGGAGCCGCGTCGGGTTCGATGCGGGCGATCGTCTCGGCGATGCGCCGGGCGAGGACGACGCCACGGGTCGGGATGCCGAGGATGACGAGGTCGCTTCCCCCGCGGTTGGATTCGAGGATCTCGTGCGAGATGCGGGTCAGCGCCCGTTGGATGTCAGCCTGCGTGAGCACAGCGCGTGCCACTGCGGCCTCCCTTCTCCGCCTCACTGGACGGCCTTAAAGGTGCCAAACTCCGTCGAGTCTAGCAGCGCGGCCGACGCGGTTCCGTCCTGCGTACGATGCAGGAGTGACTTCTCCCCGGCCGCGACGGTCGCACCTCGTCGACCTCGCCCCGCTCCGGGAGTCGCCGGCCTTCGCCCGCCTCTGGATCGGCGGCACCATCGCCGGCGTCGGCGCGCAGCTGACCGTGCTGGCGGTGGGCCTCCAGCTCTACGAGCTCACCTCCTCGACGCTCGCCGTCGGGCTCGTGGGCGGCATCGCACTCCTGCCGATGCTCGTGGCCGGGCTCTGGGGCGGTGTCCTCGCCGACGCGCTCGACCGTCGGCGCGTGCTCATCGTGAGCGCGAGCACCACGTGGGCGGCGACGGCGGCGCTCGTCGCCGTGTCGGCGTTCAGCGCGGCCGAGCACGCCGAGGGCCGCACGGTCGACATCGGGCCGTTCTACGTCCTGACCACCCTCATCTCCGTCTGCGCGACCGTCACCGGCGCGACCCGCACCGCCGTGACCCCCCGGCTGCTCGCGCCCGCGCTCGTCTCCCGCGCGGCGGCGCTCAGCGGGATCGGCATCGGGGTGCAGCTCACCCTCGGGCCCGCCCTCGGCGGCCTGCTCGTGGCCGCGGTCGGCTACCCGCTCACCTTCGCCGTCGACCTCGTGCTCTTCAGCGCCGGCTTCCTCGGCATCCTGACGCTGCCCGCCGTGCCGCCCAGCCCGGCGAACGGACCCGCACGCCGCACCGGCTTCGCGGCGCTCGCCGACGGATTCCGCTTCCTGCGGCAGGCGCCCAACATCCGGGCCGGATTCCTCATCGACCTCGCCGCGATGACGTTCGGGCGCCCATACGCCCTGTTCCCGGCGGTGGGCGCCGTCGTCATCGGCGGCGGCGCGGCGACCGCCGGCGCCCTCACCGCGGCGTTCGCGGTGGGCACCTTCCTCACCAGCTTGCTGAGCGGACGGGTCATGCATGTCCGGCGCTACGGGCTCGCGATCGGCCGCTCGGTGATGGTCTACGGCGCCTGCGTGGCCGGATTCGGCGGCGTGATCGCGACGACGGCGTTCACCGGCGCGGATCCGGGCGCCACAGCCGCGGTGAACGTGCCCGCGCTCCTCATCGCCGCGGTGCTGCTCGCCGGCGCCGGGGCCTCGGACGAGGTGAGCGCGATCTTCCGCAGCACGATGCTGATGACGGCCGTGCCCGACGAGCTCCAGGGCCGGATGCAGGGCGTCTTCCAGGTCGTCGTCACCGGCGGACCGCGGCTCGGCGACCTCTGGGTCGGCATCCTCGCGACCGCCGTCGTGCTCTGGTTCCCGCCGCTCCTCGGCGGCCTGCTCGTCATCGCCGCGGCCGCCGCGATTCTCCGGGTGCAGCGCGGCTTCCGCGAGTACGACGCGAGGCACCCCGCGCCCTGAGCCGCGGGCTCGCCGAGAGGTGGCCTCACCCCCACCCGCCCCGGCCCGAGTTGCCCGAACTTCATGAAAGCCGGGCGACTCCGGATTCCGATCGCTCGGATCACGCGGCGTTGACGAAGCCGCCGCCGCGCACGTAGTCTGGCGCGACCTGGATCAGCAGACAGGTCAACACTGAGCTGGCACCACTCCTCCACCGTCGAAGGGATGCCGCTCATGGCACGAGTCTGGATCAAGAACCCCGCCGCCGTCTTCACCGCCCACGGTGCGACGCCCGGTACCGCCGCGGGCGGCATCGTCGTCGACGACGGCGTGATCGCCGAGCTGCTGCCCGCGGGCGGATCGCCCGCGGCCCCGGTGGACGAGGTCTTCGACGCCGGGAACCACGTCGTCCTCCCCGGCCTGATCAACACCCACCACCACTTCTTCCAGACGCTCACCCGCGCCTGGGCGCCGGTCGCCGACGCGAAGCTGTTCCCCTGGCTGCAGGGCCTCTACCCCGTCTGGGCCCGCCTCACCCCCGAGAGCCTCGAGCTCGCGGTCACCGTCGCGCTCGCCGAGCTCCTCCTCTCCGGCTGCACGACCGCCGCCGATCACCACTACGTCTTCCCGAACGGGCTCGACGAGGCGATCGACCTTGAGGTCGAGGCCGTCCGCCGGCTCGGCATGCGCGCGACCCTCACCCGCGGCTCGATGACACTGGGCCAGCGCGACGGGGGCCTGCCGCCGCAGAGCGTCGTGCAGGACGGGGACGTCATCCTCGCGGACTCGGAGCGGCTCATCGACCGCTACCACGACACCTCCCCCGGCGCCGACATCCAGATCGCCCTCGCCCCGTGCTCGCCGTTCTCGGTCACGCGCGAGATCATGGCCGAGAGCGCGGAGCTCGCCGCCCGCCGCGGCGTGCGCCTGCACACGCACCTCGCCGAGACGCTCGACGAGGAGGACTTCTGCCGGGAGCGCTTCGGTCTCCGCACGGTCGACTACCTCGAGAGCGTCGGCTGGCTCGGGCCGCAGAGCTGGCTCGGGCACGGCATCCACTTCGACGACCAGGAGATCGCCCGGCTCGGCGCCGCGGGCACCGGCGTCGCGCACTGCCCGACCTCGAACATGCGGCTCGCCTCCGGCATCGCCCGCGCGATCGAGCTCGAGGACGCCGGCGTGCCGCTCGGACTCGGCGTCGACGGTTCGGCCTCGAACGACTCCTCGAACCTCATCCAGGAGGTGCGCCAGGCGCTCTACCTGCAGCGGCTCCGCTACGGCGCCGACGTGCCCGTGTCCCGCGCGCTCGGCTGGGCGACGCTCGGCTCCGCTCGGGCGCTCGGACGCGACGGGGAGCTGGGATCGATCGAGCTCGGCAAGCAGGCCGACCTCGCGCTCTTCACCCTCGACGAGCTGCGCTTCTCGGGGAGCCACGACCCGATCGCCGCGCTCGTGCTGTGCGGCGCCGACCGGGCCGACCGCGTGATGGTCGGCGGGCAGTGGCGCGTCGTCGACGGTCGGATCCCCGGGCTCGACCTCGACGGCCTCATCCGCGCGCATTCGACCGCCGCACGCCGTCTCGTCGTCGGCTGAGACGCGACCGCAGGCGCAGAACGTAGACCCGAACCGCAGACCCGAACCGCAGACGCAGAACGGCGGGCCGCTCCTGGCGGCCCGCCGTTCCGTCTGCTGGTGCGCGCTCCGGCTCAGCCCTTCGCGTGGGAGACGGCTGCGAGCAGCCCGTTCACGAACCCCGCGGAGTCGTCGGTCGAGAGCACCGTCGCGGCCTCGACGGCCTCGGCGATCGCCACGGCGTCGGGCACCTCGTCGTTGAAGACGATCTCCCACACGCCGATGCGCAGCAGCGCGCGGTCGACCGCCGGCATCCGCTCGAGCGTCCACCCCCGCGCGTGCGTCGTGATCAGCTCGTCGATCTCCGCCCGGTGGTCGACGATGCCGTCGACGATCTCGCGCGCGTACAGCCACGACGCCTGTCGCTCCGGCTCGTTCACGGCCTTCTCGGCCTCGACGACGAGGAGCTGCTCGACCGGCATGCCGCGCATCTCGGCGGCGTAGAGCAGATCGAGGGCGCGCTTGCGGGCTTTGGTGCGAGCGCTCACTAGTCGTTCACGCGGCCGAGGTAGTCGCCCGACCGGGTGTCGACCTTGACCTTGGTGCCGGTCTCGAGGAAGAGCGGGACCTGGATCTCGTAGCCGGTCTCGACGGTCGCGGGCTTCGTGCCGCCGGTCGAGCGGTCGCCCTGCAGGCCCGGCTCGGTGTAGGTGATCTCGAGCACGACCGAGGCGGGCAGGTCGACGTAGAGCGGGTTGCCGTTGTTCAGGGCGATCGTGACGGCCTGGTTCTCGAGCATGAAGTTCGCGGCGTCGCCGACGGTCGCGGCCGGCACGGTGATCTGGTCGTAGTCGACGGCGTCCATGAAGACGAAGCCGTCGCCGTCGTTGTACAGGTACGTGAAGTCGCGGCGGTCGACGTTCTCGATGTCGACCTTCGCGCCCGCGTTGTAGGTGCGGTCGACGGTCTTGCCCGTGACGACGTTCTTCAGCTTGGTGCGGACGAACGCGCCGCCCTTGCCCGGCTTCACGTGCTGGAACTCGATCACGCTCCAGAGCTGGCCGTCGATGCTGAGGACGACGCCGTTCTTGATGTCTGCGGTCGATGCCATGCGCGTGGGTTCCGTTCCGTTTCGGTGAAGTCGTTCGGCCGGCGGCGGTGGCGCACGCGGGCCGACGAACGATTCTAGACGATGCGCAGCAGCTGCTGCACGGCGAGGCGGTAGGAGTCGCTGCCGAAGCCGGCGATGACCCCCGCGGCGACGGCCGAGATCACGCTCGTGTGCCGGAAGCGCTCGCGGGTGTGGGGGTTCGAGAGGTGGACCTCGATGAGCGGCACGCCCGCCTGCTTCAGCAGGGCCGCGGCATCGCGGAGTCCGTAGCTGTAGTGCGTGAACGCGGCCGGGTTCAGGACGACGGGGGTGCGCCGGTCGACCGCCTCGTGGATCCAGCGGATGAGCTCGCCCTCGTCGTCGGTCTGCCGGAGCTCCAGCTCGACGCCGTCGGGCAGCGAACCCCGGAGGGACGCCTCGATGTCGGCGAGCGTCTCGCTCCCGTAGACCTCCGGCTCGCGAGTGCCGAGGCGGCCGAGGTTCGGGCCGTTCAGCACGAGGATGGTCGTCATGCGCCCAGCCTAGCGGGGCGCCCCGACGTGCTCAGGAGCCGATCTCCTGGTACGCGGCGAAGAGCATCGACTGGTCGGGGGCCTGCATCACGGTCGGCTTCGCGAGGTCGTCGAGCACGATGAAGCGGAGCTGCCCGCCGCGGGACTTCTTGTCGCGCTGCATCGTGGCGAGGAGGGTGTTCCACCGGCCGGCGGGGTAGCTGGTCGGGAGGCTGAGCAGTTCGAGCACCCGGCGGTGCCGGTCGGCGACCTCGTCCGAGAGTCGGCCCGAGAGCCGGCCGAGCTCCGCGGCGAACATCATGCCGACGGCGACCGCGGCACCGTGCCGCCACTGGTAGCGCTCGGCGTGCTCGACGGCATGGCCGAGCGTGTGCCCGTAGTTCAGGATCTCCCGGAGGCCCGCCTCCTTGAAGTCCTCGGTGACGACGTCGGCCTTCATCCGGATCGCGAGCTCCACGACGCGGCGGAACTCCGGCGTGGCCGGGTCGGTCGCGCGCTCGGGATCGGCCTCGATGACGTCGAGGATCTCGGGGTAGCGGATGAATCCCGCCTTCACGATCTCTGCGAAGCCGGCCAGGATCTCGTTCTTCGGGAGGGTGTCGAGGAGGTCGAGGTCGCAGATGACCTCGGCGGGGGCGTGGAAGACGCCCACGAGGTTCTTGCCCTCGTTCGTGTTGATCCCCGTCTTGCCCCCGACGGCAGCGTCGACCATGCCGAGCACCGTGGTCGGCACCTGCACGACGCGCACGCCGCGCAGCCAGGTCGCGGCGACGAATCCGGCCACGTCGGTGACGGCGCCGCCGCCGAAGCCGACGACCGCGTCGGTGCGGGTGAAGTCGGCCTGCCCGAGGATCTGCCAGCAGAACGCCGCGACCTCGACCCGCTTGCCGGCCTCGGCGTCGGGGATCTCGGCGAGGATGACCTCGAAGCGGTCGACGAGCGCCTCGCGCAGCTCGGCCGCGCGCGCGCCGAGGGTCGCCGGATGCACGAGCAGCACCTTGCGCACGGCGGGCCCGAGCGCGTCGCCGATGCGCGGCACGAGTCCGCGCCCGACGACCACGTCGTAGCCCTCCTCGCCGCCCACGCGGATCACGGTCGGCTCGGCCTGCGGCTCGCTGGCGGTCATGCTGCTCCTCCGAAGCGCTCGGTGATGTCGGCGACGATCCGGGCGACCGAGCGGCGCGAGGTGTCGATGGCGAGGTCGGCGAGCGAGGCGTAGACGGGCGCCCGCTCGTCGCGGATCCGGATCCAGGCGTCGAGCCCGCCCTGGGCGATGAGGGGTCGGGCACCGCCGGCGAGCCGGGGCGCGACCGCGGCCGCGCTCACCTGCAGCCAGACGACCGGGAGCGCGGCGAGCTCCGCTCGGGTCGCCGGATGCAGCACCGCACCCCCGCCGAGGGAGACGACGGCCTGCTCGGCGATCGCCTCGGCGACGACCTCGCGCTCGACGATGCGGAAGTACTCCTCGCCCTCGCGCGCGAAGATCTCGTCGATCGGACCGTACCGCTCGACGATGCGCGCGTCGGTGTCGACGAACGGCGCGCCCGTCTCGGCGGCAAGCTTCTGCCCGACGCGGGTCTTCCCGGCACCCATCGGGCCGATGAGCACGAGGGGAAGCGCGAGGGCACCGGGCGCAGCCGCGCCCGCCTCCGTCATCCCGCTGCGCCGGCCGCGAGCCCGGCGCCGCCGTCCGCCCCGGCGCTCGCGAGCGCCTCGGGGATCGCGGCGAGGTACGCCTCGAGGTTCCGGCGGGTCTCGACCACCGAGTCGCCGCCGAACTTCTCGAGCACGGAGTTCGCGAGGACGAGGGCGACCATCGCCTCGGCCACGACCCCCGCCGCGGGCACGGCGCAGACGTCCGAGCGCTGGTGGTGCGCGGGCGCCGGCTCGCCCGTCGCGACGTCGACCGTCGGCAGGGCGTGCGGAATGGTGGCGATGGGCTTCATGCCCGCGCGGACACGGAGCACGGTGCCCGTGGACATGCCGCCCTCGGTGCCGCCGGCGCGATCGCTCGCGCGGACGATGCGGCCGCGGTCGAGGTGCAGCTCGTCGTGCGCCTCGGAGCCCCGGCGGCGGGTGGTCTCGAAGCCGTCGCCGACCTCGACGCCCTTGATCGCCTGGATGCCCATGAGCGCGGCCGCGAGCTGCCCGTCGAGGCGGCGGTCCCAGTGCACGTGCGAGCCGAGCCCCGGGGGCACGCCGTAGGCGAGCACCTCGACGACGCCGCCGAGCGTGTCGCCGGACTTGTGAGCGTCGTCGACCTCGGCGACCATCCGGGCCGAGGTCTCGGGGTCGAAGCAGCGCAGCGGGTCGGCGTCGACCGTCGCGAGGTCGGCGGGCAGCGGCAGCGCAGCGCCTTCGGGCACCCGGACCGGGCCGATCGAGAGCGTGTGGGCGATCGTGCGGATGCCGAGCTCGGCGAGGAACGCCTTCGCCACGGCGCCGAGCGCGACCCGGGCCGCCGTCTCACGGGCGCTCGCCCGCTCGAGCACGGGGCGCGCCTCGTCGAAGCCGTACTTCTGCATGCCGACGAGGTCGGCGTGGCCCGGACGCGGGCGGGTCAGCGGCGCACCGCGGCCGCGGCCGAGGCGGTCCTGCTCGATCGGTTCGGGGCTCATGACCTCCTGCCACTTCGGCCACTCGGTGTTGCCGACGCGGAGCGCGATGGGGCTGCCGAGGCTCAGGCCGTGGCGCACCCCGCCGGAGATCGCGAGCTCGTCCTGCTCGAACTTCATGCGCGCGCCGCGGCCGTAGCCGAGCTTGCGTCGTGCGAGGTCCTCACGGACCTGATCGAGCGAGACGGGGATGCCGGCGGGGAGGCCCTCGAGGATCGCGACGAGTTCGGGGCCGTGCGACTCACCGGCAGTGAGCCAACGAAGCATGGCTCTATCCTTCCACAGCGGAGGGGGCGCGCCTTCCGCGTGACGGCACCGCCCGTCTCGGGCGGAGCGGGCACCTCAGGCGATCGAGGCCCGCATCGCCGCGAGCACCTCGGCCTCGCCCGGCAGCGCCGCCTCCGGGTCGCCGTTCGCGAACACGCGCACCTGCAGCAGCGCCTGGTGCAGGAGCATGCCGAGCCCGTGCACGACCGTGCCGCCGCCATCGAGCCACGCGGCGACGAGCGGGCTCGGCCAGGGATCGTAGGCGACCTCGAGCAGGACGGATCCGGCGGTGAGCGCCGCGCCCGGCCGGACGCCGAGCTCGGTGCCGCCCGGCACCGTCGCCACCACGAGGTCGAGGCCCTCGGCCGACGCCAGCTCCGCGATGGGGCGCACGGCGATGCGGAGCCCGAGCGACCCGGCGAGCGGCTCGAGCGCGGCGGCCCGGGCGGGCGTCCGCACGAACACCTCGACCTCGCTCGCCCCGAGCTCGGCGATCGCGGCGATCGCCGAGGCGGCCGTCGCTCCCCCGCCGACCACGCCGGCGCGGGCCGAGTGGCTCACCCCGGCATCCGCGAGCGCGCCGACGATGCCGCCGATGTCGGTGTTGAAACCGAGCCGGCGGCCGCCGTCGAAGCGGACGGTGTTCGCGGCGCCCGTGAGCCGAGCGCGACGGTCGAGCTCGTCGACGAGCGGGAGCACCTCCTGCTTCAAGGGCATCGTGAGCGAGAGCCCGCGCCACGAGGCATCCCTCGAGCCCACGAAGTCGGCCAACCCGGCCGAGGCCACCTCGACCGCCTCGTACTGCCAGTCGAAGCCGAGCACGGCGTAGGCGGCGCGGTGCAGCGCCGGCGACTTCGAGTGCGCGATCGGGGAGCCGAGCACCGCGAGCCGGTGCGGGGCGAGTGGAGCTGCGCCGTCGCTCACTGGTACTCCGGGTGCTCGTCCATCCAGGCGAGCCACTTCGCGACGGCCGCGTCGTGCTCCTCGACCGTCGTCGAGAAGATCGTCTCGCCGGTGTCGAGGTTCCAGGTGACGAAGAACAACCAGGTGCCGTCGGCCGGGTGCAGCGCCGCGTCGATCGCGAGGTCCCCCGGGTTCGAGATCGGCCCGACGGGCAGCCCCGGGTGCACGTACGTGTTGTACGGGTTCGACGCGTCCTCGCGCTCGGCGTCGGTCGTGGCGACGCGGTGCGTGTTGCCGGTGCCGTAGGCGACGGTGGCGTCGGACTGCAGCAGTCCCGACTCCCACTGCGCGGGGTCGAGCCGGTTCTGGAAGACGCGCGAGACCTTGTAATAGTCGTCCCGGAGCCCGGCCTCGCGCTGGATGAGCGAGGCGAGCACGATCGTGCGCCAGCGGTCGGCCGGCGCCACGCCGGCCTCGTCGAGCGCCTGGAACTGCCGATCCACGAGGGTCTGCAGCACGCCGCGGGCATCGAGACCGGGGTCGAGCGTGTACGTCGCCGGGAACAGGAAGCCCTCGAGGGACTTCGCCTCCGCCGGGAGGCCGTAGCTCTGCGGCGACTCGGCAGCGGCGGCCTGGAGCTCCTCGAGCGGCACGCCCGTGCCCTCCGAGATGCTCGGCAGCGCATCCGCGGTGGCCGTGCCCTCCGGGATCACGAAGGTGTTCTCGAGCTTGTTCGCCGGATCGAGCAGCGCGTCGAGGGCGGATTGCGCGCTCATCTTCTCGGCCAGGCGGTAGGCGCCCGGATAGAACGCCGGCTCGGGGTCCTGGTCGACGAGCACGTCGTAGAACGCCTTCGAGGACGCCACGACGCCCTCGTCGTAGAGGTTCTCGGCGATCGAGGAGCCGTCGTCGCCCTCGTGGATCATGAAGGTGACCTCGCCGGTGCCCGAGCCCTCGTAGTCCGCTGCGGGCTGGAAGCGCTCGACGACGGCGGAGATCGGGCCCTGCAGGAAGAAGAAGGCGCCGACGCCGAGCGCGACGACGATGAGCAGCGCGATGAGGCATCCCCACGCGCCGCGCCGCTTCGGCCGGTTCGGGGTGTCGTGGTCGTCGTACCCGGCTGCCTGCCGGCGCTCCGCGCGGCTCGGGCGCTGGGCCTCGCTCGGCCCCGTCGCGGGCTCCGTCTCGAGGAGCGCCTGACGCTCCTCGAGCTCACGGCGCTCGCGCCGGGTGAGCGGCACCTCGTCGTTCGCCGCGAACGGGTCGTTCGACCGCGGCGCGACCGGAGCGGATGCCGGCCGCCCGGCCTCGTCCGGCTGCGCGGCGAACGGATCGTTCACCCAGCCCGCGTCCCGCGCTCCCCCGCGCGTCCCGCCGGCGGATGCCGCATCGGCTGAGCGGCCGCCCGTCGCGCCGGCGGACGCCTCGTCTCCGGCGAGGATGGCGTCCCAGTCGAGACCGGTGCGCTCGCGCGACGCGCGCTGCTCAGGGGGGAGCTGAGTCACAGGGGTGCTGGCCCTTCGTCGATGCCGAGGGACTGCCCCGGCGGCCTGCCCGACGCACGTTCGGCGTCGATGGCGTGTTGCAGAATGATAACGGCTGCGGCTTGGTCGATGATGGACCGCTGCTGCTTGGCGCGTTTTCCGCTCGCACGAAGCGCCTGCTGCGCGGTCACCGTCGACATCCGCTCGTCCACGAGCCGGACCGCCGGCCCCGTGCCGACGAGCCGCCGCGCGAAGGCGACGGCGTCGTCGGTCGACGGCGTGGCCTGACCGGACAAGGAGAGCGGGTGGCCCACGACGATCTCGACGGCGTCGAACTCCTCGGCGAGCTCCAGGATGCGCCGGATGTCGGCATCGGAGCCCTCAGGGGCGCGCGGCACCGTCTCGACCGGGACCGCGAGCATCGCCGACGGATCGCAGCGGGCCACGCCGATGCGGGCGCGGCCCACGTCGACGCCGAGACGGACGCCGTCGCGCACTAGCGCCCGAGCTCGTCGCGAACCGCGTCGAGCGCCGCGGGGATCGCCGCGACATCCGTGCCGCCGCCCTGCGCGAGGTCGGGCTTGCCGCCGCCGCCGCCGCCGAGCACCGAGGCCATCCGCTTCGCGAGCGCACCGGCGTTCGCACCGGCTTCACGCGCGGCCGGGGACGTCGCCGCGATCGCGAGCGGCTTGCCCCCCACCTCGGCCGTCAGCGCGACCACGGAGGCGGCGTCGCCGAGCTGCGCGCGGACCGCGAGCGCGAGCGCCCGCAGCTCGTCGCCGGAGCCGAGCGAGCCGACGTGCTCGGCCACGAGCAGCACCTCGCCCGTGCGCACCGCCGTCGCGGCCAGCGCCGGGACGCGGTCGTTCAGCGCCTTCGCCTCGTACGCCTGGATCTTCTTCTCGGCGGCCTTGAGGTTCGCGAGCAGCTCGCCGACTCGGTCGACCAGCAGCTCCGGGCGCGTCTTCAGCGAGCTCGTGAGCTCGCCGACGAGGGCGCGCTCGGCCGCGAACTGGCGGAAGGCCTCGATGCCCACGAGCGATTCGACACGGCGGTTCGTCGCGCCGACCGAGGACTCGCCGATCAGGTTGATCATGCCGACCTCGGCGCTCGTGCGGACGTGGGTGCCGGCGCACAGCTCGCGCG
This sequence comes from Agromyces mediolanus, assembly GCF_044917495.1. Classification (GTDB taxonomy): domain Bacteria; phylum Actinomycetota; class Actinomycetes; order Actinomycetales; family Microbacteriaceae; genus Agromyces; species Agromyces mediolanus_B. The sequence continues at coordinate 488,850 of NZ_JAVSSI010000001.1, read as the reverse complement.
ACCACGGGCCGCCGATGTCGACGACGCGCACGACGTCGCCGTACTTCTCGCCGAACAGCGCCATCGCGCCGAGCGCCTTCGCCTCGTCGAGCGGCAGCTCGCGGGTGACCACCTCGAGGTTGTCACGGATCGCGGAGTTCGCGATCTCCTCGATCTCGGTGCGGGTCTCGGCCGACAGCGCCTGGTTCCAGCCGAAGTCGAGCCGGAGGTAGCCGGCCTTGTTGAACGAGCCGGACTGGTGCGCGTTGGGCCCGAGGACCTGGCGGAGCGCCGCGTGCACGAGGTGCGTGCCCGAGTGCGCCTGGGTGGCGCCGCGGCGGTAGTCCTCGTCGACGAGGCTCGTCGCACGCTCGCCGACCCCGACCTCGCCGCGGACGACCCGCACGGTGTGGCTGACGAGCCCCTTGACCGGGCGCTGCACATCGAGGACCTCGAGCTCGAAACCGTCGCCCACGATGCGGCCGCGGTCGGGCGCCTGCCCGCCGGACTCGGCGTAGAGGGCCGTCTCGGCGAGGATGACCTCCGCCGTCTGCCCCGCCGTCGCGCGCTGCACCGGGTGACCGTCGACGAGGAGGCCGAGCACGCTCGACTCCGTCTGCAGCTCGGTGTAGCCCGTGAAGATCGTCTCGCCCTGCGCGCGGAAGTCGGCGTACACCGAGAGGTCGGCGAGCACCTTCTTCTTGGACTTGGCGTCGGCCTTCGCGCGGTCGCGCTGGTCCGTCATGAGGCGGTCGAACTCGCCGCGGTCGACCTGGATGCCCGCCTCGTCGGCCATCTCGAGGGTCAGCTCGATCGGGAAGCCGTAGGTGTCGTGCAGGAGGAACGCGGTGTCGCCCGCGAGCTCGGTGGAGCCCCGCTCCTTCGTCTTCGTGACCGCGACGTCGAGGATCGACGTGCCCGACGCGAGCGTGCGCAGGAAGGTGTCCTCCTCGCCGAGGGCGAGCTGCTCGAGGTGGCCGTAGCCGCTCGCGACCTCGGGGTACGCGGACTGCATCGCGTCGCGCGAGGCGGCGAACAGCTCGCGGAAGCTCGGGCCCTCGACGCCGAGCAGCCGCATCGCACGGATCGAGCGGCGCAGGAGGCGGCGCAGGATGTACCCGCGGCCCTCGTTCGACGGGGTGACGCCGTCGGTCATGAGCATGAGCGAGGAGCGCACGTGGTCGGCGATGATGCGCATGCGCACGTCGTCCTCGTGCGAGGCGCCGTAGCGGCGACCGGAGAGCTCGGCCGCGCGGTCGAGCACGGGCCGGACCTGGTCGATCTCGTACATGTTCTCGACGCCCTGCTTGATGAAGGCGACGCGCTCGAGGCCCATGCCGGTGTCGATGTTCTTCTTCGGCAGCGGGCCGACGACGTCGAAGTCGACCTTGGAGCGGACCTCGCTCAGCAGCTCCTGCATGAAGACGAGGTTCCAGATCTCGGTGAAGCGGTTGTCGTCGACCGCGGGGCCGCCATCGCGGCCGTACTTCGGACCGCGGTCGAAGTAGATCTCCGAGCAGGGGCCGCCGGGGCCGGGCTGGCCGGTGTGCCAGTAGTTGTCCTCCTTGCCGAGGCGCTGGATGCGCTCGGCCGGGAGCCCGGCGATCTTCTGCCAGAGGGCCGCCGCCTCGTCGTCGGTCTCGTACACGGTGACCCACAGGTCGCGCTCGTCGAAGCCGAGGCCGCCGTCGGACTCGGACTTGGTGAGGAGGTCCCACGCGTAGGTGATCGCCCCCTCCTTGAAGTAGTCGCCGAACGACCAGTTGCCGAGCATCTGGAAGAAGGTGCCGTGGCGGGCGGTCTTGCCGACCTCTTCGATGTCGTTCGTGCGGATGCACTTCTGCACGTCGACCGCGCGCGGGTAAGGGGCGGGCACGACGCCGGTCAGGTACGGCACGAACGGCACCATGCCTGCGACCGTGAAGAGCAGGGTGGGGTCGTCGGAGACGAGCGAGGCCGAGGGGACGACGGTGTGTCCGCGGTCGGCGAAGAAGTCGATGTAGCGACGGCTGATCTCGGCAGTCTGCATGGTTCCGTTCCGGGTCGTTTCACCCCGCGTGGGGGTGCGAACTGTGCGCGCGGGGCGCGAAGTGGTCAGCGCGGGTCGTCAGCGCTCGTCGTGGGCGGCGGCGCGGAGCTCGGCGTCGCGCTCGTGATAGCCCTCGGCGATCGCCTGCCCGAACGCCCTGGCCTTGGCATCGACCGACTCGAAGAACTTGCGTCCCTCGACGGTCTGGTTCACCTGGTGGGCCACGACGAATCCCGCCGCGATGCCCGCGACGAACCACAGCACGCTCTTCACCGATTGCTCCTCTGGTCGAACTCCGTTCGAGGGGCCGCGGCCCCTGACGCTTCCGTCCAGTCTAGGCGAGCCGGGGGCTCGCCCGCCGGGACGACGGAGGGGCCGCGGGCGAACCCGCGACCCCTCCGGTCTGCACGCGACGCTGGGTCAGCGCGCGGCGTAGTACTCGACGACGAGCTGCACGTCACAGGTGACGGGGACCTCGGCGCGCTTCGGGCGGCGCACGAGGGTCGCCTCCAGCTTGTCGATCTGGACCTCGAGGTAGCCCGGGGTCTTCGGCAGCACGTCCACGTGGCCACCGGCGGCGGCGACCTGGAACGGCTCGGTGCCCTCGGAGCGCTGCTTGACGCCGATGTGCTGGCCCGGCTTCACGCGGAACGAGGGGCGGTCGACGATCTTGCCGTCGACGACGATGTGGCGGTGCACCACGAACTGGCGGGCCTGCGCGATGGTGCGGGCGAAGCCGGCGCGGAGCACGAGGGCGTCGAGACGCATCTCGAGCAGCTCGACCAGGTTCTCACCGGTCTGGCCGTCGATGCGCTTGGCCTCGTTGTACGCGATGCGGAGCTGCTTCTCGCGGATGCCGTACTGGGCGCGGAGGCGCTGCTTCTCACGCAGACGGACGGCGTAGTCGCTGTCGGCCTTGCGCTTGGTGCGGCCGTGCTCGCCGGGAGCGTAGGGGCGCTTCTCGAGGATGCGGGCGGCCTTCGGGGTGAGGGCGACGCCGAGCGCACGGGAGAGGCGGGTCTTGCTACGTGCACGATTCGACACGAATGGTCCTTTCGGAGGTTCTGAAACGGGGTTCCGGCGCGCGACAACGCGCTGGAAAGCTCTAGTCAGAGGGATTCGCCATGGGCCGACCGGCTACAGGTCGCACCGCTTCGCCGTCGGAGATCGCGCAGCCGCACGCGAAAACCTGGCTTCAGGCCATCAACGATGGTAGCACGGGGCTCAGCCCTCGCCGCGCACGATGCGGCGGAGCTTCGCGAGCCTCGCCGACAGCTCGCGCTCGTAGCCGTGCTCGGTCGGCTCGTAGTAGCGCGCGCCGCGCAGCGTGTCCGGCAGGTACTGCTGCGGCACCACCCCGATGTCGGCGTCGTGCGGATAGCGGTACCCCTTGCCGTGGCCGAGCCGCTTCGCGCCGGCGTAGTGCGCGTCGCGCAGGTGCTTCGGCACCCGGCCCGCCTTGCCCGCGCGCACGTCGGAGATCGCCTGGTTGATGCCGAGGTACGCGGCGTTCGACTTCGGCGCGGTCGCGAGGTGGACCACGGCCTGGGCGAGCGGGATGCGCCCCTCCGGCATGCCGATCAGGGCGACCGCATCGGCCGCGGCGACGGCGACGCCGAGCGCCGTCGGATCGGCCATGCCGATGTCCTCCGAGGCGAGCACGATGATGCGCCGGGCGATGAAGCGCGGGTCCTCCCCCGCCTCGATCATCCGCGCGAGGTAGTGCAGTGCCGCGTCGACGTCGCTCCCCCGCACCGACTTGATGAAGGCGCTGATGACGTCGTAGTGCTCGTCGCCGTTGCGGTCGTAGCGCAGCAGCGCGCGGTCGACGGCGCGCGCCACCGTCTCCGCGGTGATCGTGGGCTTCGCGGGAGCGGCGTCGGCCCGATCCCGGTCTGCGGCGTCGTCGGCCGCGGCGTCGGCGTCGGTCGCGGCGTCGGTCGCAGCGGCGTCAGTCGCACCATCCGCAGTCTCGGAGTCAGTCGCAGCGCCGCCAGTCGCGGCATCCTCGGTCCCGGCATCCTCGGTCGCGGCATCCTCGGTCGCGGCATCGAGGTCGTCGCTCGCGGCCCCCGTGTCGGCAGCCGCGGCGGCCTGCGCCGCGGCGAACTCGCCGACCGCGGAGTTCGCCGATGCCTCGAGCGCGGTGAGCGCCCGGCGGGCGTCGCCCGACGCGAGCCGGACGATCGCCTCTCTGGCCTCGGGTTCGAGCACGAACGCGCCGGCGAGGCCCCTCGGGTCGCTCGCTGCGCGGTCGACGAGGGTGCCGAGGTCGTCGTCGCTCAGCAGCTCGAGCGTCAGCAGCAGCGAGCGCGACAGCAGCGGCGAGATGACGGAGAACGACGGGTTCTCCGTGGTGGCCGCCACCAGGATGACCCAGCCGTTCTCGACCCCCGGCAGCAGCGCGTCCTGCTGCGCCTTGGTGAAGCGGTGGATCTCGTCGAGGAAGAGGACCGTGGAGAGCCCGTAGAGGTCGCGGCTCGACTGCGCCTCCTCCATCACCTGGCGGACGTCGCGCACGCCCGCGGTCACGGCGGAGAGCTCGACGAAGCGGCGCCCGGAGCTGCGCGCGATCGCCTGGGCGAGCGTCGTCTTGCCCGTGCCGGGCGGACCCCACAGGATGACGGACACCGAACCGCTCGTGCCGGCGCGGTCGCTCGCGAGTGCGACGAGCGGCGAGCCCGGGCTCAGCAGATGGCGCTGGCCGGCGACCTCGTCGAGGGTCGTCGGACGCATCCGCACCGCGAGCGGGGTCGCGCCGGAGCGCAGCCCCGTGCCGGTGTCCACCATGCCGTCCAGCGTAGCGATCGCCGCCGACACGGCCGTTCCGGCGGCGGTCATGATTGGCACGGTGCGCGGGCCTTGCGTAGAGTCGGCTCGCAGGAGTCCCGAGAAGGAGCAGCGTGGCATCGAACGACCGGCAGGCGCGCGAAGAGCGCGCGCGGCTTCGCACCTACCAGGCACGGCAAGAGGTCCACACGCGCAAGCAGCGCCGCCGGACGCGCGACAACGTGATCGCGGTCCTCGCGCTCGTGGTCGTGCTGGTGCTCGCCACCGCCGCGCAGCTGTTCTACTTCAGCGGCGGCCCCGGAGCGCCCGAGGCGGCCCCGAGCGAGACGCCCGCGCCCACGGAACCGGCCGGTGAGAACCAGGGCGACGTGCCCCCGGCCGACCTCGCCGAGGGGCGCACTTGGACGGGCACGCTGACGCTGAACGGCATCCCCCTCGGCGTCGAGCTCGACGGCGCCGCAGCGCCGCAGGCGGTCTCCTCCGAGATCAGCCTCGCCCAGGCCGGGTTCTACGACGGCGTCGGCTGCCACCGGCTCACCACGTCCGGGCTCTTCGTCCTGCAGTGCGGCGACCCGAACGGCGACGGCACCGGCGGTCCGGGCTACAACTACGGACCGGTCGAGAACGCCCCCGCCGACGGCCTCTACCCCGCGGGCACGATCGCGATGGCGCGGAGCACCTCGCAGTACTCGCAGGGCAGCCAGTTCTTCATCGTCTACGAGGACACGACGCTGCCTGGAGACACGGGCGGCTACACCGTGCTCGGCACAGTCACGAGCGGCCTCGACGAGCTCCGCACCGCGGTCATCGACGCCGGCGTCGCCGGTGGCGCCGGCGACGGCGCTCCCGCGGTGCCGGTCACGATCGACTCCTTCACGCTGCAGTGAGCGGCCGGCGGCGACCTCAACCCGTCGCCGCCGCGACCCGCACCCCGCTCCGGAGGTGCAATAGGCTTGATGTCGCACCGCCGCCGTCAGGCGGCACCTACCGACCTACGACAGGGTGAGGCCGTGACCGAATCAGATCAGCAACCGTGGGGCCGCGTCGACGAGACGGGCACGGTCTTCGTTCGGACCGCCGACGGCGAACGGGCCGTGGGCGAGTACCCCGACGGCACCGCTGAGGAGGCCCTCGCCTACTTCGAGCGCAAGTACGCGGACCTCGCCGGCGCCGTCGGCCTCCTCGAGCAGCGCGTCCGCCGCGGCGCTCCCGCCGCCGACGTCGCCAAGGCCGTCACCGCCCTCCAGGAGTCCGTCGCCGATGCCCGCGCGGTCGGCGACCTCGATGCGCTCCGCACCCGCCTCGATGCCCTCTCGGGCACCACGCAGGAGCTCAACGAGCAGCAGCAGGCCGAGGCGAAGGCGCAGCTCGCCGACGCCATCGCCGAGCGCACCGCGATCGCCGAGGCAGCCGAGGCGCTCGCCGCCCAGGACCCCGCGAAGACGCAGTGGAAGCAGACCTCGGCGGAGCTCGACGCGCTCTTCGCGCGCTGGCAGCAGCACCAGCAGAACGGCCCGCGGCTCCCGAAGAACGACGCCAACGAGCTGTGGAAGCGGTTCCGCACGGCGCGCTCGACGATCGAGACGCACCGCAAGGCGTTCTTCGCCCAGCTCGACGGCGCGCACCGCGAGGTCCGCGCACGCAAGCAGCAGCTCATCGAACGGGCCGAGGCGCTCGCACCCCGCGGCGCCGACGCGGTCGGCGACTACCGCGCGCTGCTCGACGAGTGGAAGGCCGCCGGCCGTGCTGGCAAGAAGGTCGACGACGCGCTGTGGGCGAAGTTCAAGGCCGCCGGCGACGTGCTCTTCCACGCGAAGGCGGAGATCGACGCCCGCGACGACGCCGAGTACCGCGAGAACCTGGAGCGCAAGCTCGAGCTCATCACCGAGGCCGAGGCGCTCCTCGCCGAGAAGGACCCGAAGCGCGCCCGCCCGACGCTGAACGCCATCCAGCTCCGCTGGGACGAGATCGGTCGCGTGCCGCGCGACCAGGTGCGCGTCATCGAGGACCGCCTGCGCAAGGTCGAGACGCACGTCCGCCAGCTGGAGGACGAGCGCTGGCAGCGTGAGGACCCGGAGAAGAAGGCGCGCTCCGAGGGCATGCTGGGGCAGCTCCAGGACGCGATCGCGAAGCTCGAGGCCGAGCTCGCCGCCGCGGAGGCTGCGGGCGACGCGAAGGCGATCGCCGAGGCCCGCGAGGCGCTCGAGGCCCGGCAGGCCTGGTTGAAGGCCGTCGGCGGCTGAGCCGCGCCCTCCGCTGACCCGACGGCCGGGACGTTCTCCACAGAACGTCCCGGCCGTCCCTCGTCCGGCCGTCGCACGGGCAGACTCGGTCCATGCCCCGAATGCCCGACGTCCTCGACACCGATGAGTTCTCGCTGCCCGAGCTCTGCGCCGCGCGCCTCGACGGCGAACTCATCCGGGTGCTCGGGCGCTGGATGCCGATCGATACGCCCGACCTCCCGGCGGTGCGCGCCCGCGTCCTCGGCGGCCGGTCGACCGGCCCGGTGATCGAGGGATGGTCGGCCGCGTGGGTCCACGGCGCGACGCCCGTCCCGCCGCGAGTGGCCCAGTTCTGCGTCCCGCACGGCGCACGGGTCGCCCGGCCGCGCGATCCCGAGGTGGCCCTCCGCGAAGTCTCGATCGCCGAGACCGACATCGTCCGCGTGGGCGGGCTCCGCTGCACCTCCGGTGAGCGCACCGCCTACGATCTGCTCCGCGATCCCGTGCTCGGGCCCGAGGTCGTGGAGGTGATCGCCGCGCTCATCGACGACGGGGCGGTCTCCGCGGCCCGGTTGCGCGAGCGGTTCGCACCAGAGCGCCGCGTGCCGCACCGGCGCCTGGCGCTCGTCCGCCTGTCGGAGGCGATCACGCGCCTGGCGTCCCGGACGGAGTCATCCGCCCGGATCCACGACCCGACGGAGACTAGCCGTCGCTGACGCGGTAGACGTCGTAGACCGCGTCGATGCGCCGCACGGCGTTCAGCACCCGGTCGAGGTGCGTGGTGTCGCCCATCTCGAAGACGAAGCGGCTGAGCGCGAGGCGATCGGTCGACGTCGTGACGTTCGCCGAGAGGATGTTCACGTGGTGCTCGGAGAGCACGCGCGTGACGTCGGAGAGGAGTCCGGCGCGGTCGAGCGCCTCGATCTGGATCTGCACGAGGAACACGCTCTTCGAGCTCGGCGCCCACTCGACGTCGATCATCCGCTCGGGCTCGCGCAGCAGCGACTGCACGTTGTGGCAGCTCGCCTGGTGCACCGACACTCCGGCGCCGCGCGTGACGAAGCCGACGATCTCGTCGCCCGGAACCGGCGTGCAGCACCGCGCGAGCTTCACGAGGATGTCGGGCGCACCGCGCACGAGCACACCCGAGTCGCTGTTGCGCGGCAGCGGACGCGACCGGACGGGGATCTCGAGCTCCGGCTCGTCTCCCCCGTCGACGTCGCGCACGAGCGCGACGACCTTCTCGAGCACCGACTGCGTCGACACGTGCCCCTCGCCGACGGCCGCATACAGCGCGGAGACGTTGTCGTATCGCAGCTGCGCCGCGACCTCCGCGAACGACTCCTGGCTCATCAGCTTCTGCAGCGGCAGGTTCTGCTTGCGCATCGCGCGGGCGATCGCATCGCGCCCCTGCTCGATGGCCTCGTCGCGCCGTTCCTTCGTGAACCACTGGCGGATCTTGTTCCTCGCCCGCGCCGACTTCACGAAGTTGAGCCAGTCCTGGCTGGGACCCGAATCGGGGTTCTTCGAGGTGAACACCTCGACCACGTCACCGCTCGACAGCTCGCTCTCGAGCGGCACGAGCCGCCCGTTGACCTTCGCGCCCATCGTGCGGTGGCCGACCTCCGTGTGGACGGCGTAGGCGAAGTCGATCGGGGTGGCGCCGGCGGGAAGTCCGACGACGCGGCCCTTCGGCGTGAAGACGTAGACCTCCTTCGCCCCGATCTCGAAGCGGAGCGAATCGAGGAACTCCCCCGGATCCGCCGTCTCGGCCTGCCAGTCGGAGATGTGCGCGAGCCACGCCATGTCGGTGCTGCTCTGCTTCTCGTCGACGCGGCCGCTCGCCATCCGCTCCTTGTACTTCCAGTGCGCCGCGACACCGTACTCGGCGCGCTGGTGCATGTCGTGGGTGCGGATCTGGATCTCGACGGCGCGCCCCTTCGGGCCGATCACCGTCGTGTGCAGCGACTGGTAGAGGTTGTACTTCGGGGTGGCGATGTAGTCCTTGAACCGGCCCGGCACCGGCGTCCAGCGAGCGTGGATCGCCCCGAGCACCGCATAGCAGTCGCGCACCGAGTTGACGAGGACGCGGATGCCGACGAGGTCGTAGATCTCGTCGAAGTCGCGGCCGCGCACGATCATCTTCTGGTATATCGAGTAGTACTGCTTCGGCCGACCCATGACCTTGCCGCGGATCTTCGCGGACTTGAGGTCGTCGTTCACCAGGTCGATCACGTTCTGCACGAACTCCTCGCGCTGCGGCGTCCGCTGCCGCACGAGGCTCTCGATCTCGGCGTAGAGCTTCGGGTAGAGCACCGCGAAGGAGAGGTCCTCGAGCTCCCACTTGATGGTCTGGATGCCGAGGCGGTGCGCGAGCGGGGCGTAGATCTCGAGCGTCTCGGTCGCCTTGCGCGTCGCCGAGGCGGCGGGGACGAAGCCCCACGTCCGCGCGTTGTGCAGCCGATCGGCCAGCTTGATGATGAGGACGCGGATGTCCTTCGACATCGCGACGATCATCTTGCGGACCGTCTCGGCCTGCGTCGAGTCGCCGTACTTGACCTTGTCGAGCTTCGTGACCCCGTCGACGAGCATGGCGATCTCGTCGCCGAAGTCCGCGCGGACCTGGTCGAGCGTGTACTCGGTGTCTTCGACGGTGTCGTGCAGCAGGGCCGCGGCGACCGTCTTGGAGCCGATGCCGAGATCGGCGAGGATCTGGGCGACCGCCACCGGGTGGGTGATGTACGGCTCGCCGCTCTTGCGCTTCTGACCCTGATGCGCCCGGTCGGCGACCTGATATGCACGCTCGATGAGCGCGAGGTCGGCCTTGGGATGGTGCATGCGCACCGTGCGCAGCAGGGTCTCGACCGCACCGGAGGGCTGCGCCTTGGAGAAGATCCTCGGCACGAGACGGCGCAGGGACGCCGTGGAGTTCACTCCCGTCTCGGTCATCTCAGCACCTCCAGGCTTCCATTCCTACCACTGTCGGAGGCCCCTGGAGCCCGCCCGGCAGTCCCGGGCTACGCTTCGACGGCGACGGCCGAACCCGCGCGCTCGCGCTCCTTCAACACCTTCTGGTCATGCCGCCGGATCGCCGGCTCCCCCTCCCGCAGCTGCGAGTAGAGCGGAGCCGCGACGAACACCGTCGACCAGGTGCCCACCAGGATGCCGATGAGCAGCGAGAGCGAGATATCCCGCAGCGTGTCGGCGCCGAGCACGCCCGCGCCGATGAAGAGGATCGCCGCGACCGGCAGGGCCGCGATCACGCTCGTGTTGATCGAGCGCACGAGGGTCTGGTTCACGGCGAGGTTGACCGACTCGGCGAAGGTGCGGCGCGACTCGTCGCCGTCGTCCGCGGTGTTCTCGCGGATCTTGTCGAACACCACGACGGTGTCGTACAGCGAGTAGCTCAGGATGGTGAGCACACCGATCATCGCGGCCGGTGAGATCTCGAAGCCGACGGCGGCGTAGACGCCGACCGTGACGATCAGGTCGCCGACCAGCGCGATGATCGCGGCGAGCGACATCTTCCACGTGCGGAAGTAGATCGCCATGATGATGCCGGCGAGCAGCAGGAAGGCGATGAGGCCGACGATCGCCTGCCTCGTGACGTCGGCGCCCCAGCTCGGACCGATGAAGCTCGAGGTGACCTCGCTCACGGGCACGTCGTACGCCTCCGCCAGCGCGGCCGACACGTCGTGCGAGTCCTGCTGCGAGAGCTGGTCGGTCTGGACGCGGACGCCGCTGTCGCCCACGATGGTGACCTTCGCGGTCGCGTCGGGCACCACGCTCTCGACGGCCTTCGTCGCCGGTTCGGCCGTCGCGTTCTGCACGTTGGTGATCTGGAACTGCGATCCGCCGAGGAACTCGATGCTGAAGTTCACCCCGCGCACGAGCGGCACGGCGATCGACAGGATGACGAGCACCGCGGCGATCACGTACCACTTGCGCCGTCCGCCGACGAAGTTGAACGAGCGCTTGCCCGTGTAGAGGTCGTTGCCGAAGGTGGTGAGACGGCTGGCCATCAGGACTCCTTGCCTTCGCTCGTGGAGCTGAGCTGCTCGGCGGCCTTGCGCTCCGCGATCGTCTGCCTGCGCTGCGCTTCCTTCGAGCTCGACGCGGCCTTCTTCGCGGGCACCGAGGTCGGCTTGCGGAACTCCGCGCGGCCGCGGTAGACCGCGCCCAGCGCGTTCGGGTCGAGCCCCGACAGCGGATTACCGCCGGAGAAGAAGCGCGTCTGCGCGAGCAGCTGCAGCATCGGGTGGGTGAACAGGATGACGATCACGACGTCGATGATGGTCGTGAGGCCCAGGGTGTAGGCGAAGCCCTTGACGCTGCCGACCGCGAGGATGAAGAGCACGATCGCCGCGAGCAGGTTCACGCCCTTCGAGGCGAGGACGGTGCGGAAGGCGCGCTTCCAGCCCGCCTCGACTGCGCCGACCAGCGGTCTGCCGTCGCGCAACTCATCTCTCACGCGTTCGAAGTAGATGATGAACGAGTCGGCCGTGAATCCGATCGCCACGATCACCCCCGCGATGCCGGCGAGCGAGAGGCGGTAGCCCTCGCGCCACGACAGGATCGTGAGCATCAGGTACGTGATGATTCCGGCGATGATCAGCGAGGCCACGGTGACCGACGCGAGCGCCCGGTACTGGAAGATGCTGTACAGCACGACCAGGATGAGGCCGATGAGGCCGGCGATCAGACCGTTCTGCAGCTGCTGCGTGCCGAGCGTCGGCGAGATGGTCTCGGACGACTGCACCGTGAAGCTGATCGGCAGCGCGCCGAACTTCAGCTGGTCAGCGAGGGCCTTCGAGGTCTCCTGCGTGAAGGAGCCGGTGATCTGCGGACGACCGTCGGTGATGACGCCGTTCATCGAGGGCGCCGAGATGACCGCGCCGTCGAGGACGAAGGCGAACTGGTCGCGCGGCGTCTGGCCCTTGAGCCCGTAGAGACGGGTCGAGACGTCGGCGAAGGCCTTCGTGCCCTCGTCGTCGAAGACGAGGTTCACCGCCCACTGGCCGGTCGAGGCGCCGTTCTGCGTCGTCACGACGCCGTTCGTCGCGTCGACGATGTTCGCGCCGCTCACCTCGACCGGGCCGAGGATGTACTTCGCCGTCCGGCTCGCGTCGCACGTGACGAGCGGCTGATCGGCGGGAGCGACGTTGGCGTCGGGGTCGTCGAGGCTCGAGCACTGGAAGGTGTCGAACTCGTTCTGGAGCGCCGGGGTGATCCACGACGGATCGCTCGGATCGGTCGGCTCGACCGTCGGAGTCGCCTCGAGGCCGGCGTCGTCGCTCGGCGCGGGCGACTCGCTCGGGCTGATCGACTGATCGGTGGCCGCGCTCGCGAGGAGCACCGGGCGCAGCTCCAGCTTCGCGGACTGCTCGATGCGGTTGCGAGTCTGCTCGTCGAGCTCGCCCGGGATGCGGACGACGACGTTCGAGCCCTCGGTGTTGATCTCCGGCTCCGCGACGCCCGAGGCGTCGACGCGCTGGCGGATGATCGAGACCGCCTGGTCGAGCTGCTCCTGCGACGCGGTCTGACCGGACTCGAGCTTCGGCTCGAGGATGATCTGCGTGCCGCCCTCGAGGTCGAGTGCGAGCTTCGGCGTCCACGACCCGCCGCCCCAGATCACGCCCGCGGCGTTGATCGCGAAGAGGCCGACGATGATCACGCCGAGCCAGCTCAGCGACCGCCAGGCCTTGCGAACAGGGGTCGGCCGTGATGACCGCTTCGGTGCTGCAGCCACGTGCTCTGCTTTCTCTGCGTCGGCCCGCGCAGCTGTGCGCGGGCCGAGCCAGTGGGAACGGGGGGGGTCAGTCCTCGGACTTCTTGGGCGACTCGTCGCCCTTCGGCGACTCGTCGGCCGCCTTCGGCGCCTCGTCGGCGCTGTCGTCGATGCGCTCGCCGAACTCGGGCTCGCCGTCGATCGACTCGATGGCCGGTGCGTCGGCGCCCTCGGCGGGCTCCACGACCCGGGCGATCGTCTGACGGTGCAGCGTGAGGACGGTGCCGGGGCTCACCTCGAGCTCGGCACGGTTCTCCTCTTCGTCGATGGAGACGATCGTGCCGAAGACGCCGAAGTTCGTCATCACCTTCGCGCCCGGCTGCACCTTCGACTGCAGCTCGCGCGCCTCGGCCTGGCGCTTCCGCGAGTTGCGGAACATGAAGAAGATCAGCACCGCCAGGACGGCGAGCATGATGAGAGTCAGCGGATCGAAGGGCATGAGCTGGGAAACCTTCCGGTGCGCGCATCGGCGCGCGAAGTCAGAGACAAGGGGGCCGAAGCCTCCTTGGATTATAGGTCATCGATGGGGAGTGCCTGCTCGACGCCCGGCGCCTGCTCGGCGAGACCGAAGTGGCGCCACGCTGCGGGCGCCGCCACGCGTCCCCGCGGGGTTCGCGTGATGAGCCCGATGCGCACCAGGAAGGGCTCGACGACCGCTTCGATCGTCTCCGCCTCTTCACCGACCGACACCGCCAGGGTGTTGAGTCCGACGGGACCGCCCCCGAACCGCTCGAGCAGGATGGTCATGACCGCGCGGTCGAGCCGGTCGAGTCCCAGCGCGTCGACGTCGTAGAGCTCGAGCGCCGAACGCACGGCCTCGAGATCGGCGGTGGCACCGCTGCCTCCAGAGTGCACGAGCGCGTAGTCGCGGACGCGCCGCAGCAGCCGGTTCGCGATGCGCGGGGTGCCCCGGCAGCGCCCCGCGATCTCCGCGAGCGCCTCGCGGTCGATGTCGAGACCGAGCATCCGAGCGGCCCGCTCGAGCACCTGCTCGAGCTCGGCCCGGTCGTAGAACTCGAGGTGGGCGGTGAAACCGAAGCGGTCGCGGAGCGGGTTCGGCAGGAGGCCGGCCCTCGTGGTCGCGCCGACGAGGGTGAACGGCGCGAGATCGAGCGGGACCGAGGTCGCGCCGGCGCCCTTGCCGACCATGATGTCGATGCGGAAGTCTTCCATCGCGAGGTAGAGCATCTCCTCGGCCGAGCGGGCCATGCGGTGGATCTCGTCGATGAACAGCACCTCGCCGGGCACGAGCGAGCTCAGGATGGCCGCGAGATCGCCCGCGTGCTGGATCGCCGGCCCGCTCGACATGCGCAGCGGCCGGCCGCCCTCGTGCGCGACGATCATCGCGAGAGTCGTCTTGCCGAGCCCGGGCGGGCCCGCGAGGAGGATGTGGTCGGGGGTGCGCTGCTGCAGCTGCGCAGCGGTGAGCAGAAGCTGGAGCTGCCCGCGCACCTTGCTCTGCCCCACGAACTCCTGCAAGCTGCGCGGCCGGAGCGCGCCCTCGAAGGCGAGCTCCGCGTCGGAGGCGAGCTCCGGGTCGGTGAGATCGAGGCCGTCGTCGTGGCTCATCGGGCACGCCCGCTCTGCTGCGCCGGACCGAGCCGCGCGAGCGTCAGGCGCAGCAGCGTCGGCACGGATGCCGCATCGGTCTCGCTCGCCGCCAGGATCGTCTCGTCGAGGGCTTCGGCGGCGATCTTCTCGGACCAGCCGAGCCCGGTGAGCGCGGCGAGCACGCTGTCGCCGATGCCCCCGCTCGCGACCGGCGCGCTCGCCGCACGGGCGGTCGGCGCCGCGAGCTTGCCCGTGAGCGAGACGACGATGAGCTTGGCGGTCTTCGGGCCGATGCCGCTCACCTTGCGGAATGCCGCGTCGTCCTCCCGGTGGACCGCCTCGGCGACCTGGTCCGGCGAGAGCACCGAGAGCACGCCGAGCGCGGACTTCGGACCGACGCCGTTCACCCCGACGAGCAGCTCGAAGACGTCGAGCTCGTCGCGGGTGGCGAAGCCGAACACCGTGAGCGAGTCCTCGCGCACGATGAGCGCCGTGTGGACGGACAGCTCCTCGCCCACCCGGCTGGCGAGCACGAGGGCCGGAGTGGTGTTGACCTGGAAGCCGACGCCGCCGACGTCGATCACGAGGGTGTTGCCGGCTGCGACGAGCACGCGCCCGCGGAGGGAGGAGATCACTCCTTCACCCTACGGGCCGCCCCCGACACCGCCGCGGAGCGCTCCGCGGCGAGCCACGCCCGCTGCGCCGGGGTGAGGCCCGAGGCATCCTGCCCGCCGGCCGCACCCGCCAGGCCGCCGCCCGAGGCCGCGTCGCGGACCGCCGCCCCGGCGACCCCGCCGGTGCGCCAGGCGTGGCAGATCGCGAGCGCGAGCGCGTCCGCGGCATCCGCCGGCTTCGGCACCTCCTCGAGACCGAGGATGCGCGCGACCATCGCGCCGACCTGCTTCTTGTCGGCGCGTCCGTACCCGGTGATCGCCGCCTTGACCTCCGACGGCGTGTGCAGTGCCACCGGGAGCTCGCGGCGGGCGGCGATCAGCATCGACACGCCGGAGATCTGGGCGGTGCCCATGATCGTCGAGACGTCGGAGCGGGCGAAGACCCGCTCGAGCGCCACCGCCTGCGGCCGGTGCTCCTCGAAGATCGCCTCGAGGCCGTCGGCGATGCGGGCGAGCCGTCGCTCGATCGGCGCATCGGTCGGCGAGCGGAGCACGACGACGTCGACGAGCCGCGCACGGCGGTTCGGCTCGACGTCGACGACGCCGACGCCGCAGCGGGTGAGCCCGGGGTCGATGCCGAGCACCCGCATCGCGATGCGCCTACTCCGCCTCGAGCTCGGCCTGCACCTCGGCGGTGAGGTCGAAGTTGCTGTAGACGTTCTGCACGTCGTCGCTGTCTTCCAGCGCGTCGATCAGGCGGAACACCTTGCGCGCCGTCTCGGCGTCGATCTCGACCTTGAGGTTCGGCACGAACTCGATGTCGGCGGACTCGTAGTCGAGCCCGGCCTCCTGCAGCGCCTTCCGCACCTCGACCATGTCGGAGGGATCGGTGATGACCTCGAAGCCGTCCGCGTGGGGCTCGATCTCCTCGGCGCCCGCCTCGAGCGCCGCCATCATGACGTCGTCCTCGGTGGTGCCCTCGCCGGTGACGACGATGACGCCCTTGCGGGTGAAGTTGTACGCGACCGATCCGGGGTCGGCGAGCGTGCCGCCGTTCCGGCTGAGGCCCGTGCGCACCTCGGCGGCGGCGCGGTTCTTGTTGTCGGTCAGCACCTCGACCATGAGGGCGACCCCCGAGGGGCCGTACGCCTCGTAGGTGATGCTCTGGTACTCGACCGCCTCGCCGCCGATGCCGGCGCCGCGCTTGATCGCGCGGTCGATGTTGTCGTTCGGAACCGAGGTCTTCTTGGCCTTCTGCACGGCGTCGTACAGGGTCGGGTTGCCGTTCAGGTCGGCGCCGCCGAGCTTGGCCGCGACCTCGATGTTCTTGATGAGCTTGGCGAAGGACTTCGCGCGACGCGCGTCGATGACGGCCTTCTTGTGCTTCGTCGTGGCCCACTTGGAATGCCCGGACATGCTGCTCCTGGATCGATTGCCCGGCGGGGGCGCCCGCCGGGCTCCCATTCTACGGCAGCGTCGCCGCCCGCCCCGGGAAGCTCGCGCTCACGTCAGCAGCTTCTGCAGCGTGCGCAGGTTCCGGTTCGTCGTCGTCGGCTTGAACCTCGCCTTCGCGACGAGCTTCGAGAAGGCGCTGTCGATGCCGACGGCCCGGCGGCAGTGCCAGTAGACGACCTGCTCCCCCGCCGCGATCGACTCGTCGGCCGGGTCGAGCGTCGGCGCGGCCGCGAGCAGCTCGGCGATCGGGGCCGGGTCCGAGGCGAAGAGCACGTACGGATGCCAGCCCTCGCGGCTCGCGTCGAAGGGGAACGCCGCGACGATCTCCGCCAAGCGCTCCCGGGAGCAGAGCACGATCCAGGCCTCGTACCCGAAGCGCTCGGAGAGTCCGGCCTCGATCCGCTCCTTCAGCCGTCGCTCCGCCGCGGCGCCCTCCGCGTCGGCCTCGAAGGCCACGTTGCCGCTCGCGAGCACCGTGCGGACCTGCTCGAAGCCGAGCTCCGCGAAGCAGTCGCGGAGCTCCGCCGAGCGGATGGTGATCCCGCCGACGTTGACGCCGCGCAGGAGTGCGATCCAGGTGCCCATACGGCGACGCTAGCGCGCGCGGACCATCCCGAGGAAGTACTCGTGGAAGCGGTGCTCCCCCGTGATCTCCGGGTGAAAGCTCGTGCCGAGGAGCGCGCCCTGGCGCACGGCGACGACTCGGCCGTCGGCGAGTGCGGCGAGCGGCGTCGCGAGCGGCCCGAGCGACTCGACCACCGGGCCGCGGATGAACGCGGCGCGCACGGGCGCTCCGCCGAGCTCGGGCACGTCGAGCTCCGTCTCGAACGACTGGTTCTGCGAGCCGAAGGCGTTGCGGCGCACCACGATGTCGAGCCCGCCGAAGGAGCGCTGGCCGGGGCTCGCGTCGAGCACCGTGTCGGCGAGCATGATGAGCCCGGCGCAGGTGCCGTAGACCGGCATCCCGCCCCGGATGGCCGCGATGAGCGGCTCGGCGAGCCCGAAGGTGCGCGCGAGCTTGTCGATGACGCTCGACTCGCCGCCGGGGATGACGAGGCCGTCGACCTCGGCGAGCTCGGCCGGGCGCCGCACGAGCGTCACCCGGGCGCCGAGCCCGGCGAGCACGCGGGCGTGCTCGCGGAAATCGCCCTGCAGGGCGAGGACGCCCACGCGGGGCCCGGCGGCGCCGGACCCCGCGTCGAGCGACTCCTCGCGGAGGGTGGTCGTCACCAGCCGCGCTCGGCGAGCCGGTGGGGGGCGGGCAGGTCGCCGACGTTGATGCCGACCATCGCCTCGCCGAGGCCGCGCGAGACGTCGGCGATGACGGATGCGTCGTCGTAGAACGTCGTGGCCTTCACGATCGCCGCGGCGCGCTGCTCGGGGTTGCCCGACTTGAAGATGCCGGAGCCGACGAAGACGCCGTCGGCACCGAGCTGCATCATCATCGCCGCGTCGGCCGGCGTCGCGACGCCGCCCGCGGTGAAGAGCACGACGGGCAGTTTGCCGGTCTCGGCGACCTCGAGCACGAGCTCGTACGGCGCCTGCAGCTCCTTCGCCGCGACGTAGAGCTCGTCGCGCGTCATCGACTTCAGCGCGTTGACCTCGCTCGTGATCTTGCGGATGTGCTTCGTCGCCTCCGAGACGTCGCCGGTGCCGGCCTCGCCCTTCGAGCGGATCATGGCGGCGCCCTCGTTGATGCGGCGGAGCGCCTCGCCGAGGTTCGTGGCACCGCAGACGAACGGCACGGTGAACTGCCACTTGTCGATGTGGTTCACGTAGTCGGCGGGCGAGAGCACCTCGGACTCGTCGATGTAGTCGACGTCGAGCGCCTGCAGCACCTGGGCCTCGACGAAGTGGCCGATGCGCGCCTTCGCCATCACCGGGATCGAGACCTCGGCGATGATCGCCTCGATCAGGTCGGGGTCGCTCATGCGGGCGACGCCGCCCTGGGCGCGGATGTCGGCGGGCACGCGCTCGAGCGCCATGACGGCGACGGCGCCGGCATCCTCGGCGATGCGCGCCTGCTCGGGGGTGACGACGTCCATGATGACGCCGCCCTTCAGCATCTCGGCGAGGCCGCGCTTCACGCGGCTCGAGCCCGTCTCGGGTACCGTCACAGGGAATCCTCTCGATCGAGCGCGAGCCCACCTCGCGCTTCGAAACAGACCAACGGAATCATTGTCCTAGGCCAAAATGTAGCATGGTCGTGGACACGAGGAAGGACCATGACGTGATCGCCGAGATCGAAGGGCGTTCGGCCGCCGAGATCGCCGACAGCCTGCGGGCGCTCATCGAGCGCGGCCGGCTCCGGCCCGGTGACGCGCTGCCCCCGGTCCGCTCCCTCGCCGAGCAGCTCGGCGTGAACCGCAACACCGCCGTCGCCGCCTACCGCCTGCTCGGCGCCTCCGGGCTCGTCGTCACCCGGGGCCGCGCGGGGACGCGGGTCGCCGGCGGCGCGCCGGTCCCGCAGGAGGGCTTCGCCGCGGACACCGCGCTCCGCGACATCGGCACCGGCAACCCCGACCCCGCCCGCATCCCCGATCCCTCCCGCGCCCTCGCCGGCATCGCCCGGCGCCCGGTGCTCTACGGCGAGCCGGTCATCGACCCCGGTCTCGAGCGCTGGGCCGACGACTGGATGCGGCACGACCTGCCGCCGGGCCTGCCCCTGCAGCTCACCGTGACCTCCGGGGCGGCCGACGCCGTCGAACGGCTCCTCGCCCAGGCGCTCACCCGCGACGACGCGGTGGCGCTCGAGGATCCGTGCTTCCTCACCAGCATCCACACGGTCCGCGTCGCCGGCTACCGCCCGGTCGCCGTGCCGGTCGACGCGGAGGGCATGACCGTGGACGGGCTCCGCGCCGCGCTCGAGCAGGGCGTCCGCGCGGTCATCTGCACGCCGCGGGCGCAGAACCCCACGGGCGCGAGCCTCAGCGCGCGCCGCGCCGCCGAGCTGCGCACGGTGCTCGCCGAGCACCCCTACGTGCTCGTCATCGAGGACGACCACTACTCGCTGCTCTCGCAACAGCCCTTCCACTCGCTGATCGGCCCCGAGCACCGGCGCTGGGCGCTCGTCCGCTCCGTCTCGAAGTTCCTCGGCCCCGACATGTGCCTCGCCGTCACCGCCGCCGACCCCGAGACCGCCGAGCGCCTCGCCATGCGGCTCACCCCCGGTACCACCTGGGTGAGCCACCTCCTCCAGCGGCTTGTGCACGCCCTCGCGACCGACCCCGCGGTCGAGGCCGGCATCCGCGCCGCCGGCGCGCACTACGCGGAGCGCAACCGAGCCTTCGCCGCGCTGCTCGCCGAGGAGGGGATCGCCGCCGAGCCCGGTGACGGCCTGAACGTCTGGGTGGCCCTCGGCGCCCCCGCGCGGGCGGTCACCGAGCAGCTCATGCGCCGCGGCTGGCTAGCCCGGCCGGGTGACGAGTTCGCCCTCGCGGGCGGCGCGCCACCCGAACGGCTGCGCCTCACGGTCCACGAGCTCGACGACGAGGAGCTGCGCCGACTCGCCGGCGATCTCGGCGCGTCGGTCCGGGCGGCGCGGGGCGCGAGCGGTCCCCTCGACGCGTCCCGCCTCGCCGAAGTGGGATGATCGTCGGATGAAGATCCTCTCGATCCAGTCGGCGGTCGCCTACGGCCACGTGGGCAACTCGGCCGCCGTCTTCCCCCTGCAGCGCATCGGCGTCGAGGTCCTCCCGGTCTACACGGTGAACTTCTCCAACCACACCGGCTATGGCGCCTGGCGGGGCCCCCTCATCGCCCCCGACGACGTGCGCGAGGTCATCGCCGGCATCGAGGACCGCGGGGTGCTCCCCCAGATCGACGTGGTGCTCTCCGGCTACCAGGGCGGCGAGGGCATCGCCGATGTCATCCTCGAGGCCGTCGCGAAGGTGAAGGCCGCCAATCCCGAGGCCATCTACTCCTGCGACCCGGTCATGGGCAACGCGAAGTCGGGCTGCTTCGTGGCACCCGCGATCCCCGTGCTGCTCCGCGATCGCGTGGTGCCCGCCGCCGACCTGATCACCCCGAACCAGTTCGAGCTCGGCTTCCTCACGGACACCGAGCCCGACACCCTCGAGTCGACGCTCGACGCGGTCGACCGCATCCGCGCGACCGGGCCCCGCACCGTCCTCGTGACGAGCGTCGAGCGCCCCCACCGCGAACCCGGCACGATCGAGATGCTCGCCGTCGACGAGCACGGCGCGTGGATCGTGCAGACCCCGCTCCTGCCGCTCAAGGCGAACGGATCGGGCGATGTCACCGCCGCCCTCTTCACCGCGCACTACCGCAGCACCGGCGACGCCGCGGACGCGCTCGCGCGCACGACGTCGAGCGTGTTCGGCCTCCTGGAGCGCACGCACCGCTCGGGTGAGCGCGAGCTCCAGCTCGTCGAGTCGCAGGACGACTACGCGAACCCGGCGATGCAGTTCACGGTGCGCCGGGTGCGCTGAGCCGACGCACGCGCGACGGATGCCCCCGCGGGTTCGAGCCCGCCGGGCATCCGTCGTCTCCGGGCGCTCGCCGGGCTCAGCGCACCAGCGAGACGCCGAGGGTCGCGAGCACGCCGAACACGACGCCCCACAGCACGATCGAGACGATCTGCCAGAAGATGACCGCGTTGCGGTTCGCGCCGAAGGAGACCATCGCCGCGGAGGTGATCTGGCTCGGTAGGATCGTCTGCCCGACGATGCTGACGCCGGCCACGCCGTACTTGTCGAACGCGCGGCGGAGCTTCTCCCGGCGGGGCGATTCCGGCGCCGCCTGCTGCTTCCCGGCGACGACCTTCGATCGCACGCCGTGCGCGGTCAGCACGAAGATCAGCATCGACACCACGTTGCCGATCACCGCGACGCCGATCGCGACCGCGGGCGGCAGCCCGATGAGCACGCCGACGACCGAGCCGAAGTACGACTCCACGAACGGGATTGCCGCGACGAGCATCACCCCGAGCCACTGGAGGTAGGCGGGGAGGGAGCCGGCGAAGTCCTGGAGCGCGTCGATCATGTCGGGCCTTTCGAGAGGGCGGGTCATCGCTGCGAGCCGCAGCGGGATGCCTCCAGCCTCTCGTCCCCGCCCGGGGCGCGGCAGTGCCGCGATGTCAGCGAACACCGTGGGATTCCGCGCTCCCGGACGTGACAAATGTCACTGCCATAGGCTCGGGGACATGCCTCCCGAACCCGCACGCAGCGTCCGTGCGACCTGGCTCTACACGCTCGTGTCGATCGTCTTCTTCTACGGCTTCTTCGATCTCATCGTCGGGCTCACGCTGCTCGAGGCGTACCTCGCCCAGCGCACGCCGCTCGTGCTCGCCGCCCTCGTGCTCCAGTTGATCGCGACCGCCGCACAGCTCCGCTACTGCTGGTTCCTGCACCTCGGCCGCGGCGGGGGGCTGCCGCACCCGGCCTGGACCGCCGTGCTGCTCCTGCCCGCGGCGCTCGTCTGGGTGCTCGGGCTCCTCGCCCCCGGCCTGGCGCTCACGAGCGCGATGCCGCTCTGGGCCGCGCTGACGCTCGTCGCACCGCTGCTGCCGAAGCCGCGCCGCGGTCTCCTGCTCGCCGTCGGTGCCGGGCTGACCGCGGCGCACGTGCTCGTCTCGGTCGCGATGCACGGCGGAGCCGAGACGGCCCGTGAGCAGTCCGCCGGCTGGATGATCGGCTTCTTCGCGGTCATGCTGCCGATCATGGCCCTCACGAGCCTGTGGTGGTGGGAGGTCGTCGTCCGGCTCGATCGGAACCGGCGCACCGCCGGCGAGCTCGCCGTCACCCAGGAGCGGCTCCGCTTCGCCTCCGACCTCCACGACATCCAGGGGCATCATCTGCAGGTCATCTCGCTGAAGTCGGAGCTCGCCGAGCGGCTGCTCGAGCGCGACCCGGAACGCGCTCGGGAGCTCGTCCACGAGGTTCGCCTGATCGCGAAGGAGGCGCTCGAGGAGACCCGCTCGCTCGTCGCCGGATACCGCCGGGTGACGTTCGACCAGGAGCTCGAGAACGCCCGGGAGGTGCTCACCGCCGCGGGCGCGCAGTGCACGCTCGCCCTGGGCCGGCCGCCGGCCGATCCCGCCGCCGAACGGGCGCTCGGCTCGGTCGTGCGCGAGGCGACGACGAACATCCTGCGGCACAGCGAGGCGACCGCCGTCCGGATCGAGCTCCTGACCGACGACGAGCGCAGCGAGCTGCGGATCACGAACGACGGCGTCGCACGGCCGGGCGACGACGCCGAGCGGGCGGGGATCGCCGCGGGCACCGGGCTCGCCGGGCTCCGCGACCGGCTCGCGGCCGTGGGCGGCTCGCTCACGACGGCGGTGGATGCCTCGGCCGGCACGTTCCTCGTCGTCGCGAGCGCGCCCGTCCGCTCGGCGGTCGGCGCGTGAGCGGCCACGAGCCCGCCGCGCCGCTGATCCGGCTCCTGGTCGCCGACGACGAGCACCTCATCCGCGGGGCGCTCGTGGCGCTCCTCGAGCTCGAGCCGGACATCGAGGTCGTCGCGACCGCGGACACGGGCACGGCCGCCGTCGAGCAGGCGCTCGCGGCGCGGCCGGACGTCTGCCTGCTCGATCTCGAGATGCCGGGCGCCGACGGGGTGGAGGCCGCCGCCCGCATCCTCTCGGCCGTCCCGACCCGCGTCGTGATCGTCACGAGGCACGCGCGACCCGGCGTCCTCCGCCGGGCGCTCGCGGCGAAGGTCTCGGGCTTCGTGCCGAAGTCGACCCCGGCCGAGCACCTCGCCGAGGTGATCCGCGATGTCGCCGCCGGGCGCCGGTACATCGATCCGGAGATCGCCGCGGCGGCGCTCACCGCCGAGCGCTGCCCGCTCACCGACCGGGAGCTCGACGCGCTCCGGCACAGCCGCTCGACGCTCAGCGTCCAGCAGATCGCCGAGCGACTGCATCTCGCGCAGGGCACGGTGCGGAACTACCTCTCGTCGGCGATGACGAAGCTCGACGCCGCATCACGGCACGAGGCGGCGGAGAAGGCCTGGCAGCAGGGCTGGATCTGACGCCGGGCGCGCCGTCGACCGAGGAGCGGCGCCGCGCCGGCGATCAGGCCGAGGCCGGCCAGGCCTCCGCGATCGTGCGCCGGACGTCGCCGAGGAGCTGCGGCAGCGCCTTCGTGCCCGCGATGATCGGGAAGAAGTTCGCGTCGGACGCCCAGCGGGGCACGACGTGCTGGTGCAGATGCTCCGAGATGCCCGCGCCGGCGATGCGCCCCTGGTTCATTCCCAGGTTGAACCCGTCGCAGCGCGAGACGGCGCGGATGACCCGCATCGCCGTCTGGGTCAGTTCCCCGATCTCGGCGACCTCTTCGGGCGTCGCCTGGTCGTAGGTGGCGATGTGCCGGTACGGGCAGACGAGGAGGTGCCCGCTGTTGTAGGGGTACAGGTTCAACAGGGCGTACGCGGTGCGCCCGCGCGCGACGATGAGGGCGTCCTCATCGCTGCGCTCGGGCGCACGGCAGAAGGGGCACTCGTGCGACTCCGGCTCGCCCTGCTGGATGTAGACCATCCGGTGCGGCGTCCAGAGGCGCTCGAACGCGTCCGGCGCCGCCGCGAACTCGGCGGACGACTCCAGCTGGAGCTCCTCGTCGCGCGCGTCGGTCATCCGAACAGGTCGTCCCGGCTCGTCACCTGGCGGTGGTCGCGGATCGCGGTGAGCACGTGTTCGATCGCCGCGTCGACCGCGACGCCGTTCTCCTGCGTGCCGTCGCGGAAGCGGAAGCTCACGGTGCCCGCCGAGCGGTCGTTCTCGCCCGCGATGAGCTGGAACGGGATCTTCTGCGTCGTGTGGGTGCGGATCTTCTTCTGCATGCGGTCGTCGCTCGTGTCGAGCTCGGCCCGCACGCCGGCGATGCGCAGCCGCTCGACGATGTCGCCGAGGTAGGGCGCGAACTCGTCGGCGACGGGGATGCCGACCACCTGCACCGGGGCGAGCCACACCGGGAAGACGCCCGCGTAGTGCTCGAGCAGGATCGCGAAGAAGCGCTCGATCGAGCCGAACAGCGCCCGGTGGATCATGATCGGGCGGTGCTTCTCGCCGTCCGAACCCGTGTACTCCAGCTCGAAGCGCTCGGGCAGGTTCGGGTCGACCTGGACGGTCGAGAGTTGCCAGGTGCGGCCGATCGCGTCGCGGGTCTTCAGGTCGATCTTCGGGCCGTAGAACGCGGCCTCGCCCGGCACCTCGGTGAGCTTCAGCCCGCTCGCGACGGCGACGTTGCGCAGCGCGTTCGTCGAGTACTCCCAGAACTCGTCCGAGCCGATCCACTTCGACTTCTCGTCGTCGCGCATCGAGAGCTCGAGCTCGAAGTCCTCGAGGCCGAAGTCGCGGAGCATCGAGATGACGAACTCGAGCACCCGCGTCGCCTCGGCCTCGAGCTGCTCGGGCGTGACGAAGAGGTGCGAGTCGTCCTGGGTGAATCCGCGCACGCGGGTGAGCCCGTGCAGCGCGCCCGAGAGTTCGTTGCGGTACACCGTGCCATTCTCGGCCAGGCGCATCGGCAGATCGCGGTAGCTGCGCGCCCGCTCCTTGTAGATGAGGATGTGCATCGGGCAGTTCATGGGCTTCAGGTAGTAGTCCTGGCCCTGCTTCGTGATGTTGCCCTCGGCGTCGCGCTCCTCGTCCATGACGATGGGCGGGAACATGCCCTCGCGGTAGGTCACGAGGTGGTTCGACTGGAGGAAGAGGTCCTCCTTCGAGATGTGCGGCGTGTACACGTAGGTGTAGCCGCCCTCGATGTGTCGGCGGCGGGCGTGCTGCTCCATCTCGCCGCGGATGATGCCGCCCTTCGGGTGCCAGACCGAGAGCCCCGAGCCGATCTCGTCGGGGAAGCTGAACAGGTCGAGCTCCTTGCCGAGCTTGCGGTGGTCGCGCTTCGCGGCCTCCGCGAGGCGGTGCTGATACGCGCGCAGCTCGTCCTTCGTGGGCCAGGCGGTGCCGTAGATGCGCTGCAGCTGGGGGTTCTTCTCGCTCCCCCGCCAGTATGCGCCGGCGACGCGCATGAGCGCCCAGCCGTTGCCGATCATGCGGGTGTTCGGCAGGTGCGGCCCGCGGCAGAGGTCCTTCCAGGCGACCTCGCCCGTCTTGGGGTCGACGTTGTCGTAGATCGTCAGCTCGCCGCCGCCGACCTCGACGTTCTCGTTGTCGTCGCCGGCCGAGGCGCTGCCCTTCAGCCCGATGAGCTCGAGCTTGTACGGCTCGTCCGCCAGCTCGGCACGCGCCTCCTCGTCGGTGACGACGCGTCGCACGAAGCGCTGGCCCGCGCGGACGATGCGCGACATCTCCTTGTCGAGCGCCTTGAGGTCGTCGGTGCTGAAGGCCTCGGCGACGTCGAAGTCGTAATAGAAGCCGTCGGTCACGGGCGGCCCGATGCCGAGCTTCGCCTCGGGGTTCACGTTCTGCACCGCCTGGGCGAGGACGTGCGCCGTCGAGTGCCGCAGGATGTTCAGCCCGTCGGGCGAGTCGATCGTCACCGGCTCGACGACGTCGGTCTCCGTGACCGTCGTGGCCAGGTCCTTGAGCTCGCCGTTGACGCGCATCGCGACAACGGAACGGTCGGTGAAGAGCTCGAAGCCGTCGGTCACCTGGTCCACTCCCATGCAGCTTGATCCGACCGCCGCGCCGGGCGTCGCGGTCGGATCGTCGATTATCCGGATGTCGCGGCGGATCGGATGCCGATCGCAGGCGATGACGCCGCCCCTCAACTGTAGTCGCGCGGCGGAGCCGTCTGCGCCGAACTGCGCGCCGCACCGGGACCGGTCGACGCGGACGGTCAGCGCTTCGACTTGCGGTACCCGGCGGCCCGCGCCGCCGCCTCGGTCGCGAAGCACTCCTCCGGGTTCGTCCTCGAATAGAACTGTCCGTACGGCATGTGGTAGATCATCGACTGGGCGTTGCCCTTGATCGGCGCCCACGACGGGCAGGTCCACGTGTCGATCGGCGTCGTCCGGCTGGGATAGACGATCGCCGCCGTCCGGGCCGACATCGCGCTGGCGCTCACGTACCCCGCCTTCGCCCCCGTCACCTTCACCGAGAGCCGCTTGCCCTTGAGGCTCGCCCAGACGGTGAGTGAGGCGCCGGTCGCGCCGGAGATCGCTGCACCGTTCGCGTACCACTGGTAACGGAACGTCGTGCCCGGGGTCCATGCGCCGGGCCGAGCCGTGAGCGTCGCGGTGACCTGCGCGTTCCCGCCGATGGTCGGCACCGCCGCGGTGAGGCATCCGCTGTTCGAGGCCGCCGCCGCGCTCACCACTGCTGCGCCGCCCATGATGACCTGTTTCGCTGCGCCGAGCCCGACGACCGCACTGCGCACGGAGTCCGGGACGCAGCCGGCGGTCGTGACGAAGAGCGGAGCTCCGAGTCGTCCTGCCAGCGCAGCACCCGCGAGTGCATCGGGGAAGTTCGCGCCTGTCGCCAGGAACATCGTGTCCGTGGCGCCGCGCGGGAAGAAGGCGACGTTGATCGCTGCAGCGGTGTCGTATCGGGATGCCCCGCCGTATCTCGTGACCTGGAGCCCGCCGCGTGACAACTGACTCTCGATGCCGCTCGAGACCACGGCCGTCCCGCCGACGAGGACCACCTCGCTCGCCCCGAGCCCCGCGATCACGGAGAGGGTCGCCGAGTCGAGCGACTTGGCCGTACCAGGGACGAGGAGGACGGGCGCCTGCTGCGCGCCCGCCGCGCCCGTGGCGGCGAGCGCGTCGGGGAACGACGCGCCGGTCGCGAGGAAGACCGTGTCTGCGGAGGCGAACAGTTCCGACACGATGGCGCGGCCGGTTTCGTACCGGCCACTCCCTTCGAGCCGCTGCGTCGGCGCGATGCCCTTCAGCGTGCGCATGACCCCGTTCGAGACCGCGCCGGTACCCCCGACGACGTAGATGCGCTCCGGCGCCAGCCGCGCGATCTCCGCCGCCACTGCCCCAGGCAGCTCGGTCGGGGTGGTCAGCAGGAGCGGGCCGCCGAGGAGCGCGGCGGCGGCGGCCGCCGAGAGCGCGTCCGGGAAGTTCGTCCCGGTCGCGACGAAGACGGCCGGCACCCCGGGCGCGTAGCGCTTCGAGACGCTGATCGCGGTGTCGTACCGGGACGCCCCCGCCAAGCGCGTCTGCCCCGCGGGGAACGCGGTGATCCCCGAGACGCCGGCAGCGGCAGACAGCGAATCGTCGGGGACGGGCGGCGCCTCCGACGCCGTCGCCGGCGATGCGACGAGCAGGGTCGAAACGAGAGCCACCGCAGCGAGGAGCGCGGATCCAGCACGAACAGGCACGATGCCCACCTTCCCCGGCACCGTCGTGGCGCCGTTCGACGCGCCTCGGGTCGGCCGGGTCGGACGTCTCGACTCAACGTAACGGCAGACTCGGTCCGGTTCATGCCCCAGCTCTGGGGACGCGGACTCGGCCACCGAATGGCCTGCGAACGCTGTTGAAACGACGAACGCCCCGGCTGCTGCCGGGGCGTTGCATGTGGTGGGCGATACTGGGATCGAACCAGTGACCTCTTCCGTGTCAGGGAAGCGCGCTACCGCTGCGCCAATCGCCCGTGTCAAGTCGAAAGGAATTCGGCTTGGAGGTGGATACGGGATTCGAACCCGTGTATACGGCTTTGCAGGCCGCTGCCTCGCCTCTCGGCCAATCCACCGTGTCTGGGTTCACCACCAGAAACCAGAATCGGGCTTGCGCCCGATTCTGATCAGAGCGGATGACGAGACTCGAACTCGCGACCCTCACCTTGGCAAGGTGATGCGCTACCAACTGCGCCACATCCGCGTTATCGCCGTTTCCGGCAACACAGAAACTGTAACTGAAAGAGTGAACGATTCACAAACCGAGGATGGCTCCCCCACGGTTCGGCCCGGTCAGCGGACGAATCCGCACGTGCAACCCGGGCGTGTCGAGTGCCGACGCGACGCTCCGGCGGCGGACGGCACGAGGTCGGACACGCCCGGGATCCGGCGCCCGCCCGCCCGATGTGCATTCACCCCTCGGCGTCGGCTACTATCGAACCCGCGGCACGACGCGTTCGTGCCCGAATCCCTCTGGGCGATTGGCGCAGCTGGTAGCGCGCTTCCTTCACACGGAAGAGGTCGTCGGTTCGAGCCCGGCATCGCCCACCAGACAAGCCCCCGGCAGCAGCCGGGGGCTTCGTCGTTCCGCGGGCGGCGTCCGCTTCGACGCCGGACCGCTCACCCGAGCTGCGGCTCGCCGACGGGACCGGGTGCGTCCCGCCCGCTGCGCGTTCCTCCTCGTTGAGCGGCCGCACCGGCCAGCACCACGAGCGCGACGCCGAGCAGCTGCACCGGGCTCGGGAGCTGGCTCAGCACGAGCAGGCCGATGAGCACGCCGAACGCGGGCTCCACAGCGAGGAGCGTGCCGAAGGCGCTGTGCGTCATCCGGCGGAGCGCGAGCATCTCGAGCGCGAAGGAGATGACCGGGGTGACGAGCGCGATCCCGGCGACGAGCAGCAGCACCCGCCAGTCGAACGCTCCCCCGAGCACCTGCGGCAATCCCACGACGGTCGTGAACACCGCCGCGACGGGGATCGTGAGCGCGAGCCCGCTGATCCCCGCGAAGCGATCGCCGACGTGCTGCGTCAGGAGGTTGTAGCCGCCCCAGCAGACCCCGGCGATCGCGGCGAACGCGACGCCGAGGAGGTCGATCTCGCCGTGCCAGGGCTCCGTGAGCAGGACGACGCCGACGAGCGCGAGCAGCGCCCACAGCAGGCCGCTCCGACGCCGGCTCGCGAAACCGGCGACCGCGAGGGGCCCGAGGAACTCGATCGCCACGGCGGTGCCGAGCGGGATCCGCTCCACCGCGGCGAGGAAGAACGTCGTCATGAACCCCGTGACGGCGCCGAGCGCGAGGAGCGCCGGAAGGTCGCGACGCCGGATCCCCCGGAGCGACGGTCGCACGAGGAGGAGCAGGAACACGCCGCCACAGCACATACGGAGCCAGGCGGTGCCGGCCGGGCCGATCTGCTCGATCACCCCGACCGAGAGCGCGTTCGACAGCTGGATCAGGAGCATCGCCGCGATCGACATTGACCACGCGGGAACCCGGAGCTGCAGTCGTCCGGTCATCCGGCGACCTCGGCGGACGGCGGGGTCATCGCCAGCCGTAGCGGCCGCGCAGCGCCTCGGCGACGCGGAGGTAGCGCGCCTCGTCGAGCGAGGCGGCCTCCCGCCGCATCCCCTCCGCGTGCACCAGGAACACCCGGTCGAGGCGCGCCCAGCTCGGTCGGCCCTCGGCATCCCAGGGGCCGGCGCCGAGACTCAGGAAGTTGCGATCCCCCGGCCGCCCCTTGCTCGTCAGCTGGACCGCGAGGAAGCGGCCTCGGCCGTCGGCCGCGACGACCACGACCGGGCGGTCCTTGCCGCGGCCGTCGTGCTCCTCGTACGGCACCCAGGTCCACACGATCTCACCCGGATCGGGCTCGCCGTCGGGACTCGGCGCGTACGCCAGCGTCACCCGGCCGAGGCCGCGCGGGTCGATCTCCTCCGTCGCCGACGCACCGGCCTGCCCCGGCGAGAGCGTGTCCGTCGCCGAGCGACCGCCCCCGGAACCGCCGTCCGCCCGAGCGCTGCGCGTCGACGCGCCGCGTGCGGTGGTCCGCGCCGTCCCGCCCGATCGGAACACCTGGCCGATCGCACGGACGAGGGCGGTGAGGAAGCGGCTGGTGTCTGACACACCGGCACACTACCCCACCGCCCTCGGGCGGGAACCCGCGCTAGACGAGCTCGAGCTTGTACGCGTCCTCGCCGTGCACCGCCGTGTCGATCCCGGCGATCTCGTCCTCGTTGCGGACCCGGAATCCGACGATCTTCTGGATCGCGAACCCGATCACGAAGGTGAGGATGAACGAGTAGGCCAGCACCGAGAAGGCCGCGATCGCCTGCACGGCCAGCTGGGTCAGCTCGCCGCTGTAGATCAGGCCGGTGCCGTTCGCGAAGACGCCGAGGTACAGCGTGCCGATGAGGCCGCCGACGAGGTGGATGCCGACGACGTCGAGCGAGTCGTCGAAGCCGAACTTGAACTTGAGGTCGATCGCCACGGCGCACACCGCTCCCGCCACGAGGCCGAGCACGATCGCCCAGACCGGGGTCAGCGAGGCGCAGGCCGGGGTGATGGCCACGAGGCCGGCGACGGCACCGGACGCGGCCCCGACGGAGGTCGGCTTGCCGTCCTTGATCTTCTCGACGACGAGCCAGGCGAGCAGCGCCGCCGCGGGCGCCGCGATCGTGTTCACGAAGGCGAGGGCGGCGGTGCCGTCGGCCGCGAGCTCCGACCCGGCGTTGAAGCCGAACCAGCCGAACCAGAGGAGGCCGGCGCCGAGGAGGACGAAGGGCGGGTTGTGGGGCACGTGCGCGCCCTTGGAGAACCCGACCCGCTTGCCGAGCACCAGGGCGAGGGCGAGGGCCGCAGCGCCGGCGTTGATGTGGACGGCGGTGCCGCCCGCGAAGTCGATCGCCCCGACGCCGAACGCCTGCTGCAGGCCGTACGTGATCCAGCCGCCGTACGCGAAGCTGCCGTCGTCGGCGAGCCCGAAGTTGAAGACCCAGCTCGCGACCGGGAAGTACACGACCACGGCCCAGATCCCGGCGAAGATCATCCAGGCGCCGAACTTCGCACGGTCGGCGATGGCGCCGGAGATGAGCGCGACGGTGAGGATCGCGAACGTCGCCTGGAAGGCCACGAAGGCGAGCGGCGGGAAGGCCGCGTCCTCGGGCGTCTCGAGGAGGCTCTGCAGGCCGATCGCCGACCAGTCGATCGACCAGGGCGCGCTCAGCCCCTCGGCCGAGGGGAACGCGATCGCGTAGCCGAACAGCACCCAGAGCACGCCGATGAGGCCCATCGCGCCGAAGCTCATCATCATCATGCTGATGACGCTCTTCGCCTTCACGAGGCCGCCGTAGAAGAACGCGAGCCCTGGGGTCATCAGCAGCACGAGTGCCGCCGCGATCAACAGGAACGCGGTGTTGCCTTGGTCCATCTCGAAACCTCTCTCGGGTGCAACTGGGGATCCGGTGCTCGCCCAGTGTCACGAGAGCGGGTTTCGAACGATTCTTCGTCGTGTTTCGGCGCGGTTACGGAGCGGCCCCCGATGTAAACAGCACGTTTCGAGGCGCGGTGAGTCCTCCGGGCATCCGCCGAGGGGATGCCCGGAGCGGAGGCGGCGCCGATTCGCGGCCGAGCGGCCGTCGCCGTCCCCTCCGACGACCCTCAGTCGTGCGGCGGCAGCTCGCCGGAGGTGAGGGCGATCATCCGGCTCATGGAGCGCAGGTACTTCTTGCGGTAGCCGCCGGCCATCATCTCGTCGTCGAAGACCTCGTCGAGCGGCACGCCGCTCGCGATGATCGGGACCTCGGCGTCGTAGACGCGGTCGATGAACGCGACGAGGCGCAGTGCCGCGTTCTGGTCATGGAGCACGTGCGCGCCGGTGAGGGCGATCGCGTCGACGCCGTCGATGAGTCGCACGTACTTCGAGGGATGCACCGTCGCGAGGTGCGCGATGAGCTCGTCGAAGCCGTCGAGGGAGGTGGCGTGCCCGTGGTTCGCGAGCGCCGCCGCGGTGCGCTGCA
The DNA here is from genome assembly GCF_044917495.1 of Agromyces mediolanus. GTDB lineage: Bacteria > Actinomycetota > Actinomycetes > Actinomycetales > Microbacteriaceae > Agromyces > Agromyces mediolanus_B. Next base: position 456,862 of record NZ_JAVSSI010000001.1, on the reverse strand, counting down.
CGGTCCCGTCGTCGCCGGCGACGACCGCGTGGCCTTCGGTGTCGCGACGGCGGTAGTCGAGGCCGTCGATCCGCAGGGTCTCGAAGTTCGAGGAGAGCGCGTGGATCTCACGCAGGAAGTCGGCGGCGGCGAACCGCCCCTCGCCGAGCGCGTTCGGCGGGGTGTTGCTCGTCGCGGCGACGCGCGTGCCGCCCGCCATCAGCTCGCCGAGGAAGCGGGTCATGAGCATCGTGTCGCCCGGGTCGTCGAGCTCGAACTCGTCGATGCAGACGAGCTTCGCCCCGCGGAGGAGCTCGACCGCCTGCGCGTAGCCGAGCGCGCCGACGAGCGCCGTGTACTCGATGAAGGTGCCGAAGTACGTCGGCCCGTGCGCGACGTGCCAGAGGGCCGCGAGGAGGTGCGTCTTGCCGACGCCGAAGCCGCCGTCGAGGTAGACGCCCGGAAGCTCGATGCGCGCGGGCCGCTTGCGCGAGAAGAACCCGCCGGGCCGCTGCGCGGCGCGCCAGGCGCCGGCGAACTCCTTGAGTCGCGCGAGCGCGGCCTGCTGGGAGGGGAAGTCGGGGTCGGGACGGTACGAGTCGAAGGACGCGTGCTCGAACTGCGGGGGCGGGGTCAGCGCCGCGGCGATCTCGGCGCCCGTGATGGTCGGGTTCCGCTCGATGAGCCGGACGAGCGTGCTGGCCTCAGCCGTGGTCATGTTCAGGGGTCTCCCGTGTTGCATCCGATGACGGCCCCTGTGACTTCGACCGGCGCGCCGCGTAGATTCGAGTTGGATTTCGCCACCAGCCTAGTCCGCTCCCCCGAACCCACGCGCCCGACCGGGCGCCCGCAGGAGGCCAGCATGTCCATCGCGTTCGACCCCGCCGAGAAGTTCGCCGAGTACGCCCACCCGGAGCGCCTCGTCTCCACCGAGTGGCTCGCCGAACGCCTGGGCGAACCGGGCCTCGTGGTGGTCGAGTCCGACGAGGACGTGCTCCTCTACGAGACCGGGCACATCCCCGGCGCGGTGAAGATCGACTGGCACACGGAGCTCAACGACCCGGTCGTCCGCGACTACCTCGACGGCGAGCAGTTCGCCGCGCTGCTCGGTTCCAAGGGCATCGCCCGCGACACCACCGTCGTCATCTACGGCGACAAGAACAACTGGTGGGCCGCGTACGCGCTGTGGGTGTTCACGCTCTTCGGGCACGAGGACGTCCGGCTGCTCGACGGCGGGCGCGACCTCTGGATCGCCGAGGGCCGGGAGCTCACGACGGCTCCGGCCGAGGTGACGCCCGTCGAGTACCCTGTCGTCGAGCGCGACGACACCGCCGTGCGCGCGTTCAAGGAGGACGTGCTCGCTCACCTCGGCAAGCCGCTCATCGACGTGCGATCCCCTGAGGAGTACTCGGGCGAGCGCACGACCGCGCCGGCCTATCCGGAGGAGGGCGCGCTCCGCGCCGGGCACATCCCGACGGCCGCGTCGGTGCCGTGGGCGCGCGCCGCCGCGTCCGACGGCACCTTCCGCACGCGCGCGGAGCTCGACGCCATCTACCGCGAGGAGGTCGGCCTCGAGGACGACGACGAGGTCGTCGCCTACTGCCGGATCGGCGAGCGCTCCAGCCACACCTGGTTCGTGCTCACGCACCTGCTCGGCTTCGAGCACGTGCGCAACTACGACGGATCGTGGACGGAGTGGGGCAGCGCGGTGCGCGTGCCCATCGTCACCGGCGAGGCGCGCGGCGAGCTGCCGTCCCGCTGAGGGGCGCCGGCGGCGATCGAGGCGGCGCGCCCGTCCACGCCGCCCCGATCGGTGGGAGAATCGACGGGATGGACACCACCGCACTCCCCGAGCGGCTCGCCGAGACCCGCGACGACTTCCTCGCGCTCGGCGTGAAGGACCGCCTGCAGCTCCTGCTCGAGTTCTCGAACGAGCTGCCCGAGCTTCCCGAGCGCTACGCCGATCACCCCGAGCTCCTCGAGCGCGTCGAGGAGTGCCAGTCCCCCGTCTTCCTCTTCGTCGAGGTCGACGACGGCCGGGTGCATCTGCACGCGACGGCGCCGCGGGAGGCGCCGACGACGCGCGGCTTCGCCTCGATCCTCGTGCAGGGGCTCGACGGGCTCGGCGTCCAGGAGGTGCTCGACGTCCCCGCCGACTACCCGCAGTCGCTCGGGCTTGGCGAGGCCGTGTCGCCGCTCCGCGTGCGCGGTATGACCGGCATGCTCGGCCGCATCAAGCGCCAGGTGCGCGAGCGCACCGCCTGAGCCGATCGGACCGTCGCGCCCCGGGGCGCACGGCGGGCGGCATCCGGTCGGCGCTCAGCGCGCGGCGAGCCAGTCCTCGATGAGCCCGCTCCAGCGGTCCGGATCCTCGTTCCAGAGCTTCGTGTGTCGGGCTCCCTCGAAGATCTCGAACTGCACGAGATCGGGACGCGCCTCGGCGAGCCGGCGGGAGCCGTCGATCGGCACGAAGCCGTCGTCGACGCTGTGCAGCAGCAGCATCGGCACCGCCAGCTCATCGGCGCGGTCGGCCGCGTCCAGCTCGGCGAGGTCGATCGGCTCGGCGAGGCCGGCGAGGCCTGAGCCGAGCCGGTCGCGGAGCACCCGCGAGACGACCACGGCGAACTCCGCCGGAAGCCGGTACAGGGTGCCCTGGAAGCGCAGGATGTCGGCCCAGTCGACGGCGGGCGACTCGAGCACGAGGCCGCACACCGCATCGGCGATGCCCGGCGAACGGAGCATCGCCTGCAGCACCGTGCCGCCGCCCATCGACCAGCCCATGAGGACGATGCGGCGCGCGCCGTGCTCCTTCGCGTAGGCGACGGCGGCCTCGACGTCGCGCCACTCCGTGCTGCCGAGGCCGAACCGGCCGTCGCCGGAGGCGGGCGCCTCGCCGTCGTTGCGGTAGGAGATGAGGAGGGTGTCCCAGCCCTGCGCACGAGCCGGCGCGACGGCGCGGAGCCCCTCCGCCCGCCGGGCGCCCCAGCCGTGCACCTGGATGATCCAGTCGCCGCCGGGCTCGGCAGCCGGCACGTGCCAGGCCGGCGCCGGACCGATCGGCGTCTGGATCGCGACGTTCTCGTACGGGATGCCGAGCTCCCACGGCCCCAGGTGGTACCAGCCGCTCATCCGGCCGCGCTGCGCGCGCTCCAGCCGACCGAAGTCGATGGACTCGATCACGCGTCGCACCCCGCGCGGCCCCTCGTCGAGCACCTCGCCGAGTCTCGCGTAGCCGGCGTCGCGGTCGAACCAGAAGCCGTACCGGCCGGCCATCCGCGCTTCGTCGGACGGCGCGAGCAGGATCTCGTTCCGCGCCCGGTCGACGCCGAGGATCCGCACGTCCTCCTCGCGTTCGAGCGGCGGAGTGACGACCTTGCGGGCGAAGCGGACGCCGATCGCGGCCGTCGCCGCCGCGGCGGCGACCGCCGTCAGCGCGACCACGCCGATCGCGATCCCCAGTCCCTTCGCGATGCGCGCTCCCCGTGGCATACGTCCCCCTCCGTGCGTTCCCGTCGAGGTGGTGCCGGCCGGACCGGCGTGCCGCCGACATCCGCCTCGACGCAGACTCTAGTCTGCACTCGTGCCCGACTCAGCGACGCGACCGCCCCACGAGTTCGAGGTCGCGCTCGAATCCATCCGAGCGGCCTCGCCCCGAAGCGAGCTCCGCGTGTCCGAGATCCCCGCGCCCGCGGCGCTCGCCCCGTACGCGACCGCGCTGTCCGCCGATGTGCTGCCGAGTCGACATGCCGACTCCGAGCTCGGCACCGGGCGGTTCGTGCTGCTCTACGATCCGAGCGAACCCGAGCAGTGGGGCGGCAGTTTCCGCGTCGTGTGCTTCGCCCAGGCGCCGCTCGAGACCGACATCGGGCTCGACCCCTTCCTCGCGGACGTCGCCTGGTCGTGGCTCGTCGACGCGCTCGACGCCCGCGGTGCGAGCTACGTCGCCGCCTCGGGCACCGCGACGAAGATCCTCTCGACGGGCTTCGGGGAGCTGTCCCAGCAGGGCGACGGCGCCCAGATCGAACTCCGCGCCTCGTGGACCCCGCTCGACCCCCGGATCGACGCGCATGTGGAAGGCTGGGGCGAGTTGCTGTGCATGCTTGCCGGGCTCCCACCCCGTTCCGAAGGGGTGACGACCCTACCCAGACGGAGGAACCGTGACTGACTACCGGGTGATCGACACGCCCGACGCGTTCGCGGCCGCGGTCGACCGGATCGCCGACGGCGACGGCCCCATCGCGGTCGACGCCGAGCGGGCGAGCGGATTCCGCTACTCGCAGCGCGCCTACCTGATCCAGCTCTTCCGGCGCGGCTCGGGCACGTTCCTCTTCGACCCGCCGGCGCTCGGCGAGTTCGGCCGGCTGCAGGAGCTCGTGCACCACGACGAGTGGGTGCTGCACGCGGCGAGCCAGGACCTCGCCTGCCTGCGCGAGGTCGGCCTCGACCCGGAGCGCATCTTCGACACGGAGCTGGCCGCGCGCCTCCTCGGCATGCAGCGGGTCGGCCTCGCGGCGGTGGTCGAGGAGCTCCTCGGCGTCACGCTCGCGAAGGAGCACTCGGCCGCCGACTGGTCGACGCGTCCGCTCCCCCAGCCCTGGTTGACGTACGCGGCCCTCGACGTCGAGCTCCTCGTGGACGTCCGCGACCGGCTCGCCGAGGAGCTCGTCGCGGCCGGCAAGACGGGGATCGCCGAGCAGGAGTTCGACGCGGTGCTCCGACGCGAGCCGAAGCCGGCGAGCAACGAGCCCTGGCGCCGGCTCTCCGGCATCCACGCGCTCCGCTCGCCGCGGAACCTGGCGGTCGCCCGAGCCCTCTGGCACGCGCGCGACGAGCTCGCGATCGAGCGCGACGTGGCACCGGGCCGGCTCGTGCCGGACTCCTCGATCCTCACGGTCGCGAAGGCGATGCCGCGCACCCGTCGTGCCCTCGCCGACATGAAGGACTTCAACGGCCGCGCGAGCCGCAGCGAGCTCGACCGCTGGTGGAAGGCCGTCGAGGCCGCCATCCAGACGAGCGACCTGCCCGCCGCCCGCGTGCCGAGCGACGCGCCGCCGCCGCCGCGGGCGTGGGCTGCCCGGAACCCCGAGGCGGACGCGCGGCTGCGTCTCGCGAAGGAGGCCGTCGCCGCGATCGCCGAGGAGTACGGGATGCCCGTGGAGAACCTCCTCACGCCCGACACCCTGCGGCGCGTGGCGTGGCATCCGCCGGTCGAGCGCGATGCCGACGGCATCTCCGCAGCGCTCGCGCAGCACGGCGCACGGCCGTGGCAGATTGAGGCCACCGCACAGAAGATCGCGGAGGCCTTTAGCGAAGCGGCACAAAGCATTCAGGATGCCGAGGACAGCGCTTCGTAGGTTCCGTCAAGCGATTCCACGCCCCGAACCGAGGCTTCGTAGGATCGAGTCATCCTGATCCGAAAGGGAGCTGCAGCGTGGCTGAACGAGCTGATGTCGTGTTCGTCGACGGGGTCCGGACCCCGTTCGGACGAGCCGGTGAAAAGGGCATGTACTGGAACACCAGGGCCGACGACCTCGCGGTCAAGACCATCACCGGGCTCCTCGAACGCAATCCCTCCCTCCCGCCCGCGCGGGTCGACGACGTCGCCATCGCGGCGACGACGCAGCAGGGAGACCAGGGCCTGACCCTGGGCCGCACGGCCGCGATCTTGGCCGGCCTGCCGATGAGCGTGCCGGGCTTCGCGATCGACCGCATGTGCGCGGGCGCCATGACCGCGGTCACGACGACGGGATCCGGCATCGGCTTCGGCCAGTACGACGTCGTCATCGCCGGCGGGGTCGAGCACATGGGCCGTCATCCGATGGGGCTCGACGCCGACCCGAACCCCCGGTTCCTCGCCGAGAAGCTCGTCGCCGCCGACGCGCTCAACATGGGCAACACCGCCGAGCGACTGCACGACCGCTTCCCCGAGCTCACGAAGGAGCGGGCCGACCGTTTCGGCATGCTCAGCCAGCAGAAGGTGCAGGCCGCCTACGACGCCGGCAGCATCCAGCCCGACCTCGTCCCGGTCGCCCTCCGCACCGAGTCGGGCTGGGGCCTCGCGACGGAGGACGAGGGCCGCCGCCCCGAGACGACCATGGAGGGCCTCGCGACGCTGAAGACGCCGTTCCGCCCGCATGGGCGCGTCACCGCGGGCAACGCCTCGCCGCTCACCGACGGCGCCACCGCCGCCATCCTCGCGAGCTCGGACGCCGCGAAGGAGCTCGGTCTCGGCACGAAGATGCGCATGGTCAGCTTCGCCTTCGCCGGCGTCGAGCCCGAGGTGATGGGCATCGGCCCGATCCCCTCGACCGAGAAGGCGCTGAAGCGCGCCGGCCTCGACATCACCGACATCGGCCTGTTCGAGCTGAACGAGGCGTTCGCGGTGCAGGTGCTGAGCTTCCTCGACCACTTCGGCATCGCCGACGACGACGAGCGGGTGAACCCGTGGGGCGGCGCCATCGCCATCGGGCACCCGCTGGCGGCATCCGGCGTCCGCCTGATGACCCAGCTCGCTCGCCAGTTCGCGCAGCGTCCCGACGTGCGCTACGGCATCACGGCGATGTGCGTCGGCCTCGGCCAGGGCGGCACCGTCATCTGGGAGAACCCGCACCACAAGCGCTACGGAAAGGGTCGCTGAACGACATGACCGACTACTCGAAGATCGACTTCTCCGAGCTCGCCGCCATGTCGGCCGACGAGGTCGTCACGCACTCCTACGTGCGCGACGTCCGCCTGCCGTCGGGCAAGACGCTGGCGCTCATCACGCTCGACAACGGGCGCGACCACACCCGGCCCACCACGCTCGGTCCGGTCACCCTGCTCGAGCTCGACGAGCGCCTCGTCGAGCTGCGGGCCCGCGCCGCGGCCGGCGAGATCGACGCCGTCGCGATCACCGGCAAGCCGTACTTCCTCGCCGCCGGGGCCGACCTCTCGAAGGTCGGCGAGATCCCGAGCCGCGAGGTCGCGCTGAAGATGGGTCAGCTCGGCCACTTCGTGCTCGGCAAGCTGGGCGAGCTCGGCGTCCCCTCGTTCTGCTTCATCAACGGCCTCGCCCTCGGCGGCGGGCTCGAGATCGCACTGAACTCCGACTACCGCACGGTCGACGCCTCGGCGCCCGGCATCGCGCTGCCCGAGGTCTTCCTCGGGATCATCCCGGGCTGGGGCGGCGCGTACCTGCTGCCGAACCTCATCGGCATCGAGAACGCGCTGAAGGTGGTCGTCGAGAATCCGCTGAAGAACAACCGCATGCTGAAGGCGAAGGACGCCCTCGAGCTCGGCATCGCCGACGCGATGTTCACGCCGGTGAACTTCCTCGAGGACTCGCTGAAGTGGGCCGACGGCGTGCTCACCGGTCGCGTGCAGGTGAAGCGGCCGAACACGCCGGGCAAGCTCGAGCGGCTCGCCAAGTGGGACGTCGCCATCGGCATCGCACGGAAGACGCTCGAGGCCCGCATCGGCACGGTCGCGAAGTCGCCGTACGCGGCGCTCGACCTGCTCAAGGCGGCGAAGAGCGGCAGCAAGGCCGACGGCTTCGCCCGCGAGGACGAGGTGCTCGCCGAACTCATCGCCGGCGACCAGTTCCGCGCCTCGATCTACGCGTTCAACCTCGTGCAGAAGCGGGCCAAGCGCCCGGCCGGCGCCCCCGACCGCGCACTCGCCCGCAAGGTCACGAAGGTCGGCATCATCGGTGCCGGCCTCATGGCCAGCCAGTTCGCCCTGCTCTTCGTCCGCCGATTGCAGGTGCCCGTCGTCATCACCGACCTCGACCAGGCGCGCGTCGACAAGGGCCTCGCGTACATCCGCGACGAGATCGGCGCGCTCGAGCAGAAGGGCCGCATCGACGCCGACGAGGCGAACCGGCTCCGTGCACTCGTCAGCGGCACGACCGAGAAGGCCGACTTCGCCGACTGTGACTGGGTCATCGAGGCGGTCTTCGAGGACCTCGCCGTGAAGCAGCAGGTGTTCGCCGAGGTCGAGCCGCACCTCGCCGAGACGGCGATCATCGCGACGAACACCTCGTCGCTCTCCGTGGAGGAGATCGGGGCGAAGCTCGCCCACCCGGAGCGGCTCGTCGGCTTCCACTTCTTCAACCCGGTCGCGGTGATGCCGCTGATCGAGATCGTGAAGACCCCGACGACCGACGATGCGACGCTCGCGACGGCCTTCGCCACGGCCGCGAAGCTCAAGAAGAGCGCCGTGCTCACCGCCGACGCCCCGGGCTTCGTCGTGAACCGACTGCTCGCGAAGGTCATGGGCGAGGCCGCCCGCGCCGTCGACGAGGGCACCCCGGTCCCCGTCGTCGAGAAGGCGCTCGCCCCCATCGGCCTGCCCATGGGCCCGTTCGAGCTCATCGATCTCGTGGGCTGGGCGGTCGCCGCCCACGTGCAGGACACGATGGTGCGCGAGTTCCCCGAGCGCTTCTACGCCTCGGCGAACATGCACGCCCTCTCGAAGCTCGGCTCCGCCGTCGTCGAGAAGGACAAGCACGGCAAGGTCGTGGACCTCACCAAGGAGGCGAAGAAGGCCATCACGGTCGGCACGAGCCCGGTGGATGCCGCGACGATCCTCCGACGCGTGGAGGACGAGCTCGCCGGCGAGATCCGGCTCATGCTCGACGAGCACGTCGTCGCCGCGGCGGAGGACATCGACCTCTGCCTGATCCTCGGCGCCGGCTGGCCGTTCCAGGCGGGCGGCGCGACGCCGTACCTCGACCGCGTGGGCGCCTCGGAGCGGGTCTTCGGCGACACCTTCCACCACCCGCGGGTGGAGGGCGTCGGCGCCTGAGCCGAATCGACCGACGGAACGGCCCGCGACGAAATCGTCGCGGGCCGTTCCGTTTCCGCGTGCCGTGCCGTTCGGGGTCGGCGGCGTGATCGGGAGCGGCTCGCGAGTCGAACCCGGAGGCGTCAGTCGGCGGCGCGGGCGATGACGGGCTGCGCGCCGGTGTCGTCCGACGCGCCGCGCGCATGCGGCAGCTTCGTGCCGAGCACCATCGCGGTGACGTCGTGGGCGATGTGCTGCGGGGTCAGCCCCACCCGCTCGAGGATGTCGTTGCGCGAGCCGTGATCGAGGAACTCGTCGGGCAGCCCCAGCTCGGTCACCGCGGTGTCGACGCCCGCCTCGCGGAGGTCCTGGCGGATGCGCGTGCCCACGCCGCCGACGCGGACCCCGTCCTCGAGCGAGACGACGAGGCGGTAGTCGGCGGCGAGCTGCACGACACTCTCCGGCACCGGGACGACCCAGCGCGGGTCGACGACGGTCGCGCCGATGCCGTGCGCCTCGAGCCGCTGGGCGACTTCGAGACCGATGCCGGCCATCGGGCCGACCGTGACGATCAGCACGTCGCGGCGCTCGGACTCGACGAGCACGTCGACGCCGTCGGCGGTGCGGCGGACGGCCCGGTACTCGGTGCCGACCGAGCCCTTCGGGAAGCGCAGCACCGTCGGGGCGTCCTCGACGCGGACGGCCTCGGCGAGCTCCTCGGCGAGCCGCACCGAGTCGCGCGGCGCCGCGATGCGGATGCCGGGCACGACCTGGAGGATCGAGAGGTCCCAGACGCCGTGGTGGCTCGGCCCGTCGGGACCGGTGACGCCGGCGCGATCGAGCACGAAGGTGACGCCGGCCCGGTGCAGGGCGACATCCATCAGCAGCTGGTCGAAGGCGCGGTTCATGAACGTGGCGTACACCGCGACCACGGGGTGGAGCCCGCCGAACGCGAGCCCGGCCGCACTGGTGACGGCGTGCTGCTCGGCGATGCCCACGTCGAACACGCGGGACGGGAAGCGTTCGGCCATGCGATGCAGACCGGTCGGGCGGAGCATCGCCGCGGTGATGCCGACGAGCCGCTCGTTCTCCTCGGCGAGGTGCACGAGCTCGTCGGCGAAGACGCTCGTCCAGCTCTTCGCGCCGCTCGTGTCGAGCGGCTCGCCCGTCTCGGGGTCGATCTGGCCGACCGCGTGGAACTGGTCGGCGACGTCGTTGCGGGCCGGCTCGTAGCCGCGCCCCTTCTCCGTGATGGCGTGGACGATGACGGGGGCGCCGTAGTTCTTCGCCTGCCGGAGCGCGTCCTCCATCGCCTGCTCGTCGTGGCCGTCGACCGGGCCGACGTACTTGATGTCGAGGTTGGAGTACAGCGCCTCGTTGTCGGTGAAGCGCGAGAGGAAGCCGTGCAGACCGCCGCGCACGCCGCGGTAGAACGCCTTTGCGGGGCCGCCCAGGCGCTCGAACGCCTGCCGGCTGGACAGGTGCAGATTGCGGTAGGTGCGCTTCGTGCGCACCGAGTTCAGGAAGCGGGCCATGCCGCCGATGGTCGGCGCGTAGGAGCGGCCGTTGTCGTTCACGACGACGATGAGCTTGCGCGTGTTGTCGTCGGAGATGTTGTTCAGCGCCTCCCACGTCATGCCGCCGGTCAGCGCCCCGTCGCCGACGACGGCGACGACGTGCCGGTCGTGCTGCCCCGTCATCTCGAACGCCTTCGAGATGCCGTCGGCCCAGGACAGGGAGCTCGACGCGTGCGAGGACTCCACGATGTCGTGCTCCGACTCGCTGCGCTGCGGGTAGCCCGCGAGCCCGCCGGTCTGGCGGAGCGTCGAGAAGTCCTGCCGCCCGGTGAGCAGCTTGTGCACGTAGGACTGGTGACCGGTGTCGAAGACCACGGCGTCCCGCGGGGAGGAGAACACCCGGTGGATCGCGATCGTGAGCTCGACGACGCCGAGGTTCGGGCCGAGGTGTCCGCCCGTCTTCGCGACGTTCGCGACGAGGTGCTCGCGCACCTCCTCGGCGAGCTGCTCCAGCTGCTCCCTCGTGAGACCGTCGAGGTCTCGGGGACCTCTGATCGTCTCCAGCAGGGTCATCTGCGCCGCCTTTCCGTGCGCCGCGACGTGGGGTGCGGCATCCGTCGATTCTACGCGACCCGAACGGGTGGGGCCGGGCGCTCCGTCCAGGAACGCCCGGCCCCACCGGGTCGCGACTCGGCTCAGACGAGCGAGCGCAGCACGTACTGCAGGATGCCGCCGTTGCGGTAGTAGTCGGCCTCACCCGGCGTGTCGATGCGGACGACCGCGTCGAACTCCACCGTCTGCTTGCCGGCCGGCGAGTGCTCGCTCGGCTCCGCGACGACGTGCACCGTCTTCGGGGTGGTGCCCTCGTTCAGCTGCTCGAGACCGGAGATCGAGACGATCTCGGTGCCGTCGAGGCCGAGCGAGTCGGCCGACTCCCCCGCCGGGAACTGCAGCGGGACGACGCCCATGCCGATGAGGTTCGAGCGGTGGATCCGCTCGAAGCTCTCGGTGATGACCGCCTTCACGCCGAGGAGGCTCGTGCCCTTCGCCGCCCAGTCGCGCGAGGAGCCGGAACCGTACTCCTTGCCGCCGAAGATGACGAGGGGGGTGCCCTGCGCCTGGTAGTTCTGCGAGGCGTCGTAGATGAACGACTGCGGCGCGTCGGCCTGCGTGAAGTCACGCGTGTACCCGCCCTCGACGCCGTCGAGGAGCTGGTTGCGCAGGCGGATGTTCGCGAAGGTGCCGCGGATCATCACCTCGTGGTTGCCGCGGCGCGAGCCGTAGGAGTTGAAGTCCTTGCGCTCGACGCCGTGCTCGGTCAGGTACCGGCCGGCGGGGCTGTCGGCCTTGATCGAGCCGGCGGGCGAGATGTGGTCGGTCGTGACGGAGTCGCCGAGCTTCGCGAGCACGCGCGCGCCCGAGATGTCGGAGACCGGCGACGGCTGCATCGTCATGCCCTCGAAGTACGGGGGCTTCCGCACGTAGGTCGACTTCTCGTCCCACTCGAAGGTCGAGCCGGTCGGCGTCGGCAGCGTGCGCCACCGCTCGTCGCCCTCGAAGACGCTCGCGTACTGCTTGGTGAACATGTCCTCGCTGATCGAGGAGTCGATCGTCGCCTGCACCTCGGCCGCGTCGGGCCAGATGTCGCGGAGGAAGACCTCGTTGCCCTCGGTGTCGGTGCCGAGCGCGTCGGTCTCGAAGTCGAAGTTCATCGAGCCGGCGAGCGAGTAGGCGATGACGAGCGGCGGCGACGCGAGGTAGTTCATCTTCACGTCGGGGTTGATGCGGCCCTCGAAGTTGCGGTTGCCCGAGAGCACCGCCGTCACGGCGAGGTCGTTCTGCTGAACGGCCGCCGAGACCTCTTCGATGAGCGGGCCCGAGTTGCCGATGCAGGTGGTGCAGCCGTAGCCGACGGTGTAGAAGCCGAGGTCCTCGAGGTCCTGCGTGAGGCCGGCCTTCTCGTAGTAGTCGGTGACGACCTTCGACCCCGGCGCGAGGGTGGTCTTCACCCACGGCTTGGCCTTCAGGCCCTTCTTCACGGCATTGCGGGCGAGCAGCCCCGCCGCGAGCATGACCGAGGGGTTCGACGTGTTCGTGCAGGAGGTGATCGCGGCGATCGTGACGGCGCCGTGGTCGAGGGTGTACTTGGTGCCGTCGGACTCGACGACCTGGGTCGGCTTCGAGATGGAGACCGGCGCGTGGCTCTTGTGGTGGTGCACGTGCTGGCTGTACTCGTCTTCCGGCGAGTTCGCGGGCGGGTCGGACGCGGGGAACGACTCGGCGATCTCGAGGTCGACGAGGTCGTGGTCGACGTCAGCGTAGTTCGTGAGGTCCTTCTCGAACTGCTCCTTCGCGGTCGACAGGATGATGCGGTCCTGCGGGCGCTTCGGTCCGGCGATAGAGGGGACGACCGTCGAGAGGTCGAGCTCGAGGTACTCCGAGAAGACCGGCTCGTTGGCCGGGTCGTGCCAGAGCTTCTGCTCCTTGGCGTACGCCTCCACGAGGGCGAGCTGCGCCTCGCTCCGCCCGGTGAGGCGGAGGTAGTCGACCGTGACGTCGTCGATCGGGAACATGGCCGCGGTGGAACCGAACTCGGGGCTCATGTTGCCGATGGTGGCGCGGTTCGCGAGCGGCACCGAGGCGACGCCCGAGCCGTAGAACTCGACGAACTTGCCGACGACGCCGTGCTTGCGCAGCATGTCGGTGATCGTGAGCACGACGTCGGTCGCGGTCACGCCGGTCGGGATGGAGCCGGAGAGCTTGAAGCCCACGACCTTGGGGATGAGCATCGAGACGGGCTGGCCCAGCATGGCCGCCTCGGCCTCGATGCCGCCGACGCCCCAGCCGAGCACGCCGAGGCCGTTGACCATGGTGGTGTGCGAGTCGGTGCCGACGCAGGTGTCCGGGTAGGCGCGCACGACGCCGTCGACCGAGCGGTCGTAGATGACCTTCGCGAGGTGCTCGATGTTCACCTGGTGCACGATGCCGGTGCCCGGCGGGACGACCTTGAAGTCGTCGAAGGCGGTCTGCCCCCAGCGGAGGAACTGGTACCGCTCGCCGTTGCGCTCGTACTCGATCTCGACGTTGCGCTCGAGCGCGTTCTCGGTGCCGAAGAGATCGGCGATGACCGAGTGGTCGATGACCATCTCGGCCGGCGAGAGCGGGTTGATCTTGTCGGGGTCGCCGCCGAGTGCGAGGACGGCCTCGCGCATGGTGGCGAGGTCGACGATGCACGGCACACCGGTGAAGTCCTGCATGACCACGCGCGCGGGCGTGAACTGGATCTCGGTGTCGGGTTCGGCCGTGGGGACCCACGAGCCGAGCGCCTCGATCTGCTCCTTCGTGACGTTCGCGCCGTCTTCCGTGCGCAGGAGGTTCTCGAGCAGCACCTTCAGGCTGAAGGGGAGCTTCTCGTACCCGGGCACGGTGTCGACACGGAAGATCTCGTAGGATTCGTCGCCGACGCGGAGCGTGTCCTTCGCCCCGAAACTGTTCACTGCAGACACGATGTCCTCTCCTTCGCGAAGCCTGCCGCGAACGCATCGCGGCACTTCATCTTGCTCGTCAGACAGGGGGCCGATCCAGCAAGGGTAACCTAATGGCCCCACTGCCGCCCCGCCCCGCGGGTTCGAGCTATTTATCTCGACGTCGAGATAACTCTATCACTCGGAGGCGGCATCCTTCGCCGGGTACACGGCGCGTACGACGAGCCAGGTGAACACGAGCACGAGCGCGTACAGCGGCACGCCCATGAGGAGCCGGGTCGCACCGAGCGCCTCGACGTTCTGGGCGAAGTAGAAGGGCAGCTGCACCGCGAGCCGCGCCACGAAGAGGCCGATCCACACGAGCGTGAGGAACTGGGCCGCGCGCATCTTGCGCCGGTCCTGCCGCCAGGCGAGGCCGTCATTCATCAGGAATCCGACGATGAGCCCGATCACGGGCCAGCGCACGAGCACCGAGACCAGCAGCACCGTCGCGTAGACGCCGTTCGTCCAGAAGCCGAGCACGTAGTTGTCCTCGGCGCGGCCCGTCCACAGCGACAGGCCCGCCGAGGCGAGCACGCCCACGAGGCCCGCGATCGCCTGGGTCGGCTGCCCCTTCACGACGACGCGCGCGATCGTGAAGACCACGGCGAGGCCGACGGATGCCGCGAGGGCCGGGACGAGCGCCGCCTGCGTCTCGAGGTGGGCGAAACTCGTCAGTGAGCTGTAGACGACGAGGAACACGAGGCCGGGCAGCAGCGCCTCGAGGATGCCGCGGACGCCGCCGATCGCCGTCAGCAGGTCGCGACCGCTGAGCCGCTCGTCGCGCGCGAGCGCACCGAGCCCGCTGCGTTCGGCGGCCGCGGCGAGCTGGCGTCCGAACTCGCCCGCGAGCTCCGAGGACTCACCCGGCGTCGCAGCGGGAGCATCCGTTCCGGCGGCGTTCGCCCGGGTCCCCGACTCGTCAGCCGACGCCTCCTCGCCCCGCTCCGCGTCGCCCGACATCACGCCTGCGGCTGGGCGCCGGTCGCCGGCATGCGCAGCGGGATCAGATCGCGCGGCGGCATCGGCGTCGTCCCGCGGACCACCACGATCGAGCGGAAGAGGTCCTCGACCTGCGCGGCCGCGGCCGGGTCGACGGCCGCCTCGCCCGCGATGACCCCGCGGAGGAACCAGCGCGGGCCGTCGACGCCGACGAAGCGGGCCAGCCGCATCCGGCCGGACGCACCGTCGGCCGCGGCGACGGGGATCTGCGCCAGCAGCTCGGGACCGAACGCCCCCTCGCGCATGCTCGTCGTGCCGCCCTGCCTCGCGATCTGCTCGGCGATCTGGTCGCGGATCTCGTGCCACAGACCGCTCGAGCGCGGGGCGGCGAACGGCTGCACCTGCAGCGTCGAGTTCGCGTAGTCGAGGCCGACGGCCACGACGCGCTTCGACCCCTCCTCGACCTCGAGCCGGAGGTGCAGACCCTCGCGGGGCAGCACCTTCACCCCGCCGAGGTCAACGTACGGACGAACCGGGTTCGCCTCGGCCTCGTCGAACGGGCCGGCGGTGGCCCGATCCTCGGGCGCGGACTTCGGGTGGTCGACGGGGCGCTCGGCGCTCCCGGCGTTCTCGATCTCGCTCACGCGTTCACTCCTGACTTCTGCTCGCCGAATCCCGTCGATCCGAACCCGCCCTCGCCGCGGTCGCTGCCCGGGAGCCGCTCGACCTCCACGAAGCGCGCGCGGCTGACCGGCATGACGACCACCTGGGCGATCCGATCGCCGGCCTCGATCGCGTACGGCTCGCGCGCGTCGGTGTTCAGCAGGGCGACCTTGATCTCGCCCCGATAGCCGGCGTCGACGGTGCCCGGCGCGTTCACGATGGTGATGCCGTGCTTGAAGGCGAGCCCGGAGCGCGGCACCACGAAGGCGACGTAGCCGTCGGGCAGCGCGATCGACACGCCCGTTCCGACGGTGGCGCGCTCGCCCGGGGCGAGGACGATGGACTCGGCGGCGTGGAGGTCGGCCCCGGCGTCGCCCGGATGGGCGTAGCTCGGGACCCGCTCGGCCGTGATCAGGACGTCGACGGAATCGGTCACCGTTCGAGGGTAGTGCAGAAGTCTGGTGGGATAGAGCCATGCCCGTCTACCGCGAGAAACTCTGGCCCACTCCCTGGATCTACATCGTGAGCCTGCTGCTCGTCCCGTCGAGCATCCTGGTGCTCGCACCGGTCTCGATGCCGGCGGGCGTCGTGACGGGAATCGTCCTCTATCTCGCCGTCGTCGGCGCGCTCAGTCTGACCGCACCCGTCGTCGAGGTGCGCGACGGCCGCCTCCGCGCCGGTCGCGCGGAGATCGAGCTCGCCCTCACCGGCGAGGCGGTCGCGGCGGAGGACGCCGCGGCCCGGGCCGAGCGCGGCACCGGACTCGATGCACGCGCGTTCCTCGTCATCCGCGGCTGGGTGCAGCCCGTCGTCCGGATCCCGATCGTCGATCCCGCCGACCCGACGCCCTACTGGCTCGTGTCGAGCCGCCGACCGAAGCAACTGGCCGCCGCGATCAACGGATCGCGACGGCCGGAGTAGGTGCGGGTGCGCCGCTCAGGCGGCGCACTCGATGCAGATCGGCCCGAGCTTCGTGTCGTGGTCGATCTGCGAGCGGTGCTTCACGAGGAAGCAGCTCACGCAGGTGAACTCGTCGGCCTGCGGCGGGAGCACCACGACGTCGAGCTCGACGTCCGAGAGGTCGGCGCCGGCGAGGTCGAAGCTACCGGGGTTGTCGGCGTCTTCGACGTCGACCACACCCGACATCTTGTCGGGGACGCGTTCCTTGAGGGCCTCGATCGACTCCGAGTCGTCTTCGGTCTTCCGCGGGGCGTCGTAGTCGGTTGCCATTCCCATCCATTCCTTCACGCCGAGGATTCGGCGGCGATAGTCTGCATGAAATCATCGGCGTAAGCAAACCATCGCGGCGGACCTCTCCGGTCCTGCAGCCTGATCAACTTCCGGCGCGCCCGGGGTATTCCCCGGAACACGCCCGTTCGCGTGGCATCCTTGGCGGGAACGCAGGCACGGAAGGGTTCTCGCGATGCAAGAGCTGAAGGTGATCGGGGTCGAGGACGGCGCACTCCTCGTGGCCACCGAAGACGGCGCGCGCTTCCGGATCGTGGTGGACGACGTGCTGCAATCGCGCATCCGCCAGGCCCAGCCGGAGCAGCATCAGGGGCCGAAGATCCCGCCGCGCGAGATCCAGGCGTACATCCGTTCCGGCATGTCCGCCGAGGACGTCGCCGAGATCACCGGCGCCGCGGTCGAGTACATCCGCCGCTTCGAGGGCCCGGTGGTCGCCGAGCGCGAGCACATCGTGAACTCCGCCCTCGCGGTCCCCGTCGCCACCGCGGTCGAACCCGACGGCGACGATCCCGCCTCGTTCGGGTCCGCCATCCGCGATCGTCTCGCGCGCCTCGGCGCGAGCGGCGAGCGCTGGGCGAGCTGGAAGGACGAGGAGCGCGGTTGGATGGTGAAGCTGGAGTTCACCGTCGACGAGATCGACCACGACGCCCGCTGGAGCTTCGAGCCGCGCAAGCAGGCCCTCCAGCCCCTGAACTCCGAGGCGATCACCCTTTCGCAGCAGGGCGAGCTGAAGGGCGGCCTGATCCCGCGGCTCCGCGCGGTCGACGACGAGGCCTCGCGCTTCGACAGCGGCGCGTTCACGCTCGACGAGCCCGAGCACGGCGAGTTCGACACGGCACCGCAGCTCGAACCGCTCCCCTACGCGCGCAGCACGCCGCAGTCGAGCCCCGCCGTTACGCGCGCGGCCATCAAGCGGGCCGACGAGCCCGCACCGGCCATGGGCGAGACCGCAGACCTGCTCGAGGCCCTCCGACGCCGTCGGGGCGAGCGCGAGTCGGTCCAGGACGCGCCCGCCTCGCGGCCGGCCGAGCCGACCCCGCTCGTCGAGCAGCCCGAGCTCCCGCTGCCGGCTGCCGAGCCGCTCACCGCGCCGGCCCCGTCGGCGAAGGCGGAGCCGGCCGAGGACCGCCCCGGCAAGGCCGCACGCGCGCTCTGGGGCGGCAAGCAGCATGCCTCCGGACGCGGGGCCGCGAACTCGGCCAAGAAGGGCTCACGGGCTTCCATGCCGAGCTGGGACGAGATCGTGTTCGGCGCGCGTCCCGACGACGACCTGGCCTGAGCCCGCCTCGCTCGCAGCACTCCCGGAGCGCACAGCCTTCTGAGGGGCACAGCCCTTGCGGAGGCAACACTCTCGGACGACGCGACGCTGCGCGAGAGCGCGGTGCCACCGGCCGTCTGAACGGCCCGAGCGGGCCGGTCTCAGGCGGACTTCTCCTGGCGGCGCTGCTTCACCGGCACGATGGTCGGGGCCGCGTTGTCGATCACGGCGGCCTTCGTCACGACGACGCGTGCGACGCCGGTGGAGCTCGGCACCTCGAACATGATCGGACCGAGCACCTCCTCCATGATCGCCCGCAGACCGCGCGCGCCCGTCTGCCGGAGCACGGCGAGATCGGCGATCGCCTCGAGCGCGTCGGGCTCGAAGTCGAGCTCGACGCCGTCGAGCTCGAACATGCGCTGGTACTGCTTCACGAGCGCGTTCTTCGGCACGGTGAGGATCTCGATGAGCGCCTCGCGATCGAGCGGCGTCACCGTGGCGACGACGGGGAGGCGGCCGATGAACTCGGGGATCAGCCCGAACTTGTGCAGGTCTTCGGGGAGGACCTCGCTGAAGAGCTCCGCGTCCTCGCGCTTCGAGTGCAGCGGGGCGCCGAAGCCGATGCCGCGCTTGCCCGCGCGCGAGGAGATGATGTCCTCCAGTCCGGCGAACGCGCCCGCGACGATGAACAGCACGTTCGTCGTGTCGATCTGGATGAACTCCTGATGCGGATGCTTGCGCCCGCCCTGCGGCGGGACGGAGGCGACCGTGCCCTCGAGGATCTTCAGCAGCGCCTGCTGCACGCCCTCGCCCGACACGTCGCGGGTGATCGACGGGTTCTCGGCCTTGCGGGCGATCTTGTCGACCTCGTCGATGTAGATGATGCCCGTCTCGGCCCGCTTCACGTCGTAGTCGGCGGCCTGGATGAGCTTCAGGAGGATGTTCTCGACGTCTTCTCCGACGTAGCCCGCCTCGGTGAGCGCGGTGGCGTCGGCGACGGCGAACGGCACGTTCAGCTGCTTCGCGAGCGTCTGCGCGAGATACGTCTTGCCGCAGCCGGTCGGGCCGATGAGCAGGATGTTCGACTTCGCGATCTCCACGTCGTCGTGGGCGCGGTCGGCGGTCGTGAGCGTGGTCTTCGCGCGGATTCGCTTGTAGTGGTTGTAGACGGCGACGGCGAGGGCGCGCTTCGCGGGCTCCTGCCCGATGACGTACTCCTCGAGGAAGGAGAAGATCTCCTTCGGCTTCGGCAGCTCGAACTCGCCGGCCTCGGTCTCGCCCGCTTCGGCGAGGCGCTCCTCGATGATCTCGTTGCAGAGCTCGACGCATTCGTCGCAGATGTAGACGCCGGGGCCCGCGATGAGCTGCTGGACCTGCTTCTGGCTCTTTCCGCAGAACGAGCACTTCAACAGGTCGGCGCTCTCTCCGATGCGTGCCATCGCATCCTCCCTCTCAGCCGTCTGCTCCGAGCCTAACCCGTGCCGGCGTCGTTGCGGCGGAGCGGAGCTGGATCGTTCGCGGCGTGGCGATTCTCGTCAGTCGATCAAGTGGCGCAGGTACCGGCGCGGGTCGTCCAGGAACGATCTCGTGTGCTGCACGATCTCGAGCTCCTCCCACTCGGCGGGGCGGATGCCCCACTCGCCGAGCTCCAGGATGGCCGCGCCCGGCAGCGCGGCGAGCACGGGCGAATGCGTGGCGCAGACAATCTGGGTGCCGTCGGCCGCCATCTCGGCGAGGTTCGCGAGCCAGGTGAGCGTCGAAGCGAAGGAGAGCGCCGCCTCGGGCTCGTCGAGGCAGACGAAGCCCGCCGTGTACCTCGGGTGGTTGAGCTTCTCCGCGAGCAGCGCGTTGAACGACTCGCCGTGGCTCAGCGCGTGCAGATGCCGGTCGGGGCTGTCTGGCAACCCCTCGAGGTAGCTGTAGTAGCCGTGCATCGTCTCGGCCCGGAGGAAGAAGCCCCAGCGCGGGGCCCCGCCCGTGCGCTCGACGCCGAGCCAGTCTCCGAGCGGCGACTCGGACGGGCGGGTGCTGCCGCCGCCGTTGCTGCTGCCACCCTCGGGCGGCAGCCCGTACGCCATCGCGATGCCCTCGATGAGCGTCGACTTCCCGCTGCCGTTCTCCCCGACGAGGAAGGTGACCCCGGCAGGAAGCTCGAGGGCGCCCTCGTCGAGCAGCTGCCGGACCGCCGGCACCGACGCCGGCCAGGAGCGGCGGTCGATCGCGGCATCCGGGCGGACGAAGAGACGACGAACGGCGCGCCGGTCGTCCAGCGCGCCGTTCGTCATGCGGGTGCCCGGCCTCAGCTCGTGAGCGCGGGCAGCGTCTTCCGCGAGGTCAGCACCTGGTCGATGAGGCCGTACTGCATGGCCTCCTCGGCGGAGAGGATCTTGTCGCGGTCGATGTCGGTGTGCACCTCGTCCTGGCTGCGCTTGGAGTGCTTCGAGAGCGTCTCCTCGAGCCAGGTGCGCATGCGCAGGATCTCGGCGGCCTGGATCTCGATGTCGGAGGCCTGGCCGTGGCCCGCCTCCCCCATCGCCGGCTGGTGGATCAGGATGCGCGCGTTCGGCAGGGCGAGGCGGCGTCCCGGCGTGCCGGCTGCCGCGATGACCGCCGCGGCGGAGGCCGCCTGACCGAGGACCACGGTCTGGATCTGCGGCCGGATGTACTGCATCGTGTCGTAGATCGCCGTCATCGCCGTGAACGAGCCGCCCGGCGAGTTGATGTACATCATGATGTCGCGCTCGGGGTCCATCGACTCGAGCACGAGCAGCTGCGCCATGATGTCGTCGGCCGAGGCGTCGTCCACCTGCACGCCGAGGAAGATGATGCGGTCCTCGAAGAGCTTCGCGTACGGGTCCTGGCGCTTGAAGCCGTAGGCGGTGCGCTCCTCGAAGCTCGGCAGGATGTAGCGCGAGCCGGGAGCCTGCACGCCGGAGAAGGCGGTGCCGCCGTACGCAGGGCCGGTGAAGGCTGGCATTGTCATTCGCTCGTTCTCTCTCTCGTTCACGCCTGGTTCGTTCCGCCGCCGCCGGCGACGTCGAGCGCGGACTCGCGGATGTGGTCGACGAAGCCGTACTCGAGGGCCTCCTGCGCGGAGAACCAGCGGTCGCGGTCGCCGTCGGCGTTGATCTGCTCGACGGACTTGCCGGTCTGCGCCGCGGTGATCTCGGCGAGCCGCTTCTTCATGTCGAGGATGAGCTGCGCCTGCGTCTGGATGTCGCTCGCGGTGCCGCCGAAGCCGCCGTGCGGCTGGTGCAGCAGCACCCGGGCGTTCGGGGTGATGTACCGCTTGCCCTTGGTGCCCGCGGTCAGCAGGAGCTGCCCCATCGAGGCGGCCATGCCGATGCCGACCGTGACGATGTCGTTCGGCACGAACTGCATGGTGTCGTAGATGGCCATGCCCGCCGTGATCGACCCGCCCGGCGAGTTGATGTAGAGGTAGATGTCCTTCTTCGGGTCTTCGGCTGCGAGCAGCAGCAGCTTCGCGGCGATCTCGTTCGCGTTGTCGTCGCGCACCTCGGAGCCGAGCCAGATGATGCGGTCCTTCAGCAGTCGATCGAATACACCCGGCTGCGGTGTCGGTTCGGCCATGGATGTCGCTCCGTTTCGTTGTCGCGTTGAATCGAATCTATCCGGTGCAACAGCGCGGAACGGGGGTGTTCGCCCTAGGCGGATGGCGCGTCGCCTTCGAGCGCCCCCGCGTACGCGAGGAGCGAACGGCGGTACTGCGGCAGGTGCGGGGCGAGGGCCGCGAGGAGCTCGGCTGCCGCACGCCGCTCCTGCCCGAGCGATACGAGCGCGAGCGCCCGGAACGCCGTGATCGCGTCGCCGAGATCGTGCGGCTCGACGGCGGCCTCCGCGAGGAGTTCGACCGACTCGCTCGCGCGCCCGAGGGTGCGCACCGTGGATGCCAGCTGGACGAGCGCCTCGGTGCGGGCCCGCCCGGCGAGCCCGAGCTCGAGCGCGCGACGGTACTCCCCCTCGGCGTCGGCTTCGCGCCCCGCCGAGTCCCTCGCGCCCGCCGCCTCGAAGGGCCCGCGCGGATCGGAGGACGGCAGCTCGGCCGCGAGCGCATCGATGCGCCGGATCACCTCGTCCTCGCCGAGCGCGACCGCCTCGGCCCACACGGCGTCGACGGCGCGCTGCCAGCCGTCCACGGCGGCGCCCTCATCTGCGAGTGCGGTCATCCGCTCGCTCCCTCTTCCTCGAAACGCTTCCTCGGAACGCGAACGGGGGTCGGGCCACCCGGCCCGACCCCCGCCCGTGGATGCGGCTGCTTACGCGTCCGACTTCTTCGCGGCGCGCTTCTTCGGCGCCGGCTTCTCGTCCGCCTCGGCGTCGTCGGCCTTCTTCTTGGCCGCGGCGCGCTTCTTCGGCGCGGGCTTCTCGGCCGCCTCGGCGTCCTCGACGATCTCCTCGGCCTCGGCGACGACCTCGGCCTCCGCCTCGTCCTCGCCGACGGCCGTGAACTCGCTGAGGTCGACGGCCTTGCCGTCGGCGTCGGTGACCTTCGCCTTGCCGAGGGCGATCGCGAGCGCCTTGTTGCGGGCGACCTCGCCGACCATCGCCGGGATCTGGCCCTGCTCGCTCAGGATCTGCACGAACTCCTGCGGGTTCATGCCGTACTGCGCGGCGCCCTGCACGAGGTACTGGGTGAGCTCGTCCTGGCTGACCTGGACGTTCTCGACCTCGGCGATCTTGTCGAGGATGATCTGCGACTTGAACGACTTGGTGCTCGCCTCGGTGACCTCGGCGCGGTGCTCGTCGTCCTCGAGACGGTTCTCGGACTCGAGGTGGCGGTGCACCTCGTCCTCGATGACCGAGTCGGCGACCGGCACGTCGGCCAGCTCGACGAGCTTGTCGACGAGGAGGTCGCGGGCCTGGGTGCCCTGGCCGAAGGTCTTGTTGCGGGCGACCTGCTCCTTGAGCGAGTCGGTGAGCTCGGCGATGGTGTCGAACTCGCTCGCGATCTGCGCGAAATCGTCGTCGGCCTCGGGGAGCTCGCGCTCCTTGACGGCGGTGACGGTCACGGTGATCTCGGCGTCGGCGCCCTCGTGCTCGCCACCGAGCAGGCTCGACGTGAACGTCGTGGTCTCACCCGCGGTGAGCGAGTCGAGCGCCTCGTCGATGCCGGCGAGCAGCTCGCCCGAGCCGACCTCGTACGAGATGCCGTTCGCGGTGTCGACCTGCGCGCCGTCGATCTCGGCGACGAGGTCGAGGGTCACGAAGTCGCCGGTCTTCGCCGGGCGGTCGACCGTGATCAGCGTGCCGAAGCGGCTGCGCAGACGGTCGAGCTCGGCGGCGACCTCGGCCTCGTCGATCTCGACCGAGTCGACGGTGAGCTCGAGGCCCTCGTAGGCGGGCAGCTCGATCTCGGGGCGCACGTCGACCTCGATCGCGAGGAGCAGGTCGCCCGAGAAGTCCTTCTCGTTCGGCCACTCGACGATGTCGGCCGCCGGGCGGCCGAGCGGACGGAGCTCGTGCTCCGTCACCGCGGCGCGGTAGAACCCGTCGAGGCCCTCGTTGACGGCGTGCTCGAGCACGGCCGCCTTGCCGACCCGCTGGTCGATGATGGGCGGCGGCACCTTGCCCTTGCGGAAGCCGGGCACGTTGATCTGCTCGGCGATGTGCTCGTACGCGTGGGCGATGCTGGGCTTCAGCTCCTCGGGCGACACCGTGATGGTGAGCTTGGCGCGCGTCGGGCTCAGCTTCTCAACCGAAGTGGTCGGCATGTGGAAGATCTCCTGTTGTGTGGAAGTTCGTGTCGAGCCAGGCGACTCGTCGGGGCGACAGGATTCGAACCTGCGACCTCCCGCTCCCAAAGCGGGCGCTCTAGCCAAGCTGAGCTACGCCCCGAGTCGCTACTCAACTCGTCGCCATCCGCGCAGGCATGCCGAAGCAGACCGGGACGCGGATGACCCGAGAAAGTCTACTGCACCGCACGGGGCTGCTCAGGACACGCGCGACGCGCGCGACCGCGCGCCGTCGGACGCGGCCCCGCGCGGGGCCGCGCACGTGAACCGCACCCCGCATGAACCGCACTGCGCTTGAGCTGGAATCGGAGGGGATGACGGGAATCGAACCCGCGTAATCAGTTTGGAAGACTGAGGCTCTACCATTGAGCTACATCCCCGATGCGCCTCTCGGCACGGTTCGATCGTAGTGCACATCCGCGGGGTCGCCGTGCACGGGCCGCCGCGCAGGCCGGATCGAGTGCGGCATCCGACCGTAGTGAGGTTCGCCTCCCCTTCGCAAGCCCTGCCTTCCCTTGCTTGAAATAGTTCCCCAGCTGCGTAGCGTTGAAGCAGACAACGACCAAGGGAAGGCGGAACAGATGACCGACACCATGGCTCCGAAGACCGGCGCGAACGCCGAGGTCGCCGCAGGAGTGGCCCAGTTCTTCACCCCGATCGTGCACGAGCTCGTCACCCTCGCGGTGAACGGCAAGCAGGCGCACTGGCACGTGCGCGGGATCAACTTCCTGCCGGTGCACGAGTTCCTCGACACCGTCGTGGAGCACGCGCAGGGCTGGTCCGACGAAGCCGCCGAGCGCGTGATCGCCCTCGGCCTGCCGATCGACGCGCGCATCGCGACCGTCGCGAAGGAGACCGCCGGGGCGAACCCGAAGGCCGGCTTCAAGCCGTCCGAGGACACGATCGCCGACGTCATCGCGCAGATCGACGTCGCGACCGAGAAGGTGAACGCGGCGATCGAGGGGCTCGAGACGCTCGACCCGTCGAGCCAGGACATCGCGATCGCGATCCGTCAGGGCCTCGACAAGGACCGCTGGTTCCTCTCGGCGCACCTCAGTGTGAGCTGACCGCGTCAGCGACGTGCACGGGGCCGGGATCCGCACAGGATCCCGGCCCCGTCGTCGTCTCGGCGCGACGCGGCGCGGAAGACGGGGCTCGCGCTGAGACCGGGGCTCAGCGCTGAAGCCAAGCCAGCACCGCGAGCACGCGGCGGTGATCGGTGCCCGAGTCCTCGAGCCCGAGCTTCTGGAAGATCGACGTGACGTTCTTCTCGACCGCGCCGACGCCGATGAAGAGCTGCCCGGCGATGCCGGCGTTCGTGCGCCCCTCCGCCATGAGCTCGAGCACCTCGCGCTCGCGCGGGGTGAGGCTCTCCAGCGGGTCCGCCCGGCGGCTGAGGAGCTCCCGGACGACCTGCGGGTCGAGCACCGTGCCACCCTCGCTCACCCGGCGCACGGCGTCGTCGAGCTCGTCAAGCGAGGCGACCCGGTCTTTCAGGAGGTAGCCCATGCCACCCTCCCCCGATGACAGCAGCTCGTGCGCGTAGGTGCCCTCGACGTACTGACTGAGCAGGAGCACGCCGAGCCCCGGGTACCGCCGGCGCAGCTCGATCGCGGCGCGCACGCCCTCGTCGCGGAACGTCGGCGGCATCCGCACGTCGAGCACCGCGACATCCGGTGCGTCGTCGCCGACGGCGGCGAGGAGCTGCTCGGCGTCCGGATACGATCCCGCGGTCTCGAAGCCGGCCTCGTCGAAGAGCCGGACGAGCCCCTCACGCAGGAGCACCGAGTCCTCGGCGAGCACGACGCGGAGCGGGCCGCGGGCGGGGTCTGGCATGCCCCAACCCTAGCGGCGGCCGCGCCGCCCGCCGCGTCAGCCGGCGGCGGACGTCGGCGGCTCCGGCAGGAACGGGATGTGCGCGCCGATGATCGTCGGACCTCCCGGCGGGCTGTCGACGAGGAACTGGCCGCGGAGTCCGAGCACGCGCTCGTGCAGGCCCGCGAGTCCGTGCCCCGATTCGATCCTGGCGCCGCCCGAGCCGTTGTCGGTCACCCACAGGTCGAGCCAGTGCCCCGCCGGCCCGGCGTCGCGCACCGCGACCCGGAGCCGGACGCTCGTGGCGTCGGTGTGCTTCACGACGTTCGTCAGCAGCTCGGCGGCGACGAAGTACGCGTTGCGCTCGATCGCGGCCGGCAGTCCGCTCGCCGGGGGCAGGAGGTTCTCGAACACCACCGGGACCGGGCTCCGCGAGGCGAGCGACTCGAGGGCGCTCGCGAGCCCGCGGTCCTGCAGCAGCGGCGGGGCGAAGCCGCGCGACAGCGCCCGGAGCTCGTCGAGCGTCTCCCGCGCCTGCTCACGGGCCTCGCCGATGAGCTCGCGCGCGGCGTCGGGGTCGCGCTCCAGGCGCCGTTCGATCGTCGCGAGGTCCATCTGCAGACGGACGAGGCGCTGCTGCGGACCGTCGTGGATATCGCGCTCGAGGCGTCGGAGCGAGGCATCCTCCGCCTGCACCGCGGCGCCCCGCGAGGCGGCGAGCTCAGCGACCTCGACCTCGAGCGCCTCCGAGCGCCAGGCGCCGAGCAGCCCGCGCGCCGCGCCCTCGTGCAGCAGGGTGAGCCCGCGGAAGACGTACGGCAGGGTCAGGAGGAACACGACGCCGAGCACGAACTCGAGCAGCCGCTCCCCCGCGACGACGTCGTAGGCGAAGTCGTTCCCCGGGAAGAGCCGGTCCACGAGCCACTCGTTCAGCCAGAAGCCGCGATCGCCGTCGGGGATGAAGCCCTGCCAGAGCCAACCGGTGGTGCCGCCGAGCGCCATCGAGAGCCACACGATCGTCACCGTCCACGTGAAGATGCTCACGATCGGGTTGATGATCAGCGTGTGCAGCACGTACAGCCAGTAGTGGCCGTCGACGAAGGGCACGAAGGCGGCTCGCCAGAATCCGGCCTCGCGGCCGTCCCTCGCCCAGTCCGGCCGCGGAATACGCGGACGGCCGGCCCACTCCAGTCGGACGAGCTCCAGCGTGCCGAACCCCCTGGCTACGTAGAACGCCGCCACCATCACGAAGATGCCGACCACGAGGGCGAGGAGCCCGACCCCGGTGAAGAAGACGGTGGCGGCGAAGCTCAGGCCGACCACGGCGATCGGCATCGTGAGGATGAGGAAGCCGAGTTCGCGCGGCACCGCGGCCCAGAGCGCGCCGTAGCCGCGACGGCGCTTCGGCGGCGCCTCGAGCGTGCGGGTGCTGGGCTGTTCGGCGGTCATGATCTCCAGGCTCGGTTCGGTGGTGCTCGGCTCGGGAGCGGTCGGCTCGGACGCGGACTGTTCAGTGGTGGGCATGTTCGGTTCCCTCGGGCATCGTCGCACGCTGACCGGGCCCGACGACGGCGAACTGCCCCATCATCCCCTGATCCTCGTGCCACAGCAGGTGGCAGTGGTACATGTACGGCGTGTCGGTGTCGGTGTAGTCGGTGAATCGGAGGAGCAGCACGTACTCGCTCTCCGGTTCGACGTAGATCGTGTCCTTCCACCCGGCGAGCTCAGGCGGCGGCGGCGCGCCGTCGATCGAGGCGAGCTGGAACTGCACGTCGTGGATGTGGAAGCTGTGCGGCAGTGCGGTGCCGTTGACGACGGTCCACCGTTCGAGGGTGTCGACCGTCACGGTCTCATCGATCCGGCCGAGGTCCATCGCGTGCCCGTTGATCTCGAAACTGTCGTCGAGCACGAACCGGCGATCGGCGACGACCTCCGACTCGTCGAACGACGCGATCGGCACGAGCGCGGCGGGATCGGCCGCCGCCGCGCGCAGCTCGTCGGCGGCACGGAGTTCGAGGACGTCGAAGGCGTCGGCCGCCCCGTTCGTCTGCGCGACCGGGCCCACGAGCCCGGCGATCTCGGCCGACATCCGCGACTGGAGGACGAGCCGTTCGCCGGGGGTGAGCCGCACCAGCAGCTCGGCCCGCTCCCCCGGGGACAGCCGCACGTACGGCAGCTCGACCGGGGCTTCGAGGAGCCCGCCGTCGGTGCCGACGAGTCGTACCGGCCGCTCGTCCGCCCACGCGAAGGCGTAGCTGCGGGCCGTCGAGGCGTTCAGCACCCGGAGCCGGACGAGTTCGTCCCCCGCCTCGAAGTACGGCGAGCGGGTGCCGTTCACGAGGAGCTCGTCGCCGAGCGCGCCGGCGTAGCCGCGCTGCGCGGCCTCGCGCCGCCCGTCGGCGCTGAACCCGGTGTCCTGCACCACGACGGGGACGTCGTCGACGCCGTACTCGGCGGGGAGGCCGAGCGCGCGCTCGGCCTCGTCATGGAGCAGGAACACCCCGGCGAGGCCCCGGCTCACGTGCGTCTCGGTCTCGCCGTGCGGGTGCGGGTGGTACCAGAGGGTCGCCGCGGGCTGGTCGACGAGCCACTCCGGCGCCCACGTCGCGCCGGGGGCGACCATCTGATGCGGACCGCCGTCCATCTCGGCCGGGAGGTGCATGCCGTGCCAGTGCACGGTGGTGGCCTCGTCGAGCGCGTTCCGCACCTCGACTCGGACGCGTTCCCCGCGTTCGGCGACGAGCGTCGGCCCCAGGTAGGCCCCGTTGAAGCCCCACGTCTCGCTCGGCACGCCCGGCTCGAACTCGGTCGCTCCCGCCTGCGCGGTCAGGGAGAAGACTCGGATGCCGTCGGCGTCGACCGTCGACTCGGCGAGCGGCGGGATGACGAGCGGCCGGTCGAAGTCGATCCGGTCGAGGGTCGACACGGGCCCGGGTGTCACGATCCCGCACCCGGCGAACGCGAGCGCGACGAGTCCGCCCGCCGCGAGGGCGGTGAGCCCCGACGCGAGGGTCGCGCGGGGCCGGCGGAGCGGAGAGGGGCGCGGAGGTCGCGTGCTGGTGCCGAGCATGCTTCCAGCCTCGCGGGGCGGTCCCCGGCGCCCCATCCGGCACCCGGCCGGATCGCAGCGGGGGTTATCCCCCGGCGGTCACTCGCGGGAGGCCGTCAGGCCTGGCAGGACGGGCACCAGTAGAGCTTCCGGGCGCCGAGCTCCTCGAGCACGATGTTCGTGCCGCAGACGCGGCACGGCAGCCCCTCGCGCTTGTAGACCCAGTGGCGGTCGTCCCGGTTCGCCATCGCGGCCCGGTACGCCTCCCCCTCGAGGCCGTCCATGGTCATCATCTGCCCGGTCTCGACGCCGATGCGCAGCAGCCGGCCCCAGTCGTGCCAGAGTTCGCGCACGGTCTCCTCCGGCACCAGCCGGCCCGGCGTGTGCGGATTGAGCCCCGCGCGGAACAGCAGCTCCGCCCGGTAGACGTTGCCGATGCCGGCGACGACGTTCTGGTCCATCAGGAGCAGCGCGATCGGCGTGGGCTTGCGCCGCACCGTCGAGACGAAGCGCTCCTCCGCCTCGGCGGAGTCGTCGAGCAGCGGATCGGGGCCGAGCTTCGCGACGACCGCCTCGACCTGGGCGGGGTCGAGGACCTCGCAGGCGGTCGGCCCCCGGAGGTCGGCGCAGACGGTGTCGGTGAGCAGCCGGACCCGGACCTGTCCGACCGGCTCCGGCGGGAACGACCACGAGGTGTCGCCCTCCTTCTCCGACTCGGCCATGCGCAGCCGCGTGCGCCGGGGCGCCCCGATCGACGTCAGGGAGTTCTCGCCCGCCGTGTCGAGCACCACCGCGTCGGGGTTCGGACCGTCGAGGAAGGTGCCCCGCATGTTCGTCTGCCCCATCCGGCCGTTCGCCGAGGCGATCGTGGGGTCGAGCAGGATGTCGCCGGCGAAGTCCCAGGCCCCGTAGATGCCGAGGTGCACGCGCAGCCAGCGATCGCCCTCGAAGCCGAGGAACATCTGCTTGCCGACCGCCCTGGCATCGGTCATCCGTCGGCCGTCGAGGAGCGCCGCGCCCTCGGCGAAGCGCCCCTGCGGGCTCGAGACGTGCACGACACGACCGACGAAGTTCCGCTCGAACTGCCGGGTGATGCGGTGGACGGAGTGGCCCTCTGGCATCCGTTCGACCTATGCCTCGGCGCCCGGTTCCGACGCCTCCGCCGGGCCTGCCGCGGTGTCCACGCCCTTGCCGACGATGTCACCGGTGGTCTCGTACTCGGCGAGCTGGGCGATGCGGCGCACGTGGCGCTCGTCGCCGGAGAACGGTTCGGCGATGAAGGCGTCGATGTATCGGATCGCCTCTTCGACGGTGTGCTGGCGCGCGCCGATCGAGATGACGTTCGCGTCGTTGTGCTCGCGGGCGAGGAGCGCGGTGTCCATGCTCCAGACGAGGGCGGCGCGGATGCCCCGCACCTTGTTGGCCGCGATCTGCTCGCCGTTGCCGGAGCCGCCGAACACGACCCCGAGCGCGCGGACGCCCGCCGCCTGGTCGCGGGCCACGGCCAGCGCCGCGTTGATGCAGAAGGCGGGGTAGTCGTCGAGCGCGTCGTACTCGGCCGGACCGTGGTCGATCACCTCGTGACCGCCGTTCGTCAGATGGGCCTGGAGGGTCCGGCTGAACTCGAGGCCGGCGTGGTCGGTCGCGATGTGGATGCGCATGCTGACGATTCTAGGGAGTGCCGACCCAGCGGATGGCCCGGCCGTGCGGCTGCACCCAGGCGAGCTGCTCGCCGTCGAGGGCGAGCACGAAGTCGCTCGACTCGTTCGGCCGGTCCTCCCGCGCCGCGATGCCGGGAACCACGCCGCGCCCCTCGACCGAGAGCCAGTGCCCGTTGAGCTTCGTCACCTCGTCGACGAAGCGGCGGCGGGCGGAGGCGTCGAGATAGGCGATCACCGCGGTGTGCAGCACAACGAGCGTCGCCTCCGCCGGCGCCTCGGCGGCGACCCGGCCGAGCTGCTCGACGAGATCGCCGGTCACGAGTCGCGGCGGCTCGGCGGCGACGAGCGACGCGGCCGCGCGGAGGCGCGCCCGGCGGTCCTCGTGCTCGGGCCAGATCAGCGCATCGAGCCAGGCGAGGTCGTCTGCGCGCGTCACATCGAGCGGGTGGAGGTCGATCCCGGCCCGCCAGACGACCTCGGGGAGCGCCGCCGGCAGGGGGACGCCGCCGGCGGTCTCGCACTCCAGCTGCACCGGGCTCGGCCCATCCGCCGGCTGGAGCGGCGCACCGCCGTCGTAGCGGTACGCGTAGCGGTCCGGGTAGAGGCAGAGTCCGGCCGAGGCGCCGACCTCCAGGAGGGCCAGCGGACCGGGCAGACCCGCGAGCACCGGCAGGTGCAGGGCGCAGCGCCCGGCCTCGTTCGTCTGCGTCGCATGGTCGCGCACGGTGGCGCGCACCTCGCCCCAGTGCCGGTGCAGCCAGTCCCGCAGCTCGGGATACGCGCCCAACGGCGCACCGCGGAACCGGGCGGCGCTGAACACGAGGTTCGGCTGGCGCTTCGCGACCGGCAGCTCCTCGATCAGGGCGATCGTCGCCGCATCCTCGGCGACGCCGGTGGCCCAGGCCTCGTACGTCGCCGACATCCCTCGCGCCTCGACCTCGGCGAACGCCCGGTACCGGGCCGCGGTCGAGGCATCCGGATTCATGGTCTCGCGCATGCCGCCACGCTACGTCGGGTTCGACCGGAGCGGAACCGTCGTATCCGGGCGGGAGCGCGATCGCGCGAGTAGGCTGGTCGGCGTTGCCTGCGGCCACGAGCCGCGTCGATGAGCGAAGGAGCGCACGTGCCCGGAGAGAACCTCACCCGCCTGGAAGCCGAGGAGCGCGCGGCGCTCGTCCAGGTCCACGACTACGACGTCGTCCTCGACGTCACGACGGGCCCCGAGGTGTTCCGTTCGACGACGACCGTGCGGTTCGGGGCGACGACGCCCGGCGCCTCGACGTTCATCGACGCCATCACGGCCGAGGTGCACTCGGTCACCCTGAACGGCGTCGCGCTCGACCCCGCCGAGGTGAGCGACGGCGTCCGCATCCAGCTGCCGGACCTCGCCGCGGAGAACGAGCTCGTCGTCGTCGCCGACGGCCGGTACATGCACACCGGCGAGGGCCTGCACCGCTTCGTCGACCCGGCCGACGGCGAGGTGTACCTCTACACGCAGTTCGAGGTGCCCGACTCGCGCCGCATGTTCGCCGTGTTCGAGCAGCCCGACCTGAAGGCGGCGTTCCGATTCACCGTGACGGCCCCCTCGCACTGGCAGGTCGTCTCCAACCAGCCGACGCCGGAGCCGGAGCTCCACCCGTCCGGCCGCCGCGCCGACGACGTCTCCACCGCGACCTGGGCGTTCGAGCCCACTCCGCGGATGTCGAGCTACATCACCGCCCTCATCGCGGGCCCCTACGACGTGGTGCGCGACGAGCTCACGAGCTCGGACGGCCGGGTCATCCCGCTCGGCGTGTTCAGCCGGAAGAGCCTGTCGCAGTACCTCGACGCGGACTACATCTTCGAGAAGACGAAGCAGGGCTTCGCGTACTTCGAGGACAAGTTCGACGTGCCCTACCCCTTCGCGAAGTACGACCAGCTGTTCGTGCCCGAGTACAACGCGGGCGCGATGGAGAACGCGGGCGCCGTCACCTTCACCGAGGTGTACGTGTTCCGCTCAAAGGTCACCGACGCGATCAAGGAGCGCCGCGTCGTCACGATCCTGCATGAGCTCGCGCACATGTGGTTCGGCGACCTCGTCACCATGAAGTGGTGGAACGACCTCTGGCTGAACGAGTCGTTCGCCGAGTGGGCCTCGACCATCGCGACCGCCGAGGCGACCGAGTGGGTGCACGCCTGGACCACGTTCAACTCGATGGAGAAGAGCTGGGCGTACCGGCAGGACCAGCTGCCCTCGACCCACCCGATCGTCGCGGAGATCCGCGACCTCGAGGACGTGCTCGTGAACTTCGACGGCATCACCTACGCCAAGGGCGGCTCGGTGCTGAAGCAGCTCGCCGCGTGGGTGGGCATCGAGGCGTTCTTCACCGGCGTCTCGGCCTACTTCAAGAAGCACGCCTGGGGCAACACGACCCTCGCCGACCTCCTCACCGAGCTCGAGGCGGCCTCGGGCCGAGACCTGTCGGGCTGGTCGAAGCTCTGGCTCGAGACGGCGGGCGTCAACACCCTCCGCCCGGAGATCGAGACTGATGCCTCGGGCGCGATCACCTCGTTCGCGGTGCTGCAGTCGGCCCACCCCGACTACCCGACGATCCGCCCGCACCGCCTCGCGATCGGCTTCTACGAGCTGCAGGGCGACAAGCTGGTGCGCACGCACCGCGTGGAGCTCGACGTCGACGGCGAGCGCACCGAGGTGCCCGAGCTGGTCGGGCTCGCGCGCCCGGGTCTCGTGCTGCTGAACGACGACGACCTCGCGTACGCGAAGATCCGCCTCGACGAGGACTCGCAGGCGCTCGCGCTCGCGAACCTCTCCAGGATCGAGGACCCGCTCGCCCGCGCCCTGGTGTGGTCGAGCGTGTGGGACGCGACCCGCGACGGCGAGACGAGCGCGAGCGACTACCTCGAGCTCGTGCTCGGCAACATCGCCGCCGAGACCGAGTCGACGACGCTCCGCATCGTGCTCGCGAACGCGCAGCTCAGCGCGAGCTCCTACGTCGCGCCCGAGCGTCGCGGCGAGGCCCGCCGCGCCCTCGCCGACGGGCTCTGGGACCTCGCGCAGCAGGCCGAGCCCGGCAGCGACGCGCAGTTCCAGTTCGTGAAGTACTTCGCGGCGATCGCCGAGGCCGGCAGCCACGTCGACGAGCTCGCCGCCCTCTTCGCCGGCGAGCGGGCGCTCGAGGGCCTCGACATCGACACCGACCTCGGCTGGGAGCTGCTCATCGCACTCGTCGCCGCCGGACGTGCCGGTGACGCGGAGATCGACGCGCGCCTCGCGTCCGACAAGACCGCGACCGGGCAGGAGTCCGCGGCGCACGCCCGCGCCGCGATCCCCACCGCCGAGGGCAAGCAGCGGGCGTGGGCCTCGATTGTCGAGGCCGACACCGCGACGAACTCCGTCGTGCGCACCACCGCGGCGGGCTTCGTCCGCGCCGACGACCGCTCGCTGCTCGCGCCGTTCGTCTCGCGCTACTTCGACATGCTCGGGCGCGTCTGGGCCGAGCGGAGCTACGCGATCGCCGAGAAGCTCGTGGAGCTCCTCTACCCGGCGACCCTCGCGAACCGCGAGCTCGTCGAGGCGAGCCACGCCTGGCTCGCGGCGAACGCGGACGCCGCTCCGGCGCTCCGCCGCCTCGTCGTCGAGAACGTCGCCGGCGTGGAGCGCGCACTCGCCGCGCAGGCGCGCGACGCCGGCTAGTCGCGGCGCACGGCACCGCAGGAGGGCGGGGCGGTGGTACCCGGGAACCACCGCCCCGCCCTCGAACCATTCCCGCGGGCGATGCCCGGGGGTCCGCGCGTCCGTAGGGTCGGAGACATGATCACCGCAACCGCGCTCACCAAGCGCTACGGCGCGAAGACCGCCGTCCACGATCTCTCGTTCGAGGTCCGCCCGGGACAGGTCACCGGCTTCCTCGGGCCGAACGGCGCCGGCAAGTCCACCACGATGCGCATGATCGTCGGACTCGACCGCCCCGACGCGGGCACCGTCACCGTCGGCGGCAAGCCGTACGCCGAGCACCGCGCCCCGCTCCACGAGGTGGGCGCCCTCCTCGACGCGAAGGCCGTGCACACGGGACGCACCGCGGAGAACCACCTGCTCGCCATGGCGGCCACGCACGGCATCGGCAAGCGCCGCGTGCACGAGGTCATCGAACTCACCGGGCTCGAGTCGGTCGCCCGCAAGCGCGTCGGAGGCTTCTCGCTCGGCATGGGCCAGCGCCTCGGCATCGCCGCGGCCATGCTCGGGGACCCCTCGGTGCTGATCCTCGACGAGCCCGTCAACGGGCTCGACCCCGAGGGGGTGCTCTGGGTCCGCCAGCTCGTCCGCCACCTCGCCGGGGAGGGCCGCACGGTCTTCCTCTCCTCGCACCTCATGAGCGAGATGGCGCAGACCGCGGACCACCTGATCGTGCTCGGGCGCGGCGAGATCATCGCCGACGCCCCGGTCGGGGACATCATCGCCGGCGGCACCCGTGCGCGGGTGCGGGTGCGGTCGCCGCACGCCTCGCAGCTCGCAGAGCTCCTCGCCTCCCCCGAGATCGTCGTCATCCGTTCCGAGGCCGGCGTCCTCGAGGTGACCGGCATCGAGGCCGCCGGCATCGGCGACCTCGCTGCGGCGAACGGCCTCGCCATCCATGAACTCACCCCGCAGAACGCGTCGCTCGAGGAGGCCTACCTGGCGCTCACCGCCGACGCAGTCGAGTACCGTACGGAGGCCGTCCGATGACCGCGACCACCCCGACCGACGTCCGTTCCGTGCAGGGCGGGCCCCGCCTCGCGCACACCGCACGGTTGAGCTTCGGCGGCATCCTCCGCTCCGAGTGGATCAAGCTCCGCAGCCTCCGCTCGACGGTCTGGTCCTACCTTATCGTCGCCGCGATCTCGATCGGCATGGCGGTGCTGATGTCGTTCAGCCTCGCGAACGGCATGAGCGGCATCGACGTATCCGCCGCGCCGCCCGCCGAGCAGACGGGCCTGGTGCTGCAGTCGGCCGTCTTCGGCACCTACTTCGGCCAGCTCGTCGCGGGCGTGCTCGGCGTCCTCGTGATCAGCGGCGAGTACACGACCGGCATGATCCGCTCCACGCTCTCGGCCGTGCCGAAGCGCCTGCCCGCGCTCGCGGGCAAGGCCGTCGTGCTCTTCCTCGCGACCCTCGTCGTCGGGATCGTCACGAACCTCGCCGCGTTCGGCATCGCCGCGGCGATCTTCGCGGGCAGCGGTGTGCAGGTGTCCCTGTTCGCCGAGCACGTGCTGCTCACGCTCGGGGGCGCCGCGCTGTACCTCGCGCTCGTCGCGGTGTTCGCCCTCGGGATCGGCACGATCATCCGCTCGAGCGCCGGCGGGATCGCCGCCGTGCTCGGCATCCTGCTCCTGCTGCCCACGGTGCTCGGGCTCATCCCCGCGGACTGGGCGGGTGCGGCGATGCCGTACCTCCTCTCCTCCGCGGGCATGACGATGTTCACCACGATCGGGGCGGACCCCGCGACGATCCCGGGGCCGAACGCCTGGCAGAGCCTGCTCGTCGTGCTCGCCTGGCTCGCCGTCTCGCTCGCCGGCGCCGCCGTGCTGCTGAAGCGGCGCGACGCGTAGAGTCCTGCCTATGCCGGACGCACCGCCGCTCACCCCCGACCGCCCCGTTCCGGCGGTCGGGGGTGAGCTCCGTCTGCCGAAGCCGCCCGGGGTCATCCGGCAGTTCTGGGCGCGCCATCCGCGTCTGACGGACTCGATCCTCGCCGCGCTGTACGTGGTGCCCACCTTCATCGCCACGATGGTGATGGCGTCGGACTCCCCCACCCCGCCGCTCGTCGCGACCGTGCTGCAGATCGTCGGCATCGCGATCGGCGGCGCGGCCGTGCTGCTGTTCCGGCGGAGCAGGCCGTGGTTGCTGACCGGCATCGCCTGGTTCGTCTGCCTCATGGTCTCCCCGTT
Source organism: Agromyces mediolanus (assembly GCF_044917495.1). Lineage (GTDB taxonomy): Bacteria > Actinomycetota > Actinomycetes > Actinomycetales > Microbacteriaceae > Agromyces > Agromyces mediolanus_B. The sequence goes on along the minus strand of NZ_JAVSSI010000001.1, from coordinate 420,765 downwards.
TGGCATGAGCGACGGCTTCCCGATCCTCTACGCGCTCTACGCCCTCGGCGTGTACCGATCGACGAAGGCTGCCTGGATCGGCTTCGGCGGCTCCGTCGCCGTCACCACCGCGAGCTCGTACCTCGAGGCGTGGGCGGCGCCGTCGAACCTCGGCGGACCGGTCGCCACCTCCTCGCAGTACGCGGCGATCATGCTCATCGTGACGCTCATCGGCGTGACCGTCGGCAATCGGCGGCGCTACCTCCTCGCCCTCATCGCCCGCGCGCACGACCTCGCCCGCGAGCGCGACCAGCAGGCTCAGCTCGCCGCCGCCGCGGAACGGGCCCGCATCGCCCGTGAACTCCACGACATCGTCTCGCACGGGCTCACCGTGATGGTGACGCTCGCCGACGGCTCCGCCGCGACCGTCGACCGCGATCCGGAGCGCGCCGCCGAGGCCATGCGCGGGGTCGCGGAGACGGGGCGGAGCGCGCTCGGCGAGATGCGACGGATGCTCGGCGTGCTGCGCGAGCCCGGCGGCGCTCCGGCGGAACTCGCACCCCAGCCCGGGGTGGCGGCGATCCCGGAGCTGATCGACGGATTCCGGGAGGCCGGCATGCCGGTGCGACTGGCGACGAGCGGCATCCCGGAGGCGGACTCCGCCGTGGGTCTCGCGGTGTACCGGCTCGTCCAGGAGGGGCTCACGAACGCGCTCCGCCACGGCAGCGGCGCGCAGCACGTCGAGGTCCGGATCTCGCATCTTCCGGGCTCCGTCGAGGTCGTCGTCGAGGACGACGCCCCGTCGCCGCAGGATGACGCGGCCACGACCCGCGGCGCCGGGCGCGGGCTCGCCGGACTCCGCGAGCGCGTCGGGCTCTACGGCGGCACGCTCGACGCGGGGCCGCGGGGCGCCCGCGGCTGGCGGCTCCGGGCGACCGTGCCCGTCGACGCCGCCCGGGGCACCGCCGCCCCGCCCAGCTCCGAACCGCCATCGACCGACGGGACCCCCGAATGAGCACCGACGCCCTCCAGACCGCCGACGCCGTCCGCGTCGCCATCATTGACGACCAAGCCCTCGTCCGCACCGGCTTCCGGCTCGTCCTCGACGCCGAGCCCGGGATCGAGGTCGTCGGCGAGGCCGGCGACGGACTGGCGGCGCTCCGCCTCGTCCGCGAGACCCCGGTCGACGTCGTCCTGATGGACGTGCGGATGCCTGGCATGGACGGGATCGCCGCGACGGCCGAGCTCAGTGCGCGGCATCCGGAGATCCGCATCATCGTGCTCACCACCTTCGACCTCGACGAGTACGCCTTCGCGGCCATCCGCTCGGGTGCGAGCGGGTTCCTCCTGAAGGACGTGCGCCCGCAGGAGCTCGTCGCCGCCATCCGCACCGTCGCGACCGGAGAGGCCGCACTGTCGCCGCGCGTGACCCGGCGGATGCTCGAGCTCTTCGCCGCCGAGCTGCCGGCGGCGGGCGACCCGGCCGGCCCGACGGGCGGCGCGCCCCGCACGGTCCGGCGCGCCCAGACCGAGCGATTCGACGCGCTCACCGCCCGCGAGCGGGAGATCCTGCTCGCGATCGCCGAGGGGCTCAACAACGCCGAGCTGGCCGAGCGGTTCTTCCTCTCCGAGTCGACGGTGAAGACCCACGTCGGCCGGGTGCTGCAGAAGCTCGGCGCCCGCGACCGGGTGCAGCTCGTCATCCTGGCGTACGAGCAGGGGCTGCTCGGCTGACGACGACCGCGCCGCCGGCGCGGAGCTGCGAAGCTGGACCCATGCGCTTGCCGACCCCCACCTTGGAGACCGACCGCCTGCGACTGCGACCGTTCGCCGAGGCGGACGGGGACGAGCTCTACGCGCTGCAGAGCAACGCCGAGGTCCTGCGCTACTGGGACTCCCCGCCCTGGACCGACCGGTCATCCGTCGCGCGGTTCCTGAGCGGCTGCCGATCGATGGCCGAGGACGGCACCGGGGCCCGCGTCGTGATCGAGCGGGCGGACCATCCCGGCTTCCTGGGGTGGTGCACCTTCAACAGCTGGAACCCCGAGTTCCGGAGCGCCTCGCTGGGCTTCTGCCTCGCCGAGGCGGCGTGGGGCCGGGGGTACGCGACGGAGGCGGCGGGTGCGGTGCTCCGGTGGGCGTTCGACGCGCTCGACCTGAACCGTGTGCAGGCCGAGGTCGACACCCGCAATCCGGCGTCGGCGCGCGTCCTCGAGAAGCTCGGCTTCCTCCTCGAGGGCACGCTGCGCGAGGACTGCATCGTCGACGGCGTCGTCTCGGACTCGTGGGTCTACGGGCTGCTGCGGCGGGACTGGCTCGCCTAGCGGCCGTCCAGCGCGCCGAGCGCGGACGCTTGAGGCGGCGGCCGCGTCGCTAGGCTGGTCCGGCGCCATCGCTACGAAGGGATCGTCCATGCCTGCTGCCAACCTCACCCGCGTCGAAGCCGAGGAGCGGGCCGCGATCGTCGGCTCGCCGAGCTACGAGGTCGTCCTCGACCTCACCGACGACGGCGAGACGTTCCGCAGCGAGACGACCGTGCGCTTCGGCGCCGCCCCCGGCGCCGCGACCTTCATCGAGGCGAACACCCGGACCGTGCACGAGATCGTGCTGAACGGGCGCACGCTCGACCCGGCCGAGGTGAGCGACGGCGTGCGCATCCTGCTCGACGGGCTCGCCGAGCGGAACGAGCTCCGCGTCGTCTCGACGAACGCGTACACGAACACCGGCGAGGGGCTCCACCGCTTCGTCGACCCGGTCGACGGCGAGCGCTATCTCTACACGGAGTTCGCGGTCGCTGAGGCGAACCGGGTGTACGCCGTCTTCGACCAGCCCGACCTCAAGGCCGCCGTGCGCTTCACGATCAGCGCGCCGGCCCACTGGCAGGTCCTGAGCAGCGCCCCCTCCCCCGAACCCGAGGCGATCGACGGCACGGGCGACGCTGTCTGGCGGTTCGAGACCGGCCCGGTCATCTCCAGCTACATCGTCGCCGTCGTCGCGGGTCCGTACGCGAGCTGGCGGGGCAGCGCGACGAGCGTCGACGGCCGCGACGTCCCGCTCGGCCTCTTCACGCGGGCCTCGCTCGCGGAGTACGCCGATCCCGAGATGATGTTCGGCACGGTCGCCGCCGGCCTCGCGTTCTACGAGCGCGCCTTCGGCGTCCCCTACCCGTACGGGAAGTACGACCAGATCTTCGTCCCCGAGTACAACTGGGGCGCGATGGAGAACGTCGGCGCGGTCACGTTCAACGAGTCGTACCTGTTCCGTTCGCGCGTCTCCGACGCCCGTCGGGAGCAGCGGGCGATCGTCGTGCTGCACGAGCTCAGCCACATGTGGTTCGGCAACTCGGTGACGATGCGCTGGTGGAACGACATCTGGCTGAACGAGTCGTTCGCGACCTGGGCCTCGACGCTCGCCACCTCGCAGGTGACGGAGTTCACGGGTGTGTGGGCGACGTTCGCGAGCGACGAGAAGACGCACGCGGCCGAGCAGGACCAGCTGCCCTCGACGCATCCGATCGTCGCGGAGATCGCGAGCATCGCCGATGTCGAGGTGAACTTCGACGCCATCACCTACGACAAGGGCGCCTCGGTACTGAAGCAGCTCGTCGCATGGGTCGGCCTCGACGCCTTCCAGCGCGGCGTCGGCGCCTATCTCGAGAAGCACGGCGGCGGCAACGCGACCCTCGCCGACCTCCTTGCGGAGCTCGAGCTCGCGAGCGGGCGGGACCTCGCCGACTGGTCCGCCCGGTGGCTCGAGACGGCGGGCGTGAACACGCTCCGGGCGGTCGTCGAGGCCGACGCCTCCGGCGTGATCACCGGCGCCCGCGTCGAGCAGACGGCGGCCGCCGACCATCCCACCCTGCGCCCCCACCGCCTCGTCCTCGGCGCCTACGACTTCGACGACGAGCGGCTCGTGCGCACGCACCGGATCGAACTCGACATCGACGGCGCGACGACCGAGGTGCCGGAGCTCGTCGGCCTCCCTCGCCCGGCGCTCCTCCTCGTGAACGACGACGACCTCACGTACGCGAAGGTGCGCCTCGACGAGCCCTCCTTCGAGACCGCCGCAGAGCACCTCGCCGCGATCGACGACCCGGTGGCCCGCGCCGTCGTGCTCGGGTCCGCCTGGGACGCGGTCCGCGACGCGGAGCTGCCGGCCTCGGAGTTCGTGCGGCTCGTGCTCGCGAACATCGGCCGGGAATCGCAGTCCTCGGCCCGCGGACTCGCGCTCGCCCGCCTCGAGCTCGCCCTCGGCCAGTACCTCGCGGACGAGCACCGCGAGCGGCTCTGCGGCGAGGCCGGCGACGCGATCTGGGCGCTCGCCGCCCTGGCCGACGCCGGCTCCGACGCCCAGCTCCAGCTCGTGAAGGCCTTCACGCGGATCGCCTCGAGCTCCGCGCACGCCGAGCTCCTCGCCGGACTCGCCGACGGCAGCACCGCGCTCCCTGGCCTCGAGATCGACCTCGACCTCCGGTGGGAGCTCGTGATCGCCCGGGCCGCGCTCGGCGTCGCGAGCGAGGAGGAGCTCGACCGTGCGCTCGCCGCCGACGACACCGCGAAGGGACGCCAGCTCGTCGAGACGGCGCGCGCCGCGCGCCCGGATGCGGCAGTCAAGCAAGCCGCCTGGGAGCGCGTGCTCCGGGATGCCTCACTCTCGAACGACCTCGCGCGCGCGATCGCCGAGGGCTGGCGCCGGGCCCGCCCCGCGGAGCTCCTCGCCCCGACGGCGGCGGCGTACTTCGACGAGCTGCAGGGCGTGTGGGCGAGCCGTAGCTTCAACATGGCCTCGATCATCGTCCGCGGGCTCTTCCCCGCGTCGCTCGTCGACGAGCAGCTCGCCGAGCTCGCCCGCGAGTGGCTGGCGGCGAACCCCGGTCCGGCCCCGCTCGTCCGGATCGTCTCGGAGAAGCTCGCCGAGCTCGATCGCGCGCTCGCCGCCCGCGCGTGCGATGCCGAGTCGCTCACCGTCGATGCCCAGTAGCGCTTCAGTAGACTCGCGACATCATGCTCGTGCTCGCTGAGAACGCCCCCGACACCGGTGAGGGCACCCCGGTGGACCCCGGATTCTGGACCGACATCGCCACGTTCTGGTCGGAGCACTGGGGCGCCATCGTCGGAAAGCTCATCGCGATCCTGCTGATCGTGGCCATCGCGCTGCTCATCCGCTGGGTGCTGCACTTCGTCATCGACCGGGTGGTGAAGCAGATCGTCTCCGGTGTGAAGAAGAAGCAGGACGTCACCGACACGCAGGCGCTGCAGGCCTCCCCGCTCGCCGCGGTCCGGCTCGTGCAGCGCACCAGAACACTCGGCTCGGTGCTCCGCAACATCGTGAACGTCACCCTCTTCATCGTCGTCGTGCTGATGATCGTGAACACGATCGACAACACCCTGCTCGGCTCGTTCGCGCTGCTGTCGGCCGCGATCGGCGCCGGGCTCGGCTTCGGCGCGCAGAACATCGTCAAGGATGCGCTGAACGGCCTGTTCATGGTCGTCGAGGATCAGCTCGGCGTCGGCGACGTGGTCGACCTGGGCCCGGCGACCGGCATCGTCGAGGAGGTGCGCATCCGCGTGACCACCCTTCGCGACGTGAACGGCACGCTCTGGTTCGTCCGCAACGGCGAGATCCTCCGCGTCGGCAACATGTCGCAGGGCTGGGCCCGCGTCATCCTGGACCTCGCGGTCCCCTACGACACGGACGTCGACGCGGTGGAGGCCGAGATGCTCCGCACCGCGACCGAGATGGCGAAGTCGAACAAGTGGCGCAGCCGCATCCTCGAGAAGCCGGAGATCTGGGGCCTCGAGTCGGTCTCCGCCGAGGCGCTCGTCATCCGCATCGTCATGAAGGTGCGCACGTCCTCGAAGGACGACGTGGCGCGCGAGCTCCGCGTCCGGCTGAAGCACGCCCTCGACGAGATGGGTGTGAAGCTGCCGAGCATGAACTCGGTCGTGCTCGCCGGCTTCGACAGCGTCACCCGCGTGAAGGGCGCGCGTCCGCCCCGGACGGCGCCGAACGCCGTGGTCCCCGGCGCCGAGCCGTACACGCCGAAGCCGAAGACCCCGCGCGCCGCGAAGCGGCGCGGCCCCGACGACGAAGGGATGACGCTGTGAGCGAGGCAGACGAGGCGTCGAAGGTCCCGCCCGCGGGCGTGCAGCTGCGCGGCAGCGAGCACGGCCCCGCGCTCGGGCAGAGCTTCTACGAGTCGGTCGGCGGCAGCGCGACCTTCGAGCGCCTGGTCGCCGAGTTCTACCGCGGGGTCGCCGACGACCCCGTGCTGAAGCCGATGTACCCGGAGGAAGACCTCGGCCCCGCGGCCCGACGCTTGCAGCTCTTCCTGGAGCAGTACTGGGGCGGCCCGGGCACCTACAGCGAGGAGCGGGGACACCCGCGCCTGCGGATGCGGCACCTCCCGTTCAAGGTCAACCCGGACGCCCGCGACCGCTGGCTCGCCCACATGCGACGCGCGGTCGACTCGCTCGAGCTGCCGCCCCTCGCCGAGGCGACGCTGTGGGATTATCTGCAGCGGGCCGCCTTCGCGATGGTGAACACCTTCGACGACTGAGCCCCCGCACCGCCACCACCCGAAGCGACGAAGGAGTCCACGTGGCAGCATCCGACCGCACCCCAGACGCGATCATCATCGGCGCCGGCCTCTCCGGGCTCGTCGCCGCCTCCGAGCTGGTCGACGCCGGCAAGCGGGTGCTGGTCCTCGACCAGGAACCGGCGGCGAGCCTCGGCGGCCAGGCGCACTGGTCGTTCGGCGGGCTGTTCCTCGTGGATTCGCCCGAGCAGCGCCGCATGGGCATCCGCGACTCGCTCGAACTCGCGCAGGCGGATTGGGCCGGCACCGCCGGCTTCGACCGTCCGGAGGACGAGTGGGGCCGGCGCTGGGCCGACGCCTACCTCGACTTCGCGGCCGGCGAGAAGCGCGACTGGCTGCACGGCAAGGGGGTGCGCTTCTTCCCCGTCGTCGGCTGGGCGGAGCGCGGCGACGGCCGCGCGCTCGGCCACGGCAACTCCGTGCCGCGCTTCCACATCACCTGGGGCACCGGCCCGGGCGTGCTCGCGCCGTTCATCGCGCGCGTCAAGGCCGGCGAGGCCGCTGGGCTCGTCGAATTCCGGCACCGGTACCGGGTCGACGAGCTCATCGTGGACGGCGGGAGCGTCGTCGGGGTCCGCGGCGCCGTGCTCGCCGACGACGACGCCGAGCGCGGCGCGCCGAGCAACCGCGACGTCGTGGGCGAGTTCGAACTGCACGCCCCCGCCGTGGTGGTGGCCTCCGGCGGCATCGGCGGCGACCACGAGCTCGTGCGGCGGTCCTGGCCCGAGCGGCTCGGCACCCCGCCCGAGCACCTGCTGTCCGGCGTGCCCGCGCACGTCGACGGGCGAATGCTGCAGATCTCCGCCGATGCGGGCGCCCGGCTCGTGAACGGCGACCGCATGTGGCACTACGTCGAAGGCATCCAGAACTGGGACCCGATCTGGCCGAAGCACGGCATCCGCATCCTGCCGGGCCCGTCGTCGCTCTGGTTCGACGCCACCGGATCGCGGCTCCCCGCCCCGCTCTTCCCCGGCTTCGACACGCTCGGCACGCTCGAGCACCTCGTCGCGACCGGGCACGACCACTCGTGGTTCGTGCTCACCCAGAAGATCATCGAGAAGGAGTTCGCGCTGTCGGGCAGCGAGCAGAACCCCGATCTCACCGGCAAGGACCTGAAGCTGCTCGCCCAGCGGCTCGGTGCGGGCGCCCCAGCCCCGGTCGAGGCGTTCAAGGAGCACGGCGCGGACTTCATCGTCGCCGACACCCTCGACGAGCTCCTCGCGGAGATGCGCCGACGCTCCCCCGACGTCGAGCTCGACACGGCCGCGATCGAGCGCGAGGTGCTCGCGCACGACCGTGCGCTCGAGAACGACTTCGGGAAGGACGCGCAGCTCGCCGCCGTCCGCGGAGCGCGGGCGTCGCGCGGCGACAAGCTCATCCGGGTCGCCGCGCCGCACCGCTTCCTCGACCCGGCGAACGGTCCGCTCATCGCGGTGAAGCTGCACGTGCTGACCCGGAAGTCGCTCGGCGGCATCCAGACCGATCTCTCCTCACGCGCGCTGGGCGCGGACGGCGCCCCCGTTCCCGGCCTCTACGCCGTCGGCGAGGCCGCCGGCTTCGGCGGCGGCGGCGTGCACGGCTACCGGGCGCTCGAGGGCACCTTCCTCGGCGGCTGCCTCTTCAGCGGGCGCGCCGCCGGTCGCGCGATCGCGGCCGGCTGAGCCCGGGCGCTCGGCGCGCGGGCGGTGTCGCGCGACGGCTCGTGTCCGAGGCGCCGCCCGTCGGCTCGGCGCGGGCGGTGCCGGGCCTCAGCTCTTCAGCGACCAGGGGCGCTGACGCACGAGCACGTGGCCGCGCTTCGTCGAGAGCCGCGTCCACGGTCCGGTCTCGAACATCGCCACTTCGTCGTCGCCGAGGAAGCCGAGACTGAAGGTCGCGAAGGCCGCACCCGCGGGGACGTACTCGAGCCCCTCGACGCCGCGGCCCCAGACCTCGGAGCGCACCCGCTGGACGAGCTGCTCCCCCGTGCCCTCCGGGATCGTCTCGGCGACCTCGTCGATCCCCGCGCGCGCGGCCCGTTCGAGCGTCGGCGCGTCGGTGGTGCCGATCGCGCGCCAGCCGCCGCGCGGCGGCGAGATGCCGGCCCAGGTCACGGTGCTCACCTCGTGCGGGCGGGACATCGTGACGGGACGCGACGGGTCGTCCGGATCGACATCGGCCTTCGCGCGCGCGATCCGGTCGGTGAGCGACCGCAGCGGGACGACGATGTCGAAGTCCTCGGTCTCCTCCAGCGCGAAGGTGCGCAGGCCCAGCACAGTCGGCGTCTCGTCGAGGATGCCGCGGGGATACAGGATCGCCGAGTAGACGGCCAGGATGCCGGATCCTGCGATCAGGCGCACCGAGCCCTCGTCGACGCGAGCTGCGCGCTGCAGGTAGGTGTGCAGGTCGCCGAGCGACAGGCTGTCGGCGAGCGTGAAGTGCTGAACCATGTCCTGTCTAAACTACCAAGGGGCGGCGGCCGGACGGCCGCGCCGCGCGCTCGATCCGGAGCGCAGGGAGCATTTTCGCTGGAGGCACGGGTGAACGGACCCATCGACGGACTGCTGAGCACGCTCCACCTCACGAACACGGGCGCCCGCACCACGGAGGACATCTTCACCGGTCCGTCGCAGTGGATGCCGCTCGGCCGCGTCTTCGGCGGCCAGGTGCTCGCCCAGTCCCTCATGGCGGCGATGCACACGGTCGAGCCCGAGCGGATCATCCACTCCATGCACGGGTACTTCCTGCGCCCCGGCGATGTGGAGCACCCGATCACCTTCTCGGTCGACCGCCTGCACGACGGCCGCTCGTTCTCGACCCGGCGCACGCACGCCTTCCAGAACGGCGAGCCGATCCTGTCGCTCATCGCCTCGTTCCAGACCCGCGACGAGGGCCTGGAGCATCAGCTGCCGATGCCCGAGGATCTGCCGGATCCCGAGAGCCTGCCCTCGACGGCCGAGGTCCTCGGCTCGATCGACCACGACGTCGCGCGGTACTGGGCGAGCGAGCGGGCGTTCGACATGCGCCACGTGCCCTCGCCGATCTACCTCCGGGTGGAGGGCGAGCGGGTGCCGCGCCAGGCCGTGTGGATGCGCGCCTTCGGCCGGCTGCCCGACGATCCGAACCAGCACCGCGCCGCGCTCGCGTACGCGAGCGACTACTCGATCCTCGAGCCGATCCTCCGGGCGCACGGCGTCGCGTGGACGACGCCCGGGCTGAAGATGGCGAGCCTCGACCACGCGATGTGGTGGCACCGCGACGCCCGGGTCGACGAGTGGCTGCTGTACACGCAGGAGTCCCCGTCCGCAGCGGGCGGCCGCGGCTTGTCGCTCGGTCGCATCTACACGCGCGACGGGATCCTCGTCGCGAGCGTCGCTCAGGAGGGCATGGTCCGGGTGCCCGACCCGGGCGCGTTCGACTGAGCCGTGTCCGGCGCTGAGCTGAGCGCGCGCTGAGGATTCCTCCGCGAGCGGCCGGGTTGGGGCAGAATCAGCTCACCGGCCCGCCGCGGCCGGCGACGAGGAGGTCGCCGATGTCCGATCCCACGCGACTCAGCCGACGCGCGCTCATCGCGCTCAGCGGCACCGGCGGCGTCCTGGCGCTCGCCGCGTGCGCTACCGGCGGTCCGCCCTCCGGCGACACCGGCGGCGGGACCGACTCCCCCGGCGGCTCGGGCGACGGCGGCACCGGTGGATCCAGTTCGGCGCTCGCCCCCGGCAGCGAGCTCGCGAAGCTGGCCGACGTCCCGGTGGGCGGGAGCGTCTCGGCGACCGTCGACGGGGAGGCGCTCCTCCTGTCCCAGCCCGAGGCCGGCACGGTGATGGCGTTCAGCGCGATCTGCACCCACCAGCAGTGCGTGGTGGCCGCGGCGGGCGCGGAGTTCGACTGCCCGTGCCACGGCTCGCGCTACGACGCGGCGACCGGACAAGTGCTCCAGGGGCCGGCGCTGAAACCGCTGACCGCGATCCCGGTCGCGGTCGACGGGGATCGCGTCGTCGTCTCGGGGTGAGGCCGGTGCCCTACGAGATCGCCGGCCTGCCGCTGCACGTGCTCCTCGTGCACGCCGTCGTCGTGCTGACGCCGCTCTGCGCGCTGCTGCTCGTCGTGCTCGCGGCGTGGCCGCGTGCGAGGCGCGCGCTCTGGCTGCCGGCGCTCATCGGCACCGCCGTGCTCCTCCCCCTCGGCCTCGTGACCATCGAGGCCGGGAAGTGGCTGGAGGTCCGCGTCCCGTCCGCACCGTTGATCCAGGACCACACGGCGCGCGGCGAGTCGATCGTGCCGTGGCTCATCGGGCTGCTCGCCGTGGCGGTGGCGGTCTCCGTCTGGGCGCTGCTCGAACGTCGTGCCGGCGGCCGCGCGGCGCGGCTCACGGCGACCGCGGTGCTGACCGTCGCGGCGCTCGCCGTCGGCACGGGGACGGTGGTGACGCTCGTCGCGATCGGCGAGTCCGGCAGTCGCGCGGTGTGGGAGGGCGGGTTCAGCGAGGATCCGCTGCCGCGCTGAGTTCACGCGGCGCCGGCCTGGTCGTGCCGGATGCGTGCCGGATCCGTGTCGCTCAGCGCCGGCGGAACGCGACCGGGGCCTCGAGGTACGGCTCCCAGGCCGCACGCTCGTCGTCGGTGATCCGGCGGGGTCGCTCGCTCGCGGCGTCGACGAGCACGATCGTCGTCGAGGCGCGAGTGTAGAGCGTGCGCGGTTCGGCACCGAGCGGCGAGTAGACCTCGTAGCAGACGTCGAGACTCGCGCCGCCCATGTGACCGATCCACAGCTCGATGTCGAGCGGGAGCCGCTGGTATGGGATCGGGGCGAGGTACTCGACCTCCTGCCGGGCGATGAGCGTCACCGTCGTCGCACCGGGCGTCGCGTCGAGCACCGCCGTGGAGGCCCCCACGGCGTGCTCGACGGAGCCGTCGTCGTTCACCCAGAACGCCTGGATGCGAGCCTCCTCGAGGAGGCTCAGCATCCGGGCGTTGTTGACGTGCCCGTACGCGTCCAGATCGCTCCAGCGGAGCGGGGTCGGTACGTGCAGCCTCATATCAGTCGCGGGTGAGCTTGCGGTAGGTGGATCGGTGCGGCTTCGCCGCGTCGGCGCCGAGACGCTCGACCTTGTTCGCCTCGTACGCCTCGAAGTTGCCCTCGAACCAGTACCAGTTCGCCGGGTTCTCCTCGGTGCCCTCGTAGGCGAGGATGTGCGTCGCGATGCGGTCGAGGAACCACCGGTCGTGCGTGATCACCACGGCGCAGCCGGGGAACTCGAGCAGCGCGTTCTCCAGGCTCGAGAGCGTCTCGACGTCGAGGTCGTTCGTCGGCTCGTCGAGGAGCAGGAGATTGCCGCCCTGCTTGAGCGTGAGCGCGAGGTTCAGTCGGTTCCGCTCGCCGCCCGAGAGGACGCCCGCGGGCTTCTGCTGGTCCGGGCCCTTGAAGCCGAAGGTCGACACGTAGGCGCGGCTCGGCACCTCGGTCTTGCCGACCTGGATGTAGTCGAGCCCGTCGGACACGACCTCCCAGAGCGTCTTCTTCGGGTCGATGCCGCCACGGCTCTGATCCACGTAGGAGATCTTGACCGTGTCGCCGATCTTCAGGTCGCCGCCGTCGAGCGGCTCGAGGCCGACGATGGTCTTGAAGAGCGTCGTCTTGCCGACGCCGTTCGGACCGATGATGCCGACGATGCCGTTGCGCGGCAGCGAGAAGCTCAGCCCGTCGATGAGCGTGCGGTCGCCGAAGCCCTTCTGCAGCTTCTTCGCCTCGAGGACGATGTCGCCCAGGCGCGGGCCCGGCGGGATCTGGATCTCCTCGAAGTCGAGCTTCCTCGTGCGCTCGGCCTCCGCGGCCATCTCCTCGTAGCGCGCCAGACGCGCCTTCGACTTCGCCTGGCGCCCCTTCGCGTTCGAACGGACCCAGTCGAGCTCTTCCTTCAGGCGCTTCTGGAGCTTCTGGTCCTTCTTGCCCTGCACCTCGAGGCGCTCGGCCTTCTTCTCGAGGTACGTCGAGTAGTTGCCCTCGTACGGGTAGAGCCGGCCGCGGTCGACCTCGCAGATCCACTCCGCGACGTGGTCGAGGAAGTACCGGTCGTGCGTGACGGCGAGCACGGCGCCGGGGTACTTCGCGAGGTGCTGCTCGAGCCAGAGCACGCTCTCGGCGTCGAGGTGGTTCGTCGGCTCGTCGAGGAGGAGGAGGTCGGGCTTCTGCAGCAGCAGCTTGCAGAGGGCCACACGACGCTTCTCACCACCGGAGAGCACGGAGACCTGTTCGTCGCCCGGCGGGCAGCGCAGCGCGTCCATCGCCTGCTCCAGCTGCGAGTCGAGGTCCCACGCGTCGGCGGCGTCGATCTCCTCCTGGAGGGTGCCCATCTCGGCGAGCAGCGCGTCGAAGTCGGCGTCCGGCTCCGCCATCAGCTGCGAGATCTCGTTGAAGCGGTCGACCTTGCCCTTGATCGGCCCGACGCCCTCCTGGACGTTCTCGAGGACGGTCTTCGACTCGTCGAGCTCGGGCTCCTGCATGAGGATGCCGACGGAGAAGCCCGGCGTGAGCCGCGCCTCACCGTTGGAGGGCTGGTCGAGCCCCGCCATGATCTTCAGGATCGTGGACTTGCCCGCGCCGTTCGGACCGACGACACCGATCTTCGCCCCCGGGAGGAACGCCATCGTCACGTCATCGAGGATGACCTTGTCGCCGACCGCCTTGCGGGCGCGCACCATCGAGTAAATGTATTCAGCCATGTCGCCTACCAGTCTATGGGCCGGGTCTGGCCGATGAGGCATCCACCGGAACCGAGCGCGGGCCGCACCGCACCGTGATAACCGCCGGATTTCGGCCCGTACTGCCCGACGAGGCACGCGCCCTGGAATGCAACCGCGAACTGGATGGAATCGGCGGGCTCGCCGAGCGTCGTCTGATCCGAGGTGAGCGACATCGCCGCCTTGTCGAACCCGGCGGCGACCAAGGCGTCAATGAAGTCGCGACCGCCGGCGCCGGCGTTCGCGGCGACGACGGCCGCATTCACCTGGTCGAAGAACGGAAGGTTCTCCTCGGCCGATGCGTCGGGCTGCAGCACCAGGGGCGCGACCGGAGTCGGGGACGAGGTCGCGTCGGGACTCGGCCGCCCGCTCTCACTCGGAGCCGGGCCGGTGCCGAAGCAGCCGGCGAGCAGCACGGCCGTCATGATCGCGAGCGCAGCGGCTCCGCCCGCTTGACCCAATCGCCGTCGCATCGCCTCGCTCCTCGTCCGGGGCGGCGATCGCCGCACGGCACGAGTCTAGGCCGTCGGCCCTGCGAGCCCGGTGAAGGCGCCGAGCGGCTCGGCGTCCATGGTCGTCTCGCCGTCCGCGTCGTCACCGAAGCCGACCGGGCGATCGTCGTGCTCGAACGCGAAGCCCGGCTCCGCCTCGCCACCGCTGACGGCCCCCGCGCCGCTCATCCGCGACTCCGGCGCAGCCCGACCTGATTCGCCGTCGCCGGCGCCGTCCTGCGAGGGCTGCATTCGGCGCGGCCTCGTCATCGCCCAGTTCAGGTCGTGGCCGATCGCCTCGGCGTCGATCTCCGCGGTCGTGCCCTGACGATCCGCCGTCTGCCAGGCGCGGATGCGGAGCCGGCCGGTGACGACCACGTGCTCGCCCTTGCGCACCGAGAACCCGACGTTGTCGGCGAGCCGGCGGAACGCCGACACGGTGTACCAGTTCGTTTCGCCGTCGTGCCACTCCCCGCTGTCCCGATCGAACACGCGACGCGATGAGGCGAGCCGGAACGAGACGATCGGCACCCCCTTGGCGGTGACGTGCGTGCGGGGGTCGCTGCCGACGACGCCGGTCACGGCGATGTTGTCTTCGTTCATGGTGTTCCTGCCTTTCGGGTCGCCGACGGTCGGCGACCCCGCGGCATCCGAAGCGCTCGTGCCGGGACCGCTCCGGATGCCGCGTGCTCAGCAGCTTGCCCGCCGCGGTGCCGCGGTCCCCGCGTGAGGTCGTGGTCTGTGGAGAGCGCTGCGTCGGGCGCTCGTCGTGGAGGAGCGGTACCGCGCGGGCGGTGCGGGTCCATGCCCGGCTCCGGCTCCGGCTCTGGCTCCGGCTCCGGCTCCGGCTCCGGCTCCGGCTCCGGCAGGATGGAGCCATGACCCACGATGCGAGTGCCGAGCGCTACGACCGCATGACCTATCGCCGAGTCGGCCGCAGCGGGCTCCGCCTCCCGGAGCTCTCGCTCGGCCTCTGGCACAACTTCGGCGACGCACGGCCGCTGGAGCGGCAGCGGGCGATCGTCCACCGCGCCTTCGACCTCGGAATCACCCACTTCGACCTCGCCAACAACTATGGGCCGCCGCCGGGCGCTGCAGAGACGAACTTCGGCCGCATCCTCGGCGCCGGTCTCGGTCGCTATCGGGACGAGCTCATCGTCTCCAGCAAGGCCGGCTACGACATGTGGCCCGGCCCGTACGGCGAGTGGGGCTCCCGCAAGCACGTCCTGGCGTCGCTCGACCAGAGCCTCGGACGCCTCGGCCTCGACTACGTCGACGTGTTCTACTCGCACCGCCCCGACCCGGAGACCCCGATCGAGGAGACCATGGGCGCGCTCGCCACGGCGGTCCGCCAGGGCAAGGCGCTCTACGTCGGCGTCTCCAACTACTCGCCGGAGCAGACGAGCCGCGCCGCAGCGGCGCTCGCCGCCGAGGGTCTCCCCCTCACCCTGCACCAGCCGAGCTACTCGATGTTCGACCGGCACGTGGAGCGCGGGCTGCTGCCGGTCCTCGACGAGGTGGGCGCATCCGCCATCGTGTTCTCCCCGCTCGCGCAGGGGCTCCTCACCGACCGCTACCTGCGCGGCGAGGTGCCGAGCGACTCGCGGGCGGCGACGAGCCGATTCCTGAGCGCGGAACGGATCGACGCGCAGTACCTCGAACGCGCTCGGGCGCTGCAGTCGATCGCCGAGGGGCGCGGGCAGACGCTGGCGCAGCTCGCCCTCAGCTGGGTGCTGCGCCAGCCCCAGATCGCGAGCGCGATCATCGGCGCCTCGAGCGTCGAGCAGCTCGAGCAGAACGTCGCCGCGCTCGACGCGCCCGCACTCGACGACGCGGAGATCGCCGCGATCGAGCCGTTCGCGGTCGACGGCACCGCCCGGGACTGAGCGCCCGGGCGATGTCGGTGGTCGCCCGTACCTTCGAAGCAGACGCAGGGCCGGCTGCACGAGGAGAGGAGCGACATGTCCATGACCATCTCGATCCGCGAGCCGTTCCCCGACCGGGTCCCCGGTCTGAGCTTCGCCGCGGCGGCACCCGACCTCTGGCGCGTCGCCGCGAGCGACGGCGCACTGCTCGGACACATCCGACGGCGCGAGATCGGCGGTGTCGAGCGGTTCAGTTCGCGACGCCTGCTACCCGGGGGCCGGCACGGCATCGATCTCGGAGAGTTCTGGTCGCCCCGAGACGCCGCAGAAGTGTTCCGCTGAGACCCGCTCGGTTCGCGATCCGCTTCGTGGCGCGCCGGGTCGACGCATCGGCGCTCGCGATCCATCGAGTTACGCTGCGCTCATGCAGTGGTGGAACGATCTCATCTCCTGGCTCGACTCGAGCGCCGCACGGCCGACGATCTTCGCGGCCGCGGTGCTCTTCGTCGCCGTGCTCGCCGCCGGACTGCTCGCCGCGTGGATCGCGAGCGGTGCGGTGAAGCGAGTGGTCGCCCAGCGCGACCGCGAACTGAAGACCGCAGCGATCGCCGCGCTCGTCGACGCGGCGACCGAGGCCTCGGTGTGGAACTCGCTCACCCCGCAGGAGCAGGTGCTCGCCGATCGCGCGGTCGGCCAGGCCGACATCCTGGTGCGCACCCTCCCGATCCGGGGCGCCGATGTCGCGGCGAACTGGGCGGCTCATCAGCTCCACGAGCTGAAGCGCGCATCCGCGACCTTCGGGTACCAGCTCGACCCGGCCGTGGTCGAGTTCCGCGACCGTCTCCTGGAGTGGCAGCGCCGCCCGTCTCGGACGAAGCGCCAGTTCCAGAACGATCTCGACCGCTGGCGTTCCCAGCGCCAGGAGCCGGAGCAGGCGATGATCGAGCAGCAGGACGCCTGGGTCGCGACCCAGCACCACGAGCGGTTCAGCGACGCAGACGCCCTCGCCGAGACTCGCACCGTGCCGCTCGACACCGGCGCTCCGCAGACGGCGCCGACCACGCCGCTCGCCCCGAGCGCGGCGGGCGACGCCACGCGCTGACCCGCCCGCACCACCGCGACGAAGCCCCGGTCGACCGAATACGGTCCGCCGGGGCTTCCGCGTTCCGAGCCGCGGCGGGCGGCCCATCGACTCGACCCCCTCGAGACTCATGTCCGGCGAGATCGCACGTCCGGACGAGGCAACGCGGATCGTCTCAGCGCCACCAGTCGTCGAACTTCGACGCAGGCAGCTCCCGCTTGTGCTGCGTCTGCGCGTAGCGCTCCTCGATGCGGGCGGCGACGCGCTCGTCGATCTCCCGCCCTTCGAGGTAGTCGTCGAGATCCTGGTAGCTGAGCCCGAGGTTCGCCTCGTCCGACTGGCCGGGATTCTCGTCCAGCAGGTCGGCAGTGGGCACCTTCAGATACAGCCGTTCCGGGGCCGCGAGCTGCTCCAGCAGCGCCCGCCCCTGGCGCTTCGTCAGCCCGGAGAGGGGCAGCAGATCGGCTCCCCCGTCACCGAACTTCGTGAAGAAGCCCGTGACCGCCTCGGCAGCGTGATCCGTGCCGACGACGAGCATCCGCCGCTCCCCCGCGATCGCGTACTGGGCGATCATCCGCATCCGGGCCTTCACGTTGCCCTTGCCGAAATCGCTCAGCTCCACCCCGAGCGCGTCGGCGTACTCGGCGTCGACGCCGTCGACCCCCCGACCGATGTCGAAGACGACGCGCTCATCGGGCCGGATGAAGTCGAGCGCGAGCTGCGCGTCGACCTCGTCGCGCTGCACGAGATACGGGAGGCGCACGGCGACGAACGCCGCGTCGCGCCCCTCGGCTCGGAGACCTTCCACGGCGAGCTGGCAGAGGCGACCCGCGAGCGAGGAGTCCTGGCCGCCGCTGATGCCGAGCACGAGTCCCGCCGCCCCTGAACGGCGGAGATAGTCCTGCAGGAACCGCACCCGATCGGCCACCTCCTCGGCGGCGTCGATCTCCGCGCGGACGTGGAGCTCCTCGATGATCCTGGCCTGCATCGCTCGCATTCCTCGACCCTAGCGCTCGCGTGTTTCGGGCGTGCTACGCCGGGTGCGCGCTACGCTCGGCGCAGCGCGCACGACGGTGCGTCGAGCGCGCCGCCACGGCCGCGCTGCCGGAGGCCGGCGACCGAGGGGGATCCATGGACGTTTCGATCGGCACGCTCGTGCTCTTCCCCGCGGTGGCGGTCGCTGCACCACTGCTGGTGCGCGCGGTCGGCAAGCTCGTCGCCATCCCCCTGGTCGTGTTCGAGATCGTCCTCGGACTCGTCCTCGGGCCCTCGCTCCTCGGCTGGATCCGGCCCGACGACTTCACCGGCATGCTCGCCGACTTCGGCCTCGCGATGCTCTTCTTCCTCGCCGGCAACGAGATCGATCTGCGCACCATCCGCGGCCGGCCGCTCAGCCGCGCGGCGATCGGCTGGATCGTGTCGCTGTGCGCCGGCGTCGGCATCGCCGCGCTCCTCGCGCCATCCCTGCCCGCGGCCGCGTTCATCGGGATCGCGCTCACCTCGACGGCGCTCGGCACGATCATGCCGGTCCTGCGCGATGCCGGCGAGCTCCGCACCCCGTTCGGCATCGGCGTCCTCGCGGTCGGCGCGGTGGGCGAGTTCGGTCCGCTGATCGCGATCTCGCTCTTCCTGAGCGGGCGCGCCCCCGGGATCGCGACCCTCGTGCTCCTCGCCTTCGCCGTGATCACCGGGCTCGCGATCTGGGCCGCGGCGAGCGGGGCCGGTCGGCGTCTGCACCGCGTCATCGCGGCGACGCTCCGCACGAGCGGCCAGTTCGCCGTCCGCCTCGTGCTGCTCATCCTCGCCGCGCTCGTCGCCCTCAGCACGGTGCTCGACCTCGACATGCTGCTCGGCGCCTTCGCCGCCGGTGTGCTCTACCGACTGCTCCTGAACGGCGCGCCAGAGCCCGACACCGAGCTGATCGAGCGGAAGCTCGAGGCGATCGGCTACGGCTTCCTCGTGCCGATCTTCTTCATCAACACCGGCGTCACCTTCGATCTCGCCGGCCTCACCTCCGATCCCAGGAACCTCCTGCTGCTGCCGATCTTCGTCCTACTGCTGCTCGTCGTGCGCGGCATCCCCTCGACGCTCGCCGCGCCGGCCGGAAGCGACTGGCGCGATCGCGGGGCGACCCTGCTCTTCGGCGCCACGGGCCTGCCGATCATCGTCGCGGTCACCGCGATCGGCGTCGACCGCGGTGAGCTGCCGAGCGGGACGGCGGCGGCCCTCGTCGGTGCCGGGATGCTGTCCGTGCTGGTCTTCCCCCTCGTCGGGCTGTCGCTCCGCCGCCGGGCCGCGGACGCGCCCCGCGCCCCGAAGCCCGACCGGCTGGACGTGCCGACGGAGGGCTGACGGCCGCGGGCTCGATATGCTGTGTTCGGCGGCCACGCCGACCCCCCGTAGCTCAGTGGACAGAGCAGGTGGCTTCTACCCACTTGGTCGGGAGTTCGAATCTCTCCGGGGGGACCGCTCCCGCGCTCGGCATCCCGCCCTTCCGGCAGTCCGCGCCCGCGCCGGTAGACTCACCGCATGGCAAGCGCGAGCGACCGACTGGTCTGGATCGACTGCGAGATGACCGGGCTCGACCTCGAGGTCGACGAACTGGTCGAGATCGCGGTCGTCATCACCGACTACGAGCTGAACCCCGTCGATGCCGGGATCAGCATCGTCATCAAGCCCGATGCCAGTGCGCTCGAGCACATGAACGACTTCGTCCGGGCGATGCACACGGAGTCGGGTCTGATCGAGGAGATCCCGAGCGGCGTCTCGCTCGCGGACGCCGAGTACCAGGTGCTCGAGTACGTGCTGCAGCACGTCCCGGAGGAGCAGAAGGCGCCGCTCGCCGGCAACTCGATCGGCACCGACCGCGCGTTCCTCACGAAGTTCATGCCGCGGCTCGACGCGCACCTGCACTACCGGAACGTCGACGTCTCGTCGATCAAGGAGCTCGCGAAGCGCTGGTTCCCCCGGGCGTACTTCAACGCCCCGGCCAAGCACGGCGGCCACCGCGCCCTCGCGGACATCCTCGAGTCGATCCTCGAACTGCGTTACTACCGGCAGGCCGTGTTCGTCGCCGACCCCGGCCCCACCACCCAGGAGCTGCAGTCGATCTCGGCCGCCGTCGTGAACGAGTTCGCACCCGACGTGGTGTAAGCTCGATGAGTTGCCTCTCGCGGTACGCGAGCGGCGCATGGTGGGTATAGCTCAGTTGGTAGAGCGCCTGGTTGTGGTCCAGGAGGTCGCGGGTTCAAGCCCCGTTACTCACCCGGAACCGATGGCCCCGACGCTCGCGTCGGGGCCATCGTGCATCTCGAGCCGAGGAGGACGTGTGGAACTCGACGCGGAGGCCTTCGAGCGCATCGTCGTCGACGAGCTCGACCAGCTCCCCGACGACATGGTCGACGGGCTCGAGAACGTCGTCTTCGTGGTCGAGGACCGCCCGGAAGACGGCTCGCTCGACCTGCTCGGCCTCTACGACGGCACTGCGCTCACCGACCGCGATCGCTACGGCTTCGGCGAGATGCCCGATCGCATCATCCTCTACCGCGAGCCCCTGCTCGCGATCTGCGACGACGAGGAGACGCTGCGCGACGAGATCCACGTCACGCTCGTCCACGAGATCGCGCACTTCTACGGCATCGACGACGAGCGGCTCCACGAGCTCGGCTGGGCCTGAGATCGCCCTGCGGCGCGGATCGGGCCGGCGACGCCGCACCCCGGCGTCGCGGCACCGGTTCGCAGGCGCGCGCCGGTAGCCTGGACCGCATGAGTTCGTCCCCCGGCCGCACGATCGGCATCGTCATCGGAGCGATCGCCATCCTCGGCGTCGGGGCATACGCACCGGCCATGCTCCTCGGGCCGCTGCCCGACGTCGAGATCGTCGCCGCCGCGCCTCCGTCCGCCGCGGCCCCCGCCGCGCTGGCCCTGCCGGACGACGGCGCCAGCGCGATCGCCCGAGTGGGCGAGGACCCTGCCTCGCTCGCGGTGGCCGGAGACCCGGATCCGTTGCCCATCGGCGCCGCGGCGAAGCTCGTGACGGTGCTCGTGACGAACGACGCGTTGCCCCTGCCGGCCGGTGGGGCGGGCGCCGAGCTCACGATCGGCCCGCAGGACTACACCGAGTACCTGCAGGCGGAGAAGGAGGGCACGCGAACCCTCCCGGTCTCCCCCGGCGACCGCTGGACGCAGCGCGACGTGCTGCGCGCCGTACTCCTCGCGAGCAGCAACAACCACGCCGACACGCTCGCGCGGTGGGCGTTCGGCAACGTCGACGCGTACGTCGAGCGTGCGAACGGATGGCTCGAGGAGCACGGCTTCGCAACGCTCCGCGTCGCCGACGCCACGGGACTCTCGGGCGACAACGTCGGCACGGCCGAGGAGGTCGCCCGTCTCGCGGCGCTCGCACTCGCAGACCCGTCGATCGCCGCCATCGCCCGGGGCGAGCAGCTCCAGGGCCAGCGGAACGTCCCCACGGTGGTCGATCACGCCGGCGACGACGGTATGAGCGCCATCGTGCGCGGATTCACCGACGAGGCCGGCCTCGTCTTCGTCGGCCACGCGCCGCTCGGCGCAGCGGAGGGCGCGGGCGACTTCGTCGTCGCCTTCGTCCGGATGCCGGACTACGAGACGCTCGATCCCGCGATCGCCGCACTCGTGGCGAGCGTTCCCGCTGCGGCGGCTCCCGTGCCGGTGATCACCGAGGGCACGAGCTACGGCGAGGCCGTCGCTCCCTGGGGCGACCGTTCCGGCCTCGTCGCGACCGGCGCCCGCGACGCCGACGCCTGGGGCGCCGAGCCCGGTGCGCCGGAACTCGAGATCGAGCCGTTCTCCACCGCCCCGGCGGGACGAACCGTCGGCGAGGTTCGCGTCCCCGTCGCGGGCGACACCGTGAGCGCGGCGGTCGAACTCGCATCGGCGATCGGAGACCCGGGGCCGGTGTGGCGGCTGCTGAACCCGGGCGCCATCGTCGGGGCGTTCATCGACGGCCAGCAGCGCTGAGGCGCCCGGAAGCCGAGCGCGCCGAGCGACGCGTCATCGCGACGCGCGATTAGTCGTTCTCGTCGTCGGCTTCGACCGGGTCGGAGTCGCTCGGGTCGAAGCGGAACCTGGCGCGCAGCTCGCCCGAGACCTCGCGCTCGTCGATGCGGTCGTACCAGAACAGGGACTCGAGCCCTTCGACCGCCGCGACCATGCCGATCCGCGCCTCCGACGCTCCGCCCACCAGGGCACGGCGGTCGAACTCGCCCTCGAGAGGGCCGTCGACGAACTCGGCGAGGTACTCGGCGGGCGCGCTGTCTGCAGTCATGGCACTACCGTAGCCCCGCCGGCCCCTCGGCGGCGAGGACATCCGGTCGGCTGCGCACCACGAGATCCGGGACCGCCTCCCACCGATGCTTCGCGAGGTACCGGCGCCACTGGGTCTCCCAGAGCGCCCAGTACGGGTCGTACGCGCCGCCGTCACGGCGCAACGCCCGGGTCCGCCGATCGCCGAGCGGCGCCTCGACGAGGATGCGGGCGACGCCGGAGAGTCCCGAGACGGCGGCGAACGCTCCGCACCCCTCGACGATGAGCGGCCGGCCGGGGAGCACCGGACTCGCCGGCGCCACGCGCGAGGCGGCCCAGTCCCAGCCCTGGATGCGGCCGGGCCGCCCCGACCGGAGCGCCGGCAGGAGGTGCCGGCGGAGCTCCGTCGCACCGGCGTCGAGCCCCTCCCAGCCACGGTAGACGCGGTCGAGCTGCACGAGGACGGGCGCCGCACGCCACGTGCTCGCGAGCGCCTCCGCGAGGGTGGTCTTCCCGGCCCCGCTCGGCCCGTCGATGGCGACGATCGCGGGTCGCCGACGCCGGAGCAGCTCCTGCGCACGTGCCAGCGTCGCGCCGCTCGGGGCGCCGGGGCCGGCCGTCACGCCCACACCGGATGGAAGGTGCCGGCGAGCATCGCCCCGCCGATGGCGCACCCGGTGACGAGGACGGCGATGAGCAGGAGCACGGCATCCGCCGCCCCCGCCGTCGACGGTCGCGCCCAGCTGCGCGAGGTGCGCGAACCGAAGCCGCGCGCCTCCATCGCGGTGGCGAGCTTCGATCCCCGCCGGATCGCGAGCACCAGGAGAGCGAACGCCATCGTCGCGAACCGTCGGAGCGCCCCATGGTCGCCGATCCCGCGCGCCCGTCGTGACATCGTCATGGCGCGCCAGTCGTCGAGGAACAGGCCGACGAGACGGGCGCCCGCGAGGGCGCCGAGCACGAACCGGGCCGGGAGGCGCCAGAGCTGCGCGAGGCCGTCGGCGAGCTCGGTCGGATCGACGTCGAGGAACAGCAGCACCGCCGGGAGTCCGATCGCGAGGACGCGGAGGGTCACGGCGATGGCGAGCTCGATCGAGCCGTCCGTGATCCGGGCGAGCCAGAAGCTCCAGTACTCCGTGCCCGCAGGACGGCCGTAGAGGAGCATCGAGAGCCCCGCGAGCGGCGCCGCCAGGAGGATCGGCCAGCAGCGCCGCAGGATGGTCGCCGGCCGCACCCCCGCGGCCAGGAAGAGCACGAGCTGCAGGACGAGCGCGATCACCGCACTCAGCCAATCGATCGTGAACAGCAGCGGGGTCGTCACGAGGATCGCGGCCGCGAGTCGGGTGACGGGATTCACCCGGGGCAGGAACCGGAGCGTGGACGGGCGTGCAGCAGCCGTTTCGACGGCGTCGCCTGCCGCGGGCGGACGGCCGAGCGAGATTGCGACGGGATCCGCGCGCCGGAGTCGGTCGGTCATGCCGCCGCCCCCGCCGCCGGTGTCTCGGCACCGAGCGTGTAGCGGACATCGCCGAGGGCGTGCTGGTACGCGGCGTCGTGCGTCACGGAGAGCACCGCGACGCCGTCGTCCGCGAGCTCGCGGACGAGCCGGACGAGCTCGATCCAGGTGAGTCGGTCCTGTCCGAACGTCGGCTCGTCGAGGATCACCACCCCGGGCCGCGCCACCAGCACGGAGGCCACGGTGAGCCGGCGCTGCTCGCCTCCGGAGAGCGTGAACGGGTTCGCCTCGGCGAGATGGTCGAGACGCAGTCGCTCGAGCACCGGATCGATGCGGGAGGCCGGGTTCCGCTCGCCGAGGGCCCGGAGCGCGACCCCGAGTTCGCCGCGCACGGTGCGGGCGACGAACTGGTGCTCCGGCTCCTGGAACACCGTGCCGATGCGACTCAGGAGCTCCCGCGAGCGCCAGCGCCCCGGATCCACGCCGGCGCCCGCCGCGAGGGCGGCGGAGGCGACCACACGGCCGGCGAGCGGCGGGATCAAGCCGCCCAGTGTGAGCGCCAGCGTCGACTTGCCCGCGCCGTTCGGCCCGGTGAGGACGGTCGAGGTGCCCGCGCCGATCGCGAGCGAGACGCGCTCGCGGAGCGGTCGTCCGACTGCACGGCCGATGGTCGCCTCCCGGACGGCGAGCAGCCCCTCCGCGGGCGGCTCGACGACGCGCGCGCCGCCGACCTCGAGCGGCTCCCCCGGGACCCAGACGCCGGCCGCGAGCAGCTCGGCGCGGGCGGCGACCAGCACGTCCTGCGGCCTGCCGTCGGCGATGACCCGGCCCTCCCGACCGAGCACGACCATCCGATCGACGAGCTCGTGCCAGACATCGACCCGGTGCTCGACGACGACGAGCGTCGCGCCCGTCCGATCGAGCACGCGCGACACCGCGGCGCGCACCTCGGCGACGCCCTCCGGGTCGAGGTTGGCGGTCGGCTCGTCGAGCAGGAGCAGTCCCGGGCGCATCGCGATCGCCCCGGCGAGGGCGAGTCGCTGCTTCTGTCCTCCGGACAGACGGCTCGTCGGGTGGTCGAGCGGGAGCTGCAGCCCGACGGCGTCGAGCGCCTCCCGAACGCGCGTCCAGATCTCCGAGCGCTCGATGCCGAGGTTCTCGCAGCCGAAGGCGACGTCGTCGCCCACGCGGGAGAGCACCACCTGCGAGTCGGGGTCCTGCAGCACGAGACCCGACCGTCCGCGCCGGTCGGCGGGCTCGACCCCGTCGACGAGGAGTTCGCCGACCGACTCGCCCTCCTCGGCGCCGCCGTTCACCCCCGCGAGGGCGTGCAGCACCGTCGACTTGCCTCCGCCGGAGGGCCCGACGAGGAGGATCCGCTCGCCCGGCGCCACCGAGAGGTCGAGCCCGTCGATCGCCCAGCGCCGCCGGCCCGCGTGCCGCCAGCCCCAGCCCCGTGCCTCCACGCCGGCGGGGGTCACGCGTTCGCTCAGGGTCGCGCTCATACCCGCTGCGCCACGTCCTGTCCCGCGGCGAACCGGTTGAGCGCACCGGTCGCGGCGAGGGCGCGCACGACGATCCAGCCGAGGATGCCCGCGAGCACGGCCCCCGAGATGACGATCGTCGTCAGGTAGAGGCCGAGGAACTCGGGCGACTTCTGCAGATTGCCGGAGGTGAACAGTTCGAGGAGCCACGCGCCCGCCCCGGAGGCCGCACCGGCGAGGATCGCCGGGACGAGTCCGAACCGCCGGTACGCGAAGAGCGCGAAGACGAGCTCCGCCCCGAGGCCCTGGGCGATGCCCGAGTAGAGCGTCTCGATGCCCCACTGGTTGCCGACGAGCGCGGAGACGACCGCGGCGAGGAGCTCGACGAAGAGCGCGGCGCCCGGCTTCCGGATGATGAGCCCGCCGAGCACGCCGCCGATCAGCCAGATGCCGACGGCGATGCCGCCGAGGCCCGGCGTCAGCGCGTCCGCGGCGGAGAACCACGCGTAGCCGAGGGTGTTCCAGAGCAGGAAGAGCAGGCCGGTCGCGACGCCGATGACGGCGGCGACGACGATGTCGACGACCCGCCAGCGCAGGTCGCGGGCCCGCTTGACGGGCCGGTCGAGAGTGGATTCCTGGTTCGCGTTCGCGTGCACTGTGCGTGCCCTTTCTTCAGTGGAAAGCGGCACGGGATTGAAGAGATCGATCTCCCTGCGCTGGCATGACCCAGATCAGGTTCGACGGTCGAAGGTTGGAGCACCTTCCTCTCAGCCCGGCTCACCGGACTCCCGTGTTCGAGGTCGAGTATACGCGGACGCCGGCCGGCGAGCACCGACCGGCGTCGCTTCCCCGCGTGCACGCGGGGAACGGATCGTGGCGCTCAGCGCTTGAGCGCGCGGATGACGCCCTTCAGCGCCTTGCCGGCGACCCAGACGAGCGGGGTCGCGGCGAGCAGCAGCCCGATCAGATTCGGTTCGAAGCGGACGTCGCCGCCACCGCGACCGACGTATGCGCCGAGCGGAATGGATGCGCCACCGCCGCCACCACCGGAGGCGGACTGCCCCTCGTCGTCGGTTCCCGAGCCGCCACCGAAGCCGTACCAGCCGAGCGCGACGGGGATCACCGTGGTGCCGTCGAGATCGACGGCCTCACCGTAGGAGGTCTTGACGCCGACACCGGCGACGTTCTCTGCGAGGTCGAGCACGAATTCAGCCATGCGTCCACGCTACCCGCGCCGGGTGCAGGACTCCAGGGCTTGCGGTGCGCGCGAGCATCGGTGCTCAGTGATCGGCCGGGTGCGCGCCGTCGTCGAGCGGCTGCCGGAACCTGGCGCCGGCGGCCGAGCGGTCGGGTGCCCGCCCCACGAGCGCGGCCGGCTTGACCGCGCCCCGGCCGAACTTCGCCACGACCTCGTCGACCGTGCGCTCGGCGTCGCGCCACTCCTCGTCGGGGTCCCAGAGGGCGAAGCCGCCGTCACCCGGCCGCAGCTGCTCCGCACGCACGCCGATGAGCCGCACCCGTTCGCCGCGCCCGACGAGCCCGGACATCGCCTCCACGGCTTCCTCGTAGATGCGGCGCGCGACGTCGGTCGGCTCGGCGAGGGTGCGCGAACGCGTGATCGTGCGGAAGTCGTCGTAGCGGAGCTTCAGCACGACGGTGCGCCCCACCATGCTCGCCCGTCGCAACCGCACCGCGACATTCCCCGCGAGATCGAGGAGCGACCGCCGGATCTCCTCGGGATCGGAGAGGTCGTGCCCGAAGGTGGTCTCGTGGCCGATCGACTTCTCGACGCGGTGGGTGGAGACCTCGCGCGGATCGACGCCGTTCGCGAGCCGGACGAGGCGCTCGGCCAGCGCCGGCCCCACGGCGCGCTCCAGGGCGTCGGGCGGCATGGCCGCGACGTCGCCGACGGTGTGGAGGCCGAGCTTCAGCAGCGACTGCTCGGTGACGCGCCCGACCCCCCAGAGCGCGGACACCGGCAACGGATGCAGGAACGCGAGCGTGTCGGCAGCCGGTACGACGAGCATGCCGTCGGGCTTCGCGCGACCGGAGGCCACCTTCGCCACGTACTTCGAGGCCGCGACCCCCACCGAGCAGGTCAACCCCGTCTCGGCGCGCACGCGCTCGCGGATGCTCCACGCGATCTCGGCCGGGCTGCCGTGCAGCCGGCGCGCGCCGGAGACGTCGAGGAACGCCTCGTCGATGGAGAGCGGCTCGACGAGCGGGGTCACCGACTCGAAGATGGTGAGCACTCGGCGCGAGTACTCGCTGTACTTGCGGTAGTCGCCCCGGAGCACGATGGCGTTGGGGCAGCGCTGCAGCGCGACCGACATCGGCATCGCCGAGTTCACGCCGTAGCGCCGCGCCTCGTAGCTCGCCGCCGACACCACTCCTCTGCCGGCGGTGCCGCCGACGAGCACGGGCTTGCCGCGCAGCTCGGGGCGGCTCAGCAGCTCGACGGAGACGAAGAACGCATCCATGTCGACGTGCAGGATCGGGGTGCCGGAGTCGTCGACGGGGCCGGTGGTGACCTGCCTCGACGAGCCGTCCTGCTTGCTCATGGTGCGACCCTATCCCCTGCCGCCGACAGCGGCCGCGCCGGGCTCAGAAGCCGAAGTCGCCGCCGCCGAAATCGCCGCCGCCGAAGTCGCCGAAGCCGCCGTCGAAGCCGCCCTGCTCGGCGCCGGCCGCATCGACGCTCCCCGCGTCGGCGCCCGCATCCGCACCTGGATCTCCGGCGCCGGGGTCGGCCCCCTGATCGCCGGCCTCGAATGCGCCGGGTGCCGGCAGGAACGCCTGCGCGATCGCCGAGCCGACGACCACGCCCGCGATCGTCCCCAGCATCGAGCCCCCGACCATCTGGCCGAACGACGGACCGCCCGCGGCGGCGCCGCGTCCGCCCTGGAAGGCGCGCTCCATGCTGCCCGGGGCGCGCAGCTCCTGTCGGGTGGCCGCCCGGGCGAGCGCGCTCGGCTCGTCGGAGACGAGTCGCTCCCCCTCGGGCGCCTGGTCGCTCAGCGTCTGGAACACCTGCTGGCGCTGCTCCGGCGTCAGCTTCGCGAACGCCTCCGCGTGCACCTGCTCGATGGACTCGGGCGGCGCGGTGCGGAGCAGGTACCGGTAGCGCTCGATCGCCAGCTCGTCCTCGCTCAGCCGACGCGCCTGGGGCGCGGGCCGGGCGGCCGGGCGCTCCTCGGGAGCGCCGAAGAGTCGGTCGAAGAATCCCATGCTGTCCTCGTCATTCCTCGTGGGGAAGGCGATCGTATCGGAGCAGGCCACGAAACGGCTGAGAGCCGGAGCCGACCTCGTCGACCCCGGCTCTCAGCGCGGATGGCGGTCTGCGCCTACTCGGCCGCCGCCGCTCGTTCCAGCACCAGCTCGCGGACGCGCGCGGCATCCGCCTTGCCCTGCATGGCCTTCATCACGGCGCCGATCACCGCGCCGGCCGCCTGCACCTTGCCGTCGCGGATCTTCGCGAGCACATCGGGCTGGGCGGCGAGCGCCTCGTCGATCGCGGCGATCAGCGCACCGTCGTCGGAGACGACCGCGAGCCCGCGGGCATCGACGATCTCCTGCGGCGAGCCCTCGCCCGCCACGACGCCCTCGAGCACCTGGCGCGCGAGCCGGTCGGTGAGCGTGCCGGCCTCGACGAGGGCGGCGAGCTCCGCGACGTGCTCGGGGGACGCGAGCGAGGCGGCATCCCGTTCGCCCGCGTTCGCGAGCCGGGTGAGCTCACCCGTCCACCACTTGCGGGCGGCGGCGGGGCTCGCCCCGGCCGCGATCGTGGCGGCCACCTCGTTCAGGAGGCCGCCGTTCACGACGTCCTGGAACTCGAGGTCGGTGAAGCTCCACTCGGCCTTCAACCGGCGGCGACGGGCGGCGGGCGGCTCGGGCAGCGCGTCGCGCAGCTCCGCGATGCGCTCGGGCGAGGGCACCACGGGCACGAGGTCGGGCTCCGGGAAGTAGCGGTAGTCGTCGGCGTCGGACTTCGGTCGACCCGGGCTCGTGGTGCCCGTGTCCTCGTGCCAGTGGCGCGTCTCCTGCGTGATCGCGCCGCCCTTCGCGAGGATGGCGGCCTGCCGCTGGATCTCGTACCGCACCGCGCGCTCGATCGACCGGAACGAGTTCACGTTCTTCGTCTCGGTGCGGGTGCCGAGCTGCTCCGCGCCGCGGGGGCGCAGCGACACGTTCGCGTCGCAGCGGAGGTTGCCGCGCTCCATCCGCGCCTCGGAGATGCCGAGCGAGAGGGCGATGTCGCGGATCGTCGAGACGTACGCCTTCGCGAGCTCGGGAGCATCGCCCTCCGCGCCGAAGATCGGCCGCGTGACGATCTCGACGAGCGGGACACCGGCGCGGTTGTAGTCGACCAGCGAGTACTCGGCGCCCTGGATGCGCCCGGTGGCGCCGCCGATGTGCGTCAGCTTGCCCGCGTCTTCCTCCATGTGCGCGCGCTCGATCGGCACCCGGAAGGTGCGACCGTCGGCCACCTCGACCTCGACCTCGCCGTCGAAGGCGATCGGCTCGTCGTACTGGGAGATCTGGTAGTTCTTCGCGAGGTCGGGGTAGAAGTAGTTCTTGCGCGCGAAGCGGCTCGACTCCGCGATCGAGCAGCCGAGCGCGAGCCCGAGCGAGATCGACTTCTCGACCGCCTCGCCGTTCACCACCGGCAGGGAGCCCGGCAGCCCGAGGCAGACCGGCGACACGAGCGTGTTCGGCGCGGCGCCGTGGTACTTCTCGTTCGCCGGGTTCGGCGCGGGCGAGAACATCTTCGTCTCGGTGTTGAGCTCGACGTGCACCTCGAGGCCGATGACCGGCTCGAAGAGCTCGAGCGCCTGCTCGTAGTCCATCAGTTCGACGCGCGCCATCAGAGTGCGCCCTCCTCGGTCGCGGTGAGCTCGTGGATCGACAGGTCGGGGGCCTTCGCGAGCAGCGGGCCGCCCCACTCCGCCTCCAGCAGCCGCTCGAGCGCACCGCCGACGTTGTAGAGGCGGGCGTCCTGGCGGGCCGGGGCGAGGAACTGGATGCCGACGGGCAGGCCGTCCTCGGGCGCGAGGCCCGCGGGGAGCGAGATGCCGGGGACGCCGGCGAGGTTCGCCGGGATCGTCGCGATGTCGTTCAGGTACATCGCGAGCGGGTCGTCGAGCTTCTCGCCGAGCTTGAACGCGGTCGTCGGCGCCGTCGGCGTGGCGAGCACGTCGACCTTCGCGAACGCGGCGTCGAAGTCGCGCTGCACGAGCGTGCGCACCTTCTGCGCGCTGCCGTAGTACGCGTCGTAGTAGCCGGCCGAGAGGGCGTAGGTGCCGAGGATGATGCGGCGCTTCACCTCGGGGCCGAAGCCCGCCTCGCGGCTCGCCGACATGACCTGCTCGACCGTGCCGCCGCCCTGCGGAGTGACCCGGAGGCCGAAGCGCACCGAGTCGAACTTCGCGAGGTTCGAGGATGCCTCGGCGGGCAGGATGAGGTAGTACGCGGCGATCGCGTGCTCGAAGTTCGGCGCCTCGACCTCGACGATCTCGGCGCCGTTGCGCTCGAGGAGCTCGAGCGCCTCGTGGAAGCGCTGACGGACGCCGGCCTGGAAGCCGTCGGTGTCGAGCTCCTTCACGACGCCGATGCGGAGCCCCTGCACGTCGGCGCGGCGCACCGCCTCGGCCATGGAGGGCCACGGCTCCGCGATCGAGGTGGAGTCGTGGGGGTCGTGGCCCGCGATGACGTCCTGCAGCAGCGCCGCGTCGAGCACCGTGCGCGTGACCGGCCCGATCTGGTCGAGCGAGGAGGCCAGCGCGATCGAGCCGTAGCGGCTCACGGCGCCGTACGTCGGCTTGACGCCGACGGTGCCGGTGACGTGGGCCGGCTGGCGGATCGAGCCGCCGGTGTCGCTGCCGAGCGCGAGCGGGGCCTCGAACGCCGCGACCGAGGCCGCGGATCCGCCGCCCGAGCCGCCGGGGATGCGGTCGAGGTCCCACGGGTTGTGGGTCGGGCCGTACGCCGAGTGCTCCGTCGAGGAGCCCATGGCGAACTCGTCCATGTTCGTCTTGCCGAGCGGCACGAGGCCGGCCTCGCGCACCTTGCGGACGGGCGTGGCGTCGTACGGCGGGATCCAGCCCTCGAGGATCTTCGAGCCCGACGTGGAGGGCATGCCCTCGGTGACGAGCACGTCCTTGATGGCGATCGGCACGCCGGCGAGTTCGCCCAGCGACTCGCCCGCGGCACGCGCCCGGTCGACCTCGGCGGCCGCCTGCAGGGCGCCCTCGGCGTTCACGTGGAGGAAGGCGTGCACCGCGCCGTCGACGGCGGCGATGCGGTCGAGGTGCGCGCGCGTCGCCTCGACGGAGCTCACCTCGCCGCGGCCGAGACGGCCCGCGAGCTCGGCGGCGCTGAGACGGATCAGCTCATCGGCGTGGCTCACTGCTCCTCCCCCAGGATCGCGGAGACCACGAAGCGGTCGCCGTCGCGCTCGGGGGCGCCGGCGAGCGCCTGCTCCGGGGTCAGCACGTCGTCGGTCACCACATCGGCGCGGAACACGTTCTGCATCGGGATGGGGTGGCTCGTCGGCGGGACGTCGGGGGTCGCGACCTGGTTCACCTGCTCGACGGCCTGCATGATCTGGCCGAGCTCGGTGGTGAGGTGCGCGATCTCCTCCTCGGTGAGCGCGATGCGAGCGAGGGTCGCGAGATGGGCGACCTGCTCCGCACTGATTTCAGGCATGCTGCTCCGAACGTGTCGTGACGGGGATGGGAATCAGTCTATTCGAGCGCGTCGCCGGGCATCGAGTCGCCGAGGGCCGACGGGCCCTCCGTGACGAGCACGCGGAACTGCGCCGCATCGAGCACGGGGATGCCGAGCTCCTCCGCCTTCGCGAGCTTCGACCCGGCACCGGGCCCTGCGGCCACGTAGTCGGTCTTCTTCGAGACGCTCGACGCCGCCTTGCCGCCCGCAGCGATGATCGCCTCCTGGGCGCCCTCGCGCGAGTAGCCGTCGAGGCTGCCGGTGGCGACGACCGTGAGGCCGGCGAGCACGCCGCCCGCAGCGACAACGGCGCCCGGACCGGGATGCCCCGGGGTCGCCCACTGCACGCCGGCGGCCGACCAGCGCTCGACGATCTCGCGGTGCCAGTCGACGTCGAACCACTCGACGAGCGAGTCGGCGATGATGCCGCCCACGCCCTCGACCTCGGCGAGCTCGGCGCGATCGGCCGCGCGGATGGCGTCGAGCGAGCCGAACCAGTCGGCCAGGGCCCGCGCGGCGACCGGCCCGACATGGCGGATGTTCAACGAGACGAGGAGTCGCCAGAGCGGCTTCGTCTTCGCCTTCTCGAGTTCGGCGAGCAGCTTCGTGGCGGCCTCGGACGGGCCGACCTCGCGGTGGTCCTTCCGCACGCCCGCCGCCCGGCGCTCGGCGGGGGTCATCGACTCGGTGCCGGGCGGGTAGCTGGCGGGGCCGAGCTTCTGGAACGGCAGCCGGCGGACCGGCTCGCCCGTCTGCTCGTCGATCTTCACCTCGCCCGTCTCGGCGTCGCGGACGACCACCTCGATCGGCACCAGCTCCTCGAGCGTGAGCTCGAACAACCCGGCCTCGGTCGGGAGCGGGGGCTCGGCCGGGACCGTCGGCTGCGCGAGCGCGGCCGCGGTCACCTCGCCGAGCGCTTCGATGTCGAGCCCGCCGCGCGAGCCGATGTGCTCGATGCGCCCGCGCACCTGCGCCGGGCACGACTTCGCGTTGGGGCAGCGGAGGTCGATGTCGCCCTCCTTCATCGGGCGCAGCGGGGTGCCGCACTCGGGACAGCGCTCGGGCATCTGCCACTCGCGCTCGCTGCCGTCGCGGAGCTGCTCCACGGCGCCGAGGATCTCGGGGATCACGTCACCGGCCTTGCGCAGCACGACCGTGTCGCCGATGAGCACGCCCTTCGCCTTCACCACCTGCTGGTTGTGCAGCGTCGCCTGCCGCACGGTGGAGCCGGCCACCTTCACCGGCTCCATGATCGCGTAGGGGGTCGCACGGCCGGTGCGGCCGACGCCCACCGCGATGTCGAGGAGTTTCGTGTGCACCTCCTCCGGCGGGTACTTGTAGGCGATCGCCCAGCGGGGCGCCCGGCTCGTGGCGCCGAGCTCGTCGTGCAGGGCGAGCTCGTCGACCTTCACGACGATGCCGTCGATCTCGTGCTCGACGTCGTGCCGGTGCTCGCCGCGGTCGGCGATGAACGCGGCCACCTCGTCGACCGTGGAGAAGACCCGGGAGTGCGGGGAGACGGGCAGGCCCCAGCCGGCGAGGAGGCCGTAGATCTCGGACTGCTCGCGCACCTCGGGGTGCTGCCACGCGCCGATGCCGTGCAGGTACATCGAGAGCCGGCCGAGCCGTTCGCGCATCAGCTCGAGCTCGAGGGGGCCCTTCTTCTCGCGACGCTGGCGGAGGCTGCCCGCCGCGGTGTTGCGCGCGTTCGCGAACTCGGGGTATTTGGTCGGGATCTCGTCGGCCGGGCGGCCCTTGGCGAGCTGCTCGGCCTCGTAGCCGGCCTGCAGCTCGTGCTGCCGCTCGTTCAGCGCCTCGAAGTCGACCGTGCGCAGGAAGACCTCGCCCCGCACCTCGAAGAAGGCGGGGAAGCCGTCGCCGGAGAGCTCGCGCGGGATCACCGGGATCCAGTCGACGTTCTCGGTGATGTCCTCGCCGACGCGGCCGTCGCCGCGGGTGGTCGCCGTCTCGAGCACGCCGTCGCGGTACGCGAGGCTGATCGCGAGGCCGTCGATCTTGAGCTCGGACAGCCAGTGCACCGGCCGCCCGGCCGCCGCCTGCGTCTTCGCGGCCCAGTCGCGGAACTCCTCGATCGAGAACACGTTGTCGAGGCTCAGCATGCGTTCGGCGTGCTCGTGCTCGGGGAAGCCGGCCGAGACGACGGCCGCGCCGACCTGCTGGGTCGGGCTGTCCTGGCCGGCGAGCTCGGGGAACGCGCGCTCGAGCGCCTCGAGCCGGTGGAAGTCCGCGTCGTACTCGGCGTCGGAGAGCGTCGAGTCGCCGTCGCCGTAGTACGCGAGACGCGCCCCCTCGATGCGCTCGGCCAGTCGCTCGGACTCGGCCCGCGCCTCGTCGAAGCTCATGCCGTCGAAATCGGCCGGGAACTCGCTCGCAGCAGTCGTCTCGCTCACAGGCCAATCCTACGGACGACGGGCGACACTCACTCGGCGTTCCAGAGCGCCCGGTAGTACGCGAGACGCCGCTCGTCGGGCTCGACGCCGTAGGCCGCGAAGAAGGTCGGCTGCCAGCCCGATCCGTAGTTCCAGTCGAGGCTCATGCTCGCCACCGCGAGGTCCGCCCAGCGGTCGGCCACGCCGACCCGGGCCGCGTCGACGAGGGCGGCGAAGGCGCCGTCGTCGGCGAGCAGCGTGTTCGGCGCGCACGGGTCGCCGTGGCAGACGACGGGGTCGGCCGGCGGCGGATCGAGCAGCTCGGGCGGCACCGGCCGTCCGTCGCGACGCAGGAGCTCGATGCGGTGCGCGACGCTCCAGTCGTACGGGCAGTCGCCGGGGTCGAGCGCGTGGAGCCGCGCGAGGCCGTCGGCGATCGCGCGCACCGCCGTCGCCGGTTCGGCGATCCAGCGCTCGTCGACGGCCGAGCGCGCGGGGATCGCCTCGGTCAGCAGCCATTCGCCCGAGGCATCCGCGCCCGCTTCGATCACGCGGGGCGCCGGAACCCGTCCGGCGAGCCAGCGGAGCCGCTCCGCCTCGTCGGCCAGCGACTCGCCCGAGTCCCGCGGGTTCCACTTCACGACGCGCGGCCGATCGCCCTCGATGCGGAACGTCAGCCCGCCGGCCTCGTTCCGCCAGAGCGGGGTCGTGCGCCGCCCGCCCGCGAGCTCCAGGACCTTCGCGGGACGCGCGATCCCGGCCTCCGGACGCTGGCTCGCGAGCGCGGGCCCGCTCATCTACGCCCCGACGGGGACGGCGCTGACGGTGCGGTCGATGGTGCACTGCCCGAGCACGCGGGTACCGACGTAGACGACGGCGGTCTGCCCCGGCGCCACGCCGTCGAGCGGCTGCGCCGGCCGGACGACGAGCTCGGCGGCGCCCGCACCGTCGCGATCGATGCGCGCGACGGCGGGCACCGGATCGGCGTGCGCCCGGATCTGCACCTCGCAGTCGAACTCGGCCCCCTCCGCCGCGACGAGCCCCGAGGCGACGGGGTCGAGCCCGGCCCAACTGAACCGCGAACCGGCGATCTCCGCCGTCGCGAGCGCCTCCTTGGGTCCCACCACGACGGTGTTCTCCTTCGGGCGCACCTCGAGCACGAAGCGCGGGCGGCCGTCCGGGGCGGGCGTGCCGAGCCGGAGCCCGCGCCGCTGCCCGACCGTGTAGGCGTGCGCCCCGTCGTGGCTGCCGACGACGGCGCCGGTGCGGTCGACGATGTCGCCGGGCGTCTCGCCGACACGATCGGCGAGCCAGCCCTTCGTGTCGCCGTCCGGGATGAAGCAGATGTCGTAGGAGTCGGGCTTCCGCGCCACCGCGAGGCCGCGCCGCTCCGCCTCCTGGCGCACGAGCTCCTTCGAGGGCGTGTCGCCGAGCGGGAACCAGGCGTGCGCGAGCTGCTCCGCCGTCAGCACGCCGAGCACGTAGCTCTGGTCCTTCGCCTCGGCGCTCGCGCGGTGCAGCTCGAGCTCGCCGGACGCCCCCGGCAGCACCTTCGCGTAGTGCCCGGTGACGACCGCGTCGAAGCCCAGCGCGAGGGCCTTCTCGAGGAGCGCTGCGAACTTGATGCGCTCGTTGCAGCGCATGCACGGGTTCGGCGTGCGGCCCGCGGTGTACTCGGCGACGAAGTCGTCGACGACGTCCTCCTTGAACCGCTCGGAGAAGTCCCAGACGTAGTACGGGATCTCCAGCAGGTTCGCGACGCGTTGCGCGTCCATCGAGTCCTCGATCGTGCAGCATCCCCGGCTGCCCGTGCGGAGGGTGCCGGGCATGCGGCTGAGCGCGAGGTGCACGCCGACGACGTCGTGGCCGGCTTCGACCGCGCGCGCCGCGGCGACGGCGCTGTCGACGCCCCCGGACATGGCTGCTAGCACTCGCATGCCGTCCAGTCTACGAAGTCCCGGCTGGACGGCGGCCGGACGGCGCGGATCGGCGGGCGCCGCACCGGATGCCGGGCGCGGGCTCAGCGGTCGAAGGAGGTGCGCCGGGCGGCGAGCCCGGCCCTCGCCGCCCGTTCGTGAGCAGCGGGCAGCGCCGCGAGGAAGGCGTCGACGTCGGCATCCGTCGAATCATGGCCCAACGTGACGCGGAGCGCGCCGCGCGCCTCGGTCTCGCTGCGTCCCATCGCGAGGAGCACGTGCGAGGGCTCGGGCACCCCCGCCTGGCACGCCGAGCCGGTCGAGACCGCGACGCCCGCGGCGTCGAGGAGGAAGAGCAGCGAGTCGCCCTCGCAGCCGGGGAAGGCGAAGTGCGCGTTGCCGGGCAACCGTCCCGCGGCGTCCGGGTCGCCCGAGAGCACGGCCCCGGGCACGGCCTCTGCGACGCCGGCGATCAGCCGGTCCCTGAGCGCGGCCATGCGTGCGGCATCCGCGTCGAGCCGGAGCGCGACCGTCTCTGCGGCCGCGGCGAAGGCGGCGGCGGCCGCGACGTCCTGGGTGCCGGAGCGCACGCGGCGCTGCTGCCCCCCGCCGTGGATGAGCGGCTCGATGCGGCCGGTGCGGTCGAGCACGAGTCCGCCGATGCCGGCCGGCCCGCCGATCTTGTGCGCCGAGACGCTGATCGCGACGAGTCCCTCCCCCGGCTTCGCAGCGGTCTCGCGGCGCAGCGCGTGCAGGCCCACCGGCAGCTGTCCGTACGCGGCGACCGCGTCGAGGTGCAGCGGCACCCCCGCCGCCGCGGTGAGCGCCGCGACCTCGGCGACGGGCTGCACCGTGCCGACCTCGTTGTTGGCCCACAGCATCGTGACGAGCGCGATCTCGGCGGCGTGGGCCTCGAGCTCCGCGGCGAGCGCGTCGGTGCTGAGCCGGCCGAGCGCGTCGACGGGCAGCTCGACGACCTCGGCGCCGTCGTGCGCGGCGAGCCACTCGACGGTGTCGAGGGTCGCGTGGTGCTCGCCGGCGGGGAGCACGACGCGGGGCCGCCGGGCGTCGTGCTGGCGCTGCCAGTAGAGGCCCTTGACGGCGAGGTTGATCGCCTCCGTGCCGTTGCCGGTGAGGACGAGTTCGATGGGATCGGCGTCGAGCGTCGCGGCGATCACGGCGCGGGACTCCTCGAGCGAGCGCTTGGCCCGTTGTCCGGCGCTGTGGATGGAGGCCGGGTTGCCGACCGTGGCGAGCGCGGCGGTGAGCGCGGCGACGGCCTCGGGACGCATCGGCGTGGTCGCGGCGTGGTCGAGGTAGACGGGCATCCCGTGCTCCTCTCCTGCGCTCCTGGCGATGGACGCGTGCCGTCGGCCGGTCTCCGCACTCCGCGGTGCGCGGACTGCGCGACGTCCACGAACTACTGTAGATCGCATGTCGGCCCCCGATCCTCTGCGCGCGCTCGGTGCCGCGCCCGGCGCGGAGGGCGGGGAGCTGCGGATCTGGTCGGAGCACGCCGACGCGGTCGAGCTCGTCGTCTTCGACGGCGAGGACCTCGACTGGGCGGTCGATCGGGTCTCCCTCGCCCGGGACGAGCACGGCGTGTGGTCGGGCCGCTCGGGCGCGCTCGTGCCCGGTGCGCGGTACGCGGTCCGGGTGGACGGCCCCACCGGCGTCGAGCACGCGTTCAATCCCGTGCACGATCTGCTCGACCCCTACGCGCGGGGTCTGGTCCGGGCCGGCGACGGCTCCTGGCGCGGCGTCGCGCTCGGCCGGCTCGGC
This sequence comes from Agromyces mediolanus, assembly GCF_044917495.1. Taxonomy (GTDB): domain Bacteria; phylum Actinomycetota; class Actinomycetes; order Actinomycetales; family Microbacteriaceae; genus Agromyces; species Agromyces mediolanus_B. Next base: position 382,998 of record NZ_JAVSSI010000001.1, on the reverse strand, counting down.
GACGGGGACGGCTTCGACGGCGGCGGCGTCGCCCCGCCCCGGGTGCCGCTCGACCGCACGGTCGTCTACGAGACGCATGTCCGCGGTTTCAGCCGGAGGAATCCCGCCGTGCCGGAGGCGCTCCGCGGTACCTACGCGGGGCTCGCGCACGACGCCTCGCTCGAGTACCTCCTCGACCTCGGGGTGACGACGGTCGAACTCCTCCCGGTGCAGGCGTTCGTCTCCGAGGAGCGGCTCATCCGGCAGGGCCGGGTGAACTACTGGGGGTACAACACGCTCGGCTTCTTCGCCCCGCACGGCGCGTACGCCTCGGCGGCGGCGCAGGCGGAGGGCGCCGCGGGCGTGCGGCGGGAGTTCGCGGGGATGGTCCGGCGGCTCCACGAGGCGGGCCTCGAGCTCGTGCTCGACGTCGTCTACAACCACACCGCCGAGGAGGACCGCGAGGGGCCGACGTACAGCTTCCGCGGCATCGACAACGCCGCGTACTACCGGCACGACGCCCACGGCCGCTACGTGGACACGACGGGATGCGGCAACACGCTCGACTTCGGCCGGGCGCCCGCGGTGCGGCTCGTCCTCGACTCGATGCGGTACTGGGCGGGCGAACTCGGCGTCGACGGCTTCCGGTTGGATCTCGCGGCGACCCTCGGACGGGACGACCACGGCGGGTTCACGGCGGAGCATCCGCTGCTCCGCGGGATGCTCGACGACCCGGTGATCGGTGCCGCGAAGCTCATCGCGGAGCCGTGGGACCTCGGCCCCGACGGCTGGCGCACGGGCGGGTTCCCCGCGGGGTTCAGCGAGTGGAACGACCGGTACCGCGATCGGATGCGGGACTTCTGGCTGGGCGACCTCAGGCGCGAGCGCGAGACGGGCTCCGCAGGCAGCGGCATCGGCCGCTTCGCGACGCGTCTGGCGGGCTCGGCGAACACGTTCCCGCCCGAGCGGGGCCCGCTCGCGAGCCTGAACTTCATCACCGCGCACGACGGCTTCACCCTCGCCGATCTCACCGCGTACGACGTGAAGCACAATCTCGGCAACGGCGAGGACAACCGCGACGGCACCGACCACAACCTCTCGTACAACCACGGCGTGGAGGGCGAGGCGGCCGACCCCGAGGTGCGGGCGGCGCGCCGGCGGAGCATCCGGAACCTGCTCGGCACGCTGCTGCTGTCGGCGGGGGTGCCGATGCTCACCGCGGGCGACGAGTACGGCCGGACGCAGCGCGGCAACAACAACGCCTACTGCCACGACTCCCCCCTGACCTGGCTCGCCTGGACCGCCGAGGATCGGCCGCACTCCGCGCCGGCGCTCCGGCGCACCGTGCAGACGCTCATCCGGCTGCGGGCGGAGAATCCCGCGCTCCGGCCGATCCGCTACGGGGTGTTCGGCGAGACGACGCCGAGCGCGACCCAGATGGACTGGTACAACGCCGACGGCGCGTCGATGGGGATCGACGACTGGAACTCTCCCGGCGAGCGCACGCTGCAGTTCCTCGCGGCGTCCACCCCGGAGCACGAGCCGCCGAACCGGATCCTCCTCGTCGTGCACGCGCGGGGCGCGGACACCGAGGTCGTCCTCCCCAGGCACGACGGGGTCGTCGCGTACGCACCGCTGTGGGACTCCGCGCTGGAGGAGCCGGAGGGATCGTCGGTCCGCCTCGCCCCCGGCGACCGCCTCGCCGTCGGCGCGTGGTCGATGCAGCTGCTCCGGGCCGAGCCCGCTGCGGTCGCGGAGGGCGAGGGCTGATGGCGAAGCGGTCGGATGCCTCGGCCGGCACTCCCGCCACCGTGGCCCTCGCCGCGGCCGGCGTCCCGTACGTGCCGCGCGCGTACGAGCACGACCCGCGCGCGGCGGCGTTCGGACTCGAGGCGGCCGAGAAGCTCGGCGTCGAGCCCGAGCGGGTGTTCAAGACCCTGCTCGCCTCGGTCGACGGCGGCCTCGTGGTCGGGATCGTGCCGGTGGCCGAGCAGCTCGACCTGAAGGCGCTCGCGCAGGCGGTCGGCGGCAAGCGGGCCGAGATGGCCGATCCGGCGCTCGCCGAGCGCAAGACCGGCTACGTCGTCGGCGGGATCAGTCCGATCGGGCAGAAGACGGCGCTGCCGACGGTGCTCGACGAGACCGCGATCCTGTTCGAGACGATCCTCGTATCCGGCGGTCGGCGCGGCTTCGACCTCGAGCTCGCGCCCGACGAACTCCTCCGGGTGACCTCGGGCCGCTACGCGCCGATCGCCCGGTCCCGCTGAACCCGGGCGTTCACCCCTCGGCGAGCGCGACGAGCCCGAGCTCGGCGGGTCCCGCGAGGAGCGGGCTCGAGGGCACGATCCGAACGGTGTAGCCGAACGCCCCCGCGCGGTCGAGCGTGACGGTGCCGCCGTACTCGCCGTCGCCGGTGCGGGAAAGCCGGGTCGTGCGGGGCTCCGCGAGGGAGTCGTCGGCCCGGCTCCGTCCGGAGACCAGCTCGACCGCGACGTCGGCGTCGTCGAGGCCGCCGAGGGCGACCTCCGCGCGCACGTGCAGCTCGTCGCCGACGGCCGGCTGGTCGAGGCCGCCGGACTCGACGTGCACGACCCTGACGGCGGGCCATTCCGCGCGCACGCGGGCGCTCCAGGCGGCGAGCTCGCGGGCGCCGCGCGCACCGTCGGCGACCATCGCCCTGCGCCGCTCGGCCGCCGGCCGGTAGAGGCGCTCGACGTACTCGCGCACCATGCGGTCGGCGCCGAGCTCCGGCACGAGCCGGGTGAGGGTGGTGCGGAGCATCCGCACCCATTCGCCGGGCACCCCGTCGGCGTCCCGCTCGAAGAACGCGGCGGACTCCCCCGCGTCGGGGCGGTCGTAGTAGGCCGGCACGATGCGGTGCTCGAGCAGTTCGTACAGCGAGGCCGCCTCCCGGGCGTCGCGGTCGGCGTCCTCCCCGGCGGAGTCCGCGGAGGGGATGACCCAGCCGAAGTCGTCCGAGGCGTACTCCGCCCACCAGCCGTCGAGGATCGAGAGGTTCAGCGCGGCGTTCATGGCGGCCTTCATGCCCGAGGTGCCGCACGCCTCGAGGGGGCGGAGCGGCGTGTTGAGCCAGACGTCGCAGCCCGGGTAGAGGAGCTCGGCCATGCCGATGTCGTAGTCGGGGAGGAACACGATGCGCTCGCGCAGCTCCGGCCGCGCGGCGAACTGCACGAGCCGCTGGATGAGGCGCTTGCCTTCGTCGTCCGCCGGGTGGGCCTTGCCGGCGATGACGAACTGCACGGGTCGCGCCGGGTCGGTGAGGATCGCGGCGAAGCGCTCCGGGTCCTGCAGCATGAGCGTCAAGCGCTTGTACGTGGGAACGCGGCGGGCGAAGCCGACGGTGAGGACGTCCGGGTCGAGCGCGCGGGCCATCCACTCCGGCGCGTGCCCGCCCGGGTGCTGCTCGAGCCAGGCGGCGACGAGCCGTCGTCGCGCCTCCTCGACGAGCCTGGTCCGCATCTCGCGCTTCACGGCCCACAGCTCGGCATCGCCGACGGCGGGGCTCAGCCAGTCGGCGTGCTCGCTGTCGTCCGTGCCGAGCGAGCGCTCGGCGAGCGCGACGAGGGCCGGGTCGGTCCAGCTCGGGGCGTGCACGCCGTTCGTGACCGAGGTGATCGGCACCTCCTCCGCGTCGAAGCCCGGCCAGAGGGCGGCGAACATGCGACGGCTCACCCGGCCATGCAGCTCCGAGACGCCGTTCGCGTGCTGCGCGAGCCGGAGCCCCATGACGGCCATGTTGAAGGCGCTCGTGGCCGGGTCGGCCCCCGGCTCCACCCCGAGCGCGAGGGCGTCCGCGGGCGCGACGCCCGGGAGCAGCTCGGCGGTGACGTAGCGTTCGACGAGCGCCCGATCGAAGCGGTCGATGCCGGCGGGCACCGGGGTGTGGGTCGTGAACACCGTGCCCGAGCGCACCAGTTGGAGCGCCTCCGGGAAGGTCAGGCCCTCGCCGATCGCCGCGGAGATCCGTTCGAGCCCGAGGAAGCCCGCGTGCCCCTCGTTCATGTGGAAGACCTCGGGCTCCGGTGCCCCGGTGAGCTCCACCCAGGCGCGCAGCGCCCGCACGCCGCCGATGCCGAGGAGCAGCTCCTGCAGCAGCCGGTGCTCGCTGCCGCCGCCGTAGAGCCGGTCGGTGACGCCGCGGAGCTCGTCGGCGTTCGTCGGGACGTCGGTGTCGAGCAGCAGCAGGGTGACCCGGCCGACGGCGGCGCGCCAGACGCGCGCGGCGAGGGTGCCCCCGTCGGGGAGGGCGAGCGAGACCTGCACGGCGCTGCCGTCCGGCCGGCGCAGCACCGACAGCGGCAGCCCGTCGGGGTCCTGCGCGGGGTAGCGCTCCTCCTGCCAGCCGTCCGGCGAGAGCGACTGCGCGAAGTAGCCGGTGCGGTAGAAGAGCCCGACGGCGACGAGCGGGACGCCCAGGTCGGATGCGGCCTTCAGGTGGTCGCCGGCCAGGATGCCGAGTCCGCCCGAGTACTGCGGGAGCGCCGCGGCGATGCCGTACTCCGGCGAGAAGTACGCGACGAGCCCGGGCGGTTCGCCCTCGAGCCCCTGATACCAGCGGGGCTCGGCGAGGTACGCGTCGAGGCCGGCCCGCTCGCGCTCGGCCCAGGACACGAAGTCCTCGTCGGCGGCGAGGGCGTCGAGCCGCGCCGGTTCGACCTCGCCGAGGAAGGTCACCGGGTCGCGCTCGGAGCGCGCCCACGCCTCGGGGTCGATGTGCTCGAAGAGTCGGCGGGTGGGCTCGTGCCACGCCCAGCGCAGGTTCGCCGCGAGTTTCTCGAGCGCGGCGAGACGCTCGGGGACGACGGCGCGGACGGTGAACTTCCGGATCGACTTCACCCCCTCAGACTAGGAGGCCGGCGTGTCCGGCGTGTGAACGCGACGTCACCGCTCGTCCCGGGCGACGCCGAAACCCGGCTGCGCTAACGTTCGGAGGGTGACGTTCCGCCTCGCAGCCGACCGCATCCCCGTGACCGGGCTCACCCCGGCCGCGCCAGACCCGCGCTGGCGGCCGAAGGCCTTCGAGGGCGAGGTGGTGCCGTTCGGCGCGACGGTGTTCCGCGAGGGGCACGATCTCGTCGGCGCCATCCTGGTGCTCACCTCCCCCGGCGGACTCGTCCTCCGGCGCCGGATGACGACGGCCGGGCCCGGCACCGATCGCTGGCTCGCCGAGGCGCAGCTCGACGAGCCGGGGCACTGGCGCTGGCACGTCACCGGCTTCGACGACGAGATCGGCACCTGGCGGCACGACGCCGCGGTGAAGATCGACGCCGAGGTCGACGTCGAGCTGATGTACGAGCTCGGGGCGCGGCTGCTCGACCGCGCGGCGGCCGAGCGCGATCGCCCGGCCGCGGTGCGCCGCCGGCTCGGCGCGCTGGCTGTGCGGCTCCGCGATACGGGCCTCGACGCCGCGGAACGGCGTGCGCTCGTCGACGATCCGGCGTTCGCGGAGTTCGAACTCCGCCCGCTCAGCCGGCTCGCCGGCGACTCCCCCGAGCAGGCGCTCCTCGTCGAGCGCCGCCGCGCCGGCGTCGGCAGCTGGTACGAGTTCTTCCCCCGCTCGGAGGGCGCGAAGCGGCGCGCCGACGGCAGCTGGAAATCGGGCACCTTCCGGACCGCGGTGAAGCGCCTCGACGGGATCGCGGCGATGGGATTCGACGTCGTCTACCTCCCGCCCATCCATCCGATCGGCGTCACGAACCGCAAGGGCCGGAACAACACCCTCGACCCGGGCCCGCACGACCCGGGCTCGCCCTGGGCGATCGGCGGCCCGCTCGCCGACGGCCGTCCGGGCGGGCACGACGCGATCCACCCCGACCTCGGCACCCTCGCCGACTTCCGCCGCTTCGTCCGCGAGGCCGCCTCCCGCGGCATCGAGGTGGCGCTCGACCTCGCGCTGCAGGCGTCCCCCGACCATCCCTGGGTCGCCGAGCACCCGGAGTGGTTCACCGTGCTGCCCGACGGCACCATCCGCTACGCCGAGAACCCGCCGAAGAAGTACCAGGACATCTATCCGGTGAACTTCGACGACGACCCGGAGGGGATCTTCGCCGAGGTGCTCCGGATCGTCCGGCACTGGATGGCCCAGGGCGTGCGCATCTTCCGCGTCGACAACCCGCACACGAAGCCGCTGGCCTTCTGGGAGCGGCTGATCGCGACGGTGAACGCCGACGACCCCGACGTCGTCTTCCTCGCGGAGGCGTTCACCCGGCCCGCGATGCTGCACGCGCTCGCCATGGCCGGCTTCCAGCAGTCGTACACGTACTTCACCTGGCGGAACACGAAGGAGGAGCTCGAGGAGTTCCTGGGCGGGCTCGCCCGCGACACGGCCGATTTCCTCCGGCCCAACCTGTTCGTGAACACCCCCGACATCCTCACCGAGTACCTGCAGTTCGGCGGCCCCGCCGCCTTCACCGTGCGCGCGACGATCGCCGCGACCGCGGCCCCCAGCTGGGGCGTGTACTCCGGCTTCGAGCTCTTCGAGTCGGTCGCCCGCCCCGGCGCCGAGGAGGCGATCGACAACGAGAAGTACGAGTACAAGCCCCGCGACTTCGCGCTCGCCGAGGCGGAGGGCCGCTCGCTCGCGCTCTATCTCGGCATCCTGAACCGGATCCGCGCCGAGCACCCCGCCCTCGGCCAGCTGCGGAACCTGCACTTCCACACGAGCGATGACGACGCCGTCCTCGTGTACTCCAAGCGCCTCGCGGCCGCCTACACGGGCACCGGCGCCGACGACACGATCATCGTCGTGGCGAACGTCGATCCGCACTCCGTGCGGGAGACGACCGTCCACCTCGACCTCGACGCGCTCGGACTGCCCCCTGGCGCCCGATTCGCCGTCGAGGACCTCGTCACCGGGCAGCGCTGGGAGTGGGGCGCCGACGCGTACGTCCGGCTCGACGCCTTCACCCGGCCCGCGCACGTGCTCCACGTGCAGCCGCTCGGGGCCGCCGACTCCCCGCCGAAGGCGAGGCACGATGCCTGAACTGCTTCCACCAGACGTGCTCGCGGCGCTCGCCGAGGGACGCCACTCCGACCCGCACGCGATCCTCGGCCAGCACGGCGGCGAGTCCGAGGGCGCGCCTCGCACGCTCGTCCGGACGCGGCGCCCGCTCGCCGAGGCCGTCGAGGCGCTGTGCGACGACGACCGGACGATCGCCCTCGCCCACCTCGGCGACGGGATCTGGTCCGGCGGCGACGACGGCGTGCCGACCGGCTACCGCGTCCTCGCGCGCTACGGCGACGGCACCGAGTGGATCGCCGACGACCCCTACCGCTTCGAGCCGACGATCGGCGAGCTCGACCTGCATCTCATCCGCGAAGGGCGGCACGAGGAGCTCTGGCACGCGCTCGGCGCGCACCTCCGCGCCCACCGCGGCAGCGGATCGACCGTCACCGGCACCGCCTTCACCGTCTGGGCGCCGCGAGCCCGCGCCGTGCGCGTCGTCGGCGACTTCAACCGCTGGGACGGGCGCGGCCACGCGATGCGCAGCATGGGCGGGAGCGGCGTGTGGGAGCTCTTCGTCCCGGAGGTCGAGGCCGGCGCCCGGTACAAGTTCAAGCTGCTCGCCGCCGACGGCACCTGGATCATGAAGGCCGACCCGATGGCCCGGCAGGCCGAGCAGGCCCCCGCGACCGCCTCGGTGGTCTCGCGCAGCGAGCACCGCTGGGAGGACGGCGCCTGGCTCGCCGAACGTGCGGCGCGATCGGTGCACGAGCGCCCCATGAGCATCTACGAGCTCCACCTCGGCTCCTGGCGGCCCGGCCGCGGCTACCGCGACGTCGCGGACGAGCTCATCGAGTACCTCGACTGGCTCGGCTACACCCACGTCGAGTTCATGCCCCTCGCGGAGCACCCCTTCGGCGGCTCGTGGGGGTACCAGGTGACCGGCTACTACGCCGCGACGAGCCGCTTCGGCTCCCCCGACGACCTGAAGTACCTCATCGACCGCCTGCACCGCGCGGGCATCGGCGTGATCATGGACTGGGTGCCGGGGCACTTCCCGAGGGACGAGTGGGCGCTCGCCCGCTTCGACGGCGAGCCCCTCTACGAGCACGCCGACCCGCGCCGGGGCGAGCAGCGCGACTGGGGCACGCTCGTCTTCGACTACGGCAACCCGCGCGTGCGCAACTTCCTCGTCGCGAACGCCCTCTTCTGGCTGGAGGAGTTCCACGTCGACGGACTGCGGGTCGACGCCGTCGCCTCGATGCTCTACCTCGACTACTCGCGCGCGGACGGCGAGTGGCTGCCGAACGAGCACGGCGGCCGGGAGCACCTCGAGGCCATCGCGTTCCTGCAGGAGGCGACGGCGACCGCGTACAAGCGCAACCCGGGCGTCGTGATGATCGCCGAGGAGTCGACGTCGTGGCCGGGCGTCACGGCGCCGACGTCGTCCGGCGGACTCGGCTTCGGCTACAAGTGGAACATGGGGTGGATGCACGACACCCTCCAGTACGTCGCGCACGACCCGATGTACCGGGCGCACCACCACGACGAGCTGACGTTCTCGTTCCAGTACGCCTTCAGCGAGCACTTCGTGCTGCCGATCAGCCACGACGAGGTCGTGCACGGCAAGGGGTCGCTCGTGCGGAAGATGCCGGGCGACCACTGGCAGCAGCTCGCCACGACGCGCGCCTACCTCGCGTTCATGTGGGCGCATCCCGGCAAGCAGCTGCTCTTCATGGGACAGGAGTTCGGGCAGCTCTCCGAGTGGAGCGAGGAGCGCGGCCTGGACTGGTGGATCCTCGACCAGCCCTCGCACCGGCAGCTGGCGGAGTTCGTCGGACGGCTGAACCGGGTCTACCGCGACTCCCCGTCGCTCTGGCAGCTCGACGACGACTCGGCGGGCTTCGAATGGGTCGAGGGCGGTGCCGCCGCGGAGAACGTGGTCGCGTTCCTCCGCTACGACCGGGAGCGGGTGCCGCTGCTCTGCGTCGTGAACTTCGCCGGACGACCGCACGAGGCCTTCCGCCTCGGCCTCCCCGCCACCGGGCGCTGGGCCGAGGTGCTGAACTCCGACGCCGTCGAGTTCGGCGGCTCCGGCGTCGGCAATCTGGGCGCGATCGCCGCGGTGGACACGCCCTGGGGCGGGCGGCCCGCCTCCGCGACGGTCACCCTGCCGCCGCTCGGCGCGCTCTGGTTCCGCTACGAGGGCTGAGCGGGGCGCTCAGTACAGCAGGCTCGCGAGGCGCCGGCGCGCGACCGCGACCCGCGGGTCCTCCGTGCCGACGACCTCGAAGAGCTCCACGAGCCGCTCGCGGACCGTGGTCTTGTCCTCGGGGGCGAGGCTCGGGAAGAGGCTCAGCAGCCGGTCGAAGGCGTCGTCGATGTGCCCGCCCGAGAGGTCGAGGTCGGCGACGGCGAGCTGCGCGTCGAGATCGTCGGGGGCGGATGCCGCGGCGTTCCGGATCTCGTCGAGCGACTTGCCCTGCAGCCGGCCCAGCAGGCGGACCTGCGCGAGGCCGGCGACGGCGAGCTGATCGCGCGGGTCCTGCGCCATCGCGGTGCGGTACGCGGTCTCGGCCGCGGCGTAGTCGCCCCGCTCGATCGCGTCGTACGCCTCCTGGTGCAGCGGGGGCAGCGGCGCCTCGACCGGCTCGGCGGCCTCGCCCTCGGCGGCCCCGGCGGGATCGATGCGCCCGGTCGCCCCGTGCTGCGCGCCGAGCTCGAGGAGCTGGTCGAACAGCTGGTCGATCACGTCGTCTGGCTGCGTCCCCGCGAAGAGCGGGACGGGCTGCCCGGCGACGAGCGCGACGACGGTGGGCACCGACTGCGCCTGCAGCGCCTGGACGAGCTGCGGGCTGCGTTCGGCGTCGACCGCGGCGAGGAGCAACCGGCCGTCGCGGGCGCGGACGAGCCCCGCGACCCGGTCGACGAGTTCGATCGACGGCTCGCTGAACCCGGCCCAGAGCACCACGACGACGGGGACCGTCTTGCTCTGCTCGAGGACGCGTCCGAAGGTCTGGTCGTCGGCCTCGACGATCAGCGGGTCCGCACCGCCGCCCGCGCCCGAGGGCGCACCGCCGGCCGGCGCCTGCGCCCGCTGCGCGAGCGAGGAGAGATCGACCGCGCCGCGCAGGCCGATCGGATCGTTGGCGTTCGTCATTGGACCTCCGAAGCGCTGACGAGGCTCTCGGACCAGCCGAGGAGCCGGATGGGTTCGTCGGTGCCGACCGCCGGCACGTAGAAGAGCAGCTGCAGATCACGGGTGGACTGCACGCCCTTCGCGCTCTGCTCGGTGAAGCCCGAGAGGGCGCGGGCCGGCGTGTTCTCCTTGAACCCGGTGGTCCCGCCGTCGTTCGGCCGCGACTGCTCGGTGCGACGCACGAGCGTCGAGACGAGGGCGCCCGCGTCGTTGGTGGCGAGCGCGACGACCGGCGCATCACCGGCGACGGCGGACACGCTGAGCGTGATCGTCGGGTTCGCCCCCTGCACCTCGTTCGCCCGGGCCGTGGCGTTCAGCGTGTCGTCGAGATCGGTGCCCTCGAGGTCGAAGAGCGGCGCGTACTCGCTCTCGGCGCCCTTCATCAGGATGTCGGCGAAGGCCGTCGACACCTGCGACGGGGCGAGCGTGAGGCCCTTGTACTCCGGCGCGATGATCGGCGCGCCGATCGAGGCGGGCGCGACGTCCGGGAACTCCGGACCGGGCACGAGCGACATCGTGTACAGCACGTGGTACTGGTCCCGGGGCGCGTCCTGCTGGAGCACCAGCGCCGTCGGCGCGACCGCCGCGTCCTCGGAGGACTCCATCACCGTGAGCACCGTGCGCGGCCAGCCCGTCGTCGGGTCGGCGCTCGTCTGCTGCGGGAGCATGACCGACAGCGGGCCCGGCGGGATCGCGAGCGCCTGGGTCTGGTCCGGGAGCGTGCCGCGGATCGTGTAGTCGGCGGCACGCGCCTCCAGGGCGGGTCCGGTGAACCGCGTCTCGAGCGCGTCGCTCGCCCGCGCCTCGTCGGTCGCGACCGTGAACTCGGAGATGGTGCGCATGATCCGCTCCATCTGCGGCTCGGTCACCGCGGGCAGGCTCTCCTCGGCGGGCTCGCCCTCGGCGGGTGCCTCGCTCTCGGTGGGGCCCGGGGTCGCGGTGGCCGCGTCGCTCTGCGGCGCCTGCTCGAAGCTCGGCCAGTAGTCGGCGGAGCAGGCGGTCAGCGCGAGGGCCGGCACGAGCACGATCGGGGCGAGGATGGCGCGACGGCCCTTGCCGAGCGCACGCGACTGCGCGGCCTGGCTCGCACCGCGACGCAGCCCGCGCGGCCCCTTGGGCAGGTTGCGGCGCGGTCCGCGCGAGCGACGGTGGTGCAGGATCCCGAGGAGGAGGAGCACCAGTCCGACGACGAACAGCGCGCTGCCGCCGACGAGGAGCGGCCCGGCCCACGGAGTCGAGTTGTCGAGCGGCCAGGCGACGACGACCTGGTCCGGGGCCGGGTCCTCCGAGCCGGACGCGACGATCACCGAGATGCCCTCGGGGGCGGCGATCGTGGTCGTGACCCGTCGGTCGCCCGTGAACTGGTCGAGCCAGAGATCCGAGCCGGCCGGCGAGAGCGTCGCGGTGTCGGCGGCGGGCGCCTCGGGCGTGGCCGGGGTCGTCGGGGCGGCCGGAGGCTCGGCGGCGGTGCCGTCGGCGGGCGGCTCCTCGGCCGGGGCATCCGTCTCGGCGGGGACCCGCTCGGTCACGAGCGCGTCGGTCTCGGCGTCGTACCGGACCGTCACGTGGTCGCTCGAGCGGACCCAGGCCTCGACGTCGGACGAGCGACCGTAGGCGAGGAAGACGGTGCCGTCGCCGGCGGCGCTCAGCGTCTGCTTCCCGGGGTGGGCGGCGAGCGCATCGGGCTCGATGACGACGTAGTCGGCCGGCTCGTCGATCGCCGCGGTGAGCGACACGCGAGCGGGTTCGAGGAACACCGTGCGCTGGGCGATTCCCAGCCCGATGAGCACGGCCGCAGCGACGAACGCCACGATGGCGAGGACGAATCGCACGTAGGACCTCCAGGGGCAAAGACATTCCACACTACCCAGCGTCCCTGGGCGTCTCCTAACCGTCAGCTGAAGACGAAAACCCCGGCCACGGCTCGTACCCGTACAATCGGAGGCGATTCCCGCGCGCCACCTCCGTCGCCGCGGGACCGACACGGAGGAAGAATGGCCGTCGAAGAGACCGAGTTCACCCAGGTGTTCCGCGGATACGACAAGGACGAAGTCGACAAGGCGATCAACGGCCTGCGTCGGGACATCATCGCCGCGAACACCCAGTCGACCGAGGCGTCGAAGGAGAACAAGCGTCTCCTCGCCCGGATCGAGGAGCTCACGGCAGAACTCGAAGAGGTCGGCAGCCCGACCTTCTCCGGCCTCGGCACGAAGCTCGAGAACACGCTGCGGGTGGCCGAGGAGCAGTCGACCCGGCTCATCGCCCAGGCCGACATCGACGCGGAGAAGCTCCGCCGTGCCGCCGAGGACGAGGTGTACGTCCTGAAGTCGGACGCCCAGGAGCTGTCCGAGCGCACGATCTCCGAGGCGCGCGCCCAGGCGAGCCGGATGCTCGAGAACGCCCGCGCCGAAGCCGACGACATGGTCGCCCGCGCACACGAGACGAGCGAGCAGCTGCGTCAGGAGGCGGCGCGCGACGCCGCCGCCATCCGCAGCTCCGCGTCGACCGAGACCGCCGAGCTCCGCGCGAGCGCCAAGCGCGAGGCCGCCGCCGCGATCGCCGACGCCGAGCGCCGGGCCTCCGAACGACTCGCCGAGGCGAACGCGGAGGCGAACGAGGCGAAGGCCACCGCCGCCGGCCTCGCCCAGGAGACCGAGCAGACCCGCGCGGAGGTCGCGGTCGAGCTCGATCGCGCCCGCGCGGAACTCGCGAAGGAGAGCGAGCAGGTCCGACTCGACCTCGCCGCGGAGAGCGAGCAGTCGCGCCTCGACCTCGCCCGCGAGAGCGAGGAGGCACGTGCGGCGGTCGCGGCCGAGACGGCGGAGCAGCGCACCGCGCTCGGGCACGAGCTCGAGCAGGCGCGCACCGACCTCGCCCGCGAGCTCGACGCCGGTCGCGAGGAGCTCGAGCGCGAGCGCGAGCAGGCCGCGATCGACCGTGCCCGCGAGGCCGAGGCCGCGAAGCAGAAGCTCAGCCACGAACTCGAGCGCCTCCGTGCCAAGCACGCCGCCGAACTCGAGCAGATGCGCGCCGACCTCGCCCTCGAGCAGGAGCAGGCGCGCGCCGACTTCGAGGCCGAGGCCGAGCAGGCCCGCATCGACCTCGACAACCAGCTCACCTCCATGCGCAAGAAGACGACGCACGAGGTCAACCGGATGACCCGCGAGATCGAGCAGGCCCGCATCGACCTCGACTCGGAGCTCGCGGCGAAGCGCGACGAGGCCGAGCAGGAGCTGCTCGCGGCCCACCAGCAGGGCGTCGCCGAGACGAAGAAGTTCCTCGACGAGGCGAACGCCGAGCTCGCCGACGCCGTCGCCCGCACCGCCTCGAGCCGTGCCGAGGTGGAGCGGCTCGAGACCGAGGTCCGCGCCGAGATCGCCGAGCTCCGCGACAAGGCGGAGGAGGATGCGCGTTCGCGCGTCCAGGGCGCGCACGACCAGGCCCGCAAGCTCATCTCCGACGCGGAGGAGCGCACCCGCGCCCTCGTCGCCGACGCGGAGGACCGCCTCTCGCAGATCCGCATCGAGCGGGACGCGGTCGCCGGCTACTTCGAGAGCCTCCGCGGGGTGCTGACGCAGGCCGAGCAGGTCGCGGCGGACACCGAGTAGCGGCGGCGGGGCGGCTCCCGGCATATGAAGATCCAGAACGCGTTCCGGGTCGGGCTCGTCGGCACGCTCGGCGTGGGCGTCGGGCTCGTCATCCTGATGTCGATCGCGAGCCTCTCGACGATCCTCACCTACGTCGGCGCCGCCCTCTTCCTCGCCCTCGGCCTTGAACCGGCCATCGCCTGGCTCGAGCGACGAGGGGTGCCCCGCTGGGGCTCGATCCTCATCGTGATGGCGGGCGTCGCCGCGCTCGTCGCCGCGCTGCTGCTCGCGGTCATCCCGATCATCGTCGAGCAGGTCGGCCAGCTCGTCCAGCGGGTGCCGCTCCTCGTCGCGAACCTGAACTCCACCGACTGGGTCGCCGGCACGCTCGACTCGCTGCAGCAGCAGTTCCCGCTGCTCAACGTGCAGGAGATCTGGGACAGCGTCTCGAAGGGCGTCGTCGACTTCGTGAGCGATCCTGACAAGATCAGCGAACTCGCGGGCGGCGTGTGGCAGGTCGCGGTGGCCCTCGGCTCGGGCCTCTTCGCCGTCATCATCGTCGTCATCCTGACGCTCTACTTCACCGCTTCGCTCAACACGATGAAGCGCGGCATCTACCAGCTCGTCCCGGCCTCGCGCCGTCCGCGCTTCGCCGACCTGACGGAGCAGATCACCCAGTCGGTGGGCCGGTACGTCATCGGGCAGGTCTCGCTCGCGGCGATCAACGGCATCGCGAGCTTCATCTTCCTCTCGGTCATCCAGGCGCCGTTCTCGGCGGTCCTCGCCTTCGTCGCGTTCGCGTTCTCGCTCGTCCCGCTCGTCGGCACGCTCACCGGATCGGTGCTGATCGTGCTCGTCTGCTTCATCCCGGGACTCGGCTCACCGCTCACCGCGCTGGTCGCCGCGATCTACTACATCGTCTACATGCAGGTCGAGGCATACGTGCTGAGCCCGCGCATCATGAACCGCGCGGTCAAAGTGCCCGGCGCACTCGTCGTGGTCGCGGCGCTCGCCGGCGGAGCGCTGCTCGGGGTGCTCGGCGCCCTCGTCGCGATCCCCGTCGCGGCGTCCCTCCTGCTCCTCATCAAGCAGGTCGTGATCCCCCGCCAGAACGAGCGCTGAGCCGGCCGGCCGTCAGCCGGTGGCGGCGGGCGTCGTCGGCGGCCACGTCGTCGGCAACGGTGCCGCGGCGGGGTTGACCACGGCGACGATCTCGTCGAGGACGCGACGCGTCTGCGTCTCCCCCACCCAGAGATGGCGCCCGCCCGCGACATCGATGCGCTCGAGCCGCGGCACGCCCGCGAAGCGCTCGGCCGCGTCCGCAGGCCGCAGGTAGTCGTCGAACTCCGGGATGAGCGCGACGACGCGGGGCGCGGCGTCCTGCCAGCGGAGCAGCTCGGCCTCGCTCGTGCGATGGAGCGGCGGCGACAGGAGGATCGCGCCCTCGATGCGGTGCTCCAGACCGTACTTCAGGGCGAGTTCGGTGCCGAAGGACCAGCCGAGGAGCCAGGGGTGCGGCAGTCCGCGCGACTCGACGAAGGCCATGGCCGCCGCGACGTCGGCTCGCTCGCCGACGCCCTCGCCGAAGCTGCCCTCGCTCGTCCCCCGCGGCGAGCTCGTGCCGCGGGTGTTGAACCGCAGCACCGCGAGATCGGCGAGGGCGGGAAGGCGGGCGGCCGCCTTGCGGAGGATGTGCGAGTCCATGAACCCGCCGGCCGTCGGGAGCGGGTGCAGGGTCACGAGGGTCGCAACCGGGGCCCGGCCCTCGGGAGTCGCGAGCTCGCCGACGAGGCGCAGGCCGTCAGCGGTGACGAGCTCGACCTCCTCCCGCACGGCGGGGAGCTCGAGGCCCGCGCGGATCTCCACGGGGCCCGGATCGGCCGAGGGGTGCTGCGTCATCTGCCCGCCTTCCAGCAGTGCGTGTGCCAGTGGCGGCGCGCAGCGAGGTCCGCCGCGTCGCCGAGAACGCCGTCTGCCCGCCAGACGACGAGATGCGCGGTGCCGGGCGGGATCTCCTGCCCGCATCCGGGGCACGCGTACGCCTTCTGCGCCTGCGCCTCCGAGACGGGCTGAACGTTCCACTCCCGGCCACGATGGGACTCGGTGCGCCGCCAGCCGGAGGTCAGCCGCTCGACGTCGAGCTCGGGGTGCGGCTCGCGTGCACGCGCGGACCGACCACGTGAGCGGTGCGAGGGTGCCATGCGTTCCAGTCTATGGCGACGCGGATGCCGACCCGGCCGCGCGCGCTGCCGCGTCGCGGAGCGGGACCGGTCGATCCCCGATCAGTACCAGCCGGCCGATTCCGAGTGCGCCCAGGCTCCGCAGGGCGAGCCGTAGCGGCCCTGGATGTAGCCGAGCCCCCACTCGATCTGCGTGGCCGCGCTCGTCTCCCAGTCGTCGCCGGCACTGGCCATCTTCGACCCCGGGAGTGCCTGCGGGATGCCGTACGCCCCGCTCGACTCGTTGTGCGCGTTCACCCGCCAACCGGACTCGCGGTCCCACAGCGCGACGAGGCAGTCGAACTCACCGGCGCCCCAGCCGCGCGCGGCGACCGCGCCGGAGGCGTAGCCCTGGGCCGAACCGGGATCCGGCTCGACGGCGGGCGGCGCCCAGGCCACCGACTCGGGAGCCTCCACGATCGGTTCGGGCTTCTTCTCGACTGCGTAGTCCTCGCGGCCGACGGAGAGCGTGTAGTCGCCCTCGAGCTCCAGGTCCTGCACCGCGCGGCCCTCGAAGCGGTCGCCGGCCGCGGCGAACTCCACGCCGGATGCCGCGGTCGCGCGCGCGTCGACGGTCGGGTCGACGAGGTTCACGAGGACGATGCCGATGCTCGCCGCCGAGGCGAATCCGACGGTCAGCGCCTGCTTGATCCGCGAACGGACCGGCACGGTCGCCGTCCGCGCGGCGGGGGCCGTCGCGGGTGCGAGCTCCGCGGCGGGCTGGGGACGGCGAATCGATGCGCCTGGCGCGCCGGCGTCCGAGTGCCTACCCACGATGCTCCGAGTCTAGCCAGACCGCCCCGATCATCGCACCGCCAGCATCACGTCGACGACCGCGTCGAGCACGAGGTCGACCTGGGCCTCGCGGTAGCCGCCGCGCTGGGGCCGGAACGTGACGGTGCGCACATCGTCGACGGAGATCGGCCAGCCGTCGCGGAAGTACCGGGTGAGCTTGTCGGCGAAGCGGTCGACCTCGTCCACGCGGTACCCCGTGACGAGGGGGTTCACTCGCGAGAAGCGCTGGTGCTCCGGCCGGGCGAGCCGGTTCGTGATCACCTGCGCCGTCGTGCGCGCCTCCCGCAACCAGGCCTCCTGCCCGTACAGGAGCGCCGAGGTGCGGCGCTCCTGGGCCGCGAAGGCGTCTTCCAGGCGCTCGAGCGCGGCGTCGACGTGATCGGTCGAGTAGCCGCGCTTCTGCATGCCGAACGCGGTCATGCGGATGGATTCGGCTGTGATCGACTGGTCCCCCGGCGCCGGCGTGCCGTCGTAGGCTCGCCGCGCCACTCGCAGGAACTCGTCGACTTCGCCCGTGTGATATCCGAGCTTGGGCTTGTGCGCGCGCGGGAAGGGAGAAGACACCCTTTCAGTATTGCGCACGCTCATCCGAAGATCTGGAAGGCCACGAAGGCAACTGCCGCGGACGGCAGGATCGAGTCGAGCCGATCGAGGAATCCGCCGTGCCCCGGCAGCCAGGAACTCATGTCCTTGATGCCGAGATCGCGCTTGATGAGCGACTCCGCGAGGTCGCCGAGCGTCGCCGTGAGCAGCACCGCCGCCCCGAAGATGAGCCCGAACCACCAGCTGTTGCCGAGCATGAAGATCGACAGGAGCACACCGGCCACGAGGCTCGCCACCGCTCCCCCGGCGAAGCCCTCCCAGGTCTTCTTCGGGCTGATGACGGGAGCCATCGGGTGCTTGCCGAACAGGAGTCCGGACGCGTACGCGCCGGTATCCGCGCCGACCGCGATGATGATGAACGCGAGCGTCCACCACTGCCCGCCGTCGGCCGCCGTGAGCACCACGGCGAAGGAGGCGAGGAAGGTGACATACCCCTGCACGAACGCGCCGGCGGCCAGATCCCGGAGCAGCCCGCGGGATCCGGCGACCGCACCGGGCACCGCCTGCTCGACGAGACGCCAGATCGACACCAGCAGGATGCCGCCGAGCACCGCGATGAGCTGGCCCCCGGGACCGCCGTAGTAGGCGATCGGGATGGTGACCACCGCGGCGATCACGGTCGGGATGCGCGGCACCAGGTACGAGCCCTTGCGCAGCGCCTGGGCGAGCTCGTAGCTCGCGAACCCGGCCACGAGCACCGCGAAGAGCATGAACAGCTCTTTCAGGAAGAGCAGGCTGAGCAGGAGTGCGCCGCCGAAGACGACGCCGATCAGCACCGCGAGGATCAGGTTGCGGCCGGTTCGTGCCTGGATCCGCTCCTGCGCCTGATCGAACTGGGCGCGGCCCGCCTCGAGCTGTCGCTCGAGGTCGGCCTTCCGCGCCTCGAACTGCCGTTCGAGATCGGCCTTCCGCGCCTGCACCTGGGCACGGAACTCACCGCGCGACGCGGGCTCGTGCTCCGTTCCCCCGTCGCGCTCCTCTTCGGGAACGCCCGACATCCGTCGCCCTCAGACCTCGAGGAGTTCGGCTTCCTTGCGCTTCAGCGCCTCGTCGATCTGGTCGACGTGCGCCTTGGTCACCTGCTCGAGCTCCTTCTCTCCGCGCGCCACCTCGTCGTCGCCGACCTCGCCCTTCAGCGCATCGAGGTCGTCCTTCGCCTTGCGGCGGACGTTGCGGACCGAGACGCGCGCGTCCTCCGCCTTCGAGCGGACGATCTTCACGAACTCCTTGCGGCGCTCCTCCGTGAGCTCGGGGAGCGTCACCCGGATGATGTTGCCGTCGTTGTTCGGGTTCGCCCCGAGGTTCGGCGTGTCGCGGATGGCCTGCTCGATGTCCTTCAGCGCGCTCTTGTCGTAGGGCGTCACGACGAGCGTGCGCGCCTCCGGGTTCGCGAGCGAGGCGAGCTGCTCCAGCGGGGTCGGGGTGCCGTAGTAGCTCACCATGATCTTCTGGAACAGCTGCGGGTTCGCACGTCCAGTGCGCACCGTGGCGAAATCATCCTTCGCCGCCTCGACAGCCTTCTGCATACGCACGCCGGCGTCGGAAAGTACATCCGCGATCACGTCGAACTCCTTACGGTTCTAAGCCTCTGGTCAGTCTATCGACTGACGGGTTCCACACCGTTCGCCACGACGGTGCCGAGGTCGGCGCCGAGGATGGCGGCGGTGACGTTGCCGGCCGGCTCCATGCCGAAGACCTGCATCGGCATGCCGTTGTCCATGCACAGGCTGAACGCGGTCGAGTCGACGACCTTGAGCCCCCGCTGCAGCGCCTCCTGGTAGCTGATGCGGTCGATCTTGTGGGCGTCGGGGTTCGTGCGCGGGTCGTCCGAGTACACGCCGTCGACGCCGTTCTTCGCGACGAGCACCACATCGGCGCCGATCTCGAGCGCGCGCTGGGCGGCGACCGTGTCGGTGGAGAAGTACGGGAGTCCGGCACCCGCGCCGAAGATGACGACGCGGCCCTTCTCGAGGTGACGCTCCGCCCGGCGGGGGATGTACGGCTCGGCGACCTGCGTCATCTCGATCGCGGACTGCACCCGCGTCTCCGCGCCGGCCTGCTCGAGGAAGTCCTGGAGCGCGAGCGAGTTCATGACGGTGCCGAGCATGCCCATGTAGTCGGCACGACCGCGGTCCATGCCGCGCTGGCTGAGCTCGGCGCCGCGGAAGAAGTTGCCGCCCCCGACCACGATCGCGATCTCGACGGTGCGCGCGGCATCCGCGATCTCACGGGCGATCTGGCTGACGACGTCGGGGTTCACCCCGAGGGCGCCGCCGCCGAAGGACTCGCCGGAGAGCTTGAGCAGGACCCTGCGTCGCTTGGGCGTTTCGGTCATGGATGTCGGTTCCTTCCCGCTCGTCTGAGTTCAAACTAGTGCGTCCGCGTCGTGTCGGAGCAGTGTGCCGCCTGGGAATCCCGCTCGACGAGGAGGGCGGGGCAGGCGGGGTGCGCGATCAGCTCGCGCAGGCGCGCGGCTCGGGCGCGCACAGAAAAGGAGTCCGGATCGACGAGCGATCCGGACTCCTCCTCATCGGCGTTACGCCGTGGCCTTGAACCGGGCGAAGCCGGTCACCGTGAGGCCGGCGTCGTCGAGCACCTTCTTGACCTGCTGCTTGTTGTCGCGAGCGTAGTCCTGCTCGAGCAGGGCGACCTGCTTGAAGAACGCGGTGAGGCGACCCTCGACGATCTTCGGCAGGGCGGCCTCGGGCTTGCCCTCGTTGCGGCTGATCTCGGTGACGAGCTCGCGCTCCTTCTCGACGATGTCGGCCGGCACCTCGTCGCGGGTGAGGTACGTCGGGTCGAACATCGCGATGTGCTGCGCGATCGCCCGCGCGGTCTCGGCGTCGTCACCCGTGTAGGCGACGACGACACCGATCTGCGGGGGCAGGTCCTTCGAGGTCTTGTGCAGGTAGACCGCGAACGCGTCACCGCTCAGGGTGACGGCCTTCGCGAGCTCGACCTTCTCGCCGAGCGTGGCGGCCTGCTCGTCGATGACCTCGGCGACGGTCTTGCCGTTCGCCGGGGCCGCGAGCGCGGACTGCACGTCGGTGGCGCCGGCCGCGGCGACCGCGTCGAGCACCGTGTCGGCGAGGGCGATGAACTTGTCGTTCTTCGCGACGAAGTCCGTCTCGCAGGCGAGCTGGATCATCGTGTAGCCGGCCGCCGACTCCTTGGCGGCGACGAGGCCCTCGCTCGTGGAGCGGTCGGCGCGCTTCGCGTTGCCCTTGGCGCCCTTCAGGCGCAGGATCTCGGTGGCCTTCTCGAGGTCGCCACCGGCCTCCTCGAGCGCCTTCTTGGTGTCGACCATGCCCGTGCCGAGCTGCTCGCGCAGGGCCTTGATGTCAGCGATGCTGATTGCCATGTCTGGCTGTCTCCTTCGGGGACTTATTCGGCGGGGGTGGCGGCCGCAGCGGCGCCCTCGGCGTCCGCCTCGGACTCGGTCGCGGCGATCTCGGTCGCGGCCTCGTCGACGACCTCGGCAGCCTCGGCCTTGGCCTCGGCCTCGGTCTCGACGGCCTTCTCGGTCGCGGCGCCCTGCTGGAGGAGCTCCTGCTCCCACTCGGCGAGCGGCTCGACGGCGGAGACGTTGCCGCTCTCCTCCGGCTTCTGGTGGCGCTCGATGAGGCCCTCGGCGGCGGCGTCGGCGATGATGCGGGTGAGGAGGCTCACCGAACGGATCGCGTCGTCGTTGCCCGGGATCGGGTACTGGACCTCGTCGGGGTCGCAGTTCGTGTCGAGGATGCCGATGACGGGGATGCCGAGCTTCTTCGCCTCGTCGATCGCGAGGTGCTCCTTCTTGGTGTCCACGACCCAGAGCGCCGACGGCGTCTTCGACAGGTTGCGGATGCCGCCGAGCGACTTGTGCAGCTTGTCGAGCTCGCGCTTCTTGAGCAGCAGCTCCTTCTTGGTGAAGCCGGAGGTGGTGCCCTCGAAGTCGAGCTCCTCGAGCTCCTTCATGCGGGCGAGGCGCTTCGACACCGTGGTGAAGTTGGTGAGGAGGCCGCCGAGCCAGCGCTGGTTCACGTAGGGCTGGCCGACGCGGGTCGCCTGCTCGGCGATGGACTCCTGGGCCTGCTTCTTCGTGCCGACGAAGAGGACGGTGCCGCCGTGGGCGACCGTCTCGCGGACGAAGTCGTACGCCTTGTCGATGTAGGCGAGCGACTGCTGCAGGTCGATGATGTAGATGCCCGAGCGCTCGGTGAAGATGAAGCGCTTCATCTTCGGGTTCCAGCGGCGGGTCTGGTGCCCGAAGTGCACGCCGCTGTCGAGCAGCTGGCGAATGGTGACGACGGCCATGAGCCGTTCTCCTTCTGTTCTCAGTTGACGCTGCCGGCCGGCGGCCGGAAGCCCTGGTGCCCGGCGCGATCCCGGCCTGACCGGGCGCTTCGCTGCCTGCGCAGCGACTCGCGTCGGTTCGGACTGAGTGGGATCGGCGGCCGAATGGGCACGCGGAGTCACCTCGACATGCGAGGTGCGATCCCAGACTACCAGCTCCACCGCCGTCCCATGGTCGCGCGCCGGCTGGGGCGGGTCGGCGGCCCAGTCCCCCACACCCGGTTCGAGCCCGCACCGGTCCACAGCCGACGGCCCGAGAGGCGGGCGCCCCGCCGCGCGACGGGATGCTGGCGGGATGGCCCGACCCCGCGTGATCGCCCGATTCCTCCTGCTGCTGCCGACGGTGCTCGTCCTGCTGCTGCCCTCCCCGCCGAGCCGGGCCGCGCCGGGAACGGCCGCGGCGGCCCGTCCCTCGGCCGCGGCCGCCAGTGCCGCAGGACCGGCGGCGGCGGCCGCCGTTGTCGTCGGACCGGTGGCAGCCGTCGCGGCCGACCCGGGGACGGCTGACACAGTGGCCGAGACGCCGACCGCGGGCTGGCGTTGGCCCGTCGATCCTCCGGCGACGATCGTGGCGCCGTTCCGCGCACCGCCGACGCCCTACGCGCCCGGGCACCGGGGCATCGACCTGGCCGCTCGCGAGCACGACGCGGTCCGCGCACCGGCCGACGGCACGGTGAGCTTCGCGGGCATGGTGGCCGGACGCCCCGTGGTCGCCGTCGATCACGGCGACGGGTACGTGAGCGCCGTCGAGCCGGTCTCGGCGACCGTCGCGGCCGGTTCCGCGGTGGCGGCGGGCGAGGCGCTCGGCACGGCCGCGTCGGGCGGGCACTGCGATGGCGGGTGCGTGCACTTCGGCGTTCGCCTGCACGGCGAGTACGTCTCTCCGCTGCTGCTGCTCGAGGCGCCGCCCCGTTCGGTGCTGCTGCCCGTCGGATGAGGACGAGCCGCGGGGATGCGGGCTCAGGCGCGCGGATGCGCCGTGCGGTAGCTCTGCTTCAGTCGTTCGGCGGAGACGTGCGTGTAGATCTGCGTCGTGCCGAGGCTCGCGTGACCGAGGAACTCCTGGACGGCGCGGAGCTCGGCCCCGCCGTCGAGGAGGTGCGTCGCGGCCGTGTGCCGAAGGGCGTGCGGGCCGGCGGGGCCGCCGCCCGGCACGTCCTCCAGGAGCCCGGAGACCAGGCGGTGCACGGTGCGGACGTTGATCCGCGCACCGCGAGCGCCGAGGAACACGGCGTGGTCGCCGGACCCGATCGTCCGCCGCGCTGCGCCGGTCGCGTCCGCGGCTCGGGGCGCGCGCCCGTCGCCACCGCCCTCGACGCGAGCGCCGGCGCGCGCGAGGAGCACGGGACGCCCGAGCTCCAGATACCGATCGAGTGCGCGGGCCGCCGGCGCTCCGTACGGCACCACGCGCTCTTTCGCCCCCTTGCCGAGCACGCGGACGGTCCGGCTCGAACGGTCGAGGTCGTCGACGTCGATCCCCACGAGCTCGGAGACGCGGAGCGCCGCGGCGTAGAGCAGCTCGACGATCGCGTGGTCGCGGAGGGCGACCGCCTCCCCCGAGGCGGCGGCCGCTTCGAGCCCTGCCAAGAGACCGTCGGCGGAATCCCTGGTGAGCACGCGCGGCAGGGTGCGCTGCGCCTTCGGCGCTCGGAGACGGGCCCCGGCGTCGCTCGTCGATCGGCCGCTGGTGGCGAGCCAGGCGGCGAACCCCCGCGCGCTCGCGGCCCGTCTGGCGAGCGTCGCCCGGGCGAGCCCCCGCTGATCGGCGTCCCAGAGCCAGTCGCGCAGGAGCGCGAGATCGAGCTCCTCGGCGTCGGAGGCGGCCTCCGCGAATCGTTCGAGGTCGCCGAGGTCGGCGGCGTACGCCGCGACGGTGTGCGCCGAGTACCGCCGTTCGTCGCGGAGATGCGCGAGATAGCCCTCGACGGAGGCTCCGAGCCAGGAGGACACGATCAGGCCCCGGGTTTCCGGGAGAAGCGGTCGAGCCGCGCGGCGGGTTCGAGCCGCGCGAGCTCATCGACGAAGTCGGCGCTGAAGCGGGAGATGACCTCGAGCGGAGCGAGCGGAGCGACCGAGACGAGATGCCCGTCGTCGAAGAGCTGCACGAGCGAGAACGAGCGGCCTCCATCGACACCCTGCAGCTCAGCGGGCGGTGCGCTCACGTCGAGGGTGTACGCCGTCGCGCCCGCGATCGACACCGGGATGCCGGCGAAGCCGCCCGCGCTCGGATAGTGCAGGTGCCCGCCGAGGATGAGCCGCACGTCGCTCCCCCGGAGCACCTCCGCGAGCCGCTCCTGACCTTGCAGCTCGAGCACGTCCATGAGCGCGAGCGGAGTGGGGATCGGCGCGTGATGGAGCGCGAGCACCGTGCCGCGCGGTGCCGGGCTCGCCAGCAGCTCGGCGAGCCAGTCCGCCCGCTCCTCGTCGACCTCCCCATGGTGCCAGCCGGGCACGGAGACGTCGAAGGAGACGATCCGCACGCCGGCGAGGTCGACGACCCGATGCAACGGGCCGTCGGATTCCTGCAGGCCGAGGAGCTCGGCGGCGAACGGTGCGCGCTCGTCGTGGTTGCCCATCACCCAGACGAGCTCGGCGCCGGCGCGCTCCGCGAGCGGCTCGAGCGCGGCGCGCGCCCGCCGGTAGGCGTCGGGCTCGCCGAGGTCGGCGATGTCACCGGTGACGACGATCGCATCGATCCCGGTGCCGAGCCGGTCGAGCTGGGCGACCGCGCGGTCGAGGGCCGCGACGGTGTCGGCCGCTCCGCCGAGGGGCGCACCGCCGGCGAGCAGGTGGGTGTCGCTCAGGTGCGCGATCGTCGTGTGCGGTGCCGGGTATCTGCCGAGTTGCATCCGTCCTCCCGGGGCACAGCCTACGGCCGACCTCGGACGCCGCCGTGCGCACCGGCGGCGCGCCCGGCGACCGGCCCGCCGCTACCCGCGCCCGCGCAGGAGCCAGCCCTCGGTCGTGCGTCTCACCCGCCCGAGCGCGTCGAGCGTGCCGAGCGCTCCGAGCGCGCGCGGCGGCTCGATGCCGGCGCGGGCGGCGAGCTCCGCCGCCGGTCTCGGAACGCGCGCGCTCATCGCGTCGAGCATTCGCAGTTCGAGCTCGCCGAACTCGTCGTGCGACCGGTCCGGCCGCCGTTCGGTGCTCTCCGGCTCGGCGGTCGGCGATTCGAGCACGACCGCACCCCCGGTGGGGCCGAGCAGCTCGGCCATCTCGGCGGCATCGGTCACGCAGACGGCCTCCTGTTCGCGCAGCAGTCGATGACAGCCCGCCGACGCGGGACTCGTGACGGGCCCGGGCACGACCCCGACCGGCCGGCCGAGCGTCGCCGCGTGGTGGGCCGTGTTGAGCGCACCGGAACGCCAGCCGGCCTCGACCACCACGACCGCCCCGCTCAGCGCCGCGATCACCCGATTGCGGGCGAGGAACCGCCACTTCGTCGGTGCTGCCCCGCAGGGCAGCTCGGAGATGACGGCGCCGCGCACCGCGATCTCGTCGAGCAGCGCGGCGTGGCCCTGGGGATAGAACCGGTCGGCGCCGCCCGCGAGCACGGCGACGGTCGCCCCGCCCCGGTGCAGCGCGGCCCGGTGCGCGGCGCCGTCGATGCCGTAGGCGCCGCCCGACACGATCGTGCACCCGCGATCGACGAGGCCGGCGACGGACTCGAGGGTGAGCTGTTCGCCGTATCCCGTCGCGGCGCGGGCACCGACGACGGCGATGGCGGCGGGGGCGGCGACGAGCGCCGGATCGCCGCGGACCCACACTGCGAGCGGCGCGTGCACCCCGAGATCGTCGAGGCGCCGCGGCCAGCCCGGATCGCCCGGGACGAGCACGCCGGCGCCGATCCGCTGCGCTTGGGCGAGCGACCGCACGAGGGCGCCCGCGTCGAGCCGGGGACGCCAGCGGGAGATCCCGTCGACGACGGCCCGGGCGGTGAGCCCGACGTCGCCGCCGAGCCGGGCCACGAGACGGTCGGCGGTGCCGTCGCTCGCGATGAACGACGCGGTCTCCTCGGCGCCGAGCGCGGCGACGAGCGTGCCGAGGGTGCCGTCGCCCGGCTCGGCGAGGAGCGAGAGCGCTGCGCGGGCGGCCGCATCCTCATCGCTCGCCCGGCCCTGCGCGCCGGGAGTGGCGCGGAGCCTGGCGACGACGGCCTCCGAGTCGCGCTGCGCGGCCCGGAAGCCGCGGTTCACGCCGGCCACAGCGGCGACTTCCGCAGCGCGTTCGCCTGCCCGACGTGCCCGCTGTCGGGAGCGCCTGCCCCGTCGAGGTCCGCGAAGGTCCAGGCGAGCTTCAGCACCTTGTCGTAGCCGCGCATCGTCAACCCGCCGCGTTCGAGGGCCCGGTCGATCGCCGCCGTCGCCCGATGCCCGGGGTGCATGCCGCCCGTACCGCGCAGCCACGGCCCGGGCACTTCGGCGTTCACCCGCCACGGCGTCTCGCGGTACCGTTCCGCCGCGAGCAGCCGCGCGCCCTCGACCCGCCTCCGCGCCTCGGCGCTCGTCACCCTGGCGTCCGCGGACACGAGGCTCGTGGCCGCCGCGGTGAGCCGCGGCACCCACAGCTCCAGATCGATGCGATCGCGGAGCGGCCCCGAGATGCGCGAGAGGTACCGGCGCTTGACGTTCGGGGCGCAGGTGCACGACTCGCCCTTCGGCGTCCACTGGCCGCACGGGCAGGGGTTCGCCGCCAGCACGAGCTGGAAGCTCGCGGGAAATGAGGCGACGGCGCTCGCGCGATGGATCGAGATCGACCGCGACTCGAGCGGCTGCCTGAGGACGTCGAGGACCGAGGCCGGGAACTCGGGCGCCTCGTCGAGGAAGAGCACTCCGTGCGAGGCGCGCGCGGCCGCACCGGGGCGGATGAGCCGGCCCCCGCCGCCGATGATCGAGGCAGCGGTGGCCGTGTGGTGCGGGGCTTCGAACGGCGGCCGGACCGACAGCGACCCGACCCCGAGCCCGGAGAGCGACCGCAGCGATGCGACCTCGAGCGCGTGGTCGACCTCCAGATCGGGCAGGATGCCGGGCAGCCGCGAGGCGAGCATCGTCTTCCCCGCTCCCGGCGGCCCGTAGAGCCCCAGGTGATGCCCGCCCGCGGCCGCGGCGATGAGCGCGGAGACCGCCTCCGAGTTGCCGACGACGTCGCCGAGGTCGCCGGGGACGAACTCGGTCCCCTCCGTCGTCTCCGTGCGGACGACCGCGTCGATCGCGGGCACCTCGACGTCCCCGCCGTGCCAGGCCACCGCCTCGGCGAGCGAGACGACGCCGATGACCTCGATGCCTTCGACGAGCGCCGCCTCCGTGGCGTTCGCCGCCGGCACCATCACCCGGGCGATCCCCGCGCGGCGGGCGGCGAGCACCGCGGGCAGGATGCCGTCGGTCGGCCGGAGCCGGCCGTCCAGGCCGAGCTCGCCGAGGTGGACGAGCCCGCTCGCCGACACGGGGTCGAGGCGCCCCGCCGCCGCCAGACAGGCGACCGCGATGGCGAGGTCGAAGCCCGAGCCCTGCTTCGGCAGCGTCGCGGGCGAGAGGTTGACGGTGAGCCGCCGCGGCGGCAGCGGGCAGCCGGAGTTCGCGGCGGCGGCGCGGACCCGCTCCCTCGACTCGCCGATCGCGGCATCCGGGAGTCCGATGACGAGGAAGGCTGGCAGCTGGCTGCCGAGATCGGCCTCGACCTCGACGATCGATCCGCTGAGGCCGAGCAGCGCCACCGATTTGGTGCGAGCGACCGCCATCAGCCGATGTTCTCGAGGCGCTCGATGACGGCCGGGGCACCGGGCGGTGCGAGCACGGCCACCGCGTCGATGCGAACGCGCCTCCGCCCCTCGCCCGTCGACTCGCACCAGGCGGACGCGAGCCTGCGCAGCCGGGCGAGCTTCACCGGGGTGATCGCCTCGAACGGATGCCCGAAGCCCTCGCCCGCCCTGGTCTTCACCTCGATGAACACCGTGTGCCCGTCGTGCTCGGCGATCAGATCGATCTCGCCGTGCCTGCATCGCCAGTTGCGATCGATCAGCCGGAATCCGTTCGACTCCAGATGCGCCGCGGCCAGGTCTTCGCCGAGCCGTCCGAGTTCCGCATTGCGGGACATCCGCACCACCTCCGCGACCAAGCGTCGCGGGCCGCGGGGAGGCCGACGGCCGGCACGGACGATTCCGTGGAGGGTGCGCCGCTCACAGCAGCGGCTGCGGAGGAGCGCGGACTACTCGTCGAGCGCGAGTTCCTTCGGCAGTTCGAACTCGCGAGCCGCGAGCTCCTCGATGTTGACGTCCTTGAAGGTGAGCACGCGGACGCTCTTCACGAAGCGGTCGGCGCGGTACACGTCCCAGACCCAGACGTCCTTCATCGTGAGCTCGAAGTAGAAGTCGTGCTCGGTGTCGCGGCGAACCAGCTCCACCTCGTTGGCGAGGTAGAAGCGACGCTCGGTCTCGACCACGTACTGGAACTGCGACACGATGTCGCGGTACTCGCGGTACAGGGCCAGCTCGACCTCGCGGTCGTAGTCGTCGAACTCGTCTTCATCCATCGCTGATCATCCTACGCCGAGCTCGAACAGCGCGGTGGCGGGTTCCGCCTCGCGCGAACGATCGTGGAGCCACGTGCGCCGGTGCAGTTCGCTCGGCCCGTGCTCCGCGATCGCCTCGAAGTGCGCGCGCGAGGAGTAGCCCTTGTTCTCGTCCCAGCCGTACACCGGCCAGTCGACGTGCGCCCGGCGCATCGCGCGGTCGCGGTGCACCTTCGCGATGACCGAGGCCGCCGAGACGGAGGCGCAGTCGCGGTCGGCCTTGATCCGGGTGACGACGCGCGCCCGATGCTCGATCGACTGGCTCAACCAGTCGTAGTTGCCGTCGAGGAGGAGCGGCGCGCCGAACGGCAGCTCGACCGCCTCGCTCACTGCGGCGAACGCGCGCGCGCCGGCGAGCCCGAGGCACGCCATGATGCCGAGCTCGTCGATCTCCGCGGCGCTGGCCTCGCCCACCGCCGAGGCGCGGACCCACGCCGCGGCCCGCGGCGCGAGCAGCTCGCGCTTCGGCTCCGGCAGCAGCTTCGAATCGCGGAGCCCGGCGGGCATCCGCCGCATGCCCGCGTCGACGACGACGAGACCCACGGCGACCTGCCCCGCGAGCGCCCCGCGGCCGACCTCGTCGCACGCGAGCACGAGCCCGGCGCCGCCGTCGAGCAGCTCCCGCTCGAGACGCATCGTGGGCGCGGACGCCGCCATCAGCCCGAGCCCTCGTCGACGCCGGCGAACACCTCCGGGTAGTTGCCGAGCCACGCCCACCGCGACACCGGCCAGCTCACGACGAATGCGCGGCCGACGACGTTGTCGACGGGGACGAAGCCCTTGAGCGGGGTGTCGCCGTTGTAGCGGCTGTCCTGCGAGTTGTAGCGGTTGTCGCCCATCACCCACAGCGAGCCCTCGGGCACCGTCACGTCGAAGTCGTCGCGGGAGTCCCGGGTCTCCCCCGGCGGCAGGGCGACGTAGGGCTCGTCGAGCGGCACGCCGTTCACGCTCATCTGCCCGAGGGCGTTGCAGCACACGACGTGGTCGCCCGGCAGGCCGATGAGGCGCTTCACGAGGTGGTCGTTGGAGTCGGGTGCCGACAGGCCCACGAACGCGAGGAACCAGTCGACGGCGGCGACGAGCGGGGGCTGCTGGGGATCTTCCCGGATGGGGAGCCAGCCGCCCGGGTCGCGGAACACGACGACGTCGCCACGTTCGAGCGGCACGACGTCGGGCACGAGCTCGTTGACGATGATGCGGTCGTCGACCTCGAGCGTCTGCTCCATCGACTGCGAGGGGATGAAGAAGGAGCGGATCAGGAACGTCTTGATGAGGAAGGAGACGAGCACCGCGACGACGAAGATGATGAGCAGATCGCGGAGGAAGAGCAGCAGCCCCCGCTTCCTGCTCGGCGTCTGCTGTTCGCGCTCGTCGCTGGCGCTGGTCTGCGTCTCGTCTGTCATGGAACCCCGTGTCATTCGCTCGGAGAAACACCGAGCTCCCCGTCCCAGTGTAGGGGCGGGGAGCTCGGAGGGATGCTTCGACGCGGGCCGATCAGCTCTCGCGCTTCTCCTTGATCTTGGCCTTCTTGCCACGGAGCTCGCGGAGGTAGTAGAGCTTCGCGCGACGGACGTCACCGCGGGTGACGACCTCGATCTTGTCGATGATCGGCGAGTGCACCGGGAACTTGCGCTCGACGCCGACCTGGAAGCTGATCTTGCGGACCGTGAAGGTCTCGCGGACGCCCTCGCCCGAGCGGCCGATGACGACGCCCTGGAAGACCTGGACGCGCGAGCGCGTGCCTTCGACGATGTTGACGTGCACCTTGACGGTGTCGCCCGGGCGGAAGTCGGGGATGTCCGACTTCAGGCTCGCGGCGTCGACGTGGTCGAGGATGTGCATGATGGTTCGCTCTCTGCGCCCGCCACCGGTCGAACGCGGATCAGAATTGGAAAGAGTGCGGTGCCGCCTCGCGCAAAGCGCGTCGCAGGCTCCCCGGAGGCAGGGCCGAGCAGCGGCACAATCATCTATTCTGCCAGATCCCGAGGCCACCCACCAACACGGCCCAGGACGGACGCCCGGTGGTGCATCCCCGGAGCCGCGTCACGCCGCCCGAGCGGTCAGTCGCGGACCTCGTGCACGATGATGACGTCGCCGTCGCCGTCGTCGAAGGGCGGCTGCGGTCGGCCGGGGACGGCGCCGCCGGACTGGGCGGCCGCCTGGCGCTCGAACTCCGCCATGCTCGCCCGCATGCGCCGCGATCCGTCGGCGACGAGCTGCGAGAGCGCGACCCAGAACGCGGCGACCGCGCCCAGGATGGCGAGCACGCTGAACAGGGTCGCCGTCGCCCCGTAGAAGCCGGTGCCGATGATCGCGAGCTGCCAGGCGCCGAGGACGCCGACGTCGAGCCAGGAGCTCGCGCGCTCCGAGCGCACCGTCGGCCGCGCGTTCACGAGGAGCGCGACGACGAGCAGGGTGAGGAACGCGGCGGGGACCGTGATGACGAGCCCCAGGGTGCCCCAGCCGCCGGCGCCGAAGAACGCCCAGCCGATGACGAGCCAGAGCGGCAGCGCGACCACCGCGACGAACTGCCAGCGGTAGAAGAGGCGCCTGAGGACCATGCCGACAGGCTAACCTCGGCGCGCTGGGAACGCACCGGGTGTTCACTCAGGGCGGACCAGTCAGACTGGTCGTGGCGAGCCGCACCGCGGCATCCGCCAGAATGGTCTCGGAGAGGATGAGCGTGATCGAACTGAGGACCCCCGCCGAGATCGAGGAGATGCGTCCCGCGGGCCGTTTCGTGGCCAGCGTGCTGCAGGCGACCTCCGCCGCCGCGAAGCCGGGCATGAACCTGCTGGAGCTCGACGCCCTCGCGCACGAGATGATCCGCAAGGCCGGCGCCGAGAGCTGCTACATCGACTACCACCCCTCGTTCGGCGCGAGCCCGTTCGGCAAGGTGCTCTGCACCTCGGTGAACGACGCCGTGCTGCACGGCCTCCCCCACGACTACGTGCTGCGCGACGGCGATCTGCTGAGCCTCGACTTCGCCGCCTCCGTCAACGGCTGGGTCTCGGACTCCGCCGTCTCCGTCGTCGTCGGCACGCCGCGCGAGGCGGACCTGCGGCTCATCGCCACGACCGAGGAGGCGCTCGCCGCCGGCATCGCCGCCGCACGCGTCGGGAACAAGATCGGCGACATCTCCCGCGCCATCGGCGACGTCGCCAAGGCGTCCGGCTACCTCGTGAACACCGACTTCGGCGGGCACGGCGTCGGCCGCACCATGCACGGCGACCCGCACGTGCCGAACTCCGGGCGGCCCGGTCGCGGCATGCCGCTGAAGGCCGGCCTCGTGCTCGCGATCGAGCCGTGGTGGCTCGAGACGACCAACCGGATCTTCACCGATCCCGACGGCTGGACGCTGCGCAGCGCCGACGGCTCGCGCGGCGCGCACTCGGAGCACACGATCGCCATCACCGACGGCGACCCGATCGTGCTCACCACGCGCGGCTAAGGCCTGCTACTCGGGCGGCAGCAGGTCCGGGCGCACCGCGCGGGTGCGTTCGAGCTGCTGTTCGTGGCGCCACTCCGCGATGCGGCCGTGGTTGCCGGAGAGCAGCACCGGCGGCACCTCGAGGCCGCGCCACTCCTGGGGCTTCGTGTAGCTCGGGTACTCGAGCAGGCCGTCCTCGTGCGATTCCTCGACGAGGGACTCCGGATTGCCGACGACGCCGGGGACGAGCCGCCCGGCCGCCTCGATCATCGCCATCACGGCGACCTCCCCGCCGTTCAGGACGTAGTCACCCAGGGAGACGAGGCGCACCCGCATCCGGCCGCGGTAGTGGTCGACGACGCGCTGGTCGATGCCCTCGTAGCGGCCGCAGGCGAACACGAGGTGCGATTCCGCGGCAAGTTCGCGCGCGAGCTGCTGCGTGAAGGGCTCGCCGGCCGGCGACGGCACGACGAGCAGCGCGTCGGACTCCCCCTCGCCGACGATCGCGTCGAGGGCCTCGCCCCACGGCTCGGGCTTCATCACCATGCCGGCGCCGCCGCCGTAGGGCGTGTCGTCGACGGTGCGGTGCCGATCGTGCGTGTGGTCGCGCAGATCGTGCGCGACGACTTCGATGAGTCCGGACTGGCGCGCCTTGCCGAGCAGCGACAGGTCGAGCACGTCGAAGAAGCTCGGGAAGATCGTGACGATGTCGATCCGCATGGACCGCCTCCTTGGCTACTTCGCGTCGTCTGCGGGAGCGGATGCCTCGGCCGCGGCCTCCGGGTCGCTGTCGCCCGGCTCGCCGTCGGCCCGATCGCCGTCGGCCGACGCACCGTCGTCGGGCAGCTCTTCGAAGAGCCCGGCCGGGGGCGTCACGGTGAGGGTACCGGCCTCGAGGTCGACCTCGGGCACGATCGCGGCGACGAACGGCACCATGACCTCGCCGGAGCCGGTCTTGACGATGAGGAGGTCCTGCGCGGGCAAGTGGTCGACGTGCGCCACCTCGCCGATGCGGACGCCGTCGCGGAGCACCGCGAGGCCGACCAGCTGGTGGTCGTACCAGGCGTCGGGCTCGGCGTCGGCGGCCTCGGCGGCCTCATCGACGTCCACCCAGAGGATGGCCTTGATCAGCGTCTCGGCCGCGGTGCGGTCGTCGACGCCGTCGAAGAACCCCACGGGCTGCTGGTTGTACCAGCGGAGCTCGCGGAAGACCAGGTGCTTGCCGTGCCACGGGGACTCGGCAGGCACCTGGAGGGAGAACTCGGCTCCGGGGACGAACCGCCGTTCGGGGTCGTCCGTGTAGAGCTCGAGCTTGATGGCGCCCTTCAGCCCGTGGGCCTTGGTGAGGCGCCCGACCCGCAACTGCTGGGGGCGCTTGTCGCGCGCCACGTCAGGCGTCGGTGTCGACGACGTCGACACGGACTCGGCGGCCGTCCGCGAGGGCGGTCACCACGGTGCGGAGCGATTTGGCGGTTCGGCCGGCGCGTCCGATGACGCGGCCGAGGTCCTCGGGGTTCACATGAACCTCGAGGACCTCGCCGCGTGCGCTCGACGCGGAGACGACCTTCACCTCGTCAGGGTGCTCGACGATGCCCTTGACGAGATGTTCGAGCGCGGACCGGAGCAAGGTGTTACGCCTCGTCGGTCGCGGTCTCGTCGGCCGGAGCCTCGGTCTCGGCAGCCGCGGCGGCCTCCTCGACCTTGGCCGGCTTCTCCGACTTGGGCTTCAGCACCGGCTTCTTCTTCTCGTCGGCCACGAAGGCCTCCTTCGCCGCGGCGACCTTGACGGTCGAGACGGCGTCCTTGTCGCCCTTGAAGCGACCCCAGTCGCCGGTGAGCTTGAGGATGGCCCGGACCTGCTCGGTCGGCTGCGCGCCGACGGAGAGCCAGTACTGGGCGCGCTCCGAGTCGACCTCGATGAACGAGGGCTCCTCGGTGGGGTGGTACTTGCCGATCTCCTCGATCACGCGACCGTCGCGCTTGGTGCGCGAGTCGGCGACGACGATGCGGTAGTACGGGGCACGGATCTTGCCGAGCCGCTTGAGACGGATCTTGACAGCCACGATTCTCCTGAATGGTGTTGCGAGAGTTGAACCGATCGCCTGGAGCGTGGGGTGCACACCCGGCGGAAGCTCGAAATGGGCGGACCACGGCCTGATAGAGGGTCGGGCGGCGGTCCAACCGCCTATTCTGCCAGATCCCGACGGCGCTCGCGAACCGGGGCGACGGCGCGTCGGGGCCGGATGTCCTCGCGCGTCGTGGAGCGGGTGCGGCGACCGGGCGCCGTGTCATGATGGGCGGCACGGCATCCCGTCCCGAGAAAGGCCGACCATGCCCATCGAGTTCGCCGATTCTCCACGATCCACCGTCGGCCTCGAGTGGGAGATCGCCATCGTCGACCGCGCGACGGGCGAGCTCGCCTCGGTCGGCGACCGGGCGCTCCAGCTGCTCGACTCGATCAGCCCGGGCGGGCAGCATCCCTTCATCACCTCGGAGCTGCTCACCAACACCGTCGAGCTCGTGAGCAGCGTGCACGCGACCGTCCCGGCCGCGGTCGCCGACCTCGAGGGCCAGCTCGCCGAGGTGCGCGCCGTCGTCGAGGAGCTCGGCGACTACGAGCTCATCTGCAGCGGCTCCCACCCGTTCAGCCAGTGGTACGACCAGCAGCTGACCGACAAGCCGAGGTACCACAAGCTCATCGAGCGCACCCGATGGTGGGGCCGCAACATGATGATCTGGGGCGTGCACGTGCACGTGGGCATCGAGGACCGCGACAAGGCGCTGCCCATCCTCGACGGACTGCTCACGTTCCTCCCGCACCTGCAGGCGCTCAGCGCGTCCAGCCCGTACTGGGCGGGGGTCGACACCGGCTACGCCTCCAACCGGGCGCTCATGTTCCAGCAGCTGCCGACCGCGGGCCTGCCCTATCCCCTCGCCGACTGGGCCGCGTACGAGCGCTACGTCGACGATCTCCGTCGGACGGGCGTGATCGAGGACCACAGCGAGGTGCGCTGGGACATCCGTCCGTCGCCGCGCTGGGGCACCGTCGAGGTGCGCGTCTGCGACGGGGTGTCCACGGCGCGCGAGCTCGGCGCGATCGGCGCGCTCGTGCAGTGCCTCGTCGAGTGGATGAGCACTCGGCTCGACCGGGGCGAGCCGCTCACCGTGCTGCAGCCCTGGTACACCCGGGAGAACAAGTGGCGCGCCGCCAGGTACGGGCTCGACGCGGTGGTCATCACGGATGCCTCGGGCTCGGAACGGCCGGTCGCCGAGGACCTCCTCGAGCTCGTCGAGCGGCTCGCCCCCGTCGCGGCGCGCCTCGGCTGCAGCGCGGAGCTCGCCGAGGTCGCGCGCATGGTCGCCGGCGGCGCGAGCGCGCAGCGGCAGCTGCAGGTCGCCGAGGCGAACGCCGGCGACCTCAAGGCCGTCGTCGCGCACCTCGCACACGAGTTGCGCTCCGGGATGGACGAGCCGACGGGCTGAGCCGCCGGGACGGAGCCGATGGGCCGGGCGGGATCGTCCGACTCAGGCAGGCCCGGGCCGACCGCTCAGCGGCCGCCGAGGAGCTTCTGGAAGTTCGCGAGGTCGTCGGCCGACGGCGTCGGCGCCTTCGCTCCCCCGAGGCCGAAGCCCGCGCCCGTCGCGGCGTCGCCGCCGTCTATCGGCCGGCCGTCGGCGATGGCCTGGTTCTCGGCCGCGCGCTTCGCGGGGTTGCCCGAGCGCGAGCCGCCCGACTTCTTCTTGCCCTTCGCGGCCTGCCGCTTGCCGCCGCCGTAGCCGCCGGCGCCCGGGATCGGCCCCATGCCGGGGATCTGCGGCACGCCGCCGCGGGCCACGGTCTTCATCATCTTCGCCGCCTGCTCGAAGCGCTGCACGAGCTGGTTCACGTCGGTCACGGTCATGCCGGCGCCCTTCGCGATGCGGAGGCGGCGCGAGCCGTTCAGGAGCTTCGTGTTCTTCCGCTCGGCGGGGGTCATCGACTGGATGATCGCTTCGGTGCGCACGATCTCGCGCTCGTCGAAGTTCTCGAGCTGCTGCTTCATGCCGCCCGCGCCCGGCAGCATGCCGAGCATCTTCTTGATGGAGCCGGCACCGCGGAGCTGCTGCATCTGCTTCAGGAAGTCCTCGAGCGTGAACTGCTCGCTCGCGAGCTTCTCGGCGACCTTCATCGCCTCGTCCTCGTCGAAGGCCTGCTGCGCCTGCTCGATGAGGGTCAGGATGTCGCCGAGGTCGAGGATGCGGCTCGCCATGCGGTCGGGGTGGAACGGCTCGAAGTCGTCGAGGCCCTCGCCGGTCGACGCGAAGATGATCGGCCGGCCCGTGACGGAGGCGACCGAGAGGGCCGCGCCGCCGCGCGCGTCGCCGTCGAGCTTCGAGAGCACGACGCCGGTGAAGTCGACGCCGTCCTGGAAGGCCTTCGCCGTGGCGACCGCGTCCTGACCGATCATCGCGTCGATGACGAAGAGCACCTCGTCGGGGTTCGTCGCCTTGCGGATGTTCGACGCCTGCTTCATCAGCTCCGCGTCGACGCCGAGACGGCCGGCGGTGTCGATGATCACGACGTCGTGCTGGGCGCGGGCGGCGTGCGCGACGCCGTCCTTCGCGACCTTCACAGGGTCGCCGACGCCGTTGCCGGGCTCGGGCGCGTACACCGGGACCCCGGCCTGGCCGCCGACGACCTGGAGCTGGTTCACCGCGTTCGGACGCTGGAGGTCGCTCGCGACGAGGATGGGGGTGTGCCCCTCCTTCACGAGGTGCTTCGCGAGCTTGCCCGCGAGCGTCGTCTTGCCGGCGCCCTGGAGGCCGGCGAGCATGATCACGGTCGGCGGGTTCTTCGCGAACTGCAGCCGGCGCTGCTGGCCGCCGAGGATGCCGACGAGCTCCTCGTTGACGATCTGCACGACCTGCTGGGCCGGGTTCAGCGCCTTGTTGACCTCGTCGCCGAGCGCGCGCTCACGCACGCGTCCGGTGAACTGCTTGACCACGTCGAGCGAGACGTCCGCGTCGAGCAGCGCCCGGCGGATCTCACGAACGGTGCCGTCGACGTCGGAGGCCGAGAGCTTGCCCTTCGTGCGAAGGTGCTTGAAGGTATCGGCGAGGCGGTCAGACAGGGTTCCGAAGGTAGCCATAACAGGCCCGATTCTAGCGGGACACCCTGGGCGGTGCGGGCCACCGGCGGTTCGCGGCGGCTCAGCCCTCGAAGCGGGCGTCGACGATCTCGCGCCCCACGTCGATCACCGCGACCAGGCGCTCGTCGGTGTCCTCCGGGGCGAGTCCGTACTCGAACTCCGCGAAGGGCTCGCCGTCGCCGTCCGCCTCCGGGCGCAGGTCGACGCGGACGAGGCTCAGCGAGCGGAGCGCGTCGACCTGCCGGTCGCCCGACTCGCGGCCGATCGCCGCCTCGATCTCCTCGGCCTGCTCGAGGTCGGGATCGAGCACCGTGTCGAGGAACCGCACGACCGGGGAGGAGGCGGAGTCGAGCTGACCGACGAAGGCGTTGCGGAGCTCGTCGTCGACGAGCTCGAGCTCGCCGACGAGCGTGGCGGCCGCGTCGAGCGCGGCCGTCGAGACGGATTCGCCCTCGGCATCCAGGACGACCTCGACGCGCTGGTCGGCGTACTCGACGTCCTCCGACCAGTAGTCGCCGACGACGCCGAAGTAGTCGTGCTCGGTGGCCATGTGCGCCCCCTCTTCCTCTTGCGTGGCGGTTATCCGACGAGCTTCTGGGCGAAGACGTGCGGCGTGAACCCGGTGAGGTCGCCGATCCCCTCGCCCTGCCCGATGAGCTTGATCGGCAGCCCGGTCTTCTCCTGCACCGCGAGGACGAAGCCGCCCTTCGCGCTGCCGTCGAGCTTCGTGAGCACGAGGCCAGTCACCCCGCCGTGCTCGATGAACGCCTCGGCCTGAGCCAGGCCGTTCTGCCCCGTCGTCGCGTCGAGCACGAGCAGCACCTCGCTGATCGGGGCCTGCTTCTCGACGACGCGCCGGATCTTGCCGAGCTCGTCCATGAGCCCGCCCTTCGTGTGCAGGCGGCCGGCCGTGTCGATCACGACGATCTCGGTGCCGTCGCGCTTGGCCTGCTCGACGGTCTGGAACGCGACGGATGCCGGGTCCTGCCCCTCGCGCTCGGGCCGGACGATGCCGACGCCCGCCCGCTCGGCCCAGGTGGCGAGCTGATCGACCGCCGCGGCGCGGAAGGTGTCGGCCGCCCCGACGACGACGCTGCGGTCGTAGCTACGGAGGAAGCGGGCGAACTTGCCGATCGTCGTGGTCTTGCCGACGCCGTTCACCCCGACGACGAGCACGACCGCCGGCCGCTCGGTGAGACGGAGGGTCGGGTCGTACTTCGAGAGGCGCTCCTCGACGACCTCGCGGAGCATCCGCTGGACGTCGCGCGGATCGGTCGTGCGGTAGCGCTCGACCTGCGCTCTGATCTGCTCGACGATCTCCTCGGTGACGGCCGGGCCGAAGTCGGCGGTGATGAGCGCGGCCTCGAGGTCGTCCCAGGTGTCGTCGTCGATCGTCTTCGCACCGAAGATGCCCCGGAGCGCCGAGCCGAGCGACCAGGATGCGCGTTCTGCCATGCTTCGAGCCTATTCGTTCGGCGCGGCCGCTCGGACCGGGCGGACGCGGCCTGCCCGGCTCACGGGACGACGGCGATCGCCGAGAGCTGGTTCAGCTCGTCGAGCACGGCCTCGGGGTCCTGGCCGGTGCAGTCGATCGTGAGGGTGAAGCCGAGCCCGGGCTGGACGAGCGCGCGCCCCGCGACGACCCACTGCACGGTACCGTCGTCGCCCACGACGTAGCGGGTGTCGACCTCGTCGTTGCCGGGCGCGCCGAGCGCGAAGCCGCCGTCGACGGCGACCTCGCCGACCTCCGCGGCGGTGGCCCCGAAGACGACCGCGAGCATCTCGTCGGTCGCGATGCGATCGTCGCCCGAGCTCGTGTCGACGTCGCCGATGAAGCCCTGCCAGTACGCCGCCGTGCAGGCGCCGTCGGCCGAGGTGTAGCCCCAGTTGCCGTTGCCGTCGTCGGGGCTCGTCAGCGTCCAGCCGTCGTCGAACATGAGTCCGTCGGCCCACTCGGCGGTGGACGCCGCGGTGAGCAGGGCGCCGTCCTCGAAGGACAGCTCGTCGAGGCCGGCACCGTCGGCGTCGTCGCTCTCCACGATCGGGTCGTCGCCCTCGGCGGTGGCTCCGCCGTCGATGCGCTGCGCGTTCGTCACATCGATCGGGAAGCACCCGCTGAGCGCGAGCGGGGCGGCGATCGCCGCGGCGATCGCGAGGGCGCGGAGCGCGACGGGACGACGTGCGGTGCTGACGGTGCTCATGCCGCCAGCCTAGCCACGCACCGCGCCGCGGCAATGGGGAGTTCTCCCCCGGATCAGCTGGCTGCGCGCTCCTCGCGCACGCGCTGGCCGACGACGGCGGACACGCCGTCCTGACGCATCGAGACGCCGTAGAGGGCGTCGGCGATCTCCATCGTGCGCTTCTGGTGCGTGATGACGATGAGCTGCGACTCCTCGCGGAGGGACTCGAAGGTCGTGAGCAGCCGGCCGAGGTTCGCGTCGTCGAGGGCCGCCTCGACCTCGTCCATGATGTAGAACGGGCTCGGCCGCGCCTTGAAGATCGCCATCAGCAGCGCGACCGCCGCGAGCGAGCGCTCGCCGCCCGACAGGAGCGAGAGCCGCTCGATCTTCTTGCCCGCCGGCTTCACGCTGACCTCGATGCCGGTGCTCAGGAGGTCGTCGGGGTTCGTCAGGAAGATGCTGCCGGTCCCGCCCGGGAAGAGGATGGGGAACACCTCGGTGAACGCGTCCCTCGTGTCCTCGAAGGCGGCCCGGAAGATGGCCTCCATCTTGCCGTCGATCTCCTCGATGATCGTCAGCAGGTCCTTCCGGGTGTTCGCGAGGTCGGTGAGCTGCTCGGTGAGGAACTGATGCCGCTGCTCGAGCGCGGCGAACTCCTCCAGCGCGAGCGGGTTCACCCGGCCGAGCTGG
Organism: Agromyces mediolanus; assembly: GCF_044917495.1. Lineage (GTDB taxonomy): Bacteria > Actinomycetota > Actinomycetes > Actinomycetales > Microbacteriaceae > Agromyces > Agromyces mediolanus_B. The sequence goes on along the minus strand of NZ_JAVSSI010000001.1, from coordinate 343,321 downwards.
GCGAGCTTCCGCTCGGCCTGCGCGAGCCGTCGCTGCTGCACCTCGCGCGAGTACGGCGTCGCCTCGCCGTCCTCGGTCTCCGGCGGGACCTCCTGCTCGGGGCCGTACTCGGCGACGAGCACCTCCTCGGTGAGGCCGAGCTCCGACTCGGCGCGCTCGGCGAGCGAGGCCGCGTGCAGCTTCTTCTCGTAGATCCGCAGTTCGAGGCCGTGCACGTCCTCGGTGACCGCCTGGAGCCGTTCGCGGACCTGGGTCTCCTCCCGGCGCACCGCCTGCAGCTGCTCGTTCCGGCTGGCGCGCTCGGCCTCCGCCCGCCCGAGCGCGACTCTCGCCTCGGCGACGGAGGCGTCGACGGAGGCGAGCGCCGCCGGGAGCGCGTCCGCGACGCGGGTCGCGGCCTCCAGCTGCGCGCGACGGATGACGGCGCGCCGCGCGGCCTCGACCGCCTGGCGCTGCTCGGTGTCGAACTGGCGCTCCTGCTGGGCGATCCTGGCCTCCTCCGAGCGGACGCGTTCGCGAGCGGTCTCGAGTGCGAGCTTCGCCTCGACCTCGCGCTCCCGGGCCTCGTCGAGCGCGGCCACGGCGCCGTCGCGCTTCGAGGCGTCGAGCACCGGACGGGGCACCGCGCGAGCGGCCTCGTGTGCGGCCTTGCTGGTCTCGGCGGCGGCCTCCGCCTCGCCGACCCGGCTCTCGGCGCCGGAAGCGGCCTGGCGGAGACGCTCGAGCTCGGCGTCGGCGGCCTCGAGCTGCACCCGCGCGCGGTTCAGCCGCTCGGTGCGCTGCGCGAGCTGCGCGTCGAACTCGCGGAGCGCGGAGAGCGCCTGCTTCGAGACCTGCTTCGCCTGTTCGTGGCTCGTCCGTTCCTCGGCGAGCGCCGTGCGGCTGCGCTCGAGCGCGCCGCGGAGCTCGTCGAGCGCGTTCTGGGCCTCGTCGCGCTCGGCCACGAGCTCGATGCGGCTCTGCTTGCGGCCGGAGCCGCCGCGCAGCACGAAGCGGCCGATGACCGTGCCGTCGCGGGTGATGACGGTCGCCGGGCGGTCGAGTCCCGCGAGCACGGGCTCAGCCAGACGGGCGGCCTCGACATCGTCGGCGACGAGCACCTCGGCGAGCAGCGCGCGGACGCCGGCCGGAGCGGTGACGACGTCGGCCGCGGGGGTCAGCCCGGGCACCGCGGGCACCGGGGGCGCACTCGCCCCGCCCGCGTCGGCGAGGGTGATGGCGACGCGGCCGAGGTCGCCGTCGGCTGCTGCGGCGACGGCGCGGAACGCGGCATCCCGGTCGTCGACGAGCACGGAGTCGGCGAGCGAGCCGAGCGCCGCGGCGATCGCGGCCTCGAATCCGGGGCGGACCTGCATGCCCTCGGCCAGGAGCCCGCGGACGCCGGGCACCCCGGCGGCGACGAGGGCGGCGGAGCCGTCGCGCTGATCGAGGGCGAGGGAGAGCGCCTGGGTGCGGGCCTGGAGGGCGCCCTGCTCCCGCTCCAGCCCGTGCAGCTCCTCGCGCAGGCGCTCGATCTCGGCCTCGGCCTCGAAGACCGCGGCCTGCGCGAGCTCGTACGCCTCGTCGAGGTCGGTCTCGCCGGCGTCGTCGGTCTCGGCCTGCTGCTCCGCCTCGGCGAGGGCGGCCGCGGCCGCGGTGCGGCGGGCGTCGGCGGCGTCGAGGGCGTTGCCGTGGCGGAGCACCTCGCCGCGCGCCGAGGCGAGCTTGGAGGCCGCGGCGTCCGCCTGGCCGGCGAGCTTCGAGAGCTCGAGGTCGTAGGCGGCGACGAGCGCGCTCTGCTTCGCGATCTCGGCGTCCACGTCGTCGAGCGCCGCCCGGGCGACCCCCGTCGCCTCGTGCGCGACGTCGAGCTCGCCGGCGGCGCGGCCGATGCCGTCGCGGAGCCCGTCGAGCGCGTCGATCGCCTGGTCGATGTCCTGCCGGGTGACGGTCGGCGCGGCCTCCGGCGTCTCCGCCTGCCCGCCGAGGAGCGCGATGCGCTGCTTCGCGAGCGTGTCCACGGCGCGGAGCGCGCTCTGCGCCTGCTCGAGCTCGAAGCCGAGCGAACGGGCGCGGTCGACGTCGTCGCCCTCGAAGGCCTGCTCGAGGGCGGTCACCCTGGCCTGGTGCTGTTCGAGCTTCTCCTGCAGCACGAGCCGCTCGGCGTGCCGCTCGTGCTCGCTCTTCCCGTGCTCCTCGAGCGCGCGGCGGAGGCCGGTGAGCTCGTCGGCGAGCAGTCGGGCCTTCGCGTCGCGGACGACGGCGGCGATGCCGGCGGCCTCCCGCGCCACCTCGGCCTGGCGGCCGAGCGGCTTCAGCTGGCGCCGGATCTCGCCGGCGAGGTCGGAGAGGCGGGTGAGGTTCGTCTGCATCGCCTCGAGCTTGCGGAGCGTCTTCTCCTTGCGGCGGCGGTGCTTCAGGATGCCCGCGGCCTCCTCGATGAAGCCGCGCCGGTCCTCCGGGCTCGCGTGCAGCACCGAGTCGAGGCGGCCCTGCCCGACGATGACGTGCATCTCCCGTCCGAGGCCGGAGTCGCTGAGGAGCTCCTGGACGTCGAGGAGTCGGCACTGCTCGCCGTTGATGGCGTACTCCGACTGCCCGCTGCGGAACAGGGTGCGCGAGATCGTGACCTCGCTGTACTCGATCGGGAGGGCGCCGTCGGCGTTGTCGATCGTGAGGCTGACCTCGGCCCGGCCGAGCGGGCCGCGGGTGGAGGTGCCCGCGAAGATGACGTCCTCCATCTTGCCGCCGCGGAGCGTCTTCGCGCCCTGCTCGCCCATGACCCAGGCGAGGGCGTCCACGACGTTCGACTTGCCGGAGCCGTTCGGGCCGACGATGCAGGTCACGCCCGGCTCGAACGCGAAGCTCGTGGGCTGGGCGAAGGACTTGAAGCCTTTGAGCGTGAGGCTCTTGAGGTACACGTCCCACCTTCCTGCTCCGGGCGCTGCGGACTACCGTAGCCGAGTTCGCGCCCGCCGAGGTCGCGGAACGCCGTGGGATCCGCGTCTCCGCGCGGAACGGAGGGCCGGCGCCTACGCTGAAGCCATGGAGATCAGACGGATCCCGGTCCCCGAGCACCTCGGCGTTCCCGCCGCGCGCGAGTTCGAGGAGGCTGCCGGCCTCCTCGCGGCGATCGAGCGCGAGACCTGGGGCGACGACGACTTCGCGCTCAGCGCGCAGGAGCTGCTGGCCGCGGCCCGCAGCACCCACCTCCGTCGCGTCGCCTTCGGAGCGTGGGCGGACGGCGTCCTCGTCGGGCGCTCCGCCACCGTCTGGGACGAGGACCCGGGGGCCGAGTCGGCCGAGGTGCACGTCGTCGTCGACCGGGCGCACCGTCGGCGCGGGATCGGCCGAGCGCTCCTCGATGCGGCAGAGCGCGTCGCCCTGGACGTCGGCAAGCGCGCGCTCGACTCCTTCTCCGACCATCCGATCGAGAGTCTCGGGGCGCCGGGGACGGGGCTCCGTGCGCCCGCCGACACGGCGGGCGACGCCGAGATCCCCGCGGACTCCGTCGCGGCCGCGTTCGCCGCGGCGACGGGCTACGCGCTCGGTCAGATCGAGCGCGTGAGTCTGCTCGACACGAGCGGTCGCGCGGAGGAGCTGGAGGCGGGGCTCCGCCCGCTCGAGGCATCCGCTGCCGCCGCCGGCTACCGGCTCGTCGGCTGGCGGGATGCCGCGCCCGACGCCCTCGTCGACGCCTACGCCGTGGCTCGGGAGCACATGAGCCGCGACATCCCGGCCGGTGCGCTGCAGATCGACGCCGAACGCTGGGACCGGGCCCGCGTCCGCGCGTGGGAGTCGGAGCTCCTCGGCGGCGGGACGACGCTCCTCAGCTGCGCCGTCGTCGACGGCAGCGAGCGGGTCGCCGGCTACACGGTGCTCGAGCTGCCGCCCGGCCGGCCCGTCGCCTACCAGGACGACACGATCGTGCTCGGCCCGCACCGCGGTCATCGCCTGGGGCTGCTGCTGAAGCTCGCGAACCTGGTCGCGCTGCACGGGACGGCGCCGGAGCGCACGCGCGTGCACACCTGGAACGCGGACGAGAACGCGCACATGCTGCGCATCAACCTCGGGCTCGGGTTCCGCCCGTACGGCCTCTCGGCCGTGTGGGAGCGGCGGGTCTGAGGCCTCAGTCGCTCCGGCCGAGCGCCGAGCGGAGCGCGGTCGCTCCCGCGCTGCGGCCCGTCGACTCCCGCGGCATGAGCCGTGTCGGCAGCAGGACCGGCTCCGTGGCGACCGATCGGCCCGACAGGATCGCGATGAGCGTGTTCGTCGCCGTCGTGCCCTGGTCGCGGAGCGGCGACGCGACGGAGGTCAGCGGCGGCGTCGTCAGCGTGCCGAGCTGGGAGTTGTCGAAGCCGACGACGCTGACGTCGCGGGGCACCTCGAGGCCCAGGGCGCGCACGCCGACGATGAAGCCGATCGCCATCACGTCGTTGAAGGCGATCACCGCCGTCGTCGGGTTCGCCGCCCAGCGCTCCGCGGCACGGTAGCCGCCCTCGACGGTCGGCAGCGCCGGACTGATCCGACTCGTGCGCACGCCGAGATCCACGGCCGACTGCTGCACCCCGCGCCAGCGCATCCCGTCGGCCCAGGACGCTGCGGGCCCGGCGATGTAGGTGAGCTCCGTGTGCCCCAGCTCGTGGAGGTGCTCGACCGCGTACCGCGCCCCGGCCGCCCCGTCGGTCAGCACGCAGGGCAGATCGCCCACGATCCGATTGAGCACGACGACGGGACGCTGCTTCGCGAGCATGCGGATGCCGGACGCCGGGAGCCGCGGACTCGTGAGCACGACCCCGTCGACCGCGGTGAGGTACCGCTCGAACGCGCGCTCCCGGACGATGCTCTCGCGCGAGTCGAAGACCATCAGCGTGTACCCGGCGGCCTCGGCGGCCGTGTCGGCCCCGCGCACGAGATCGGTGAACACCGGGTTCCTGATGTCGCTCACGACCATGGCGAGCAACTGCGACTGCTGCAGCGCCTCCGGCAGGGTGGGGCTCCGCTGGTAGCCGAGCCGCTGGGCGACCTCCCGCACGCGCGCGACGGTGGCGACGCTCACCCGCCCGGGTCGGGCGAGGGCGCGGGACACCGTCGAGGGCGCGACCCCGGCCGCCCGGGCCACGTCGTAGATCGTGACCGGCCGCTCGCCTCCCTGATCGTGGTGCGTCATACGGGCATGGTACTGGCGGTCGAACGCCCGCGCGGGCGGCGATCCGCGGGCCTCGGCGCCCGTTCGGGGGGCATCCGGACGGGCGCGTTGGCAAAGGATGGCAACTTGTTGCCATGGCCGTCGGAGCTCGCCCAGGATGGTCCGCATGCACGCGAATCCACGGGCGAATTCCGCCGGACGACACCCCGACGCCCTCCTGCCCGCGGAACCGACCCAGCGCCGCATCGCCCGCGAGCTCTACGAGCAGGTCGCCGGCCTTCCGATCGTCTCGCCGCACGGGCACGTGCCGCCGGAGCTCCTCGCGGAGAACCGGCCGTTCAACAACCCGGCCGAGCTGTTCATCACGCCCGACCACTACGTGACCCGCCTGCTGCACGCCCACGGGGTGCCGCTCGCCGATCTCGGCGTCGGCGCGGAGGCGCTGAGCGACGCGCAGGCCAGGCAGTCCTGGCGCATCCTCTGCGAGAAGTGGGCGCTGTTCGCCGGGACCCCGATGAAGTACTGGCTCGAGGACGTGCTGCTCAACGTGTTCGAGGTGGAGGAGGTGCCGAGCGCCGCGAACGCCGAGCTCCTCTTCGACCACATCGACGAGCGCCTCCGCGATCGGGCCTACCTGCCCCGCGCGCTCGTGGAGTCCTTCCACATCGAGACGCTCGCCACGACGGACGATCCGCTCTCGGAGCTGGAGCACCACGCGGCGCTCCGCGACGACGCCTCCTTCGGCACCGACGTCATCCCCACGCTGCGCATCGAGGGATTCATCGATCCCGCCCAGCCGAAGTGGCAGGCGAACGTCACCGCCCTCCTCGACCGCACGGGAGGCGACGACACCGTCGAGTCCTATCTCACCGCGATCGCCGATCGGCGTCGCCACTTCGCGGAGCACGGGGCGGTGTCGATCGACTGCGCGCTCGTCGACGCGCGCACGGCGGTGCTGCCCACCGCGCGGCTCGCGGAGCTGTACGCGAGCGCCCGGCGCTCGGCGCTCACCCCCGCCGAGGCGGACGAGTTCCGCGCGGGCATGCTCGGCGAGCTCGCCCGGCAGTCGCAGGAGGACGGCCTCGTCCTCACCCTCCACGTCGGCGCACTGCGCAACTACGACGGCCCCGTGCACCGGCGCTTCGGGCCCGATCGGGGCGCCGACATCCCGCTGACCACCCCGTTCGCGGAGGGCCTGCGCCCGCTCCTCAACGAGTTCGGCCACGATCCCGCGTTCCACCTCGTGCTCTTCACGCTCGACGAGACGGCCTGGGCGCGCGAGATCGCGCCGCTCGCCGGGTTCTACCCCAGCGTGTACGCCGGGGCGCCCTGGTGGTTCCTCGATGAGCCCGAAGCGATCCTGCGCTACCGTTCCGCGGTGACCGGGGCGATCGGCTTCGGCAAGCAGTCCGGCTTCATCGACGACACGCGAGCGCTCTGCTCCATCCCCTCCCGGCACGACATGGCCCGGCGCCTCGACGCCGCGTTCCTCTCGAAACTCGTGTCCGAGCACCGGCTTTCGGCGGACGAGGCCGCCTCGATCATCCGGCAGATCACCTACGAGCTGCCACGGGCGACGTTCCGGCTCGCGCACTTCGGGCACTGACCCGGCGCAGCCCGAGATCCTGCTTCGCTCCCCCGCACGTTCCACACCGAAGCATGACTACCAATGGAGGTAACGAAATGAAACGGTCCTTGGCCTACGGAGCGGCCACCGCAGCCGCACTCTCGCTGCTGCTCGCGGGCTGCAGCGCATCCCCATCGTCGGACGGGGCATCCGGATCCGACGCCACCGAGCTCACCTACTGGTCGATGCTGACCGTCGACGAGCCCGAGGTGCCGATCCTCACCGCCGTGTTCGAGGAGTTCGAGGCCGAGACGGGCATCACGGTCAACGTCCAGTGGCAGGGCCGGGACGTGCTGCAGAAGGTCATGGCCGGGATGACCACCGGCAACGTGCCGGATCTCACCGATCAGGACAACAACCGACTGCAGGGGCTCCTCGCGAACAACGGCGCCGCCCGGGACCTCTCCGGCCTCTACGAGCGCACCGTGGAGGGCGAGGACCTGACGATCGGCGAGCTCATCGGCGACAAGTACGACCCGCTCACGAAGGACGCGGACGGGAAGTACTTCATGCTCCCGTTCACCCTCCAGCCGTACGTCTGGTGGTACAACGGCGCCAATGTGCCGAGCCTCACCGAGGCCGCCCCGAGCGACTGGGCCGGCATGAACGCGATGCTCGCCGAGCTGAAGGCGGACGGGCGCGCCCCGATCGCGCTCGACGCCGACCACACCGACTACGACCGCGCGATGGTCGCGACCGCCATCGTCCGCGCCATCGGCCCTGGCAAGCTGCTCGAGACCGTCGAGGACCCGACCGGCGAGGCGTGGGATACCCCAGAGATGCGTGAGGCCGTCGATCTCTTCGTCGACTGGGCCGAGCAGGGCTTCTACGCCAAGGGCTACGACAGCAGCAAGTGGCCGGCGATCCAGACGGAGTGGGCGCAGAACAAGGCCGACCTGCTCTTCCTCGGCGGATGGACGCCGAACGAGACCCGGGGCTACGCCGCCGACGACATGGAGTACCGCGCATTCAACTTCCCCGCCGTCGAGGAGGGCGGCGACACGACCGTCCCCGTGGCGCTCAACGGATTCGCGATCCCCACGAAGGCGAAGAACCCCGAGGCCGCGGAGCGGTTCCTCGCGTTCCTCTACGCGAAGGACCCCATGTCGAAGCTCACGAACGACACGCTGAGCCTCACCGTCCGCTCGGACATCCCGGTCCCGGCCGACCTGCAGGACATCCGCGACATCGTCGACCAGAACGCGATCTCCGGCGTGAACGACCAGGTCCCCGCCGTCGTCCCGAACTTCGACACCACGGTCTTCCAGCCCGCGACGCAGGCGCTCGTGACGGGTCGGCTCACCACCGACGAGTTCATCGAGAAGATGCGGACCGAGCAGAAGCAGTACTGGGAACTCAACGGGTAACCGTTCGGCGAGCCGCAGGAGCAATCGAGTGAGTGTGTTGGAGTCCGAGCGCGTCGAGAGCGACGCCGAAGCACCGAGGCGAGCAGCCCGGACGGAGGTGAAGCCGCGGCAGCGCTCGCAGCGGAACTGGTTCGTCCTCTTCGTCCTCCCCGCCGTGGTGCTCTACGCACTCGTCCTGATCGGCCCGACCGTGTTCTCGATCGGGGTCAGCCTGTTCCAGTGGAACGGGCTGACCCCGCCGGAGTGGCGGGGGCTCCGCAACTACGAGATCCTCTTCCGGGACCCGGTCTTCCTCCGGTCCCTCGTCAACACCCTGGTGATCCTCTTCGTCGGCGGAGCCGTGATCTTCGTGGTCGGCTTCTTCTTCGCGGCGTTCATCCGGACCATGCGCGGGCGGAACTTCATCCGCGCCGTGCTCTTCTTCCCGTTCATCGCCTCGCCCATCGCCCTGTCGATCGTCTGGGGCGTGCTGTTCCAGTACCGCGGCATCGTGAACACGCTGCTCGGCAACGTCGGCATCGACCCGGTCGAGTGGCTGTCGAGCGAGCACATCTTCAAGATGGCGGTGGCCGGCACCATCTGGGTGAGCGCCGGGCTCTACCTCACCATCCTGCTCGCGGGGATCGACCAGATCCCGCCGATGTACTACGAGGTGGCGGAGCTCGAGGGGGCGAGCGCCTTCCAGCGCTTCAGGTACGTCACCCTCCCGCTCTCCTGGGACGTCGCCTCGGTCGCCGCGATCCTCTGGACGATCGAGGCGCTGAAGCTCTTCGACTTCCTGTTCGCCTTCGGCGGGGCCACGACGACGATGCCGCCCGTGGAGATCTGGAACTCGTCCCTGTTCGTCTACGGACAGACCTTCGGCGATCAGGTGCCGGCGTACCGATTCGGCTACGCCTCGGCGTCGGCCGTGCTCATGCTGCTCCTCTTCGGCGTGATCGTCGTGCTGCTGCGGCGAATCCTCCGCAGGGAGCCGATCGAGCTATGACGATTCCCGTGCACCCGCCCGCGCCTCGCGCCGTCCGCCCCATCGAGAGAGGCATCCGATGACCGCTCCCACCGCCACCCGGCGCCCCGCGCGGGCGACGCGCTCGACGCCGGGAAAGCTCTTCGGCTGGCTCCCCCGCCTCGCCATCTGGCTCGTCGTCGGATTCAACGTCGTGGTCCTCGCGATCACCCTGCTGTCGTCGGTCAAGACCACGAAGGACATCTTCGCCTCGCCGATGGGGCTGCCGACCACCTGGGAGTGGGGGAACTGGTCCACCGCCTGGTCGAACAGCGGCTTCGCCGTCGGCGCGCTGAACTCCCTCATCGTCGTCGGCTCCGCCTCGGTCGCCGTCGTGCTGATCGCCGCGCCGGCGGCCTACGCCCTCTCCCGCATGAACGTGCGGTGGGCGAGGCAGCTCTCGACCGCGTTCGTGCTCGGCATCGGCATCCCGCCGCACATCATCATCATCCCGCTGTTCATCGAGTTCTCGCAGCTCGGACTCATCAACAGCAAGCTCGGGCTGATCATCGTGTACGCCGGCGTCTCCCTGCCGTTCGCGGTCTTCCTCCTCACCGGCTTCATGGCCGCGGTGCCGAAGGAGATCGAGGAGGCCGCCTCCCTCGACGGCGCGGGTCCCGTCGCCACGCTGGTGCGCATCTTCCTCCCGACCGTGCGCACCGGGCTGCTCACCGTCTTCATCATCACGGCGGTGAGCCTCTGGAACGAAGTGCTGATCGCCCTGACCTTCGTGCAATCGAACGACAACTTCACCCTGGGGCTGTCGTTGATGTCGCTGCTCTCGGCCATCCAGTACAGCGGCGCCGACTACGGCCTCCTCTTCGCCGGCGTGAGCATCATGCTCGGCCCCATGCTCCTGCTCTTCATCCTCCTGCGACGGTTCGTCATCGAGGGCATGACGCTCGGCGTCGGCAAGTAGCCGCATGCCGCCCGGATCGACGACGCACCCCATCTCGAAAGGACCACTGCACGTGACCACCCCAGCCGTCCCACTCGGACATCGCAACCTCAGCCCGAACGCCTGGCTGCTCGACCGGGCCCGGAAGAACACCCCCCGGTTCCACTTCGACGACGGCGTCGCCGACGTCGAGGCCTGGCGGGACGAGACGCTCGCCGCGGTCCTCGCCACACTCGGCGAGGAGCCCCCGGCCTGCGAGCCGAACCCCGTGCTGCTCGGCGAGATCGAGCTCGACGGCTTCATCCAGCAGCGGTGGATGCTGGACGTCGAGGAGGGGCTCACGACCATCGTGGCGGTGAACCGTCCCCTCGGCGGCACCGCGGGCTCGACGTGGGCGCCGATCCTCTGCTGGCACGGCCACGACATGGGCGGCAAGGAGCCCATCATGGGCAACCGCTCGACGCCGCTGCTCCGCTCCTACGCGGACGACGACGGCTACAACTACGGCGCGGTGATGGCTCGCGCGGGCTTCGTCACCGTCGGCGTCGACTGGATGGGGCACGGCGACTTCGACGAGCAGCGGAAGTGGCGCATCAGCTCGCCCCAGAAGGGCGTCGAGATGGACTGGTGCGACACGTACTACCTGAACGCGACGATCCTCGGCATGACGCCGCTCGGCATCAACCTCGCGCACGGCAAGCGGGTGCTCGACTTCGTCACGACCCTGCCGTACGTGCAGGACGGGCCGATCGGGGTGATGGGCGTCTCCGGCGGCGGCACGATGTCACTGTGGTCGGCGCTCGTCGATCCCCGCATCGCGGCGACGGAGATCATCTGCTACTCCGACACCTTCCCCGACTTCGGCTTCCGCGACAGCAACTACTGCGGGATGCAGATCACGCCGGGCCTGTTCTCGCTCGTCGACGTCTCCGATCTGCAAGGGCTGCTGTTCCCCCGGGCTCTCATGGTCGACATCGGCTTCTTCGACGACTGCTTCATGCTCGAATCGGCCGGCCCCTGCGCCGATCGGGTCGAGGAGATCTACCGCCGGGCCGGGGCCTCGGACCGGTTCCGCAGGCAGCTGTTCGCCGCCGGACACAGCTGGTGCGACGAGCAGTCGGCCGCGTTCTTCAGCGAGTACCTGCGATGAGCGGCCTGCAGCACGTCGAGCTGACGATCGAGACCGTCGGAGGCGAACGGCTCCTCGCCGTGGCGTACGCCTCGGACCGCGAGCGCGCCCGCTTCGAGCGGCTGACGCCGGGCCCGCGGGCGGGCGTGTCGTACGGACCGCTGTCGGCGCGCAACGCGGCGGCGGCTCGGGCCATCCGGCCGAACCTGGCGCCGCGACCGATCGGGCTGTCGACCTCGGCCGGCACCGGCGACCGGCTCGGCCTCGCCACGCCCGGTCACGTCGACGCCTTCCGCGACTTCGCCCCGACGGTTCGTCCGATCTTCGCGCAGCAGTCGATCCGCGAGATGGATCGGCTGGGCCGGAGCCCCCAGCAGGTGCTGGACGACGCGACGTTCGGATGCATCGAGGCCGGCTGGACCGGACCGGTGGGGGCGGATGCCGATCACCTGAAGACCGTGGCCGACATCGATCGCTGCCTGGCCGCGGGCTTCAGCCTCTTCACGATCGACGTGGGCGACTTCGTCGAGGTATGCGACGAGGTGCCGTCCGACGCCGAGCTCGCCCGGCTGCCGTGGGACGAGCTCGAGGACGACCTCGCATCCGCCCGGCGTCGCTACGCCTCGCTCCGGCTCGAGCTCGACTCAGGCGTGCAGACCATCGGCGAGACCCAGCTGGCCCACGCGATGGGCAAGTACGGGCGTGCGGTGGCCATGGGCGCCCGGCTCGCGCGTCACCTGATGGATCGTGCGACGTACCCGGTCGAGATCGAGATCGCGGTCGACGAGACCGACGAGCCGACGACGCCGGAGGAGCACCTCTACATCGCGACCGAGCTCGCGCGGCTCGGCATCCGCTGGGTGAGCTTCGCGCCCCGGCATCTCGGCTCCTTCGAGAAGGGCGTCGAGTTCGCCGGCGACCGGGCGGCCCTCGACGACGCGGTCGCCCGGCACGCCGCGATCGCACGGGCGCTCGGCCCGTACAAGATCGGCATGCACTCGGGCTCCGACAAGTTCAGCATCTACGCCGGGCTGATGGAGCACACCGAGGGACTCGTGCATCTGAAGACCTCGGGCACGAGCTACCTGGTGGCGCTCGGCGTCCTCGCCGCCCGGCGGCCGGAGCTCTTCCGCCGGGCGTACGAGGCGAGCCTCGGCGCGTACCGCGCCGCCCGCGCGAGCTACCAGGTCTCCGCGGAGGCGGGCGCCGTGCCCGCCCCGGACGCCCTCGCCGACCCGGAGCTGCCGGGTCTCCTGCTCGCCCCGGCGACGCGGCAGATCCTGCACGTCGGCTACGGCTCGGTGCTCCGCGCCCCGGAGGGCGACGGTCCCTCGTTCCTCGGCACGGAGCTCCTCGCCGCGCTGGCGGACCACCGCGAGGACTACCGCGCCGATCTGCGCACCCACTTCGGCCGCCACCTCGCCCCGTTCTCGGCCGTCGGGGTCCGCTCGTGACGCTCGCGCCGTCGGTCGCCGGCCTCTTCGACCTCGAGCGGAGCACCGCACTGGTCGTCGGCGGGACCGGCGTGCTCGGCGGCCGGTTCTGCGAGGCGCTGGCCGCCGCGGGGGCGGAGGTCGCGGTCGCCGGCCGCTCCCGCGAGCGCGGCGAGGAGGTGGTGCGCCGCGTGCAGGAGGCGGGCGGTTCTGCGCGGTTCGTCGAGCTGGATGCGACGGACCGGGCATCCGTCCACCGCGCCGCCGCCGAGTGCGAGGACCGCGGCGGGATCGACATCCTCGTGAACGCGCCGGGGATCAACAGCGCGACGCCGTTCGGCGAGATCACCGACGCCGAATGGGAACTGCTGCTCGACACGAACCTCGGCTCGATGTTCCGCACGATCCAGGCGTTCCGCCCCCAGCTCGCGGCGGCCGGCGGCGGCAGCATCATCAACATCTCCTCGGCCTCGTCCGGGCCGCCGCTCTCGCGCGTCCTGACGTACGGCGTCGCGAAGGCGGGCGTGAACAGCCTCACCCAGTACCTCGCGCGGGAGCTCGCGCCGGAACGGATCCGCGTCAACGCGATCGTCCCGGGGTTCTTCCCCGCCGAGCAGAACCGGGCGCTGCTCAGCGAAGAACGCGTCTCCGACATCGTGCGGCACACCCCGATGGGCCGCCTCGGCGAACAGCACGAGCTCGACGGCGCCCTCCTCTGGCTCGCCTCCGGGAAGGCCTCCGGCTTCGTCACCGGGGCGCTCATCCGCGTCGACGGCGGGTTCTCCGCGATGACCATCTGACCGCGCACTCCCCCCACCCACTGCAGAAAGGAACCGGTGTGAAGATCGAACGCGCCGAGGTGATCGTCACCAGCCCGAACCGGAACTTCGTCACGCTGAAGCTCACGACGGACGACGGCCTGAGCGGGCTCGGCGACGCGACCGTCAACGGACGCGAGCTCGCCGTCGTCTCCTACCTGAACGACCATGTGGTCCCCCTGCTGATCGGCATCGACGCGCACCGCATCGAGGACACCTGGCAGTTCCTCTACCGCAGCGCCTACTGGCGGCGGGGGCCGATCACGATGGCGGCGATCGCGGCGGTGGACATGGCCCTCTGGGACCTGAAGGGCAAGGCCGCCGGCCTGCCCGTGTACCAGCTGCTCGGCGGCGCCTCGCGCACCGGGATGATGGCGTACGGGCACGCCTCCGGCAAGGAGCTGCCGGAGCTGTTCGACTCGATCCGGGAGCACCAGGAGCTCGGCTACCGCTCGATCCGCATCCAGCCCGGCGTGCCCGGGCTCGAGGCCATCTACGGCGTCGCCTCGAACACGGGGCTCGCGGGCAACGAGGGCGTCCGGTACGACCACGAACCGGCGCAGCGCGGCGCACTGCCGATGCAGGAGGACTGGGACACGCGCGCGTATCTGCGGCACGTGCCGATGGTCTTCGAGGCGGTCCGGGCGGAGTTCGGTCCCGAGCTCCCCCTGCTGCACGACGGCCACCACCGGATGACCCCGCTCCAGGCCGCCGCCTTCGGGAAGTCGCTCGAGCCGTACGACCTCTTCTGGCTGGAGGACTGCACGCCGGCCGAGAACCAGGAGGCGCTCCACCTCGTCCGCCAGCACACCACGACGCCGCTCGCGATCGGCGAGGTGTTCAACACGATCTGGGACTTCCAGGCGCTGATCAAGGAGCAGCTGATCGACTACGTGCGGGCCGCATCGACCCACTTCGGCGGCATCAGCCCGCTGAAGAAGGTGATGGACTACGCCGCGCAGTACCAGATCAAGTCCGGATGCCACGGGCCGACCGACATCTCACCGGTCGGCTTCGCCGCGCAGCTCCACGTGGGGCTCGCGATCCATAACTTCGGCATCCAGGAGTACATGCAGCACGGGCCCCGCACGAACGCCACCTTCGAGCAGTCCATGACCTTCGTCGACGGCCACCTGCATCCCGGCGACCGTCCGGGTCTCGGGGTGGAGCTCGACGTCGACGAGGCCGGCAAGTACCCCTACGCGACCGCCTACCTGCCCTACAACCGGCTCGCCGACGGGACCGTGCACGACTGGTGATCCCCGGGGCGGGCGCGCGTCACCGGCCGGACGGACGGGCCTCGGCGGCGCGGCGCAGCCGCACCCGCTGGCAGCGCGGGCAGCGGTGCGAGGAGCGGTTCATGAACGGCTCGCGCACCATGAGCGTGCCGCAGCGGGGACACGCCTTGCCCTCCCGCCCGTACGCGTTCAAGGAGTGGGCGAAGTAGCCCGACGCGCCGTTCACGTTCACGTACTGGGCGTCGAAGCTCGTGCCGCCCTCGGCGAGGGCCTTCTGCAGCACCCCGCGGACGGCCTCGAGGAGCTCGACCGCCCGGCGCCGGCCGATGCTCGACGCCGGCTGCTCCCCGTGCAGGCGCACCGCCCAGAGCGACTCGTCGGCGTAGATGTTGCCGATGCCGCTCACGAGCGTCTGGTCGAGCAGCACGCGCTTGACGGCGGAGTGCCGCTTCGCGAAGGCAGTGAGGAACGCCCGCTCGTCGAACGCCGGATCGAGCGGATCGCGGGCGATGTGGGCGACCTGGCTCGGGATCGCGTTCGCCCAGTCCCCCGATACGTCGGCGGAGAAGCCCGCCGGCCGCCCGTCGGGGGTCGGCAGCATCCGATCGATCGCCATCGACCCGAAGATCCGCTGATCGACGAAGTCCACGCGGAGCTCGCCGTGCTCCGGATGCTCGAGATGGATGCGGATGCGGGCGTGCGCGTCACCGCCGGGATGATCGGGCGTGCGCAGGAGCACCTGACCGCTCATCCCCAGGTGGGCGACGAGCGCGAGCGGCGCGGCGGCGGCGGAGCGCCCGCCGGTATCGACGGATGCCTCGACCGGCACGATCGGCAGCCAGAGGAACTTGCCGCGACGGACCGCTCCGGCCAATCTCGCGCCGGTGAGCGAGCGTTCGAAGTCGCCGACGGCCGGGTCGTGGCGCTTCAGCGACCGCGGGTCGAGCACCTCGACACCGGCGACGAGCGCTCCGGTGACGGCCGGTGCGAGGCCGGCGCGGACCACCTCGACTTCGGGCAGCTCGGGCATGTCAGCCCGCGTTCAGCGCGGTCCAGGCTTCGAGGGCCGCGGCCATCTCGGCCTGCTTCTTGCTCGAGCCCTCGCCCGAGGCGCGGACCAGCTCGCCGACGGACACCGTGGCGAGGAAGTGCTTGCTGTGGTCGGGGCCGCTCTCGGCGACCTCGTACAGCGGCGGCGGGGCGCCGAGCCGCGCGGCGGCCTCCTGCAGACTCGTCTTCGGGTCCATCGCGGCGCCGAAACGGGCGGGGTCGCTCATGAGCGGCGAGACGAGGCGCAGCACGAACTCGGTGGCGGCCTCGCCGCCGGCGTCGAGGTAGGTCGCCCCGATGATCGCCTCGACGGTGTCGGCGAGGATCGACGGCTTGTCGGCGCCGCCGGTCATCGTCTCACCCCGGCCCAGTCGGATGAACGGGCCGAGCCCGATGCGACGACCGACCTCCGCGAGCGCGGCACTCGAGACGAGGCTCGCCCGGCGCTTGGCCAGTTCGCCCTCGTCGAGCTCCGGGTGGTCGCGGAACAACCGCACGGTGACGGCCTGCCCGAGGATCGAGTCGCCGAGGAACTCGAGCCGCTCGTTCGTCGGGATGCCGCCGTTCTCGTACGCGAACGACCGGTGCGTGAGCGCGAGCAGCAGCAGCTCGGGGTCGATCTCGATCTGCAGCCGCTCCTGGAGGGCTACGAGGTCTCGATCCGCAGGTCCCGTCTGCCGCGCGCGCGCCACGACCGGTCGTTCGGAGTCCGAGGGCCGACTAGACGTCGGCGACCTTCCGGCCCTTGTACTCGAGGAAGAGCGGGGTGCCCGCCGAGTCCTCGACCACGCGCGCGCGGTGCGGGAGGCTGTAGGTCACCTTGCCGTTCTCGACGGTCTTGACGAGCGTGGGGACCTCGGCCTTCCACTGCGAACGGCGCGCGTGGGTGTTGGCGCGTGACTTCTTCCGCTTGGGAACAGCCATGTCTCTCTCTCAATCTCTCTCAGAATCGGCGCTGCGTTCGGCAGCACCCTGGTCTTCGGAAGCCTCGAACCCGGCGAGCGCGGCCCATCGCGGGTCGCGCTGCTCGGACGTGACGAGTTCCGGATGATCAGCCAGACGCTGCCCGGTCACAGGGTCGAGACCCGGGCAATCAGGCCGGCACACCGGCTGGAAGGGCAGTGCCAGCACTACCGCATCTCGGATGAGCGGTTCAAGATCCACGTGGTCGTCTTGAACCTCATACTCGAAAGCTTCCCCAGAATGATACGCGAAAAGCTCTTGGAACTCGACTTCGACGGGCACGGCGATGTCGATGAGGCAGCGACTGCACTCGCCGTCGGCCACCGCATCGAGCTGCACGCTCGTCAAGACGCCCTCGTGGACCGACTCCAGCCGCACGTCCAGCTCGAGCGTCGAGCCCTCGCGGACGGCGACCATGCCCTCACCGAACTGCGAGGGTGCGGCGAGGTCGAGCTCGACCTCGCGCATCTCGCCCGGACGGTGCACGAGATCGCGCACATTGATGCGGAACGGGGAAGGGTGATGGGCCACGATCGGCCATTCTACGCGCGCGCGGCCGCTCTCCGGCCCGCCCGCGCCGTGTCGAGGAGCGAGACCGGCAGCAGCACCGCCCGAATCCGCGTCGCGGAGCCCGAACGGGAGCGGAGCGCCGCGCGCAGTTCCTCGAGCGCGGCCGCGGAGACGGGCGCCGTCGCGCCGGGCGGGCCGTAGCGCTCGCGCTCGACGGCGTCGCGCAGTACGTACAGGGCGCGCTCGCCCGCCCCGTCGAGGCGGGCGTCCTCCACGAGGGCGTCGGCCGCCTCGCGCGGCGTGAGCGCCACCGCCGAGCCCTCCGCGAAGCCGAGATCGCTCGCCGTGGCCATCGCCTCCCGCCAGGCGGCATCCGCCGCCCGCTCGCCCCGAGCGATCCGCCGGAGCCGGGCCCGGCGCACCGCGATGCGGACGAGCGCGGGCAGCAGGAGCACGAGCAGGAGCGCGGCCACGGTGAGCGGCCAGAGCACCGGCTCGTCCGCGGCGCCCGTGACCCCGCCGGTCGCGAGGTCGCGCTCCGGGTCGAGGTCGGGGCGCGCGCCCGGCGTCGGCGCCGGCGTGCCGGGAAGCCGCTCCGGCGCCGGTGCGGTCTCCCCCGCACCCGGCCGCGAGTAATCGGGCACCGTGCCGCGCCCGGGGGTCGGCTCGAACGGCACCCAGCCGACGCCCTGGAAGTAGAGCTCCGGCCAGGCATGCAGGTCCTGGCTGTCGACCGCGACGACCGCCACGTTCTCGACCCGCGCGGTCGTCGGCGTCCCGGCCGTGTACCCGACGGAGATCCGCGACGGGATGCCGAGCTCGCGCGCGAGCACCGCCATCGTCGAGGCGAAGTGCACGCAGTACCCCTCGCGCTGCTCGAGGAACTCCGCGATGACGTCGAGCCCCCCGCCGTCGTACCCCTCCTCGACCGGGGCCTCGACCGAGTACGTGAAGTCCGATCCACGGAGGTACTCCTGGATGGCGACCGCCCGGTCGTACGCCGTGCCGGCGCTCGCGCCGAGCTCCGCGGCGAGCTCGGTGATCGACGCGGGCACCTCCTCGGGGAGTTCCGTGTACGGCTGGATCGACTCCGGGATCCGATCGCTCGCGGTGCGGAGCTGCTCCGCCGTCGGCTCGATCTCGATCATCGTCGCCCGATACTCCTGCCCGGCGGTGTCGCTGTCCGCGCTCCGCACCGTGAGGGCGCCGCGGTCCCAGAACCACGAGCCGTCGAGGCCCTCGACCCCGGCGACGGGGTACGGCAGCGGCAGCCACGTCGTGCGCAGCTGCTGCACGGTGATGTCGATCGGGTGCTCCGTCCGGGCGACCTCGTCGCTCAGCCCGGTCGGCGTCGGGAACTCGTCGACGGCGTTGTCGCCGTCGATCCGCCGCTCCCCCGGCCCCCAGACCTCGCCGTCGAAGCGGTCGATGGTGAGCAGCCGGAAGTACGGCCGATCGCCGTCGCGCGCCACGTAGCTGAACGCGGGCACAGCGTCGGGCCGGCGCAGATCCCGGCCGAGGTCGAGGAACGGGCTCACGCCGCGCGCGAAGAGCGCCCCCTGGCCGCCGCTGCCGAGGAGCAGGCTCGTCGAGACGCTCGGGGTGGATGCGGTGAGGAGCGACGCGGCGACGAGGCCCGCCGCCGCCAGGCCGAGCGTCGGCAGCAGCGTCGACCCGATCGGCATCCGACTCGGCGCGGTGATGAGCACGGCGCCGTCGGTCTCGTCGCGATGGGCGAGGGCCGCCCTCCGACGCACGCGCACATCGACCCGGAGAAGCAGCAGGAACGCGGCCGCCGCGAGGACGAGCGTGCCGAGCTCCGCGCCGTCCTCGATGAGGAAGCCGGGAACGAGGATCGGCACGAGCGCGGGCGCCGCCGCGAGCGCGGGGACCCGGAGCGTCAGCACGACGAGATCGGTGACGACCGCGAGGAGCCCGGTGCCGAGGGCGAGCGCGAACGCGAGCGCCGGGACCACGACCGCGGGGACCGACTGCTGCTGGATCGTGCGCTGGGCCCCCGCGAGCAGTTCGCCGAAGACGCCGAAGGTGTCGGGCGTCGGCACCACGAGCGCGAAGGAGCTTGCCCCGCCGAAGCCCAGGGTGAGCACGAGCAGGAGGATGACAAGCTCGCCGATCGGCACGAGCGAGGCCGGGATCCGGATCGCCCGGAGCCCCGCACCGCCGAACAGGACCGCGGCGGCGGTCGCGGCGCAGAGCCACCACCAGCCGGCACCGGCGAGCAACGGGCCGAGGGCCATCACCGCGATGACGAGCAGCAGGAACGCCGCCCCGCTCAGGGCGAGCGACTGCAGACGGCTGAGGGGGGCGCGGTCACGACGCATTGTCGACCCCCGTCAGGAACTCGTCCCACGGCGACTCGCGGCCGACGGCTCGGCCGGCCGATGCGCGCCGATGGTCGAACGCCGCCGCCAGATCGGCGGCACGACGGATGCGGATGACCCGCCAGTCGGCGTGCTCGAGCGTGTCGATCCAGCGCTCGGAGACCGTCGGCAGGACGACCGCGACCGCCGGGGCGAACGTCGGCCGGAGGGCGGCGAGCTCGGCCAGCCGTTCGTCGGCGGGCCGGACGAGGACGGCGAATCCGGGCATCGGGGCGCGGCGCTCCCGGGTGGCGGAGAGCCGGCCCCGCCCGGGCTCCGCTCCCGCAGCGCCGCGCTCGAGGTCCGCGCGGTCCCGCCGCCGCCACTCGCCCGGTGCAGGCAGCCGCGCCAGGTCCTCGAGCAACATCGCCTCGCCGCCGCCCGGCTCGCGGTACGAACCGCGGCCCGGCGCGCCCTCGTCGAGCGGATCCAGACGCAGGCGGTAGCCCCGGTCGAGGAGGTGCACGCCGAGCGAGGCGGCCACCTCGACCGCGAGCTCGAACTCGAAGTCGGGCGCGTCGCCGCGATGCGCCTGGTCGCCTCTCGCGCGCGGCGCCGTATCGAGGAAGAGCCGCGCCTCGGCGTCGCCCCGCTGCTCCTCCTCGCGCACCATCAGCTCGCCCCGACGCGCCGTCGCCGCCCAGTTGACGCGGCGGAGCGGATCGCCGTAGCGGTACTCCCTGGCGATGAGCTCGTCGGAGTTCGGATGGGTGCGCCGCAACAGGCCGTGGCGGGTCCCGTCGACGGACGCCGAACGTCCGACCGCGCCGTCGACCGCCGTGAGTCGCGGGGTCACGAGCAACTCGCGCTCGCCGCCGACCGAGCGCCGCATCACCGCGAGCCCGAAGGGGTCGCCGAGTGAGAGCTGGAGGGGTCCGACCGGATAGGCGCCTCGGCGCGGCGTGCGGAGGAGGTAGTCGAGTCGCACCGTATCGTCGCCGCTCGGCAGCGTGCGCTCCCACGGCCCCACCCCGGGCAGCACCTCCTCGCTCGGAGCGAGGAGCGGGGAGGGCACCTCGTCGCGCCATCGCGCGCCGTCGAACGGACGCCGCGAGCGATTCTGCACCGTGAGCCGCACCCGCGTCGACGACCCCGCGGCGACCGTCGCCGGCGCGAAGGTGCGGGTCACCGCGAGCCTCGGCAGGCGCACCGCCGCGTAGAGGAGCCCGAGCACCGGCATGGCGATCGCGACGAAGGCGAGCAGCAGCACATCGCGCAGGTCGAACCACAGGCTCACCCCGGCGAGCACGATGCCGACGACGACGAGCGCCGCGCCGCGCCGGGTCAGCCGCGGAACGGTCCGCGGCGTGCGGCGGATGGGGGCGGGCACGACTAGTCCCTTCGGGCGCTGCCGATCGGCACCGGCGTGTCGGCGACGATGCGGCGCACGATCGTCTCGATGAGCGGGCCGCTGTCGTGGTCGTGCGAGCCGAGCGCGCGGCTCGTCGGCACCAGCCGATGCGCGAGCACCGGGACCGCGAGCGCGTCGATGTCGTCCGGCAGCACGAAGTCGCGGCCGTGCATCGCCGCGTGCGCCTTCGCGGCGCGCACGAGCTGCAGGGTCGCCCGCGGGCTCGCGCCGAGCCGCAGCTGGCGGTCGTCGCGCGTCGCCCGCGTAAGCTCGACCGCGTACTCCTTCACGGGTGCGGAGGTGAACACCCGCGCGACGGTGCGGATCATGCCCTGCAGCTCCTCGAGGCCGACCACCGGGTCGACGAGCTCGATCGGACTCGCCGTCTCGCGCGTCGAGAGCATCGCGAGCTCGTCGGCGGGAGCGGGGTAGCCCATCGAGATGCGCGCCATGAAGCGGTCCCGCTGCGCCTCGGGCAGCGGGTACGTGCCCTCCATCTCGACCGGGTTCTGGGTGGCGACGACGACGAAGGGGCGGCCGAGCCGGTGGGTCACGCCGTCGGCGGTGACCTGTCGCTCCTCCATGCACTCCAGGAGCGCGGACTGCGTCTTCGGGCTGGCGCGGTTGATCTCGTCGCCGATGACGAGGTTCGCGAACACCGGACCCGGTTTGAAGGCGAAGCTCCGGGTCGACTGGTCGAAGACCGAGACCCCGGTGACGTCGCTCGGGAGGAGGTCGGGGGTGAACTGGATGCGGCTCACCGTCAGGTCGACGGACCGCGCGAGCGAGCGGGCGAGCATCGTCTTGCCGACGCCCGGGACGTCCTCGATGAGCAGATGCCCCTCGGCGAGCAGGACGGTGAGCGCCGCGACGACCGCCTCCCGCTTGCCGCTGATGACCGTCTCGACGTTCGCGACGATCGCCGCCGCACGGGCGCCGACCTCGTCGATGCCCGGATCGGGCATCCCGGTCATGGTCGCGGCGCCCGCCTCGCTCACGGCGTCATCGCCCCCGCGAGATAGTCAGCGACCTGCCGCGGGACGTACGGGCTCACATCGCCGCCGAGCGAGGCGACCTGACGCACCAGCGAGCTCGAGACGTGCGCGTTCGCCGGGTCGGGCAGGAGGAAGACGGTCTCGACGCCCGCGAGATGCCGGTTCACGATCGCCATCGGGGTCTCGTAAGCGACGTCGAGCTGGGAGCGGATGCCCTTCACGAGCACGCTCGCGCCGACGTCCGTGCAGTAGTCGACGAGGAGACCCATGCTCCAGCTCGCCACGACGATGTCGCCCTGGATGCCGGCGTCGGCGATCGACTGCTCGATGAGGGCGACGCGCTGCGCGATCGGCAGGAGCGCGCTCTTGTCGGGGTTGTGCACCACGACGACGTGAAGCTGGTCGTACAGCCCGGCTGCACGTCCGATGACGTCGAGATGCCCGAGGGTGACGGGGTCGAATGAGCCGGGAACGACGGCGATCCGCTGCATGGCTCCAGCGTAGTGCCCGCCGGAGACGCCGGGCCGGCCGCCTCAGCTCTTGCTCAGGAACTCGCTCGCCTCGTCGTCGAGGCGTCGGCGGACCGCGTCGGCGAGCGCCGCGTGCCGGGCGAGCTCGGGATCGGCCTCGATCACGGCGGCGGCATGGCCTCTCGCCTCCCCGATCAGTTCGGCGTCGCGCACGACGCGGAGGAGCTTCAACGAGGACCGCCCGCCGGACTGCCGGGCGCCGAGGACGTCGCCCTCCTGCCGCAGTTCGAGATCGACCTGCGCGAGCTCGAATCCGTCGAGCGTCGCGGCCACCGCCTCCACGCGCTGGAGCGCGACCGAGCCGGGCACGGCCCGGGTCACGAGGAGGCAGAGCCCCGGCACGCCGCCGCGACCCACGCGGCCCCGCAGCTGGTGGAGCTGCGAGACGCCGAAGCGGTCGGCGTCGACGATCACCATGGCGCTCGCGTTCGGCACGTCGACGCCGACCTCGATCACCGTGGTCGCGACGAGGACGTCGATCTCGCCCGCCGCGAACGCGCGCATCACCCGGTCCTTCTCGTCGGCCGCCATGCGCCCGTGCAGCGGCTCGATGCGGGCGCCGCCGAGCTGCGGATGCTCGCGGAGCTCGGCGAGCGTCGCGAGCACGGTCGCCGCGGGCGCGGCATCCGCCTCGGCACCCTCGATCGGTGCGACGGGCTCGCCGTCGTCCTCCGTCTGCTTCTGATCGATCGCCGGGCAGACGACGAAGGCCTGCCGTCCGAGGGCGAGCTCCTCCGCGAGGCGCTCCCAGATGCGCGAGCGCCAGGCCGGGCGGATCGCGAGCGGCACCACCTGCGAGGTGATCCCGGCGCGCCCCGCCGGGAGCTGTCGGATCGTGGAGACGTCGAGGTCGCCGAAGACCGTCATCGCGACCGTCCGCGGGATCGGGGTCGCCGTGAGCACGAGCACGTGGGGCGCGGTGCGCCCCTTCAGCCGCAGGGCCTCGCGCTGCTCGACGCCGAAGCGGTGCTGCTCGTCGACGACGACGAGCCCGAGGTCGGCGAAGGTCACCCGGTCGCCCATGAGGGCGTGCGTGCCGACGATGATGCGCGCCTGGCCCGCGGCCGCGCGCAGCAGCGCCTTGCGGCGTTCGGCGGCCGGCAGCTGCCCGGTGACGAGCGTCGGCATCAGCTCGGCCGAGAGCTCGGGGCCGAGCACCTTCGCGATCGACCGCACGTGCTGCGCGGCGAGCACCTCCGTCGGGGCGAGGAGCGCCGCCTGGCCGCCGGAGTCGGCGACCGCGAGCATCGCGCGGAGCGCGACGAGGGTCTTGCCCGAGCCGACCTCGCCCTGCACGAGCCGGTTCATCGGCGCCGAGCTCGCGAGGTCGTCGGCGATCTCGCGCCCCACCTCCTGCTGGTCGTCGGTGAGCTCGAAACCGAGGGCCGCATCGAAGCGCTCGAGGAGCCCGCCGGGCTTCGGCCGCCGTTCGATCGCGGCGTGCGAGCGCATCGCCGCGCGGCGCTGCAGGAGCGCCGTCTGCAGCACGAACGCCTCCGTGAAGCGGAGGGTGGCGCGCGCCGCCTTCCAGTCGCCCTCCACGGCCGGCCGGTGGATGAGCTCCAGGGCGCGGCGGTGCCCCTCGAGCCCGCGCGCCTCCCGCACCTCGGAGGGCAGCGGGTCGTCGACGCGACCGAGTCCGTCGAGCACGAGCGCCATCGACTTCGCGAGCTGCCAGCTCGCGATGGTCGACGTCGCGGGGTAGATCGGGATCGGCGCCTGCGCCCAGCGCACCGCCTCCGCGTCGTCGACGGTGCGCGGCGTCTCCTCGTCGAAGAGCTCGTAGTCGGGGTGGGCGAGCTGCCTGGCCCCCTTGTACGAGCCGACCTTGCCGGCGAAGATGCCCCGGCGCCCGGGGCGGAGCTCGTTCTGACGCCACGACTGATTGAAGAAGGTCAGGATGAGCACGCCGTTGCCGTCGGAGATCTTCGCCTCGACGATCGAGCCGCGACGCTGCCGCATCGGCCGCTCCCGCACCTCGAGCACCTCGGCGACGATCGTCACGTTCTCGTCGAGCGGCAGCGAGTCGAGGGCGGTGAGCTCGCCGCGCATGGCGTAGCGACGCGGGTAGTGCGAGAGGAACTCCCCCACCGTGCGGTGCCCGAACGCGCGCTCGATGGCCTGGGCCGTGCGGGAGCCGAGGGCGGTGGCGAGCTTGGACTCGAGTCCGAACGAGCCGGGCTCGGCGCCCGGCTCGGCTGCAGCGACCGTCATGCCTCGATCGTAGGCCGTCCCCCCGTCAACGCCTCGATCTCGGCGGTGACGAACGGGTCGTCGCCGCGCTCCGCGTCGAGCTCGCGCTGGATCGCGAGCGCTTCGTCGGTGCGTCCGAGCGTGCGCAGGGCGCGGGCCATCGACCAGCGGGCCACGCGGAGCTGCTCGGCGCTGCCGTACTGCTCCGCGGCCTCTGCGGCGAGGGTGAAGTGGTGGAGGGCGGCGACCGGGTCGTCGCCGTCGTGCTTGGTCCAGCCGAGGTTGTTGTGCAGGGCGATCCCCCAGCGCAGCACGCGCGGATCGCGGGAGCCGGCGAGCACATCGAAGCCCTCGGCCGCCCACTCCTCCTCGTGCCCGCCGTCGGTGAGTGCGAGCATGTGCAGCCCGTCGAGCACGAGGAAGGCGGCCCCGGCCGTCGCGGCCTCCCGGACGGCGCGGGTGAGCTCCGGCAGGGCGTCCTCGGGCCGACCGGCCGCCGCGTGCAGTCGTCCGCGCTCGAGGGCGACGCGCGCGCGCAGCTCGGCGGCCTCGGGGCCGGACTCCGAACCGGGCGCCGCCGCGGCGACGCCGTCGAGGACGGCCAGCGCCTCCTCGGTGCGGCCCTGGAGGCCGACGGCCCGTGCGAGCTGCGCCGCCATCACGGCGCGCTTATGCGGGCTGCGCTCGGGGTCGGCGGATGCGGCGCGGAACCGCTCCTCGCTCGCCACCGGGTCGGCGAAGTCCCAGAGGCGATCGATCTCGCGCTGCTCGGACCCCCGATGGTGGGACGAAGTGGCTGAAGGTTCGGTCGAGTCGTCCACGTCATCCATCATGGCAGCGCGACCCCCGAACGGGCGACCCCTTGACGCCGGGTGTCATCCGATCCCCGCCCGCCGTCCAGAGGCGTCCCGCCCCCAGGTCCGCGCTCGCCGCTATGCTGCCCTGAGCATGACGCGCATCATCGCCGGCTTCGCCGGATCCCAGACCCTCGCCGTTCCCCGCACGGGCACCCGGCCGACGAGCGACCGCGTCCGCGAGGCGATCTTCTCGGCCCTCGAGGCCCGCGACGCCCTCCAGGGCGCCCGGGTGCTCGACCTCTACGCCGGCTCGGGAGCGCTCGGCCTCGAGGCGGCCAGCCGGGGCGCGGCCGAGGTCGTGCTGGTCGAGCGCGCGAAGCCCGCCGCCGACATCTGCCGCAGGAACGCCGATGCCGTGCGCCGCGCCGCCCCGCGCGAGGCGGTGCCGACGGTGCGCGTCGCCCAGCGGAGCGTCGCCGCGTTCCTCGAGCCGGGCGCCGTTCCGGGGCACTGGGACCTCGTGTTCATCGATCCGCCCTACGAGCTCGGCGAGCCGGAGCTCTCGCGCGAGCTCGCCGCGCTCGTCCCGCTCCTCGCCGAGGGCGCACTCGTCGTCGTCGAGCGGAGCTCCCGCTCCCCCGAACCGGGCTGGCCGGCCGGCATCGAACTCGAACGGCGCCGCGACTACGGCGAGACGACGCTGTGGTGGGCGTTCGCGGATCAGCCCGCGCGGCCGTCCCAGCCGGCGTAGGGGTCCCAGCCGAGTCCTTCCACGGGCTCCCCGTCGAGGGAGAGCCGACCCGGTGCGTCGACGACGCGGCCGATCTCCTCGAACGGCTCCGGCAACGGTGCGCCCGCCGGGAAGGTCGCGAGCAGCCCGTGGTCCTCCGCGCCCGCGAGCGCGAGCCGCGGGTCGTCGCCGAGCGCGGCCGCGGAGAAGTCGAGGCCCACGCCGCTCGCCACGGCGATGCGCCGCGCATCGCGGGCGAGCCCGTCCGAGACGTCGAGCATCGCCGTCGCCCCGGCGACCGCCGCGGCGACCCCCGCGGACACCGGCGGTCGGGGCGCGAGCTGGGCGGCGAGGAGTCCCGGTTCGCGGTGCCGCAGTCGGGCGGCGAGCCCGGCGTCGGGTTCGCCCGAGGCATCCCGCGCTTCGCCGAAGAGCAGTGCAAGCCCGCGGGCCGCGTCGCCGCGGACCCCGGCGTGCGCGACCACGTCGCCGACCCGTGCGCCGGAGCGCAGCACGGGAGCACGGCCCTCAAGATCGCCGAACGCGGTCACCGCGAGCGTGAGCACGGTCGAGACGGACAGGTCGCCGCCGACGACGCCAGCGCCCGGCGCGAGCGTCGCGAGGGCCTCGCGGAGCCCGTCGGCGATGCCCTCGAGCACGGCCACGTCGAGCTCGGCCGGCGCGGCGATCGCCACCGTCAGCGCGGTCGGGCGCGCGCCCATCGCCGCGACGTCGGTGAGGTTCGTGGCGGCCGCCTTCCAACCGAGCTCGTACGGCGTCGACCAGGCGAGCCGGAAATCGGGGCCGTGCACCATGAGGTCGGTGGTCACGACGAAGCGGCCGTCGGCGGCCGCGACCACGGCCGCGTCGTCGCCGGCCCCGAGCAGGGCGGACTCGCCCGCCGCGAGCCTCGGCAGCACCCGGGCGAGCACCGCGTCCTCGCCGAGCCGTCCGATCGAGCTCCCGGTGCTCTGAGCGTCTTCCATGCCTCCCACGCTAGCCTGGCCTGGATGTCTCTCCGCCCCGCCCGGCTCCGCCCCGCCCGGCTCCGCCGCGTCCTGCGCGCCGCCGCCGTGATCGCCCCCGCCGCCCTGCTGCTGTCCGCCTGCACGCCGATCGTGCCGTTCGAGGCCGCTCCCGACGCGAAGAATGCAGACTGCGCCTCGCTCGTCGTGCGCCTGCCGGACACCGTCGCCGAGCTGCCGAAGCGCGAGACGAACGCGCAGGGCACCGGGGCCTGGGGCGAGCCGGCGGCCGTGCTCCTCCGCTGCGGCGTGCCCGTTCCCGGGCCGACGACGGAGCGCTGCGTGAGCGTCGACGGCATCGACTGGATCATCGACGAGTCCGATGCCCCGCGCTACCTCTTCACGACGTACGGCCGCACCCCCGCGGTCGAGGTGCTCGTCGACAACGACGTCGTCGGCGGCACCACGGCGATCGCCGACCTCTCGAACGCGGTCGGCGTCATTCCGGCCGACGGCGGCTGCACCTCCGTCGACGATCTCGGCGAGGTCCCGAGCGAGGGCTGAGCCCGCGGCCGAGCGCCGCGCTCACCGCCGAGCGCCGGGCTCACGACCGGAGCTCGACGCTCCGGTCGTGGGCCGCGGGCCGCGGGCCGCGGGAGCAGGGTCAGCGCGCGCCGCGCGCGTACCCCACCTCGACGAGGCGGGTGATGAGCTCCGGGTAGCTGAGCCCGGAGTTCAGCCAGCACGTCGGGAACATCGAGATGGGCGTGAAGCCGGGCATCGTGTTGACCTCGTTCACCACGAAGCCCTCGTCGGTGAGGAACACGTCGACCCGGGCGAGCCCCTCCGAACCGAGCGCCTCGAACGCGCGCCGCGCCACCCGCTGCAGCTCGAACAGCTCGCCGTCGCCGAGCTCGGCGGGACAGACGAGTTCGACCCCGGGCGCGTCGAGGTACTTCGCCTCGAAGTCGTAGAAGTCGCGGCTGGTCACGACGACCTCGCCGGCGACGCTCACGCCGAGCTCGCCGGGCTCCGGCCCCTCGAGCACGCCGATCTCGATCTCGCGGCCGACGACCGCCGACTCCACGAGCACGGTGCGGTCCTCGGCGAAGGCGACGTCGAGCGCGGCGTCGAGCTCCGCCCAGTCGGCGACCTTGGAGACCCCGACCGAGCTGCCCGCCCGCGCGGGCTTCACGAACACCGGCAGGCCGAGCGACTGCACCCGACGTCGCCAGAGCACCGGATCGGCCGCGAGCGCGCTCCGGCTGAGGGTGACCCACGGGGCGACCTGGATGCCAGCGCCCTCGAGCAGGGTCTTCGTGGCGTGCTTGTCCATGCCCGCCGCCGACGCCAGGACGCCGTTGCCGACGTACGGCAGGCCGAGGAGCTCGAGCAGGCCCTGGATCGTGCCGTCCTCGCCGAAGCGGCCGTGCAGGATCGGGAACACGACGTCGACGTCGCCCAGCGATCGGGTCTCGGCGGCACCGGACTCCGCGGCGCTCGTCGTGACCCGCAGCTCGCGCGAGGCGGCGCTGTCGGGCCAGCTCACGCGGGTGCCGTTGTCGACGACCTCGGGCAGGTGCGCCGGGTCGAGCGCGAACCGGGCCGGGTCGTCGGACTCGAGCACGAACGCGCCGTCGCGGGTCACCCCGACCGGGATGACCTCGAAGCGGTCACGGTCGATCGCTCCCAGCACTCCCCCCGCCGTAGCGCAGCTGATCGAATGCTCGCTTGAACGCCCGCCGAAGAGCAGAACCACCCTGAGCTTGTCCATCGTTCGTCCTTTCGCCCTGGGGCTCGTCGTCGGTCGTGAGGTGGGGGGCGATGTCGCGCGGAGCCAAGGTGCCCGCGAGGACCTGGCGCACCTGCTCGACGATGGGCATCGCGACGCCCTTCGCCTTCGCCAGCTCCAGGATCGGACCGACGGATGCCAGCCCCTCCGTCGTCTGCTGCATGCGCTCGACGACGTCCTTCAGGTGATAGCCCTGCCCGAGCAGCCGGCCCGCGGTGTTGTTCCGCGAGAGCGGCGACTGGCAGGTCGCGATCAGGTCGCCGAGGCCCGCGAGCCCCGAGAGGGTCTCCGGCTGCGCGCCGTACGCGACCGCGAAATCGGTCATCTCGACGAGCCCGCGGGTGATGATCGACGCCTTCGTGTTCTCGCCGTAGCCCGCGCCGTCGACGATGCCGATCGCGACCGCGATCAGGTTCTTCAGCACGCCGCCGAACTCGGTGCCCGGCACGTCGGTGTTCACGAAGGAGTGGAAGTAGCGGTTGCGGGAGACGGAGGCGACCGCCTGCGCCGTCTCGAGGTTCGAGGACGAGACCACGGCGGCCGTCGGCTGCTCCTTCGCGATCTCGAGCGCGAGGTTCGGGCCGGAGATGACCGCGATGCGCGACTCGTCGATCGGCAGCACCTCCGCGATCACCTGGCTCATCCGCAGCCCGCTCGACTTCTCGACGCCCTTCATCAGGGAGACGACGATCGCGTCGGAGTGCAGGTGCGGAGTGATCGCATCGAGATTGTCGCGGAGCGACTGGCTCGGCACCGAGATGTAGACCTGCTCCGCGCCCGCGAGGGCGAGGTCGAGCCGACTCGTCGAGCGGAGCCCCCGCGGCAGGTTGATGCCGGGGAGGTAGTCGCTGTTGCGCTGAGCCTCCTGGATCTCGCGGGCGAGCTCCGGTCGCCGCGCCCACAGCACGACGTCGGCACCCCCGTCGGCGAGGATCTTCGCGAAGGTGGTGCCCCAGCTGCCGGCGCCGAGGACGGCGACCCGGGTGCCGTGGCGCTTGCGCTGACCGCTCCTAGTCTTCAAGGCGGCCCGTCTCCTTCTGGCCGTGCACCACCGGGTCCCAGCGTTCCGCCGGGGCCGGCTCGCCCCGGAGCTCCGCGAGGAGTTCGGCGATGGCATCCATGAGATCGGCCGTCGCGGCGACCATCGTCGCCTGGTCGAGCGGCTTGCCGCGATACGGCGTGAGGTCGACCGGTTCGCCGATGGCGACGTCGATCGTCTTCCGCGGGAAGAGGCTCAGCTTCTTGCCGTAGCGCGGCATGAGCGCCTGGGTGCCCCAGTGCGCGGCCGGGACGAGCGGGATGCCCCGCTCGAGCGCGATGCGCACGGCGCCGGTCTTGCCCCGCATCGGCCAGAGGTCGGGGTCGCGGGTGAGCGAGCCCTCGGGGTACACGATGACCATGCGGCCCTTCTCGACGAGCTCCTCGGCCGCGCGGAGGGCGTCGTGCCCTCGGCTGCCGCTGCGCTCGACCGGGATCTGGCCCGAGGCGCGGAGGGCCCAGCCGACCACCGGCACCGTGAAGAGCGACGCCTTGGCGAGGAAGCGCGGTGCGCGACCGAGCTTCCAGCTCGCGGCGCCCATCACGACCGGGTCGATCTCGCTGTAGTGGTTCGGCGCGAGGACGAACGCCCCCGACTGCGGCATCCGCTCCCGGTGGTGGAAGCGGTACTTCACCCCGAGGTTGATGATCGGCAGGATGATCGCCGCGAGGAACCAGAAGAACGACGGACGCCGTGTCTCGGACCGCGGCTTCGCCGCCGGTCCGGGGGTCGGCTCCGCCGCCGGCTTCGGCCCGCTCCGGCCGTCGTCGTTCGCCACCTGGCCGTTCACCCTTCGAGTTCGAAGTCCGCCCCGAGCAGCTCGAGCTTCCCGATGAAGTTCTCGTAGCCGCGGGCGATGATCCCGACGTTCGACACGGTCGAGCGGCCGTCGGCCGTCAGCGCCGCGATGAGGTGGCTGAAGCCACCGCGCAGGTCGGGCACCTCGATGTCGGCGCCGGTCAGCTTCGCCGGCCCCGAGATGACCGCGGAGTGCTTGAAGTTGCGCTGGCCGAAGCGGCAGGGCTTGCCGGTCAGGCACTCCTTGTGGACGTCGATCTTCGCGCCCATCTCGACGAGCGCGTCGACGAAGCCGAAGCGCTGCTCGTACACCGTCTCGTGGACGATCGAGACGCCCTTCGCCTTCGTCAGGGCGATGACGAGGGGCTGCTGCCAGTCGGTCATGAAGCCCGGGTGGACGTCGGTCTCGATGATCGTCGAGCTGAGCTCGCCGCCGGGGTGGAAGAAGCGGATGCCGTCCTCTTCGATCTCGAACGCACCGCCGACCTTGCGGAAGACGTTCAGGAAGGTCAGCATCTCCGCCTGGCGCGCACCGCCGACGAAGATGTCGCCCTCGGTCGCGAGCGCGGCCGCAGCCCAGCTCGCGGCCTCGTTGCGGTCGAAGAGCGCCCGGTGGCTGTAGCCCGAGAGGCGGTCGACGCCCTCGATGCGGATGACCCGGTCGGTGTCGACCGTGATGATCGCACCCATCTTCTGCAGGATGTTGATGAGATCCATGATCTCGGGCTCGATCGCGGCACCGGTGAGCTCGGTGATGCCGTCGGCGAGCGTCGCGGTGAGGAGCACCTGCTCGGTCGCGCCCACGCTCGGGTAGGGCAGCTCGACCTTCGCGCCCTTCAGGCCGTTCGGCGCCGACATGCGGATGCCGCTCGGCAGCTTCTCGACGATCGCCCCGAAGTTGCGGAGCACCTCGAGGTGGTAGTCGATCGGGCGGTCGCCGATGCGGCAGCCGCCGAGGTCGGGGATGAACGCCTCGCCGAGCCGGTGCAGCAGCGGCCCGCAGAACAGGATCGGGATGCGGCTCGAACCGGCGTGCGCGTCGATGTCGGCCATGTGCGCCTGGGCGACGCCGGACGGGTCGAGCACGAGCTCGCCCTCCTCCTCGCCCTCGGCGACGGTCACGCCGTGCACCTCGAGGAGGCCGCGAACGATGCGGACGTCGCTGATGTTCGGCACGTCCTTCAGGACGCTGGGCGTGTCGCCGAGGATGGCCGCGACCATCGCCTTCGTGACGAGGTTCTTCGCGCCCTTCAGCTCGATGCGGCCGTGCAACGGCTTGCCGCCGTTGATCGTGATCTTGTCGACCTCGAGGCCCACCGCGCTCCCATGCTGCTTCGCGTCATCGACGAGTGTGTTCACTCAGTTCCCTGCTTCCGCCGGCTCCCGGATCGGGAGCGTTGTTGGCCGCCACGCCGCTCGATGCTGTTCGAACTCGGCGATGGCCTCTTCTTCGCGCAGAGTGAGCCCGATGTCGTCGAGTCCCTCCAACAGCCTCCACCGAGTGTAGTCGTCGATCTCGAACGTCACCGTGAGCTCGCCTGCGCTCACCGTACGCTCAACGAGATCGACCGTCACCGGCATTCCCGGCTCGGCCTCGATGACTTCCCAGATGCGCTCGATGTCCTCGTAGGCGACAAGCGCCGCGAGCAGTCCCTGCTTGCCCGCGTTGCCGCGGAAGATGTC
Organism: Agromyces mediolanus; assembly: GCF_044917495.1. GTDB lineage: Bacteria > Actinomycetota > Actinomycetes > Actinomycetales > Microbacteriaceae > Agromyces > Agromyces mediolanus_B. The sequence continues at coordinate 310,900 of NZ_JAVSSI010000001.1, read as the reverse complement.
GCCGAAGCGGCTGGACACGACGACCTGGAAGCCGTAGTCGCGGAGCGCCCAGACGGCGTGCTCGCGGCTCGATCCGGTGCCGAAGTCGGGGCCGGCGATGAGCACGCGCGCGCCCTCGTAGGCGGGCTGGTTCAGGATGAACTCGGGGTCCTGCCGCCAGCCGTGGAAGAGCGCGTCGTCGAAGCCGGTCTTCGTGACCCGCTTCAGGAACACGGCCGGGATGATCTGGTCGGTGTCGACGTTCGAGCGGCGCAGCGGCACCGCGACGCCGGAGACGGTCGTGATCTTCTCCATGGTTACTTCGCCTCCGCGTCGCTCAGGTCCTGTTCGAGATCCCACGGGCTCGAGAGCGTGCCGCGGATCGCGGTCGCCGCCGCCACGAGCGGCGAGACCAGGTGGGTGCGGCCGCCCTTGCCCTGGCGGCCCTCGAAGTTGCGGTTCGAGGTAGAGGCGCAGCGCTCCCCCGGCGCGAGCTGGTCGGGGTTCATGCCGAGGCACATCGAGCAGCCGGCGAAGCGCCACTCGGCGCCGAACTCGGTGAACACCTTGTCGAGGCCCTCGGCCTCGGCCTCCAGGCGCACCCGGGCGGAGCCCGGCACGACCATCACACGGACGCCCTCGGCCTTCTGCTTGCCCTGCACGATCGAGGCGAAGGCGCGGAGGTCCTCGATGCGGCTGTTGGTGCACGAGCCCATGAAGACGGCGTCGACCCTGATGTCCTTCAGCGGCACCCCGGGCTCGAGGTCCATGTACTCGAGCGCGCGCTCGGCGGCGGCCCGCTCGTGCTGGTCCTCGATGGTCGCCGGGTCGGGCACCGCCTCGGACAGCGAGACGCCCTGGCCCGGGTTGGTGCCCCAGGTGACGAAGGGCTCCAGCGCGTTCGCGTCGATGAAGATCTCCGCGTCGAAGCGGGCGCCCTCGTCGCTCGGCAGCGTCTTCCAGTACTCGACCGCGGCATCCCAGTCGGCGCCCTCGGGCGCGTGGGCGCGGCCCTGCAGGTAGGCGAAGGTCGTCTCGTCGGGGGCGACCATGCCGGCGCGGGCGCCGGCCTCGATCGACATGTTGCAGATGGTCATGCGGCCGTCCATCGAGAGGGCCCGGATCGCGCTGCCGCGGTACTCGAGCACGTAGCCCTGCCCGCCGCCCGTGCCGATCTTCGCGATCACCGCGAGGATGATGTCCTTCGCCGTGACCCCGGGGCGCAGCTCGCCCTCGACGTTGATCGCCATCGTCTTGAACGGCTTCAGCGGCAGGGTCTGCGTCGCGAGGACGTGCTCGACCTCGCTCGTGCCGATGCCGAACGCCATCGCGCCGAAGGCGCCGTGCGTGGAGGTGTGGGAGTCGCCGCAGACGACGGTGATGCCGGGCATGGTGAGGCCGAGCTGGGGGCCCACGACGTGGACGATGCCCTGCTCCTTGTCGCCGAGGGAGTGCAGGCGGATGCCGAACTCCTTCGCATTGCGGCGCAGCGTCTCGATCTGCGTGCGGCTCGTGAGGTCGGCGATCGGCTTGTCGATGTCGAGCGTCGGCGTGTTGTGATCCTCGGTGGCGATCGTGAGATCGGGGCGGCGCACGGGCCGGCCGGCCATCCGCAGGCCGTCGAAGGCCTGGGGGCTCGTGACCTCGTGGACCAGATGCAGGTCGATGTAGATGAGGTCGGGGGTGCCGTTCTCGCCCTGCTTGACGAGGTGGTCGTCCCACACCTTCTCGGCGAGGGTGCGGGGGCGTTCGCTTGACGCGGTCATGCGGTGGTTTCCTTCGGTTCTGCTCTGAATCAGCCGTCGACGGACTCCGCGGCGGGGAAGGGCCTAGAACGAGGCCCCGCCGCGGCACCGAAGCAGAAGTCGCCGTGCACGCACCCTGACAGATTACACGTTCGGCGAGGGCAGTCTCGCCACGAGGAGGCGCAGCCGACCGAGCACGAGCACCTCGCCGTCGCCCACGAGCGCCGTCGAACCGGGCGCGAGGTCCTCGCCCGCGGCCCCCTGCCGCTCGATGCGCACCCCGTTCGTCGAGTGCAGATCGGTGACCGCGAGCGCGTCGCCGGCCGGCACCACGAGGGCGTGGGTCTTCGACACCGTGCGGCCCGGATCGTCGATCGCGACGGCGGCGCTCGCCCCCTCCGCGTCCTCGATGCGCGGGGCGCGACCGAGCACCGAGGGGCCAGTCACGACCGCGTCCGCCCCGCCGGGCGCCGCGAGCCGCCACCGCACGCGCTCGCCCGTGACCTCGTACGCCGGGTCGAGCGGCGGCGGGGCTTGCACCACGGGGCCGTCCGGCGTGGGCACGAGCGGCGGCGGGCCGCTCCGGCCCGGGGCGAACGAGGGCAGCGTGCGCTCGACCGGCTTGGAAGCGCGCTCTGGCACGGCTGGAGGTTCGCCCGGCACGAGGCCCGGCGGCGGCACGATGAAGTCGGACCCGTCCACGCCGCCAGCCTAGCGGCGCACCCCGGCGGACGGCACGAGGCCGTCTCGACGGAGCGGCGCGAGCCTAGCGGCGGCCGCCGCGCGTCCGGCGGCGGCGCGCGAAGCGGTACCGGCTCACGATCCGGCGCACGCGCCCCGCGGCGGCGGTCGCGGCGGCGGCCACGGCATCCGCCTCGGTCCAGCGCGCGGTCGCGACCTCCGCATCCAGCTCCCGGCCCTCGAAGACGTCGCGGTCGACGGAGGCCGCGAGGCTCGCGAGCGCCTCGCCGCCGCCCAGTCCCTGCGCGCTCGACTGCGTCGCGAGCGCAGCGGCGGTCTGCCGACGGGTCGACCGCTCGGGCGGCTCGAGGCCGAGCTCGGCGTACCGGTCGACCAGCTCGTCCCACGCGCCCGCGGAGCTGCGGTCCGGTCGCTCGCGGAGTCGCCTCGCACGCCGGCGGCGCTTCGCGAGCCCGACGAACAGGAGCGGCAGGAGGACGATCGCGAGCGGGATCCCCACGACCCCCGTCACGAGCCAGACCCACCCGGGGACCTCGAACGGGTGGTCCCGCTTCTCGTCCTCGGTGTCGTCGATCTCGACCGTGGTGAGCAGCTCGTCGTCGGTCGACTCGTTGCGGGGCGGCTGGCGCACCTGCGGCTGCGGTTCGCTCTTCGGCCGCGGGGTCTGCTCCTGCGGCACGTCGACCTGATCGGGGGTGGGCCGGAAGCTCACCCAGCCGACGCCCTCGAACGGCACCTCCACCCAGGCGGTGACGTCCTCGCCGAGCACCTCGACCTCCTCGGCGCCCTCGGCGACCTCCGGGGCGAAGCCCATCACGACGCGGGCGGGATAGCCGAGGTGGCGCACCATGAGCGCCATCGCCGCGGCGTACTGCTCCTCGTCGCCGACCATCTGCGAGCGGGTGAAGAGCTCGATCAGCCGATCGGCGCCGTGCCCGGCGCGCGAGGCGACCGAGTCGGAGGCGAGCCCGTGACTGAGGAAGCCGTTCGTCTTCAGGCCGGTCTCGATCGCGCGGATCCGGCCGATGGCGCTCTCCTCGTCGCCCGCGTACTCCTCCGCCTTCGCCGCCACCACATCGGGCAGCTGGTCCACCGGCGGCAGCTCGAGTCGCGCGACCGGGACGTCGGCGAGGGCATCGGGATCCGGCTGGAGCTGCATGCGCGACACCAGCTCGTACCGTCCGCCCACCGCGAGCCCGCTCGTGAGCACCGCCGTCCCCGCGTCGGCGTTGTAGCGGAGGTCACCGGCCCGGGCCGCGGTGCCGTCGTCGAGGAGGCGGAGCCGCTCCCCGTAGCCGACCGTCGGCAGCCAGACGTCGGCGTAGCCGAGGGACTCGACCTCGATGCGCCGCTCGCCGCCGAGTTCGGCGAGGGCGGGCTCCGGGAGCGTCTCGCCGACGATGGCGTAGCCGCCGTCGACCGCGGACTCCGGACCGGCGACCGTGAAGAGCCGTCCCGTGTAGGCGTCCATCGAGGCCAGCCGGAGGACGTCGCCCGGCTCCATCCCCCGCACGCGGAGCACCGGTTCCTCGGCAAGGTCCTTCGTGTAGCTGCGGAATCCGGCGAGCGGGCTGGAGAACTCCCGGGCGTCGAACGGCGGCACGACCTCGTCGCGGAGGACGAATCGCTCGGCCGCGGTCGGCGCGAACGCGAGGCCGGCGACCGTGCCGACGACGACCGCCCCGCCGACGACGGCGGCGGCACCCCCGGCGCGACGCAGCATCGTCCGGCCGTCGGCACCGCCCTGCTCGATGCCGGAGCTGCGGCGCCAGGCGAGCCAGAGGAGCGCGAGCGCGCCGAACGCGACGCCGCGCACCGCGGCGAGGAACGCCTCGTCGGTGCCGAGCAGGATGCCGGAGACGTAGAGCAGCACGGGGCCGATGAGGAGGACCGCGGCGCGGAGGACGGTGCGCCTGGCGGGCAGCCAGCGGAGCACGAGCAGCCCGCCGACGAGTGAGACGAGCCACGTGGCGACGTACGGCACCGCGGCGACGTAGGCGGGGGCCTCGACCGGCGCCGCGACCGTCACGAGGTCGGCCCAGCCGTAGACCGCGCCGATCGCGAGGCCGGCGAGCGAGTCGAGGCTCGGCAGCACGACGGCGATGCCCTGGGCGGGCATCGCGAACGGCGTGCCGAGGAGGAAGTAGGCGGCGAGGGCCATGAGCACGGTGTTCAGTACGCTCAGCCGGAGGAGCGAGCCCGCGAGCGCCGCGCCGGTGCCGACGAGGAGCCCGCCGATCGCGGCGAGCAGGAAGTCCATGCCGCCGAAGCTCGTCTCGTAGCCCGCCACCGCGAGGAGGCAGAGGGCGGCGAGCACGCCGAGGTCGGCGAGCTGCGTGCCCGTGACCGGGCGCGGGCCGGCAACCGGCGGCGCGGGCTGCGACGCGGGCGCGGGGGCCGGGCGGGTCGCGGTCACGGTCGGACCCTCCGCATCACGGCGGCGAGCTCGCCGAGGTCGCCGATGGTCGCGACGGTGCTCCGGCCGACCTTCGCGATGCGGGACTCCGCCCCGCGCTGCACCCGGATCGCGACGAGCGGCGTCTCGGGCGGGAGCACGGTCTGCACCGCGCGCACCTCGCTGAGCGGCTGCGCGCCGCCGGTGACGAGGACGACGACGCTCGCGGCGGGGGCGAGGCGGATGCGGTCGCGCACGAGCTCCCGGAGTGCCCCGGACTGCGGTCCCCCGCGCCGCGTCGTGGGCGCGATCCGGCAGGTGTCGTCGAGGAGGCTCGTCGTGCTCGCGGTGCGCAGCCGCATCCGCTCGGTCGCGCAGACCGTCTTCGTGGCGTCACGGATGAGCTGGACGCCGAGCGAGGCGAACACCGAGACGCCGAGCTCGAACTCGGCCTCGTCGTCGTAGTGCGTATCGTCGGTCGACTGCAGCAGCACGAGCTCGGAGCGGCGGGTCTCCTCGTACTGGCGCACCATGAGGCGGCCGGTGCGGGCCGAGCTCCGCCAGTGCACGTTCCGCAGCGGATCGCCGGGCTCGTAGGCGCGGAGCGCGTGGAACGAGAGGTCGTGGTCGGTGATGACCTTCGTGACCTCGCCCTCGAGGTCGCGGACGAGGCCCGCCGCGGACGGACGCAGGCGCGCGGTCACCGGGTGCACGAAGAGCTCGACGGGATCGTTCCAGCGCACGGTGCGGCGGAGCAGGCCGAGCTCGTCGCCGCGGACCGACACGGCCGGTCCGGCGACGATCACCGCCCGTCGGTTCGTCGGCACCGCGAAGAGCTCCTCATGGGCGCCCCGCGGCTCGAGCGCCGGGATGCGGAACACGGCCGAGCCTTCGCCGACGGGCAGCTCGATCCGGGACGAGACCGACTTCGAGCCGCCGTCGTTCACGACCGAGAGCCGGCCGAGCGCGCGTTCGCCGGCGACGACGCGCCGCGGCTCGAGCTCGACCCCGACGCGGTAGCGCAGCCGGCCGAAGACGAACGGGACGGCGAGCAGCACGGCGCCCGCGAGCGTCGCCGCGAGGAAGGCGAACTCCACCCAGTCGAAGATGAGCGCCACGAGCGCGGCCGCGAGCGCCGACACGAGCACGAGCCATCCGGTCGTCGAGACGAGGCTCGTCACGGGGCGCACGACCGCCGCGAGCGATCGCCAGGCGCCGGCGAACCCGTCGCCGAGCACCGCGGCCGTGCGCGCGACGGAGCGCCCGACGGCCTGGAAGGCCAGTCGGGACTGCGAAGGCTGCGGCGCGGTGCCGGCGTCGCCCGTCATGCCGCCCGGTAGGCGGGCGGCGCCACGTCGGCGAGGGCGCGGGCCACGATGTCGGTCGCCGTGACGCCGGTGAACTCCGCCTCCGGGTCGACGATGATGCGGTGCGAGAGCACCGGGACGGCGAGCTCGCGGATGTCGTCGGGGGTCACGTAGCCCCGGCCCTGCGCGATCGCCCACGTCTTCGCGGCCCGCGCGAGGGCGAGCGCGCCGCGCATGCTGACGCCGAGCGCGGCGTCCGGGTGCTCGCGCGTCGCGGTGACGACCTCGTTCAGGTAGGAGACGACGGACTCGTCGACGTACACCTCGGCGGCGAGGGCGGACATCGCCGAGATCGAGCTGGCCGCGATGATCGGGGTGATCCCGTCGGCGCGGGCCCGGTTCGCCGAGTCGAGGAGGACCGCGACGGCCGCGGCGTGGTCGGGGTAGCCGAGCGAGGTCTTGATGAGGAAGCGGTCGAGCTGCGCCTCGGGCAGCGCGTACGTGCCCGCCTGCTCGACCGGGTTCTGCGTCGCGATGACCATGAACGGCGGCTCGACCTCGTAGCCGACGCCGTCGACCGTGACCCGGCCCTCCTCCATGACCTCGAGGAGCGCGGACTGGGTCTTCGGGCTCGCGCGGTTGATCTCGTCGGCGAGCACGACGGAGGCGAAGATCGGTCCGCGGTGGAACTCGAACCGCCCCTTGGTCTGGTCGAAGATCGTGACGCCGGTCACGTCGGACGGCAGCAGGTCGGGCGTGAACTGGATGCGCGAGTGGCTGCCGTCGAGCGTGTTCGCGAGCGCCTTCGCGAGCACCGTCTTGCCGGTGCCGGGCACATCCTCGAGCAGCACGTGCCCCTCGGAGAGCATCGCCGTCAGCACGAGCGCGATGATCTCGCGCTTGCCGAGGATCGCCCGGTCGATGTTCTCGACCAGTCGCCCGAAGGCGTCGCGGAACCACTCCGCCTGCTCCTGCGTCACTGCCATGTCGTTCGTTCCTCCACGGTGGAAATCATCAGAGCGCGCCCCAGTTCGCGACGCCGCTGTAGAAGGTGCCGCCCGGCCCCTGGAATCGGATGCGCACGCCCGGGAACTCGGCGGGGTTCACCTCGCCCAGGTAGCTCAGCGTCTGGAAGCTGCCGCCGCTGCCGAGGGTGATGCGCTGGGGCGACATCGAGGTCCAGCCGGCGCTCGTGCTCCAGTGCTGGTACTCGACGGTCACGGTGTACGAGCCCGGCGTGAAGTCGGAGTACCTCGCCGCGACGTAGCGGCAGCAGCCGCTGTCGCCGCCCTTGTACACGGAGGCGCTCGGCGAGGGCGGCGGCGGGTTGTTCACCGTCACCCGGCCCGACGCGCCCGGTCCCGCGTTGTTGCCGCCGTTCACCGCGCGCACCTCGACGGTGTGGGTGCCTGCGCCCTGTCCGCCGAAGGCGGCGGAGCGGCCCGAGACGTCCTGCCAGCCGCCGCCGTCGTAACGCACCTGGTACCGGAGGGAACCGCCGCCGTCCTCCGACGGCGCGTCCCAGCTCGCCCGGACCGTGGTCGTGGCGTTGCCGTCGGCGGAGACGTTGACGTTCCGCGGCGCGCTCGGCGTGCCCCACGGCGTCACCGAGCGGGATGCCTCGGAGTCGGCCCCGGTGCCCATCTTGTTGATGGCGCGCACCTTGAAGGTGTAGGCCCGCCCGTTGACGAGGCCGCCGATGGAGACCGTGGTGCCCGCGGCATCCGCGCCGAAGCCCTGCAACCCGCCGCCCGGCCAGGTCACCTCGTACCCGGTGATGGCGGCGTTGTTGTTCGCCGGCGCGTTCCACTTCAGCGACACCGTGTTGCTGCCGCTGCCGGTGATCTCCGGGGCACCCGGCGCGTCGGGCGCGTCGCGCACGACGACCGTCACCTGCCCCTGCGCCTGCCGGGCGGGGTCCTTCGTGCCGTCCTCGATGCGGTAGTTCACCGTCACCGTCCCGACGAAGGCCGAGCCGGTGTTCACGGTGACGTCCTCGGCGGTGAAGCTCGCGGTCGCGTTCGCGCCGACGCTCACGACCTCGGCGCCGACGACGCGGAGCGGCACGCCGTCCTGCGCGAAGGGGTTGAAGTCGTTCTCGAGCACCGGCACCGTCGCGGAGCCGCCGCGCTTCACCTCGATCTCGCCCGTGCTCGGATCGGCGACGGCCCGCGGCTTCGCCCGCGTCGAGGAGACGACCTGGACGTCGACGTAGCCGGGCACCGTGAACTCGTTGAAGCCGAGCTGGAAGGACAGCCGCGCGGACACGCCCGGCTGCACGCCGAGCGGCGACTGCACCCGCAGGATCGAGCCGTCGACGATCTCCGCCTGCACCTCCTCCGTCTGCCCGCTGAGGCCGGTGTAGCTCACCTTCGCGATGTTGTCGGGGTTCGGCTGGTCGGTCAGCTGACGCAGGTCGATCTCGAGCGGCGCCTCGCCGGCCTCGATCGTCTCGCTGCGCGGCGTGAAGGTCGGCGCGACGTCGTTGAACCCCGGGTCGCCGACCGTGACCGGGAAGCTCAGGATGGCCCGGCGCCCGACGGGGTCGTCCGCGCCCTTCCCGTCGGTCACCTCGAAGGTGACGGTCGCCGGGCCGCGGTAGTCGGTCGCCGGCTCGAACTGGAGCGCGGTGCCGCTCACCATGACGTCGGAGCGCGAGTTCGTCGCCGATGCGGAGAGCACGGTCGCCGGCTGCCCGGACGGCACCTCGACGAGCTCGCCCACGGTCCACTCGATGCTGCCGTTCATCGGCACGACGATCTCGCCGAGGTTCTTCAGATAGGGGGCGGGGAACTTCGCCCGCTCCTCGGCCGCGATCTCCTCGGGGGTCTTCGGGCGCTGCGTCTCCTCGGGCACGGCGTCGCCGTCCGGCACCGGCGGCACCACCACGAACGCCATCGCCGAGAGTTCGTCGAGCTCGTTCGTCAACCGGAACGCCACCGCGTAGCGCTCCTGCGCCGGGCGGACGGAGATCGTGCCGTCGGCGGCGACCTCGGCCCGGTCGGCGTTCGGCCCCTCGAGCGTCACCACGAGGTCCTCGACGAGGCCGCCCGGGTTCGTCGCATCCTTCAGCGGATCGACGACGGCGTCCTCGCCCGCGACGAGCCGCTCCGGCTCGAGCACCTGGTCCTCCGCCGTCGGCGGGTCGATCACGGCGTCCTCGCTCACCGCGAGCTGCAGGAACGCGGTGTCGGTGCCGCCGTGGCCGTTCGAGATGGCGTAGCGGATCGTGTACGCGCCCTCGCCCTCCGGGGCGGTGACGACGACCCGGCGCCGGTCGCGGATCTCCGCCTCGATGCCCTCGTCGATCTCGGGGAGCTCGGCGACGTGCAGGCTGTAGCCGTTCGGGTCGGAGTCGTTCAGCAGCACGTCGACGCCCACCGTGCGGCCCGGCTTCATCTCGATCGCGTCGTCGACCGCGGTCGGCGGCGCCTGCACCTCCGCGCGCGGGATGACGCCGATGCGGATCGTGCCGACGGCCTCCTCGCCCTGCGTGTCCCGCAGCACGTAGCGGAACTCGTCGGTGCCGCTCCCCCCGGCGAACGCCTCGTACGTGAAGGAGGTGCTCGTGCGTTCGAGGATCCGGCCGAGCGCGGGCGCCTGATCGATCCCCGTGAGCACGACCGAGTCGCCGTCGGGGTCGATGCCGTCGAGCGGGACGTCGATCTTGACCGAGGAGCCGGCGAAGGTGCGGGAGGTGAGCGGGGTCGGCAGCGGGGCGCGGTTCTCGGCGTCGCGGCCGATGACGGTGAAGGTCACCGTCGCGCGCGCCACCTGCTCGTAGTCGTCGAGCAGGGTGTAGACGACGGTCTGGACGCCGGCCTGCTCGGGCGCCTGGAAACGCACCGTCTCGCCGTCGGTGAACGCCAGCGCGCCCGGGGCGTCGCTGAGATCGAGCTCGGGATCGAGCCGCATCGCGGCGCCGTCCGGATGGAAGTCGTTCTCGAGCACCGGAACGGTGACGATGTCGCCGGCGCGCACCACGGCGGCGTCGTCGAGCGCGACCGGCGGCTGGTGCTTCACGAGCGGCGGGACCGGCACGACGGTCACGGTCGAGGTCGCCGTGTTCACGCCGTCGGAGACGACGTACGAGAACTGGAGCTGCCGATCGAGGGCCTCGGACGCGCTCACCCGGGCGACGGTGTTCGTGATGAGTTCGACCGAGACGAGGCCGTCGGTGCCCGTGTCGTCGATCGACTGCACCGCGAGCACGCGGCCGGACGGCGAGACGTCGTTCGCGAGCACCGACACCGAGGTGGGCTCGCCCGGGCGCAGGTACGCCGTGTCCTTCACCGCGATCGGCGGCGGGGCGTCGGCCGGCGGCTCGACGACCTGGACGCGGACGAGTCCTACGCTGACGTTCGCCCCGGCGCCGAGGTCGTAGAGGAAGACGTACTCCCCCGGCGTGTTGCTCGAGAAGGCGATCGTGCCGCGCTCCGGGTTCGGGGTGATCGTCGCCCCCTCGGGCGGCTCGGGGACGCCGAGGAGCTCGACGGGGGCGCCCGACGGCGAGAGGTCGTTCGCGAGCGGCTCGATCAGCACGTTCTCGCCGACGAACGCCTGGGCGAAGTCGGGGGTGCCGATCGGGTTGAGCGAGCCGGCGGGCTTGACGTCGACGGTGAGGGTGCCGGTCGCGGAGCTCTGCCCGTCGGAGACCGTGTAGGAGACCTCCTTCAACCCGAGCTCCGCCGACTTGTGCTCGAACGTCACGAAGCCGTCGGGGCTCGACCGCACCAGGTCGCCGCTCGTGGGCGAGGCGTCGACGAGGAACAGGTCGTCGCCGTCGGGGTCCCGCCAGTCGGCGAGCAGGTTGTAGGAGATCTGCTGGCCCTGCTCGACGCTCGTCGCACCGTTCCGCATCGCCACGGGGGGCGCGTTCTCGCTCTCGGGGACCACTCGGAGGTTCACGCTCGCCTCGGCCACGCCGCCGCGCCCGTCGTCGGCCGTGTAGCGGAAGCTCACGGTGCCGGCGGCGCCGTCGGCCGGGGTGAACTGGAGCGCGCGGCCGCCGTCGATCACGTCGAGGCGCCCGGCGGCATCGGCGATCTCGCTCGTCCGGGCGATGGTGAGCACGTCGCCGTCGGGGTCGGTGTCGTTCGCGAGCACGTCGACGATCGTGGTGCGCCCCGGTCGGACGCCGAACTCGTCGTCGCGCGCCACGGGCGGGCGGTTCTGCTCCGTGCGCTCGGCGAGGGTGTCCTCGAAGGTCTGCTGGGCGCTCTTCTCATCGCCCTCGAGCTCGTCGGTCTCCTCGGGCGGTGTCACCTCCTCCCAGTTGTCGACGAGTCGGAGCTCGGAGTCGAGGAGCCAGGCGTCGCCGTTCGCGAGGTTGTTCAGGACGACCACGTCGCGGTTCACGCGGAACTCGAGCCGGCCGCCGGCGGTGGACTGCTCGAGAGCGACGCCCCTGGGCTCCTCGCCGTCGCACACCGCGAGGTAGCGGCCGGACTCGGCCCACGCCCCGTGGACGCAGCCGCCCACGCGCACGGGCGCGGCGACGCTCGACGCCTTCTCGCTCGCACCGGCGCCCTCGCGCGGGACCTCGCGCACCTCGCCGCCGCCGAGCGGGACGAAGAGCAGCGCATCGCCGGTGGCGATGACGGCCTCGGATGCCTCGGGGCCCGACTGCTGGAGGCGCAGCGCGCCCTCGGGGAGTTCGATCCGCCGATCGTCGACGATCAGCACGTCGGCGTCGCGGTCGAGTGCGACGGGACGGTCGCCGATGACCGCGAGCTCGTGCTCGCCGAGCTTCCCGACCTCGCGGACCGCGGGGGTGTCGGAGCCGCGTTCGAAGGTGAGCAGCTCCCCCGACTTCGGGTCGCTCGCGAACACGGTGCCCCGTTCGCTCACGGCCACCTCGGCACCGGAGCCGAGCTCCGCGAGCGGCTCCGTCCCGCGCCAGTCGAAGGCGAGCGAGCCGCCGGCGGGCACCGTCCACAGCTCGCCCTTCGGCGACAGGACGGCGAGCACGTCGCCGCCGTAGGCGACGGCGGAGGCCGGCGGCACGTCGATCCGCTCGACGAGCGTCGTGAACGCCGGATCGACCCGTTCGATCGAACCGACCGAGGGGTCGTAGGCGAAGGCGTCCTCGCCGTGCTGGAACACGTCGGTCTCGCTCGCCGCGGTCGCGACCGCGGCATCCAGCTCATCGATCTGCCGGTTGAGCCGACCGAGCTGCAGCTCCTCGGCGTTCGTCACCCAGACCTCGCGGACGCGGAGGTCGGGATCGGTGACGGGGAAGCCCTGGTGGAGCACGGCGAAGCCGATCGGCACCCCGGCGAGCACCGCGAGCGCGGTGACCGAGGCGATGGTACGGCGGCGGGCGCCGAAGAACCCCATGGCGCTCCCCCCTCGGTGCCGTCGTCGGGTCGTCGTCGAGGCCCGGACGCCTCGGGTGAGGGCGTGCCGGGCCGCGCATCAACCTAACACGCGGGCAGGCACCCCCCAAACGGGGAGAACTCCCCATCCGGGCTCGTGCACCTCGTGCTCAGGCCTCGGCGGCGCGCGCCTCGTCCGACTCCTCGCGCGCCCGGTCGAGGAGCGGGAGCTCGTCCGCGCTCACCAGCCGGGTCGCCACCGCGTACTCGACGAGCCTCGCCCGCCGGTTCGTCGCGAGCTTGCCGCGGCCACCGCGGAGCCCGTCGACGCCGATCTTGTCGAGCTTCTCGCAGACGTTGTCGAGCTTCCGGTTGAACGTGGTCATGCTCCAGCCGAGCCGTTCGGCCGCCTCGGCCGAGCTCGGCACCGTCGCCCGCCCGGCGGGCTGCACGAGCACCTGCTCGGCGAGGGCGAGCACGAGCAGCCGCTGGCTCGGGGTGAGCGTCACCGGCATGATCGTCGTCCCCGCCGTCGAGGTCTCGGCGGTGAGCGAGGTGTTGTAGAAGTCGTCCTCCGCGTGCACGGTGAAGTCGTACGCCGTCGATCCCGCGCTGAACATCACGTGCATGGTCTGGAACACGATCGGCAGCCGAGCGCCCGGGGCGAGCCACGCCTGCACGCTGCCGGTCGCGTCGGAGACCGTCGCCGACAGCAGCTGCCCGACGTTGTCGAGCCACCACAGCCCGTACTCGGCCCGGAGGGTGAGGAAGACCCGGTGCAGGTAGGGGTTCTCGTCGATCACCAGCTCGGCCTCGCGGCCGATGCCGAAGGGCTGCCCCTCCTCGACCGTGTACCACTCCCCGCAGAACTCCACTCGCAGCGGCCTCATGATGTGCACCCCCGCACGATCTCGCTCGTCTTGCTCCCCCGCTGCACCTGGACGTCGATGCAGACCTTCTGTCCCGGCGTCACCGGCTCGACGACGATCTTCGGCCCGTCGGACACCGCCGGCGCGCCGGAGCCGTCCGCGAGCTCCCAGCGGTAGCGGTCCCCATCCTCCGCGTCGTCGTGCGAGACCGGGAAGGCGACCGAGGCGCCGTCCGACGAGACCACCGCGTCGGCGATCACGGGAGCGGGCACCCTGGCGCCGGCGATGGCGTCCTGGCCGCCGCTCGTCGGCGGCGCGCTCGCCTCGGGCGGCGCGACGAGCTGACCGGAGAGCGCGACGGCGATGCCGACCGCCGCGAGCACGACGAGGGTCGCCGCGATGCCGATCACCAGGCCGAGTCGCGAGCGCCGCGGCGCATCCGGGTGGGCTGGGCGAACCGCCGCACCCGCCTCGAGCGGAGCCGCACCGGGGAACGGCATCGCCGGCGGCACCGTCGGCGCAGCCGGTCGTGCGGTCCGCGGGCGGACGAGAGTCTGCTCCTCGGTGCCCGGCGCGACGGAACCCGGCGCTCCGGCGACGCCGGGCGGGGTCGACGGCGGCGCCTGCGCGGCGACCGTCACCGGCCCGCGAGCGCGGGTGGCATCCGAGTCCGGGAGGGCCGGCTGCGCCTGGATCGACGCGACCCTCGCGCGCGTGGCGTCGGCGCCGTCGTCGTCCGCACTGTCCTGACGCCCCGCGCCCTCGGAGGCGGGGAGCAACTGCGTCGGCACCTCGATCGCCGTCGCCGCGTAGCCGAGTTCGAGCTCCACGCGCTGCAGCGCCCGGGCGAAGTCCACGGCGCTCGCGTACCGCTCCTCGCGGCGGACCGCCATGCCGCGGCGGAGCACCGACTGCAGGCTCGCGGGGACGTCGCCGCGGTCGAGCGGGGTGATCGCACCGCGTTCGATGCGGCCGATGAGATCGAGCGAGCCGTTCGGCCGTCCGGGGAGCTCGAACGGCGATCGGCCGGCGAGGAGGGTGTGCACCGTCGCCGCGAGCGCGTAGACGTCGCTCCGGGTGTCGGGTCGCGGGTCGTCGTCGAAGAGCTCCGGCGGCGACCAGGGCACGCTCAGGCCGATCGCGGACTGGGCGGTGCCCGTCGATCCCGAGTCCGCGGCACCGCCGAGGAAGGTCATGGTGTGCACCGGCAGCTCGCCCTCGAGCGTCGAGGAGATGCCGAAGTCGGTGAGCGCGGGCCAGCCGTAGTCGTTCGTCAGCACGTTGGCGGGCTTGATGTCGCGGTGCAGGATGCCGGCGGCGTGCGCCGTCGCGACCGCGCTCGCGAGCCGGATGCCCGTGCGGAGCGCCGCGTCCACCTGGAACGGCTCGCGCTTCAGCTGGGCCGCGAGGCTCGGCCCGGAGCAGTACTCCATGACGAAGTAGGGCCGGCCGTCGGAGGCCACGTCGGCGTGGAAGATCGTGACGATGTAGGGATGCGCCGAGAGCTGCGCCATGAGGTTCGCCTCGGCGACGAACTGGGCCCGCGTGTCGCGGGAGAGCTCGTCGGCGATCAGCACCTTCACCGCGACCCGGCGTCGCGGCAGCCGCTGCTCGTAGAGGAAGACGTCGGCGAAGCCGCCGGATCCGAGCAGCTCGAGGTACTGGTACCCGGGCAGCTCCGGCGGGGTGCTCGGCGCGCGGCGCATCAGTCGGCCACCACGCGGATCGTGCACCCGCCGCCGAGGTCGATGAGCGTGCCGGCGAGCACCGGGGTGGGCTCGCCGGCACGGAGCTTCACCGGCGAGCGATCGGGCTGGATGACGGTGGTGCCGTTCCGCGACTGCAGGTCGGTGACGACGACCGTGCCGCCCTCGACTGCGAGCCGGAGGTGCGAGCGCGAGATGTCGGGGTCGCCGACGCCGATCTGCACGAGCTTCGGCAGCGAGGCGCCGCTCGACCGGCCGGCGCTCGGCGAGCGGCCGAGGACGACTTCGCCGGTGAGCGGCTCCTCCCGGCCGTCGGCCAGCACGAGACGCAGCGCCGGGGCATCCGCCTGGCCTGCACCGGCCTCCGGGGCCGGACGGGACTCGTCTGCGAGGGGGCCAGAGGCCCGCTCGCGACGGAGGCGCTGGAGCTTCGTGACCGCGACCGTCAGCCCGTCGTGATCGCCGGTCACCGCGGCGCCGAGGGCGGGGTCGGCCGCTCCGGCGTCGGCAGCGGCGGAGCCGGAGCCGTGGGCGAGCCCGTTCCCGGCCCCCGTTCCGATCACGATGGTCTCGTCGTCGGCCGGCACGAGGGTGTGCTCGGGCGCGGCCGGCGCGGGATCCGTCGACGTCGCCGCCGAGGCATCCGCTTCCACCGGCTCCGGCGTCACCGGCTCGGGCGTCACCGGCTCCGGCGTCACCGGCTCGGGCGCCGCGGGCGCGGCGTCGGCGCGCTCGTGCGCAGCCGCTTCGGTCGTCGCGAGGGCCGGCGGCTCCGACGGGGTCGGCTCCGCGGACGCGTCGGCCGCGACCGCGCCCTCGACGGGGTCCAGCTCGCCGCGCGCGAGCGCGCTCGCCGGTGCCGCACCCTCGACGAGCGGGAGCGCCGTGTCGTCGCCTCCGGTGCGGGCGAACGGCGCGAGCACTTCGAACACGGCGTCGGTCTCGATCGCGCGCTCGTGCCAGGTCGAGACCCCGGCGGCCGTGACCGCCTCGGCCCCCGCGCGAACCCGGAACCCGCCCCGGACGACCACTCGCAGCGTGCCGGGCACGGCCACGACGAGCGCGAAATCCGGGAGGGCGGTGATCCCGTCGCGCGCGAGCTCGCCGAGCACCGCCTCGACCGGGTCGGCTGCGGAGAGCGCCTCCCAGAGCGCCGGGTGGGCTCGCCAGGCGGCGGCGGGCAGCAGCAGCGCGGCGTCCCCGCGTGCGAGGGCGATGGTCTTCGCCGCGGAATCGGGCGTGTAGCGGATCACGCGGCGCCGCCCTTTCGGGGCAGCGTGTCCTCGGGGTCCGGCGCGCGGTCCCGGGTCGTCTCCTCGTCGACGTCGTGCGAACCGGTCTCCGCCTCGACCACGACGACGGTGACGTTGTCGCGACCGCCCCGTGCGAGCGCCTCGTCGATCAGCTCGCCGGCGAGTCCCTGCGCATGACCGCCGCCTGTCGCGAGCACCTCGGCGATCGCGTGGTCGTCGAGCTCCTTGGTCAATCCGTCGGAGCAGATGAGGAAGACCTGCCGGCCCTCCGTCGGCAGCAGCCAGACGTCGGGCTCCACCGCCTCCTCGGCGCCGAGGGCGCGCGTGATGACGTTCCGCTCGGGGTGCTTCTCGGCGTCGGCGGGACGGATGATCCCGGCATCCACGAGCTCCTGCACGGCCGAATGATCGACGCTCACCTGGCGGAGCCGGCGGCCGTCCCAGCTGTACACGCGCGAGTCGCCGACGTTGAACACCATCCAGCGCAACCCCTCGCCCGCGTCGACGAGCGCGACGCCCGCGAGCGTCGTCCCCGCGACGGCGGTGCCGAGCTCGCCGTCGTCGCTCAGAGCGCGGACGGCGTCGTTCGAGGAGTGGATGGCGTCGAGGATCTGCTCCGGCGTCGACGCACGCCCGAACTCGAGGTGCTTGCGGAAGGTCTCCAGCACGGCCCGGCTCGCGGCATCGCCCTTCGCGTGGCCGCCCATGCCGTCGGCGACGAGGTAGACGGGGGCCTCGGCGAGGTACGCGTCCTCGTTCATCTGCCGCACCCGGCCGACGTCGCTCGACGCGCTGTGGGCGATCACCGCCCCGCCGTGCGGCAGTGCTGTGCGCCCCTCGTCGTCGATCGCCACGCTCGCCTCCCCTGGCCGGCTCGATCACGCCGGTCGCGGGCGAGCCGGAGACCACGCTACCAAGAGGAACGGGCCGGGCCGCGCGGCCCGGCCCGTTCGGCTCGGTCGAGGTGGTGCCGCGGCATCAGTCCTCGGTGAAGTGCGGCACCTCTTCCATGAGGGTGTGGCCGCGGCGGCGCGCGTCGATCCGCGCCTTCACGAGGCTCGCGATCGTGGCCACGAGCATGGCCGCGAGGATGACGCAGAGCGACATCCAGGTCGAGATCTCCGGCGCCCACTCGATCGGGTGGCCGCCGTTGATGAAGGGCAGCTCGTTCACGTGCATCGCGTGCAGCACGAGCTTCACGCCGATGAACGCGAGGATGAACGCGATGCCGTACTTCAGGTACTCGAGGCGCTCGAGCAGTCCGCCGAGCAGGAAGTAGAGCTGGCGGAGCCCCATCAGCGCGAACACGTTCGCGGTGAAGACGATGAACGGGCTCTGCGTGATGCCGAAGATCGCCGGGATCGAGTCGAGCGCGAACAGCAGGTCGGTCGTGCCGATCGCGACGAAGACGATGAGCATCGGGGTGAAGAAGCGCTGGCCGTCGATCGTGGTGCGGAGCTTCACGCCGTCGTAGTCGTCGCTGAGGCGCACCCGGCGGCGGAGGCTCCGGATGAGGAACGAGTCCTTCTGCTCCTCGTCGTCGTGCCCGCCGCGGATCTGCCCGATCGCGGTCCAGACGAGCCAGGCGCCGAACAGGTAGAAGATCCAGCTGAAGTTCTCGATGAGCGAGGCGCCCAGCAGGATGAAGATGCCGCGCAGCACGAGGGCGAGGATGATGCCCACCATGAGCACCTCCTGCTGCAGTTTCCGCGGCACCTGGAACTTGGCCATGATGATGACGAAGACGAACAGGTTGTCGATCGAGAGGCTGTACTCGGTCAGCCAGCCGGCGAGGAACTGCCCGCCGTGCTCGGCGTCGCCGAGGAGGAACATCAGGCCGGCGAAGATCAGCGCGAGCACGACGTAGAAGACGACCCAGAGGGTGGACTCCTTGAACGAGGGCACGTGGGGGCGCTTCACGACGAGCAGCAGGTCGGCGATGAGGATCAGGGTCAGGACCACGAGGGATCCGATTTCGAACCAGATGGGGAGCTCGAGCACAGAGGACCTTTCGGGGAGTGTGGGTACGACGGAAACCCGAAAGTCTCTCCTCCGCGCGATTGCGCTGCCACGCCCGGAACGTCTTCATCGGCGTTCGTACTGACGATCGTGGCTCACGGTGCTCGCGCACCGCGGGATACTCCCCTTCGCTCCGGGAAGTCTAGCGGACGCGCGGCCGTAGAATCGTACCCCCGGATTTCGAGGAGACCGATGAGCGCCCAGACGACGCCGCCCACCTACCGCACCGCCCCCTGGTCAAAAGCCGTCGGGCTCTTGATCTTCACCAGCCGCTGGCTGCAGGCCCCGCTGTATCTCGGACTGATCGTCGCGCAGGCGATCTACGTGTGGGTGTTCCTGAAGGAGCTCTGGCACCTCGTCGAGGGCGTCTTCAACGTCGAGCACGCGCTCACCGAGGCGCAGATCATGCTCGTCGTGCTCGGCCTCATCGACGTCGTCATGATCGCGAACCTGCTCATCATGGTCATCATCGGCGGCTACGAGACCTTCGTGTCGCGCATCAAGGTCGACGGGCACCCCGACCAGCCCGAGTGGCTCTCGCACGTGAACGCGAACGTGCTCAAGGTGAAGCTCGCGATGGCGATCATCGGCATCTCCTCGATCCACCTGCTGAAGACCTTCATCGGCGTGGGTGCGATCACCGAGCAGGGGGCGGTCGAGAACGGCGAGAAGTACACTTCCACGGGCGTGATGTGGCAGGTCATCATCCACTGCGTGTTCATCCTCTCCGCCCTCGCGCTCGCGTGGATCGACCGCATGTCGTACCACCGCAGCCACCCGGGCGAGACGCACGACGGCGTGCCGGTGCCGATCGCCGGCGCCGAGGTGGCGCAGCCGGCGGTCGTCGCCGCGACGACGCACGAGGACGGTCGCGACCCCGCGCGGAGCTGAGCACCGCGGGAGCGAACACCGGATGCCCCGGAGCCGTGCTGCTCCGGGGCATCCGCCGTCTCCGGACGACGCGGGAGCAGCGACTCCGGACGCCCCGACTCCGCGACCGACGGCCTCGGAAACGACGACCCCGGAAACGACGAAGGCCCCCGCAATCGCGGGGGCCTTCTGCCGTGTTGCCGATCGTGACCCCAGCGGGATTTGAACCCGCGCTACCGCCGTGAGAGGGCGGCGTCCTAGGCCGCTAAACGATGGGGCCGTGTCTCGGAATCTCATTCCGTTTCCGGCAACTCGAAGAGTATGACACACGTTCCGAGCACATTCCAAATCGAGCGGGACGCTCGATCGGCGAGGGCCGGAAGGCGGCCCGACGAGGGGCCGACCCCTCCCCCACGACCGCCCGCACCCCGGCCCCTGGCCCGGCCCGCGCCCGGTCCGTGGCCCGGCCCGCGACCCCGCTTGCGCACCCGCGACCGCGGGTGTTTGCTCGAAGCATGCGCCTCACGAAGCTCGAGCACGCCGCCCTGGTCCTGGACGACTCCGGGGACCGACTGTTCATCGATCCGGGCAAGTTCACGACCCCGATCACCGAGGCCCAGGGCACGCTCGCGATCGTCATCACGCACGAGCACGACGACCACTGGACCCCCGCGCAGCTCGACCGCATCCTCGAGCAGAGCCCGGACGCCAGGATCTTCGGCCCGGCGGGCGTCGCCGCCGCCGCGACGGACTACGCCGTCGAGACCGTCGCCGCGGGCGACGAACGCGAGCTCGGCCCGTACCGGCTCCGGTTCTTCGGCGGGCGGCACGCGGTCATCCACCCTTCGATCCCCGTCATCGACAACCTCGGCGTGCTGGTCAACGACGCCCTCTACTACGGCGGCGACTCGTTCGTCACGCCGGAGGGGGTCGCCGTGGACGTGCTCGCCGCGCCCGCTGCGGCCCCCTGGATGAAGCTCAGCGAGTCGATGGACTACGTCGAGCGGGTCGCCCCGCGCCGGGCCTTCCCCACGCACGAGATGCTGCTCTCGCGCGCCGGGAAGGACCTGTCGAACGGGCGGCTCGCCTGGGCCGTGCAGCAGGGCGGCGGCGAGTACCTGCCGCTCGAGCCAGGCGACACGCTCGACTTCTAGCCGCCGTCCGGCTCGGGGGTCTCACCGGCTCGCGGTCGAACCGCGCCCGGTCCCGCCATGGTGAACTCTCCCCCGCCGTACTTCGACGCGGCGACCGACATCACCCTGGGCCACATGCGGTGCCTCGCCTCGGCCGCCCGGCCGCTGTCGAAGTAGATGCCGCGCTGATTCGCGTCGCCGTTCACGCTGACCACGGCCGCGACGGTGGCGACCTTCGTGCTCGCTCCGACCATCCAGGTGTCCTTGTTGCCGTCCGTGGTGCCCGTCTTGCCGATCAGCGGCACGTACGGCTGCACCGCTCGGTTCGAGGCTTCCGCGGTCCCGCTCGTCATGACGCGGTTCATCGCGTAGTGCATCGCCGCCGCGACTTCGGGCGCCACCGAGGCCTGGCAGTTCGACTTCGGCACCGGGACTTCGTCGCCGTTGCGGTCCACGATCCGGTCGATGGCGATCGGTGAGCAGGTGACGCCGTTGTTCGCGATGCCCGCATAGGCGACGGCCATCGTGAGCGGGGCGACCTCGTTCGTGCCGAGAATGGTCGAGGGGTACTGCTGCAGCGCACCGCCGTCGGCGCGATGGACGCCGAACGCCTCCGCCGTCTTGCGGATGCCGCAGAGGTCGAGCTGCTTGGCCATGCCGACGAAGCCCGTGTTGATCGAGCCGATCGTCGATTCGAGCGCCGTGTAATTGGCACCCGACTCGTTGGCGTCGTTCTTCGGGTTCCAGCCTTCGTCGCCGTAGCCGCCGACGCAGCTGTCCTGGAACGACCCCCAGTTCGCCTTCGGCCGGGAATCGACCCGCTCGGTGAGCGCGTGCCCCTCGTTCAGCCACTGGGCGAGCGTGAAGACCTTGTACGAGGATCCGGGCTGGAATCCGCTCGACCCGCCCTGGGCGTAGTCGGTGTTGTAGTTGATGCTCGTGTACTGCGGGCCCTGGGCGAGGACGGTCGGGTCCTGGCTGTAGACCTTGTTCTGCACCATCGCGAGGACTCGGCCGGTGCCCACCTCGACGCTCGAGATCACGCCGCCGAGGTCCCAGCCCGGGTAGGTCTGCGGCACGTTCTCGTTCATCGCGGCGATGGCGGCCGCCTGCAGATCGAGGTCGAGGGTCGTGTACACCTGGTAGCCGCCGCGCCGGAAGTTCGCGAGGCGCTCCTCGCTGTCCTCGCCGAAGGTCGGATCGGTCTGCAGGATCGTCTTCACGTAGTCGCAGAAGTAGGCGTGCGGGCCGGCGGTCTGGCAGCCGGTGCTGGGCTCGACGATGTTCGGGGTCACGGGGGTCGCGAGCGCCTCGTCGTACTGCGCCTGCGTGATCTTCTTCAGCTGCAGCATCTGGCGGAGGATGTAGTTCCGCCGGTCGGTGTTGGTCTGGTACCCGGTCGCCGCGCCGTTGCGTTCGTCGTCGGGCTGATCGATGCGGAACTTCTCCGGGTTGTTCACGATCGCGACGAGCGAGGCGGCCTGCGCCAGGGTGACCTTCGCCGCGGTCGTGCCGTAGTAGTAGTTCGCGGCGGCCTCGATGCCGTACACCGTGCCGCCGAAGCCGGCGATGTTCAAGTAGGCGAGGAGGATCTGATCCTTCGAGTAGCGCTTCTCGACGCCGATGGCGAAGCGCGCCTCCTTGAGCTTGCGGTCGAGGCTCGTCTCGGTGACCTTCTCGTAGCAGCTCTCCTTCGCCTCGGCCACCAGCTCAGCGCGCTCGTCGGCCGTCAGCTCGCGTCCTTCCGCTGCGGCCTGCTCCTCGGCCTCGGCGGTCGCCGCGTCGCCCGACTCGGTCTCGCACTCCTGCACGCGCACGTTCTTCACATACTGCTGGGCGATCGACGACCCGCCCTGGGTGTTCCCGCCGCTCACGGTCTTCACCGCGGCCCGGAGCGTGCCCTGCACATCGACGCCGCCGTGGTCGTAGAAGCGCGGGTCCTCGCCGGCGACGGTGGCGTCCTTCACGAACTGGCTCACCTGACTCCACTCGACCTCGACCCGGTTCTGCTCGTAGAAGGAGGCCATGAGGCTCGGCACGCCCGCCGCCGTGACGGCGTAGATGTTGCTCTTCTCCGACGGCTCGTCGATCTCCAGATAGCCAGGGAGATTCTCGAACATGCCGATCGACTGCGTCGCGGTCGCCCCGACGAGACCGATCGCGGGGGTGATGCCCGCGACGACGAGCGCGCCGGCCGCCACCGAGGCGCAGATGAGGCCGAGGAGGCCGCCGAGGACTCCGAGCGGCGTGCGCCGTTCGACGAAGTCTCGATTCCGGAGATTCCGGTCCATCCGTGGCACTCCCCGATCGTGCGTTCCGCGTCCCCCGCGCGGCCCCCCGGACGAGGGCCCGTCTTCAATGGAACCTCAGGGCGGCCCGCATGTCCAGCGTGGTCGCGTCGCGGCGTGTCCCTGAGCATCGCTCGGCCTCACGCCGGTCGGATCGGCTCCCCTGCGCGCTCGACGCGACCGAAGGTCCCCGGGAAGAGCGGGCCGTCGCCCGGACGGCCGTCGCGCTCGGCGTACGCCGCCCGCAGCTCCTCGAAGATGCGCTGACCCTCGCGCGCCAGCGCCGCGAGATCGAGGCCCGGGATCGTCCCGTCGACCACGACCGCTCGGCCGGCGACCATGCTGAAGCGGGCATCGCGCCCGGTACCCGCGAGGATCAGCGCGCGCAGCGGATCGTCGACGGGACCGGCGCGGAAGTCGTCGAGCGCGAAGGCGACGAGATCGGCGCTCGCCCCCCGCTCGATCCGACCGAGGTCGTCGCGGCCGAGCGCCCGCGCGCCGCCGAGCGTCGCCGCCTCGACGTACTCCGCGAGCAGGCCCCTGGAGAGGTCCCCGTGCTGGGCCTTCGCGAGGTGCACCCCCGCGTCGATGCCGCGGACGAGGTCGGGCGGGAAGGAGTCGGTGCCGAGCGCCACGTTCACCCCGGCCTCGAGGTACTGCGAGAGCCGCTCGAGGAGGAACGCGTACCTGGCGTTCGTGAGCGGGCAATGGATGACGCTCGCCCCCGCCGCGGCGAGCGCCGCGAGGTCGCCGCGGTCCTCCCCGGCGACCTCGGGGTGCACGTCGAGGTAGACGCCGTGCGCGAGGATCAGGCGCTCGTCGAGGAGTCCCGATCGCGCGATCAGGCCGAGCGGGGTCGTGCCGTTCGCCTCCGCGACGAGCGCGCGCTCGGCGTGGTCCTGGAAGGCGTGCACCCGCACCCGGACGTCCCGCCGGGCGGCGACCGCCGCCGTCTCGTGGAGCAGCTCCTCCCGGACGGTCTCGATGCGGCACGGAGCGAGGATGCCGGTGACGAGCGGGTCCCCGAGCCGTTCCACGGTGTCGAGGAACCGGACGGCGGCCGCGAAGCCGGCTCGGCCGAGCTCGTCGTCCCAGTGGATCGCCGGGCGGCCGTTCTCGTCCGTGACGTGCACGCCGGAGCGGTAGCTCGGTCCGAGGAAGGAGCGCAGGCCGAGCTCGGAGGCGGTGCGGGCGACGTCGAGGAGGTCGTCGTGACTCTCGGCCCACGCCGAGTGGACCTCCGAGGCGATGGGGGCGAAGCTCGTGATGCCGTGGAGGGCGAGCTGCACGAGGGCGTACCGCCGCATGGTGGACCGGTCCTCGGCGGACAGCACCTCCCGTCTGCGGTTCCTCGCGTAGTCGGCCGACCAGTCGAGTCGGCGTTCGTGCGCGGCATCCCCCCACGCGTCGAGCTGGAGATGGTCGAGGTCGGCGAGCGCGTCGAGATCGATGAGGCCGGGGAGCAGCACGCTCCGGCCGAGCTCGACGCGTGCATCGACCGGGACGTCGAAGACCGGTTCGCCCACCGCGCCGACGGCCGCGATCCGGTCGCCGTCGACGAGGACCGCGCCGTCTCGGATCTCGGTCATGCCGGCCTCGCCGTGCGCGATCACCCATTCGGCGGTGATGAGGGTGCGCCGGCTCGTCACGAGGCCAGCCGCTCGCGCCGCACGGGCTTCCAGCCGGGTCTCGGCACCGCGGCCCGGAGCGATCGGGTGTAGGGATGCACCGGGTCGGCGAGGAGCTCGGCGGTGCGGCCCTGGTCGACGACGCGCCCCTGCTCCATCACGATCATCCGGTCGGAGATCTGGTTCACGACGGCGAGGTCGTGCGAGATGAAGAGGTAGCTGACCTCGCGCGAGGCGCGGATGTCGGCGAGGAGGTTGAGGATCTGCGCCTGGATGGAGACGTCGAGCGCCGCGACGGCCTCGTCGAGCACGATCACGGCGGGATCGGCGGCGAGCGCCCGGGCGATGGCGACGCGTTGGCGCTGCCCGCCGGAGAGCTGGTGCGGATGCTGCTCTGCGAAGCGCTCGCCGAGGCCGACGCGGTCGAGGATGTCGAGCGCCCGGGCGCGAACCTCGCGCCGGGTCGTGGCCGCTCCCGCGTGCAGACCGACACTGGTGGCGACGATGTCGCCGATCCGCTGCCGGCCGTTGAGGGAGGAGTACGGGTCCTGGAACACGTACTGCACCTCCCGCGCCCAGCGTCGCCGGTCGGCGAGCCGGCGCACGCCGCCGGCACGGGACTCGCCCCGCACGCTCAGCCGCCCGTCGGTCACCGTCTCGAGGCCGACGAGCATCCTCGCGACCGTCGTCTTCCCCGACCCCGACTCCCCCACGATCGCGAGGCACTCGTTCGCGTGCAGCTCGAAGGAGACGTCGTCGACGGCGACGACCGGCTCGTCCTTCCGGGGGCCCGGGAAGACCTTGCGCAGGCCCGCCGCGACGACGATGGCCTCCCCCTCCGCCCTTCGCGTCTCGTCGTGCGTCATGATGCCTCCGCCTTCAGCAGCTCGTGGGTCGCCCGGTCGTAGCGCAGCACGGGCAGCCGCTCGACGCGCTCGTCGATGCTCGGCCGGGCGCCGAGCAGCTCGATGGTGTACGGGTGCGTCGGCGCGTCGTAGACGTGCGCCCCCTGCTCGACGATCTCGCCCGCGTACATGACCGCGAGCCGGTCGCAGCAGGCGGCGGCGAGCTCGAGGTCGTGGGTGATGAAGAGCAGCGCGAGGCCGCGCGCCCGCCGCTGCTCGTCGAGGATCGCCATGACGTCGGACTGCGCGGTGACGTCGAGGGCGGTGGTGGGCTCGTCGGCGAGGATCAGCTTCGGCTCGGCGAGGAGGACGCTCGCGATCATCACCCGCTGCAGGAGCCCGCCCGAGAGCTCGTGCGGGTACTGCCGCAGTCGTTGCTCCGGATTGCGGACGCCGACCTCGTCGAGGAGCGCCACGGCGCGCCGATCGGCCTCACGGCGGTCGACGCCGCGATCGCGCACCAGCGACTCGGTCAGGAAGTCGCCCACCCGGTGGACGGGGTTCACGTGGGCCCGCGGGTCCTGGAAGATCATGCCGACGTCGCGCTGCCGGTAGCGGCGGAGCGCCGCCGCGCCCATCGCCGGCACGGACGCCCCCTCGAAACGGATCTCCCCCGTGACCCGGAACGCGGGATCGAGCATCCGGGTGATCGCCCGCGTCGTGAGCGACTTGCCGGAGCCCGATTCCCCGACGAGGCCGAGGGCCTCGCCCGCGCCGATCGAGAGGCTGACGCCGTTCAGGAGGTCCTGGGTCCCGCCGCGGAGGCGGAGGGTCGCACGGACGTCGGCGAGTTGCAGCAGGGGGTCGGTCATCGCATGCTCCTTGCGCTGGACGTCAGGCGGTCGCCGATGACGGTGACGCACCAGACGATGAGGACGATGAGGGTGCCCGCGGCGATCGCCTCGGTCGGCTGTCCGCGCAGCACCGAGTCGAAGCCGCTCTTCACCATCAGGCCGAGGTCCGCCGTCGGCGGCTGCACGCCGAGTCCGAGGAACGAGACCGCGGCGAGGTCGATCACCGCGAATCCGAGCGAGGACACCGCCTGGGCGACGACGATCGGCTGCACGTTCGGCAGGATCTGGGTGAAGGTGATCCCGGTGCCCGACTGCCCCTGCAGCCAGGCCGCGGAGACGTAGGGCATGTTGCGCTCGCGGAGTGCGGCGCCGCGCACGACGCGGGCGACGTAGGGCACGTAGGCGATCGCGAGGCCGCACACCACCGTGATGAGGCTCGGCCCCCAGATGGCCACGGCGATGAGGCCGAAGACGATCCCGGGCACGGCGAAGAGGACGTCGAGCAGCCAGCTGATCGCGGTGTCGATGCGGCCCCCGCGCCAGGCGGCGAGCAGCGCGAGCAGGGTGCCGACGACGGTGGCGATGAGGATCACCAGTCCGGGGCCGGCGAGCGTGATCCTGGCGCCCCAGATCAGTCGGGACAGGATGTCGCGGCCGAGCGCGTCGGCGCCGAGGAGGTGCGCGGGCGAGGGGCCGGAGAGCGAGGCGAGCAGGTCCGGGAAGTCCGGATCGTACGGCGCGACGACGGGCGCGAAGGCTGCGGCGAGCGCGATGACGAGCAGGATGCCCGCGGCGATGCCGCCGGTGACGCCGAGGCGGTCGCGGGTGCGTCGGGCGAGGCCCGCGCCGCGGCGGTCGCGGGCGACCCGGGCGACGGCGAGGCTGGTGGTGGACGGCGTGGTCATTTCCGGCTCCCGAGGGCGATGCGCGGGTCGATGAAGGTGTAGAGCACGTCGACGACGGCGTTCACGACGACGAACGCGACCACGAGCACGAGGATCACGGCCTGCACGACCGCGAAGTCGCGTTGCAGGATGGCCCGCACGAGCAGGGAGCCGAGCCCGTCGAGCGCGAACACGTTCTCGACGACCACGGCGCCGGCGATGAGGGTCGCGATCGTGAGGCTGAGCACGGTGACGATCGGCACGAGCGAGTTGCGCAGCACATGGTGCCGCACGATGTGCCCGGGTGCCAGTCCGCGGACGGTGGCGGTCTGCACGTGCTCGCGCCCGCGTTCCTCGAGCACCGATGCCCGGGTGATCCGGGCCAGGTAGGCGGCGCTCGCGACCGACAGCGCGACGGCCGGCAGCGCGAGGTGCACGAGTGTGTCCACTCCGCCGCTCCCCGAGCCGAAGGTGGGGAACCAGCCGAGCCCGACCGCGAACACGCTGATCAGGGCGACGCCGATGACGAACGAGGGCGTGGACAGCCCGATGGCGGCGAGCGTCGAGGTGAGCTGGTCGCTCCAGCCGCCGCGGAGGGCCGCGAAGGTGCCCGCGGCGATCCCGACGACGGCGATGATCAGCGCCGCCATCGACACGAGCGCGAGCGTCGTGCCGATCCGACCGCCGATCAGCGCCGAGACGTCCTGGCGGTAGACGATCGAGTAGCCGAGGTCGCCGCGGAGGAGATCGCCGAGCCAGGCGACGTAGCGCACGAAGAACGGATCGTTCAGGTGGTACTGGGCCGTGACGGCGGCGATCTGCTCCGGGGTGCCGCCGCGCGGTCCGAGGATGAAGGCGAGCGGGCTGCCCGGGGCGAGGTAGAGCAGCCCGAAGACGATGAAGGAGGTGACGAGGAGCACGAGCAGCAGGCCGCCCGTGCGCCTCGCCAGGTAGGCGCCGAAGGACATCCGGGCTACTCCGCCCCGCCGATCGTGGCCGCCCAGGGTGCGTAGAGGTAGGCGAAGGATGCCGTGGCGCCCGAGATGCGGTCGTTCTGCACGAGCGTCACCGGCTCGTAGGCGAGCGGGATCCACGGCAGCTGCTCGGTGATGATCCGCTGCGCCTCGATCACCTGCTCGGCCCGGGCGGCGTCGTCGGTCTCGGCGCGGGCCGCGAACAGCGGCTCGTCGGCGAGGTCCCAGCCGGTGTAGTTGTGGCTGTCGGTGCTCGCGAAGAACTGGTAGACGTCGAGCGCGTCGGCGAAGCTGCCGTAGTTCGTCGTGAAGAAGCCGTCGATGCCCGCGCGCGCGGCCGGGTCGAAGTAGAGGTTGCCGAACTGCTCGACGGGGATGACCTTCGTCTGGATGTCGAGGCCGATCGCCTGCCCCGCGGCCTGGATCACGTTCGCGGTCTGCTCGTGCACCGCGGAGCTGCCCTGGACGGCGAGGACGATCGGGGCGACCGTGCCGGCCTCGGCGACGAGCGCCTTCGCCTCGTCGAGGTCGGGATCGGCCGAGAACTCCTCGTACGCCGCCTCGAACGCGTCGCGCTCGTAGCCCCAGTAGTCCGGACCGGCGAGCGTCGTCGCGGGGATGCCGGCGCCCTGGAAGACGACCTTGGTGAGGGCGTCCCGGTCGATCGCGAGCGACAGGGCCCGGCGGATCCGTTCGTCGCCGAGTCCGCCGTCGAAGTTCGTCGTGGTCATCGTCCAGAACACGAGCGACTTGCCGTAGGTGGTGGTGACCTCGTCGCTGTGCTCCAGTTGGGTGAGTCCGGCGGGCGGCAGGTAGAAGAACTGCCCGTCGACGTCGCCGGTGCGCAGCGCGTTCACGGCGGTCGACTCGTCGGCGATGAAGCTGAACTCGAGCGCGGCGGCCTTCGGTACGAGCGCCGCGTCCCAGTAGGCCGGGTTCGCCGCGAGCTCGATGCTCTTGCCGGAGTTCCAGGCCGACAGCGAGAACGGTCCGGTGCACTGCAGCCCGCCGCTCGGGGTGCCGAACGCATCGCCCGCCGACTCGGCGGCCGCTTTCGAGACGATGGCGCCGGCGGCGGTGGCCATCGCCTGGGTGAAGAGGACGTCGGGCTGGCTGAGCGTCACCGTGACCTGGTTCGGCGCGGTCGCCTCGATCGAGGCGACGTTCTGGAAGTAGCTCGCGAAGTAGCTGGTGGTGGATTCGCCGGTCTGCCGCTGCAGCGAGTACACGACGTCCTCGGCGGTGAGCGGGGTGCCGTCCCAGAAGGCGACGCCGTCGCGGAGGGTGTAGACGATCGTCGTGTCGTCGGGCTGGTCGACGGCGGCGGCGAGGCCGGGTTCGGTCGTGAGGTCGGGCTTCATGCGCACGAGGCTGTCGCAGAGGTTCGCGACGACCGTGTTCTCGGCGTAGTTGAAGGTGTACATGGGGTCGAGCGACATGGGCTCGTACGGGAGGTTCCACTTCACGAGCTCGACGGGCCGCGTGCCCGGCTCGGTGGTGGTGGCCAGGTTCGAGAGGTCGACCGAGAGGCCGCCCTCCTCGGTGGCCGATTGCGCGGTGCAGCCGGTGAGGGCGATCGCGGCGGCCGCGATGGCGGCCGTGGCGAGGGTGGTGCGGCGTCGGGACACGAGAACTCCTTCGTCGGTGTGTCTGGGTCGGCGGGGTCGCGCCGAGGCGGCGCGGGTCGGTCGGCTGGGACGGGGCGGGCGCGGGTCAGCGTCCGGGGGCGGCCCGGCCGTCGCGGACGACGGCGATCGGGGCGGGGCGGTCGACGACCACCTGGGCGAGGGACTCGCCGGCGAACTCGAGCCGGGTGGCTGCCCCGGCCGCCACGGGCTCGGCGAGCTCGGGGATGCCGAGCAGCCGACCGCCGTGGACGGAGGCGGCACGGTAGCAGCGTTCGAGCGCGTCGTCGGTCATCGCACCGGTGCGGTAGGCGAACAGGTGGGCGCGGTCGACCATGCTGCCGGTACCGAAGGGCGTCCAGGCGTCGCGGACGCCGTCGGAGCCGAGGGCGTAGTCGACGCCGTGCTGCTCGAGCAGTGCCGGATCGAGCACCGGGTCGTCGCCGAGCGCGCAGCTCGTCACCCAGAGTCCGGCTTCGGCGACGCGGTCGAGGGTCTCGGCGCGACTCGGGAGCGTGGCGTCGGCGAGCGCGAAGGCGTGGCTCACCGTGACCCGTCCCTGCATGCCCGCCGCCGCGGTGCGCGCGGCGATCTCGCGGATCTGGGCGAGCCCGTCCTCGCCGCCGTCGTGGAGGTGGAGGTCGAGGTCTCGGCCGGCGCGCTCGGCGAGCCCGAAGACCGCGTCGAGATGCCCGGCGACGTCGCCCTCGAGGCCGAGCGGATCGATACCGCCGACGAGATCGGCGCCGGCGTCGAGCGAGGCCGCCATCGCCTCGAGGGTGCCCGGGTTCGTGAGCAGCCCGAACTGCGGGAACGCCACGATCTGCACCGTGAGCCAGGGGGCGAGCCGCTCGGCGGCGGCCCGGACGCCCTCGACGTTCCGGGTGCCGAGCTCGTGGGAGACGTCGACGTGCGCGCGCATCGCGAGCGTGCCGTTCGCGAGGGCGGTGCTGAGGAGGGCGTGCGCCCGCTCCTCGACGCTGCGGGTGTAGCTGCGCTGCGTCGCGAGGTCGTTCGCGATGAAGTCGGCGAGCGAGGCCGCCGGCTTCCGCGACATCCACGGGCCGCCCCAGCTCGACTTGTCCGGGTGGATGTGCGCATCCACGAGTCCCGGCGCGACGATCGTGCCGGGGGCCGGCGCGTCGCCTCGCCGCTCGTCTGCTGGGGTCGCTGCTGGCATCCGTCGAACTCCTTCGTTCCTGCCGAATCGCCGCGCGGCGGTCGCCCCGGCGATTTGTCAGATGTATGATAACCATACATTCGCGAAGAAAGAGAATGGAATCGTGGAACCCATCCAGCGCCGCTCGCTCGTCGACACGGTCGTCGACCGCCTGCACACCGAGATCACCTCCGGCTCCTGGCCGGTCGGCTCGCGCATCCCGACCGAGGCCGAGCTGACCGAACAGCTCGGCGTGAGCCGGCCCTCCGTGCGTGAGGCCGTGCGCTCGATCGTGCAGCTCGGCCTGCTCGAGACCCGCCAGGGCGACGGCACCTATGTCGTCGCCGACGACCCGACCGAGGTCGCGCTCCGGCGCACCATCGACGTGGCCGATGCTCGCGAGGTGCTCACCGTCCGGCGCGCCCTCGACGTGCTCGCCTCCCGCGAGGCGGCGACGAACCGCGACGACTCCGACCTCGCGAGCCTGCGCGAGGCGCTCGCCGGCCGCCGGGCGGCGATCCGCGCGCAGGACGCCGAGGCGTTCGCCGATCACGACGTCGCCTTCCACCTGGGAGTCGCCGGGGCCTCCCACAACCGGCTCCTCGTCGGGCTCTACGCGAGCTTCGACGCCTCGCTCCGCCACTCCGTCGCGCAGAACTCCTGCCTCTCGAACAACTCCGACCCGAACACCGCGGACCTGCACGAGGCCCTCTTCCACGCCATCGAACGAGGCGACGCGGATGCCGCGAGCGCCGCCGCCGTCGGCGTCCTCGACCAGAGCGAGCAGTCGCTCGATGGCTGAGCGGCGCGCCGGTCTCGGCGCTCCGCTCGCGGCCGGCGCCCTCGTCGTCGGCATCGGCCTCTCGGTCCGCTCGCCGATCACGAGCGTGTCCGCGCTCCTGCCCGAGCTCGAGCGCACGTTCCATCTCGGACCGAGCGGCGCCGCCTGGCTCAGCACCACCCCCGTTCTGCTCTTCGGCCTCGCGGCCCCGCTCGCGCCCCCGCTCGCGCGCCGGCTCGGAGCGGACCGGGCGGCAGCGCTCCTGCTCTGCGCCCTCGCGCTGGCGATGCTGCTGCGCCCCCTCGGAGCGGTGCCGCTCTTCGTCGGCACCGTCGTCGTCGGTGCGGCGATCTCGCTCCTCGGCATCCTGACCCCGCAGCTCGTGCGCACCCACCTCGGGCGGCGGCACGGGGTGTGGTCGGGCGTCTACACGGCGGCCTTCGGCGCGAGCGCCGCCCTCGGCGCCTCGCTCGCCGTCCCGGTGCTCGGCGCGCTCGGGGGCCGGGTCCCGCTGGCGCTCGGCGTCTGGGCCCTGCCGATCGTCGCCGCCGCCGTGCTCGCGTGCGCCGTCATGGCCCGGCTGGTCCGGGCGGCCGAGTCCGTGCCGGCGCCGGCTGCCGTCGTCGAGCACGAGGGCTCGATCCTCCGCGCCCCGCGGATGTGGTCGGTGACCGGCTTCTTCGCGAGCCAGGCGCTGATCTACTTCGCGCTCACCGCGTGGCTGCCGACCCTCGCCGTCGACCGCGGACTCGCCCCGGCGCAGGCGGGGCTCCTCCTCGCCTGGATGAGCATCGCCGGAATCCCCGCCGCACTCCTCGCCCCGACGATCGCCGCCGGCTTCCGCACCCAGACCGGCGTGATCGCCGTCGTCTCCGCCTGCTCCGCGCTCGGCCTCGCCGGGCTCGCGTTCGCCCCGATCGCGCTCGCACCGCTCTTCGTCGCCGTCCTCGGCATCGCGCAGAGCGCCGCGTTCGGGCTCGCCGTCGGGCTCATCGTCGCCCGGGCCCCGAGCACGGCGCGCACCTCCGCGTTCTCCGCGGTCGCGCAGGGCGTCGGCTACGCCGTCGCCGCCCTCGGTCCGCTCGCACTCGGCATCCTGTCGTCGGCCGGCGTGCCGTGGACCCCGATCCTCGCCGGGCTCGTCGCCGTCGCGGCCGCGCAGCTCGGCTTCGGCCTCGTCGCGGGCCGTCCACTCCCCCATCCCGCCCACCCCAGGAGGTCAGCTCCATGATGCTCACCGAGGTCCGCCCGTGGGGCGGCCCCACCGCCGACGTCGAGATCGAGAGCGGCCGCATCGCGGCGATCGCACCGCACGATCCTGCCCGGCCACCGGCGCCCGACGACGTCGCGGGCCGCGGACGGCTCCTGCTGCCGGCCTTCAGCGATGTGCACGTGCACCTCGACTCGACGCGGATCGGCCTGCCGTTCCGGCCGCACAGCGGCGGGCCCGGCGTGTGGGAGATGATGCTGAACGACCGCCGCAACTGGCGCGACGCCGAGGTGCCGCTCCCCGAGCGCGTCGCCGGCACCCTCGAGCGCATGATCGCCCACGGCACCACCCGGGTGCGCAGCTACGCGCAGGTCGACATCGACTGCCGGCTCGAACGGTTCGAGGCCGTGCAGGCGGCGGCGGAACGCTACCGCGACGCGGCCGAGGTGCGGATCATCGCCTTCCCCCAGGCCGGGCTCCTCCGCGAGCCAGGCTCGGTCGAACTCCTCGAGGAGGCGCTGCGCGCCGGTGCCGACGTCGTCGGCGGCATCGACCCGAGCCAGCTCGACCGCGACCCGGCGAGGCACCTCGACCTCGTGTTCGGACTGGCGGAGAAGTACCAGGTCGAGGTCGACATCCACCTGCACGAGCCCGGTGAGCTCGGCGTCTTCAGCACCGAGCTGGTGCTCGAGCGCACCCGCGCCCTCGGCATGCAGGGCAAGGTCACGCTCTCGCACGCCTACGAGCTCGGCGGCGTGTCCGAGGCGGTGACCCGGCGGCTCATCGAGGAGTTCGCGGAACTCGACGTCGCGATGGCGACCGTCGCCCCCTCCGCGCGGAACCAGCTGCCGCTGCTCGCCCTGTCCGAGGCGGGCGTGCGCGTGGGCCTCGGCGAGGACGGCCAGCGCGACTACTGGAGCCCGTACGGCAACTGCGACCTGCTCGACCGCACCTGGCAGCTCGCCTTCACGAACGGCTTCCGCCGCGACGAGCACATCGAGCACTGCCTCGCGATCGCCACCGCGGGCGGCGCGGCCGTCCTCGACGCCTCCGCGCCGCGCCTCGCGGGGATCGGCGACCGCCCAGGCGTGCGCGTCGGCGACCCGGCCGAGCTCGTCCTCGTCGACGGCGAGACGCCGACGAGCGCCGTGATGGACCGCGGTCGCGACCGGACGGTCCTCCACCGCGGCCGGGTCGTCGCCGACGGCTTGCGGCTCACCGACGCGTCGGGCGGAGCCGACGGATGACCCGGCGCGAGCGGCGTCCCGGCGCCGCGCCCACCGCTGCGGCCCGCGGCACGGCGGTCGGTCTCGCGCTCGCCGCCGCCGTCGCCCTCGCGGGCTGCGCATCCGCGGGCCCCACCGCCACGACTCCCCCGCCCACCGTCAGCGCACCACCGACCGAGGAGGCCACCCCGATGCCCGTCACGCCCACGATCCCGCCCGCCGAGGCGACCGCCCTGCTCGTCGCCGCCATCG
Organism: Agromyces mediolanus; assembly: GCF_044917495.1. Classification (GTDB taxonomy): domain Bacteria; phylum Actinomycetota; class Actinomycetes; order Actinomycetales; family Microbacteriaceae; genus Agromyces; species Agromyces mediolanus_B. Next base: position 276,879 of record NZ_JAVSSI010000001.1, on the reverse strand, counting down.
CGACCGGTGGCCTCGCGGAGGTCCGGCACGCCCTCGAGCAGGGCGCCGACCCGAACGCCCGCGACGCCGACGGGCGCCCCGTCGTCGTCACCGCGACGCGCGCCGAGCGCGCCGACCTCGTCCAGGTGCTGCTCGAGGCCGGCGCCGACCCCGACGCGAAGGACGCCATCGAGGACTCCGCGTACCTCTACGCGGGCGCCGAGGGGCTGAGCGACATCCTGCGGCTGACCCTCGAGCACGGCGCCGACGTGACGAGCACCAACCGCTACAACGGCACGGCGCTCATCCCCGCGAGCGAGCACGCGCACGTCGAGACCGTCCGCATCCTGCTCGCGGCCGGCGTGCCCGTGAACCACGTGAACCGCCTCGGCTGGACCGCCCTGCACGAGGCGATCGTGCTCGGCACCGGCAGCGAAGACCACATCGAGACCGTGCGGCTCCTGCTCGCGGCCGGGGCCGATCCCGCCATCCCGGACGGCGACGGCGTGCTCCCGCGCCGGCTGGCCGAGCAGCGCGGCTTCACCGCGATCGTCGCGGAGATCGACGCGGCGTCCTGACCGGCCGCGCCGCCGTGCGCAGTCGCGCGGCGGCGCCGTCTTCGGCGCCGTGCTCGGTCGCGCGGCGGTGCCGGCCGCGCCGCCGGGGCTCAGTCGCGCGGCGGCGCCGGCTTCGGCGCGGGCGGCGGCGGCGGCATCCGGCGCACCTGGCCGAAGCGACCAGCGACCCCCGCGAGGACGAGCGGGCGGGCGAGCACCCAGGCGCCGATGAGCGCGAGCACCGAGACCGCGAAGATCGCGAAGCCGACCCAGTCGCTCGCGTCGCGCGAGGCGTACATGTGGTTGAGGTTGCGCAGCGCACCGGTCGCGAGCACGAGCACGACGTGCACGAAGGTGAACAGCAGGAGGAAGAGCATCACCGGGAAATGCAGGGCGCGCGCGAGCCGCTCCGGGAAGGCCCGCGCGAGCCGCCCCTGCATCGGCCAGACCGGCGAGAGGCGGAGCCCGGTCAGCACCGCGAGCGGGGCCGCGAGGAAGACGATCGCGAAGTAGGAGAGCACCTGCGCGTCGTTGTACGCGACCCAGGAGTTCTCCGCCGGCCAGTCGAGGGAGAGGTACTGCAGCACGACGGAGATCGAGTTGGGCACGACGTCCCAGCTGGTCGGCACGATGCGCAGCCACTGCCCCGTCGCGAACAGGAGCACGACGTAGACGACGCCGTTCAGCACCCAGAGCGCGTCGACCACGAGGTGCAGCCAGACCGAGATGCCGAGTCGGCGCGGTGCCCCCTTCGTGCGCGGCCAGCGCGAGTTGTCGCGGGTCCAGAAGGCGGGCGGTCGCGCCTTCGAACGGATGAGGAGGCCCGTGCGCACGAGCAGCACCAGGAAGAAGGCGTTGAAGAAGTGCTGCCAGCCGAGCCAGGCCGGGATGCCGACCGGCGCGCCCTCCGGCAGCGGGCTGTGCCCCGGGTAGCTCGCCACGAACGCCTCGACCTCGGGGAGCGTGCGCAGCCAGCGCGCGAGGAGCAGCGCGAGTCCGAGCAGCACGACCGCGCCGACGGCGACGATCGCGAGGCGCTTCGGCGAACGGAGATCGAGCGCGGAGCGCGGGGATGACGGCACGGTACTCAGCGTGCCGAAACTGCCGGGCGGGTGCAACTCGATCGCGTCACACGCCGCCGCGATGTCGCGGACCGGCCAGCCGTCGCCCGCGGCGCAGTCACTGCGGGTACGGCGTCTCTCCGCGGGCGAGCATGCCGACGAGCTTCTCGAGGCGGGTGCGCCGGCTCGTCTCGCTCGGCGCGGTCGCGATGCGGTGCAGCACCGCGTACCGGTTCGTGGCGTTCAGCCGGGCGAACAGCTCTGCGGCGGCCGGCTCCGCGTCGAGCGCCGCCTGGAGCTCCGGGGATACCTCGGCGGTCTTCGCACCGGAGTAGGCGCGGTCCCAGCGGCCGTCGGCCTTCGCCCGGGCGATCTCGGCCTCGCCCCGCGCACGCATCCGACCCGCTTCGACGAGCTCGCCGACGAGACCGATGTTGCGCTTCGACCAGAGCGACGCCCGACGGCGGGGGGTGAAGCGCTGCAGGAAGGTGGCCTCGTCGTAGCTGCGCTTCTGCCCGTCGATCCAGCCGCTGCAGAGCGCCTCGTCGAGGGCCTGCGCGTAGCTCAGCGAGGTGGGCTCGACCGTGCCCTTCTTCGCGAGCAGCAGCCACACGCCGTCGGACTCGTGCTCGTTCGCGTCGAGCCACGCCCGCCAGGCGGCGGCATCGGCGACGACGAACGGCTCGGGGATCTCTGCTGGCACGATCACACGATAGCGGCGCCCGCCGACGGACGGGCCGCTCCGGGCGGGCGCCGGCCCCGCTCGGACCGGCACCCGCCGATGCGGCCGGCGTCAGGCGAGGGGCGCGAGCGCGAGCGGTTCGACGTCGCGCCGCCGGATCGGGAAGGCGCGGAAGCAGAGCCAGGCGATCACGGCGAACACGAGCGGCACGACCGCGATCATGAGGCGGATGCCGCCGTCGACGGGCGCCGGCTGCGCGTCGCCGAGGGCGGCGTCGAAGCCGGTCGCGCCGAGCACCGCGGCCGCGACGACCGCCTGCACGACGACGGAGCCGCGCACGACGAAGCCGTTGACGCCGAAGTACACGCCCTCACGGCGGAGTCCGGTGCGGTTCGCGTCGTCGTCGATCACCTGGGCGAGCGCGACCTCGAGGATCTGAAGCAGGCCGCCGACCCCGACCCCGAGGAGGAGCGCGACGGCGGCGGCCGCGGGGATGCCGGGAGCGAACTGGAAGCCGACGGCCGCGAGGCCGAACACCGCGACCGACCAGAGCAGGGCGGTGCGCGGGCTCGTCCGGCGGGCCAGCCGGCTCCAGCCGAAGAGGGCGGGGATGGCCGCGAGGAAGACGGCGCCGAGCAGGATCGAGCCCGCCGCCTCCTCGGCGTGCAGGGAGTACCGGACGTAGAACGGGATGCCCGCGACGATGATCGCGATCGAGGTCTGGACGGCGAGCGAGCCGAGCACGTACGTCACGAAGGCGCGGTTCGCGAGGGTGTACCGCAGCTGCCCGCGCCAGTCGAGCACCGGTGCGGTGGCGGCATCCTGCTCCTCGCCCTGCGGCCGGCCGGACGCGCCGCGCCGCTCGACCATGCCGCCCGCGAACGACCAGGCGAGCAGCCCGAGGCAGACGAGCGCCATCGCGATCGCCATCCCCGGCCAGCCGATCGTGCCGTAGAGGAGCGGTGCGAGGGCGGTGCCGAGCACCATGCCGAGGATGCCGAAGAGCTGGCGCGGCACGTTGCCGCGGCTGCGCTCCGCCGTCGTCCGGAACAGCTCGGGGAAGAGCGCCGAGACGTTCAGCACGACGACCACGAAGGCGACGTCGTAGACGGCCACCACGACGAGGAACCACACGACGAGCCAGCCGGAGGGCAGCGCCGGGGGCATCCAGATGAGCGCGAACGCGACGACGAGCGGGACGATGCCGAGCCCGATCCAGGGCACCCGTCGCCCCCAGGCCGTGCGGCGGCGATCGGAGATCGCGCCGACGACGGGGTTCAGCGCGGCGTTCAGCACGGCGTGGGCGATCATCGCCCCGGCCACCCAGTCGGCGGGGACGCCGAGGTGGGCGACGTAGAAGTACACGGCGAAGGCCGCGAAGGTCTGCGCCATCAGCTGGGTCGGGAAGGCGGAGACGCCGAACGCGATCGACTGCCGCCGGCTCGGAGCGCCGTCGATGCGCCGGTCGCGGAGCCGGGCGAGGAGCCCGGCGCCTGCGGCGCTCATGCCGGCATCCGCTCGCCGCGCTGGATCGCCCGGAGCGCGCGCCAGCCGATCCGCACGACGCCCTCCTCGGCGAGGACTGAGGCGACCATCGGATCGCCGAGCAGCCGGTGCTCGTAGCCGCGCTTCGCCGCGGCGAAGTCGACGGTCGCGCGGAGCTCCTCCCCGTCGATCATCGGGTGCAGGTAGAGCTCGGTGACGCCCGGCGGCAGCGCCCGGAGCAGCCGCAGGTAGCCGTCGCGCACCTCCTCGTAGCGCTCCTCGTGATCGGTGCCCTCGTCGCGCAGCTCGAACGGGTGGGTCCAGAGCCGGTCGGGGACGACCACGCCGAGCGCATCCGCGGCGGCGACCGCGGCGGCGAGCGCATGGGCCCGCGCCGCGTCGAGGCCGAGGCCGTCGGGATGCCGCGGCAGCCGGAACGGCAGCCCGTGCCGGGCGGCGAGCTCGAGCACCGGGGCGAGGAAGTTCCGCCCCGTCTCGAGCCCGTAGACCGAGCCCATGTGGTTGTCGAGGTGCGTCACATCGACGCCCGCCGCGAGCGCCGCCGCGAGCTGCGCCGCGACCTCGGCGGCGACGTCGGCCTCGTCCGCGGTGCGTTCGACGGTGGCGACGTCGGAGGGGAAGAAGCCCTCGGCGTCGACGAGGCTCGTCGCGGTGCCGGTGAGCGGTCGCCAGCGGTAGCTGCGCCACTCGCTCGTGAGCACGAGGTGCACGCCGACGTCGAGCCCGGGTCGGTCGGCGGCGAAGGCGAGCGCCTCCGGCGACCAGCTGCACGGCACCATCACGGTCGCCGAATCGATGCCGCCGTCCTCCAGCCGCTCCGCGATGGCCGCGTTCGCGGGGTGGCACATGCCGAAATCGTCGGCGTTCACGATGAGCGCGCGCGTGCCCGGCGGCAGGCCGAGGCGGTCGAGGAGCCGCCCGGAGGCGTCCGGCGTGCTGAGGTCGGGGACGGGGTCGGTGCGGTCGCTCATTGCTGGCTGCCCTTCGGGTGGGGGTCGGTCCGCCGCGCCGCACGGGGGCCGGCGGTCGTGGCGGGTGCTGCGGCGGGGACGTGCGGGAAGAGCCGGGACCGGAGCTCGGCGGCGGCCTCGATCGCGGCCCCGGCGAGCGTAGGGTCGTCGAGCGCGACCGCGGTGGTCGCCTCGGCGTCGTCCGCGCCGGTGGGCGCGGGCGACGCCGCGCGGATCGGGATCGGGAGCCGGTCGGCGAAGGCCGTCGCGGCGCGGTCGACGGCGGCGAGGAACGCCGGGTGCGCGGCGAGGTCGGCGAGCACGATGGCCTCGGGGTCGAGCACGAGGCGGAGGGATGCCGCGACGAGCGCGAGCCGCCCGGCGAGCTCCTCGACGGCGGCGCGGGACGCCGGCTCCCCGCGTCCGGCGGCGTCGAGGACCGCGAGCGGGGCCGTCCCGGGGTCGATCCCGTGCGCCGCGAAGACCGCGGCGAGCTGCTCGCCTCCGAGCACTGGCGCGCCGAGCGGCACGCCCGGCTGCGGGAGGTAGGCGACCTCGCCCGCGCCGCCGCCGGCTCCGCGGTGCAGTGCGCCGCCGATGACGATGGCGGCGCCGAGCCCCGGGTCGAGGGAGAGCAGGGCGAAGCTCGCGTCCGGCTCGGCGCCCCGGGCGAGCTCGGTGAGGGCGGCGAGGTTCACGTCGTTCTCGAGCCGGAGCGGGGCCGAGACGAGCCGTGCGAGCGCGTCCCGGAGTGCGCCGTCGTCGGGGCCGGACTCGGTGCGGACGGTGCCGTCGCGGGCGACGATGCCGGGGACGCCGACGATCCCGGCGAGCAGCGGGATCTCGGGGCCGGCGGCCTCGCGGAGTCCGGCGAGCAGGCGGGCGAGCGCCCGGGCGGTCTCCTCGGGCCCGGCGAGCTCGGCGTGGGCGCGCTGCCTGACGGTGCCGCTCGCGTCCACGAGCGCCACCGCGACCCGATCCCTCGCGCAGTGGGCGGCGAGTGCGAGCCCGAGTCCGGGGTTCAGCGCGACGCGCTCGGCCGCGGGCCCGCGGGTGTCGCGGTCGTGTCCGGCGGGCACGAGCTCGCCGGAGGCGCGCAGCGCGCGCACGAGCTGCGTGACGGCGGTCCGCGAGAGTCCGGTGCGCTCCATCAGCTCGGTGCGGGAGCTCGGCCCGTGCTCGGCGAGCACCTCGAGCACGGCGCGGGCGTTGAGCGCGCGCAGCAGGCTCTGGGGGCCGGCGAGCGGTGGGGTCATGCGTCACCTCGATGGAACGGAGCTCCGGGGTGCCGCTCCGCCGCGCCCGTTCGGGTCGGACGGGGCGGGACGGCGTGCCCGCAGTATGACACAAAGTGTCATACTCGTCATCCCCTCCAACCGCGGACCACTCAGGACCGGCCGCCGAGCACCCCGGCGAGCACGGCGACCGCCCGCTCGAAGCGGGCCGGATGCTCCGCCGCGTAGTGCACGACGAGCCCGGGGCCGCCAGGACGGTGGCGCTGCGCGCCGAGCGGCTGCACGAGTACCCCGCGCTCCCGCGCCGCGGCCGCCACCGCGGCGTCGTCGGCTCCCGCCGGGAGCTCCAGCAGCAGGTGGAGCCCGGCCGCGACCCCGGTCACCCGGACGCCCGGCAGCTGCGCCCGTATCGCGGCGACGGCGGCGTCCCGGCGCTGCCGGTGCCGCGCGCGCATCCCGCGCAGGTGCCGTTCGAGCGCCCCCGAGTCGAGGAGCCGGGCGAACGCGAGCTGCGGCAGGGCCGGCGAGCCGAGGTCGCTCGCCCAGCGCCGCTCGACGATGCGGCCGAGGAGCCGTGACGGCGGCACCAGCCAGCCGAGGCGCAGCGCCGGCGCGAGCGTCTTCGACAGGCTGGAGGTGTAGGCCACGCGCTCGGGGGCGAGCGGCTGGAGCGCGCGCACCGGCCGCCGGTCGTAGCGGTACTCGGCGTCGTAGTCGTCCTCGATGACGAGCCGGCGCTCCCGTTCGGCCGCCCAGGCGAGGAGCTCGCGACGCCGCTCGGGCGCGAGCACGACGCCGCTCGGGTACTGGTGCGCCGGCGTCACCAGCACGACGTCGGCGTCCGTGCGGCGGAGCTCGTCGACGACGAGCCCGTCCTCGTCGACGGGGACCGGCTCGATCCGGGGCATCCAGTAGCCGAGGATGCGGCGATTGCCGGTGGCCCCCGGGTCCTCGAGCGCGACCGAGCGGTGCCCCTCCTCGAGCAGGGCATCGGCGAGGAGGGCGAGCGCGCCGGTGACGCCGGAGGTGATGACGATCGCACCGGGATCCGCCGCGACCCCGCGCGAGCGCGCGAGCCAGGCGGCGAGCGCCTCGCGGAGCGCGGGCGTGCCGGCCGGGTCCTGGTAGCCGAGGGTGCGGCGGGATGCCCCGTCGAGCACCTCCCGCTCCGCGCGCAGCCACGCCGCGCGCGGGAACGCCGAGAGATCGGGGAGGCCGGCCGCGAGGTCGATCGGCTCCGCTCCCGGTCGGACTGCCGGCCCGGGCGGGCCGGCGGATGCGGTCGCGCGCGTCGGAGCGGGAGTCCGGGCCGAGCGCACCGGTGGCGCCGCGTCGCGCGCCGCCCCCGATGATGCGGCAGCGGACGGCGCCACGACGGTGCCGACGCCGACGTGCGCGACCACGAGGGCTTCCTCGGCGAGCCGCCGGTACGCCTCGGCGACGGTGTTCCGGGCGAAGCCGAGCTCGCCGGCGAGCACGCGGCTCGCCGGCAGCCGCGCTCCCGCGGGGAGCGCTCCGCGCGCGATCGCCGCGCGCAGCTCGGCCGCGAGCCAATCGGCGCGGCGGCCGCGCGGCACCGCGGTCGAATCCAGCAGCAAGAATCCCTCACCCGGCATTGGCCCAATCTATTGCGCCCGGATGGCCCCTGTCGATGCAGCCACCTGGCAGGGCAGGCTCACTGCATGACCACGATCCCGTCGACGCCCACCGCTCCCGCCGGCACCCGCTCGCGGCGCTGGTGGGCGCTCTGGCCCGGGCTCGCCGCGATGGCGCTGCTCGGCAGCAGCGTGGCCGTCATCGACGCGACCCGCGGCCTCCCCGTGTTCGCGCTGCAGTCCGCGCGCTACGCCGTCGCCGTCGTCACGATCATCGTGTTCGCGCGGATCCTCGGCGTCCGCCTCGTGCTCCCCGGGCTCCGCGACCTCGGCTGGGTGCTCGGCGGGGCGGCGACCGGCCTCGTCGGGTTCAACCTCGCGACGATCGTCGGCACTGCGCACGCCGAGCCGGCGTTCCTCGGCGCCGCGGTCGGCTGCATCCCGCTCGTGCTCGCGCTCGGCGCGCCGCTCGCCGCCGGGCGGCGCCCCTCCCCCAGACTCATCGTCGGCGCGGTCGTCGTGAGCGCGGGGGCGATCGCCGTGACCGGCTGGGGGCGGGCCGATCCCCTCGGTGTGCTGATGGGCGTCGCGCTCATCGCCGGCGAGGCGGGACTCACGCTCTTCGGCGCCCGGGCGCTGCCGCGGATGGGCGCGTGGAGCTACTCGGCGGCGACGTGCGCGATCGCCGCGCTCGTCTTCGGCATCCTCTCGGCCCTCGTCGAACACCCCGACCCTGCTGCGCTCGCGAGCCCGACCGCGCTCGCCGCGATCCTCTACCTCGGCGCGATCGCGACCGCCCTCGCGTTCGTGCTCTGGTTCACGGGCATCGGCCGGCTCGGCGCCGACGCCGCCGGGCTCTGCGCCGGCACGGCCGCCCCGACCGCGGCGCTCATCGCCGCCGGACTCGGTGCCGCGCTGCCGTCGCTCGGTGCCTGGCTCGGAATGGCGGCCATCGCCCTCGGCCTGGTGATCGGCTTCGCCCCGGCGTTCGCATGGGGCCGCCGACGTCAGCAGAGCTCGAAGACGTAGCCCTCGTCGCCGGGGACGCCGAGCGGGCGGTCGCGGAGCACCATCGAGCGCGGCGCGTCCGGGGTGGCGCAGAGCTCGGCGAACGGCTCCGGGAGCTCGTCGACGTACTCGATGTCGATGACGTGCTCGCCGTAGACCGCCGCGTACGCGCCGCATTCCTCGTAGGCGGCGCACTCCTCGGTGACGGCGAAGTCGAAGCCGGCACGCTCGCGCAGGAGCGCGGCGTCCTCCGCGGCGTTCTTCTGCCCGGCGGCGAGGCCCGCGTCGTGGGCTGCGGAGACGAGCAGCCGGGCGAGCTCGGCCGCGTCGTCGAGGCGCAGGGCACCGCCGGAGCGCGTGTAGCTGTCGAGGTTGTCGAACTCGACCGCGTCGTAGCCCGCCTCGGCGCAGCCGACGATCCAGGGTTCGACGATCGCGGCGATGGCGGATCGCCGCTCGGGCGTCGAGTGGTCGAGCAGCGCCTCGTCGGGCCAGTCCGGGTCGAAGACCGGTGCGCCGTCCTGCTGCAGCAGGAGTTCGGCCGGCCAGTCGTCGAGCTCGCCGGGCTGGGTCTGGAATCCGTTGACGTAGCAGATCGAGTACCGGCCCTCCGCGGGCGGGGCGGAGCGGTCGCGCGCGACGATGCCCACTCCTTCGGCCGGGTCGTACGCCCCGCCGAGCTGGTAGTCCGGCGCCGCGCCCGGCGGCGGGAGCGCGACGCCATCGGGCACCACTGTCGCGGCGCCCGGCGAGGCCTCGTCGCTCCCGGTGCCCGACGATGCGTCGTCGCCCCCGGCGCCCGCCGCGCACCCGGCGAGCACCAGCACGAACGCGACGGCGAGGAGCATCCCTCCGGCGCCGGGCGCCATCCCCCGGCCCGCTCGGCCCCCGATCCCACGCATGCCGCAACCCTAGCCGCACTGCTTGACTTCGCCTTCAAATCCAATATTATTTGAAGTAGCGGGACTGGAACGGCCGGTCGACAGGCATTTCCCACTCGCGCCGCACTCGCGGCACCCCCGGCGCCGACGGCACCGGGCGGAAGAATCCGTCGACGCAGCGTCGCCCGGCCGAGGTCGTCCGCACGCTCGCGTCCCATCCCCTAGGAGCACTCGCATGAGCTACCCCTACCTCGACCGCTTCAACGGCGTGTTCGGCGGCAAGGCCCCCGTCATCGGCATGGTCCACATGTACGCGCTGCCGGGCGCGCCCGCCTTCTCCGGCGACCTCGACGACGTCATCGAGCGCGCCGTGACCGACGCGAAGACCCTCACCGAGGGCGGCGTCGACGCGCTCCTCGTCGAGAACTTCCACGACTACCCCTTCTACCCCGTGACCGTGGAGCCCGAGACCGTCGCGGCCGCCGCCGTCGTGGCCCGCGAGGTGCGCCGAAACACGGAGCTGCCGATCGGCATCAACATCCTGCGAAACTCGTGGAAGGCCTCGCTCGGCATCGCCGCCGCGGTGGACGCCGAGTTCATCCGGCTGAACATCCTGACCGACGCCTCCGTCACCGACCAGGGCATCATCAACAGCGAGGCGCACCTCGTCGCGCGCTACAAGAAGCACATCGGCGGCGAGCACATCCTCACCCTCGCCGACCTGCTGACGAAGCACGCGCGCCCCCTCGTCGAGCGCCCGGTGCCCGTCATCGCGGCCGACATGCTGCACCGCGGCGGCGCCGACGCCATCATCCTGGCCGGCGACGACACGAGCATGCCGCCGAGCCTCGACCGGCTGCACCAGATCAAGGACGCCATTCCCGACGCCCCGATCATCCTCGGCTCGGGCATGACCGCGAAGCACGCCGCCACCTACGCGGAGGTCGCCGACGGCGCCGTGTTCGGCTACGGCTCGAAGCCGAACACCGACATGGACCTGCCGGCGAGCGGCGAAATGACCCGCGAGTTCGTGCAGCTCTGGCACTCGGGCCAGGCGGCGAAGGCGGCCTGAGCCCAGTCCGTCCACCCGTTCCAGTCCTGGGCCCGCGCCGATCCGGCGCGGGCCCAGCGCCGTGCGCCGAGCCCGCGCGCGGCCGAGCCGATCGGCCGGCGACGCGATAGGTTCGAGCAGGCACGTCAGCCGAGTCCCGGAGGAGCCCGAGTGAGCGAAGAGCGCGTCCCCCCGTCGCGGCGGAGATCCACGCGCGTGCCGTACGCCGACCGCGCGTACGACGCGCTCCTCCTGCAGATGATCAGCGGCGAGCGGGAACCGGGCGACCGGCTGAACGTTGGCGCCCTCTCCCGCGAGATGGAGCTGTCCGCCACGCCGATCCGGGAGGCCCTCGCGCGGCTCGAGCCGACCGGCTTCGTGCTCCGGCATCCGCTCCGCGGCTACGAGGTCGCGCCGCTCCTCTCCCCCACCGAGATCGGGCAGCTGATGGATGCCCGCCTCCTCTTCGAGCCGAGCTTCGCCGCGGAGGCGACCGCGAAGGCCACCCCCGAGTTCCTGGCCGGGCTGCTCGCGAGCATCGAGACGATGGAGCGCGCGGGCGCGCTCGCCGACCCCGAGACCCTGAGGGCCAGCTGGATCGCCGACGAGTCGTTCCACAGCCTGATCAGCGCGCAGACGGGCAACCCGTTCACCCAGCGCGCGTTCGCCGCGCTCGGCAGCCAGCTGCAGCGCTTCCGCCTGAGCGGCCGCGCCGGGCGCACGCACGCGCTCGAGGCCGCCGCCGAGCACCGCGGCATCTACGACGCCATCCGCGACGGCAACGGCGACCGCGCCGTCGGGCTCATGCGCGCCCACCTCGAGGAGGCCCGGCGCCGCACGCTCGCCGACGAGCGGGCGACGCCGGCCGACGGGCCGCAGCACCGGGCGCACTAACGCACTGAGCGCACTCGCGCACTGAGTACGCCCCGCCCGGCGCGACGCCCGCCCGCCCGCCCGCCGCGCAGACGAACGCGCCGCCGGCCCTCCGCGGTTCACGGAAGGCCGGCGGCGCGGCCGGTGCGGATGCTTAGTCGGCCTGCTTGCCCTTGAAGACGCCGTTCTTGCGCTTCGCCACGAGGTAGAGCCCCACGCTGATCGCGCAGAGCGTCGCGACGTAGAACGGGAAGACGTTCCCGAGGCCGATGCTCTGCAGGTAGACGAACAGGTAGGAGGCGGTGCCGCCGAAGAGCGCGACGCCGATGCCGTAGCCGAGGCCGACCGCGGTGCCGCGGAACTGCTGCGGGATCATCAGGTTCGCGACGGTGCTGAAGATCGTGAGGTTCAGCAGCAGCACGAGCGAGCCGCCGAGGAGCACGCCCGCGAGCGGGCCGACGCCGTTGCCCGTGTAGAGCAGCACGAGGAAGATCGTCGGGATCGCGAGCAGCCGGCCGAGCACGAACCAGCGGGAGAGGTCCCACTTGTCGAGCACGCGGCTGAGCACGAAGGCGCCGACGGTGAGGATGACGCCGAGCGAGGTCGACACCGCGAAGACGCCCGTCGGGTCCTCGCCGTAGGTGCCGGTCGCGATCGACGGCAGGCCCGACAGCCAGGTGTAGTTGTAGGCCTGGATGGCGCCGACGATGAAGACGACGGCGAGGATGCTGAGCCAGTACTTGCGCACGCCCTTCCAGACCTCGCTCGTCTGCTTCCGCGTGGTGACCGCGCTGCCGTCGGCGACGCTCGAGGCGGCGGGCAGCGTCTCCGGCAGGGTGCGGCGCAGCCAGAGGACGATGAAGCCGAGGAGGCCGCCGAGGATGAACGGCACGCGCCAGCCGTAGTCGGCCATGCCCTCCGGCCCGATAAGCGAGCTCGTGACGAAGGCGGTGAGCGGGGCGAGCATGTTGCCGAGGTTGTTGAAGGTCGCCATGAAGCCCGCGACGTAGCCCGGGCGGTCGGGCACGAGCTCGACGCCGTAGGCGGCGCCGAGCGAGCCCTCGATGCCGGTGGAGAAGCCCTGCATGATGCGGCAGAACAGCACGATGACGCCGGCCCAGATGCCGAGGGTCTCGTGCGTCGGCAGCACGCCGATGACGAGGCTCGCGGCCGCCGTGACCGCCACGGCCCCCACCATGACGGGCTTGCGACCGAGCCGGTCGGCGACGAGGCCGAACACGACGCCGCCGATGGGGCGGACCACGAAGCCGACCGCGAAGACGGCGAGCGAGTTCAGGGTCGCGGCGACCGCGTTCTCGCCCGGGAAGAACGCCTGTCCGATGTAGACGGACAGGAGGCCGAACATCGCCCAGTCGTACCACTCGAGCGCGTGCCCGGCGCTCAGGGCGAACAGCTGCTTGGCGTGCCCTGGCTTCCGGACGGGCGAGGCCTCGGCGCGGGACGCCGGCGCGGGGTCTTGGAGTTTCGACATCGGGGGGAGCTCCTTCGCTCGGTGCCACCTTCGCAGATGCGGGGTGAGGTTGTCGGTACAAAATAGTATAGCGAGCGCTATAGGATTTGTGCGAGGGTTTTCCGCACCAGTTCGAGGGCGCTGCGATCAGCGCCACGGCAGCGGCCGGCGGAGCGTCTCCCCGATGAGCTCCAGCACGCCGTCGAAGTCCATGTCGAAGATCACCCGGTGGATCGGACGGGTTTCGCCCTTCACCGGGTGCACCCCGGCGAGGAACCGCTCCCCCGTCTCCTGGTCCTCGAAGGTCTGCAGCGGGCGCTGCACAGCACCGGCGACGAGATCGGGACGGAGCAGCGTCGCGACCGCGAGGCTGTCGTTGATCCCCATCACCCGCGCGGTGTCCGGGCGGCCGTAGGAGCGCGAGTAGAAGCCCGCGTAGTCGTGGCTGATCGCGGTGATCAGCTCGGCCGGCGGCGACTTCGTCTCCGCGGCGAGCTCGAGGAAGAAGTCCTCGGGCACGAGCGCCTGCCGGGTCACGTACGGACCGCACCATGTGACGTTCCCCTCGTGGCTCGCGACGATCTCGGCCGCATCGATGTCGAAGGAGACGTTCGGGTCGCGGGAGACGCGGAACCGCCGGTCCGCCCACGGCTCGGTGTCGTGGTAGAGCGCCGGGCCCAGCGTGCCGACGATCGTCGTGCTGCGGAGCCGCTGCAGGAGCCGCGGGTCCTGCTGGAGCGCCTTCGCGAGGTTCGTCTGCGGCCCGAGCGCGAGGTAGTCGATCTCCCCCTCGTGCTGCGCGACGAGGTCGAGCAGGATCGGGATGCCGTTCGGCTCGGCCGGCACGCTCGTCTCGGGGCGGAGGCCGGTGTTGCCGAAGCCGTCGTCTCCGTGCACGCCGGAGGAGAGCTTCAGCTCCTGCTTCAGCGGCACGTCGGACCCGCGGTACACGGGCACGTCCTGACGGCCGCAGGTGTCGAGCACGTAGCGCGCGTTGTCGGCCGCACGGTCGCCGTGGCAGTTGCCGAAGACGCTCAGCACCGCGAGGATCTCGACCTCGGGGTCGGCTGCGAGCAGCATCAGCGCGAGGGCGTCGTCCACACCGGTGTCGGTGTCCACCACTACTTTCCTCATGATCCGTTCCTTCTGTTCTCTCGTTCTCGTTCGGCCTCGGGCAGTGGTCTGGATGCCGGCGCCGCCGCCTGGTGCTGCGCGGGCCGGCAGGGGTTCAGGGCGCGCTCAGGCCGACGGCCTCGAACGCGAGGAGCGCCCGCTCCCCCGCGAGCGAGCCGGCGAAGTCGCGCGCGGCGGCAGGCGCGCCGGCGCGCGCGCCGATCGCGAAGCGCGCGTACGACTGCAGCCCGTGCGGGATCGGCTCCACGAGGTGGGGGCCGGGCACGGAGCGGAGCTCGCTCACCTGCTGGATGGCGAACTCGGCCCGGCCGTCGACGACCGCCTCCGCGGTGAGGCCCGCCGGGAAGCGCACCGCCCGCTCGTCGATGCGCTCGAGGAGCCCGCGCTCGCGGAGCACGCCGGCGAAGTGCAGGCCGCTCGCCCCGGAGAGCGAGTAGGCGACCGCGCGGGACTCCAGCAGCCGCGCGAGGAACGCCTCGGCCGAGGCATCCGCCGGTCCCGTCGTCTCCGGCAGGCGCGCGACGCCGACCGCCGACACCGCGATCTCCGCGACCGCCGCCGGGTCGAGCACGCCGGACTCGGCGAGCTCGACGACGGAGCCCGCGACCCCGAGCACGAGGTCGGGGCGCTCGCCGGCGGCGATGCGCTCGAGCAGCACCGTGGTGGGCTCGAAGGTCGCCTCGACGCACTCGCCGGTCTCCGCCTCGAAGGCGGGGATGAGCGCGTCGACGAGCGGCTGGCGCACGACGAGGCCGCTGTAGAGGGTGATCATGCGGCGGGGGTCCTTCCGTCTGCGGGCGGGCGGGCGAGGGCGGCGACCCGCTCCGGGGTGAGGGGCGCGGTGCGGTGCCCGGCCGTGATGAAGAAGAGCTGGGCCGTGTGCTCCAGCTCCTCGAGCGCGTCGAGCGCTCCGTCGAGGTCGGCGCCGGCGACGACCGGTCCGTGGTTCCGCAGCAGCAGAGCGCTGCTCGCGGCGGCGGCCTCCTCGACGAGGGCGGTTCCCGAGGCATCCCCCGGCGCGAGGTACGGCAGGAGGCGCAGGCCGCCGACCCGCATCGCGAAGTAGGCGGTGAGCGGGGGCAGCGGCTCGACGGGGTTGAGCCCGTCGAGGCAGGACAGCGCGGCCGCGTACGGCGAATGGGTGTGCACGACCGCGTTCAGCTCGGGCCTGGTGCGAAGCATCGCGAGGTGCAGGAACGCCTCCTTCGTCGGCCGGGGCCCGTCGAGGCGGCGGCCGTCGGCGTCGAGCACCGAGAGGGCGTCCGCCTCGACCTCGCCGAGGCTCACCCCGGTCGGCGTGAGCAGGATGCGCTCGCCGTCGCGGACCGCGAGGTTCCCCGTGCGGCCGTGGCTGAGGCCGCGCCGGTGGATGGCGTGCGCGACGCGCTCGACGGCGCGGGCCGCGGCGCCGGCGCCGTTCATGAGCCGGCTCCGGCCACCTCGACGAAGAGCTCCGGCTCGCCGAAGTTGCCCGACTTCAGCACGAGGTGGAGTTCGCGGCGCGGGTCGTGGATCCAGGGCGCGCCGAGCGCGGCCTCCTCGCCGACGACCGCCGTGCCGACGCCGAGCGCGCGGACGACCTCGCCCGAGGTCTCGCCGCCCGCGATGAGGAAGCGCTGCACGCCGCGCTCGGCGAGCCCGTCGGCGACGAGTCCCGCGGTGCGCTCGTAGAGCTCGCCCGCGCCTGGGAACTCGGCGTCGCGCTCGGCCGCCGGACTCGAGGAGTAGATGAGCGCGGATGCCCCGTCCGGCTGCGCGTCCCACCAGGCGAGCGCGTCGGCGGCGAGCCGCTCCGCGGTGTCGTCGCGCCCGGCGCGGAGGCGGTGGCTCGGCGCACCGGTCTCTTCGAAGCGGGCGATCTGCTCCAGCGTGCGGCGCGAGCAGCTGCCCGCGATGATCGCGGTGCGGCCGGCGGGCGGCGCGCTCGCCGCACCGTGCACCGAGGGACGGCGCCTGGCGAGCGCGCCGATGAGTCCGGCGGATCCCGCGGCCAGCGGCGCGGCGTCGATCGCCTCCGCGATGGTGTCGAGGTCGGCTTCGGCGACCGCGTCGGCGACGAGGTGGGCGATGCCGGATGCCTCGGCCGCCGCGACGGCCTCGCGCACCGCCCCGGCGCCCGCACGGACGACGTCGAGCGGCAGCAGGCCGACCTCGCCCGTGACCTGCGGGGCGAGGAGCCGCGGCACCGAGGAGTCGCGCATCGGCGTCACGGGGTGCTCGCGCATGTGCGTCTCGTCGAGCGGCACATCGCCGACGAAGAGCCGCCCGCGGGAGACCGTGCGGCCGTGCAGCGGCGCCGCCGGGGTCGTCACGACGAGGCCGGCGCCCAGTTCGGCCGCGAGCGCCTCGGTGACGGGGCCGATGTTGCCCTCCGCCGTCGAGTCGAAGGTCGAGCAGTACTTGAAGTACAGCTGCCCGGCTCCCGCCGCGCGGAGCGCCGCGAGGGCGTCGAGGCTCTGCGCGACCGCCTCGGCGACCGGGATCGAGCGGGTCTTCAGCCCGATGACGATGGCATCGGCAGCCATGTCCGCCCGGTCTCCGTCGAGCGCGGCCGTCAGTGACAGCAGGGTGCGGAGGCCCGCCCGGCTGAGCGCGGCCGCGACATCCGTCGCCCCCGTGACGTCGTCGGCGATGACGCCGATCATCGGTCGCGCCCCGCGATCTCGGCGGCGAGCCGGCTCGCGGCCGCCCGCGGCGCATCCAGCACCGGAACGCCGAAGCGCTCGGCGAGGGCCGCGGCGGCCGGGGCGAGCGAGAACTGGGCGAGCACGATCGCCTCGTAGCCGGGCTCCGTGCCGTCTATCGCGGCGGCGAGAGCGGCGGTCAGCTCGCCCTCCGGCTGGGGCTTCGCGGCGGCGGGCACGACCAGCGTGTCGAGCGCGGTCGCGACGCCCGCCCCGGCGAACGCCTCGCCGAGCCGGGCCGAGCTGTCGGCCGCGGCCGAGTCGAGGGAGGCGACGAGCAGCACGCGGCCCGCGCCGAGCGCGACGGCCTCGGCGAACAGCGGGCCGTCGGCGGCGAGCACGGCGACGCCGTCGGCCGCCGGGTCGCGCAGCTCAGCACGGGCGCCGTACTGCGAGCAGGTGAGGAGCACGCCATCGGCGCCCCCCTCGATCGCGAGCTCGATGAGCCGGTCCATCCGGGCGGCGAGCGGCGCGGTGATCCCGCCCTCGCCCTGCGCGTCGGCGAGCAGCCGGTCGTCGAGCAGGTTCCAGACCGTGCCCTCGGGGAACTGCGCCGCGACGGCCGCCGCGGCGGGCCCGATGGCGAGCGGCGTGGCGCTGATGAGCGCGATCCTGGTTCCGGTCATCGTGCGATCCTCTCCGTCCAGCCGAGCCCCTCGACGGTGCCGGCGACCGGCCCGTACTCGAGTCCGATCCAGCCGCGGTACTCGCTCGCGGCGATGTGCGCGAGCACGCGCTCGTAGGCGATCTCCCCCGTCCCGGGCTCGCCGCGGCCGGGGTTGTCGGCGATCTGGATGTGCCCGATGCGGGGCACGAGTCGCTCGAAGCGCTCGATCACGTTCCCGCCGTCGACCTGCGCGTGGTAGACGTCGAAGAGGACCCCCACCGTCTCCGGGTCGACGGCCTCGGCGACGGCCGCCGCGGTCTCCATCGTCGCGAGCCCGTAGCGGGGCTGGTCGCGCTTGTTGATCGCCTCCAGCACCAGGCGGATGCCGGTGCCGCGGGCCTGCTCGGCGGCCCAGCCGATGTGCGCGACGTAGCCGGCGAAGGCGAGCTGCGGGTCGGCGCCCTCCGGCCGGAGCCCGGCCATGACGTGCACCACGGGGGCGCCGATCGCGGTCGCGTACTCGAGCGCCTGCACGACGCCCGCGCGGAACTCGGCCCCGGCGCCCGGCACGAAGCCCGCGCCCATCGCGGTCGCGGAGCCGGCGGGCCCGGCCGGGGTGTTGATGAGCGCCTGGGCGAGCCCGGCGCCGTCCAGCAGCTCGCGGATGCGCTCAGCCGGCAGCTCGTACGGCGAGGCGTACTCGACCGCGGTGAAGCCGGCGGCCGCGGCCGCGTCGAAGCGCTGCTCGAAGGGCAGCTCGGTGAACATCCACTTGAGGTTCGCGGCGAGGCGCACGGGCCCCGCGGCGGTCTCGACGATCACGCGGGCACCCCCTCGTAGCCGGGGTTCACGACGAAGCGGGGCGCGCCGGCGCCGCCGAGCACGTCGATGACGTTCGCCGCCGCCATCCGGCCGGACTCGCCGCGCGCCTCGCGGGTCGCCCCCGCGACGTGGGTGGTCGCGAGGATGCCGGGGGTGCTGAGCAGCGGGCTGTCGGCGGGCAGCGGCTCGGTCGCGAACACGTCGAGCGCGGCGCCGCCGATGATGCCCTCGCGCACGGCGTCGACGAGGGCGTCCTCGTCGACGATGCCGCCGCGGGCGGTGTTCACGAGCACCGCGTCGCGCTTCATCGTGCGGAGCCGGGCGGCGTCGATGAGGTTGCGGGTCGAATCGTCGAGGAAGAGGTGCAGGGTCACGAAGTCGGACTCCGCGAGCACCTCGTCGAGCTCGGCGCGGCGGATCCCGTTCGCCGCGGCGAAGGCCTCGTCGAAGTACGGGTCGTAGGCGAGGACCGACATGCCGAAGCCCGCCGCGATCCCGGCGACGGCCTTGCCGATCGAGCCGAGGCCGAGGATGCCGAGCGTGGCGCCCGCGAGCTCGCGCCCGGTGAGCTGCTGCCAGCTGCCCCCCGCGAGGTTCCGGATGTTCTCCGGCACCCGGCGCGCGACGGCGAGCATGAGCGCGAAGACGTGCTCGGCGACCGCCTGGCGGTTGGCTCCGGCGGTGATGCAGACGGGGATGCCGCGCGCGGTCGCAGCCTCGAGGTCGACGCTGTCGTAGCCGACGCCGGTGCGCACGATGAGCTCGAGGCGTTCGGCGGCGGCGAGGTGCTCGGCGGTGAGGGGCAGCGTGCCGGCGATGACGGCGCGCACGCCGGCGAGGAGTTCGGCCCGTTCGGCGTCGCCGAGCGCTCCGAGGTCGGGCACGTGCCGGGTCGTGAGCCCGGCGGCGCCGAGCATCAGGTCCACCTCGTCGCCCGGCTGCAGGAAGGCGGTCGTGATGAGGACGTCGGCGGTGGCGGTCACCAGATCCCTCCCTCGTAGTCGGCTGCGGTGAAGGCCCCGCCGTGGAATGCGGGCACGGACTTCGCCCGGTCGACGGCGTCGGCGTGGTCGGCCGCGTCGTCCTTCGGCCGGTAGCCGATCGCGGCCCACCCGGCGTCGGCGTTCCACCAGCGCTCCGAGTTCGCGGAGGTGCCGTAGACGACCTGGCAGCCGACGGGGCCGCCCTCGATCGCGCAGCGCACGAGCTCGACGCCGTCGGGCCAGCTGAGCCAGAGGGCGAGCTGGCGGACGTCCTCGGGCGCGGGGCGGAAGGTGCCGATGCGGAGGAGCACCGATTCGACGCCCCACTTGTCGTGGTAGAGGCTCGCGAGCGCCTCGCCGAAGGCCTTGGAGACGCCGTAGTAGGTGTCGGGGCGGAGCGGTGCCAGCTCGTCGAGCACCTCGGAGGCGGGGTGGAAGCCGACGATGTGGTTGGAGCTCGCGTACACGACCCGGCGGACACCCGCCCGGCGCGCCGCCTCGTAGACGTGGTAGGTGCCGTCGATGTTCGCCCTGCGGACCGCCTCGTACGGCGCTTCGTCGGCGACGCCGCCGAGGTGCACGATCACGTCGACGCCCGCGGCGGCCTCGGTGAGCCGGTCGAGCTCGGCGAGGTCGCCGAGGACGAGCTCCTCGCCCGGGAGCAGCTCGCCCTCCGGGGCGCGGCGGGCGTAGAGCACGACCCGCTCGTAGCGGCCGGCGAGGCCCTCCCGGATCACGCGGCCCATGCGGCCGGTGCCTCCGGTGTAGAGCACTGTGGTCATCGTCGTCCTTTCGTCCGCATCGGCGTCAGCCGATGCTCCGGTCCTGCTCGCCCGAGGCGTCGGCGAAGTAGCCGATCTCCGCGCGCTGCGGTCGTACCCGCTCGACGGCGCCGTCGACGAGCGCGAGCCCGACGTCGTGGCCGGGGACGAGCACGCCCGAGGTGTCGGCGAGCAGCGAGCGCAGCCGGTCGATCGTGGCGGTGCTCGCCTCGTCGTCCATGCTGGAGTCCGCCCGGAGCGTGGTCAGTTCGTGGAGGTTCTTCACCGAGTCGCCGGCGAAGACCAGGCGGTCGTCGCTGCGCTCGGCGAAGAAGGCGAGGTGGTGCGGCGTGTGGCCGGGGCTCGCGAGGGCGTGGATGCCGGGCAGGACCTCCTGCCCGGGGCGCATCCGCTCGACGCCCTCCCGGCGGCGCAGCAGCTCCTGCACGTGCAGGTCGGGGATGAACTTCGTCCCGGCGGGCTGCTCGGCGGCCCAGGCGAGCTCCTGCTCCCCCACCCAGGTGGTCGCGTTCGGGAACATCGTGAAGTTCGCGACGTGGTCCCAGTGCAGGTGGGTGATGAGCACGTCGGTGACGTCGGCCGCGGTGAGGCCGAGTCGATCGAGTCCCTCGTGGATGAGCGGGATGTACGCAGGCTGCCCCGCGTCGATCAGCACGCGGCGCTCGCCGTCGTCGAGCAGCCAGAGGCTGCTCCAGCCGAAGGCGCCGTGCGAGGCCGATTTACCGGGGAAGCCCTCGACGAGCGGCGTGGCCGTGTACCCGCTCATGCTGCGGTCACCGCCCCGACTGCCGTGCGCTCCATCGCCGCCTCCTCAAAAATAGTATGGACTATAGTATTGCACAATCGAACGAGCAGGACTGACGACCGATCGAGCGTCTCAGTCGCCGAGCAGCCGTTCCGTCGCACCGATCACGTGCGCCCGCATCGCCTCGGCCGCCGCCGCCCCGTCTCCGGACGCGATCGCCTCGTAGATGGCCGTGTGCTCCGGCGCCGCGCGCCGGGCCCCCGTGCGGCCGAACTTCGAGAACAGCCGGAAGCGCTGGATCTGTCCCCCGAGGGCCGCGTACGCCATCTCGAGGAAGCGATTGCCCGCCTGCGCGGCGATGCACATGTGGAAGCGGTCGTCCGAGCGCCAGTACAGGTCGAAGCCCTCGGTCTCGACGTCGGCGAGCTCGGCCGACTGGTGGAACTCGTCGACCGCTTCGCGGAGCTCGGCGAGGAACGCGTCGGTCTTGCGGAGCGCCGCCTGCTCGGCGAGCTTCGGCTCGAGGAGGAGGCGGGCCTCCATCAGCTGCTGCACCTCGCTGCGCGTCATCATCGGCGCGACGCGGTAGCCCCGGAGCGCCTCGCGCTCGACGAGGCCGGTGTGCTCGAGCCGGGCGAGGGCCTCCCGCAGCGGCGTCTGGCTCACGTCGAGCTCCCGCGACAGCGCGCCGATGTTCAGGCTCTGGCCGGCGCCGCGCTCCCCCGACATGAACTGCTGCAGCAGGACGTCGTACATCTGATCGGCAATCGGCCTCTTCGTGGGTGTCCGCTCGATCATCCCCTCAGTGTAGGGCCCCGCCCGCGGTCCGGAGCGCGATCTCCGCCGGGGCGCGCCGCCCGCGGACAGGGCCGTGGAACGCCCGGTGACGCCGCTCGGGTAGCGTGCAGGCATGGGGGAAGCGCGCCGGTCGTTCTGGCGGATCGCCCTGCCGGTCGGCGGCGTCGTCGTGCTCTGCGGGGTCGTCTGGGCGGCGGTGGCCGTCACGCAGGCGCAGCAGACGCGCACCGTCGCGGAGCATTCGGCGGCGGTCACCGCGCAGCTCGACGCGATCGAGGCGACAGTGCCCGCGGCGAGCGCGCTCGACCGCACCGACGAGGTGATCGTGCAGCCCTGCCCGCTCGAGGGGCGCGGCGAGCAGACCGTGCATCGGCGCAGCGTCGAGCTCGATCCCGGCTTCGACCGGGTGGCGTGGGCGGCCTCGCTCGGCGACGCCTTCCCCGAGGAGGAGGGCTGGCAGCGGCGGGTGAAGCCCCTCGACAACCGGGAGGATCTCGGCATCCGCCTGGTTGGCCGCGAGCTCATCACGGTCGAGATCACCGCCACCGGCGACGACGAGCGGGCTCGCCTCACGATGCGGGCGACGAGCGAGTGCGCGAGCGCGGAGGACGACGATGCGACGCGGTGACGCGATGCGATCCGGAGACACGGTGCTTCCCGACGGGCGCACCATCCGCAGCTTCGAGACCGGGCCGGCGGATGCCTCCACCGCGCTCGTGTGGCATCCGGGCACGCCGCACACCGGCCGGCCGCCCGCACCGCTCGTCGTGCACGCCGAGCGGCTCGGGTTCCGGCTCGTCTCGATCGCCCGGCCGGGCTTCGGCGGCTCGACGCCGCATCCGGGCCGCACCGTGGCGAGCGCGGCCCGCGACGCGCTCGCCGTGTTCGAGGCGGCCGGGGTGACCCGGGCGATCGCTGCGGGGTACTCGGGCGGCGGACCGCACGCGCTCGCCCTCGCGGCCCTCGCCCCGGAGCTCGTCGCCGCCGTGGTCGCGGTGGCGAGCCCGGCGCCGTTCGAGGGTGGCACGGGCGCGAGCGGTGCGGGCTGGTTCGCCGGCATGCGGGCGCCCGGCGGGCTGCTGGCCGCGCGCGACGGCCGGGCGGCCCGCCTCGCCTACGCCGAGCACGAGGTGTTCGACCCCGAGCAGTTCCTGCCCGGCGACTGGGCCGCGCTCGAGGGCGAGTGGGGCGTGGTCGGCGAGGACGCCCAGGCCGCCGAGGCATTCGGACCGGACGGCTCGGTCGACGACGACTGCGCCTTCGTGAACGACTGGGGTGTCGCGCTCACCGAGGTGACGCAGCCGGTGCTGCTCGTCCACGGCACGGGCGACCGAGTCATCCCCTTCGCCCACGCCGAGCGGATCGCCGCGGCACTCCCCCGCGCCGAGCTGCACGCCCGCGAGGGCGACGGCCACGTCGCGGTGCTCGCAGGCCTCGGCCCGGCGCTCGAGCGGGCAGGCGAGCTGCTCGGCTGAGCCCCCACCACCGATCTGCTCGACTGGCCACTCGGCGCGGGGTCCGCTACGGTCGAACGAGGCTGCGCCGGACTTCCACGGGAGTCCGGCCTCGTCATGGCGGCGCCCAGGAACCCCGTTTCCGGCATCCCGATTCCCGCCGTCTCGCCAGCCCGGTGCGTCGGCGATCCCCGGATCGCGCCGCGCGTTGCGCGCGCCTCGCACCGCCCCGACCACCGACGAAAGGGACCGCGTGCTCGTAGCTGCACGAACGTTCTTCCCGCCCTGCGGGACCCGCCTCGGCACCACCGGGCGGCACCACGAACACGCCGCAGCGACCCGCATCCCTCCCGACTGACCGCTCTTCGTCCCTGCCTCCCGCGTCCCGCATCGACGCGGGACGCCCTGACGAAAGCGAGTCGACATGGACCAGCTCCAACAGCTGTCCGGACCCATCGTGGTCACCCTCATGCTGCTGTTCTTCGGCGGCAGCCTCTACATGTCCATCCGGATCAGCCGGAAGCGCGAGAACGCCGACGGCTACATGACCGGCGGCGGCAAGATCGGCTTCGGCATCTCGGCCGCGTCGATGACTGCGACCTGGATCTGGGCGTCGTCGATGTACGCCTCGGCGACCTCCGGCTTCACCTACGGCATCTCCGGGCCCATCCACTACGGGCTCTGGGGTGCGCTGATGATCCTGCTGATCTACCCCTTCGGGCGGCGGATCCGGCAGGTCGCGCCGCGTGCGCACACCATCGCCGAGGTCATGTTCGCCCGGCACGGCCGTTCGAGCCAGCTCATGCTCGCCGGCTCGAACGTGCTCGGCAGCGTGATCAGCCTCACCTCGAACCTCATCGCGGGCGGCGCGCTCATCGACATGTTGTCGCCGTTCACCTTCACGCAGGGCATCATCGCGATCGCCGCCGGCGTGCTGCTGTACACGCTGTGGTCGGGCTTCCGCGCCTCGGTGCTGACCGACTTCGCGCAGGTCGTGGCGATGCTCGGCGCGGTGGTCATCATCATCCCGGTGGTGTTCTTCGCCGCGGGCGGGCCGTCGCTCTTCGAGACGGGCGCCCACAACCTGACGCCGCAGCAGCAGGACTTCTTCTCCTCCGACGCGTTCTTCAACCAGGGCGCGCCGTACATCGCGGCCGTGCTGGCGTACGCGATCGGCAACCAGACGATCGCGCAGCGCCTCTTCGCCGTGCGCGAGGATCTGATCAAGAAGACCTTCGTCACCGCGACGGTCGGCTATGGGGCGACGATCATCGGCGTCGGCATGCTCGGCGTGCTCGCCCTGTACGCGGGCATCCAGCCGCTGAACGACGACGTGAACAACCTCATCCCCCAGCTCGCGGCGAACTACCTGCCGCCGGTGCTGCTGTGCGTGTTCTTCGTGATGATCATCGGCTCGCTGTCGTCGACGGCGGATGCCGACCTCACCGCCCTGGCCTCGATCATGATGGCCGACATCTACGGGCAGAACATCGCGGGCAAGAAGCGGGCGAACCCGCAGACGATGATCTGGGTCGGCCGCATCACGATGATCATCGCGACCGCCGCCGGGCTGTTCTTCGCGAGCTCGCAGTTCAACATCCTCGACCTGCTGGTGTTCGTCGGCGCGCTCTGGGGTGCGCTCGTGTTCCCGGTGATCTCGAGCTTCTACTGGAACCGGGTGACGAACCTCGCCTTCACCGCCGCGGTGATCGCCGGGCTCGCGTGCTTCCTGCCGGTGCGCTTCGAGTGGATCGACCTCTCCGGCGGGATCGGCATCGCGAGCGACGTGCTCGCGATGATCGGCATCGGCGTGGTGCTCGGGCTCATGGCGTTCGGCTTCTTCGGGCGCCGCGTCGCGCTCGTCGTCGGCACGGTCTCGACGCTCGCCGCGGCGCCGTTCGCGATCGGCTTCCTGCACACCTACCCGGTGCTGTCGGGATCGCTCGTGGCCTACGCGGCGTCGACGATCGTCTGCGTGGTGCTGACGATGGCGAACACGACGCGGCGCTTCGATTTCGCGCTCATCAAGGAGCGCACGGGCGACTTCGACACGAGGGACGGCGGGGCGGCTGGGGCGGATGCCTCGTCCGGCGCCGCTGGCTCGGCCGCCCCTGCCGAGCTGGATGACCGGCTCGAACTCGCGAACGACGGAAAGGACCGCGCATGACCGCCCTGCTCACCCTGTACGTGCTGATCTGGCCCGTGATCGTGCTCGGCGTGCTCGCCGTCATCGTGCGCGCCTTCGTGAAGGAGTGGCGCCAGGCGAAGCGCGAGGGCCGCAGCATCATCTAGGCCCGGCTCCGGGTGGACGCGGCATCCGGGTCGCGTCCGCCCGCACGCTCCCGTCCACCCCTCGCCGCCGGCGCAGGCTCGGCGTATCGTGGCGCGCATGTGCCGGAACATTCGCGTGCTCCACAATTTCGAACCGCCCACGACCGACGACGAGGTGCGCGAGGCCGCCCTGCAGTTCGTGCGCAAGGTGAGCGGTTCGACGCATCCCTCCCGGGCGAACGCCGAGGCCTTCGAACTCGCGATCGAGGAGATCGCCGTCGCGACGCGGCGGCTGCTCGACGGGCTCACGACGAACGCACCGCCGAAGAACCGCGAGACCGAGGCGCTGAAGGGCCGCGAGCGTCACGAGAAGCGGATGGAGCGCGAGGTGCGCATCCGCACGGCGGTCGGATGACCCGCGCCGCCGTCGGTCTGGTTGATCCGCCGTCCGTCGGCGATGATCCACCCGCCGTCGGCCGTGCTGAGTAGCATGCGCAGTATGGCCATCAAGCTGGAGAACGTCGCCATCGCCGTGCGCGACCTCGAAGAGACGATCGCGTTCTTCACCGACCTCGGACTGAGCGTGATCGGCCGCGACACCGTCAGCGGCGAATGGACCGACACTGCGGTCGGCCTCGACGGCAACCACGCGAAGATCGCGATGCTGCAGACGCCCGACGGCCACGGCCGGCTCGAGCTCTTCGAGTACCTGCACCCCGACGCGATCGAGACCGAGCCGACGCTGCCGAACGAGATCGGCATGCACCGCGTCGCGTTCTCGGTCGACGACCTCGACGCGGCGCTCGAGATCGCCGCGAAGCACGGCTGCTTCCCGCTGCGCGGCGTCGGCACCTACCAGGACATCTACCGGCTCACCTATCTGCGCGGCCCGAGCGGCATCATCGTGATGCTCGCCGAGGAGCTGCGGAAGTGACGGGCGAGGAGCCGCCTGAGGGTGCGGGGGCGTCGGCCGCCGCTGGTGCTGGGGCTGCTGGTGCCGATCCCGCCGGCGCCGCCGCTGCCGCTCCCGCCGCCGGGGGCAAGGCTGCCGCACTGCCGCCGCCCTCGCGGGCGCAGCGGCTCGTGCTGCTGATCGCGATCCTGGCGTCGTTCGTCTCGTTCCTCGACGGTACCGTCGTGAACGTCGCGCTGCCCGCCATCCAGCGGGAGCTCGGTGGCGGGCTCATCACCCAGCAGTGGGTCGTCGACGCGTATCTGATCACGCTCGGCGCGCTCATCCTCGTCGCCGGCTCGCTCAGCGACGTGTTCGGCCGCATCGTGATCCTGCGGGTGGGGCTGATCGGCTTCGGCCTCACCTCGATCGCGATCGCCGCCGCCCCCGATCCCCTGTTCCTCGTCATCGCACGCGGCCTGCAGGGCATCGCCGGAGCGCTGCTCGTGCCGAGCTCGCTCGCGCTCATCACCTCGAACTTCCGGGGGCCAGCGCAGGCGCGCGCGATCGGCATCTGGACGGCCTCGACGACCGCGGCCATGCTCGTCGGCCCGGTGATGGGCGGACTGTTCGTCGACTACCTGTCGTGGCGCTTCGTGTTCCTCATCAACGTGGTGCCGATCGCGGTGACCCTGTGGCTCCTCGTCGTGCTGCGCCAGCGCGACGTGCGCCAGCCCGGCGCGACGATCGACTGGGCGGGCGCCGTGCTCTGCACCGTCGGCCTCGGCGGCACCGTGTTCGCGCTCATCGAGCAGCAGAACCTGGGTTGGTCGAATCCCGCGATCTGGGGCACGCTCACGCTCGGCATCCTCGCGCTCATCGGCTTCGTCGTGCGCCAGGCGACCGCGAAGCAGCCGATGCTGCCGCTGTCGCTGTTCAAGGTGCGCAACTTCTGGTCGGGCAACATCGCGACGATCTTCATCTACGGGGCGCTGTCGCTGAACGGCCTCGTCGTTGCACTGTATCTGCAGCAGGGTGCCGGGCTGTCGGCGACACTCGCCGGGCTCGCGAGCCTGCCGACGACGCTCATCATGATGGCGCTGAGCTCGCCGATCGGCACGCTCAGCGGCAAGTGGGGTCCGCGACTGTTCATGACCGTCGGCCCCGCGATCATGGCCGTCGGCTATCTGCTGCTGCTCACGGTGACGCCCGAGTTCAACTACTGGACGCAGGTGTTGCCCTCGGTCGTGCTCACCGGCTTCGGCCTCGTGATCACGGTCGCCCCGCTGACCTCGGCGATCCTCGGCTCGATCGAGCCTGCCCGCTCCGGCATCGCCTCGGCCGTGAACAACGCCGTCGCGAGGATCGCCGGCCTCATCGGCGTCGCCCTCCTCGGCGTCGTCGTCGGCGGCGTGCTCGACCTGGAAGGGTTCCATCGCATCGCGATCTTCACTGCGGCGCTCATGGCGGCCGGGGCGCTGGTGTCGTTGCTCGGGATCCGGAACTCGGCGGTGTTGGACTCGGAGGAGTAGGCGGACGTCGTCCGTCGCCTATCCCTGGTGCCGACGCCCCGGGATCAGCATCGCGACACCGAGCCCGAGCGCCACGACGAGTGCGATGAGCTGCGCCGTCGCCTCCACAGGCCCGAGGTGATCGAGGTGCCCCACGTGGTACGCGAAGTGCAGCACCCCGAACACCGACCACACGATGCCGAGCACTCGATACACGGGGAGCGAGGGGCGAACGAGCCCGTACGCCCCGGCCGCCCCGAGCGCGAGATACATCGCCCCGTGGTCGCGCACCAGGTGCTCATTGAACGGGCCATCGGTCGACACCCACTCCCCCAGCACGATCGGAAAGTGATCGAAGAACGCCTGCGGTAGGAAGTACGCCCAGATGCCGAGGACGGCCGAGAGGATGACGGTGCCGGCGAGGGCCCAGTACTGGTGGGTGGTGGTGCGGGTGGGGGAAGTGGTGGTTGCGGGCGTCGACATGGGGCTCCTCGTCAGGTGTTCGCGGGGTCACCTCTTCGACGACGGAGCCAGGCAAGGTGTCAGGCGAGAACGGCGCGCGACGCTGCCGGGGCCGAACGTCTCGGCTCAGCATCGTGTCGACGCTCGACGTCGCCTGGTTCCAGGTTCGGACTGGCCATCATCACCTTCGCCGCCACCACGGCCGCTCTGAGCGGTGGAGCGTTCGTCGCCTCCGCGTTGATCGTGCTGGCGTACGAAGCGGGTTGACCGCAACAAGCAAAAAGCCCCGGAAAACCGGGGCTTCTACACTTCACAACTTGCTGACATTGCCGACCTCTACTCAAACCCTTTGGAGCTGCCGTTCACCCCTGTGGAACTGCGGGATCTCGCGGTTCCCGGTGATCGAAACGATGGTTTGAGCGCACCAAATGTGTACCGAAGCCACGAGCTGTCCAAGCGACTCGGCAGCATCAAAGTCGCGGAGCTCGTCCGTCGTGCCAGGGCGGGTGAAAGTATTCGGTCCCTTGCTCGCGAACTGGATGTTGCGAACTCGGCACTGACGCGAATGTTGCGCGAGGAAGGTGTAGTCATCTCCAAACGGAAGGTCAGTGACGACGACGCGGCCGCGATGGCGCGCGAGTATGAAGCCGGCGCCACGATGGCTGAACTCGAGAAAAGGTACGAGCTGTCGCATGGGGCGGTCTTGAGAGCACTGCATCGAAGCGGAGCGAAGATGAGAGCAAGCGCACCTCGCCGCAAGAACTAGGCGGGACCGCGCTGCGTCACTACCAATCGTGTTCCTGCTCGCCCTGGAGTACATCTCCCAGCCGAGACTCGAGGTGTTCAAGCAGCTTTCGACACCACCGCTTAGCACCCTCAGATTGACCAGGTTGAGCGAGCCAGCGCTTCACCTGAGCAATCTGGCCCTTGATCCGATCTGACTCGTTCCCTGACCACATCCCGGAGATGAACTCACCCACAAGCGGAGACGTCACACCTCGGTCATCTCCGAAGCGGCTCAGAAGGAAAGACGCGACCGGACTTAGTTCGTCTGAACCCACAGAAGCAACCGAGGCCACGGTCTTGGCGCGATCTATCGAGTCGCCAACCCAGCTTTCGATCACATCAAGATCGATGATGTCAGCGACCCAACCTTGCGTAGAGAATGCCAGCTTCCATGACTCACGCTTCGCAAGCCGATCAAGGAGTTCGATCCAGGCTTCTTTCCCTGCGAGCTTCAGGGCTCGGCCGAAGAGTCCCTTCTCTTGAGAGCCGGAGTACATACTGATCGCGTCTTGCTCGACAAGCTCAACGAGAATTCGAACGATGCGCGCCGGGTCCTTCTCGAGCTGTCGTTCTGCGAGCTGAGACCAGTCGTACTCTTGTTGACCGAGTACTGGGAACCGAAGCCGAAGCTCGACGATCTCTTCGATCGCAGTCTGAAGCTCTGGTGAGATCTCTGGTCGATCGTGTAGCTCGAATGCAAGGAAGTCCACGAGTGCGCGATAGTCGTCCTCCGATTCGACGCGGGTCTTCCAGTCGTTGATGTAGAGGCGAAGCAGGTCGTCGTCGCTGGTCTCACGCAGCCAGTAGAAGACTGCTCGAGCGCCTTCTGCGACAGAGATTTGCGGAAGAAGCTCTGCCGCCCGTGCTTCAGCACGTGAAGTGCGTGGACCTTGAGTGGTGAGACGTAGCTTCGTGATCGGATCGGCGTTCAGCTGGTCAACGTACTCGTCGTAAGTGCCAGGGGTTGCCTCCTCGAGACCAACGAGGAACCCCACCAATGCGCGAGCGTTGGGGCCTGACAGCTGCGCGAGCAGCATAGGTGCAGTGGCGGCGATATCTGCGCCGCGCTTTGCAAGCACCCTCCCGATAATGAAGTCGGTGGGTACCTCTTTCACGAGCAGTGCGAGAAGCTTGGCCGTGGCGGACTCGGATTCCGTCCCATCCAGGGCGTTGATGAAGTCAGTTTCAATGTCGCCGTTGCGCCTGTCCCATGGCGATGCGTGCGCGAGCACCCAGAGTTGGTCGTCAAGAGTGTCAGCGGGCAGGGCGGCAAGGATGGCGTCGATGTCTTCGGCATAATGCCTCTCGTCACCAGTGCGGTCGTACAGCGACGCAAGGTCTGCAAGTTTCGCACGAGCGTCTTGGAGCTGCTCGGGAGGAAGGCTTGCAAGGGTTGACGCCAGATGGTCTCGAAGTACGGGCTGGCCGAGGGAAGCATGAATAGCGTCCGTGAGCGCCTCAACGGCGGACGCTGCAACGTCTGCGTCCGAATCGCCGCTGAGAGAACCGAGGATGTCGATGATGGCGTTGCGGTATTCCCAAGACTCGCCCCAAGTCTTGGGCGCACCGCGAGGTTCAACCACGACTCCACCTTGAAGCTCTCCTGACACCATCGTGTGCTCGTGGGAATCAAGTGCCCGATGCGCGGCCTTAACTACGAGCGCACGGATTTCTGGACGACCTTCCGCGGCCTTCGATCGCAGATAGGCGAGGCGTTCGGCCGGAGACGCAGCTGTTGACGGCAGCATCGTTCCGAACAGGTCCACCCAGACGCCTGTCGAGTTGTTGGAGAAGGATTCATTTTCAACGAGAGCAAGTCGTAGGAGGGAATCGGCTGCTTCAGTGAAGGTTGAGGTATGCCATGCAAGCTTCTGCAGTGCCCACACCAGTGGCCGTCGTGCGCCTTCAGCCTTGCGCAGGTCGTCATCTTCCGTTTCCGCGAGTAGCTCAGCAATCCGACCCGACACCCTCTCAGGCGAGAGAATCGCGAGGTGATCCAGCAGATTCCCGCGGCGGTCTGTTGCTACGGCTTCAAGTGAGCTGAGTGGACCGTCGGCACCAAGCATTTGATCGATGACTGCGCGAGGCAATGTGGAATCGCCAATCTCGGCAGCGCGTCGGAAGAGGCGTTCAGTGAGGTCTTCGGAGAGTTTGGGTAGGAGGTCAGTTACGATGCGTGATCCGAACTCCGTCCACCCGTTTGAGGCTAGGTAGATTGCGACAGGGTTGGGGCCGACGCTTCGATAGCGTCCCTGTGTTGTGAGTAAGCCGTGTGAGGCG
The DNA here is from genome assembly GCF_044917495.1 of Agromyces mediolanus. Classification (GTDB taxonomy): domain Bacteria; phylum Actinomycetota; class Actinomycetes; order Actinomycetales; family Microbacteriaceae; genus Agromyces; species Agromyces mediolanus_B. Next base: position 245,819 of record NZ_JAVSSI010000001.1, on the reverse strand, counting down.
AGGTCCGCTGCCGCGGCCCGAAGATCGGGCTCAGGTACGCCGAGCCCCTCGCTCAGTATTGAGAGTTCCGAAGCGAGTTCAGCGTCGAAGCCGATACGGCTAAAAAGGGCGAGGGCGGATGATGCTAAAAAGAGTGTCCCTCCAGGAAGTTCATCGACGATGAACTGGCGGATGTCGTTGGGGTCGATCAGTTGGCGTGCGGTGCCAGGGCGTTGGGCAACGAGTGCCTTCGCACACTTCAGTGCGTAGTCGATGTTCCCCGCAGAGACTTCGACAATGACCCTGGTCGCTTCCGGCCAGAGTGTCGGTACGTTCTTCTGCAAGAGCTCAGTGAGCGGAGCGTCCTCGAAAGCCGTGATTTGGAGCGTCGCCGCTCGGGCTGCACGCTGAGACGGTTCGCTAACGGTGACGAGTCGGATCTTCGTACCCGTCTGGAGCATCGCGGCAAAGATGTCATGACGCTTTGCATCGCACTCATCGATGACGATCACGGCTGAGCGCCCCTGCGTCTGAAGTTGACTCAAGACGGCCGGAGTGAACTGGTCTTCGCTCGGCACATAGATCACAAGGGCCTGATTGGGCTGGCCTCGGAGCGCCTCCATGACTAGTCGGGTCTTTCCGAGTCCGCTCACGCCCTCGACATGCACGCCGGACTCGTCACCGGACTGTATGGCTTCCCGCAAGCTCTCGATCTGCTTTTCGCGTGCGTCAGACGCAACCCAAGTCGTCTTATGACTGACCGATGCCGACCACTCATCAAAGGTCTGGCCGATAATGCCGATACCGCGAATCAACGGGCTGATCGCAACCGCCGGGTACACCTCCGCCCATCGCGCAAGGTGATCGGCATTCAACACTTCGATAGTTCCGGGGTTGACGGCGATGCCAACAGAACGAATAGCCGCCTCCAGCGCCGACTTTCGTCTAGATATCTGGACAGGAGTCAGCGACCGTCCGAGGGCTAACCGGTAGGAGCCGCCCATCTTCAGGATTTCAAGGACTGCGGTTGCGCCAAGGAGTTCTGTCTTGCATGCGGCTGGTGCGAGATCACCAGCCTTGAACTGCCACGCTGATTGTCCTTGAGGAACCCAGACAGTAGCGAGACCAGAGGTCAGTCCTGCATCGACACCTCCGTCAGGCGCGTTCGTACGGTACGTCTGCGTGAGGGCAGTACCGGCAAGCCCGGCACTCGCCAACTCGGCTTCGAGCAGGCGTCCCACTAGGTCCGCGAAGGCCGAGCCTTCGAGCCCTTCGACCTGCTGCGGGTCAACAGAAAACGGGCCCTTGTCAGGCACTTCCTGTTGCCCCCGTCATATACACCGTAGTAGCCATATATGCCCCTGATTATGAAGACCTCGCCAACCCTAGTCAAGACACTATCGTGGCCGCCGATCCTGCCGGGCTTCCCTACGGCGCGCCTTCCTCATGAGCGTGCCGTCGTCCTCTTTGACGAGCTGGAGCAGCGCTTTGGCGAGGTAATGAGTATCGATCTGTGGACGCGAGACGGCGGCGACGCGGATCGTGCGTGTCTTGCCACCGACCTTGAACGCGCGGGTGGTCTTGCCACGGTGGCGGTCGACCATCTGGTTCGGACGTCCATCGAGACTGGCGCGGAGAGCTTCGAAGTCTCGACCGGCCTTCTGCGGCAGAGAAGGGAAGACCTTGGTCATCTGCTTGCGGTGGGCGAGTGCATCGCGATCGGACATCGGAACAGTGGGAGCAAAGTAGTCATGGATGTCGCGTTGGGCGTAGCCGGGGAGCTCGCCGAACGCTTGACCGTCGTTCTCATTCCACAGGTCGATGAGGAAGTGGCGGATCGTCAGGTAGTCGCGGGTAGTGAGTCTCGGCATGGGACGCTTCACTATGAGCTACTCCCCCGAGATTGCAAGCATGAGCAAAGTAGTCAAGCTTGCAAACCGGTTCAGAGTGGCGCATAACTAGAGGCATATGAGCGACATAGAACTGCCACACGAGAAGCCACCGATCGATGCCCCGATCAAGTCGTCGGCGGACGATGACCTTGGGCGGGCTCCGGTCGCGCACGATTTCGCCGAGTCGATCCGGGAGCTTGATGCAAGCGAAGGGCTGGTCGTCGGTGTGCTCGGACCATGGGGACATGGCAAGAGTTCCTTCATCAATCTGATGCGCGAGCAATTCGAGAAAGAACCGAAGCTGACGGTCGTCGACTTCAACCCGTGGATGTTCTCCGGCTCGAACCAGCTCGTCAACTTCTTCTTCACCGAGATCGGCGCCGAGCTGAACGTGAAGAACAAGAGCAAGTTTGGCCAGACGGCCGACTGGCTGGCGAAGTACGCCGGCATACTCAAACCGGCATCGCAGCTCATCCCAGTTCCGTTCGCAGGAGCGGTCGGAGAGGCAGCGGCAGCTGCTATCGGCGGGTTGGCCGACACCACGGACGCTGACCGCAGTGCGAAGAAGGTGCGCGAGAAGATCACAGAGGAACTCGCCGCCCTGACAGAACCGATCGTCGTGGTGATCGACGACATCGACCGGCTGACGACGCCGGAGATACGCGAGATCTTCAAGCTGGTTCGCCTGACGGCCAGCTTCCCGAACATCGTCTACGTGCTGGCGTTCGACCGCACCCGGGTCGAGCAGGCGCTCACCGAGGACGGAGTCCCGGGGCGTGCGTATCTCGAAAAGATCGTCCAACTTAGCTTTGACGTGCCGCAAGCACCGGAGATGCTTCTTCGTTCCCAGGTCTTCAACGAGCTCAACCGCGTGCTCGCTCCAGTCGCCGACGTCGAACTCGACGAGGATCGCTGGGGAGATGCCTACTTCGAGATCATTGACCCGCTGCTCTCGAACATGCGGGACGTGACTCGGTACGCAATTTCGTCGAAGGCGACGATCAAGAGCCTTGGGGCGGAGATCGATCTTGTGGACCTTCTAGCCATGGAAGTCGTTCGTGTGTTCCGTCCCGACCTTATGCAGCGTCTGGCGAAGCTCCGCACGGAGCTGACGAAGACGCGTGATTATTCATCGCGCAAGGATGACGAAGCACAGAAGGCGATAGATGCACTCCTGAAGGACTTCCCTGAGGACGTACCGCTCATACGGGCGCTGTTCAACCGACTCTTCCCGGTCGCGCTGCAGTACGTGGAGAACAGCAGCTACGGCTCCGACTGGCTTGGCACTTGGCGCACCGCGCACCGGATGGCTCACGCGGACTACCTCAACCTCTATTTCGACCGAGTCGCACCCGACACCCTTGTTGCGTTCAGGAGTACCGAAGGCGCCTTCGCCGTGCTCGACGATGCCGAAGCGCTCGAAGCTTACTTGTCGGAACTGGACCCAGACCAGCTCGACACGATCCTTGAAGGCCTAACGGCGTATGAGAAGAAGTTCACGACGGAGATGATCGTTCCCGCGTCGACGACGCTCTTGAACCTCATTGACAGAATCCCCGAGAAGAAGAACGCCGGGATGTTTGACCTCAGCCGTCCGGATCTGACCGTCGGACGGGTAGTCCTACGCCTTCTTCGCAAGGTTGAGGACGAGGCGGATCGGGAAGCACTGGTCGCCGAGATTCTGACTGGCATCGAAACGTACTCCTCCCAGCTCGACTTCATCCACAGCATGGGCCACCGTGAAGGCTCCGGCCTCAAGCTCGTCAGCGAGGCGTTCGCGCAGCAGCTACAGGACGAGTTCGTCAACCGGCTTCAAAAGACTCAGCCGGCAGAACCCGAGCGCGAATGGGACGCGTGGCGCATCTACGACGCGGTGCGGGACTTGACCGGCAAGGCCCCGCTCACTGGCGCATCAGACCCGGTCCTGATCAGGTCGGTCCTACGATCGGCGAAATCAACGGCCCGGTCGCAGTCGATGGGCTCACGAAAGGTCAAGACGGAAGACCGTCTCGCGTGGGACCTCGTAGTGGGGTTGTTCGGCTCCGAGACCGTGGTCAAGAAGGCCGTGGCCAGTGTCCGGAAGAAGCTCGGCAACGACGACATCCTGGACCTCGCAGACAAGTACCTCGGAGGTTGGCGCCCCGAACGGTTCTGAGCCGAAAGAGTGGGGCATCGGTACATGTCACAGAGGTGGAGCCGCGCGCGAAGACATGTACCGATACGCAGATACTTAGCTGGACTCAAACCCTTGAAAAACAGAGGTCAGACGGCAAAAACGATGGAATCACGTCCAGTGCCGCGTACCGAAGCATAAACAAAATCACCCCTGGTCAGAGGTGATTTTTTGGATAGTTCTTATGCTTGGCTGGGGTACCTGGACTCGAACCAAGAACAACTGAACCAGAATCAGCCGTGTTGCCAATTACACCATACCCCAATGGCCCGAAACCGGAGTACCGGGCCGAGAGTCAACTGTAGCCTACGCCGCGGCCCCGGCCAAACTGAGCGGGGCTCAGCGGGCCGGGGCCGCGGGACAGGGAACGAGACCGATTACGCTCCGGCGAGCTCCCCCGCAAGCCGGTCGATCCGCGCGAGCGAGTCGATCTTGCCGAGGATCTGCATCGACTCGAAGAGCGGCGGCGACACCCGGCGTCCGGAGACGGCGACGCGCACGGGACCGAAGGCCACGCGGGGCTTCAGGCCGAGCCCGTCGATGAGGGCGCCGCGCAGGGCCTCCTCGATCTCGAGGTGGGTCCACGATTCCGCGGGCAGCGCGCCGAGGGCGGCACGGGCCGCGTCGAGCACCTCGGCGGCGTTCGCCGGCAGACCCGACACGGCGTCGGCGTCGTACGCGAGCGCCGAGGCATCCGTGAACAGGAACGACACGAGCCCGGGCACCTCCCCGAGCACGGTGATGCGCTCCTGCACCAGCGGGGCGACCTCGACGAGCACGGCTTCCTGCGCGGGCGTGATCGGCGTCTCGACGACGCCGGCGGCCTGCAGGTACGGCACGGTGCGCGCGGTGAAGTCGGCGAGCTCGAGCAGGCGGATGTGGTCGCCGTTGATCGCGTCGGCCTTCTTCTGGTCGAACCGCGCGGGGTTCGGGTTCACGTCGGCGACGTCGAACTTCTCGACGAGCTCCTCACGGCTGAACACGTCGCGGTCGGCCGAGAAGCCCCAGCCGAGGAGCGCCAGGTAGTTCACGAGCCCCTCGGGGATGAAGCCCCGGTCGCGGTGGTGGAACAGGTTCGACTCGGGGTCGCGCTTGGAGAGCTTCTTGTTGCCCTCCCCCATCACGTACGGCAGGTGGCCGAAGCGCGGGATGAAGCTCGCCACGCCCACGTCGATGAGCGCGCGGTACAGCGCGATCTGGCGCGGAGTGGAGCTCAGCAGGTCCTCGCCGCGCAGCACGTGCGTGATGCCCATGAGCGCGTCGTCGACGGGGTTCACGAGCGTGTACAGCGGCGCACCGTTCGGGCGCACGACGACGAAGTCGGTGGTGGAGCCGACCGGGAAGTCGATGCGGCCGCGCACGAGGTCGTCGAAGCCGAGGTCGGCCTCGGGCACGCGCAGGCGCAGCGCGGGCTCGCGGCCCTCGGCGCGGAACGCGGCCTTCTGCTCCTCGGTGAGCTCGCGGTCGTAGTTGTCGTAGCCGAGCTGCTTGGGGCGACCGGCGGCCTCATTGCGGGCGTCGATCTCCTCCGCGGTCGAGAACGACTCGTAGAGGTGCCCGGAGGCCTTCAGCTTCTCGATCACCTCGGCGTAGATCCCGCCGCGCTGCGACTGCCGGTACGGCTCGTGCGGACCGCCGACGCCGATGCCCTCGTCCCAGTTCAGGCCGAGCCAGCCGAGCGCTTCGAGGATCTGCTGGTAGCTCTCCTCGCTGTCGCGCGCGGCGTCGGTGTCCTCGATGCGGAAGACGAAGGTGCCGCCGGTGTGCCGTGCGTACGCCCAGTTGAACAGGGCGGTGCGCACGAGCCCGACGTGCGGGGTGCCGGTGGGTGAGGGGCAGAAGCGGACGCGGATGTCGCTTCCGCTCGCCGTGGTCGTGGGGTGGGCCGTGTCAGACATCACCGTCAATCGTAGTGGCGGCGCCCTCCCGCAGCACGGCGAGCGCCGCGAGGGCTGCGGCGATCGCGGGCACCCGCTCCGCGCCGCGCGCGGTGACGAGGTGCAGGGAGCGCTCGTCGCCGTGATCGGTGGGGCGGGTGACGACGGCCGGATGCCTCGGCGCGGCCGCGAGCGCGAGCGCCGGCAGCAGCGCCACCCCGAGCCCCTGCGCGACCATGCCCTCGACGGCGACGAAGTTGTCGGTCTCGAAGGCGATGCGCGGCGAGAAGCCCGCCTCGGCGCAGAGTTCGAGCAGGTGCCCGCGGCAGCGCGGGCAGCCGGCGATCCACGGCTCGTCGCCGAGCTCGGCGAGCGAGACGACGTCGGATCCCGCGGCGGGGTGGTCGCCGGGCAGCACGAGGCGCATCGGCTCGTGCGTGTACGAGCGCACCTCGAGTCCGCGGGCGCTCTCGCGGTGCGGATCGTTGCGGTCGCCCGGGTAGCTGAAGGTGATCGCGAGGTCGGCGCGGTCCTCGCGCACGGCGGCGACCGCCTCGGGCGGCTCCGCCTCGACGTAGGTGACCTCGACACCGGGATGACTCGCCGTGAGCGCCGCGATGAGCCGCGGCACGAGGCTCGGCGACGCCGAGGGGAACGCGACGAGCCGCACCCGCCCCGCCCGGAGCCCCCGCAGGGCGGCGAGCTCCCCCGCCGCGGCCTCGAGGCTCGTGGCGACGGCGTGCGCGTGCCGGGCGAGTGCGCGTCCGGCTTCAGTGAGGCGGATGCCTCGGCCCACCCGTTCCACGAGGGCGACCCCGGTGCGCTGCTCGAACCGGCGCAGCTGCTGGCTCACCGCGGGCTGGCTGTAGCCGAGCGCCGCGGCGGCCGCCGTGAGCGTGCGGTGCTCGGCGATGGCGCGCACGACCCGCACGGTCTGCAGCTCGATCGCGTCGGCGAGGGCTTCGGTGGAGGCATCCGACATGCCTGAATCATAAGCGAACGGCATGTGATTGATCGAATACCTGGTCTTGTCGAATGAATCGCCCGCGGCGGAGACTCGTGGCATGCATCCGGTTCGATCAGCATTCCAGGCGGGGCGCGGCTACCTCGCCGCCTGCACCCTCGGCCTGCCGGCCGCCGCGACCCGCGACGCCGTGCGCGCCGACCTCGAGCGGTGGAGCGCCGGCCGGGCCACCGCCCCCGACTACTCCGCCGCCCTCGAACGCGCCCGCGGGCATGCCGCGACGCTCCTCGGCACCGCCGCCGAGCGCATCGCCACCGGATCCCAGGTCTCCGTCTTCACCGGCATCGCCGCGGCCTCCGCCCCGGCGGGCGCCGAAGTGCTCTGCGTCGACGGCGACTTCTCCTCCGTCGTCGCGCCGTTCCTCGCCCGCGGCGATCTCCGCGTGCGGCACGTGCCGATCGACGCCCTCGCCGACGCGATCAGCGAGCGCACCTGGCTCGTCTCCTGCTCGCTCGTGCAGTCCGCGACCGGCGAAGTGGCGCGGATGGCGGAGATCTCCGCCGCCGCCCGGGCGAACGGCGCCCTGCTGCTCGTCGACACGACGCAGGCGACCGGCTGGATGCCGACGACCGGTATCGACGCCGACCTCGTCGTGTGCCACGCGTACAAGTGGCTCGGCGCCCCGCGCGGGGCCGCGTTCGCCGCGTTCTCCGACCGGGCGATCGCCGAGTTCGCCTCGCACACGACGGCGGGCTGGTACTCGGGCGGCGACCCCTGGGCGTCCTGCTACGGCCCGGAGCTCTACCTCGCCGAGGGCGCGCGCCGCTTCGAGGTCTCCCCCGCCTGGAACGCCTGGGCCGGCGCCGAGGCCGCCCTCGGTTTCGCCGCGTCGCTCGACCTCGCCGGCGTGCGCGACTACGATCTCTCGCTCGCGAACGCGTTCCGTGCGGCGATCGGGCTCGAGGCATCCGACAGCGCGATCGTGAGCTGGCCCGACGAGACCGGCTGCGACCTCGCCGCGCTCACCGCCGCCGGGATCGTCGCCTCCGGGCGCGCCGGACGCGCCCGCGTCGCGTTCCACCTCTGGAACGACGAGGAGGATGTCGAGCTCGCCGCCCGCGCCCTCCGCGGCGCCGCCGTCGCCTCGCGGTAGCAGCCGCGCGGCGCGTACGCCTACTGCGCGGCCGCGCGCACCGGGTTCTGCAGCGTTCCGATGCCCGACACGGTCACCTCGACCGAGTCACCGTCGACGAGCGGGCCGACGCCCGCGGGCGTGCCCGTCAGGATCACGTCGCCCGGCAGCAGCGTGAACACGCTCGAGGCGTACGCGACGATCGCCGGCACCGAGTGCACGAGGTCGGCGAGCCGGCCCTGCTGGCGCACCTCCTCGCCCACGCGAGTCTCGATCGTGCCGTTCGCGAAGTCGACGTCGGTCTCGATGACCGGGCCGAGCGGGCAGAAGGTGTCGAATCCCTTGGCGCGGGTCCACTGGCCATCGCGGCGCTGCAGGTCGCGGGCCGTGACGTCGTTCGCGACCGTGTAGCCGAAGATGACATCCTCCGCGTCCTCCTCGCGCACGTTCCGCGCGATGCGGCCGATGACGACGGCGAGCTCGCCCTCGTGCTCGACCTGCTCGCTCTGCGGCGGCAGCACGATCGCGTCACCCGGGCCGATGACCGAGGTGTTCGGCTTCAGGAACAGCAGCGGCTCCGCCGGCGCCTCCCCGCCCATCTCGGCGGCGTGCTCGTGGTAGTTCTTGCCGACGGCGACGACCTTCGAGCGCGGGATCACCGGTGCGAGCAGCTTCACGGCGGCGAGCGGCACGCGCTCCCCCGTCGGGTCGAAGCCCGCGAACAGCGGGTCTGCCTTCAGCACGACGAGCTCGTGCTCGTCCTCGTCGACGATGCCGTAGGAGATGGTGTCGTCATGGCTGAACCGCGCGATCTTCATGCGCTCCAGCCTAGCCGCGGCTCGTCGAGGCATCCGGCCCGTCCGGGATGAGTCGCTTGCCGAGGCTCACCGCGTCGTCGAGCCGGTAGCCGAGCCGCTCGTAGAACGCGATCACCGCGGTGTTGGAGGTGCGCACCTGCAGGTTCAGCTTCGGACAGCCGCGCTCGAGCAGCAACCGCTCGACCTCCGCCATGAGCGCCCGCCCGAGACCGGTGCCCCGCTCGGGATCGGCGACCGCGAGGTAGTTCACCCAGCCGCGGTGTCCGTCGTAGCCCGCCATCGCGGAGCCGACCACCGCGGCAGACGCGGTCCCCTCCGCGACGAGGAACAGCTCGGGCTGCACCGTCAGCTTGCGCTCGATGTCGAGGTACGGGTCGTTCCACGGCTTCACGAGCCCGGCCGTGCGCCAGAGCGCCACGACCGCTTCCGTGTCCGAGACGGCGAACGGCCGGATCCGAAAGGACCCGGCCGTCGCGCGCTCCCTGGGAGCCGTCGTCATGCGTCGAGCCGGACCATCCAGCCGTGGCGGTCCTCGACTCGGCCGTACTGGATGCCGGTGAGCTCGTCGCGGAGCGAGAGCGCGAGCTCGGCCGCGGCATCCCCGTCGTGCACGATCTCGAAGTCCTCGGCGAGGAGGCGCCCGATCGGCACGACCACCGCGGCGGTGCCGCAGGCGAACGCCCCGACGATCTCGCCGGATGCCGCGCCCTCGCGCCACTCGTCGATCGACACCTTGCGGTGCTCGACCGTGAGGCCGCGGTCGCGGGCGAGCTGCAGGATCGAGTCGCGGGTGATGCCCTCGAGGATCGAGTCCGACTCGGGCGTGATGAGGCGGCCGTCCTTCGTGACGAGCACGACGTTCATGCCGCCGAGCTCCTCGAGGTTGCGGTCGTCGTCGAGGAAGAGCACCTGCTGGCAGCCGCGCTCGGCCGCCTCGGCCTGCGGCAGCAGGCTCGACGCGTAGTTGCCGCCGGTCTTCGCCGCGCCCGTGCCGCCCTTGCCGGCGCGTGCGTACTGGGTCGAGAGCCAGATGTTCACGGGCTTCACCCCGCCCGGGAAGTACGCGGCAGCGGGGCTCGCGATGAGGTAGTACGCGACCTTCTTCGCCGGGCGCACGCCGAGGAACGCCTCCTTCGCGAACATGAAGGGACGCAGGTAGAGGCTCGTCTCGGCCTGACCGGGCACCCAGGCGCCGTCGACCGCGATGAGCTGGCGCAGCGAGTCGAGGAAGATCGACTCGGGCAGCTCCGGGAGCGCCATCCGCTTCGCGGAGCGCTGCAGACGGGCGGCGTTGGCCTGCGGACGGAACGTCCAGATCGAGCCGTCGGCGTGACGGTAGGCCTTCAGGCCCTCGAAGATCTCCTGCGCGTAGTGCAGCACGGCGGCGGCCGGGTCGAGCTGGATCGGGCCGTACGGCGAGACGCGCGGGCGGTGCCAGCCGCCCTTCTCGCTCCAGCAGACGTCGACCATGTGGTCGGTGAAGTGCTGACCGAAGCCCGGGTCGGCGAGGATCGCCTCGCGCTCGGCGTCGGGCTTCGCATCGGGGTTGCGCACCGTCTGCCAGATGAGACCGGCGGCGGTGGGGGCCTGAAGGGGAAGGTCGATGGTCATGGTCGTCTTCTTTCGGATGCTACGGATGCTACGAGTGCGCGGGCTGCAGGGCCTGGATGCGTGCTGCGATCTGATCGCCGATCTCGGAGGTCGATCGGGGCCGCTCGCCGCGCTCGGCGACGTCGGCGGCGATCGCCCGGTCCACTCGCTCGGCCGCCTCCGCCTCGCCGAGGTGGCGGAGCAGGAGCGCGACGGAGCCGATGGCCGCGGTCGGGTCGGCGATGCCCTTCCCGGCGATGTCCGGCGCGGAACCGTGCACCGGCTCGAACATGCTCGGGAACGTGCCGTCGGGGTTGATGTTGCCCGAGGCCGCGAGTCCGATGCCGCCGCTGATTGCGCCGGCCAGATCGGTGAGGATGTCGCCGAAGAGGTTGTCCGTGACGATGACGTCGAATCTACCAGGATCCGTGACGAGGAAGATCGTCGCGGCGTCGACGTGCAGGTAGTCGACGGTCACCTCGGGGAACTCCTCGGCGACGCGGTCCACGGTGCGCTTCCACAGCGAGCCGGCGAACACGAGCACGTTCGTCTTGTGCACGAGCGTGAGCTTCTGGCGCGGGCGGCCCGCCGCGAGCGCGAAGGCGTAGCGCACGACCCGCTCGACCCCGTACGCGGTGTTCACCGAGACCTCGTTGGCCACCTCCGCCGGCGTGCCGACTCGGATGGCGCCGCCGTTGCCGACGTACGGGCCCTCGGTGCCCTCGCGGACCACGACGAAGTCGACGTCGCCGGGCTCGGCGAGGGGGCTCCGGACGCCCTGGTACAGCACCGAGGGGCGGAGGTTCACGTAGTGGTCGAGGTCGAAGCGCAGCTTCAGCAGCAGACCGCGCTCGATGTTCGCCCCCGCGAGTCGCGGGTCGCCCGGCACGCCGCCGACCGCGCCGAGGAGGATCGCGTCGTGCGACTTGATGGCGGCGAGATCGGCGTCGGTGAGCACGTCGCCGGTCTCGAGATAGCGGGCTGCGCCGAGCGAGAACTCGGTCCGGTCGAACTCGATCCCGCTGCCGGCCGTCGCCGCGTCGAGCGCCTTCAGCGCCTCCGCCACGACCTCGGGACCGATGCCGTCACCAGGGATGACCGCGAGTTTGACCGTCGTTACCATGAATTCTCCTTCGAGCGCCAGCCCCTCCAGCGTAGTGTCCCGCGTGCGGCGCTGCGCGCTACGCTCGGGCCCGGACGAGGCATCCGCCTCATCGAACCGGGGCGCGATCCGCCCCGGAGAGAGAAAGGGGTCCGTCATGAGTCTCGGATTCGGCATCCTGCTCGTCGTCATCGGTGCGATCCTCGCGTTCGCCCTGAACGTCGCCGTCGACTGGATCGACCTGCAGCTCGTCGGCTACATCCTGATGGGCGCCGGCGTCGTCATCGTGATCATCGGCATCGTGCTGCTCGCCCGCCGTCGCCGCTCGGTCGCGACGTCGCAGACGAGCATCGATCCCGCCACGGGCGATCGCGTCACGCGCACCGAGCGCAGCGCGCCCGACGACGAGGTCTACTGAGCCGCGTTCCACTGACGGGTCGCACGTGAGCGACCCGTCGCGGAACGGCGAACGGCCGCCGCCCGGGTGGGCGACGGCCGTTCGCTGCGTCTGGATGCCGCGCTCAGCGCGTGCCGGCTCAGTGCTCGGCGGGCTCCCGCGACGGGTCGGGGTTGCGGAGCGTCAGCGCCGCGATCGTCGCCGCCACGAGCATGAGGCCGAAGCCGATGAGCGAGGTGACGAGCACGCCGCCGTCGAACGCGACCGCGGCCGCGTCCATGAGCTGCTGCGCCTGGCTCGCGGGGAGGTCGGAGGCGACCGCCGCGGCACCCGCCAGGGTCTCGCGTGCGGCATCCGCCTGCTCGGCCGTGAGCGACGAGGGCACAATCATCGAACTCGCGTAGTGCGCGGCGATGATGCTGCCGAGCACCGCGGTGCCGAGCACCGCGCCGAGCTCGTACGCCGTCTCCGACACCGCCGAGGCGGCACCCGCCTTCGCGGGCGGCGCGCTCGTCAGGATGAGCTCGTTCGACACCGTCTCGGCCATGCCGATGCCGATGCCGAGCATCACGAAGGCGATGATGACCGCGGCCATCGAGCCCTCGGACGCCCCGAACGCGACCACCAGGTAGCCGCCGGCCGACAGGGTCAGTGCGACGGGCACGAGGATGCGCGCCCGGACGCGACGCGAGATCGGCACGACCACGAGGCCGGCGATGATCATGACCACGAGGCCCGGGAGCAGCGCGAGTCCGGCGTTCACCGGCGACAGCCCCGCGATGATCTGCAGGTGCTGCGACACGAAGTAGAGGAAGCCGACGAGCGAGACCACGCTCAGCAGGTTCACGAGCACGGCGCCGCCGAAGGGTCCGGTCGTGAACAGCCGTACGTCGAGCATGGGCGACTCGCTCGCGAGCTGGCGGCGCACGAAGACGTAGCCGGCCACGAGCCCGATCACGATCGAGGCGATCGCGACGAGGTCGACGCCCTCGGTCGCGATGTGCTTGATGCCGAACACGACCGGGGCCATCGTCGCGAGCGAGAGCAGGATGCTACACACGTCGATGCGGCCGGGCGCGGGGTCGCGGCTCTCGGTGATGAGGATGGGCACGAGCACGAGCAGCGGCACGAGCACCGGCACCGCGAGGAGGAACACCGAGCCCCACGGGAAGTGCTCGAGCAGCACGCCGCCGACGAGCGGGCCGAGGGCGCTGCCGGCGGCGAAGCCGGAGGCCCAGACGGCGATCGCGAGGCGGCGCTGCTCACGGTCGGTGAACAGCGAGCGCAGCAGCGACAGCGTCGAGGGCATGAGCATCGCGCCGAAGAAGCCGAGCGCGGCGCGGGCCGCGATGAGGGCGGCCGCCGTCGGGGCGAAGGCCGCGAGGATCGACACGAGGGCGAAGCCGATCGAGCCGATCAGGAGCATGCGGCGACGGCCCCAGCGGTCGCCGGCGCTGCCCATCGCGACGAGGAGCGCCGCGAGCACGAGCGGGTACGCGTCGATGATCCAGAGCTGCTCGGCCGCGGTCGGCGCGAGGTCGCGCGAGATCTCGGGCAGGGCGAAGCTCAGCACCGTGTTGTCCACGGAGACGAGCAGGGTGGGCAGCATGAGCACCGCCAGCGCGAACCAGGCGCGGCGGGGCGCACGGCCCGTGCTCGCGGGATCGCCGACGCCGCTCGGCCGGGCGGCCGGTCGGGGCGTCGGATCCGTCGAGTGGCCGAGGCGTTCGGTCGACGACGTGCTGGTGTTCTCGTTCATTTCCATCTCAGTTTCTGTACCGTCCGGCTGGTATAGTAACAGATATGCGCCCCGCTTCGCACCTAGGATTGTGCCGATGAGCCGACCCCCAGCCGCCCGAGAGGCGGTGCTCGACGCCTTCGAGCACCTCATCGCGAGCGAAGGCGAGCGCGCCGCCACGATCGAGGCGACCGCGCGCGAGGCCGGCGTCTCCAAGGGCGGCCTGCTCTACCACTTCGGCACCCGCCAGGCGCTCATCGAAGGGCTCATCGAGCGGCTCCACCGCCTCATCGAAGAGGACATCGAGCGCATCGACAGCGCCCCCGACGGCCCCATCTCCTACTTCGTGCGCTCCTCCGTGCAGATCGAGACGCCGCTCGACCGCAGCTTCATCGCCGTCGTCCGGCTCGCGCAGGGCGGCGACCGCGAGGCGGGCCGGGCGATCGACGAGGTGCGCCAGCGCTGGCTCGACGTGCTCGGCCAGTACGTCGACGACCCCTCGCTCGCCATCGCGATCGCGCTCATCGGCGACGGGCTCTACTACCACGCGGCCACGCGCGCCGAGGCGGTCGACCGCCCCGTCTCGACGGGCGACTTCACGCCGAAGCAGATGGACGAGCTCGTCGCCCTGCTCGAGCGTCTCTCCGCCCGCGGCTAAGCCGCTCCCCCGGGCCGTCCGGCTCCGACCCGAACGCCGGCTCGCGCCATCCCCCTGCCCCGCGTCATCCGCCCCTCACCGACGTGCCCGACTTTCATGAAAGTCGGGCACGTCGAGTGAAAGAGCGTGCCCGCCTTTCCATGAAAGGCGGGCAAGCCGAAAAACGCGGGCGGGCTGCTTACTCGGTGATGTCGATCTCGACGAACACCTGCGCGTCGATCGCCTCGCGGACGCGGTCGAGCACCTCGGTCGGCACCGGCGAGTCCACGGTCAGCACGCTGAGCGCGGTGCCGCCGGCCTCGCGGCGGGCGATCTGCATGCCCGCGATGTTGATGCCGGCCTCGCCGAACTCCTGGCCGTAGATCGCCACGATGCCGGGGCGGTCGGCGTAGGTCATCACGATGTGGTGCTTCGCGATCGGCACCTCGAGGTCGTAGCCGTCGATGCCGACGAGCTTCTCCGACTGCTTCGGGCCCGTGAGCGTGCCGGACACCGAGACCTGCGTGCCGTCGGCGAGCGCGCCGCGCAGCGTGATGACGTTGCGGTACTCGGGGCTGTCGGACTCGGTGATGAGCCGCACCTGCACGCCGCGCTGCTCGGCGAGGAGCGGGGCGTTCACGTAGGAGACGCTCTCCGAGACGACGTTCGTGAACACGCCCTTCAGCGCCGCGAGCTTCAGCACGCTGACGTCGTAGTCGACGAGCTCGCCGCGCACCTCGACGTCGAGGCTCGTGAGGGCGCCGTGCGCGAGACCCGAGAACAGCTGGCCGAGCTTCTCGACGAGCGGGATGCCGGGACGCACGTACGGGTCGATGACGCCGCCGGCGACGTTCACCGCGTCGGGCACGAGCTCGCCGGCGAGCGCGAGGCGCACCGACTTCGCGACCGAGATACCCGCCTTCTCCTGCGCGTCGTCCGTCGAGGCGCCGAGGTGGGGGGTGACGATGATGTTCGGCAGACCGAGCAGCGGCGACTCCTTCGGCGGCTCCTGCACGAAGACGTCGAGGGCGGCGCCGGCGATCTCGCCGGAGACGAGGGCGTCGTGGAGCGCGGCCTCGTCGACGAGGCCGCCGCGGGCGACGTTCACGACGTAGGCGGTCTTCTTCATCTTCGCGAGCTGCTCGGTGCCGATCATGCCGAGCGTCTCGGGGGTGCGGGGCATGTGGATCGTCACGAAGTCGCTGCGCTCGAGCAGTTCGTCGAGCGAGACGGTCTGCACGCCGAGCTGCTGCGCGCGGGCCGCGGTGATGTACGGGTCGTAGGCGATGACCTCCATGCCGAAGGCCTGCAGGCGGGCGGTGATGAGCGCGCCGATGCGGCCGAGGCCGATGATGCCGACGGTCTTCTCGTAGAGCTCGGTGCCGGTGTACGCCGAACGCTTCCACTGCCCCGCGGAGAGCGAGACGTGGCCGGCCGGGATGTGCCGGGCGAGGCTCAGGATGTGGCCGATCGTGAGCTCGGCCGCGGAGATGATGTTCGAGGTGGGCGCGTTCACGACCATGACGCCCGCGGTCGTCGCGGCCTTCACGTCGACGTTGTCGAGCCCGACGCCCGCGCGGGCGACGACCTTCAGCTTCTTCGCGGCGGCGATGGCCTCGGCGTCGACCTGGGTGGCCGAGCGGATGAGGATCGCGTCGGCATCGGCGAGCGCGGACAGCAGCGCCGTCCGGTCGGTGCCGTCGACGTTGCGGACGTCGAAGTCGGGCCCGAGGGCGTCGACGGTGGCGGGCGAGAGTTCTTCGGCGATCAGCACGACCGGCTTTGACACGAACGGTTCCTTCGGGGCATGCGCGCAGCGAAGCGCGGGTTGCGGTGGGGGTGCATGCGCCACACGCCGTGGGGGCGCCTTGCGCCAATGCTACTGGAGTGTGACGAAGCGTCTCGTTCTGTGACGCCGGAGTGCGCGCGGGCGGCGCTCGGCCTCAGCCGAGGTCGAGCCCGTTGAGGCCGAACAGCACGGCGACGTCGGCGCTCAGCACCTGCACGAGCGCGTAGCCCACGACGAACAGGGCGAGCTGGCCGAGCGGTCCGCGCTTCCGGCCGAGCCAGAAGGCGAGCGCATAGACCGCGAACGGCACCACCACGCCGATGATGAGCACGACGACGCCGGAGACGGTGAGCCCGACGCCGAGGGTGTCGGCGTAGACATTCAGGCCGACGAGGTTGCCGACGGCCTCCCACACGTCGTACGCGTAGAAGACGCCGGCGATCGCGGCGATGACGACCGCGAGCCAGAGCGGGGTGGCGGGGCGGACGGATGCCTCGGCCGAGCCGGACTCCGCGGGCGCTGCCGCACCCGTGGGCTCGGCGACGGTGCGCTCGGTCTCGGTCTCGGGCTGCTCGGCGGGAGCGGATGCGTCGGTCATGTCAGCCTCGCAGCAGGAACGGGATCGGGACGAGGAGGATGGCGCCGGCGACGAGCCAGAGCAGCCGGGCACGGTGCCGCTCGGCGCAGAGCCACAGCGTCACGCCGAACCAGAGCGCGGGCGCGAGCACCGCGAACCAGCGGCCGAGGGCGTACATGAACGTCGCGACCGGGTCGGTCAGCTCGGGCGGCGGCGTGGTGGCGACGATGAGCCAGCCGACCGCATAGAGCAGGTAGACGCCGCCGAGGATGCCGAGCACGACGAGCTCGACCGATCCGGTCTGCCCGGCGCGGTCGGCCCCGTCGGGCGCTTCCGAGGAACCGGACGCATCGCCGTCAACGGTCGCGGCCGTCACCTCGGTCGAGGCATCCGGTGCCGTTGAGGCATCCGCCGCGGTCGGGGCATCCGCCGCGCCCTGCGTGTCAGGCGCCGTCGTCGCCCGACCGACCCGCTTCCAGCCGGGAGCGAGCGTCGCGTCGTCGTCACCCGCCCAGCTGAGGGCCTCGTCGTCGGATTCGGGGTGGGCCATGCTCCCAGCCTAGTCGCGGGGCCCCGTCGCGACTCCCCCGGCCGCCGCGATCGCCGCCGCGACCAGGGCCGCGTCGGTCTCGTCGAAGCCGTCGACGCCGCCGCCCGGGCCGCTCGCGCCGCCGCGCAGCGCCCGGCCGCGCGCCGAGAGGTGCACGGCGTCCGCACCGGCGGCGGCGAGTGCCGGGATGTCGTCGATCCGCACGCCGCCACCCGCCATGATCTCGAGTCGCCCCTCGGCGGCGAGCGCCATGCGCTCGAGCATCGGGAGACCCGCACGGCAGTCGGGGGCGCCGCCGGAGGTGAGCATGCGCCGGACGCCGAGCTCCGCGAGCGCGGCGACGGCGGCGAGCTGGTCTGCGGCGGCATCCACCGCCCGGTGCACGGTGACCGCGGCGTCGCCCGCGGCATCCCGGAACTCCGCGATCGCGTCGAGGTCGAGCCGACCGGACTCGTCCAGCGCGCCGACGACGACGCCGTCGGCGCCGAGCCGCACGGCGAGGCGGATGTCCCGCACGATCTCGCGGCGTTCCTCCGCGTCGTAGACGAAGCCGCCCCCACGGGGCCGGATGAGCGCGTGCGCGAAGCCGGTGACGCCGCGCTCGGCGGCGGCGTCCGCGGTCGCCTCGATCAGCCCCGCCGAGGGCGTGAGCCCGCCGAGCCCGAGGGCGAGGCACAGCTCGACCCGGGCGGCGCCGGCGTCGAGCGCGATGCGGGCGCCCGCCGCATCCTGCACGGCGATCTCGACGGGAAGCGGGCGACGGGGCTCCTGGGTCATCGGGCCAGGCTACCGGCCACTCGCGGATGCCGGTTCGATCGGCATGACGGCGCGCGAGACGGGGGCTACGCACGCGGCCCGCTCGTCCAATAGGCTCGTCGCGACATCCGAGCGCCTGGAGGGAATCGCGTGGCTGAGCAGCGGAAGAAGAAGGTCGTCCGCGTCGAGACGGCGGCGTCGAAGGGCGCCTCCGGACGCCAGGGCGCCGCGGGCGGCGGGTCCGGATCCGGCGATGCCGTCGAGCCGGCCCCCGGCTGGACGCCGACGCCCGAAGCGAAGGCGAAGGCGACCCGTTTCCGCATCATCGCCGGCGTGCTGTGGCTCCTCGCCATCGCGGGCGAGGCCGTCGCGATCTTCTGGGTGCTCCGACAGAGCCCGGTGAATCTCTGGCTGCTCATCGGCCTCACCGTCGTCATCGGCGCGCTCGCGATCACCGGCTCCGTGCTCTGGAAGAAGGCGAACCGGCTCGACCCGGCGTCGAAGCAGGACACGGTGCGCTTCTTCGTGCAGAACCAGCTCGGCGCGATCATCGCGGTCATCGCGTTCCTGCCGCTGATCGTGCTGATCTTCACGAACAAGGACATGGACGGCAAGCAGAAGGCCATCGCGGGCATCATCGCGATCGTCATCGGCGGCGGGGCCGTCGCCCTCGGCGTGGACTACGCCCCGCCGTCGGTCGAGCAGTACACCGAAGAGTCGAACATCGTCGCCCAGCTGACGGGAGAGGACCTCGTCTACTGGACGAAGTCGGGCTCGGTGTTCCACGTCTGCGCCGATGTGCCCGACGTCAACAAGGAGTCGCAGGACAACCAGATCTACGAGGGCACCGTCGCCGAGGCGCACGCCGCCGGCAAGGACCGGCTGACGAAGCGCTGGGAGAGCGAGGCCGTGAACTACTGCGGCTACACCGAGGCGCAGGTCGAGGCCGTCAAGGCCGGCACGGATGCGCCCGCGAGCGACGCCCCGGCCGAGACGCCCGCCGAGGAGGAGCCGGCCGAGACGCCGGCGGCGAACTAGCGACTCGCTCGCACCGTTCGCACGCGCCCCGCTACTCGGCGGGCGCGATCGGCCCGGCCGCGCGCACGACGCCCTTCCGCAGGATGAGGTTGCCGTACGCGCGCAGCTCGCCGCTCCGGACGACGAGCCGCGCCCGCGCGGCGCGCTCGTAGAACGCGAAGCGCTCGAGCGAGTCGACCCGACCGGGCGCCGCGGCGGCGGCCGCGACGAGCTCGCGCTGCACGGCCGGCGGCTCCGGGTCCTCGGACGTCATCAGCAGCACGGCCGGCGCCTCGTAGGCGTCGACCGGCAGCACGGTGCGGATCGCGGCGACGAGCTCGGGCGACGGGATCCCGGCCGCCTCGACGACCGGCGCCCCCGCCGTGTACGCGGGGAAGTTCGCGTCGGCGACGACGAGCTCGTCGCCGTGGCCGAGCCGGTCGAGCGCGGCGAGCAGCTCGCCGGTGAGCAGGGGGTGGATGCCGTGCAGCATGGGGTTCCTCTCGTCGGCGCTCAGCGCGCGGGGCCCAGGGGGCGGATGTCGTGGAGCCCGTACACGCGGGCGGCGGTGCCGCCGAGCACCGCGGCCGCCTCCTCAGGGCTCAGCCGGTCGATCGCCGCGCGCATCACGGCCCAGGTCGGGGCGTAGCCGCCCTGCGGCACCGACATCGGCCAGTCGCCGCCGAACATGACGCGCTCGGCGCCGAAGAGCTCGAGCGCGAGTTCGAGGAGGCCGCTCGCGAGCGCGACGTCGAGCACCGTGCCCGGCAGGTGCAGGCCCGAGAACTTCGCGACCGTGTTCGGCAGCCGTGCGGCGCCGGCGAGGGCGGCGCGCCACTCGTCGAGGCCGGGCCGCCCGAGCGGCGGCTTGCCGAGATGGTCGATGACGACGGTGAGCTCCGGCGTCGCCTCGGCCGCCGCAGTCGCGCGCACGAGGTGCCGCGGCCAGGCGTCGGGCACGTCGAGGACGAGTCCGCGGCGGGCGAGTTCGGCGAGCGAGGCGCGCACCTCCGGCAGCGCGAAGAACTCGTCGCGGGGATCGTCGTGCACGAGATGGCGGACGCCGCGCAGTCGCTCGCGCCCGGCGAGCTCCCCGTCGAGGGCGGCGACGGCCGCCGCGGGGTGGTCGAGCGGCACCCAGCCGACGACGCCGGCGATCCACGGGTTCGCCTCGGCGGTGCGGAGCATCCAGCGGGTCTCGTCGAGCGAGTCCGCCGCCTGCACGAGGATCGCGGCATCGACGCCGGCGCCCCGCAGCTCCGCGGCGGCCTCGTCGGCGCGGAAGCTGCGGTGCAGCGCTCCGAGCGCGGGCGTGAGCCACGGGATCTCGACGGCGTCGAGGTCCCAGAGGTGCAGGTGGGCGTCGATGACGGTCACGGGATGAGTCCGGCCTCCCGCAGCTCGGTCCAGAGCCCGGCCGGGACGGGGGTCGCGAAGCGGGCGAGGTTCTCGCGCACCTCGTCGGCGCTCGCGGAGCCGACGACGACGGCCTGCACCGCCGGATGCTGCAGCGGGAAGTGCAGCGCGGCCACCGGGAGCCGGACGCCCGCCGCACGGCACGCCGCCGCGAGCCGCTGGGCGCGTTCGAGGATCGCCGCGGGCGGGGGCGCGTAGTCGTAGTGCGCGGCGTCCGAGGGCTCGTCGGTGGCGAGGAGGCCGGAGTTGTACGCCGCGGCGGCGACGACCGCGACGCCGCGCTCCGCGCACGCGGGCAGCAGCTCGGCGAGCGCCGGCTGTTCGAGGAGCGTGTAGCGGCCGGCGATCATGACGACGTCGAGCTCGCCCTCGCGCACCGCCCGGGTCGCGGCGGCGGCGTCGTTCGTGCCGATGCCGATCGCCTCGACGAGCCCCTCCTCGCGGAGCCGCTGCAGCGCGGGCAGCCCCTCGGCGAGTCCGCGGTCGAGGTCGTAGACGTCGGGATCGTGCAGGTAGGCGATGTCGATGCGGTCGAGGCCGAGGCGCTCGAGGGAGTCCTCGATGCTCCGGCGGACCCCTGCCTCACTCGGGTCGAAGCGGCGCACGGTGCGATCGGGCACGGCGAACTCGTTCGCCCGGTCGTCGCCGCCGGCGAAGTCGGGATTCGGGTCGAGCAGCCGGCCGACTTTCGTCGAGACGACGTACTCCGCCCGGGGCATCCGCTGCAGGAAGGCGCCGAGGCGCCGCTCCGAGAGGCCGAGCCCGTAGTGCGGGGCCGTGTCGAAGTACCGGATGCCCCCGGCCCACGCCGCTTCGAGCGCGGCCTCGGCCGCCTCGTCCGGGACCTCGCGGTAGAGGTTGCCGATCGAGGCGGAGCCGTAGCCGAGCCGGCCCATCCGGGCGGCGAGGGCGGGGGCGAGGCTCACGCGACGGCCTCGGCGTGGGCGCCCTGCCAGGTGTGCGCCTCGATCGAGGCCGGGAGCATCTCGGTGCCCGCGCCGGGCGCGGCGGGCGCGACGTAGCGCCCCCGCTCGATGACGACGGGAGTGACGAAGTGCTCGTGGAGGTGGTCGACGTACTCGATCATGCGCCCCTCCATCGTGCCCGACACCGCCACGAAGTCGAACATCGAGAGGTGCTGCACCGCCTCGCAGAGGCCCACGCCGCCCGCGTGCGGGCACACCGGCACCCCGAACTTCGCGGCGAGCAGGAGGTTCGCGATGTTCTCGTTGACGCCGCCGACCCGGGCGGCGTCGATCTGCATGACGTCCATCGCGCCGGCCTGGAGGAGCTGCTTGAAGACGATGCGGTTCTGCACGTGCTCGCCGGTCGCGACCCGCACGGGGGCGATCCCGCGGGCGATGGCGGCGTGCCCGAGCACGTCGTCGGGGCTCGTCGGCTCCTCGACCCAGGCCGGGTCGAACTCGGCGAGGGCGGAGACCCAGGCGATCGCGTCGGCGACGTCCCAGCGCTGGTTCGCGTCGATCGCGACGGGGAAGTCCGGGCCGACCGTGCGACGGGCGATCGCCATGCGGCGGCGGTCGTCCTCGAGGCTCGCGCCGACCTTCAGCTTGATCTGGGGGAAGCCGTCCGCGACGGCCTCGCGGCAGAGCCGCTCGAGCTTCTCGTCGGAGTAGCCGAGCCAGCCGGGGCTCGTGGTGTACGCGGGGTAGCCGAGCTCCTGGAGCGTCGCGATCCGCTCCTCGCGGCCGGGCTCCGCGGCGCGGAGGATCGCGAGCGCCTCGGCGGGCGTGAGCGCGTCGCTCAGGTAGCGGAAGTCGACGAGCGAGACGAGCTCCTCGGGCGAGAGCCGGGCGAGGTGGAGCCAGAGGGGTTCCCCGGCGCGCTTCGCGCGCAGGTCCCAGAGGGCGTTCACGACGGCGCCGATCGCCATGTGCATGACGCCCTTCTCGGGGCCGAGCCAGCGCAGCTGCGAGTCGCTCATGAGCAGCTGCGACGCCGCGCCCATGTCGTCGAGGAGCTCCTCGACGCCCCGCCCGACGAGGTGCTCGCGGAGCGTCTCGATCGCCGCGACCTGCACGTCGTTGCCGCGCCCGATCGTGAAGACGAAGGCGTGCCCCTCGAGCCCGTCCCCGGCATCCGTGCGGATCGCGAGGTACGCCGCCGAGTAGTCGGGGTCGGGGTTCATGGCGTCGGACCCGTCGAGCGTACGAGAGGTCGGGAAGCGGATGTCGCGGGTGACGACGTCGGCGATCGTGGTCATGGCGTCCTTTCTGGCGCTCTGAGCATAGACATCCGATGTTTGAGCCGTCAAGCGGAGCGAAATGTGCGAGAATGCCGGAATCCCCGCGATTCTCGATCGCGAGAGAGCTGACCTTCCGTCGAAAGGACCCTGATGAGATTCGCCCGCCTCGGAGCTCCGGGAGCCGAGATCCCCGTCGTCGTCGACGGGACGCGCCACCTCGACCTGCGGCCGCTCGCCGCCGACGTCGACGGCGCCTTCCTCGCCGCCGACGGCATCGAGCGCGCCCGGGCCGCGGTCACGGCCGGCGAACTCCCCGAGCTCGCCGGCGCGGACGCGCTCCGGGTCGGCGCGCCGATCGCCCGGCCGTCCGCCGTGTACTGCGTCGGCATGAACTACGCGGCGCACGCGGCCGAGTCCGGCTCGCTCCCGCCCGAGCACCTCGTGCTCTTCATGAAGGCGCCCAACACGGTCATCGGGCCCGACGACGCGGTGGCGATCCCCCGCGGCAGCACGAAGACCGACTGGGAGGTCGAGCTCGGCATCGTGATCGGTCGCCGCGCGTCCTACCTGGCCTCCCCCGCCGAGTCCCGCGCGCACATCGCCGGCTACGTGCTCGCGAACGACCTCTCCGAGCGCGACTGGCAGCTCGCCGTCTCCGGCGGGCAGTGGTCGAAGGGCAAGAGCGGTCCGGGCTTCTGCCCGACCGGCCCGTGGCTCGCGACCAACGACGAGATCGACGCCGACGATGTGCGCCTGCGCAGCTGGGTGAACGGCGAGCCGCGCCAGGACTCCCGCACCGCCGACCTGATCTTCGGCATCGACCGCATCGTCTTCGAGCTCAGCCAGTTCCTCGTGCTCGAGCCCGGCGACCTCATCCTCACCGGCACCCCGGAGGGCGTCGCGCTCTCCGGCCGCTTCCCCTACCTCGGCGTCGGCGACGTCGTCGAGCTCGAGATCGACGGCCTCGGCCGTCAGCGCCAGCAGTACGTGGAGGCCGCACGATGACCCTCGCACCCGGCTCATCCGCCGCCCCGCTCGAGGGGCTCGTCGCCGTCGTCACGGGCGGCGCGAGCGGTATCGGCGCCGCGATCGCCGAACGGCTCCGCGCCGACGGGGCCGCAGTCGCCGTCTTCGACCTCCGCCCCGAGGCCGCGGAGCACGCCGACCTCGCCGTCGCCGTCGACATCGGCGACGACGCGAGCGTCCGCGCCGGCATCGCCCGGGTGGCCGAGCACTTCGGCCGCATCGACCTGCTCGTGAACAACGCCGGCATCGGCGCGCAGGGCGACATCGCGGCCAACGACGACGAGGAGTGGCACCGGGTGCTCGACGTGAACGTCGTCGGCATCGCCCGCACGAGCCGCGCCGCCCTGCCGCACCTCCGCCGCTCCCCCGCCGCCGCGATCGTGAACACCTCGTCCATCGCCGCCACCGCCGGGCTCCCCCAGCGCGCGCTCTACAGCGCGAGCAAGGGCGCCGTGCTCTCGCTCACGCTCGCCATGGCCGCGGACCACCTCCGCGAAGGCATCCGCGTGAACGCCGTGAACCCCGGCACCGCCGACACCCCGTGGGTCGGCCGGCTGCTCGACTCGGCCGGCGACCCCGCCGCCGAGCGCGCCGCCCTGGAGGCGCGCCAGCCGCACGGCCGGCTCGTGTCGGCGGCCGAGGTCGCCGACGCCGTGGCGTACCTCGTGAGCCCGCGCGCGGGCTCCACGACGGGCGTCGCCCTCGCGGTCGACGGCGGCATGCAGGCCCTGCGGCTCCGACCCGCCGGCGCACGCTAACATCGCCCCATGGCCGTCACCGATGAAGCGATCCTCCGTATCAAGGAGATGATCACCGGGGGCCAGCTGGCCCCCGGCGACCGCCTCCCGCCCGAGAAGGAGCTCAGCGAACAGCTCGGCCTCTCCCGCTCCTCGCTGCGCGAGGCGGTCAAGGCGCTCGAGGTCATCCGGGTGCTCGACGTGCGGCGCGGCGACGGCACCTACGTCACGAGCCTCGAGCCCTCGCTGCTCCTCGAGGCGATGTCCTTCGTCGTCGACCTGCACGACGACCAGTCGGTGCTCGAGATCCTCGCGGTGCGCCGCATCCTCGAACCGGCCGCCTCGGCCCTCGCCGCGCGCAACGCCGACGCCGACGCGATCCAGGGGCTCCGCGAGGCCGTCGACGCCGTCGACCGGCAGGCGAACGTCGAGCAGCTCGTCGAGCACGATCTTCACTTCCACTCGGGCATCGCCCGCGCCGGCGGCAACGGCTACCTCGCGAGCCTCATCGACTCGCTGTCGAGCCACACCATCCGCGCGCGCATCTGGCGCGGCATCACGCAGGAGAACGCGGTCGACCGCACCCTGCACGAGCATCACGCGATCCTCGAGGCGATCGAGGCCGGCGACGCGGAGCTCGCCCAGGCGCTCACGACGGTGCACGTCTCCGGCGTGGAGCAGTGGCTCCGCTCCGCGGCGCTCTGACTCAGCCGTCGAGCTGCGCCCAGGCGCCGGCGCAGGGCCCCGCGCCGAGGGCGGCGGGGGCTCCTGCGCCACCGACGCTCAGGCCGGCACCGCGAGCACCGCGATCGGGGCGTCGCGCAGCGCCTCCGGCACCGCGACCCACGAGCGGCCGTCGCGCACGCTGAGTTCGACGGCGCCGCCGTCGCCCAGCCAGTGCGCGGCGCCCGCCGCGGCCTCGAGCTCGGCCGGCAGGGCGAACTCGCCCGACGCCGGGTCGAGCGCGTGCACGAAGGCGCCCTGCGCGCCGCTCGTGAACCGCAGCGGCGCTCCGTGCTCCGAGGCGGCGCGCAGCCAGGGCCGCGTGCCGTAGACGGCCTCGCCGTTCCGCCGCAGCCAGGCGCCCATCTCGGCCATCGCCGCGGCCTGCAGCTCGGGGATGGAGCCGTCGGCGCGCGGGCCGACGTTGATCAGCAGGTTGCCGTTCTTCGCCACCACGTCGACGAGGAGGCGCACGAGCGCCTCACCGGAGAGGGAGTGCTCCGGCCCCTCGGCCTGGTTGTAGCCGAACGAGAAGCCGAGTCCGCGGGTCGATTCCCACGGCGTCGGCAGCGCGTGCTCGACGTGGGTGTACTCGCGGGTGAGGAAGCCGTGGTACGGCACGCCCCAGCGGTCGTTCACGACGCCGTCGGGCACGCGGGCGAAGTAGCGCTCGAGGAGGGCCGCGACGCCGTACTCCTCGCGGCCCTTGCCGCCGTCGGGCCACTCGATGTCGTTCCAGAGCACATCGGGGCCGAAGCGCTCGACGAGCTCGTCGAGCTGCGCGGCGGCGTAGCGGGCGAAGCGCTCGTCGTTGCGGCGGTAGCGGAAGAGATCGGTGTCCGATTCGATCGGCGGGAAGTCGCTGACGTGCCAGTCGAGCGCACCCGAGTAGTAGACGCCGAAGCGGGCGCCCGCGGCGCGCGTCGCGTCATGGAACTCGGCGATGAGATCGCGCTTGGGCCCGCGCCGGGCCGAGTTGAACGGCGTGGTCGCCGTGTCCCAGAGGCAGAATCCCTCGTGGTGCTTCGTCGTCGGCACCACGTACCGGGCGCCGGCGTCGACGAGCGAGCCGACGAACGCGTTCGGGTCGAACGCCGAGGCGTCCCAGAGGTCCGCGAGGTCCTCGTAGCTCGTGCCGGTGCCGTACACGTCCTGGTGGCGCTGCCAGGTCGGGCTCCCCGCGATGCGCACGGTATTGCCGTACCACTCCGCGTACTGGTGGTGCGCGTACGCGTCCTCGGTGGGCACGCCGCCCGGACCGTGGGCGGTCCCCCAGGCCGGCACCGAGTAGAGCCCCCAGTGCACGAAGAAGCCGAGCTTGGCGTCGCGGTACCACTCCGGCACGGCGTTCGCCGGGTAGCTCGGCGCGAGCGCCCCGAGCTCGGGCCCGGTGCGGGTCTCGAAGTTCAGCATGGTCGATCCTCTCAGTGGGTGACGAGGGCGGACGGGGCCGGCGCGTCGGCGGGCGCCGTGCGCGGGGCGTCGGAGTAGGCGAGGGCGGCGGCGCCGAGCACGACGCCGTCGGCGCCGAGTTCGGCCGGCCGCACCTCGAGCGGGAAGCCCGAGACGGGCGAGTTGCCGTCGATGCCGGCGCGGATGGCGGGCTCGAGGAGATCCCAGGCGGCGCGCACGCCGCCGCCGACCACCACGAAGGAGAGGTCGAACATGCTCGCGGCGGAGGAGGCGGCGAGGCCCACCGCGCGCCCGGCCGCGTCGAAGACCGCGAGGGCGTCGGGCTCGCCGCGACGGGCTCGCTCGGCGATCTCGCTCCCTGCGACGACGGGCAGGGCGGCACCGGTGCGTTCGGCGTAGCGCGCCTCGATCGAACGGCCGGAGGCGAGGGTCTCGAGGTGGCCGACCCGGCCGCACGTGCAGACGAGTTCGCCGTACCCCGGCGTGTGCCCGATCTCCCCCGCGGCGCCGCGGTGCCCGGCGAACAGCCGCCCGTCGAGCGCGATGGCGCCGCCGACGCCGGTGCCGAGCATGATGCCGAGCACGTCGGCCTGGCCCTGGGCGGCGCCCCAGCGCAACTCGCCGACGAGGAAGGCGTTCACGTCGTTGTCGACCGCGACCGGCACACCGAGCCGCTCGGCGAGCGCCCCGCCGAGCGGGAAGCCCGCCCAGTCGGCGAACGTCGCGGACGCGGCGACGACGGTGCCCGTGCGCTGGTCGATGACGCCCGCGGCACCCACCCCGGCGAGTCCGACGGCGACGCCCGCCTCGGCCTCCAGCCGGCGCACGAGCGCGGCTGCGGCATCCGCCATCGCGACGCCGCCGGCCGCGGCCGGCGCGGGCACGTGGCCGAAGGCGAGCCGTCGGCCCTGCTCGTCGGTGACGACGGCCGAGATCTTGGTGCCGCCGATGTCGATGCCGGCGGCGAGCGGAGTGCGAGGCATGGGGTGTCCCGTCTGCGTTCGGAGGGTCGGGTCGGTCGGCGGAGGCGGTGCGGAGGCTGAGGGCCGGGACGGCGGCTCAGCGGCCGCCGAGCCCCGCCATCGCGATGCCCTTGACCAGGTGCTTCTGCAGGGCGATGACGAGCACGGTGGTCGGGATCATCGAGATGATCGCGGCGGCCATCTGCAGGTCCCAGCGCGTGCCCTGGAGGCCCGAGAAGGAGGCGAGGCCGATCGGCAGCGTGCCGTGCGACGCGTAGTCGACGGTGACGATGAGCGGCCAGAGGTAGCTGTTCCAGAAGGAGAGGAACGTGAAGACCGCGAGCACGGCGACCGCGGACTTCGCGAGCGGCAGGATGATCTGCAGGAAGGAGCGGATCGGCCCCGCGCCGTCGACGCGCGCCGCCTCCTCCAGCTCGAACGGGATGCCGCGGAAGAACTGGCGCATGAGGAAGGTGCCGAACGCGGTGAACGCGAACGGGAAGATGAGCGCCTGGTAGGTGTCGACCCAGCCGAACCACTGCATGACCTGGAACATCGGGATGACGAGCACCTCCTGCGGCACCATGAGCGTGCCGAGGAAGAGCACGAACACGAGGTCGCGGCCCTTCCAGCGCAGACGGCCGAAGGCGTAGCCCGCCATCGTCGAGACGGCGAGCACGACGAGGGTGCCGGCGATCGCGACGAAGAAGGAGTTGCCGATGTAGGTGAGGAACGGGCCGTAGGCGAAGACGTCCGCGAAGTTCGACCAGCGCAGCTCCGAGCCGACGAGGCTCGGCGGCATCGAGAACATCTCGGAGTTCGGCTTCAGCGCCGAGAAGAAGGCGTACACGAGCGGCGCGACGAAGACGAGCGCGGCGAGGTACACGCCGATGTGGGCGAAGACGAGGCGGATGCGCCCGCCGGTCGTGAGCGGGGCGCGGCCGCGGCGCTCGGCCGGCTCGACGGGAGCGGCGTCGTGCTCCGCGTCGGCGATCGCGGTCACCGGGGAGATCAGCTCAGTGCTCATAGTGCACCCACTTCTTCTGCGCGCGGAACTGCAGCGCGGTCAGGACGATGATGATGGCGAAGAGGATCCACGCGGCGGCCGCGGCGAGCCCGAGCTCCTGGAACTTGAAGCCCTGGTTGTAGATGAACTGCACGAGCGGCTGGGTGGCGTTGCCCGGGCCGCCGCCGGTGAGCAGCTGCGGCTGCGCGAAGACCTGCAGCGAGGTGATCATCGTCATGATGCTCGCGAAGAAGATCGACGGCGAGATCATCGGGAGCATCACGCTCCAGATCATCCGGAGGCCCTTCGCGCCGTCGATCCGCGCCGCCTCGACGACCGACTCGGGCAGCTGCTCGAGCGCCGCCGAGAAGATCAGCATGTTGTAGCCGAGACCCTGCCAGACGCTCATGACGACGACCATGATCATCGCCCACTGCGGGTCGGCGAGGAAGTTCGGCAGCTCCACGCCGAACCAGGTCTGCGACAGCCCGTTCACGAGGCCCTGCGGCTGCAGCAGCATCTTCCAGACGAGCACGTTCGCGACCATCGGCGTCACGACGGGGATGAAGAACAGCACCCGGAGCGCGCCCCGGCCGCGGATGCGCGAGCTCAGCGAGAGCGCCAGCACGAGCGAGAGGATGACGCTGAGCGGCACGTAGAGCAGCGCGAAGACGAAGGTGTTGCGGAGCGCGGGCCAGAAGTCCGGGCTCTGCGTGAACAGGCGGACGTAGTTGTCGACCCCCACGAACTCCTTGTCACCGAACGTGGGCCAGTTGAAGAAGCCCATGACGATGGACAGGACGACGGGAACGATCGTGAACAGGGCGAGGCCCGCCAGGGCCGGGCTGACGAAGCCCAGCGCCTGACGGGACTCGGTCCTGGCGAGCGTCCCCCTGCGAGGCGTGTACGTGGTGGTCGACATCTCGTGCGGGGTCCCTGTGGTTACTTGCCGAACTGCTGCTGCGCGCTCTCGAGCACGTTCTTCATGGTCTCCTGACCGTTGTAGACGCTCACGAGCTGCGGCTGGACGTAGGTGCCGACCTTCGACCAGTTGTCGCTGACGTACTGGCCCTGGACCTGCTCGAAGGCCTTGGTGAAGACCTCCTCGACCTGCGGGCGGAACTTCTCGTCGATCGACTCGAAGTAGAGCGGCTGCGACGCGGTGCGCGCCGGGTAGCTGCGTCCGGAGGAGGCGATGTAGTCCTGCGCCTCGGGGCTCAGCATGGAACCGAGCACCTTGAGGGCGGCGTCCTTGTTCTCGCAGCTCTTCGCGATGCCGAAGCCCGAACCGAGGATGAGGCCGAGCGAGCCGTTCTCACCGGCGGGCAGGGTCGTCATGCCCGCGGTGAAGCCGGCGTCGTTGTTCAGGTAGCTGACCGCGTTCCAGGTGCCGTCGACCGCCATGGCGGCATTCTGGCCGGTGTACTGGTTCTCGCCCCAGCCGGTGTCCGAGGCGCTCGCGACCGGAGCCGCGACTTTCTCCTCGGTGACGAGGCCGGCGTACCAGCTCGCCGCGTCGACGAAGGCGGGGTCGGTGAGGGCGAGGGTGCCGTCCTGCTCGACGGGCTGCTGGCCGGCCTTCGCGATCGGCAGCGCCTGCCACTGGAAGTCGCCCATGCCGACGGCGAAGCCGTACTTGCCGTCCTTCGTGGCGCCCTTGGCTGTGGCCTCGAAGTCGTCGAAGCTCCAGCCTGCCTCGGGGTGCGCGACGCCCGCGGCGTCGAGCAGATCGGCGTTGTAGTAGACGAGCATCGTCGCGATGTCGAAGGGGACGCCGTACATGGTGCCCTTGTTGCTGAGGATCTCGTCGGCACCGGCCGAGAAGTCGGCGAGGTCGATGCCGGCGGCCTTCAGGTCGGCGTCGCTCAGCTCGAGGAAGCCGTCGGTGTAGCTCGAGAGCATGCCCGAGTTCATGCCGGTGACGCAGGCCATGTTGCCCGAGGCCATGTTCGTGGTGAGCTTCGTGAAGAAGTCGCCCCACGGCGCGGTGCGCAGCTCGATCTTGAGGTCGGGGTTCTGCTTGCGGGCGATGTCGAGCTGGGCGTTCAGCGCGTCCGTGTCGGACTGGCTGCCGGCCCACATGTCGATGACGACGGTGTCGGACGACGCGTCGCCCCCGCCGGTGCTGCAGCCCGTCATGACGAGGGCCGCGGCGGCGGCGGCCGCGACCGCGCCGACGTGGATCTTCTTCATTGAATGTCGCCTCCTAGGCAATGGACGTTATTCATCCGGTGTTTCCTCGGGTGAAGTCCGAGAACTCCGGTGGTGCGAGCACAATCATGTCACTCGAATCGGCGATTTGCCAACTTTCATCCGATGTTTAGCTCGGGAAACATCGGATGCCTGGCATCACCCCGTGTGCGACCCCGCCGCGGAGGCCGACGACGGGACCGACACCGGTGCCGGCTCCGAGCCCTCGAGCACGAGCTCGATCACCGGGATCGCGACCTCCGGCCGGCGCACCGGCAGCGAGAGCGTCAGCGTGCCGTCGGCCTGCCCCGCCGGCTGCGTGAGGAGCGCCTCCTGGCGCGGGTCCGTGACGCTCCGCCGCAGCCAGGAGCCGTCGTGGAGCAGCCGCGCGTGCCGCACCCGCCCGGCGAGCCCCGGCAGGTGCACGAAGCCGAGCGGCCAGGTGAACAGGTGCAGGTAGAGCCGGTCGCCGCGGCGCGTGTACACGCCCTCGCGGGGCGGCACGAGGCCGGCGTGCCCGGCGCCGACGACCGCACGGTCGTGCAGGGCCATCCACTCGCCGATCCCGTCGAGGATCTCGCGGTCGCGCGGCGGGATCGCGCCCCGGCCGTCCGGTCCGATGTTCAGCAGCATGTTGCCGTCCATCGAGACCGAGTCGACGAGCATGCGCAGCAGCAGCGGCGTGCTCTTGTAGTCGTCGTTGTCGCGGTGATAGCCCCACGAGCCGTTCGTCGTCTGGCAGGCCTCCCAGCGCACCGGCTCGCCGTCGCGCAGGATCGGACTCGTCGGCTGGTACTGCTCCGGCGTGACGAAGTCGCCCGGGATGCCGAGCCGGTCGTTCACGAGCATGCCGGGCTGCAGTTCGCGGCAGCGGGCGAGGAGCCCCGCGGCATCCCAGTCCTCCGCCGACTTGCCCGCCCAGCCCTGCTTCGTCTCCGGGTAGGTGAAGTCGAAGAAGAGGGAGTCGATCGGCCCGTAGCCGGTGAGGAGCTCCTCCACCTGGCCGTGCAGGAACGCCCGGTACCGGGCCATGTCGCGGCCCTCGTTCAGCGCGGCGCCCGCGGGGTCGTCGCGGAGCGGATGATTCCAGTCGACCGTGAAGTCCGGATGGTGCCAGTCGATCAGCGAGTGGTAGAGCCCGACCCGGAGCCCCTCCTCGCGGAGCGCGTCGACCGTCTCGCGCACGAGATCGCGCCCGCAGCTGCGCACGGAGGTGAAGTCGCTGAGCTTCGAGTCCCAGAGCGCGAAGCCGTCGTGGTGCTTCGTCGTGAGCACGACGTAGCCCGCGCCCGCCGCCTTCGCCGTGCGCGCGAGCTCGCGCGCGTCGAAGCGGTCGGGATCGAAGAACTCGACGTACTCCCGGTACTCCTCGTCGCTCAGCCGTTCGTAGTGCTGCACCCACTCGTGCCGCGCTGCGACGCTGTAGGCGCCGAAGTGCACGAAGAGGCCGAAGCGGGCCTCGGTGAACCAATCCGGGGTCATCTCGTCCTTCCGATCCGCGATCGCCGTCCATCCTGTCACGGAACATCCGATGTTTCGAGATGGAGCCGATCCACCGGTTCCGCCGCTCCCCCGCTCGTGCCGTCGCGACGTCCCCGGAACGCGGAACGGCCCGCCCCGGAGAACCGGGACGGGCCGTTCGTGGTCGCGGGAGCTGCGCTCCCCCGAGGCTCAGCGCACGATCAGCGCGCGACCTCGCCGTCGACGTAGTCGTCGTCGTCCGAGGAGTTCCAGGCGAAGAGCTTGCGGAGCTCGCGGCCCGTGGTCTCGATCGGGTGCTGCTCGCCCTTGGCGCGGAGCTCGAGGAACTCCTTCTGCCCGTTGTCCTGGTCGGCGATGAAGCGCTCCGCGAAGGCACCGTTCTGGATGTCGCCGAGGACCTCCTTCATGCGCTCCTTGACCGAGGGGTCGATGACGCGCGGGCCCGAGACGTAGTCGCCGTACTCGGCCGTGTCGGAGACCGACCAGCGCTGCTTGGCGATGCCGCCCTCCCACATGAGGTCAACGATGAGCTTCAGCTCGTGGAGCACCTCGAAGTAGGCGATCTCCGGCTGGTAGCCAGCCTCGACGAGGGTCTCGAAGCCGTACTGCACGAGCTGCGAGGTGCCGCCGCAGAGCACGGCCTGCTCGCCGAACAGGTCGGTCTCGGTCTCCTCGGTGAAGGTCGTCTTGATGACGCCGGCGCGGGTGCCGCCGATCGCCTTCGCGTACGACTTCGCGAGCTCCCAGGCGGTGCCGGTCGCGTCCTGCTCGACGGCGATGATGTCCGGGATGCCACGGCCCGCGACGAACTCGCGGCGCACGGTGTGACCCGGCGCCTTCGGGGCGACGAGGATGACGTCGACGCCCTCGGGCGCCTGGATGTAGCCGAAGCGGATGTTGAAGCCGTGGCCGAAGACGAGCGCGTCGCCCGCCTTCAGGTTGTCCTTCACCGACTCGGCGTAGATGTGGCGCTGGTACTGGTCCGGCGCGAGGATGACGATGACGTCGGCCCACGCGGCGGCGTCGGCGACGTTCTTCACCTCGAAGCCCGCCTCCTGGGCCTTGGCGATCGACTTCGAGCCGTCCTTCAGGCCGATGACGACCTCGACGCCCGAGTCGCGGAGGTTCTGCGCGTGCGCGTGCCCCTGCGAGCCGTAGCCGATGACGGCGACCTTCTTGCCCTGGACGATCGAGAGATCGGCGTCCTGGTCGTAGTACATCTCAGCCATTGCTGTTCCTTTTCCTTTGATCTGGTCCCCTGAACCTGTCGAAGGGACCACGGGGTCGGCGCTCCCCTCGACGAGCTCGGGGAGCAGAGTGCTTAGTTCTTGAAGACGCGCTCGGTGATGGACTTGCCGCCGCGGCCGATCGCGAGGAGGCCGGACTGGGCGATCTCCTTGATGCCGTAGGGCTCGAGCACCTTGAGCAGCGCCTGGGTCTTGCCCGAGTCGCCGGTGACCTCGATCACGAGCGCGTCGGTCGACACGTCGACCACGCGGGCGCGGAAGAGGTTCACCGCCTCGAGCACCTGCGAACGCGTCGTGTTGTCGACGCGCACCTTGATCAGCAGGTGCTCGCGCTGCACCGACTGCGCGGGGTCGAGCTCGACGATCTTGATCACGTTGATCAGCTTGTTCAGCTGCTTCGTGACCTGCTCGAGCGGCAGCTCCTCGACGTCCACCACGACGGTGATGCGGGAGAGGCCGTCGATCTCGGAGTGACCGACCGCGAGCGACTCGATGTTGAAGCCGCGACGGGCGAACAGGCCCGCCACGCGGGTCAGCAGGCCCGGCTTGTCCTCGACGAGGAGGGAGAGCACGTGGGTCGACATGGTCAGTCCTCCTCGCTGAAGGCCGGCGAGTGGTCGCGGGCGTACTGGATGTAGCTGTTCGAGACGCCCTGCGGGACCATCGGCCACACCATGGCGTCGGCGGAGACGACGAAGTCGATCACGACCGGCCGGTCGTTCGTCTCGAGCGCGAGCTTGATCGCGTCGTCGACCTCCTCCTCCTTCGTGACGCGGATGCCGAGCGCCCCGTAGGCCTCGGCGAGCTTCACGAAGTCCGGCACCCGCACGGAGTCGTGCCCCGTGTTCAGGTCGGTGTTCGAGTAGCGCCCGTCGTAGAACAGGGTCTGCCACTGGCGGACCATGCCGAGCGAGGAGTTGTTAATGATCGCGACCTTGATCGGGATGTCGTTCAGGGTGCAGGTTGCGAGCTCCTGATTCGTCATCTGGAAGCAGCCGTCGCCGTCGATCGCCCACACGTGGCGGTCGGGCTGGGCGACCTTCGCCCCCATCGCGGCGGGAACGGCGTAGCCCATCGTGCCCGCGCCGCCCGAGTTCAGCCAGGCGTTCGGACGCTCGTACTTGATGAACTGCGCCGCCCACATCTGGTGCTGGCCGACGCCGGCGGCGTAGACCGCCTCGGGGCCGGTGAGCTCGCCGATGCGCTGGATCACGTACTGCGGGGAGAGCAGGCCGTCGGAGGTCGGCGCGTAGCCGAGGGGGTACTCGTTGCGGAGCCCCTCGAGCGTGGCCTGCCACTCGCTCGTGTCTGCGGTGCCGTGCGCGGCGACGTCGCGGTAGGCCGCGAGCAGGTCGACGAGCACGTCCTTCAGGTCGCCCACGATCGGCACGTCGGCGGTGCGGATCTTCGAGATCTCGGCCGGGTCGATGTCGACGTGCACGACCTTCGCGTTCGGCGCGAAGAGCGCGGCCTTGCCGGTCACCCGGTCGTCGAACCGCGCACCGAGTGAGACGACGAGGTCGGACTCCTGCAGCGCGAGCACCGCGGGGACGGTGCCGTGCATGCCCGGCATGCCGAGGTGCTGCGGGTGCGAGTCGGGGAACGCGCCGCGCGCCATCAGCGTGGTCACCACGGGCGTCTTCGTCGCCTCGGCGAGCTCCAGGAGCTCGGCGGAGGCGCCGGAGCGGATGACCCCGCCACCGACGTAGAGCACCGGGCGCTCGGCCTCGGCGATGAGCTGCGCCGCCGCGAGGACCTGCTTGCCGTGCGCCTTCGTGATCGGGCGGTAGCCGGGCAGGTCGACCTTCGGCGGCCAGCGGAACGCGAAGGTGTTCTGCTGGGCGTCCTTCGTGATGTCGACGAGCACCGGGCCGGGGCGGCCCGTGGTGGCGATGTGGTACGCCGCCGCGATCGTCGCCGGGATCTCCTCGGCGCGCTT
Source organism: Agromyces mediolanus (assembly GCF_044917495.1). Classification (GTDB taxonomy): domain Bacteria; phylum Actinomycetota; class Actinomycetes; order Actinomycetales; family Microbacteriaceae; genus Agromyces; species Agromyces mediolanus_B. The sequence continues at coordinate 210,484 of NZ_JAVSSI010000001.1, read as the reverse complement.
CACCAGGAAGGAGTGCTTCGTGATCGGCATGGTGATGCCGACGATGTCGGCCTCCTGGAAGGCGTCGGTCCCCATCAGGTTGGAGAAGACCTGGCCGGTGATCGCGAGAAGCGGCACCGAGTCCATGTGGGCGTCGGCGATGGCCGTGACGAGGTTCGTCGCGCCGGGGCCGGACGTCGCGATGGCGACGCCGAGCTTGCCCGACGACGACGCGTAGCCCTGGGCGGCGTGGCCGGCGCCCTGCTCGTGCCGGACGAGGATGTGCCGGAGCTTCCGGCTCTCGAACAGCGGGTCGTAGACGGGGAGGATGGCGCCGCCGGGGAGACCGAAGACATCGGTGATGCCGAGGTTCTCGAGGGAGCGGACGACCGCCTCTGCGCCCGTGATCGTCTCGGTTGCGCCCGGCTGGGCTGGGGCAGGCGACGGCACGGGGTGGGATTCCGTGGGCATGCGGTTCCTATCTGGGTGAACGGGTGTGCGAATGAGCGCAGCACTCAGCCAGTGGTCGCGCCTTCGGCAGCGGAGCGCACGAGCTTGGAGTACTTCGCGAGAACGCCTCGGGTGTAGCGCGGAGGAAGCGGCGCCCAGCCTTCACGGCGGGCGGCCAGCTCGGCCTCGTCGACCAGTAGGTCGATGGACCGGGCCGCGATATCGACCCGAATCAGATCACCATCGCGCACCAAGGCAATCGGACCTGCGTCGACTGCTTCGGGTGCCAGATGGCCGATGCACAGGCCGGTTGTGCCGCCTGAGAATCGACCGTCCGTCAAGAGTAGTACATCTTTGCCGAGCCCGGCGCCCTTGATGGCTGCGGTGATGGCGAGCATCTCGCGCATGCCGGGGCCGCCCTTGGGGCCCTCGTAGCGGATGACGACGACGTCGCCGTGCTTGATCTCGCCGTTGGTGAGGGCGTCCATCGCGCCGCGCTCGCGCTCGAACACGCGCGCGGGGCCCTCGAAGACGGCCGCGTCGAAGCCCGCCGTCTTCACGACGGCGCCCTCGGGGGCGAGCGTGCCGTGCAGGATCGTGAGGCCGCCGGTCTCGTGGATCGGGTCGTCGAGGGTGTGCAGCACCTCGCCGTCGAGCGGCGGGAGGTCCATCTCGGCAAGGTTCTCGGCCATGGTCTTGCCGGTGACGGTGAGCACGTCGCCGTGCAGGAGGCCGGCCTCGAGCAGCGCCTTCATCAGCACCGGGACGCCACCACGACGGTCGACGTCGTTCATGACGTACTTGCCGAACGGCTTCAGGTCGCCGATGTGCGGCACCTTCGAGCCGATGCGGTTGAAGTCCTCGAGCGTGAGGTCGACCTCGGCCTCGCGGGCGATCGCGAGGAGGTGCAGCACGATGTTCGTCGAGCCGCCGAGGGCCATGCCGACGGCGATCGCGTTCTCGAACGCCTTCTTGGTGAGGATCTGGCGCGCGGTGATGCCGTGCTTCAGCAAGTTCACGACCGCCTCGCCCGAACGGTGCGCGTAGTAGTCGCGGCGGCGGTCGGCGGAGGCCGGCGACGCCGACCCCGGCAGCGACAGGCCGAGCGCCTCGGCGACCGAGGCCATGGTGTTCGCGGTGTACATGCCGCCGCAAGCGCCCTCGCCCGGGGCGAAGGCGCACTCGATGCGCTTCGCGTCGGCCGCGCTCATCGTGCCCGCCTTGACGGCGCCGACGGCCTCGAACGAGTCGATGATCGTGATGTCCTTCTCGGTGCCGTCGGACAGGCGCACCCAGCCCGGGGCGATCGATCCGGCGTAGAGGAAGACCGAGGAGAGGTCGAGCCGCGCGGCCGCCATCAGCATGCCGGGGATCGACTTGTCGCAGCCGGCGAGCAGGACGGAGCCGTCGAGGCGCTCGGCCTCCATGACGACCTCGACCGAGTCGGCGATGACCTCGCGGGAGACGAGCGAGAAGTGCATGCCCTCGTGGCCCATGGAGATGCCGTCGGAGACCGAGACGGTGCCGAACTGCAGCGGGTATCCCCCGCCCGAGTGCACGCCCTCCTTCGCGGCCTGCGCGAGGCGGCTCAGCGAGAGGTTGCAGGGGGTGATCTCGTTCCAGGAGCTCGCGATGCCGATCTGGGGCTTGTCCCAGTCGGCATCTCCCATGCCCACGGCCCGGAGCATGCCCCGGCTGGTCATGGCTTCGATGCCGTCGGTGACGGTGCGGCTACGCGGTTTGGGATCGAACTCCGACATGCATCGAGTCTATGGCTAGCGCGAGGTGTGTTCGCGCGCCGCCTCCCGTGCCTCGGCGAGCGCCTCCAGGAGCAGCGCGACGTCCTCCGGACCGCGCACGCGGTAGCCGGCGAGCGACTTGCCCTGCCCCACCTTCACGCCGACGTCGTCGACGTCGAGCGCGGCGAACGCGTCCTCGTCGGTGACGTCGTCGCCGACGTAGAGCACGGCCGTCGAGCCGAGGTACTGGCGCACCCGGGTGAGCGACTCCCCCTTGTCGCTCGAGCGCACCGCGAACTCGATCACGGACTTGCCGGTGCGCACCGTGACGCCGGGCAGCTCGTCCTCGATGCGCTCGCGCGCGGCGTGCTGGAGGGCGGCGCCGACGGCGACGGGCAGCTGCCTCGTGTGCAGCGCGAGGCCCGCGGGCTTGTGCTCGACCCAGGCGCCGTCGGCCTCGGACGCGGCATCCTCGAGCAGTTCCGTCATCCGCGCGAGCCGCGCGTGCTCGACGTCGCGGAGCTCGATCGTGACCCCGCCGTCGTCGAGCTGCAGCTCGACGCCGTGCGAGCCGCTGAGGAGCACGCCCTCCGGCGGGTCGGCGACCTCGCGGAGGCTCTCGAGCGCGCGGCCCGACACGATGGCCACACGGGTGTCGTCGCTCGCGATGAGCCGCTCGACCGCCGCGCGCGCCCGGGCCGTGGCCCGTGCGTCCTCCGGCCGGTCGACGAGCGGCGCGAGCGTGCCGTCGAAGTCGAGGGCGACGAGCAGCCGCTCGGTCGTCGCGAGCCGGCCGACCGCCGCGCTCAGGGTGTCGGCGATGCCGGCCGGGATCTTGCCCGCGCCGGTCAGGGCCTCGAGGAAGGCGGAGGACCAGTTGGCCACGTCGTTCGACTGCACGCGCCGCCGGAGCGCCCGCATCCGCCGGCTCCGCTCCGCCTTCGGCATCTCGACGGCCGCGATCATCGCGTCCTTCAGCCCCTCGATGTCGTGCGGGTTCACGAGCACCGCCTGGCGCAGCTCGTCGGACGCGCCGGTGAACTCGCTGAGCAGGAGCACGCCGTCCTCGTCGAAACGGCAGGCGACGTACTCCTTCGCGACGAGGTTCATCCCGTCGCGGAGGGCGGTCACGAGCATGACGTCGGCCGCGAGGTAGAGGGCGACCATCTCCTCCCGCGGATAGCCGTGGTGGAGGTAGGAGATCGCCGGGTGCCCGAGCTCGCCGTGGTCGCCGTTCAGTCGGCCGACCATGAGCTCGATCTCGTCGCGCAGCTGCCGGTACGTCTCGACCCGTTCGCGCGAGGGGCTCGCGACCTGCACGAGCGTCGCGTCCTCGACCGAGAGCCGGCCGTCGCGGAGCAGCTCGCCGAAGGCCTTCATCCGGTGCCGGATGCCCTTCGTGTAGTCGAGCCGGTCGACGCCGAGCATGATCGTCTCGGGGTCGCCGAGGTTGTGCCGGATCTCGGCGGCGCGCGCCTGCACCTCGGGGCGGCGGGCGATCTCCTCGAAGCCTGCGGCGTCGATCGAGATCGGGAAGTGGCGGGCGACGACGCGTCGGAGCTCCCCGCCCTCCTCCGGGACCTCGATGATCGAGCCCCGGGTCGCGTAGCCGAAGAGCCGCCGCACCGCACGGGAGAAGTTGCCGGCATCCGCCGCCCGCTGGAAGCCGACGACGTCGGCGCCGAGGAGGCCCTCGATGACCTGGCGGCGCCAGGGCAGCTGCGAGTAGATGCCGTATGCGGGGAACGGAATGTGGTTGAAGAAGCCGATCACGAGGTCGGGACGCGCCTCGCGGAGCATCTTCGGCACGAGCTGCAGCTGGTAGTCGTGCACCCAGACGACGGCGCCCTCGGCGGCGGCCTCGATCGCGGCGTCGGCGAAGCGGCGGTTGACGCGGACGTAGGCGTCCCACCACTCGCGGTGGAACGACGGCGGGGCGATGACGTCGTGGTAGAGCGGCCAGAGGGTGTCGTTCGAGAAGCCCTCGTAGTAGTCCTCGAGCTCGTCGGCCGTGAGCGGCACCGGGATGATCTCGATGCCGTCGTGCGCGAACGGCTCGAACTCGCGGTCGGCGACGCCGGCCCAGCCGATCCACGCGCCGTCCTCCGCGCGCATCACCGGCTCGAGTGCCGTGACGAGGCCGCCCGGGGAGCTCCGCCAGCCGGGCGCGCCGTCGGCGGACTCGACGTAGTCGACCGGCAAGCGGTTCGACACGACGATCATCTCGTAGGCGGCGCGGGGACCGCGGGTGGTCGGGGGCGTCTGGGCGTCCGGCATGGTGATCGAGATCCCTCCTCGGGCTCCTGCTCAGGCTAACAGCCGCCCGCCGTCGGCCAGGGGGCTTGCGCTCGGCCGACTCGGCCCCTGGCGGCATGGCCCCCTGAGCCTGTCGAAGGGTGACACCCCTTCGACGAGCTCAGGGAACCAACATCCCTTCGACGAGCTCAGGGGACCAACCAACTCCCCTTCGACAGGCTCAGGGAACCAACCGACTCCCCTTCGACGAGCTCAGGGAACCGCGGACCTCAGCCGAGCGCGGCGGAGGCGAAGCCGATCGAGCGGATGCCTCGACGGCGTCCGACGACGATGCCGGTGCCGACGACCCCGATCAGGGCGAACAGCGCGAGCACGCCGGCCGCCCCGGCGACGCCAGCTCCCCCGGCACCGGAGACGATGAGCTGCATGCCCTGCACCGCCCAGGTGAGCGGCAGGAACGGACTGATCGTCTGGTACGGCCCGCTCAGCGCCTCGATCGGCACGAGGCCGCCGGTCGCGGTGAGCTGCAGGGTGACGAGCACGAGCGAGATGATCATGCCGCCCCGTCCGAGCCACGTCATCAGCCAGGCGTGCACCGCGGTGAAGGCGAGCGCCGCGAGCGCGGAGAACGCGAGCGTCTGCGGGAGCAGCGACCACGACACCCCGAGCGCGAGGTGCAGCAGTCCGACGACCGCGACCGCCTGGCCGAGGGCCACGAGCCCGGCGCGGGCGAGCGCCCGCCAGACCAGGCCGCCGGTGGATGCGGTGCTGCGGAGCGCCTCGCGGCCGAACGGCCGGAAGACGAGGAACATCGCGAGCGCGCCCACCCAGAGCCCGATCGGCGCGAACCACATGCCGACGGCTTCGCCGGTCGAAGCGATCTCGTGGTTGCGCGTCGTGTCGACCGTCACCGGCTGCGAGACGACGTCGGCCATCTCCGGGCCGTTCACATCGGTGAGGGCGTCCGCCTGCTCTGCGCCGTCCGACAGCCCGCTCGCGAACTGCTTCGCGCCGCTCGCGAGCTCGCCCGCACCCGTCGCCGCGCTCGAGGCGCCGGTCGCGAGCTGGTCGAGTCCGCCGGCGAGCTCGCCGACGCCCGAGGCGAGACCGGATGCCCCGTCCGCGAGCTGAGCACCGCCGTCACGGATGCCGGCGGAGTTCGCCGCGAGCTGCTGAGCACCGGCGGCCGCCTGCGCGATTCCGCTCTCGAGCGCCCCGAGCCCGGCCGTCCCGGCCGCGAGCGGCTGACCTTGCTCGGCGACGGCGGTCATGGTGCCGCTGACCGTCGCCAGCTCGGTGTACAGCCCGGGGATCGCGGACGGGTCCGTGTTCGCCAGAATCCGGGCGGTCACGTCGGCCAGCTGCGCCGAGTACGTGTCCACCGCTCCGACATACCCGCCGACGCCGCTGCCGAGCTGGCCGAGTCCGGTCGTCTGCGTGGCGAGCTCGCCGAGCCCGCCCGCGATGCCGTCGACACCGCCCGTGTACTGGCTGACGCCGTTCGTGTACTGCCGGACGCCGTCGGCGTACTGCGAGGCCCCGCTTGCGGCATCCGAGGCGCCGGACGCCGCCGAGGCGACGCCCGTCGAGAGCTGACCGACGCCGGTCGACAGCGAGCCGGCACCGGTGGCGAGCTCGGAGGCGCCGTCGGCGGCCTGACCGAGCGAGCCGCCGAAGTCGGCGAGCCCGGCGTAGAGGCCCTCGAGGTACTGCTGGGTGAGGGTGCGGCCGAAGGCGGCGGTCATCGCGTCGCCGACCGACTGCACGACCGAGCCGGCGAGGTAGGAGTGCGCGTCGTCCGTGCGGATCTCGAGGTTCGCCTTCGTCGGGTTCGAACCCGAGAGCGAGGTCACCGAGGCCGAGAAGTCGGACGGGATCGTGAGCACCGCGTACGCCTCACCGTCGGCGAGCTTCTTCGCGGCCTCCTCGTCGTTCGAGATGGTCCAGTCGAACCCGGCGGCGTCACCGCCGGTGAGCTCGGTGACGAGCAGACGACCGGCGAGGACCTGCTGCTCGGCGCCGTCGGCGTCGGTCGTCGTGACCATCTCGTCGTCGTTCACCACGATCGCGGGGATCTGCTGGAGCTGGTCGTTCCCGCCCGCCACGGCGCCGGACACGACACCGGCGACCGCGAGCGGCACGGCGATGACGGCCGCGAGCAGCACGCCGTAGCGGAGCCGGCGCTGGGCCGGCGTGGTTCCGAAGAGTCGGGAGAGTCGGCCGCTCATCGCAGGGCCTCCTGGTGGTCGGTGGTGACGGGGGGAACGGGGAGCGCGGCGAGGTCGATCGTCTCGACTCCGCGCGCGGCGAAGAGGCTGCCAACGGCGGGCGCCTGGGCGGCGCGGCCGATGCCGACGATCAGGGCGACGTCGGCGGGCACGAGGACGGCGAGCGCGTCCCAGAGCTCGGCGGTCGCCGTGCCCGGGGCCTCGTCGAGGTCGATCGCGACGGCGTGCGGCCGCTCCGCGAGCGCCGCGGCGGTGGCGACGACGGCGCGAGCGGCGGCGCCGAGGGATTCGAGCGGGGTGTCGGCGTCGAAGCGCTCGCCGATCGCGAGCGCGGCCTTCCTGGCCCACTCCTCCGCCGCCCTGGAGGCGGGCGTGAGGCGGTACCAGGGGCGCGTGGCGTCGAGCCGGCGGGCGATCAGCTCGCCGACCGTGCCGCCGTCGAGGGCCTGATCGGCCGAGAGTTCCGCGATCGCGACGCGGCGGAGCACCTCGCCGCCGGAACCGGGCAGCGGACGGCCGAGGACCGCGAGCCGGCCGTCGACCGGCGCGAGCCGCGCGGCGAGCGTCGCGACGACGACCCGGCGGTCGACCGCGTCGCCGCGGACGAGCAGGACGCCGGCGACGGGCACCTCGACGTCGATCGGGCCGATCGCGCGCTCGGGCAGGCCGAACGTCGCCCGTTCCGCGAGCACCGCGGCCGGCCGCGCTTTCGCCCAGGCCTCCTGATCGAGGTGGGCGCGCAGGCCCTCGCCCTCGATGTCGACATCGGGGAGGACCCGGCCGAGCCACTTGGGCAGCCACCACGCCCCACGCCCGGCGAGCGCCATCGCGGCGGGCACGAGCGTCATCCGCACGAGGAAGGCGTCGAACGCGACGCCGATCGCGAGCGCGAAGGCGATGCCCTTGATCGGCCCGGAGCCCTCCGGGACGAAGGCGAAGAACACGAAGAACATGATGAGGGCCGCGGCGGTCACGACCCGGGCGGCGTGCTGGAAGCCGTGCACGATGGCCTCGCGCGGGCGCCCGCCCGGCGTCTCGCGCTTCGATCGCACGAACTCCTCCCGCATGCCGGACACGAGGAACACCTCGTAGTCCATCGCGAGGCCGAAGAGCACCGCCATCAGCAGGATCGGCAGGAAGCTCAGGATCGGCCCGGGCTCGATGTGCAGGAGGTCGGCGAACCAGCCCCACTGGAACACCGCGACCGTGACGCCGATGGCGCCGAACGCGGAGAGCAGGAAGCCGAGCGCGGCCTTCACCGGCACGAACACCGAGCGGAACACGATGAGCAGCAGCACGATCGACAGCCCGACGACGATGAGCGCGAAGGGCACGAGCGCGTCGGTGAGCCGCTGCGAGATGTCGATCGAGACGGCGGTGTAGCCGGTCACCGCGATCGGCGTGCCGAAGTCGGCCTGGATGCCGGGTTCGAGCTCGCGGATGGACTCCACGAGCTGCTTCGTCGCCGGGTCGTCGGGCGCGCTCTCCGGGATGACCTGGATGATCGCGGTGTCGACGGTCGGGTTCGGCATGCCGTCGCCGACGTAGGCGACGTCGTCGAGCGCGCCGATGCGGGCGCCGATCGCGTCGAGGTCGTCGAAGATGTCGGTCGTCTGCGTGATGTCGACGGTGACGATGAGCGGGCCGTTGTAGCCCGGACCGAAGCCGTCGGAGATGAGGTCGTACGCCTCGCGCGAGCTGGAGCCGACGGGGTCGGTCGCCGCGCTCGGCAGGTTGAGGTCGAGGCTCAGCGCGGGCAGGGATGCGGCGCCGAGCAGGCCGACGATGACGACGACGAAGGCGATCGGCGCCTTCAGCACGGTGTCGACCCAGCGCCGGCCGAGGGGCTTCCTGCCACCGTCGTCCGAGGCGTTGGCGCGCCGGTGCGCGCGACTGCCGGGCTTCGGCACGAGGCGCGTGCCGAGCACGCCGAGGAGCGCGGGCAGGAGGGTGACGGCGCCGACGACGGCGATCAGCACGGCGAAGGCCGCGCCGACGCCCATGACGCTGAGGAACGGAATGCCGACGACGAGGAGGCCGAGGAGCGCGATGATCACGGTGAGCCCGGCGAAGACGACCGCGCCGCCCGCTGTCGCGACCGCCTCGGCGGCGCTCTCCTCCGGGTCCTGTCCGCGGGCGAGCTGGGTTCGATGCCTGGACAGGATGAACAGCGCGTAGTCGATGCCGACGGCGAGGCCGATCATGACCGCCAGCATCGGCGCGGTGCTGGAGACCGGCGTAATGGCGGCGACGATCGAGATGCCGCCGAAGGCGAGACCGACGCCGACGAGGGCGGTGAGCAGCGGCATGCCCGCCGCGAGGAGTGAGCCGAAGGTGATGAAGAGCACGACGCCCGCGAAGAGCACGCCGAGCGCCTCGGTGACGGTCAGCCCGAAGCTCGTGTCCTGGAACACCTCGCCGCCGAACGCGACCTCCATGCCGGCATCCGTCGCGAGGCTCTTGGTGGCGGTCACGGCGTCGAGCTGCGCCTGGGTGACGTCGGTGCTCGGGCCGTCGAACTGCACCTGGATGATCGCGGTGCGCTCGTCGCCGGAGACCTGGTCGCCGGCGTATTCGTCGAAGGGTCCGAGCACGCTCGCGACGCCGTCGATGTCGGCGAGCTCGCTCGACATCTCGTCGATGGCGTCGCGGTAGTGCGCGTCTTCGACGCTGGCCCCGTCGGGGGCTTCGACGACCGCGCGCGCCGAGGCACCGGCGGTCTGCGGGAACACGGCGGCGAGCTGATCGATCGCCGACTGCGACTCGGTACCGGGAATCGCGAACGACTCCTGGAGCTGGCCGCCGAGGCCGATGCCGGCGCCGAGGAACGCCCCGAGCGCGAGCACCCAGGTGACGATGACGAGCCAGCCGCGACGGTAGGCGAAGCGGCCGATGCGGTGCAGGAGGAGGGCCATGGTGTCTTCCGGGTCAGCGGCCGGCGGCCGGGATCAGCAGTTCGGCGAGGACGTCGACGAGCGCGGTGCGCACGTCGTCGTCGGTGTACGAGGCGGCGAGGTGGGTCATCTCGTCGTCGTCGAAGAAGGTGGCGCCGGCGACGAGCGCGTAGGTCGCGCCGGCGAGCGCGACGCCGAAGCGCATCTGCTCGGCGAGGGTGGCGCCGGTGCAGATCGCGTCGGCGAGCACGCGGATCGCGGCGTTGCCGCGCTCGATCGTGGGGATGCCGCGGAGCGAGTGCCCCTGGCTCACGAAGAGGTGCACCGCGAGACGTTCGCCGAGCAGGAGGTCGACGAAGCGGCCGATGAACGCGCCGCGGGCGGCGTCGGAGCGGCGGCCCTCGGCGAACTCGGCGACGAGCACCTCCAGCTGGTCGATCGCAGGGGTGACCGCGGCCTCGAGCAGTGCCTCCTTCGAGGCGTAGTGGTAGAGCACGCTCGACTTCGAGTAGCCCGCGTGGTCGGCGATCTGCTGCAGCGACGTCGCGGTGAAGCCGACGGTCGCGAACTGCTCGAGCGCGGCCTGGCGCAGCTCGTCGCCGGCGCGGGCGCGCGCAGGGAGGGTGGCGTCGGAGGGCATGCTTCGACGCTAGCTGACCGATCGGTCAGACTCTGTCCGATCGGTCAGATTCTCGGTCGACTCCCAGCGCCCGTTCACCCGCCCGACATCCGGAGCACGGATGCCGGGACGCGCCGGGTTCGGCGCAAGGGGGCGACGCGGCCGGATTCGACGGGTAGCGTTGCGGCATGCGCAAGTACCTCTTCAGCGGAGCCGTGCTGAGTGCCGCCCTGAGCGGCATCGGCGTCGTCAAGGCGACCATGTCCGGGCCGCGCGACTGGCGGCTGCTCATGATGTGGATCGCCTGGGCCGCGAGCCTCGCCGTCGCGATCGGCACGGTCGCCGACGAGACGTCGCGCGACGAACTGGAGTAGGCTCCGCGCCTCGCGTTCTGCGGCGTGTCCCCCGCCCGATGCCGCGCCCGTGCCCGAGACTTGAGGCACTGCACGCGATCGAGAGGGTTCCATGATGTTCCGCCGCTGGCGCCGCACGAGGCTCACCGCCGAAGCCTCGGAGCACGTCGCCGCGCCGGCGCCCCGGCCCTCCGCGGCCGACCTCCGCGGCGAGCAGATCTTCGAGCTCCTGCACGGCAAGCTCTCCGAGTTCATCGGCTCCTCCGGCGAGTGGACGCTCGTCCGCCGCACCGACGCCGACTCGGACCGCATCTTCCACGCGATCGTGACCCACCAGATCGCCGCCGAGCTCACCCGCAGCATCCTCGACGAGCGCGACAACGTCGCCGTCGTGGTCCCCGAGGGCGAGCAGCAGCTGGCCCTCGACTGGGAGCCGGCACCGCTCGTCGTCTGGGCCGAACCGCTCGGCGCGCACGTCGCGATGCCCGAGGCGCCCGCCTCGTTCGACGAGGAGAACGGCGAGTTCGCCGAGCAGCGCGCCGACATCGAGGCGCCGGCCGAGTCGGCCGAACACGCCGAGCTCGTGGAGCCCGAGGCGTCCGCCCTCGAGACCCCGGTCGCCGCCCGCGCGGCCTGAGGCATCCGCCCGCCGCTCCCCGCCCGTTCAAAATCCGGGCCGGATTCTTGTACGGCGATCCGAGCGAACGGGCCTGCGCCGCTCCTAGCGTGAGAACCGGGCGAACCCGCCCGACGACTCCGCGAGAGGGACGCAGCAGATGAGCACCGCACCGAGCACCGGATCCGAGCGCGACACCGCGTCCGAGCAGCCATCCGGCCCCGCGCGCCCCGGTCGCCGCCGCACCACGGCCCGCGACCTCGCCCAGATCGCGGTGTTCGCCGCCCTCATCGCCGCGCTCGGCGTGCCCGGCGCGATCCCCCTCGGGCCCGAGGGCGTGCCGATCACGCTGCAGACGCTCGGCGTCATGCTCGCCGGCGCGATCCTCGGCGCACGGAAGGGCTCGCTCGCGGTGCTCCTGTTCATCGCGCTGGTCGCCGCGGGGCTCCCGCTGCTCTCCGGCGGCCGGGGCGGGCTCGGCGTCTTCGTCGGCCCCTCGGTGGGGTACCTCCTCGGCTGGCTGCTCGGCGCCGCCGTGATCGGCTGGGCGACCGCACGACTGCTCCCCCGCTACCGGCTCGTGCCGGCGCTCCTCTGGACGGCGCTCGGCGGCATCGTGGCCGTCTACGCCGTCGGCATCCCGGTCTTCGCGCTCGTCACCGCGACGCCGATCGGGCTCGCCGCGGCGGGCGCTGCCGTCTTCCTCGTGGGCGATGCCATCAAGGTCGTGGCCACCGTGCTCGTCGCGAAGGGCGTGCACCGCGCCTGGCCGGGCCTCATCGAGCCGAAGCCATGGCCGTGGACCCGCGCCGCCGCCGCATCCGCCGACGGGACCGCGTGAGCGGCTGGCTCCGCGGACGCGTCGATCGCACCGCCCTCGCGATCGGCGGACGCGCCCTCGACTACGGCGGGCTCGGTGCGGCCGCAGCCGCGTTCGAGCTCCCGGCCGACGGCGCGCCGGTCTTCGTGGGACCGGGCGCCGATCCGCTCGCAGCGCTCGTCGCCGTGCTCGCGGGCCTCGAGCGCGGACGCCGGGTCGTCGTCGGAGCCGGCGAGGCCCCCACCGCAGCGCTGCCGCCCGGCACCGAGCTCGCGCTGACCACCTCCGGGTCGAGCGACGCCGCCGGCCGGGCCCGGATCGTCGCGCGCACGAACGCCTCCTGGCTCGCCTCGGCCGCGCCGCTGGCCGAGGTTGCCGGCATCGCGCCGGGCGCCGTCGTGCTCCTCTCCGGGCCGCTGCACGTCTCCATGCACCTCTACGCGGCGTTGCACACGCTCTTCCTCGGCGGCACGCTCACGGATGAGCCCCGCGCCGCCGAGGTGGTGCACGCGACGCCGACGCGCCTCCTCCGACTGCTCGACTCCCCCGCCGTCCCGGCCACTGCGATCGTCGCGGGGGCCGCGGTGCCCGAGGCGCTCCGCGAACTGGCGGCGGCGCGCGGCGTGCGGCTCATCGAGTACTACGGCGCCGCCGAGCTGTCGTTCGTCGGGATCGGCGAGGGCGGCGCACTGGCGGCGTTCCCGGGCGTCGAGGTCGAGCTGCGCGATGCGGCCGCCGGCGCCGGACTGGAGCTCTGGGCCCGGTCGCCCTACCTGGCGCTCGGGGTGCAGGGCGGCGGGATGCTGCGCCGGGACGAGCGCGGATTCGCGACCGTCGGCGATCTCGCCGAGCCCGTCGCCGCGCGGCCCGCTGATCCGTCCGCTGATCCGGCCGCTGCGCGACCCTCGGCTGCGGGGGCGAGCACCACCCCGCCCCGGTTCCGCGTGCTCGGCCGCGGTGACGCAGCGATCACCGTCGCCGGCGCGACCGTGCTCGCCGAGGAGGTGGAGCACCGCCTCGCCGAGCTGCCGGGCGTCGCGGCCGCGGTCGTGCTCGGCGAGCCCGACGAGCTCCTCGGGCAGCGTCTCGTGGCCGTCGTCGAGCTCGTCCCGGGAGCAGATCCCGAACCGGCCATCGCCGCCGCCGGGGCGCTCCCGGCCGCCTGGCGGCCGCGACGCTGGCACCAGGCATCCTCGGTGCCCGTGACCGCCTCGGGCAAGCCCGCCCGCGGCGTCGTCGCGAGCGAGCTGCGCGCCGGCCGGCTGCCCCGCATCGACCGGCAGGAGGTGCGTCCATGAGCTCCGCCGTCCTCGTCGCCGCCCGACGGACGCCGATCGGCACGGCGGGCCGCGCCCTCGCCGATCGCACCGTCGACGCGCTCGCGGCGCCGGTGCTCGCCGAGGTCGCCCGTCTCGTGGCACCCGCCGCGGTGCCGATCGACGACGTCGTGCTCGGCAACTGCATGGGCCCCGGCGGCGACCTCGCACGGGTGGCCGCGCTCCGCGCCGGCCTCGGCGACGAGGTGCCGGGCGTCACCGTCGACCGCCAGTGCGGATCCGGGCTCGACGCCGTGCTGCAGGCCGCGTCGCGGGTGCGGGCCGGCGACGCGCGGCTCGTGCTCGCCGGCGGTGCCGAGTCGGCCTCGACCGCGCCCCACCGCAGCTGGCCCGACGGCACGAGGTTCACCCGGGCGCCGTTCGCGCCGCCAGGCTTCCCCGACCCGGACATGGGCCCCGCAGCCGAGCGGCTCGCCGCGGTGCGGGGCATCTCCCGTGCGCGGCAGGACGCCTGGGCGGCGCGCTCCCACGCGCGCGCCGTCGCGGCGCAGGCCGCCGGACGCTTCGCTGACGAGCTCGTCGCCCTCGACGGGGTCACGGCCGACGAGCGCCCGAGCGCCCGCATCGGACCCGCTGTGCTCGCCCGGTTCGCCCCCGCCTTCACGGCCGAGGCGCGGGGCACCGTCACCGCGGGCAACTCGTGCGGCTTCTCGGACGGCGCCGCGGCGATGGCGGTGACGACCCCGGAGCTGGCCGGCGAGCTCGGGCTGCCCGCCCTCCGGGTGCGCGCCGCTGCGGTCGCGGCCGGCGACCCCGCCCTCCCCGGGCTCGGCGCCGCGTACGCCGCTCGGCTCGCGCTCGATCGGGCGGGACTCGCCGTGCCCGAGCTCGGTGCCGTCGAGATCACCGAGGCCTTCGCGGCGCAGCTGCTGGCGGTGAGCGACGAGCTCGGACTCGACGAGGACGAGATCAGCGGCGACGGGGGCGCGATCGCGCTCGGTCACCCGTGGGGGGCCTCGGGCGCGGTGCTCCTCGTCCGGCTCGCAGCGCGCCTGTTCGCCGGCGACGACGATCGACCCGCGCTGGCGGCCTGCTCGATCGGCGGCGGCCAGGGCGTCGCGATGGTCGTGGAGCGGATCGCATGAGCGGCATCGTCTTCGAGCGCGTGAGCCACGCCTTCGACGGACGGCGCGTCGTCGACAGCGTGTCCCTCGAGCTCACGGAGCGACGCGTCGGCATCGTCGGCGCGAACGGTTCCGGCAAGTCGACGCTCGCGCGGATGATCAACGGCCTCGTCGAGCCCGACTCCGGCCGGGTGCTCGTCGACGGGCTCGACGTGGCGACGCAGGGCCGCGAAGTGCGCCGGCGGGTGGGCTTCGTGTTCACGAACGCCGACACCCAGATCGTCATGCCGACCGTCCGCGAGGACGTCGCCTTCACCCTTCGGCGGCACCGGCTGCCCCGCGCGGAGGCCGACGGACGGGTGGATGCCGCGCTCGCCCGCTTCGGCCTCACGGAGCTCGCCGACCGCCCGGCGCACCGGCTCTCCGGCGGGCAGAAGCAGCTCCTCGCCCTCGCGAGCGTGCTGGTGGGGCATCCGGCCGTCGTCGTCGCGGACGAGCCGACGACGCTCCTCGACGCGCGGAACGCCCGCCGCGTCGCCCGGCATCTCGCAGCCCTCGACGAGCAGCTCGTCGTGGTGAGCCACCAGCTCGAGCTGCTCGAGGACTTCGACCGCATCATCGTCATGGACGGCGGCCGCGTCGTCTGCGACGACGTGCCGGCGGCGGCGCTCCCCCGGTATCGGGCGATCATCGACGCCGACGACGCCGACGAGACGGATGCCGGCCGCGACGCCGGTCCGGATGCCGTGGAGCGGACCGGACGATGATCGGCGTGTACCACCCCGGCGACTCGCTCGTGCACCGCACGCCGGCGATCGTGAAACTCGGCGTACTGGCGGTGCTCGTGACGGCGATCGCGCTGCAGCACTCGGTGCTGGTGCTGGGCGGCGCGTGCCTGGTGGTGGCGGGGCTCGTCGCCCTCGCCCGCGTGCCCGTGCGGCTGCTCTGGCGGCAGCTCGTGCCGCTCCTCTGGCTGCTCGCGATCGCCGTGCCGCTGCAGCTCCTCATCGCGGGCTGGGAGCTCGCCGTCACCGTCGCGCTGCGCCTGCTCCTCGCGGTCGTGCTCGCCGGGGTGTACTCGCTCACCACCCCGGTCACCGAGACGCTCGACGCCGCCCAGCTGCTGCTCCGACCGTTCCGGCGGTGGATCGACGCCGACCGCGTCGGGCTCGCCCTCGCCCTCGCCATCCGCGCGATCCCGCTCCTCGGCGAGATCGTCGCCGAGGTGCTGGACGCCAGGCGCGCTCGTGGCGCCGAGGGATCGATCCGCGCCGTCGCGGTGCCCGTGATCGTGCGCGCGCTCCGCACGGCCGACCATCTCGGCGAGGCGCTCGTCGCCCGCGGGCTCGACGACTGAACGGAATCGCGCACCGCGTCAAGCCTCTCCGCCTCCCGCCGCCCGCTGGCTAGCCTGGCGTGATGAGCACTGCCGAACGGGAGACGGGGACCACCGCCGCGAAGCCGGCGAAGGCGAGCCCGCTCAAGCGGATCGTCGCCTGGGCGCTCGAGCGGAAGCCGGTGCGCGCGTTCCTCCTCTATCAGGAGCACCACGGCCCGATGCTCGCCGACAGCATCACGTACCGGGCGCTCTTCTCGCTGTTCGCCGGGGTGCTCCTCGGCTTCTCGGTGGCGGGCATCTGGCTCTCGCGGGACGACGAGGCGATGCAGGCGCTCGTCGATGCGCTCGGCCGGGTCATCCCGGGTCTCGTCGGCGACGGCGGCGCCATCGATCCGAAGAACCTGGTGCAGCCCGTCGCGTTCAGCGTCGCCGGCGTCATCGCGCTCGTCGGTCTCGTCGGCACCGCGATCGGCGCCGTCGGCTCGCTCGCCACCGCGTTCCGCGAGCTCGCCGATCAACCGGCCGACCAGACCTTCGTGGTCTGGGCGCTGCTGCGGAACCTCGCGATCGCGGTCGGCTTCGGGCTCGCGCTCGGCGCCGGGGCCGCGGTGACGATGGCGGGCACCGCGGCGATCGGCTCGGTGCTCGACTGGCTCGGCGTGCCCGCCCGCTCGGGCCTCGCGGACTTCGGGGTGCAGGCGCTGTCGGTGCTCGTCGTCCTCGCGATCGATACCGCGGCGATCGCCGCCCTCGTGCGACTGCTCTCCGGGCTGCGGCCCCGCGCCCGCTCGCTCTGGAGCGGCGCGCTACTCGGTGGGGTCGGGCTCACCGTGCTGCAGGTGCTCTCGGGGCTCTTCATCGGCGGGGCGTCGTCGAACCCGCTGCTCGCCTCCTTCGCTTCGCTGATCGCGCTGCTGCTCTGGTTGAACCTCTCGAGCCAGGTCGTCCTGCTCGCCGCGGCGTACATCGTCACGGGCGTCGACGAGGAGCACGACCGCGTCGCCGCGCGCTACGGCAGCCCGACGATCGCCGTCCGCCGCCTGCAGCGGGCCGAGCGCCGCGCGATGGCCGCGGTCGCCGAGGTGCAGGCCGCGCGCGACGCGGTCGACCGGGAGCGCGGCTGACGCGTCAGCGTGGCGTCCCCGGCTGGCACGGCCCGGCACCGTCGAAGGCCGGCTCCTCGGCCACTGCCGAGGCCGGAAGGCACGACCATGGCGATGGCCGGGATGAAGCCGGGGGTTCCCCGCCCTGCAGGAGTGCGCTGCGTGTCGTCGTTCAGCTCGCCCGAGGCTTCCACTCCGGAACGTATCCGCCCCGCCAGCGGTTCTTGTCTTCGGCGGCGCCCTGACGCAGCCATTCGAGTTTCCGCAGCAGTTCTCGCTCGAACGGAGTCGACTCGTTGGCGAACGTCCGAACCCCGGGCGGGAACGCAACCGCGTCGAGCAGCTCCGCGTACTCGGGATTCGCCTCCCCCGGCTGATGAATATTGGGCACGCCGTTCTGCGAGAGGAAGTAGACGTAGCGCCGGAATGCCTCGGGCATGAACCCGTTGAAGTCGTCGAACGACGCCGCAGCGTGCAACCGAGCGGCGTCGAGTTCCCCGTCGGCGAGCAGCCGATGCGGAATCCGGTGATATCTGGCGAGCTCGAGCGTGCGCGCATCGTGCGCGAGCAGCACGCCCGGGGTGCCCGCTGCGAGCGCGGCGATCGTGCCGTGGATCCTGGTGCCGAATGCGAACCGCTGTTCACGCATGAAACCGAGCCAGGTCCGCGGGTCGAGAAAGAAGCGGATGCGATCTTCCTGATACAGGGGGTGCCCGGTGTGCAATGGCAGCTCCGGATGGCCCGCCGCGGCGTCGGTGCCCCAGAGCAGCATCGCGAGTTCGTGGTGCTCCTGCGGAATGTATGTCAACCGCGGATACCGTGCGGTGTTGTGCCGAACCAGCTCTTCGACTCCGGCGGACGGAGTGATGTTCATCGCGATCGGGCTCTCTGGGCCGAGCTCGGCGTCATCCTCGCGGATCACCAGATCGCCCGCGTGATCGAACAGGCTCGGGCATCCGATCACCGGAACGTCGTCCGGCCCGAATCCGAGGGAGAGGAGGTACCGAGCAGTGTCTTCGCCGCGAACGCCGACCGAGGAAGAACGCTGCAGAACGGCGCGCACGAACTCGGTCGTCGCTTCGTCCACGTCAGACCCGCTCATTGCCGAACCGATCTCGGCCTGCCCGCCGACGCCGACGACGACGACCGGGATGTCGAGACGAGAGATCACGGCGGTGAGTCGCTTCAGCGATGGCAGGAACGCACCGCGGAACGCATTCGCGAGCGGGATCACATAGAGATCGAAGCGCTCGTTGATCTCAGCAGCGATCTCGTCGGGACGTTTCGTGAGCTCCACGTACAGCGAATCGACGGTGACCTCCGACGATGGGGTGTTCACCGCGCGGTAGACACTCTCGAGGAAGAGCGTGTTTCCAACGTTCGCTCCGAAGATCCCCCAACCCCAGCGAGCGAGAGAAGGCTCAGGGGCAAGCGGGACATGCGGCGGCTTTCCGCCACGGATGAGGATACGCACGCGTCGGGCCCTTCATTCGGTGAACCCTCAGCCTAAGGCCAATCGAATGAGCGTTTTGGGCTCGGGGCCGTCCGGGCCGAGGCCCGCCCCTCGACGGCGCCGATGCGGCGAGCGCGACCAGAAGGACATCGGAACGACAGCGCCGGCACCCGAGGAACGCCCGCAACGACGAAGGCCCCGGCGCGATGCCGGGGCCTTCTCTGTGGTGCACCCCCAGGGACTTGAACCCTGAACCCACTGATTAAGAGTCAGTTGCTCTGCCGATTGAGCTAGAGGTGCGAAGTGCGGATCTTGCGAACCCGAACCGAGAGACCACGTTATCAGCTCGGCATCCTTCGCGCCAATCGGCGCCGGACTCCGCGCGAACCCGGGCGCGTCGCCGCAGCCCGCGCCGGAAACGCGCCGTTCACCGACGGCCGATACGCTGAATCGGTGACCGAACTCTTCGCCGACGACCTCGCGCTCGCCCTCGAACTCGCCGCTCTCGCCGACGAGATCTCGCTCTCCCGCTTCCGTGCCGTCGACCTCGAGGTGCGGACGAAGCCCGACCGCACCCCCGTCACCGAAGCCGACCTCGCGGTCGAGCGAGCGATCCGCGACCGCCTCGCCGCGGCACGACCCGACGACGGCATCATCGGGGAGGAGTTCGGCACCGAGGGCAGCACGAGCCGCCAGTGGATCATCGACCCCATCGACGGCACCGCGAACTTCCTCCGCGGCGTCCCGGTCTGGGGCACGCTCATCGCCCTCGCGATCGACGGTGTGCCCGTCGTCGGCGTGGTCTCGGCCCCGGCGATGGGGCGACGCTGGTGGGCCGCCCGGGGCGCGGGCGCGTGGACGTACGATCTGCCCGACGAGCGCGGCGCACGGCCGGAGCCGCGCCGCCTCCAGGTCTCCCCGGTCGCAGAGCTCACGGATGCCTCGCTGAGCTTCCAGAGCCTCGCACAGTGGCGCGACGCCGGGTACCTCGACCGCCTGCTGGCGCTGTCGGAGCGGGTGTGGCGCGATCGCGCCTACGGCGACCTCTGGTCGTACATGCTGCTCGCGGAGGGCGTCATCGACATCGTCGGCGAGTTCGACGTGAAGATCTACGACCTCGCCGCGCTCGTGCCGATCGTCGAGGAGGCGGGCGGCCGCTTCACCTCGATCACCGGGGAGCCCGGTCCGCAGCACGGCAGCTCCCTCGCGACGAACGGCGCCGTGCACGAGCTCGTGCTCGACGCCCTGCGCTGAGCGCGCCGGCACCCGAACGGGGGTCGTGCCCGATAGAGTCGAGCGGCATCCATCCGACCCGACCCGACTGGAGCACCGATGGCCTCGTCGTACGACTACTTCCTCCTCGGCGACCACACCGCCGCCCGGGCCGCGATCCGCGGCGCGCTGGAGGCGCAGGGCTTCACCGTCACCGAGACGCCGAACGGCGGCTTCTTCGCGAAGCGCGGCAGCACCGCCCGCACCGTGTGGCTCGGCGCGATGGCCGGCTCGAAGTTCGTCATCAACCTCGCCGTCGACTTCATGGCCGATGCGGAGGGACGACTCGTCGCCCGACTGCACCGCGACATGACGAGCGGCGCCCTGCTCGGCGGCGCGATCGGCGCTGCGAAGACCGCGACGATCTTCGGCGAGACCGGCGACGCCGTGGCCAACGATCTCGTGGCGCGCCAGGTGCTCGCGCACCGCATCGACAACCCCTGAGCGCCGGGGCGGCTGCGCCCGGCCAGCTTCCCGGCCGAGCGCAGCGGCGTCACTCCGGTCGCAGCATCGGCAGCGGACCGCCGGTGCGCGCGTCGGCCCAGAGATCGACGCCCGCGTCGCGCGCGTGCTCGTCGATCGCGCGCAGCTCGTCGTCGGTGAAATCGAGCCGGGCGAGGGCGTCGAGGTTCTCGTCGAGCTGGGCGACGCTCGACGCGCCCACGACGAGGCTCGTCATCCGCTCGTCGCGGAGCGCCCAGGCGAGGGCGAGCTGCGCGAGCGACTGGCCGCGCGACGCCGCAATCTCGTTCAGCGCCCGCAGGTGGTCGAGCAGTTCGTCGGTGAGCACCTCGCGATCGAGCGAGCCGTCGGACGCGGCGCGCGACCCCTCGGGCACTCCGCCGAGGTACTTGCCGGTGAGCAGCCCCTGGGCGAGCGCCGTGAAACCGATGACGCCGAAGCCGAGCTCGCCGGCGACGTCGAGGAGGCCGTCGGTCTCGACCCAGCGGTTCAGCATCGAGTAGGAGGGCTGGTGGATCGTGAGCGGCGTGCCGAGCTCGGCGAGCAGGCCCGCCATCCGGCGCGCGTCGTCGGCCGCGTAGGACGAGATGCCGACGTAGAGCGCCTTGCCGGCCCGCACGATCGCATCGAGGGCCGACGCGGTCTCCTCGAGCGGGGTGCCGGGGTCGGGACGGTGGTGGTAGAACACGTCGACGTAGTCGAGCCCGAGCCGCGCCAGCGATCCGTCGAGGCTCGAGATCAGGTACTTGCGGCTGCCCCCTGCGCCGTAGGGCCCCGGCCACATGTCCCAGCCGGCCTTCGTCGAGACCACGAGCTCGTCGCGGTGCGCGGCGAGCTCGCCGCGGATCACCCGGCCGACGTTCACCTCGGAGGCGCCGTAGGGCGGACCGTAGTTGTTCGCGAGGTCGAAATGGATCACGCCCCGGTCGAACGCGCGGAGCAGGATGTCGCGCTGCCGCTCGGCCGGACGGTCGTCGCCGAAGTTCTGCCAGAGCCCCAGGGAGAGCAGGGGCAGCTGGAGCCCCGATCGCCCGGAGCGCCGGTACGTCATCTGGTCGTAGCGGTCGCTGGCCGCGGAGTAGCTCATCGCTCGATCGTAGCGGCGGCCGCCGACGCCGCGGCGGAGCATCCGCGGCTCAGACGCCGAGCAGGAACCGCAGCACGATCCAGCCGCCGAGGACACCCACGCCGATCGCGATGCCGCTCCACGGCACGCCGGTGCGGAGCCGTCGGCCCTCGAGCGCGATCGCCTCGCCCTCGTCCGCCCGCTCGTCGCGGTAGCGACGCGTCTGCCGTCTCGCCTTCGGGAGCACGAGCGCCATAATCCGCTCGTAGCGCCGCCAGGTCTCCGGATCGAGCAGATCGACGGGACGGCGGGTGAAGAGCGTCATCCGGTCGTCGACGATCTCGACGTCGAAGTCGCCCGCCTCGTCGATGAGGAGCGCCATGAGGTCGGGGGTGAACACGTAGAGCGCGTCGCGTTCGTAGCCTTCGGGGCAGTAGAGCGCGAAGTGCCGGTCGAAGTCGCCCTCGAGCGAGAGCCGCTGCGCGCGATGCATCGTCTCCGGGAGCGAGCTCTGCCCGAGCACGTTGTCCCGCGTGGCGTCGAGGACGAGGTGCGGGAGTTCGCGGGTGAGCCGGAGCGCCAGGTAGGACCACTCGACGGTGCGCCGCTCCTTGCCGCTGCCGGTCACGGCCTGCAGCACCCCGACGTCGAAGAACTCGCCCGAGCCGGCGAAGAGCCGGTCGCGCACGAGCCGGGTGGTTCCGACCGAGAAGATCGTCCCCGGGTACTGGGGTGCGTTCCCCTCCGGCATCCAATACAGCCGGTTGTCCCGGGCGAAGCGCTCGAGCCGCAGGTGACGGGCCCGACGCCGGCGTGCCGCGCCGAGCGACGAGATGCTCACCGCGACGACGAACGCGGCCATGCCGCAGAGGACGAGCAGGAAGAACGCCGCGGGCCACGGACCGCGCTCCACCCACTCGTCGAGGACGCCGAAGAACGTCGCGGTGAACACGAGCGCGAGGAATCCGGCGCCGAGGGCCCGCCAGAGCAGGCCGATGGGCGTGGGCCGATCGGCTCGGGCGGCGAGCGCGAGCTCCCGCGCCTCCTCCGGCCCGAACGGCGCGGTGAGCGCAGAGGTGTCGAGGGCCGGACGCACGACGGCCAGCCTAGAGGATGCCGCGACCTCGGCAGCCGCACGGCTGCACCGCGCACGCACGACGGGCCGCCCCGAGGGACGGCCCGTCATGCTGGCATCGCGTGCGACAACGACCGGTGGTGGAGATGGGGGGAATTGAACCCCCGTCCATCGCTGAGTTTCCACGCCTTCTCCGGGCGCATCCTGTGGAGCGTTCTACTCGGCCCCGACCGTTGTCACAGGCACCTCGGTCGACGAGCCCAGCCTGAAGAAGTCCCGCACGTCGCTCAGGCGACGACGCGCAGCAAGTTCCCTAAATGACGCCAGGGACCGGGGCGGGAACCAACCCGGACTGACGGACTATCGGACTCGCTTAGGCAGCGAGGGCGAAGTCAGACTGCTTCTTATTGGCAGTTATTTGTTCGCAGGGAGCGTTCACGAGATAACCCTGCATCCTCGGCCCGCTTCTCGTGGGCGCACAGGCGATGTCGAAACCGATCATCCCCATGAGCACCGCCGGAGTCGTCCGTCAGGAGTCGTCCGTGTCGGAGGGCCGTTGTCGCACGCTGTGGAGTTGCCATGTTCCGCGCGCTTCACCGGGACGGCGAGGGGTGCGCGGCCTTACAGTCTAGAACAGGCGGGATGCTTCCGCCATTCCCGGCCGCGCCGCCTCGTCGGCGCCGAACCCGCTGGAGGTCGCCCGTGGGCACGCTCATCACCGTCACCGCCACCGCCGAGGAGCGCGTCGAGCCCGAGCTCGGCGCCGTGCAGCTCTCCGTGGGCGCCTCCGGCGCCGAGCGGCAGCAGGTCGTCGACCGCACCGCCGCCGCCCACGAGCGGCTGCTCGGCGAGGTCCGGCGGCTCGACGCCGACGGCGTCCTCGAACAGTGGTCCGCAGGTCAGCTGCGCGTGTGGTCGCATCGGCCGTTCAACGCCGAAGGGCGCCAACTCCCGGCGGTGCACGAGGCGCGCGGCGAACTCGAGCTCGTCTTCCGCGACCTCGCCGCACTCTCCGCCTGGGTGAGCGAGCAGACGAGCGGTGAGGAGCTCACCCTCGGCGGGGTGGACTGGCGGCTCACCGAGGAGACGGCGGCGCGCGTCCGCGAAACCGCGCAGCGCCGGGCGGTCGGCGAGGCGGTCGCGAAGGCCGCCGTCTACGCCTCCGCGCTCGGCCTCGGCACGCCGACGCCCGTCGAGCTCGCCGACTCCGGCCTGCTCGACGCACGACCGGCGCCGATGGCGAAGGGGAATCTCGCCCGCGCGGTGGCGTTCTCGATGGATGCGCAGCAGGCCCCGGTCGCGGAGTTCGTGCCGGCCGACCTCGTCGTCTCGGCGACGGTCGAAGCCCGCTTCGACGCTCCTCCGGCCGCCTGAGCGGCGACGGTCACCCGGCGATCAGTCGCGCGCGACCAACTGCCGCTCGAGCGCGGAGAGCTCGTCGAGGGCCAGGCCCGAGGCGAGCAGGTAGTCGCGGGCGCTGCCGTGCTCGCGCTCCACGAGTTCGATCATGCCGTCGATGGCCTCGGGCGGGCTGCCGCCCATGAGGACCCGGAGCGCGGGGGTGTCGGGCACGCCGTACTGCCCGGCGAGCCCCACCATGCGCTCGAGCCACTCGCCCGCGAGGTTGCCCTCGGTGCGCTCGTAGTCGGCGATCACGAGTTCGCGATCCACGCCGACGGCGAGCAGGGTGAGTGCGATGACGACGCCGGTGCGGTCCTTGCCCGCCGTGCAGTGCACCACGACCGAGCGATCGCGCGCCGCCGAGATCTCGCGCACCGCGTCGACGACGACCCGCGAGTGCTGCACGACGATGCGCTCGTAGAGCGCCTCCAGCGAGATGCCGGCCGCGCCCTGGGAGGCGCCGGAGCCCTCGAACACGGGCAGCCGCAGCACCTCCACGTCGAGCCCGGTGAGGTCGTCGGGCATCCGCGCGACCTCCTGCTCGTCGCGGAGGTCGATGACGACGCCGACGCCGAGCTGGCGCAGCTCCGCCTTGCCGGGGTCGCCGAGCGCGTGCAGTCCGTCGGAGCGGAACAGCACCCCCTCGCGCACGAGCCCGTCGCGGGCTGCGAGGCCGCCGACGTCGCGGAAGTTGTAGGTGCCGGGAACGGGGATCCGAAGCGAAGTCTCCATCGAGCCCGAGCCTACCCCGAGCCGCCGGCACGGCGGCTGTGCGCGGCTACTCCCCCAGGTGGCGCCGGCTGGACATCGCGCGGTCGGCCTCGCGCTTGTCCTGACGCTCGCGCAGCGCCTGACGCTTGTCGTACTCGCGCTTGCCCTTGGCGATCGCGAGCTCGACCTTCGCCCGCCCGTCGCTGAAGTAGATCGAGAGCGGGATGAGGGTGTACCCGCCGTCCTTCACGCGGTGGCTGATCTTCACGATCTCCTGCTTGTGCAGCAGCAGCTTCCGCTTGCGCCGGGGCGTGTGGTTGTTCCACGTGCCCTCGGTGTACTCGGGGATGTGCACCGCGTCGAGCCACATCTCGCCGCCGTCGATGAAGGCGTAGCCGTCGACGAGCGACGCCCGCCCCTCGCGGAGCGACTTCACCTCGGTGCCCTGGAGGACGATGCCGGCCTCGTAGGTGTCCTCGATGGTGTACTCGTGCCGCGCCTTGCGGTTGGTCGCGACGACCTTCTGTCCGCGTTCCCTGGGCACGGCCCTCTCCTCACGGTCTCGATGCTGATGACGGATGCCGCGATCTCGGTCGCGGCGAGCCGTTCAGTCTACCGGGGCGAGCGGGGTGGCGCGCACCACCCCGCCGTCCACGGCGTCAGACCTTGAGGTAGCGGGTGATCGCGATCCCGGCCGAGATCGCGGCGAGGAGCACCCCGACGACGATCAGGAGCGGCACCACGAGGAGTGCATCGCCGAGGTCCACGAAGGTGAACGCGAGGTTCTGCGCCAGATACCCCTGGACGAAGAACTGCACGATCGCGACCACGGCGCCGCCCGCGAGCAGGGAGCCGATGAGTCCGGCGAACACGCCCTCGAGCACGAACGGGGTTTGGATGAAGCGGTTCGAGGCGCCCACGAGCCGCATGATGCCGAGCTCCCGGCGTCTCGAGAACGCCGACAATCGGATCGTCGTCGCGATGAGCAGCGCCGCGGCGACGAGCATGATCGCGGCGACCGTGATCGCCGAGTAGCTCGCCGCGTTCAGCACATCGAAGATCTGGTCGAGCAGGCGCCGCTGGTCGCTCACCGACTCGACGCCGGGCATGCCCGCGAGCGCCTCGACGAGCACGTCGGACTGGTCGGGGTTCTTCAGGTTCACCCAGAAGCTCTCGTTCAGCACGTCGGGCGTCACGTAGTCGGCCGCGGGGCTGCCCTTGAACTGCTCCTGGAAGTTCTCGTAGGCCTGGTCGTGGTCCTCGAAGTAGTACTTGTCGATGTACGGCGCGAGCGTGCTGCTGTTCAGCTGCGCCTCGACGGCGGCCTTCTGCTCGTCGCTCGCCTCGCCGTCGGCGCATCCGGCCGTGCTCGAGAGGGAGGTGCAGAGGTAGACCGCGACCTGCGCCCGGTCGTACCAGTAGTTCTTCATCTGCGCGATCTGCAGCTGCAGCAGCGCCGCAGTGCCGACGAAGGTGAGCGACACGAAGGTGACGAGCACCACCGAGACGACCATCGAGGCGTTGCGGCGGAGTCCGTTCGCCGCCTCGCCGAGCACGAGTCCGATCCTCACTTCGTCGGCCCCACTTCCTGCTGGTCGTCATCGGCTCGCGGCCCGCCGGGCGCGCGGAGCCCCAATCGTTCGGCGAGCGTGAGCGGTGGCGCGTCGGGGTCCTCCGCGACGGGCGGTTCCGCCGCGCGGAGCCGTTCGGGGTCGACGTCGATCTGCCCCGTCGCCGCGGCGGTGATCGCCGCGGCCTCCTCGGTGACCGCGTCGCGGGTCTCCTCCGGCTCGACGTAGAGCGGCTGCGCCTCGCGCATGATCTCCGCGGTGACCTTCGGCGCGGCGGCCGTCGGCGGTGCGGCGAGCGGTGCGGCCTCCGCCGCGGCATCCGGTGCGAGCTCCGCCGCCGCGGCGACGTCCGCGCTCCCGGTCTCCGCTGCTCGTGCCTCGCCCTCGGGCTCGAGCACCGTGGCGACGACCGCGGCCGGCACGGTGCGCGGCGGCAGGTTCATGTCGCGGACGGTCTGGCCGTCGTAGCCGGCGTCGAGCTCGTCTCGGACGATCTGACCGGCCGAGAGCTCGATGACGCGGCGCTGCATCTGGTCGACGATGCCGGCCTCGTGCGTCGCCATGACGACGGTGGTGCCGCTCGCGTTGATCCGCTCGAGGAGGGTCATGATGCCCGCGCTCGTCACCGGGTCGAGGTTTCCCGTCGGCTCGTCGGCGAGCAGGATCTGGGGCTTGTTGACGATGGCGCGGGCGATGGCGACGCGCTGCTGCTCACCGCCGGAGAGCTCGTGCGGCAGCCGCTTGCCCTTGCCGTCGAGGCCGACGAGCTTCAGTGTCTCCGGCACCGCCGACTGGATGTACCCGCGCGACTTGCCGATCACGCGGAGCGTGAACGCGACGTTGTCGTAGACGGACTTGTTCGGCAGCAGCCGGAAGTCCTGGAACACCACGCCGAGGTTGCGCCGGAAGTAGGGCACCTTGCGGCTCGAGATCGAGCCGAGGTGCTGGCCGAGGACGTGGATCTCCCCCTTCGTCGGCTTCTCCTCTTTCAGGATCAGCCGGAGGAAGCTGGACTTCCCGGAGCCCGAGGCGCCGACGAGGAAGACGAACTCGCCGCGCAGGATCTCGACCCCGACGTCGTTCAGGGCGGGCCGCGCTTGGCCCGAGTAGGTCTTGGTGACGGAATCGAAGCGGATCATCGTGTTCGAGCCTAAGCAGCCGAGCCCGGAATGCGGGCAGCGACACTGGATTTCGCCAGCGCGCCGCCCGCACTCGGGACGATCGGCCTCGTCGGACGGGTCCGGTCAGGCCCCGGCGAAGCCGACGACGAGGTACAGCACGAGCGACAGGGCCGCCGCGATGGCCGCGTAGGGCAGGATCGCGGTCATCAGGTTGAGCGGCTTGATGCCGGTCGAGCGCGACGCGAGGATGATGCCGTCGCCGTAGAGGCAGGTCGTCGAGCCGAGCGCGGCGCCCGAGAAGACGGCGGCACCGGCGATGATCGGATTCACGTCCATCGCCAGCGCGAGCGGGATGACGATCGGGGTGATCACGGCGGCGAGGTCCCAGAAG
Source organism: Agromyces mediolanus (assembly GCF_044917495.1). GTDB lineage: Bacteria > Actinomycetota > Actinomycetes > Actinomycetales > Microbacteriaceae > Agromyces > Agromyces mediolanus_B. The sequence goes on along the minus strand of NZ_JAVSSI010000001.1, from coordinate 183,164 downwards.
GAGCCGGTCGCGTAGGCGTACACGCCGCAGACGAGGAACACGACCGCCGGCAGCAGCGCGCCCGACATGTACGGCTGCGTGGCGTCGATGACGAAGTCGGCGAGCTTCAGGTCGATGTTCATGTGCTGCACCATGAAGGCGAGCGCGGTGAGCACGATGACGAAGAGCATGCTGCCGACGCCGTCGAAGGCGGCGTCGAAGACCTTGCGGATGCCGAGGCGGCGCTGCGCCGTGTACATGACGATCGCGACGAGGAGCGCGGCGACGGTGCCCTTCAGCACGTCGACCTCGGTGAGGATCGTGACGGCGATCATGACGACGATCGGCACCACGAAGTTCCACGGCCGCGGCTTCGCGATGCCGGGCGCCCGGGTCGCGACGGCGACGGGCGCGGCGACCGCCGCCCGCTCCCCCGCATCGCCCTGGGCGGCGAACTCGCCGACCTCGACCTCCGCCGGCGCGGCGCCCTCGGCGGCGCGCTCATCGTCGGTGGTGCCGAGCGGGAACACATCCCCCGTCGCCTCGGCGCGCGCGACGTCCTTCTTCAGCACACCGAGCTTCGGGAACCAGCCGAGCGCGACGAGCGCCGCGATCGCGAGTGCGATCCAGCCGAAGAAGATGAACGGGATGGCCTGGAGGTACGCGCCGAATCCGGAGCCGTTGGCGGTGACGCCCTGCGCCTCGAGGAGTCCGGCGAAGAACAGCGCCCAGGTCGAGAAGGGCACGATGACCGCGATCGGCGCCGCGGTCAGCTTCATGACGGTACCGAGCTGGGTGCGGGGCACCCGGTAGCGGTCGGTGATGCCCTTCATCGAGGTGCCCACGGTGAGCACGCTCAGGTAGTCGTCGACGAAGAGCACGACGGCGAGCAGGAAGCTCAGCACGAGGGACTTCCGCCGGGAGTTCACGAAGCGCTCGGCCCAGGCGGCGAACTCGCTCACGGCACCGGACCGCTCGAAGAGCGTGATCAGGATGCCGAAGAGGACGACGACGAGCATGAGCCACTGCAGCGTCTCGTCGGCCATGGCGGTGCCGAAGTAGCCGATCCAGGAGTCGAAGAACTCCCAGCCGCCGAGGAGCACGGCGCCGACGAGGGTGCCGCAGAGCATCGCGAAGAGCGTGCGCCTCGTGGCGACGGCGATGACGAGGATGGTGACGACGGGGAGGAGCGCGAGCGCGCCGACGTCTTGCATGGGGGCCTCTGATTCAGGTGGGGGGTCAGGCGGCGGATGCCGCGTACACGGGTCGCCCGTCGACCATCGTGGTCCGGACGGGGAGGTCGAGGAGTGCGTCGGCGTCGACGTCGAGGGGGCTGTACTCCCAGACGACGAGGTCGGCGCGGTACCCCGGTGCGATGACACCGAGGTCGCGGTCGCCCTGGGCGAGAGCCGCCCAGACCGTGTAGCCCTGTAGGGCCTGGTACGGGGTGAGCCGCTGGTCGGGCTCGAACACCGGGGCGTCGGGGGTGCCGGGTTCGCGCCGCAGACGCGCCCAGGCGAGGCCGATGCGCGCATCGGTCTGCGCGACGGGCCAGTCGGAGCCGAGCGCGACCATCGCCCCGGCGTCGATCATGTCGCGCACCCGCCAGCCGAGGGCAGCGCGCTCCGGACCGAGACGTTCGGCCCAGAAGTCGGAGCCGTCGGCCTTCCGCCACTGCATGTGCAGCGGCTGCACCGAGGCGGTGATGCCGGTCTGGCCGAGCCGAGCGAGATCGCGGTCGGCGAGCAGCTCGAGGTGCTCGATCCGGTGCGGGGCCCCACGGCCGGACTGGACGCCCGCCTTCAGGTAGGCGTCGATCGTGGTGCCGATGGCGCGGTCGCCGATCGCGTGCGTGGCGATCTGGAAGCCGGCCTCGCTGTAGCGCTGCACGACGCGCTCGAACTCCGCGCCGTCGGCCCAGAACGAGCTGAGGCCGTCGCCGTGCGTGTCGGGTTCGTAGAGCCAGCCGGTGCCGGTGTCGATGACGCCGTCGTTGAAGAGCTTCACGAGGCCGCCCCGCCAGCGCCGGCCGTGCCGGTCGCGCTGGGCGAGATAGTGCTGGGTGCGGTCCTCGTCGTAGCCGGGGTTGTGCGCCATGGCCGAGACGAGCCGGAGCGGCAGTCCGTCGCCCGAGGAGTCGAGGTCCTCGAGGAGGTCGAGGGTGCCGGGGTTGCCGTCCATGATGCAGGCTCCGGTGATGCCGCTCTCGGCGAGCCCGCCGAGGAGGGCCCGCACGAGCTCGCGCATCTCCTCCGGAGTGTGCTCGGGGGCCGTGCGCAGCACGAGGTCGAAGGCGGAGTCCTCGCGCAGCGCGCCGGTGGGTCGGCCCTGCTCGTCCACGACGATCTCGGAGGTGTCGCCGAAGCGCCGCGGCCCCGTGATGCCCGCACGGCGCAGCGCCTCGGTGGAGGCGAGCGCGGTGTGCCCGTCGAAGAACATCAGGAAGGCCGGGGCGCCCTCGACGGCGTCGTCGATCGCGGCGGCCGTCATCGGCATCCGACTGAACACGTCGTAGTCGATGTTCCACCCGCGCACCCACCCGCCGGCCGCGCGGCCGTCGGCGACGCGACGGGCCTCGGTGCGGAGCATCGCGAGGAAGGTCTCCGGGTCGCGGACCCCGCCGAAGTCGACGCCGACGGCGAGCTCGAAGCCCTGGATCGGGTGCATGTGCGCGTCGATGAGGCCCGGAGTGACGACACCGCCGCGGAGGTCGATCACCTCCGTCGCGGCACCGCGGAAATCGCCGACGACGGACTCGTCGCCGACGGCGACGATGCGGCCGTCGCGGATGGCGACCGCCTCCGCCGTGGGGCGCATCGGGTCCATCGTGATGATGCGCCCGCCCACGAGCACGGTGTCCGCGAAGCTCCAGTGCATGTCGCCGCCTTCCGAGCGGTCGGCTCCGACCGCATTATTTAAGGTGCTTAAATTTGTAGCGCACACGCTACTCTCACTGAAGTGCCACTGCAAAACCGGAGGACTCTTGCCTGAACCGAGCGCGCGACGAGCGGGCCGTCCGCGGACCCGGGTGCTGAGCGCCGAGCACATCGTCGACGCCGCGTTCGAGCTCGCCCGCACCGCCGGCCCCGACGGTTTCACGATGGCCGCGCTCGCCCGCTCGCTCTCGGTGCACCCGCCCGCGCTCTACCACTACTTCGCGGGCAAGGCCGATGTCGTCCGCGCCATGCGCGGCGCCCTCGCCGAACAGCTCGACGTGTCGGGCTTCGCCGACGAGACCGTGCCGCTCGAGGAAGCCGTCTCGCGCTGGGCGCACTCGTACCGCGACGTCACCGCGGCCCACCCCGCCGGCATCGAACTGCTCGCGACGACGCCGATCGACGGCCAGGAGCGCTCGGTGCAGAACTACGACACGATCGTGCGGCGCTTCATCGCCGAGGGCTGCCCGGACGATGAGGCGGTCGATGCGCTCGTCACCTTCGAGGCGCTCATCATCGGCTCGGCGCTCGACGCGGCGGCCCCCGACGACATCATGGCGCCCGGCGACGCGGGCGCGGGCGCACCGGCGTTCACCGCGGCCGAGGCGGCGCGCACCGAACGGGCGGCGGCACGGGGCATCCGCCCCACCGATGCGAGCTTCGCACTCGGCATCCGCGCCCTGCTCGCCGGCCTCCGCACGGGATGGACGCGCGGCTGACGCGGCCCCGGCGCGGCTGACGCGCGCCTCCGCACGGGATGGGCGCGCGGCTGACGCGCGCCCGAGCGGACCGGATCAGTCGCTCGGCTTCTGCTTCCGCCAGCGGATGCCCGCCGCGATGAGCCCGTCGAGATCGCCGTCGAACACGGTCGCCGGGTTGCCGACCTCGTAGCCGGTGCGCAGGTCCTTCACGAGCTGCTGACCGTAGAGGAAGTAGGAGCGCATCTGGTCGCCCCAGCTCGCCGTGATCGTGCCCGCGAGCTCCTTCTTCTGCGCCGCCTCCTCCTCGCGCTTCGCGAGGAGCAGTCGGGTCTGGAGCACCCGCATGGCGGCAGCGCGGTTCTGGATCTGCGACTTCTCGTTCTGCATCGAGACGACGATGCCGGTCGGGATGTGCGTGATGCGCACGGCGGAGTCGGTCGTGTTGACCGACTGGCCGCCGGGGCCCGAGGAGCGGAAGACGTCGACGCGGATGTCGTTCTCCGGGACCTCGACCTCCTTCGCCTCCTCCATGATCGGGATGACCTCGACCGCGGCGAAGCTCGTCTGCCGCTTGTCGGCGCCGCCGAAGGGGCTGATCCGCGCGAGGCGGTGGGTGCCGGCCTCGACCGAGAGGGTGCCGTAGATGTACGGGGCGTCGATCTCGAACGTCGCCGACTTGATGCCCGCGCCCTCCGCGTAGGAGGTGTCGAGCACCTTCACCGGGTAGTCGTGCCGCTCGGCCCAGCGCAGATACATGCGCATGAGCATCTCGGCGAAGTCGGTCGCGTCGTCGCCGCCCGCACCGGAGCGGATCGTCACGACCGCGCCGCGGTCGTCGTACTCGCCGTCGAGGAGGGTCTGCACCTCGAGGTCGCCGATCGCCTTCTGCAGGGAGACGAGCTCGGCGCGCGCCTCGGCGGCGCTGTCCTCGTCGTCGGCCTCGATCGCCAGCTCGACGAGCACCTCGAGGTCGTCGATGCGCGACTCGATGGCGGTGATGCGCTTGAGCTCGGCCTGACGGTGGCTGAGCGCGCTCGTGACCTTCTGCGCGTTCGCCGGGTCGTCCCAGAGATCGGGCGCGCCGGCCTCCTCGGACAGCCGGGCGATGTCCGCCTCGAGCGCGTCGGTGTCGACGACGGCGCGGATGTCGCGGAAGGTGGCGCGGAGCGCGGAGATCTCGGTCGACAGGTCAAGTTCGAACATGGCGCCCACCAGCCTAGTCGCGGCAGAGCCTCCCGGCGTGCATCGACGGGCCGAGCTGCACGTTCGCGCAGGCCGGTCCCCCCGCACGGGGGTCGCTAGGCTGACGCCGTGAGCACGATCGATCCCGCCGCCGCCCACCGCGACCGCCTCGAACGCCAGAAGGGCAGCACGGGCGCAGCGCTCGCCGCCGTCCTCTTCGCGCTGCTCCTCGTCGCGACCGGGGCGCTCGCCGCCTACGCGCTCGCCGGGATCCTCGACACCTTCCGGCTCATGGAGCTGAACAGCGTGTTCTCCAACTGGAACTCGGAGATGCCGGGCACGACCTTCCTCCTCCCGGTCGGCATCGTCGCGAGCATCGCGGCGTGGGCGCTGTACGCGAAGTGGAATCACCGCTTCTCCGGCGACGCGACCCGGTTCGTGGGCGTCGGACCGCTCACCCTGCTGCTCGCCGGCCTCGCGATCGGGCTGTGGATCGGCACCGCGTCGTGGACCGCGCCGGATCAGGTCGGCATGCAGATCGACCCGACCTTCGGCGAGGACGAGGTGTGGGGCGTCGGCGCGTGGATCTTCTACGCCGCCCAGTGGTGGCTGCCCGGCCTCTTCGGGCTCCTCGCCGTCGCGGCGTACTTCGCGGGCCTCGGCGCGCGGCGCCGCAGCGCCGGACGCTCGGCGCTGATCGAGCGGATGCTCCTCACCGGCCGACGCGCGCCCGGCGTCGTCACCGAGAGCACCGTGCCCTCCGGCGATTCGGCCTGGGTGCTCTTCAGCATCACGGTGAAGTTCACCGACCTCAGCGGCACCGACCGCTGGGTGAAGCGGAACGTCAAGTACCGCACGGCCGAGGTGCCGCCCGTCGGCGCCCCGGTGACGGTGCTCTACGACCCCTCGAACCCGGGCGACACCTCGCGCATCTTCTTCGCGAGCGGGCCGGCCGCGACCGCCGCGGACTTCCGCCGCAACGAGTTCTGACCGCCCCCGGGCCTGCGGCGCACCGGGTGTCCGCCCGTCGCCCCCGCCGGGTGTCCGCCCGTCGCGGGTGCCGGGTGTAGCGTCGGAGGCGATGACCGACTCCCAGCCGCAGTTCTCCTGGGGCTCGATCGTCCTCCCGGCCTACCTGCCGACGCTGCTCTTCTCGATCGGCGAGGGCGCGATCATCCCCGTGATCCCGGTCGTCGCGACCGAGCGCGGCGCCTCGATCGCGATCGCCGGCCTCGTCGCCGCGATGCTCATGGTGGGCGAGCTGCTCGGCGACCTCCCCGCCGGCTGGCTGGTGGCCCGCATCGGCGAGCGGAACGCCATGATCGGCGCGGCCATGCTCTCCGTCATCGGCGTCGTCGTCGCCCTCGCCCTGCCGAGCGTCGCCGCCCTCGCGATCGGCGTGCTCCTGCTCGGGCTCGCGACCGCGGTGTTCGGCCTCGCCCGTCACGCGTTCCTGACGAGCTTCGTGCCAGCGCGGGTGCGGGCCCGCGCCCTGTCGACGCTCGCGGGGGTGTTCCGCGCCGGCTGGGCGGGCGGCCCGTTCCTCGCCGCGGCGATCATCGCGTGGACCGGGAGCCCGGAGCAGGTGCTCTGGGTGCTCGTGGCGGCCTGCCTCGCGGTGGTCGTCGTCCTCGTGCTCCTGCCCGACCCGGAGCGGGTGTTCGGCGTCGGCCGGGGCGCCGCCGCGGACGGCGAGGCGCCGCAGGGCGTGTTCCGGGCCATCGTCGAGCACCGGGGCGTGCTCGCGCGGATCGGCTCCGGCATCGGCCTGCTGGCGGCGGTGCGCGCGAGCCGCACCATCATCCTGCCGCTGTGGGCGGTGTCGATCGGGATGCCGCCGCAGACCGCCGCGCTCGTCATCGGCATCTCGGCGACGATCGACTTCTGTCTGTTCTACGTGAGCGGGCAGGTGATGGACCGGTTCGGCCGGCTGTGGAGCGCGATCCCCGGCCTCGTCGGGCTCGCGACCGGGCACCTGATCCTCGCGTTCACCCACGACGTGCCGGGCAACGACGCCTGGTTCGTGGCGGTGGCGGTGCTCTTCGGGCTCGCGAACGGCGTGTCGAGCGGGGTCATCCTGACCCTCGGTGCCGACCTCGCGCCGAAGCGGCATCCCGCCGCATTCCTGGGCGCGTACCGCACGATCGGCGACGCCGGTCAGGCGGCCGCGCCGCTCGTCGTCTCCGCGGTCACCTCGCTCGTCTCGATCGCCGCCGCGAGTGCCGCGATTGGCGTGCTGGGATTCGTGGGCGCGGGGATGCTGCTCCGCTGGGTGCCGCGCTACGTGCCCGGGCGGCGCGCGCGTCGGCGCGACGAGGGCGAGGACCGGGCCGAGGGAGCGGACTGATCCGCCGCTCCCCCGGCGCTCGGACGGGTCCGGCCTACTGGCCGGCGACCTTCTCGACGGACATGACCAGGATGACCCGGTCGGCCTTGTCGGCCGGCGGCTGCGCGTCGGCGTCGCCGTAGCGGCGGCCGAGGTGGGCGTAGAACTCGCCGGTGGGGTCGGCGACGGTCTCGACGAGGCGGCCGCGCACCTCGACGTACTTGAAGGGCGAGTCGGCGTCGAGCGCCTCGAGCGTCATCACCGGGTTGTCCTGCAGATTGCGGAACTTCGCGCGCTTCGTGGTGTGCGTGAAGCGGATCACCTGCGCCTCGGCGTCGAACTCGAACCACATGGGGTTCACCTGCACCTCGCCGTTCGGCCGCACGGTGGCGAGGTGGCCGTAGACGGGCGCGGTGAGGATTCGGAGGAGGTGCTCGGGGATCTCGATCGTCATGGTCACCAGTCAAGCACCTCGGCTCGGTGTCTCCACCCGCTCGGCGCACCCGCGCCGGCTCGGTGCGTCCCGCTCGGCGCACCCGCCTCCGCGGTGCGTCCGGGCTCGGCTCATCCGGCTGGGCTCGGTTAGCCTGCAATGGTGCTCACCGATGCCGAGATCGTCGCGTCCCTGACCGCATCCGTCCGCGCCGTCCCGTATCCGGGCGAGTGGCTGCAGCCGCCGTTCGACGGTGAGCGGCAGGCGCGCATCGCGCGCGACGCGGGACTCTCGGAGATTCGGGTCGACCGGGAGAGCGGACGGGTGCTCTGCATCGAGCTTCCGGACGGCGAGGCCCAGCCGATCGCCCCGTCGCCGGCCGCGCTCGCCGAACTGGGTGCCGCGTACGCCGACGCCCTCGCGCGCTCGGCCGGTGCGGGCGAGCACGAGCTGCGGGTGATCGAGGGGGCCCTGCTGGCGGCGGTGCGGGTCGTCGACCCCGCGCTCGCGGACCCTGAGACGTTCTGGTCGATCGCGGCCGAGGAGCTGGGCGACGGGATCACGGCGGATGGTCCGGCGGGCCCCGCCACGATCGTCGCCGCCCCCGCCGGCGGACCGACGGTCGTCGTGGCGCTGCCGATGCTCCGGCTCCGGCAGGCGCTCGCCGCGGAGGGCCTGACGCTCTCCGGCTACGCCGAGCTCCTCCCCCACGTCTCGCTCCGCGGCAGCCTCGCCACGACGCTCGCCGACACCGTCGTGCCCGGCGCCGTCCGCACCGGTCCGGCGCAGGTGCTCGTGCTGCCCGCCGGGGCGGTCGCGACGCTGGAGGAACTCGCGTTCCCCGCGCTGCGGCTGGTCGTCACCCTCGGTGGGGCGGATGCCTCGGCGCCGGACGCACCCAGGACGCCCGCGGTGCCCGCCGGCGTGGAGCTCGTCGCGCTCGACGCCCCGAAGCCCTTCACCGCGCTCGTCTCGCTCGTCGCCGAGCGGCGGGCGGCCGGGCGCTTCGACGGCGGGCCGTCCGGCCCGGTTGCCTAGGCTGTGGCCATGACGCCGGATGCGAACCCGACGATGCCCGAGGTCGTGACGTACGACGGACTGCCCGCGGCCGCGGGCGGCGCCCATTCGCTGCGCGTGAAGCGCCCGACCGATGCCCAGGCGCGGGTGCAGCGCTTCCTCGCGGCGTGCACGGTGCCCGCCGAGCCGGCGCAGTGGACGTTCTCGATCTCCGCCGACGGCGACCCGGCCGCGACGGAGCGATTGGCGGCCTTCGCCGCCGACGTGCTCGGCGGGCCGCGCCGCACCCAGCGAGTCCGCCGCGACTGGAACGTGCGCCCGGAGTCCGTCGCCGAGGTGCTCGAGGCGATCGAGTCCGAGATCGGCGCGACGACGAAGTACGGGGCGTCGCTCGCGACGCTCTCGCAGAGCCTCCCGGTGCAGCTGGTCGATCCGGCGACGGGCGAGCCGTTCGCCGGGCTCTCGCCGGAGGCGTTCGGCGGCTTCGCCGTGGACGACTACGGCCGGCTGCTCGGAGTCTCCGGGGTGCGCGCGAACTCCGGTACGGCCGGATCGTCGCTCTCGCTCTGGCTGAACCTGCCGGCCGATGAGCGGCTCTCCCCGGCGGCGCGGTACCTGCAGGACCATCTGCCGTTCCGGCTGTCGACGAAGCACTGGCGACGCTGGCAGCCGACTCGCGCGCGCGACGGGTACCGTTCCTCGAAGCTGCCGTCGCCGCTCGCGGGCTGAGCTCGCCGCGTCCGGCGCGGCCCGGTCGTCCGTTTTCCGCCGCCCGGTCGTCAGCCCGGCTCCGCCGGCACCTGGAAGACCGAGCGCGCGGTCGATTCGACCTCGAGCTCGACCTCGATGGGCAGGAGTTCGCTGCTCACCGGTGCCCGCCAGACGCCCCGGAGCCGCACGGTCGCGCTCGCGCCGTCTGCCGATTCGACCGCGACGAGCGCGATCCCGGACGGCGCGCTCTCGGTCAGATACGCGACGGCGGCGCTCCGCATCGCCGCGCCGTCGGTGGTGATGCGCACCCCATCGGCTCCTGCGACGGCGTCGCCAATCGTCCATGCATCGGCCGCGGCGAGCGCGGCGCCGTCGGCCAGTGCGAGGAGTCGCTTGCGCTCGAGGTAGAGCGAGCTCGCCGAGGCGACGACGAGCACCACGGCGAGCGCGAGCAGCGCGAAGCCGAAGACGAGCGGCAGGGTGGAGCCGCGCTCCTCGGAGCATCTCGCAACCGCCGCGGATGCGCGCCCGCCGCCCGCCTCGGATCGCCGTCGACGGGTGCGGAGCGGAGCGCCCCCGCTCATCGCGCGTCCTCCGGCGAAACCCACCGGGAGACGGGCTGCACGGCGCTGGCTTCGACGGGCACCACGAGCATCTGGTCGAGACCGAGCACAGGGGGCGCGAACGGCAGCCGCACGTCGAGCTGGACCGTCACCCGGACCCTGGTACCCGGGGCCGCGCACCCTCCCCCGCCGCAGTCGATCGAGACTCGCCGTTCGTCGCCGCTGCGTCCGAAATCGTCGAGCACGAGGTCGACGACGGCCTCCGCCGAGCGGCGCGGATCGGCCTCGCCGCCGAGTACCGCGACACGGGCGGCGTGACGCGCCGCACCGTCGACGGCGAAGGCGGCCGCCTGGAGCTCCCCGAGCGTGATCACGAGATACACGATCGGGACCAGCAGGAGCAGCGCGGCGCCGAGGAACTCGAGCGAGGCGGAGCCGCGGTCAGCAGAGCCGCGGTCAGCAGGGCCGGCGCTGCAGTTCCGCGTGGCCCGAGTCTGGCGCTCCACCGGGCCCGGGAAGGTGGTCCGACCCGCATGCTCAGCCGATCGTCTCGACGGCGGCATGCCCCGACACCTCCAGGCTTGCCGCCGGACCGAGCAGGCCGAGCACCGGCAGCGCCGCCCGCACGGTGACCCGGACGAGTTCGACGCCATCGCGATCGACGCGCGCTTGCGCGATCTCGGTGGCGTACGCCGGCCCGAGCGCAGTCGTGATGAGCTCACGCGTGCGATGGGCGCCCGACTGCGGCGCCGCCCCGGCCAGCGCGGCGTATCTCGCCCCTTCCGCAGCCGCGTCGAGCACGGTGTTCCGCACGTGCAGTGCGAGTGCGACTTGGACCACGGCGAGCACGAGCACGGTGAGCAGCATCGCGACCATCGCGAACTCCGCGACCGCGGAGCCGCGATCGTCGTGCAGTGGACGCCGTGGCGGCTCGCTCGCCGCGTTCGGCGTCGGCGGAGCCGACCCGGCACCGCCGCTCAGAGGCCGCTCACCCGCTCGATCGCCTGTTCGAACATCCCGCCGAGCGCCGGTCCCGCGAGCGCCCAGATCACCGCCACGAGCCCCGCGGTCATCAAAGTGATGAGGACCCAGCCGGGCACGTCCCCCCGCTCCTCCTCGCCGACTCGCGCGAGCTGATGCCGGACGTCGTGCTTCTCCATCGTGTTCCCCTCTCATCGTTCGTTCCGGTGGACTCCTCCTCGGCGCCGTTCGGCTCGGCGTCTCGCTTCGCCGGGAGGTCTTCTGACGCTCCACGTCAGAACCCCGCCTGCAGCACCACGTAGCCGGGGTACAAGCCGAACACCACGGTCACGGGCAGGATGAGGAAGACGAGCGGCACCAGCATCGCGATCTCCTTGCGGCCCGCCGCCTCGATGAGTCGACGCTTCGCCGACTCCCGGGCATCGGTGGCCTGGGCGCGGAGCACCGCCGCCAACGGGGAGCCTCGCTCGACTGCGCCGAGGACCTGATCGAGCGCACGGGTCAGCGGCGGGTGCGCGAGCCGATCCCGCATCTCGGCGAGCGCTCCGATGAGGGGCGATCCGGCACCGGCCGAAGCCACGACGCGCGCGAACTCGGCGCTCAGCTCGCCGTCGGCGGATCGAGCGACCCGGCGCACGGCGTCGAGCAACGACTCGCCCGCGGTGAGGCTGAGCGTCAGGAACTCGAGCACGGTCGGCAACTCGTCGTCGATGCGCGCGAGACGGAGGCGCGCGGAACGCTGGAGCAGCAGTTCGCAGGCCGCCGCTGCTGCGAACGCCGCGGCGATCGGTCCGCCGACGATCAGCACCGGGCCGGCACTGGCGGCCGGTGCGAACAGGATCGCGGCCGCGGTCGCCATCGCCACGATCGCCGAGACGCTCGACTGCTCGAGGCGGAACCGTTCGACGCTCCGGTGCCAGCCCGCTTGCCTGAGCCGGAGTGCGGCCGCACCGCTCTGCGCGGAGAGCACGGAGATGCGGCGCAGCCGGATGCCCCAGATCTCGAAGACCGCGGCGAGCACCAGTGCCGGGTCGTTCGGGCGACGATCGAGCACGTCGCGCGCCGCGGCCGAGACATCCGACACGAAGGGTGCGACGCGCTCGATGAGCGGACGTCGCCCGAAACGCGGGGCGCTGGCGAGCAGCAGCCACGCGCCGAGCCCGAGCAGCAGGCCGACGACGAGGGCGAAGGCGGTCACCTGAACCACCGGCGCTCCGCTCGGAGCCGCCCGATGGCGAGCATCAGCCGATAGGCGAGCACGGTGATCGCAGCCCCGGCAGCGATGACGACCGCCCCGGCTGCCGAGTCGTACGCCTGGACCGCCTCTGGCCGGGTCGCCAGCACCCCGAGCAGCAGCCACGGAGCGGCGGCACCCAGACGGGCCGCGTTGCGGAGCCAGGACTGCCGGGCGTGCACCTCCGCGCGGATCGCTCCCTCCTCGCGGAGCGCGCTCGAGAGGGTGCGGAGCACTTGCGGAAGCTCCGTGCCACCGACCTCGCGCGCCATCCGGACCGCCTCGAGCAAGCGGTCGGCGGTCGGATCGGCGAGGAGGTGCTTCACCCGGTCGAGCTCTCCGGAGAAGTCGCCCGTGCGCGCATACCCGGCCGCGAACTCGGCGAACGCGCTGCGCACGCCCGCGGGGCCGAGTCCGGCGAGATCGGCGATCGCCTCGGGCAGCGAACGACCCGCGCGCACCGAGGCGAGGAGATGATCGACGACGTCCGGCCAGAGCGCTCGATACTCCGCCCGCTTCGCGTTCGCGCGGCGTCTGATCGCCGCCGGGACGAGGACCGCGCCGAGGGCGGCCGCCGCTGCGGCGAGCGCCGGCACTCCGAACACCCCGAAGACGAGTGCGCCGCCGAGCAGCGCGATGAGCACGCTCGTGATGACCACCACCGTGAGCGGCACGCGTGCGAGCCCCGCCAGCGCGAGCTCGTCCCGGACGCGCCCGAGCAGGATCGGCGCACCTCCGCGCCTCGGCGCGGCGACCGGACGCGGCCACAGCCACGGAGCGACCGAGAGCAGCACGCCGAGCCCCAGCGCGAGCCCGAGCAGCGCGCCCGCCGGTCGTGCCTCGACGAGCAAGACACTGGCGAACTCGGCGTCCACGAGCGCGGGCTTCCTGAGCGCGGCGCTCACGCGCGGTCGCCGAGCACGATGGCCGGATCGAGCCCGACCGCGTCGAACTTCTCGGGACGAGGCATCCGCGCACCCGTGCTGCGCAGCTCGCCGTCGACCCGGTGGAAGAGCCCCACCGTCTCGACGGCGGCCGACTCGTGCTCCCCCGTCGTCGCGACGATCTCGGTCACTGTCCGCCGGCCGTGCCGGTCGATCCCGAGCTGGACGACGACGTCGACGCACGCCGCGACGGTGGGGACCACGAACCCTGCATCGATGTTGCGCCCCGCGAGGAGCGGCAGGGTGCAGAGCTTCACGAGGGCGTCCCCCGCCGAGTTCGCGTGGATCGTGCACATGCCCGCGATGCCCGAGTTCAGCGCGATGAGCAGGTCGAGGCTCTCCGCATCGCGCACCTCGCCGATGATCAGCCGATCGGGCCGCATCCGCAGCGACTCCTTGACCAGCCTCCGGAGCGAGATCTCACCGGCCCCCTCGAGGTTCGGCGGGCGGCACTGCATCGCGACGAGATCGCGGGCAGCGATGTCGAGCTCGAACGTCTCCTCCACGGTGACGACGCGCTCGGCCGGGCGCACGCACCCCGCGAGCGCATTGAGCAACGTGGTCTTGCCGGTGTGCGTCGCACCCGACACCAGCACGTTCGCCCCCGCGAGCACGGCCATGCGCAGGAACTCCGCCGCCTCGCGACTCAACGCGCCGAGCCCGACGAGCGCAGGGAGCGAATGCAGCCCGCGGCGGAACTTGCGGACGTTCACCGACCACGCGCGCGTCACCTCCGGGATGGCGACATGCAAGCGGGACCCGTCGGGCAGCGCGGCGTCGACGAACGGCTGGGAGAGATCGAGCCGTCGCCCGGACGGACGGAGCATCCGCTCCACGAGCTCGCGCACCTCGCGCTCGACGAGGGTCACCGGCGTGAGCTCCGACACCCCGGCGCGGGCCACGAACACCCGCTCCGGCCCGTTGATCCAGATCTCCTCGACCTCGGGATCGTCGAAGTACGGCTGCAGCGCGCCGTACCCAGTGAGCTCGGCGAGCACGCCGGCCGTCGTGGCGCGCTCGTCGCCCACCGTTTCCGCACCGCTCACGAGCGCGCGCTCGCCATAGCGGCGCACCTCCTCGCGAGCGACGCGATCGGCCGCGACGGGATCGGCGGACAGATCGACGCCCTCCCGGATCGCGCGCTCCCGGACGAGGCGGGACAGGGCGTGGACGGCATCTGGCATGCGACTCATCCTCCAGACCGCCGCCCCTGGAGGTCCGAACTTATCCACATCCCCGGGCGACGCCTCGACACCGCCGATCGCGACGCCGCGCACCTAGACTGGTCGGGCACTCGCGGGAGTGGTGAAACCGGTAGACACGCAGGATTTAGGTTCCTGTGCCTTCGGGCGTGAGGGTTCGAGTCCCTCCTTCCGCACCAGTCACCCGCGCCCCGGTTCCGCGCTACGCTCGCGGCATGCGGCGGATCTCAGCGGCCGACGTCGTCGACGTCTTCGCGTACACGGTGGTGCTCGGCGTCTTCGTGCAGCTGTTCCCCGCGGTCATCACCGAGTCGTTCCTCGTGACGCTGCTCACGGCCGTGCTGCTGAAGCTCGTGCTCGAGCTCGTCGTCGCGCTGAAGACCTGGGCGCTCGGGCGGTTCCGGCTCGCCACGACCCCCGGTGAACGGGTGCTGCGGGCGGCCGTGCTCCTCGTGGTCCTTCCGGGCAGCAAGTTCCTCGTGCTCGAGGCCACCGACCTGGTGTTCGGCGACGCAGTGCACCTCGGCGGCTTCTTCCAGGTGACCGTCCTCATCGTGGCACTCATGCTCGCGCGGGGCGGCGCCAGGCTGCTGCTGCGGGAAGGCCGCGCGGACGGCCCCGTCCGGCCGGTCGAGTCCGACCGGCCGGACGCGGCCTGACCGCTACTCGGCGGAGCGGGAGCGACGCCCGATCGCGAGCGCCGCGATGGCCGCACCGAGCCCGAGCACGCCCACGGCGATGCCCGTGACGCCGAGTGCGCGCGCGGTGCCGTCGTCGCTCGCGGCGGCCTCGGCCGACTCGTGCTCGTCGCCGTGCTCGGGGGCGGCGGCACCGTGGTGCCCGCCCTCTGCCGCCGCAGTGACCGTGATGGAGGGCGCCGGGTGCTCCGGCTCCTCCTCGCCCTCGGCTGCGGGCTCGCTCCAGTCGGTGGAGCCCTCGACGCAGTCCTGCAGCACCGGGAACGCGAGGGTCTCCCCCTCGGCGTCGGCGGGCAGCTGCAGCGAGAGCTCGATGACGTCGCGGAGATCGGCGGGCAGCGGCGTGGTGGCGGTGTAGACGACCTGCGCGACGCGGTCGACGACGCTCGCGCCGTGCGAGTCGATCTTCGGCTCGGGCAGCTTCTCGACGACCGTCTCGATCGTCCAGCCGGCGTTGACGGTCGGCGTCACGCGGTCGATCCCCTCGGGCATCGTGAAGGTGAGCTTCGTGGTCGGGCTCGTGCCGCAGCCGTGCGGGATGCCGAAGCTCAGCACGGTGTACGCGCCGGCGGCGGTCGAGGTGGAGTCGACGCCGACGTGGGCGCTCGCGGCGAGCGGCGCGCCGAGGGCGAGGAGGGCTCCCGCGCCGAGGGCGGCGGCGGTCACGAGGGCAGGGCGGACGTGGGTCTTCGTGGTCATGTGCGTGCTTTCGTGCGAAGTCGGATGGGAGACGGTGCGCCGATCAGGCGGCGCCGACTCCGCACGGCGGCCCGCGCCGCACCAGGACCGAGGAGAGCCGGTCACGCGTGGGACTGCGGCGCACGTGCGCAACCGGCCGTGCCGGGCGGCGTCCGGCAACAATGACCGGCACGGAGAGGAGCGCCGCGGCGACGAGGATGCCCCGCGCCACCGCGGCGAGCGCGCGCACCGCACGGTCGGCGAGCGCGACGCTCGCCACCGCGAGCAGCGCCGCGACGACGTGGGCCACGGGCATCGCGGCGCCGAAGTGCTCGGTGTGTCCGAGCTGGCCGGTTCCGGCGACGTCGAGCCAGGCACCGCGGGTCGCGGCGTCGACCGCCGCGTGCAGTGCATGCGGATCCGCGCCCGCGGCCGTTCCCGCCGGCGAGGTGCCGGCGGAGAGCGAGAAGGTGACGTGCAGCGCGAGCTGCGCACCGACCGCGGCAGCGGCCGAGCCGAGGAACCGGCCGCGACGACCGACCATCAGGATGCCGAACGGCACCGAGAACGCGAGCGCGACCGCGAGGGCGACGAAGCCGGGCGGGCTGCCGCCGCCGATGGTGTGCGCGAGCGCCGCCAGGAGGGTCGCCGAACACGCGACCAGGAGTCCCCGCGCAGTGCGGGCGGCGCGCGCTGTGTGCACGGCTCCGAGCCTAGCGGCCCGCGAGCGCGCGGGCGGCTCGTGGACGGCCCGAGAGATCTCGGATGACCCGTCAGATGGCGGGCGGCCCCGCGGCGATGCGGGCCCGCGAGTACTCCTCGATGCGCTCCGCCGGCACCGACCAGTCGGTGTCGAGCCACCAGCTCGCGCCGACCTCGGCCCAGGGGCGCACGATCTCGGCATCCGCCGCCGCATCGATCCCGCCCGTCGTGCCCTCCTGCACCCAGTCGAACGGACGATCGCCGAGGCCGAGCCGTTCGCGCTCCGCGAGGAGCCACGCGTACGCTTCCCGACCGATCTCGGGCGTGAACTGCCGCTGCTGCGCCTCGGGCCCCGCGACGCCTTCGCCCGGCGGGGCGTAGTTCGGCAGCCAGCCGTCGAGGCGGGCGACTCGGCGCATCGACTTCTGGCTCGGCCAGAGCCCGACCGCCCAGATCGGCACCCCGGGCTGCTGCACCGTCGGCGGCGGCAGCATCTCCTCCGTGCGGCGGGCGGTGAAGTGGCGCCCCTCGTAGGAGAAGGGCTCCCCGCGCCAGAGCTTCGGCAGCAGCTCGAGCGTCTCGTCGAGCTGCTCGGCGCGCACGCGACGGCCGGGGTCGTGCTCGAAGATCCAGAACCGCTCCTCGACCTCCTCGGGCACGCCGAGCCCCGCAGAGAGCACGACGCGGCCCTTCGAGAGCCGGTCGACGGTCATCGTCTGCCCGGCGAGCTCCCACGGCCGCCGACGCGGGACTGGGGTGAGCATGGTGCCGAGCCGGATCGTCGAGGTGCGCACCGCGGCGGCGGCCAGGATGGACCAGGGGTCGGGCGACCAGATGCCCTCCCACACGAAGAAACCGTGCCAGCCGTGCTCCTCGGCCAGCTCGGCGAGCTCGACCGCGAGCTCCGGATCAGTACCGGGGAAGATGAATCCGTAGCGCATGCGGGCGACGCTACCCCGCGCCTCCGACATCCGGATGCGATCCCCAGCGACGCACGGTAAGGTAATCCTTGCCTATCCTTTCGAGAAACCCGAGGGCCCCATGTCGACTGCCACGCCCGTCATCGACCGCGAGACCGCCGCCGAGCCGCTCGACGTCGCCGCCCTCGTCCGCGCCGCCTCGGCCGACGACCACCGCGAGACCGAGACCCGGGGCTTCATCGTGGAGCTGATGCGCGGCGAGCGCTCGCTCGACGACTACACGCGCTACCTCGCGCAGCTCGCCTGGATCTACGAGGCGCTCGAGTCCCGCGACGCCCGCAGCGACGACCCCGCGGTCTTCGACCCCGCCCTGGCCCGCATGGCGGCCATCGAGGCCGACCTCGCCGCGCTCGGCGCGGCGGACTGGCGCGAGACACACCCCGCCCTGCCGGCCACCGCCGACTACGCGGCGCACCTGCGCGGCCTCGCCGACGACGACGTGCGGTACCTCGCCCACCACTACACGCGCTATCTCGGCGATCTGTCGGGCGGCCAGGCGATCGCGGCGCTCGTCGCCCGCCACTACGGCGCGACCCCCGAGCAGCTCGGCTTCTACGCCTTCGACCTCGAGGGCGGCCCCGTGCAGTACAAGCGCCGCTACCGCACCGCGATGAACGAGCTCGGTCTCGCCGCCGAAGAGGTCGACGCGCTGATCGACGAGGTGCGCGCCTCGTTCCGCTTCAACGGCGCGATCTTCGAGGCGCTCGACGCCTGATCCCTCGCCGTCATACGACGGGATGACGCCCCACCCCTACGACGGGATGATTTCCCACCGCGCACCCGGGTGGCGGCCGGGCTCCCTGGGTAGACTGCATCGACACTGCACGCCGCGGCACGTCGACCCGTGCCCGACGACTGGAGCTTTCCCGTGATGCACACCGCACTCATCCCCTGGCTCGACCCGGAGAACATCATCGCCGCGGCCGGCCCCTGGGCCCTCGTCGTCGTGTGCCTGATCGTGTTCGCCGAGACCGGCCTGCTCGTCGGCTTCCTGCTGCCCGGCGACACCCTGCTCATCATCTCGGGCCTCCTCACGCACACGAGCCTCGTGTTCGGCGTCGACATCTGGTGGGTCTGCCTCGCGATCGGCCTCGCGGCCTTCGTCGGCGGCGAAGTGGGCTATCTGATCGGCCACAAGTTCGGTCCGCGCATCTTCGAACGCAAGGAATCGGGCCTGTTCAGCGTGAAGAACGTCGAACGCACGAACGCGTTCTTCGACCGCTTCGGCGCGCTCGCGGTCATCCTCGCGCGATTCGTGCCGATCGTGCGCACCTTCACGCCCGTCGCCGCCGGCGTCGGCCACATGAACTACCGGAAGTACACGCTCTACAACCTCATCGGCGCGCTCATCTGGGGTGTCGGCCTGACGTACTTCGGCTTCCTCATCGGCTACATCCCGCCGGTCGCGGACTTCGTGCAGAACTACATCGACGTGATCCTCATCGGCGCCGTCGTGCTGACCCTCATCCCGACCCTCTGGCACTACTTCCAGTCGGCACGGAAGGCGAAGCGCGCCGCGGCGGCCGGCGAGGACGTCGTCACCGATGAGAGCGAGGCGGAGCACCTCGTGCTCGACCGCGACGTGTTCGAGCGCGGTCCCCGCCACGAGGAGCAGTAGCGCTCGAGCCCGGGTCACGCACCCGGGGAAGAGCCGGCGCGACTCGCGCGGCGGTCACCCCCGCGCGACGCGGTCGAGCAACGCCAGCAGCGCGGTGCGCTCCTCGCCCGTCAGCCCGCCGAACGCCGCCTCCTGGGCTTCGGTGATGGCCTCGGCCGCGCGCTCGCCCTCGACCCTCCCCTCCGCCGTGAGCGAGACGAGCTGCCGACGCCCGTGCCCGGGGTCCTTGACCCGCGAGACCAGCCCGCGCGACTCGAGCGCACGCACGGTGTGCGTCACATCGCGCGGGTCGAGCGCTGCCGCCTCACCCAGTTCGGTCTGACTCAGCCGTTCGGTGGAGGCGAGCGCCGACAGGCATCGGAACTCGTACCCGGTGACGCCGGCTCGCCCGAGCGAGGCGTGCAGCACCTGGTGCGCCCGGGAGGCGGCGGAGCTCAGCACCCAGGTGGGCAGTGAGGTGAAGTCGGTCCCCATGACCCTTGCTTTCTCTTGGTTACACCAATACAGTTTTGGTTCCACCAACACTATAGGAGCGCCGATGTCATCCGCACGCCCCCTGCCGACCGTGATCGGCCCCACCGAGAACTCCCTGCGCGCGCTGCTGGCCCGCACCCTCTCGCACATCCGGGTCCCCGGCTACCCGGCCTGGATCGTCCTCAACGCCATGACCGCGGACCGCTCGGCGGGCGCCTGGCGCCAGCGGGCCGCAGCCGCGCTCGCCGCGGGCCAGGACGAGATCGACGGCGTGCTCGCCGAACTGCGCCGCGCGGGCCTCGTCGCCGACGAGGAGACGCTCACTGCCGCCGGCGTCGCGGAACTCGCCGCGGCGCGCACCGCGGTGGCGCAGGCGAGCCGGCTCCTCGTGGAGGGAATCACCGAGCCCGAGCAGGATGCCGTGCGCCGCGTGCTCGACACGATCCGCCGGAGGGCGGAGGAGCTCGTCGCCGCGCACGACTAGCGATGCGAGCCCTGCTCCTGATCAGCCCGCCCCGCGGGCTCGAGCTGGAACGTCGAGTGCTCGACGTCGAAGTGCGCGGTGAGGCAGCCGCCGAGCTCGTCGAGCAGCTCCCCCGCGCGACCGGAGGCGAACACCTCGGGCTCCACCTCCACGTGCGCCGTGAAGACCGGCTGGCCGGAGGTGATCTGCCAGACGTGCACGTCGTGCACGGCGACGACGCCGCGCGTGCGGAGGATGTGCTCGCGGATCTCCGCCACGTCGGTATCGACCGGGGCGGACTCGCTCAGCACGTGCGCGACATCGCGGAGCAGGATGAGGGCCCGCGGGATGATGAGCGCCGCGATCGCGAGCGAGGCGATCGGGTCGGCGGCGTTCCATCCGGTGAGCAGGATGACGACCGCCGCGATGATGACGAGCGCCGAGCCGATCGTGTCGCCGAGCACCTCGAGGTACGCGCCGCGCAGGTTGATCGAGTCCTTCGCCCCGCTGCGCAGCACGAGCATCGCCGCGATGTTGGCCGCGAGACCGAGGATCGCCACGACGAGCATGAGCCCGCCCTGCACCTCGTGCGCCTCGCCCTCCGCGCCGGAGATCAGCCGCCCGATCGCGCCGACCGCGACCGTCACGGAGACGCCGAGGAGGATGAGCCCGTTCACGAGCGCCCCGAACACCTCGAAGCGGCGGTAGCCGTACGTCTGACGGTCGGTCGCCGGCCTCGCGGCCACGATCGCGGCGACGAGCGCGACGACGAGACCGAGCAGATCGCTCGCCATGTGCCCGGCGTCGGCGAGCAGCGCGAGCGATCCGCTCAGCAGTCCGCCGACGAGCTGGGCGACGAGGAAGGTGCCGATGATCGCGATCGCGACGATGAGTCGCGCGCGGTTCGCCCCCTGAGCGTGGTCGTGGGAGTGATCGTGTGACATCACCTCGAGCCTAGGCGAGAATCACCTGATCAGCCCGAGATAGAAGTGGGAATGAATAGCGTTCTCAGGCGAGCGTCGCGGCGACCCGCTCGAGCTCCGGGATGAGCGCCTCGAACGCCCGCGCGCGGTGGCTGATCGCGTTCTTCTGCTCGGGCAGCAGCTCGGCCGCGGTGATCTCGTACCCCTCCGGCTCGAAGACCGGGTCGTAGCCGAACCCGTGGGAGCCGCGCGCCTCGTAGGCGAGCTGACCCGGCCAGGTGCCCTCGACGACGATCTCCACCGGCTCCTCGGTGCCGGCGAGCGCCGCGGGCACGACGAGCGCGATCGTGCAGTGGAAGGACGCGTCCCGGTTCGGCCGGCGCACGTCGGCGAGCTGCGCGAGCAGCAGCCGGCGGTTGGCCTCGTCCCCGGCGCCGTGCCCGGCCCAACGCGCCGAGAAGATGCCGGGCGAGCCGCCCATCACGTCGACGGCGATGCCCGAGTCGTCGGCGAGCGCGATGCGCCCGGTGTGCTCGGCGGCGGCGCGCGCCTTGATCAGGGCGTTCGCGGCGAAGCTCGTGCCGTCCTCGACGGGCTCGGGGCCGTCGTAGCCGAGCACCTGCAGCTCGGGCATCCGCTCCCCCAGGATCCGCTGGAACTCGCCGACCTTGTGGGCGTTGTGCGTCGCGAGGACGACTTCGAGCGCGTCGGTGCCGCTCACGCGCCGGCCGCCTCGCGGCCCGCGGCGAGCGCGGCCACCTGGAGCGCCGCGAGCTCGGCGTTGCCGCCCAGCGCGAGGTCGAGGAGCGAGTCGAGCTCCCGCCGGTCGAACGGTGCGCCCTCGGCGGTGCCCTGCACCTCGACGAAGAGCCCGCGACCGGTCGCGACGACGTTCATATCCGTCTCGGCGCGGACGTCCTCCACGTAGGCGAGGTCGAGCATGGGCGTGCCGTCGATGATGCCGACCGAGACCGCGGAGACCGTGTCGATGAGCGGCGTGGACTTCTGCCCGATGAACTTCTTCGTGCGCGCCCACTCGACGGCGTCGGCCAGCGCGACGTAGGCGCCGGTGATCGCCGCGGTGCGCGTGCCGCCGTCGGCCTGGAGCACGTCGCAGTCGATGACGACGGTGTTCTCGCCGAGCGCCTTCGTGTCGATGACCGCGCGGAGGGAGCGGCCGATGAGCCGGCTGATCTCGTGCGTGCGCCCGCCGATGCGCCCCTTCACGGACTCGCGGTCGTTCCGGGTGTTCGTCGAACGCGGGAGCATCGAGTACTCCGCGGTCACCCAGCCGGTGCCCTTCCCGGTCAGCCAGCGGGGCACGCCGTTCGTGAAGCTCGCGGTGCAGAGCACCTTCGTGCCGCCGAAGGAGATGAGGGCGCTGCCCTCGGCGTGGGCGCTCCAGCCGCGCTCGATGGTCACCTCACGGAGCTGGTCCGGGGTGCGGCCGTCGGCGCGGACGATGGCGGTGGTGTCGGTCACGAGGATCTCCATTCGGAACGGTGCGGCAGGGTGATCGATCCGGTCTGCACGAGCTCGACGCTCGGGATCTCGGGACCGATGAGGCGGTTGGCGAGGTCGAGGAAGGCGCTCGACGACTCCCCCGTGGCCTCGTAGCGGTGGGTCGGCGGCTCGGGGCTGCGGCGCTCGGCGCCGGTCGAGACGAGCACCCGGTAGACGTCGTTCGCGGTCTCGACGTCGCTGGAGACGAGGGTGACGCCCTCGCCCATGACGTAGGAGATGGCGCCCTTCAGGAACGGGTAGTGGGTGCAGCCGAGCACGAGGGTGTCGATGTCGGCGCGCTTCAGTGGCGCGAGGTACTCCTCGGCGACCGAGAGCACCTCGTCGCCGGTCGTGACGCCCGCCTCGACGAACTCGACGAATCGCGGGCAGGCCCGGCTGAAGAGCTCGAGGTGCGGCGCGGCGGCGAAGGCGTCGTCGTACGCGCGGGACTGCACGGTGCCGGCGGTGCCGATGACGCCGACCCGCCCGGACTTCGTCGCGGCGACCGCGCGGCGCACGGCCGGCTGGATCACCTCGACGACGGGCACGTCGTAGCGCTCGCGGGCGTCGCGGAGCATCGCCGCGGACGCGGTGTTGCAGGCGATGACGAGCATCTTCACGCCCTGGGCGACGAGGTCGTCGAGCACGGCGAGCGCGTAGCGGCGCACATCGGCGATCGGCTTCGGCCCGTACGGCGAGTGCTCGAGGTCGCCGACGTAGAGGATCGACTCGTTCGGCAGCTGGTCCTTCACCGCGCGGGCCACGGTGAGCCCGCCGACTCCTGAGTCGAAGATCCCGATCGGCGCGTCCGTCACGAGGTCCAAGCTTAGGCGAGCCGCACGGGCCGCGCTGCGGGAGGGGCCGGATGCCTCGGCATCCGCTCCGCCGAACAACTAGGCTCTCCTTCGTGACCGGCTCAGCTGCGCTCTTCACCGACCGCTACGAACTCACCATGGTCGACGCCGCCCTCCTCGACGGCACCGCCCACCGCGAGTCGCTCTTCGAGGCCTTCGCGAGACGACTCCCCGACGGCCGCCGCTACGGCGTCGTCGCGGGCACCGGGCGCCTGCTCGAGCTCATCGAGCGCTTCCGCTTCGAGGACGCCGAGCTGGAGTGGCTGCGCGAGCACGAGGTCGTGCGGCCGGCGACCCTCGACTGGCTCGCCGACTACCGCTTCACCGGCGATGTCTGGGGCTACCGCGAGGGCGAGGCGTACTTCCCCGGCTCTCCGCTGCTCACGATCCAGGCGAGCTTCGCCGAGGCGGTCATGCTCGAGACGCTCGTGCTCTCGACCCTGAACTACGACTCCTCCGTCGCGAGCGCCGCGGCCCGCATGGTCTCGGTCGCCCTCGGGCGCCCCCTCGCCGAGATGGGCTCGCGCCGCACCAACGAGCGCTCGGCGGTCGCCGCGGCCCGCGCCGCGTACATCGCCGGCTTCGACGCGACCTCGAACCTCGAGGCCGGGCGCACCTGGGGCATCCCGACGATGGGCACGGCCGCGCACGCGTTCACCCTCCTGCACGACACCGAGGAGGACGCCTTCCGGGCGCAGGTCGACGCCTTCGGGCCCTCCACGACGCTCCTCGTCGACACCTACGACATCGCGAAGGGCGTGGAGCTCGCCGTCGCGGTCGCCGGGCCGGAGCTCGGCGCGGTCCGCATCGACTCCGGCGACCTGCCGACCGTCGTCGCCTCCGTCCGCGAGCAGCTCGACTCGCTCGGCGCGGTGAACACGAGGATCACCGTGACGAGCGATCTCGACGAGTTCACGATCGCCGGCCTCTCGGGCGCGCCGGTCGACTCGTACGGCGTCGGCACCTCCGTCGTCACCGGCTCCGGCTTCCCCGCCGCCGGCATGGTCTACAAGCTCGTCGCCCGGCGCGACGACGCCGGCGACTGGGTCGCGGTCGCGAAGGCCTCCTCGCAGAAGGCGAGCGTCGGCGGGCGCAAGAACGCCGCGCGCCGCCTCGACTCCACGCGCACGGCGCGCGAGGAGCTCGTCTTCGTCGGCGACGGGCCGGCCGGCGAGGCCGAGTTCGAGGCCGGCGACGAGCTGCGGCCGCTGATGGTCCCGCTGATGGTCGACGGCGTCGCGGATGCCGCGCACACGGGCCGCGCGGGCACCGAGGCGGCCCGGGCGCACCGCGCCGAGGTCATGCAGGAGCTGCCGATCGAGGCGTTCCGGCTCGGCCGCGGCGAGGCCGTCATCCCGACGAACTACCGCTGAGCCGCGGGGGCGCGGCGGGGCCGCCGCAGCGCAGCGGGAACGCCCCGCGAGGAGCTACTCGCCCCGCATCTTCTCGTAGATCGCCTTGCAGGCCGGGCAGACCGGGAACTTCTCCGGGTCGCGACCCGGCGTCCACTTCTTGCCGCAGAGCGCCTTCACCGGCTTGCCGGTGATGGCGGACTCGAGGATCTTGTCCTTCGGCACGTAGTGCGAGAAGCGCTCGTGATCGCCGGGCTCGATGAGCTCCTCTTCGAGGAGCTTCTCGAGCTCGCGGTCGAGGACGTCGGTGCCGCCGCCGGGCTGTCCGGGGTCGGCGATGCTCGCGTGCACGGGCTGGATCATGGGCTCGATTCTACGCGCGCCCGGGAGCGTCAGGGCCGCTCCTCGGAATCCTCGCCGGGCTCGCCGCGCTCGACCTCCGGCTCCGCGGCGGCATCCGTCGCGGGGACCGCGGGCACCGCGCCGGCCGCAGCCGCCGCAGCCGCCGAGGAGGCGGGCGCGGCACGGAACACGATGCGGTGGTAGAGCACGAAGCGGACGAGGACGACGATGGCGATGCTCGCGAGGTTCACGACGTTCACCGCCACGGGGCCCGGCTCGCGACCGAGCACGACGCCGACCGCGCCGACGCCCGCCCAGACGATCAGCGCGCCGAGCGCGGTGCACGCGAGGTTCGCGAGGACGAACAGGACGAGCTCGTTCACCCGCCCGCGGCGGTCGCGGTGCCGGAACGTCCACTCGCGGTTGCCGATGTAGGCGTTCACGAGGGCGACGAGGGACGCCAGGATCTTCGCCCAGACGACGTCCCAGCCCCAGACGAAGACGAGCAGGTTGAACACGCCGACCTCGATGAGGGTGCTCACGGCGCCGACGACGAGAAATCGACTGCCGAGTGCGGCGAGTCGGCGTAGGCGGGAGCGGAGTTCCATGGCCACACTAGGGTACTGGCCGCGGGCGCTCATTCGACCACGGCACCCGGATGAGAGGACCCGAGCATGCCGCTCTCCCACCTGGTCGTCGCGATGCCCGCCTACAACGAGGTCGAAGGCATCCGCGGCTTCATCGACGAGGTGCGCGGCCAGGTGGCGCCGCTCGCGACGAGACTGACCTTCGTCGTCGCGGACGACCGGTCGACCGACGGGACGCCCGACGCCCTCGACGGCCTCGCCGACGTGCGCGTCGAGCGGCAGCCGGAGAACCGCGGGCACGGGCCGACCGCGCTCGCGGCGTACCGGGCCGGCCTCGCGCTCGATCCGGACGTGCTCGTGCACGTCGACGGCGACGGCCAGTTCCTCGGGCCGGACTTCGTCCGCCTCGTCACGGCACTGCTCGACGAGCGCGCCGACGTCGTCCACGGCGTGCGCAGCGGGCGGACGGACCCGTGGTACCGGCGGCTGCTCACCGCCTCCGTCGGCACGATGATCGCGTTCGCCGCGGGGCGCCGCATCCCGGACGTGAACACGCCGCTCCGCGCGTACCGACCGGACCCGCTGCGCGAGCTCGTCGCCGCGGTTCCGAGCGGCGCGACGGTGCCCCACGTGCACTTCTCGCTGGCCGAGGCGCGCGCCGGGCTCGTCGTGCGCTACCTCCGCGTCCGGAGCATCCCGAGACGCGGGGAGTCGACGTCCGGCACCATGTGGGGCGACGGCCCGAAGCTGTCGCTGCCGCCCAAGCGCCTGCGGAGCTTCGCCGGCACCGCGCTCGCGGAGCTGTGGAGCCTGTCGCTCCGACCTGGAGCGCCGCTCCGGAGCATCCGCCTCCCCTCGGGATCCGGACGATGACCGTGGTCCGGACCGTCCTCTTCTGGGCGCTCGCGGCGGCGCTCGCCGCCGCGCACGTCGTCGTCGCGTGGGACAGCCTGTTCGTCGCGCGCCTCTGGGAGGACGAGGCGTTCAACCTCACGGTGCCGCTGAACCTGCTCTCGGGGCTCGGCTACTCGAGCGACGGCGCGCTCTCGGGCTCCGAGATCACCCCGTTCGACCCGCGGATCTCGACCGGACCCACCGTGCTCCTCCCCGTGGCCGCGCTGCTCGCCACGGGGCTCGACCCCGTGGTCGCCGCGCGGCTCGTCCCGCTCGCGTTCTGGGTCCTGCTGCTCGCGGGCCTCGGCGTGCTCGGCCGGAAGCTCGGCGGGCGCTGGGCCGCGCTCCTCGCCGTCGCGGTGCCGCTCGGATTCGACACCACCGGCGGATTCTCGCCGATCCAGGGGCCGGCCGACCTGCTCGGCGAGATCCCGGCCGCGGCGCTCCTCGTCTGGGCGCTCGTCGTGCTGCCCCGACGCGCCTGGCTCGCGGGGCTCCTCGTCGGCCTCGCCGTCCAGGCGAAGTTCATCGCGATCCTCGCACTCCCAGCCTTCGCCGTCGCGATCTGGGCACTGTCCCCCGGTCGCCGCTGGGCGCGCATCGGGACGACGGCGAAGCGGTCCTGGCTGCCGCTCGTGCTCGCCGGCGTTCCGAGCCTCGCTGTCGAGCTGGCAGCGCTCCTCTCGCTCGGTCCCGCCGGGTACGTGACGCACCTGCGGAACCTCTGGTACTTCGTCGCCACCGGCGGGCAGAAGGGGGCGCGCAGCACGGTGGCGGAGAAGCTCGCGACGCTCGCGGATGCCTGGTTCGTGCCGGTCTGGGCGGTGCTCCTCGTGGCACTCGCGGGGCTCGCGCTCATCGTGTGCGGATTCCTCGTCGAGCGCGGCCGAGGTCGCCGCGCCCCCGGGCTCGTCCGTGCGACCGCGCTCGCGGCCGCCGTCGGCCTCGCCGCGTTCGTCGGCTGGTGGGCGACGGCGGGGCACACGCCGCTCTGGGTGCGCCATCCCGCCGTCGGCGTCTTCGCCTTCGTGCCGGTGCTCGGCATCGTGGCCGTCTGGGGCGCGCGGCGGATGCTCCGTCGGGCGCACGGAGCCCCCGCCGCGGCACCGGCGCCGACGGCCCGCTCCGTGCTCGCCGTCGCGCTCGTCGCCGTGGTCGCCGCAGGCGCCGCTGCGGGTGCGCTCGGCCACGTCCGGCACGCGCTGGAACCCCGCTCGGAGACGCTCACCGCCCAGCGCGCCGCGGTGGAGCCGATCCGCGAGTGGGTCGCGCAGACCGGCACGCCCTGGCTCGCCGCGCAGCCCTGGGGCGCCGCGGTCTCGGCGATCGTGCTGTCCGGAGCGCACGTCGGCCTGTTCGACGCCCCGGCGATGGACGGCGTGCCCCGGCTCACCGGAGCCGCCTGCGCGAGCGAGGCGCTGGTCGAGGGCACCGGCTACCGGGTGTGCCCCGCGCCCTGAGCCCGGGCCGCCGGCACCGGCGTCCCAGTCCAGCGACCGCGTCGCGGCCGAGGCCTCGGGCTCGGGCTGGGCGACACCCGGGCGCGGCTCAGGCGCGGATCGCCGCCGCCACGATCTCCGGGCCGCGACGGTCGAACACCCGGCCGCCGAGCCAGACACCGGCCACGAGCACGACGAGGCCGAGCACGGTGCCCGAGATGAACGACGCGAGGTGCCAGCTCGGGTCGGAGAAGACTCCGAGCAGGGCGAACGCGACCGCGGGCGCGGCGACGACGAGCGAGCCGAACATCGTGATCGACTGCACGAGCGACGACAGGCTGCCGGTCGACTGCGGCTGCTGGAACGGGCTGTCGCCCGGCTTCACGGCCGGGTACGGGAACCGCGCCGAGGTGATCGAGCCGATGCCGAGCCCCGAGAGCAGCAGCACCGTCGACACCCCGATGAGCGAGGGCAGCGGCCGCCAGTCGTCGAGGAGGAACACGGTGAGGGCGCTGCCGAGCGCGATGACGACGACGCCGAGCACGAGCACCGGCACGAGCCGTCCGAAGCGATCGGCGGTGCCGCGGACGCCCGACACCACGTGCAGCCACACGGCGGTCGAGTCGTAGGCGGTGTCGTTGTGCAGCGACCAGCCGAGGAAGAGGCACATGAGCGGCACCGGCGCGAGGCCGAGGTACTCCATCGGCACGCCGACGATGCTGAAGGCGATGACGAGGATGACCGGCGCGAGCGGCACCATGATGATCGACACCCAGTACCGCGCGTCGCGGAACCAGTAGGTGAAGCTCCGCGCGGCGACCGCGCCGGTCGGGTTCTGCGGGAGCCGGTCGAACCAGCCGAGCCCCCGGTAGCTCTTCGACGAGCCCTCACGGCCGGGCGTCACGAGCATGGTCTCGACGAGCTTGATCCAGCCGAGGCCGAGGAGCGCGAGCGTCGCCGCCGCGATCAGGAGCTTCAGGATGGCCGGACCCCAGTCGCCGTTCGCGGCATCCCCCGGCACCGCGAACGCGGCACCGAGCGGGCTCCATCCGAGCCAGCCGGCGAGTCCCTCGAGCACCTGGCGTCCGTCGCGCGACCAGTCGACCGTGGTCAGCGCGACGATCACCGGCGATGCGGCGACGACGAGGAGGAGGCCCAGGACGCCGGTGAGCTCGCGCGCGCGGCGGGTGGCGAGGAGGAACGAGGCGATCGCGGTGGCCACGCGGGCGAGCAGCAGGCAGGTCGCGAAGGCGAGCGCCGCGGAGAGGACCGCGAGGATCGTCTCGCCGACCCCGCGCGACCAGGTCACGACGCTGCCGAGCAGCACGATGCCGAGCACGATGGCGGGGATGCCGACGAGGGCGGAGACGGCCAGGGAGATCGCCAGCTCGCGCCCGGGGATGCCGAACAGCGCGAACTTCCGCGGATCCATCGTGTCGTCGACGCCGAAGATGAGCGGGAACACGATGAACCCGACCACGGTCGCCGAGCCCGCGACGATCAGCGCGTCACGGATGACGGCGACGTCGTCGACGAAGCGCAGGCCGATGAGGGAGAAGAAGAGGAGCCCCGCGATGCCGAGCCCGTAGACGAGCCCCACGATGATGCCGACGACCTGCCAGGGACTGCGTCGGAAGATGTTGGCGAGGAGGCGCAGCTTCAGTCCGAGAAACTGTGCAACCATTCCATGCCTTCCGCTGCCTTGCGCCCACCGGCGAGCGCGACGAATCGATCTTCGAGGGTCTCGCCCTGGCGCACCTCGTCGAGCGTGCCGGCCGCGAGCACCTTGCCGCCGACCACGACCGCGACCGAGTCGCAGACCCGCTCGATGAGGTCCATGCCGTGGCTCGAGAGGACGACGGTGCCGCCGCCCGCGACGTAGCGCTCGAGGATCTCCGTGAGGTTCGCCGCCGAGACGGGGTCGACCGATTCGAACGGCTCGTCGAGGACGAGCAGGCGCGGCGAGTGGATCATGGCGCACGCGAGCGCGATCTTCTTGGTCATGCCCGCGGAATAGTCCGCGACGAGCCGGTCGACCGCGTCGTCGAGGCCGAACGCCGCGATGAGGTCTGCGCTGCGCTCGCGCACCGTGCGGGCGTCGAGCCCCCGGAGGACCCCGGAGTAGTGGAGCAGCTGGCCGCCGGTGAGGCGGTCGAAGAGCCGCAGGCGGTCGGGCAGCACCCCGGTGGCGCGCTTCGCGGCCTCCGGGTCGGCCCAGGCGTCGATGTCGTGGATGCGCACCGTGCCCTCGTCGGGGCGGAGGAGACCGGTCACCATCGAGAGCGTGGTGGTCTTGCCCGCGCCGTTCGGCCCGACGACGCCGAAGAACGAGCCCGCGCGCACGCGCAGCGAGATGCGGTCGACGGCCGTCTTCTCGCCGAACCGCTTCACGAGGGCGTCGACGACGAGGACGTCGGCGGCGGTCTCGGGCGGTGCCGACCGGGCGACGCGGAGGGTGCGCTTCTTCCGGCTCGCCTTCTTCGTCGGGGCGGGGATCACGGCGACCGCCACGTCGCCGGCGCGCTCGCCGTCGCCGGCGGGTGCGCCGGCCGGGGCGGCGACGACGCGCTCGCGCGTCTCCTCGTCGACCGAGTCATCGGCGGATGCCTCGGGCTCGACGGCCGCGGGGATGCGCTCCTGCGTCTCCTCGGCGACCTCGTCGGCCGGAGCCGCGCTCGGTGCGACCTCGACCCCGGCGACCTCGTCGGCCGGAACCGCGCTCGGTGCGGCCTCGACCTCGCCGGCTGGAGCCGCGCTCGCCTCGACGACCGGCGCAGCCTCGGCGGCCTGAACGGCCGTCGCCGCCTCCGCCGTGTTCGCGTCGCTCTCGGCGGTCTTCCTCGGGCGCTCGGCGGCCGTCGTGTCGGTGGCGACGGCCGCAGCGGCGCGGAGCGCCTGCCGCTTCGCACTGACGCTGCTCGTGGAGCGGGAGCGTGCGGCGCCGGCGCTCGACGCATCGCCCTTCGCCGTCGTCTTCGCAGCGCGCGCCGCCGATGCCGCGCTCGACCGCTGGGCGGCGCTCGTGCTCGAGGTGGTGCGGGACGCACTCGATCGCTTCGAGGCCGTGGGCGCCGGCTCGCCGGAGTCCGTCGAGGCATCCTGCGCGGCCGCCGCTTCGGCCTTCGCGGCCTCGGCCTTGCGCGCGGCGCGCGTGGCCGCGGCGCGCTTCGCCGCCTCCGAGCGCGCGGCGCTCTTGGCCGCGGCATCCGTCGTGGTCGTCGCGGATCGCGACGCCGTCTTCGCCGTCTTCGCTGACGAGGCGCGCTTCGCCGAAGCAGTGGTCTTCGGTCGTTTGGGCGCGCCGGACGCCGACTCCCCGTCGCGGACCTGCTCGGGCACCCCCGTGCCGGTGCCTTCGGGAGTCTCGTCGTGCGAATCGGGGCGAGAATCGGAAGTCACCAGGCCAACCTACCAATTGCCGGCGCAGGATCCGTGCCGGATCCGCCCGGAGCCCCGCCGGGAAACTGAGCATTCCCTGTGCGACGTATCACGATCGCACTACGACTCCCCCGCCGATCCCACCCCGGATGGGTGCCAGCGGATACGCTGGTTCCGGCATAACGGCGTGTCCCAATGTGAACTTCCGAGTGAACTCCAGGCGAACAGCCGGTATCGATCGCCGTCCGAACGGGCGGAGCCGAGACCGGGGCGCCCGGCCCACTCGCACCACCGAAGGAGATGCAGTGACCACGCAGATCGTGATCCTCGCAGCCGGCATGGGGAGCCGGCTCGGGCGTTCCCTCCCCAAGCCGCTCACCGAGCTCGGCGACGGCCGCACCATCATGCGGCAGCAGTTCGACAACATCGGCCACGCCTTCGCGGGCGACGCCGACGTGACGATCGTCGTCGGCTACAAGCTCGAGCACATCATCGAGGCGTTCCCGCAGGCGTCCTTCGTCTACAACGAGGAGTACGACCAGACGAACACCTCGAAGTCGCTCATGCGCGCCCTGCAGGCCTCGCAGGCCGGCGGCGTGCTGTGGATGAACGGCGACGTCGTCTTCGACCCGCGCATCCTCGACCGCGCCGTCGCGCTGATCGCCCGCGATCAGTCCTTCGTCACGGTCAACACCGCGAAGGTCTCCGACGAAGAGGTGAAGTACACGACCACCGCCGAGGGCTACATCAAGGAGCTCTCGAAGACGGTGAAGGGCGGCCTCGGCGAGGCCGTCGGCATCAACTACATCTCGGGCCGCGACAAGGCGACCTTCCTCGCCCACCTCCAGCGCGTCGGCGCGCAGGACTACTTCGAGCGCGGCCTCGAGCTCGCGATCGAGCAGAACGGCCTGCTCGTCGAGCCGATGGACGTCTCCGACCTCTACGCGGTCGAGATCGACTTCGCGGAAGACCTGGAGCGCGCGAACCACTTCGTGTGATCCGGAAACGCTGCGTCCTGCAGCACCACAGCGACACGGGGCGGATGCCGAACGGCATCCGCCCCGTGTTTTCCGTTTCGGGGCGGTCGGAGCTCGAGGCCGGGGGCGGAGCTCCCGCTGCCCGGCGGTCAGCGCAGGGCGGCGGTCAGCGCAGGCCGGCGGTCAGCGCAGGCCGCGCGCGACGCCCGCGCGTTCCAGCTGCGCCGCGATGATCCGCCCGATCCAGGTGAAGAGCACCGGGCTGCCGACGTACAGGGGCAGCGCGATCGCCCACATCCAGGCGGGGAAGTGCTCGCCGCCGAGCGCGATGAACACGACGGCCGCGATGACGACGCCCGAGACGAGGCCCGAGAGGTAGAAGAGCCACGGGTCCCAGCGCCGGTACCTCGTGATGAGGAACGGCAGCTCGACCAGGACGCCGACGAGTAGCGCCGTGCCGATGAGCCGCGGCAGCCACTGCGGCGCGAACGCCGCGCCGACGAGGCCCGCGACCAGCCCGGCGAGCAGCGCGGTGCCCGGGCGCCGGAGAAGCGCGAACGCGACGACGCTCGGCAGGAAGTGCACGCCGATGGTGACGCCGTAGAACATCGGGCCGATGGCGGCCAGCACGAGCGCGAGGTAGCCGGATCCCCCGGCGACGACGCCGCCCGCCACGCCGATCGCGGCGCAGCTCAAGAGGATCCGGGTGCTGATGCTGGTGCGAGGGGCCACCCGTCAAATCTACCGTCGCCCCGCGCTGAGACGGTTCTCCCGGCGAACGCCTCTACGATGAGAGACGTGACTGCTGCCACGACCCGCGTCGGAGGTGACGTGCATCCGCTGCGACGGACGCCGTTCACCCGGTACCGGCATTCCCTGTGGCTGCTGACGACCCGCGACCTGAAGGTGCGGTACTCGACCTCGGTGCTCGGCTACGTCTGGTCGGTGCTCGACCCGCTCGTGATGGCGGGCATCTACTGGTTCGTCTTCACGCAGGTCTTCGATCGCTCGGCCGGTTTCCAGCCGTACATCGTGTTCCTGCTGACGGCGCTCCTGCCGTGGATGTGGTTCAACGGCGCGGTCTCCGATTCGACCCGCGCGTTCCTGAAGGACGCGAAGCTCGTGCGCTCGACCATGATTCCCCGCACGATCTGGGTGAACCGCATCGTGCTGTCGAAGGGCATCGAATTCGTCTTCGCGCTGCCGGTGCTCGCCCTGTTCGCGGTCATCTTCGGCACGCCGCCCAGCTGGGAGCTCGTCTTCTTCCCGCTCGCGATCCTCCTCCAGGCGATCCTCACGGCCGGGATCAGCCTCATCGTCGCGCCCCTCGTGGTCTTCTTCCGCGATCTCGAGCGCGCGGTGAAGCTCATCCTGCGCTTCCTGTTCTACGCGACGCCGATCATCTACGCGACGACCGACCTCCCCCCGGGCATGCAGTTCTGGGCGGCGTTCAACCCGCTGTCGGGCATCTTCTCGCTCTACCGCGCGGCGTTCTTCCCGCAGCAGCTGATCTGGTTCGAGGTCGCGGTCGCGGCGGTCATGTCGGTCGCCTTCCTGTTCGTCGGCCTCCTCGTCTTCCGCGCCTCCGAGCGCCAGGTGCTGAAGGAGATCTGATGGCCCGCTCCTCGACCTCGGCCGACGGCGCCTCGCTCGCCGCACCCGGCAACGCCGGCTTCGCGATCCGCGTCGAGGACCTCGGCGTGCGATTCCGCCGCAACCGCCGCGGCCGTCGCTCCTTCAAGGACCTGCTGGCCGGCCGTGCCCGGCGCAGCCGCCCCGGGGAGTTCTGGGCGCTCAGGAACGTCTCCTTCGACGTCCGGCCGGGCGAGGCCATCGGGGTGGTCGGCCGCAACGGTCAGGGCAAGTCGACGCTCCTGAAGCTCGTGGCCGGCGTCATGATCGCCGACGAGGGCACCGTCTCGGTCGCCGGCGGCGTCGCCCCGCTCATCGAGATCACGGGCGGCTTCGTCGACGATCTCACCGTGCGCGACAACGTCTACCTCACCGCCGGCCTGCACGGCATGACGAAGCCGCAGATCGACGCGAAGTTCGACGAGGTGATCGAGTTCGCCGAGATCGGCGACTTCCTCGACACCCCGTACAAGCACCTGTCCAGCGGCATGAAGGTCCGCATCGCGTTCGCCGTGATCTCGCAGCTCGAGGAGCCGATCATGCTCGTCGACGAGGTGCTCGCGGTGGGCGACAAGGGCTTCCGCGAGAAGTGCTACCGCCGCATCGACGAGCTCCTCGCCGGCGGGCGGACGCTCTTCTTCGTCTCGCACAACGAGCGCGACCTGCGCCGCTTCTGCACGCGCGGGCTCTACCTCGACGGCGGTCGGCTCGTGCTGGACGCGGGGATCGACGAGGTGCTCGACCGGTACAACGCCGACCACGCGAACCGCTGACGGCGCTCGGCGCCCCCCGCGGGGCCGCGCCGACGGCTCGGTGCGCGAGGCGGTGCGTGGCGCGGTGCGCGCCTCGTGCCCGACTCAGTGCGCGGCGTGCGCCTCGATGAGGTTCCGCACCGCGACCGCGTCGTTCGGCACGTCGACGACGTGCTGCGGCGCCTCGAGCAGCTCCCGGAGCTCCGCCGGGAGCTCGGCCGGCGCGCCGATCGCCTCCGCGACGATCTCCGGGAACTTCTGCGGCTTCGCGGTCTCGAGCACCAGCATCGGGATGCCCGGCTCGAGGTGGCGCGCGGCGACGGCGAGCCCGTCGGCGGTGTGCGGGTCGACCACGACGCCGGTCGCCCGGTGGGTCTCCCGGATCGTCTCGACGCGCTCGGCGTGACTGCTCGCGCCGCTCACGATGCCGAACTCGGCGGCGAAGCGGTGCTGCTCGGCGCTGAGATCGAGCACGCCGTCGCGCTCGAGCCCCGCCCAGTGCTCGCGGAGCGCCTCGGGGTCGCGGCCGAGCACCTCGAAGACGAAGCGCTCGAGGTTCGAGGCCCGGGAGATGTCCATCGAGGGGCTCGAGGTCGCGAAGGTCGCCTCGCCCGTGCGCGGCCGGTAGACGCCCGTGCGGAAGAACTCGTCGAGCACGTTGTTCTCGTTCGTGGCGAGGACGAGGCGGTGGAGGGGGAGCCCCATGCGCCGGGCGAGCCAGCCCGAGAAGATGTTGCCGAAGTTGCCCGAGGGCACCGTGATCGACACGCGGTGCCCGGCCCGCTCCGCGGGCTCGACCGCGTCGCTGTGCCGCAGCCAGGCCCAGAAGTAGTACACGAGCTGCGCGGCGATCCGCGCGAAGTTGATCGAGTTGACCGCGCCGAGCCGGTGCTCCCGCTTGAACGCGGTGTCGCCGGCGAGCACCTTCACGAGGTGCTGGCAGTCGTCGAAGTCGCCCTCGACGGCGATGTTGTGGATGTTCTCGTCGGTGAGGGAGTACATCTGCGCGCGCTGGAAGGCGCTCATCCGCCCCTGCGGCGAGAGCATGAAGACGGCGACGCCGTGCTTTCCCCGGAGCGCGTACTCGGCGGCCGAGCCGGTGTCGCCCGAGGTCGCGCCGAGGATGTTCAGCGTCGTCCCGCGTTCGGTGAGCTCGTGCTCGAGCAGCTGGCCGAGGAACTGCATCGCCATGTCCTTGAAGGCGAGCGTGGGGCCCTCCGAGAGGCCGACGAGCGTCACCTCGCCGAGCGGGGTGAGCGGCACGATCGGCTCGCCGCCGAAGACCTCGGGGGCGTACGCGGCCCGGCAGATGTCCGCGAGCGCTTCGGCGGACAGCCCGCTGGCGTAGCGGCCGATCACCTCGGCCGCGAGCCCGGCGTAGTCGAGCTCGCGCCAGGCCTCGAGCTCGTCGGGCGTGACGGTCGGCACGGTCTCGGGGACGACGAGTCCGCCGTCGGGTGCGAGCCCCTCGATGAGGATCTCGGTGAACGGCGCGGGCGGCAGCCCGCCGCGGGTCGAGCGGTACTTCACGAGGCTCCTGCGGGTCGACGAGACGCTGAGGTTCGATCGTATCGGGCCGCTCCCCCGCACGACGAACCCGTGACGCCGCGCAGCGGACGCGGGGCCGCGGCGGCCCGGTGCGACCCGGCATCCGCCCAGGGCGCGCCGCGTACAATCGCTGCATGCCCGAGCGCGTGCACCGGATCACCTCGATGGGGCGGGACGCCCCGAGCGAGCCGCCCGCGGGCGACGGCGCCGGGGCACCGCAGGACGAAGGCCGCGCGCACGGCGTCGAGCGCACGATCGATCGCGTCCTCGCCATCCACCGTCCCGTGGTGCTCGCGCACCTGCGCGGCATCCGCCGGCGCGCCCCGCAGGCGACTCCCGAGCAGCTCGTGCGCATCCTCGAACGCCGCTACCTGGCGGCGGTCACGACCGGCGGCGCCGCCGTCG
This sequence comes from Agromyces mediolanus, assembly GCF_044917495.1. Taxonomy (GTDB): domain Bacteria; phylum Actinomycetota; class Actinomycetes; order Actinomycetales; family Microbacteriaceae; genus Agromyces; species Agromyces mediolanus_B. Next base: position 146,756 of record NZ_JAVSSI010000001.1, on the reverse strand, counting down.
GGGCCACCGCCGTCATCCCGGGCATCTCGACGGGCGTCACCCTCGCCCTGTCCGGGGTCGAGACGGCGGGCTTCCTCGAGGCCACGGCACTTTTCGCCCAGTCGGTGGCGGAGGTGCACGGCATCCCCGTCGAGAATCCCGAACGTGCGCGCGCCCTGGTCATGACGCTCATGCTCGGCACCGAGGGCAGCGACCTCATCCGGCAGTTCGCGGCTCAGGCGAGCGGCACCGGCGCCGCGCGCAGCGCGTACTGGGGCGAGCTCATCACCAACACCCTGCCGAAGGCGGTCATGGGCACGGTCGTCGATCGGCTGCGGGCGACGTTCGTGAAGCAGTTCGCCGTGCGCGGAGGCGCCGGGTTCATCGGCAAGGCGCTGCCGTTCGGCATCGGCGCGGCGGTCGGCGGCGTGGGCAACCACGTGCTCGGCCGTCGCGTGCTGGCGCAGTCCCGGCTCGCCTTCGGTGCCGCACCGGCGTTCGTCCCGTCGGAGCTCGAGCCGCGCGACGGGGAGACGCGGCTCTCGAGCGCCGGACGCCGGGTCGTCGGCGCTGCGGGCGCACTCGGTCGGGCCGCCGGCCGGCCGTTCTCCCGGCTCGCCTCGGGTCGGGGCGGTTCGACGCGACGGACGACGGATGCCGCAGACGCCGGCGACGCCGCTCCGCTCGACGAGCCCGAGCCCGAGCCTCGGGAGGGGTAGCGGCGCCCACCGCTCCGCGCGGGTTCCGCGTCGGTGGTGCCGGGTATCTTGACGGTGTCGTGCCGCATCCCGATCTGAGGAGGAGCCATGCCGCACGGGGCACGGTCCGAGGCCGTCGAGGCCACCCCCGCCCTTTCCCCCGAGGCCTACCGCGTGCCGTGGAAGATCGATCGCAGTCGCGCGCCCTGGTACACGCTGCTGAACACCGGCGACGAGTCGGCGCACGGGGTGCACCTGTCGCTGTTCGGCGACGGCCGGCTGCTGTGGCAGCCGCTGCTGCGGGTGGCGCCCGGCGATCAGGTGGCGTTCGTCCTGCGCGCCGACGATCCCGCGCGCGACTGCGTCGCCGTGCTGCGGTGGTTCCGGGCCGGCGGCGAGGAGTACCTCTGGCGCATCGCGTTCTGAGGCCTCGTCAGCACCGGCACCGCGCCGTCCGAGCGGGCGGCGTCACTTGCCGCGGCGCTTGAGCTCGTCGATGAGATCGCGCACGTTGACCCGGTCGACGCCCGGCAGCTCGGCGAGACCGATCCCGGCGATGAGCTCGCCCGGGTCGACGTCGAGCACGCCCGCGATGCGGATGATGGTCGACATCCTCGGGTTCGCCTGGCCGCGCTCGATCTTGCCGAGGTTGGTCACGTGCATGTCGGCGAGGTGGGCGACGGTCTCCTGACTGACGCCGCGCTCGAGCCGCACGGCCTTCAGACGTTCGCCGAGGATCTGGGCAGCACGGGATTGGGGCTCAGGCATGCCTTCATGCCTATCCGCCCCCAGATCGCCAATCCAGTGTGCATTCACCTCCAGTCTTTCTACCTCTATTCTGGATCGACCGCCAGTCCAGTCTCGAGAGGACCAGATGCCGAGTTCACTGCTCGACCAGTTGCCGAAGATCGTCGCCGACGGCACCCGCGAGGCCGCGCGCGTCCTCGACCAGCTCTCGGGCGAGCACCGGGTGCGGCTGCACACCCGCGAGCTCGTGCTGCCGAGGCGGGAGACGAGCGGGCTGCCGCTCGGGCTCGGATCCGACGACGAGTCCCCCGAGCCATCCGGCCGCCTGATCTACGGCGACAACCTGCTCGCCATGTCGGCCCTCCTCGCGGGCGACGACGACGGTCCGGGCCTCACCGGCGGCATCGACCTGATCTACCTCGACCCGCCGTTCGACTCCAAGGCTGACTACCGCACGAAGCTGACCCTGCCCGGGCACGAGGTCGAGACGCGGCCGACGGCGGTCGAGCAGTTCGCCTACTCCGACACCTGGGCCGACGGCACCGCCTCGTACCTGGCCATGCTGACCCCGAGACTCGTGCTCGCGCGCGAGCTGCTCGCCGAGACCGGCACGTTCTACCTCCACATCGACTGGCATGTCGGCCACTACGTGAAACTCATCTGCGACGAGGTGTTCGGTCGCGAGAACTTCCTCAACGAGGTGGTCTGGTACTACCGCCGCTGGAACATCGCGAGCACGACGTTCGCCCGCAACCACGACACGCTCCTCGTCTACGCCAAGCGCAAGGGCCGGCACTACTTCAAGCAGCTCTACATCCCGAAGTCGGAGAAGTCGAGCGGGCAGGGACGCGCCTGGGTCAGCACCATCGGCGACGACGGCGTCCGCCGCTCCGTGCTGAGCGAGGAGGCGACGAAGGGCGTCGCCATGCCCGACGTCTGGGACCTCTCGATGCTGAACCCCGTCGCGAAGGAGCGGGTCGCGTACGCGACGCAGAAGCCGCTCGCCCTCCTCGACCGGGTGATCGAGGCGTCCTGCCCGCCGGGCGGCCTCGTCGCCGACTTCTTCGGCGGCTCCGGCACGACCGCGGCCGCCGCCGAGGCATCCGGTCGGCGCTGGATCACGAGCGACCTCGGACGCCCCGCGTCGATGATCATCCGCAAGCGCCTCATCGATCAGGACGCCCGGCCGTTCCTCTACCAGGAGATCGGCGACTACCAGGTCGAGCAGATGCGCTCGAGCCTCGGCCGGCGCTATCGCGTCGGCGACCTCGCCAGGACGGTGCTCGAGCTCTACGGCGCGGCGCCCCTGCCGGAGGCGGAGAACCCGGGCGGCACGCTCGGGAGCCTCCCCGACGGACGCACGCTCGTCGTCGCCGAGAGCCCCGCGAAACTCACGACGACCCGGTCGCTGCGCCGGGCGCAGGCGCAGCGCGACACGGCCCTCGGCGGCTTCGACCGCGTCGTCGTGCTGGGCTGGAACTTCCCGGCGGGCATCGGCCACGACATCGACGCACTCGCGGATCCCCGGCTCGAGGTCCGGGTGATCCCGCCCGACCTCATCGACCGGTTGAAGAAGAAGGGCAGCCGGCTCGCCGACACTGTGCGATTCTCGACCCTGCAATACCTCGAGGCCGGCATCCGCTCCGCCGCCCGCCGCGGCGACGAGCTCGAACTCGTCGTCGGGCTCGACAACTACGTGCTCCTCTCCCCCGAGGCGATCAGCCTCCGCGCGGCCGACCGCGAGAAGGTCCTCCAGCTCATGAACCGCGACCCGCTCTCGCTCGTCGAGTACTGGGCCGTGGACCCCGACTACGACGGCGAGCTGTTCCGCTCCACCTGGCAGGACTACCGCGGGAACGCGCTGAACGACGACGACCCGCTACGCGTCGTGACGTCGGCCGCGCTGCGTGCGCCGTGGCGGCCGGGAGCCCGCCGGATCTGCGTGCGCGCGGTCGACGTGTTCGGCTTCGAGTCCGAGGTGGTGCTGGAGCTCGGAGAGCCGATGGGTGCGGATGGCGCGGATGGCGCGGACGCCGCATGAGGATCCCGCTCGACGAGGAGCTGCCGCTCGCCCGGGCCATCGCGGTGCGGCTCGCGGACGACGCCCGGGCGATCGCGGCGGGCGAGTCCTGCCCACTGCTCGAGGCGGTGACCCCGACCACCGGCGAACTGCTCCGCTGGTGGTTCGACGAGTCGATCTCGGCCGGGCGCCGTGACGCCTTCCACGAAGGGCAGCGCGACGCCATCCTCGCGATCGTCTACGCGCACGAGGTGCTCGGCGGCGCCACCCTGCGCGAGCTCTACGAGCGCCTCGCCCCGGAGGCGGTGACGCCCGATCGCCGTGCCGAACTCGACCACGAGCGGCACCGGCATCCCAAGTACGCGGCGAAGCTCGCGACCGGCACCGGCAAGACCTGGGTGATGCAGGCGCTGCTCGTCTGGCAGCACCTGAACCGGCTCGCCGCCCCGTCCGACCCCAGGTTCAGCAGCAACTTCCTCGTCGTCGCACCCGGACTCATCGTCTACGAGCGACTGCTCGACTCGTTCCGTGGCCGGCTCGTCGACGGGGTGCGTGATCCGAGCACGAGCGAACTCCGCGCCCGCCGCGAACTGTTCGTGCCGCCGAGGCACGAGCGGGCCGTCTTCGCCCTGCTCGACACGGGGCTCGTCGAGAAGCACGAGCTCGGGCTCCGGCGCCCGCGCGACGGCATGATCGCCGTCACGAACTGGCACCTGCTCGCCGGCGCGGAGGACCCCGACTTCGTCGGAGACGGCCGCACGGGCGATGGCGGCGATGGCGAGCTCGCCGTCCGCGCCGCCCCCGACGGCGGGATCGACCCCCGCGCCGCGATCGAGAGCTTCTTCCCGCTCTCCCCGGGCACGGCCGCGGGCAACGCGCTCGAAACCCTCGATCGCCGCGCGGCGCGCGGTCGCCCGCTGCAGTCCCTCGTGGACCTGCCCGACCTCGTGGTCTTCAACGACGAGGCGCACCACGTGCACGGGCTCCGCCGGGGCGAGGCTCAGAGCGACGTCGAGTGGCAGCAGAGTCTCACCGCGATCGCCGCACCCAAGGGCCGGCGCTTCGTCCAGCTCGACTTCTCGGCGACGCCCTACGACGAGAGCGGCGGCGGGCGGCAGCGGCGCTACTTCCCCCACATCGTCGTCGACTTCGACCTGCACGCCGCGATGCGTCGCGGGCTCGTGAAGGCCATCGCCCTCGACAAGCGGACCGAGCTCGCCGCGCTCCCCCTCGACTTCACCGCCGAGCGCGACGAGCACGGCGAGGTGGTGGATCTCTCCGCCGGCCAGCGCACCATGATCCGGGCCGGGCTGCGGAAACTCGCCCTCCTCGAGACCGAGTTCGCCGAGGTCGACCCCGAGCGGCGCCCGAAGCTGCTGATCATGACCGAGGACACCGCCGCATCCCGCCAGGTCGAACGCTTCCTGCTCGATTCGGAGGGCCTCGATGCCGACGAGGTGCTCCGCATCGACAGCGGCCGCCGCGCGGAGCTCGGCCCGAAGGAGTGGGAGCCGATCCGCGCGCGACTCTTCGACCTCGACCGCCACGCCCGCCCTCGCGTCGTCGTGAGCGTGCTCATGCTCCGCGAGGGCTTCGACGTCGACAGCATCTGCGTCGTCGTCCCGCTCCGCTCGGCGGGCTCCGGCATCCTGCTCGAGCAGACGATCGGGCGCGGCCTCCGCCTGATGTGGCGCGGCGACCCGGTCGTCGACGAGCTCAAGCGGGAGACGCGCGATCGCATCCGCCGCCGGCTCGAACCGCGGCACCACTTCGATGTGCTCTTCATCGTCGAGCATCCCGCCTTCGCGGCGTTCTACGACGAACTGCTCGGCGACGGCCTGCTGGCGATCGCCGATGACTCGGAGAAGCCGGTCGCCGGCGAGCTCGAGCGCGTCGCGCTCCGCCCCGACTGGCGGGACTACGACATCCTCGTGCCCGTCGTCGCGCACGAGGCCGAGGAGGAGCTCGACGCGCCCCGACTCGACCCGATGGCGCTCGAGCCGAGCCGCTTCGACCGCGCGGTGCTCGAACGGGCCGTCGGCCGCGGCGACGTCTGGAGCTCGCACGACGTCGAGACGAAGACCAGGTACGGCGACTTCCGCGTCGACGGCGGGGTCATGGCGGCGACCGGCTACAACGACCTCCTCGCCCGCCTCACCCTGCGCATCACGACCGTGGTCGGCCGGAGCTTCACCGCGGGCGCCGCACGGTTCAGCGCGGCGAGCCGGTATCCGCTCCTCGTCGCCCACCGCGCCCGGATCACCGGCTGGCTCGACCGGTACATCCGGGAGCGCCTGTTCGGCGAACCGTTCGATCCGGCTCGGGGCGAATCCTGGCGGGCGCTCCTCCTCCCCGGCGTCGCGGAGCACATCGCCGGCGTCTTCTCGACCGCGCTCGTCGCGGGGCAGCGGAACCGGCCGCTCGTGGACGCCGTGGTGCGGCAGCGGAGCGTCGCCGAGATCGGCACCACGTCGATGCGGGCGCGCGACGCCGTGACGTGCACGAAGTGCGTCTTCCCGAAGCTCCGCGTCGCGAGCCGCGGCGGCGGGCTGGAGCGTCGGTTCATCGAGTGGGCCGATCACGACTCGCGGATCGAGGCGTTCGTGAAGATCGACGAGCACGCGCACGACTTCCTCCAGCGGCCCTACCTCCGGGCCGACGGGCTGCCGGCCCGGTACTCCCCCGACTTCCTCGTGCGCACCGCGGACGCGGTGTACCTCGTCGAGACGAAGGCGCAGTCCGCGCTCGACGATGAGAACGTCCGGCGCAAGCAGCGGGCGGCCCTCGCCTGGGTCGACGGGCTGAACGAGCTGCCCGACGAGTCGCGCGGCGGGAAGCGCTGGCACTACGTGCTCCTCGGCGAGACCGCCGTCACCCGATGGATCAGCGGCGGCGGCCGCCTCTCCGCGCTCCTCGAGCTGGAACGGTTGACCGCGCCGCCCGCCGCGGACGGTCCGACGCTCTACTGAGCAGCGCTCGCGCCCGGGTGCGGACGAACCGGCCCCGGGCAGGCCTGCGTCGCGGGCTCAGCCGTGGGCGTCCTCCTCGGGGCCGTCCTCCGCGCGCTCGCCCTCGACGTCGTGGTCGTCGATGTCCTCGTCGTCGCGGTGCTCGGCGGCGAAGCGCTCCCACTCGGCCATGAGGTGCTCGACCGCCGCGTGGAAGCGAGCGGTCGCCGCACCGGGCGTCGTGTCGCCGAAGTAGCGTTCGACCCAGTGCCCCAGCCGCTCGAGCGCCTCGCGGTCGTGCGCGACCTCGTCCACGCGCGCGAGCATGCCGGCGCCGGCCCGCTCCGCCGATGCGCCGGGCTCGGCGACGAGCCACTCGCACGCCGAGAGGTAGCCTCCGGTGTCGATCTCGGCCTCCGGCGCGGCGGGTCGGGTGATGAGCAGCGGCTTGCCGGTCGCGAGCCGGTCGTAGACCATCGCGGAGATGTCGACGACCGCGATGTCGGCCGCGGCGAGCTGCCAGCCGAGCTCCCGCCCGTCGTCGTAGACGTGCATCGCGGCGGGGTCCGCCTGGTTGGCCGCGGCGATCGCGTCGATGATCGCCCGGTTCGCGGCCGCGTACTCGTGGTCGAGCACGCCCGAGCGGGGATGCGGGCGGTAGATCACCCGGTGGCGCCCCGTGGCGAGCAGCGCGGTGACGAGGGCGACACCGTGGGAGGCGATGGAGCCGTAAGCGGCCGCGGCGCGGTCGCCCTCCCAGGTCGGGGCGTAGAGCACGACCTCGCGGCCGTCCTCGGGATACGGCAGCTCCCGGCCGTCGTGGTAGTGGTCGGCCTGCGGCCGGCCGATCGGGATGGCGCGCTTGTCGAAGTCGTAGTCCCAGAGCACCTTGCCGAGCCGCGCCCGTGCCGCGTCGCCGGCGATCAGCGCATAGTCGTACGCCTTGAACTGGTTCGTGGTCATGTACATCTTGTCGGACTCGCCGTGGTTGATGAACACGTGCCAGCGGCGCCCGTAGCGCATCATCTGGAAGTTCTTGGCGTTCTGGTTCACGTAGAGGATGAGCCGGAGGTCCTGATCGTGGATAAGCTGCTCGAGATCGGCGACCCGCCGGACGTAGGCGACCGGCACCGGGGACTCGTCGAGGAGCGCGAGCGCGGCGCCGGACGCGCGGCTGAGGACCACGACCGGATGCGTCTTCGAGAGCTCGGCGAGCGGCTTGTACCACTGGCGCAGCTGGTAGAGGTTGACCTTGCCGTCGGCGAAGTACACGCCGATGCGGTACCGGCCCGCCTCGAGCGGCGCCGTCTCGGCGAGCACGGAGGCGAGCGCCCGCTGCGAACGCCGCGAGGCGATGATGTTCTTCGCGAGCTTCACGGCACGACGAGCGTCAGTCTTCAATCCCACTCGCCAAGGGTAGCGAGGGGCGCCTGAGCGGATGCCGGTCCGGGACCCCCGGCGGCGGCACCGAGAGCCGATCGTTACCCGGGAGACGGAGCCTCGGATCCGTTCAGATGATCGGCGGCCGGCCGGCCCGGGTCATCCGCCACACCGTGCGCCACCGCATCGGCCGGCGCTCCCCCGGGTCCTCCCGCCAGCCGGCGAGCCAGCCGCCGAACCAGGCGCGGAGCTGCGCGGGCCGCCTGGCCCAGCGGACGAGCTGGATCAGCGTCCACGAGCCGACGTAGAACGGCACCAGGACGGCCGGCAGGTTCCGGCGGGCGAGCCAGACCCGGTTCCGGGCGTTCAAGCGGAAGTAGTAGGAGTGGCGCGCGGGGTCGATGACCGGGTGGGCCGCCTCGAGCTCGCCCGCGTACCAGGCCCGGTGCCCCGTGTCCCACACCCGCCAGGCGAGCTCGATGCCCTCGTGCGCGTAGAAGAACGGGTCTGCCCAGCCGCCCGTCGCGTCGAACACCGCCCGAGGCAGGAGCACCGCCCCCTCCCAGCAGGAGAAGACGTTGCTCGAGGCGGCCGGGTCGCCCTTCCGGATCCGCGGCGTCCACCGTCGTGGCGAGACGAGCCCGGTGGGGTCGACGACCCGCGGCTGGACGAGCCCGATCTCCGGTTCCGCCGCGAGCAGCGCGACGCCCTTCGCGAGGAAGCCGGGATCGGGCAGGAACGCATCGTCGTCGAGGAAGAAGAGGAACTCGCCGTGCACCTCCGGCACCCCGCGATTGCGTCCCGCCGGGATGCCGAGGTTCTCCGGCAGCGCGAGCGTGCGCACCTCCGTCGGCAGTGCCGGCTCCGCCTCGGCGGGGTCCCAGCCGTTGCCGACGACGACCACGTCGACGGCGACGTCGCGCTGCTCAAGGACGCTGCGGACTCCGCGCAGCAGCTCCTCCGGCCGTTTGCCCATCGTGAGGACGACGACGCCGACGCGCGGCGTGCGCGCGTCGGGGCGCTCAGGACCGGACACGACGGCTCGCCATGATCGCGACGAAGTGCCCGATCACGGCGAGCACGGCGAGCGGCAGCAGCGCCGCCACGACCACGCGGTCGACGAACGGCTGGCCGGCGACGAGCCCGACGAGTGCGGCGGCGAAGGCGATGAGGGTCAGCTCGACCGAGTGGTACAGCCGGTGGAACGGCAGGAAGCGCGCGACGCGGCGGAGCTTCGCGACGAGGCCGCCGCGCGGCGCCGTCTCGCCGTGCGTGTCGGCGAGCTTCGGCAGCCCCGCGTTCGCCCGGGCCACGTGCACCATGTCGTTCAGCGCCTTGTTCAGCACGATGACGAGGGCGAGCAGCGCCCCGACCGTCGTCCAGAGGAAGTCGGCCGGGAACTCGAGCGGGTAGGCGGCGGCGCGGATGCCGAGCGCGATCGGGATGAGCGCCTCGGTCGTGTAGTGCCCGACCTTGTCGAGGAACACGCCGGCCGGCGAGGAGGTGCGCCGCCACCTGGCGACCTCGCCGTCGCAGCAGTCGACGAGCATCTGCAACTGGCCGAGGATCACCGCGAGGAGCGCGCCCCAGACGCCGGGGATGAGCAGCGCCGCCGCCGTCGACCAGCCGACGAGGATCATGAGCCCGGTGACGCCGTTCGCCGAGATCGGCGTCTTCAGCAGCACCCAGGTGAGATAGGGCGAGAGCCGCCGCAGATACAGCGACGCCGTCCAGTGCTCGGCGTTCCGCCGGCCGCGCACCTCGGGCGGCTGGGTGACCGCCTTCAGCTCGGCGAGGCTCGATGGGTGCTGTCTCGACGGCTCCGACGACGTCGAGTGCGGGTGCGACATCCGTTACCTTCCCGTGTGGCTGGCGATGTTCCGCGTCAGCGAGAGATAGCCGAGCACGAAGCCGACCCCCCACGCGACATGGATGCATGGCAAGACTACGAGAAACCAGAGCCACGCCGCGGCACCCTGGCCGCGGCCGTAGACGAGCGTCGCGACGACGACGAAGATCAGGTAGACCGCGGGCACCACGAGCCCGAGGGCGAGCCAGGGCGTGTGCCCGGTGAGCGCCTGCACGAGACCGCCGAGGCCGGCGAGAAGGCCGAGGATGACGCCGAGCACCATCACCGGCGGCACGAAGTAGCGGAGGCCGTTCGCCGACGGGAACCGCCGGGCGAGCTCGCCGCGCCAGAGCCCGGTCGAGAACATCTGCCGGCCGAGCCGCTCGAGGCTCGAGCGCGGCCGGTAGGTCACGCTGAGCTCCGGGGTGAACCAGACGGTGCCGCCGGTGGCGCGGAGCCGGCGGTTGAGCTCCCAGTCCTGCCCGCGTTTGATCGTCTCGTCGAAGAGGCCGACCCGCTCGAGCGCGTCGCGGCGGAAGACGCCGAGGTACACGGTCTCCACCGGGCCGGCGGTGCCGCCGACGTGGAACGCCGAACCGCCGAGGCCGACCGGAGTCGTGTAGGCGCGGGCCACCGCGCGCTCGAAGGGCGTCTCGCCGTGCGCCGCCATGATGCCGCCGACGTTGTCGGCGCCGGTGCGCTCGAGGGTCTCGACGGCGATGCTCGTGTAGTCGGCCGGCAGCATCGAGTGGGAGTCGACGCGGACGACGACCGGGTACTGCGCCGCCCGGATGCCGATGTTGAGGCCCGCGGGCGTCGAGCCGACCTCGTTCTCCAGGACGCGCACCCGGGCGTCACGCGCCGCGAGATCGGCGACGAGCGCGCCGGTGCCGTCGATGGAGGGGCCGAGGGCGATGAGGACTTCCACGGGGCCCGCGTAGTGCTGATCGAGGATCGACTCCACGGCCGCCCGCACATGCGAGGCGTCGTTCAGCACCGGCATCACGTAGGAGACGCCGAGCGTCGACCGGGCGGTGCCGTCGGGCTGATCGGGCAAGATTCCTCACTCTGCTGCTGGGTCGATCGAGCCTAGCAAACGCCGAGCGGCCGGAGCCTCAGCGGCTCCGGCCACTCGCCGGGTCTGGGTACGACGTCCGATCAGCCCTCGAAGGTGCCGAGCGTCACGGTCGCGGTGTGCGCCTCGCCGTCGCGGAGATAGGTGATCTCCGCGTCGGAGCCGCCGGCCAGCGCCCGCACCTGGGCGGTGAGGTCGGTCTGGTCGGTGATCGGCAGGCCGTTGAACTGGGTGACGACGTCGCCCTTCTGCAGGCCCGCGTTCGCCGCGGCGCCGCCGCCGGTCACGTCGGTGATGAGGGCGCCGACGGTGCTGCTCTTCTCGTCGCTCTGCGCGGCGGTCACGGTCGCCCCGAGCAGCCCGTGCGTCGCCTTGCCGTTCTCGATGATCTCGTCGGACACCCGCTTCGCGAGGTTCGACGGCACCGCGAAGCCGACGCCGATGTTGCCCGACTGCCCGGACGACGAGTCGCCCGTGCCGAGGATGGCCACGTTGACGCCGATCAGCTCGCCCTTGCTATTGAGGAGCGCGCCGCCGGAGTTGCCCGGGTTGATCGCGGCATCCGTCTGGATGACCGGGATCGAGATGTTGCCGCCCCCCTGCTGAGCCTGCTGCCCGCTCTGACCGCCCTGGCCGTCCTGCCCGTCCTGGCCGGGGATGTCGAAGTTCCAGAAGTCGAACGGCTGCTGGCCGCCCTGCTGCTGGTCGCCCTGGCCGCTGTCGTCCGGCGTCGACGGGGCCGCCGAGGAGGCGACCTCGATCGAGCGGTTGAGCGCGCTCACGATGCCGTCGGTGACGGTGCCGGAGAGGCCGAGCGGCGCGCCGATCGCGATCGCCGTGTCGCCGACGTTCAGCTTGCTGGAGTCGGCGAACGCGAGCGGCGTGAGGCCGGAGGCGTCCTTCAGCTTGATGACCGCGAGGTCGCTCAGCGGGTCCGTGCCGACGAGCTCCGCCGTGTAGAGGCGGCCGTCGTCGGTCTTCACCTGGATGGTCGGCTCGCCGGTCGCGCCGTCGAGCGTGACGACGTGCGTGTTCGTCAGCACGTAGCCGTCGTCGGAGAGGATGATGCCCGAGCCGGTGCCGGCGCCGTTCGCGGACGACACCGAGATGGTGACGACGCTCGGGCTGGCCTTCGCGGCGACCGCGGTGACCTGGTTCACGGAGTCGGTGTCGTTCACCACGACGTTCTGCGGGCTGGCGCTCGCGGAGGTCGTGGCGGTGCGGTTCGCCATGGTGAGCGCCGTGACGCCCGCTCCGGCGCCGCCGCCGATGAGGGCCGCGGCGACGATGGCCGCCGCGATGCCGAGTCCGGCGGGACGCTTCTTGGGTGCGGCGGGTGCGGCGGGCTGGCCGCCGAAGGCCGGCGGGACCTGCCCGGGCGGGACCTGGCCCGGCTGCGGGTGCTGTGCGCCGGGCAGCGGCTGCGTCGGCTGGGTCATCGCCTGAGCCTGCTGCGGTGCGGCGGGGTGCGGGTACTGCGGCGCGTGGTACGGCTGCGGGGCGCGCCCCGGCTCGTACAGGGTGCCGGTGGCCGGGGTCTGCGGGGCGGCCGGGCTCTGCGGGGCCGCGGTCTGCGCGGCCGGGGTCTCCGCCGCCGGGGTCTGCGGAGCCGGGGCCTGCGGGGCCGGCTGCGACGCCGCCGGTGCGGCGGTGTTCGGAGCGACCCAGCCTGCGGCGGGCGCCGTGGCCTGGGCGTCTCCCTGCGCTGCCGGCTGCGATGCGGCGGGAAGCGGGGTCGTGGGCTGCGGGGCTGCCGCGGCGGCGGGCGCCGCGGACTCGGCGGCGGCCGCCTGAGCCTGCTCGGGGGCGTTCGTCTCGGTGGCGTCGGCGGCGTCCGTGACGTCACGCTCCTCGTGGTCCCGCGGCTCCTCCGAGACGGGGCCGGTGGTGTGATCGGTCATGTCTGCTCCTTCCAAGCTGCCCCCACTCTCGCGGCGGAAGCTGTGCGTGGCATCGGCGAAGTCTATGGATCGGCTATCGGCCGGCAGTGAAGCCCCCGAACGCGATTCACTCGCCGCCCCGGGCCCTGCGCCAGCGTACCGCCGAGGGCTGCGGGTACGGTGTGAGCGTGAGCGACTCCCCCACGACATCCGGTCTGGCCCCCTGGCAGCGCACCGCCGCCGGCGCCGGACTCCTCGGCCCCGACGGACGCATCGCCGCGACCGTCTTCGCCGAGATGAGCGCCCTCGCCCAGCGCACAGGCGCCATCAACCTCGGCCAGGGCTTCCCCGACGAGGACGGGCCGGCCGCGGTGCTCGACGCCGCCGTCCGGGCGATCGGCTCCGGGGTGAACCAGTACCCGCCCGGCACCGGGATGCCGGTGCTCCGGGAGGCCATCGCCCGCCACCAACGGCACTGGTACGGTCTCGAACTCGACCCGGACCGCGAGGTGCTCGTCACCGCGGGCGCGACCGAGGCGCTCGCCGCGACCCTGCTCGCCTTCGTCGACGCCGGCGACGAGGTCGTCACCTTCGAGCCCTACTACGACGCCTACGCCGCGATGATCGCCCGAGCCGGCGGGGTGCACCGCACCGTCCCGCTGCGCTTCCCGGACTGGCGGCCCGACCCCGACGAGCTGCGCGCCGCCGTCACCGACCGCACCCGGATCATCCTTGTGAACGATCCGCACAACCCGACGGGCGCGGTGCTCGACGAGGCGACCGCCGACCTGCTCGTCGAGCTGGCCGAGCGCCACGACGCGCTCCTCGTCACCGACGAGGTCTACGAGCATCTGAGGTGCGACGGCCCGCACCGCCCGCTCGCGTCCCGCCCGGGCGCACGGGCGCGGACCATCAGCATCTCCTCCGGCGGGAAGACGTTCTCGACCACCGGCTGGAAGATCGGCTGGCTCACCGCGCCCGCGGAGCTCGTGACCGCCGTGCTCGCCGTCAAGCAGTATCTGACCTACGTGAACGGCGCCCCGTTCCAGCCCGCGATCGCGACCGGCCTCGACCTCCCCGACGAGTACTTCCTCGGTGCCGCGTCGTCACTCGCCCGCCGGGCGAAGCTGCTCGCCGACGGGCTCGATGCCGCGGGCTTCGCGGTCTCCCGACCTCGCGCCGGATACTTCGTCGTGGCCGACGCGGGCCCGCTCGGCTACGACGACGCGGTCGAGCTGTGCCGGCGCCTGCCGGAGCTCGCCGGCGTCGTCGGCATCCCCGTCTCCGCCTTCGTCGGGCCCGACCGGCGGCACGAGGTTCGGCGGCTCGTCCGCTTCGCGTTCTGCAAGCGCGAGGAGGTGCTGCGCGAGGCGTCCGCGCGTCTCGCCGCCCTCGGCGCGCGCTGATCCACGCTCCCGCGGGAGCCCGACCGGCGGACCCTCAGCTCGGGACGACCCGGTAGCGCCGGAGTGCGAGCGCGGGGTTCACCCGGCGGACCCGCTCGAGCCGCTCGCGGTCGATCCAGGCGACGGCGACGCCCTCCTCCTCGCCGAGTCCGGCGAGCTCGACGCCCATCGGGTCGAGCACGAGGCTCGCCCCCACCGCGATGGGCGGCGTCTGGTCGGCCGCGGCGAGATAGACGGTGTTCTCGATGGCGCGCGCCGTGGCGAGGGTGCGCCAGTGGTGCTCCTTCAGCGGGCCCCGCACCCACTCCGCCGGGACGAGCACGAGCTCCGCGCCCGCGTCGACCAGCACCCGGGTGACCTCGGGGAATCGGAGGTCGTAGCAGGTCTGCATGCCGACCCGGAAGCCGTCGACGTCGAACAGCTGCGGCTCGTCGAGCTCGCCGGGGGCGACGTGGTCGGACTCCCGCTGGCCGAAGGCGTCGTACAGGTGCTGCTTGCGGTAGCGCGCGACGATCTCGCCGTGCTCGTCCGCGGCCACCAGCGTGTTCGAGAACCGCCGGTCGCCGTCGCGACGCTCGAGCATGCCCGCCACGAGGTGGATCCGGAGCTCGCCCGCGAGTGCGGCGAGCGCGGCGGTGAACGGGCCGTCGAGCGGTTCCGCCGCCTCCGCCATCTCCGGGCCGAGCTCCGGGGTGAAGTACATCGCGTACTCCGGGAGGACGAGCAGACGCGCACCGCGTCGGACCGCGGTCCGCGCGAGCCGCTCGATCGTGCCGAGGTTCCCCGCGACGTCGGCGACGGGTGCGAACTGGGCGACCGCGATCCCGAGCGCCGCGTCCCCGGCGGTCATCGCGCGGCTCCGATCGCCTGCACGGCCCACTCGTAGTGACCGCGGAGGCACTCGTGCACCGGTTCCGCGAGCGGGCCGCCGAGCCAGTCGAAGCGCGCCGGATCGAACAGCACGTCGCGGTCGAGCGCACCGACGCGAGCGAGCGCCACGGCGTGACTGCCCTGGAGCCTCGCGAACGCGCGCTCGGCGCCGCCCCGGGTGCGCGTGCGGTCCCGCAGCTCGGTGTTCAGCGCCTCGAGCTCGTTCCAGCCGTGGCCCTCGGCCGGATAGGCGGGCGTTTCGCCCCGCTCGATCGCCGACAGCCAGCCGAGGAGCAGCTCGTGCCAGGCGTGCACGTGGTTGAGCACGTCCTGCAGATCGCGGTCCCGCCCGCCGTTCGCGGTGAAGGGGGCGTCGCGCTCGGCCGCGGGGATCGCGTCGACGGCCGCCTCGAGCGTGCTGAATCCGCGCATCGCGGCGGCCTGCAGGGCGATCGGCGTCTCCGGCGTCGGCATCCCCCCATCGTAGACGGATGCCCCGGGCTCGACGCCGACGCTCGGTCAGCCCGACGCTCGGTCAGCCCGACGCTCGGTCAGCCCGACGCTGGTTCCGCCTGACGCCCGGCCTCCCGTCGACGGTTCAGCCGAGGAGCCAGTCGCCGAGCGCGGCGAGGTCTGCGGAGAGCTGGTCGTCGACCGCACGGTATCGCACGACCCGCCCCTCGCGCGGGCCGTCGACCACGAGGTAGCCGAGCTCCTCGAGGTCTCGGAGCGCGGTGGTCGCCGATCCTCGGCTCACTCCGGTGCTCGCGACGATCTCGGTGTGGGATGCCCGAGGGTGCTGTGCGACGTGTCGGAGCACGCTGGCGCGCGCAGCGCCGGAGAGCGCGCGCTGCATCGCGGTGATGCGAGTCGGCGCGCTCTCGAGTTCACGTCGTGCAGGCATGTGCACCCTTTCGATCATGGCGCCGGGCGCATGAGGATCGGGCTCCCGAGACTCGGGTGATCCGGGGGGATCCAGGTCTCGGGAGCCCTGCAACTGCGTTGCATGCTCCGAGGAAACGGAGCATCACGAGCGGCACAACAGGCTTGTTCGACCTCAACCCGATCGTGTCCCGCTCGCGACTGGATCATGGTATCCCGTTGTCCGCCGAATGCGCAAGTCGGACTCGCACGATGCAACACGCGCCGTGAATCCGGTGCACAAAACGGAAGATTCCGGGCGGTGATGGCATCCCGACCAGATCGCGGCGCGGCGCGCTCGCGCGCAGCCCTGCGTCGACCTCCGCAGGCCAGAGGAACGTGCGGCCCTGCGGGTGCGGGGCGCTGCGGGCACGCGGCATTGCGGGTGCGGGGCGCCGCGGGCACGCGGCACCGCGGACGCGCGGCACCGGGGGCGCGAGGGCGCGCGATCAGCGCACGTCAGACGCCGGTGCGCGCGCGGCGCCGGAGAGGACCGTCGAGTCCGTCAGCCCTGCTTGACCGAGTCGAACTTCGCCGGGGCGATGTAGTCGCCGAGGATCGTCTCCGCGAGCTCGGCGTCGCCGATCGCGATGGCTTTGTGCAGCGCCGCGAGGTAGTGGCCCGCCACGGCCGGATCGAGCGCGTGCGAGATGACCTGCGTGACCCGGGCACCGACGAGCTGGTTCAGCTCGTCGAGGACCGGGCTGTCCGCCATGACGAAGAGGTAGTCCCGGAAGCCGAGCACGGCGCGCCGGACGGCCCCTGCGTCGACCCGGCCGTCGGACGGCGCCTCGGGGACGAAGGTGCCGAGCACCTCGACCTGCTCGGCCGTGCGGCGCATGGCCGCCCAGCGGATGACCAGGCGCTCGAGCGTCGCGTGCACGACGCTCAGCGCGTCGAGCTCCTCGTCGTCGAAGCCGCGGACCGTTGCGGGCGAACGGGCGCCGCCGGGAACGACGAGCTGCTCGGCGACGAGCCCCTGGATCGCCTGACGCACCGGGAGCCGGCTGACGCCGAACTCCTCGCCGATCGACCGCTCGACGAGCGGTGTCCCCGGGGTGCGCTCGCCCTCGACGATCTGCTTGCGGAGGGCGATCTGGATGCGCTTCGCCTCGGGGACGCGCGGCGTGCGTTCGGCGACCATCAGCGGACCCCCGCCTCGCGCGTCGCGGACACCTTCGCCTCGAGTTCGGCCAGCACCTCGCGCCGGAAGCCGTCTCGCGATGCCCCGTACTGCTCGCGCACCCGTCGCTCGGCGGCCGGCGCGTCCTGCGCGGCGATCGCCTGGACGAGCTCGCGTCCGTGCTCGAGGAGCACGTCCGGTGCGAGCACGGCGCCGGATTCGCGCCCCCGGAGCAGCGTGCCGATCTCGACGACGAAGGAGTTGCGCGAGGCATCCGCGATGGCGCCCCGGTACGCGAGCACCGATCGCGCGGTCTCCCCCGCGTCGCCGGCGGCGATCGCCGCCTCGACCTCGGAGTACGCGCCGCGGATGTGCGCGAGCTCCGCATCGCTTCGCCGCTCGGCGGCGAGTCGGGCGGCGACGACGTCGAACGCCTCGGAGACCTCCGCGAGCTCGCCGAGGTCGCGCAGTCCGAGCTGTCGCACCGCGATGCTGCGGCCGACCCGCTCGACGAGCCCCTCGCGCTCGAGCACTCGGAGGGCGTCGCGCACCGGCAGTCGGCTCACGCCGAGCTCTGCCGCGATCGTCCGTTCGATCAGGCGGGAGCCGGGCAGCCGGGTGCGAGCGATGATCTCCGCGCGCAGCGACTCGGCGACCCGCTCCGCTTCCGTCCGCGCCGGATCGGTCATGCCGCCACGCTCAGTCTGCCGACGCGCGCGGCCGCACTGCCACGCGAAAACTGCATCCTGAACGACATAGCAGCACTGTATCAGCAACGAAGCGCGCGGGCGCGGCAAGATCACCCGGTCTGCGGCCCCCCAGTATGCGGGCCGAGCACCCGAGCGTCACCCGCGGAAACACGCGCTCACGCAATGGTATCCCATGTGCTATCTTCAGGAAGTCCGCATCTTCGCACGCGTTGATGTCGACGCTTCCGCACGACTGGGAATCGGTGCGGAGAGAGGGTCCGGAACCTGGGGGAAACGGGCCGGACCCTCTCACGCCTGAACGAGCGGTGGAATCCCGCACCGCGCAGCACCGGACCGTCGGCGAATCGAGGCGTCGTCGGCCCGCAACACGAGCATCGCCGCGCAGCGTCATCGCACGCGAGGAGCCTGCACCGGCACAGAGGGAGCGACCACCGATGCGAGCCAACGCCGAGGCGAGTCCGGCCCACGACCGCGCCGAGGCGCGGCTGGCGTTCGAGGTCCTCGCCGTCCGCCGGGCCGCAGCCCGCCGCTCGCCGTCGCAGGCCGAGGCGCTGAGCGACGCCGCCCGCTCGTTCGGGGCGAGCGGAGCGGATGCCGCACGGTCCCCGGAGGGCGACCTCGATCCGGCGGACGCCGAGGCGTGCTTCCGGCGCTGTCTCGCCGACGCGGCACGCACCCCGTTCCTGCTCGAGTCCCTCGAGCTGCTCGCCGAGCCCTCGCCGATGCAGCCGCTGGCGCACCGGGCGGCGGCGTACCAGCGGATCGCCGCTGCGGTGCGCGCGGCCGACCCGGACACGGCCGAGGTCGCGGTCCGCGAGATGCACGAGGAGGAGCGCCGCCTCCGACGCGCAGCGGTGCTGCGCCGGCTGCCGATGCTCGGCGTCTCGGGCCGTTCGAACGACTGAGCTGCGGCGACCTCGCGCGTCGTCCGATCGAGCGATCACGGCGAGCGGACTCGGATGACTCGCCCCGTCCGCACTTCCAGGATACCGCCCGACCCGGGGCTTGCGGCAAGGCCCCTCCCCTGGCGCATACTGGCGGACCCACCCGCACCGCATCCCTGGAGGACCGCTGTCCACGAGCCCGTTCCACCTGCCCACCCATCTCGCCGAGAAGGCGGGCGCGTCGCTCGTCGCCGAGGACGAGCGGCACTTCGCCGCGATCGGCGCAGCGCTCGCATCCGCCATCGACTCGGCCACGAGCCGGCTCGCCGAAGTGCTCCGCGCCGAGGCCAGGCACGGCCAGGCCGCCCTCGACCGGGACCTCGAGGTGCACCGCCTCGAAGCGCGCCTGCGCACGCTCCGCCGCTTCGGACTCGACGCGTGCCTCGGACGGATCGTCGTCGAGGGGCGCGAGGATCCGCTCTACATCGGCCGCATCGGGCTCGCGGACGACGACGGGGAGCGCCTGCTCGTCGATTGGCGCACACCGGCCGCCGAGCCGTTCTTCGCGGCGACGCAGGCGCACCCGATGGGGCTCAGGAGCCGGCGCCGCTACCGCTGGACGCGCGGCCGCATCGTCGACTACTGGGACGAGGTGCTCGCCCCGGACGAGGACGGCCGCGAGCTCGCGCCGGACGACCAGTCCGCGTTCATCGCGAGTCTCAGCACCGATCGGTCCGCCCGCATGCGCGACGTGCTCGGCACGATCCAGGCGGACCAGGACGCGATCATCCGGGCGGAATCCGGCGGCGCCCTCGTCGTCGACGGCGGCCCGGGCACCGGCAAGACGGTCGTCGCCCTGCACCGTGCGGCCTACCTCCTCTACGCCGACCCGCGCGTCGCGGCCCACCGCGGCGGCGTGCTCGTCGTGGGCCCCTCCCATCCGTACCTCGACTACGTCGCCGACGTCCTGCCGAGTCTCGGGGAGCAGGAGGTCGCCATGGCGGTGACCGCCGACTTCGTTCCGGAGGGGGCGCATCTCGGGGTCGAGTCCTCGAGCGATGCCGCCCGGCTGAAGTCCGAGGCACGGCTCGTCGACGCCGTGGGCGCCGCGGTCGACGCCTACGAGGTGCCGCCGGACGTCGCGCTCGTCGTCGACACGCAGTGGGGCGAGGCGCTCATCGGCCCGGTCGAGTGGGCGGAGGCGTTCGCCGCTCCGGAACCGGGCACCCCGCACAACGAGGCGCGGGCACTCGTCTGGGACGCTGCGCTCGAGATCCTCGCCGATCAGCAGCCGCCCGGCGCACCCGCGCGGCTCGTGCGACGCGAGCTCGAAGCCGACGAGGCGCTGCGGCGCACCTTCGACCGGGCGTGGCCGCTCCTCGACCCGGCGGGCCTCGTCGCGGACCTCTGGACGTCGCCGGCCTACCTCCGCCGCGCCGCACCATGGTTGGAGGCCGCCGAGGCGGAGGCGCTGCGGCGCGAGGACGCCCGAGCGTGGACGACCGCGGACGTGCCGTTCCTCGACGCCGCCCGCCGCCGCATCGGCGACCCCGAGGCGCCGGCTCGGATCCGCCGGGCACGGGCCGAGGCGGAGTCCGACCGAGAGCAGATGGACCTCGTAGTGGATCAGCTCATCGCGGCCGACGACGACGGCGAAGGCCTCGTCACGATGCTCCGCGGGGAGGACGTGCAGCACTCCCTGGTCGGCGAGCTGCCCGGCCCCGAGCGTGCCGCACTGCTCGACGGCCCGTTCGCCCACGTGGTCGTCGACGAGGCGCAGGAGCTCACGGATGCCGAGTGGCGCATGCTCCTCGCGCGCGGTCCCGCGCGGAGCTTCACGATCGTCGGCGATCGCGCCCAGGCCCGGCACGGCTTCCTCGAGTCCTGGGCCGAGCGCCTGCACCGCGTCGGCTTCGCCCGCGTCGAGCTCGCGGGGCTCACGGTGAACTACCGGACCCCGGCCGAGATCATGGCCGAGGCGGCCCCCGTCATCCGCGCGGCGATCCCCGACGCGAACGTGCCGACGAGCATCCGCTCCGGCGGGCACCCGGTGGAGCGCCGTCCGCTGGCGGAGCTCGCGCCGATCCTCGATGCCTGGACGGCCGAGCACCCGGAGTCGAGCGTCTGCGTCATCCACTCCGCGTCCGCGACGGAGCGGGAGATCGCCACGATCGCGGCCGTGCTCGACGGCCGGCCGCGCGTCCGGCGCCTCACCCCCGAGCTCGCGAAGGGCCTCGAGTTCGACCTCGTCGTGCTGCTCGACCCCGCTGGATTCGGGGCGGGTATCGAGGGCGCCGTCGACCGCTACGTGTCGATGACGCGCGCCACCCGCCGGCTCGTGGTGCTCGACGGCCCGCCTACGCGCTGAGCGAGCGGGCGAGCAGCTCCACCGTGCGGACGATGGCCGCCCGCCGCTCGGCGCGGCGGCCGTCGATCCGGCCGCTCAGGAACTCGTCGACCTGCGGCAGCACGGGCCAGGAGTCGCAGAGGGTGACGATCGTGAGCAGCAGCTCGGCCGCCGCCGCCCGATCGATGCCCGGGAGCATCCGCCTCATCGCCTCGACCTTCGCGGTGTGGTGCTCGAGCCGATCGGCGCGGGCGACCGTGTCGCGGCCGCGCTCGAGGCCCTCCCAGGTCACGAGGCGGGGCACGGTGGGGTCGGAGACGTGGTGGTCGAAGAGGCGGCCCGCGTAGTCGGCGACCGCCGCGGGCCCTTCGCCGTGCAGCGGCACCTCGTCCATGACCCGCCGCAGCTCGCTCACGAGGACG
This sequence comes from Agromyces mediolanus, assembly GCF_044917495.1. Classification (GTDB taxonomy): domain Bacteria; phylum Actinomycetota; class Actinomycetes; order Actinomycetales; family Microbacteriaceae; genus Agromyces; species Agromyces mediolanus_B. The sequence goes on along the minus strand of NZ_JAVSSI010000001.1, from coordinate 125,497 downwards.
GCGTCGAAGAGCTCGCCCTTCTTGCCGAAGTACTGGTAGATGCGTTCTTTGTTGACCCCCGCGGCGGCGGCGATGCGATCGATGCGCCCGCCGGCGAAGCCGTGCTGCGCGAACTCGACCGTCGCCGCCTCGAGCAGGCGCCGCTTCGTGCCCTCGGTGTCCCAGGCCATGTTGCCAGCCTAGCAACTCTCCAACTTTTCAGTTGTGGAATTCGCACGGGCGCTCTACAGTTGCAACTCTTCAGTTGGAAGCAACCAGACAGTTGGAGATGAGATGTCGACCGAGACCCCCAGCGCTGCGACGAACGCCGCGCAGCCCGACGCGAACACCGCACAGCCCGACGCGACCACCGCCCAGCCCCACGCGACCACCGGCCGGCCCGACGCGGAGCCCGCGGCCGCGCAGCCGAGCGCGCCGCCCTCGATCCACCTCCGGGCGATCATCACCTGGCTCGCGATCTTCCCGCTCGTCGCGATCGGGATGCTCGCCCTCGCGCCCGTCTGGGCCGACTGGCACCCCGTGCTGCGCGCACTCCTGCTCACGGTGATCGTCGTCCCGCTCGCGGTGTACCTCGTCGTGCCGCGCCTGCTCGCCGGCTACGGCCGCCTGCGCCGCCGCGCCGCCGCTACTCGTCGATGACCTTGTTGAACCCGGTCACCGGCTGCGCCTCGTCGAAGGCCGCGACCTTCCGCCGGAAGCCCCGGGTCAGCACGAGCAGGTAGACGAAGCCGATGACGGCCCACGCCGCACCGCCGATGAGCGCGTCGACGTGGAGGTTCGCCCAGAGGATGCCTGTCAGCACCATGCCGATGCCCGGCAGCACGATGAAGGTGAAGATGTCCTTCGGCGTGCGCCGGCGGCCCTTGCGGATCGCGAACCAGGCGATCACCGACACGTTCACGAAGGTGAACGCGATGAGGGCGCCGAAGTTGATGAACGCGGCGATCAGCTCGAGGGTGAACGCGGCGGCCAGCAGGCTGATCGCGCCGACGAGCACGATGTTGAAGGTCGGCGTGTGCGTCTTCGGGTTGATGTAGCCGAAGAAGCGCTTCGGGAGCACGTTGTTGCGCCCCATCACGAGGAGCATGCGCGACACGGAGGCGTGCGAGGCGAGACCGGAGGCGAGCGTCGCGGCGAAGCCCGCCGAGGTGAGGATCGCCTGGAAGACGGGCCCGCCGACCTGCAGGCCGATCTCGGGGAGCGTGCTGTCCTCGATCGCCTCGACGGGGAATGCGTCGGACGAGGGGAAGCGGAGCTGCGTGAAGTACGCGGCGACGAGGAAGATCGCGCCGCCGATGACGACCGTCAGGAGGATCGCCTTCGGCATGATCTTCGGCGTCTTCGCCTCCTCCGCGTACATGGTGACGGCGTCGAAGCCGATGAACGAGAAGCAGACGATCGTCGCGCCCATGAGCACGGCGCCGAGCGTCACCCCGTCGTGCAGGAACGGCTGCAGCGAAGCGACGGTGCCCTGGCCCTCGCCGCGCATGAGCTGCGCGAAGACCATGACCACGAAGACCGCCATGACGACGATCGAGAACACGAGCAGCAGCATGTTGATGTTCGAGGTGCCGCGCATCGTCAGGTAGATGACCGTCGTGACGAGGGCGCAGTAGAGCACCACCCAGATCCAGCCCGGGATCTCCGGGAACAGGGCCTCGAGGTAGCTGCGGATGATGAGGCAGTTCACCATCGGCAACAGCACGTAGTCGATGAGCGAGGTCCAGCCGACCATGAATCCGACGTTCGGGTGGATCGACTCGCGCGCGTAGGTGTACGCGGATCCCGCGCTCGGGATCGCGCCGGCCATCTTGCCGTAGCTCACCGCGGTGAACATCATCACGACGAGGGCCACCAGGTACGCGGCGGGGACGACGTTGTCCGTGTCGCGCGCGACCATGCCGAAGGTGTCGAACACCACGGTCGGGGTCATGTAACCGAGGCCGAGGCCGACGATGGCCCACAGTCCCAGGTTGCGCTTGAGGCTGGCGCCCTTGGCGGGGGCGCTCACCGACGTTGAAGCCATGCTCTCTCCTTCATGAGCCGTGCGCGGCACCAGGAGGCGAGAACCAGCGGTGTTCGGCGCCGGACAAGCATGCCATAGATGCGGGCGGCGGACGCGCACTCCGATGAGGGCCATCCGGCCCCGCGTCCCCCGAACTGGGGGGGATGCCTCGAAGGCGGTACGCCATACTGCTACGAGTCCCTGCAACCGACCCGAGGAGCGGACGATGGAGTTCCATCTGCCTGCGAACCGGTTGCTCCTCCCCCTGATCGGTGCGTCGATGCTCGCGACGGCCGCGATCGCCGCGACGATCACGCTCTGGGCGACGAGCGAGGCGAACACGGCCGAGCTCGAGTCGCAGCTGCAGCTCGACCGGGACCGCGCGGACCGGCTGGTCCAGCAGCTCGCGGACTACGAGGACGCGGACACGGGCCTCCGCGGGCGCGAGGCCGAGCTCGTCGCACGGACCGCGGAGCTCGACGCCCGCGAACTGGCGGTCGCCGAGGCCGAGGCGGCGCTTCCGGCGACCTTCCTCGAGGACGGCCGCACATACACGGGCGGCACCTCGATGCTCCCGGGCACCTATCACGCAGCCGCGACGGACGAGTCCTGCTCGTGGTCGATCGCCGCGGCCGACGCGGAGGAGTCCGGAGCGCGCGAGATCCTCGACCAGGGCCTCGGCGACGGCGACGACGTCTGGGTGGTCGTCGAGGCCGGCCAGGAGTTCAGCTCGGCGGGATGCGGCGGCTGGAGCCGCGTCGAGTGATCCGCGGGGCCGCCGGGTGCGGCGCCGTCGATCGTGGTGCTGCGCTCAGGGGCCACCCCGCTCGCGGTCCGACGCCTCGAGTTCGGGTCAAGAAGCGGTGGACTGCGGTGGTTCCGGTGGCCCCTGCGAGCACATGTTCAGCCTGACGGACGCACCTCAGGATCAGCTCAAGCTCGGCTCAGGAAGCCGTTCGGATCGACACAGGACTCGGGCGCCCGGCCGGCTCAGCCCTCGGCCAGCCGCATCGTCTCGCCGGCCCGCGCGGCGAACGCCGTCGCCGTCGCGGCGATCGTGCGCTGCATGACCCCGACCGCGATCGTCGGCGCCACGTCCGCGGGGCGGGCGAGGCTGATCGTGCGGGTCAGCGCCTCGTCGCGGAGCCGGGCCGAGCGGAGCCCCGGTCGATCGATGAGCACCATGGCGGGCACGATCGCGACGCCGAGCCCGCGTTCGGCGAACCGCAGCACGGCATCCATCTCGGCGCCTTCGAGCACCACCTCGGGCGCGAGACCGGCCGCCTCGAAGGCCGCGTCCGTCGCGCTCCGCAGGTCGTAGCTCGAGCTGAAGACGATCTGCGGGAGGGCGGCGAGCTCGCGAAGCGAGATCTTGTCGCCGGCGACGACCGGCGGCGCTGCCGCGGAGGAGACGACGACGAGCTCCTCGTCGAGGAGCGGCGCGACGGTGAATCGGTCAGCGGCCGTCGGGTCGGAGGTCGTGATGAGCGCGAGGTCGAGCTCTCCCGCGGCGAGCTCCTCGAGCAGCCGGCGCGAGCCCTGCTCCGAGAGGTGCAGCTCGATCGCCGGGTGCGCGGCGTGGAAGGCGTGCAGCACCTCCGCGACGAGGCTGATGCAGAGTGTCGGCGTCGCGCCGAGACGGACGCGGCCGCGTTCGAGCCCGGCGAGCTCGGCGAGCTCCCGGCGCACGGACTCGGCGTCGGCGAGCATCCGTCGGGCGAGCGGGAGCAGGGACTCGCCGGCCACCGTGAGCGTCGCCCCCGCGCGGGCGCGGTGGAAGAGCTCGGCCCCGAGGTCCTGCTCCAGGGCGGCGATCTGGCGGCTCAGCGAGGGCTGCGCGAGGTGGAGCTCGGCCGCGGCCCGGGTGAAGTTGCCGAGGCGCGCGATCGCGACGAAGCCGCGGAGCTGCTCGAGGTTCATATCCATAGCCTACGTGCATCGTTGCGAGTAGATAAATGCATTGGAGGAATCGCGGCGTTCGACCTAGCCTCGTGCGCATGCAGACCCCAGAACGGCAGATCTCCACCAGCGTGCTCGTCATCGGCACCGGCGGCTCCGGCCTCCGCGCGGCCATCGAGCTCGCCGAAGCGGGCGTCGACGTGCTCGCCCTCGGCAAGCGCCCCAAGGCCGACGCCCACACCTCCCTCGCCGCCGGCGGCATCAACGCCGCGCTCGCGACCATGGACGCCGAGGACAGCTGGCAGCAGCACGCCGCGGACACGCTGAAGGAGAGCTACCTGCTCGCCGACCCGCGCACCGTCGAGATCGTCACGAAGAACGCCGCCCGCGGCATCGACGACCTCGAGCGGTACGGCATGCCGTTCGCCCGCGAGGACGATGGGCGGATCTCCCAGCGGTTCTTCGGCGCGCACACCTATCGCCGCACCGCCTTCGCGGGCGACTACACCGGCCTCGAGATCCAGCGCACGCTCATCAATCGGGCGGTGCAGCTGGAGATCCCCGTCCTCGACACCGTCTACGTCACCCGCATCCTGGTGAACGACGACGGCGCCGTCTTCGGCGCCTACGGCTTCGACCTCGAGACGGGCACCAGGTACCTGATCCACGCCGACGCCGTGATCCTCGCCGCGGGCGGGCACAACCGCATCTGGCGGCGCACCTCCTCGCGCCGCGACGAGAACACGGGCGACTCGTTCCGCCTCGCCGTCGAGGCCGGCGGCCGCATCCGCGACCCCGAGCTCGTGCAGTTCCACCCCTCCGGCATCCTCGAGCCCGAGAGCGCCGCGGGCACCCTCGTCTCCGAGGCCGCACGCGGCGAGGGCGGCATCCTGCGCAACGGCCTCGGCGAGCGCTTCATGCCGAAGTACGACCCGGAGCGCGCCGAGCTGTCGACCCGCGACCGGGTCGCGCTCGCCTGCTACACGGAGATCGCCGAGGGGCGCGGCACACCGAACGGCGGCGTCTGGCTCGACGTCTCGCACCTGCCGCGGGAGACGATCATGACGCGCCTGCCGCGCGTCTACCAGACGATGCTCGAGCTGCAGATGCTCGACATCACGAAGGAGCCGATCGAGATCGCCCCGACCGCGCACTACTCGATGGGCGGCGTCTGGGTGCGCTCGGAGGACCACTCGACGGATGTCCCGGGCCTCTACGCGATCGGCGAGGCCGCGAGCGGGCTGCACGGCGCGAACCGGCTCGGCGGCAACTCGCTCATCGAGCTGCTCGTGTTCGGGCGCATCGTCGGGCAGGCGGCCGCGGCCTACTCCGCGGGCCTCGCGGCGCAGTCCCGCTCGGCGGCGGCGATCGAGACCGCCCGGGGCGAGATCGCGGGGCTGCTCGCCGCCGACGGCCACGAGAACGTGCGCGCGCTGCAGCGAGCCATCCGCGACACCATGACCGAGCACGCGGGCGTCGTGCGCTCCGAGGCGGGCCTCCGCGCCGGACTCGCCGAGCTCGACGCGATCGAGGCGCGCATCGCCGAGGTCGGAGTGCACCCGGACATCGCGGGCTTCCAGGACCTGGCGCACGCCTTCGACCTGAAGTCGGCGGCCCTCGCGGCGCGGGCGACCCTGGAGGCGGCGCTCGAGCGCCGTGAGACCCGCGGCTGCCACAACCGCAGCGACTACCCGGAGCTCGATCCCGCCCTGCAGGTGAACCTCGTCTGGTCGCCGTCCGCCGGGGTCGTGCGCGAGGCCATCCCGGAGATCCCGGAGGAGATCGCGGAACTGATGGGCGGCGAGATCTCCCTCGCCGGCAAGCTCGTCGAGTAGCGACGACCGGAGCGGCTCCCTGACCGGGGGCCGCTTCGTCGTTCCTCCGAGTCGGTAACGAAACATGCGCTGCCGGAAACAGGGATGATGTGATGGTGTCCCGTTCCCGAGCTCCGCGTCCCGTCGAGGGCGCGCGCGAATTCGAGGAGCTCTTCCGCACCTATCACGCGGTGATCGTCGCTGCGGCGTTCAACCGATTGAGCGACCGGACCGACGCCGAGGATGCCGCGGCCGAGGTCTTCGCACAGGCCTGGCGGCGCCGCGATGATGCATCGCAGGTGTTCACGATCGCCTGGCTCTATGCGACGCTGCGCAATGTCGTCGGCAACACCTACCGGGGCCGGACCCGCCACACCCGCCGCGCGGATCGCGCGGAGCAGGAGCTGGAGTCCGCTCCGGAGCTGGCGTCCGACGAGGTGATCGAGGTCCGTCTCGCGGTCAATCGGCTCGAGGAGGCCGACCGCGAGGTGATCTGGATGGCGTACTGGGAGGACCTCAGCCGCGAGGAGATGGCCGAGATCCTCGGCTGCTCCACCGCCACCCTGCGGGTCCGCCTGCATCGCGCGCGACGACGACTCGAGCAGTTGCTCGCCATCGACCCGGCATCGACGGTGAAGGAGGACGCATGGACGAGCTGACCCGCAGACTGGACGCCGCACGCCCGGTGCTCCCCCGCCGCGGCGAACCACTGACCGCGACGAGCGAGGCGCGCCTGCAGGAGATCCCGCGCGCCGCCCGGGCCGGCGCCCGGCGCCCCCTCTACCTCTCCGTCGCCGCGGCCGTCGTCGTCTTCCTCGCCGCGACGGTCGGCATGGTCGCACTCGGCAAGCCCACCGCCGGCTACGCCACGGCGACGCCGCCGCTGCTCCAACCCACCCCCGTCGACGGTTCTCCGGAGGTCCTGCTGATGCGGTTGAGCGAGCGCGTCGTGCCGCACGGCACCGCCGGGAACGTGCGGTTCCAGGCCTGGTCCCTGTCCCTCGTCCTCGGCGACGACGGCCGGGTCGAGGAGACGAGCATCGCCCCAGAGGTGCGCACGGTGGAGCATCGCGCCGACGGGTCCCGGATCGAGGTCCGGCGCGGCCAGCCGTACGACTCCGACGGGCGCCCGATCGCGGTCGAGGGCTACGACGTCGGCTCGCTCATCTGGGAGGAGGACTTCGGCGCCGGCGAGTACCCGTTCGTCTTCGGCACGCCGCCGACCGTCGCCGCGGACTTCGGGCCGTTCCTCGAGCAGCCGCTCGGGCGCACCGGGGTCACGACGGGCGACTACCTCCTCCAGCTGAGCAACCTGCTGACCGAGCAGACGCTCTCCCCCGAGCAGCTCCGCGCGGCGCTGCAGTTCCTCGCGACCCGGCCCGACCTCGAGGTCGAGGGAGCCGTGACCGACCGGCTCGACCGCCCGGGCCTCTCCTTCGTCACTGACAGCCGGGCTCCCGGCGAGTACGCTGAGCGCATCGTCGTCTCCGACGCCGGTCTCGGGATCCTCTCCATCGAGACCACGTACATCGGCCACGACCGCACGGATCTCCCGAGTCCCGCGGTCATCAACTACACCGCCTGGGAGTAGTCGACGCCGCACCGATTCGGGAACGAAAGGGACCCGAACAGTGAACCTCCCCCGATTCGCCGCGGGCGCGCTCATCGTGGCCGCCGCCGTGCTCGCCCCCGTCTCCGCCTCCGCCGCCGTCCCCGCGGTCTCCTCCGGGGACGACGCGCTCCAGCAGCAGGTCGACGCGGTGCTCGCCGAGTTCCCCGGCGGCATCCAGACCGGCCCCGACGAGGTCAGCTGGCAGGACGGCGCCGTCGTGCTGAACATCGCGGGAAGCGGCGGCGCCGCGGCTCGCGCGGTCGGGTCCTGCGCCACCGGCACGCACTGCGTCTACAGCGGCGTCGGCCTCTCGGGCTCGAAGCTGACCTTCTCCACCTGCACCACGCAGTCGGTCGCACCGCTCGGCGCGCCGGTGGCGTCGATCGCGAACGCCCGCTCGATCGTGGTGCGCGCCTACAACAGCGTGGGGGTCGTCGGGTCCGTCTCCGCGAACAGCTCCGCGACGACCAGCTCGTGGGGCGTCACGAAGGTCGGCTGCTGAGCCGCAGCGCGGCGCCCGCGCGCTGACGCCGCCGCGCGCGCCCGCTCCGTCGGGCGCCCGCGCCGCGCCGCACTGCTGCGGGCAGCGCTGCCGTGCGCAGCGCTGCCCGCAGCAGCATCCGCCCCGCCCCTCGCCGCGAGCGCGCACGCTGGGGCCATGAGCGAATCCACCCCATCGATCCACCCGATCGACGCCGAGCTCACCGCCCGGCTCTTCCACGAACGCATCATCGTGCTCGGCGACGAGCTCGACCAGCAGGGCGGCAACCGGCTCTGCGCCCAGCTCGTCGCGCTCGCCGGCGACGACCCCCGCCGCGACATCCGCTTCTGGATCAACTCCCCGGGCGGCTCGGTCTCGGCGATGCTCGCGATCGCCGACCTCATGCGCTCCATCCCGAACGACGTCGCCACCGTCGCCTACGGGATCGCGGCGAGCGCCGGCCAGTTCCTGCTGAGCGCCGGCACGCCCGGGAAGCGCTTCGCGCTGCCGCACACGCGCATCCTCATGCACCAGGGCTCGGCGGGCATCGGCGGCACCGCGGTCGACATCGAGCTGCAGGCCGACGACCTCCGCCACATGCGCGACACGGTGCTCGGCATCACGGCGGCGAACACCGGGCAACCGCTCGAGCGGATCGCCGAGGACTCGCTCCGCGACCGCTGGTACACCGCGGAGGAGGCTGTCGCGTACGGCTTCATCGACCGCGTCGTCGACGGCTTCGACGAGATGTTCCCTCGGGCCGAGCGGCCCCGGACCGGACTGCAGGTGACGGCATGAGCAGCTACTCCATCCCCTACGTCGTCGAGCGGCGCGGCAACACCGAGCGCTCGCTGGACGTGTACAGCCGACTCCTCTCGGAGCGCATCGTCTACCTCGGCACCGAGATCGACGACGGCGTCGCGAACGTGCTGATCGCGCAGTTCCTGCACCTCGCCTCCGAGTCGAGCGAGACGCCGATCAGCCTCTACCTGAATTCGCCGGGCGGCTCCCCCGGTGCCGCATTGGCCGTCTACGACACGATGCAGCACATCCGTCCCGAGGTGGCGACGACCTGCGTCGGCCAGGCGGCCGGCCCGGCGGCGGTCCTCCTCGCCGGCGGCGCGAAGGGACTGCGCTCGATCCTTCCGCACGGGCGGGTGGTGCTGCATCAGCCGTCGTCGCAGGGCCGGGGCACGATCCCCGACCTGATCCTCCACGCGGACGAGGTCGTGCGGGTGCGCGCCGAACTGGAGGCCGCGCTCGCGGCCGACACCGGTCACGACGTCGCGACGCTCCGGCACGACACCGATCGCGACCTCATCCTGCCGGCGGCCGCGGCCGTCGAGTACGGACTGGCCGACCGGGTGCTGAGCGCGCAGGCCGCGCTCGGTGCGGATGCCGAGGCCTACGCAGCGAGGAGGTAGGCCGCGCCGCGGGGCGCCGCAGCACCCGACCCGTGCAGCGGAGCCTGCCGGGGCGCGGGCAGCGGAACCGGCAGCGGCGCCGGACGGCGGGAGCCGACGAGTTCGATGCGCTCCTGCCGTTCGGCCTCGCGGCGCTCGACCTCGTGGCGCGACTCGAGCGCGGTGCCGACTCGACGCACGAGTTCGTGCAGCTCGAGTCCGAGCGCCTCCGTGACGGCGCCGAGCACCTCGCTCGAGGCCTCCTTCCGTCCCCGCTCGATCTCCGAGAGGTACTGCGGCGAGACCCCGGCCGATCCTGCCACCTCGGTGAGGATCCGGTCCTGATCGAGACGTTCGCCGCGGAGCACCTCGCCCACGGCGTCGCGCCAGAGCGGTTTCGGCCGACGACGGACCGGCTGCAGATCGACGAGCTCACCCATGGGCCGAGGCTATCCGCGACGGCATCCGCCCGGAACACGGATCCGCTGAGAGCAGAACGGGACGCGCACGCCGGTCGGCACGATGCCCGACCGGACCGCCGGAGTGTTCACGAAGACCGGGTGAGGCCGCCCTCGCGTCCGCGGTCGGGTCTCGCGGCGTCGACCCCGGAGGAGTAGCGTCGGCGCACAGGCCGACGTGAGGAGTGGCGATGTCGCACGACAAGAATGACGAGCTTCGATCCGAGCATGCTGAGCAGGCCCGGCACCGGCAGAAGCTGCGCGACGAAGCGCCGGAGGGCGAACACGAAGACCTCGGCTCGCAGGACGAGCGTCGCGCAGAGGACCGCCGGCTCTGAGCGAGGCGCGCGGACCTCATCAACGCCGAGGTCCCGAGCGGCAACGGGCGGCCGGGGCGCGAGTCACCCGCGTAAAAAGATCGAGGCCCGGAATCTGACGATTCCGGGCCTCGATTTGTTGCGGGGGCAGGATTTGAACCTACGACCTCTGGGTTATGAGCCCAGCGAGCTACCGAGCTGCTCCACCCCGCGGCACAAGAGATAACACTAGCACGGGTTTCGCACCTCGTCCAATCGAGCGTCGCTCTCGCGTGCGGCGGGCCGCGATCGGCGGCGCGGATGCCTCCGACGCGGCGCTCCGGGAACCGGACGCCCCGGCCACCCAGCACTCCTGAACACGCGAGCCGGGGTGCAGCATGTGCACACTTTGGGGGACAGAACTGTCGGATGGTCACAGTCGATCGTCGGATTCGCACGAGGCATCCACATGGTTTGTCAGGAGTCTTTCCAAACCACCGCGGGCTTGCTAGCTTCCTCCGCAACGTCGTCGCCGCAGTGCGGCGAACCCGGCGGCCGTGAGCCGCCCCGCTGCGCCCGCGGCCGCCGACGTCCGACCAGTGCTCGCTCCGATCGATGAGGATCCCATGACACGACGCAGACTCCTCCGCCCGCTCGCCGCCCTCGGCGTCGCGACCGCGCTCGTCGCGGCCGCCGCCGCTGCACCCGCAGCCGCGAAGCCGCACGGCCACTCCGGCGGTCCCGCCGAGATCAACGGCTACCGCACCGTCGGCTATCTGATGGCCGACGCCCCCGTGACCCGCGACGTGCAGGTCAAGGATCTGTTCACGACGGGCGCCATCCGCGACATCACGCACCTGAACTACGCCTTCGGGAACGTCACCGCGAACCTGAAGTGCGAGATCACGAACGTCCCGGGCGAAGGCGACGCCTTCAACGACTACCTGCGCCTCATCGGCCCGCAGGACTCCGTCGACGGCAAGAACGATAAGACCAACAAGCACCAGCGCATCGCCGGCAACTTCAACCAGCTCCGCAAGCTGAAGGAGCGGAGCCCCGAGACGAAGGTGCTCATCTCCCTCGGCGGGTGGACCTGGTCCGATCACTTCTCCGAGGCGGCCGCGACCCCGGAGCGGCGGACCGCGCTCGTCTCCTCGTGCATCGACGTCTACCTGAAGGGCAACCTCCCGAAGGTCGGCACCTTCGGCGGGCCGGGCGCCGCCGCCGGGATCTTCGACGGCATCGACGTCGACTGGGAGTGGCCGGTGAACGGCGGGGAGACGAGCAACGCCTCCCCCGCCGATCGGGAGAACTTCCTCGCGCTCATGGAGGAGTTCCGCGCACAGCTCGACGCCTACGGCGAGCAGACCGGCGAGGACTACCTCCTCACCGCCTTCGCACCCGCGGGCGGCTGGAACACCAACGCCGGCGGCTGGACCGACCCGCGACTGTTCGACGCGGTCGACTGGCTGAACATCCAGGGCTACGACTACGCCGGCGGCTGGACGGGCAACACCGGGCACCAGGGCAACCTGCACCCTGACGGCACGAACAACTGGGGCCTCGCCCTCGACAACGCGGTCGGACTGTACACGGCCGCAGGAGCCGACCCGGCCCAGCTGAACATCGGGCTCGCCGCCTACGGGCAGGGCTGGACGGGCGTCACCGTCGGCGACCGCGCCGGCTGGACGCCGGATCCCGCGGTCTCCGCGATCGGGACGAAGCCGTACTTCGAGATCCGATCGCTCGGCCACGGCTACTTCGACCCGGCGATCGGGGCGTCGTGGCGGTACGACGCGAAGACGGGCCAGTGGTGGAGCCTCGACGACCCGAAGTCCGTGCGGGCGAAGGCCGCCTGGCTCGCCGAGCAGGGCCTCGGCGGTGCGATGTGGTGGGACCTCTCCGGCGACTACCGGAACGAGCTCGGCGGCGCACTGGGGTCCGCGCTGCGGCATGCGGAGGAGGGACCGCTCGACTGAGCGCTGCTCCGGTGGCGGGGGTCGCGACTCGGTCGCGGCCCCCTTCGCCGATCAGGCCGCCGACCCGGCCGCAGGCGCCTGCGCGACGATCTCCATGCTGAGCGGAGCCCAGCGGGTGCCCGGCCAGCCGTACAGTCCGCCGCCCTGCGGCACCGTGGCCGGGAACATCCGCCACGGCACCTGGTAGTGCTCGGCGAACTCCTCGACCGCGAGCCCGGCGCTCCGCAGCCCGCCGAGCACCTCGCTGAGCGGATGCATCCACTCCCATGTCTTCGTGTGCTCCAGCACCACGTCCGGGTCGGCGTAGTCCTCACCGCTGTCGACGATGTCGGGCTCGCCGCCCGCGTAGGCGTAGCGCAGGCTCGGAAGCCCGTCGGGGCCGTCGTCGCCGTCGAGCATGTACGCCGCCGGGTGCCCGTCGGCGAAGTAGAGCCGGCCGCCGGGCTTCAGGAACCAGGCGACGATGCGCGCCCACTCGCCGACGTCGGGGAGCCAGCCGATCGTGCCCCAGGTCGTGAACACGAGATCGAAGGACTCGGGCTCGGGCAGCATGTGCCGGGCGTCGTACACGTTCGCCTCGATGAAGCGGGCGCGGTCGGCGAGACCGAGCTCCCCCGCCATCCGCCTGGCTTCCTCGACCGCCGGCTCGGAGAAGTCGATGCCGACGACGGTGGCGCCGAGCTGCGCGAGCGACAGCGAGTCGGATCCGAAGTGGCACTGCAGGTGCAGGATGCGCACCCCGTCGAGTCCCTCGGGGAACAGTCGCTCGATGCCGGCGGCCGCGATGGGGTCGAGCAGGCTGCCGCCCGCGCGCAGGGCGCTCCGATCGTAGAACTCGGACGCGACGTGCACGGGCACGCGCTCGTCCCAGTTCGCCCGGTTCTGTTCGAGCCACTCCCCCGCGCGCGGGTCGACGGTCACTGCGCGGCCGATTTCTCGGACTCCGCGAGCGCGATCATCTTCGACACGAGGTCGGCGAGCTTCGCGTCGGCGGCCCCGTACGCGGTCCAGTCGCCCGAGGCGAGCGCGGCCTGCTTGTCGGCGATGGCCTGCTTCGCCTGGTTCAGGAGCGACTGCATCTCGCTGCTCGGCGCGGTCGGCGTGCCGCCGTCGCCACCCGTGTCACCGGGATCGGTGCTCGGCTCGTCGGGGTTGCCGCCGTCCTCGCCGGTGCCGGGCTCGACCTGCTCGTCGCCCGCCGAAGCGCCCGAGTCGCCGCCGAACAGCACGTTCAGCGCCTGGTCGAGGGTGTCCTGGAACGCGATCTGGTCGCCGAAGGCGACGAGCACCTTCTGCAGCAGCGGGTAGCTCGTGCCACCGGTCGACTTCACGTAGACGGGCTGCACGTAGAGCAGACCGCCGCCGACCGGCACAGTGAGCAGGTTGCCGTTGATCACGTCGGACTGCCCCTGCTTCAGCAGGTTCAGCGACTGCGAGACGGTCGGATCGGAGTTGAACTTCGCCTGCACCTGGCCCGGGCCCGGCACGTTGTCGTCCTCGGGCAAGGTCAGGAGTCTGAGCTTGCCGTAGCCGTCCGAACGTTCGCCGTCGCTCGCGCCGGCATCGGAATCGACGGCCAGGTAGCCGCGGAGCACGTTCCGGCTGTTCTCACCGCGCGCATCCGGGATGAACGTCGAGTACAGCGAGTACGCGGGCGAATCCTGGCCCGGCATCTGCATCGTCAGGTAGTACGGCGGCTGCAGCGCGTTGCTCTGCGCGGAGGCCGTCGGCTCCTTCGGCGTCGTCCAGGCGTCCTCGCGCGAGTAGAACGGGTCGGCATCGGTGACGTGGTACCGGCCGAGCACCGCGCGCTGCACCTTGAACAGGTCGGAGGGGTAGCGCACGTGGCTCATGAGGTCGCCCGACATCTTGCTGATCGGCTCGAGCGTCGCCGGGAAGACCTTCTGCCAGGTCTGCAGGATCGGGTCGGTCTCATCCCACGCGTAGAGCGTGACCTTGCCGTCGTAGGCGTCGACCGTGGCCTTCACCGAGTTGCGGATGTAGTTGATCTCGTCGAAGGCGAGCGACGGTGCCGCCCCCTCGCTGTCGGCGATCGCCTCGCTGAGGCTCACCTTGTTCGAGTACGGGTACTGGTCGGTCATCGTGTAGCCGTCGACGATCCAGACGAGGCGTCCGTCGACCACCGAAGGGTAGGTGTCGGAGTCGAGCTCGAGGTACGGCGCGACCTTCTTCACGCGGTCGATCGGGTCGCGGTCGTAGAGGATCTGCGACTCGTCGTTCACGGCGTCGGAGAGGAAGATCTGCTCCGACTGGAACTTCAGCGCGTAGATGAGCTTCGTGAAGGCGTTGTCGAGCTTCGGCCCGCCGTCGCCCTGGAAGGTCGTCTCCGTGCGCTCGGAGCCCTCGGTGCCCGAGGGGTAGTCGAGCTCGACGGCCTTCGCACCCTTGGGCGCACCGACGATCGAGTAGTTCGGCGAGTGCTCGCCGAAGTACACGCGCGGCTCGAACTCCCCGAGCGAGCCGGTCTGCGGGATGCCCGACTGGATGAACACCGGCTGCCCGTCGGAGGAGCGCTGGTTGCCGGCGGCGGCGACGAGGCCGTAGCCGTGCGTGTAGACGATGTGGGTGTTGTACCAGGTGGCCGCGTCGCTCAGGCCCTCGAGGTTCAGGTCTCGGACCGCGACGATCGCGTCCTGGGACTTGCCGTCGATCTCGTAGCGGTCGACGTCGAGGCTCTGCGGGAACTGGTAGTACTGGCGGAACTGCTCGAGCTGGCCGAAGGCCTGGCTGATCTGCTGCGGGTCCATCAGGCGGATCGAGGCCGTGGTCTCGGCGTCCGCGCGGAGCGCGCCGGGCTCGGCGTCGGTCTTCGCCGCGTACGGGATCTCCTCGACCGTGTCGACGCCGTAGGCGTCGCGGGTGAGGTCGATGTTGCGCTGCAGATACGGCGCCTCGGCCGTCCGCGCGTTCGGCTCGACCTGGAAGCGCTGCACCACCCACGGGTAGATCGAACCGATGATGAGGCTCGAGACGAGGAGCAGCACGGTGCCGACGAGCGGCAGGCGCCACCGGCCCATGATCGCCGTGACGAAGAACAGGATGGCGACGCCGATGGCGATCGCCGCGAGGATCCACTGGCCGGGGATCACGGCGTTCACGTCGGTGTAGCTCGCGCCGGTGAAGAGCGTGCCCTGCTCGGTCACGGTGCCGTACTGGTCGAGCCAGATGCTGACGCCCTGGAGCAGCAGGTAGAGGCCCGCGGTGATCGCGATCTGCACGCGGGCGGACTTCGAGATCACGACCTCGCGCCCGGAGATGCGGATGGCGCCGTAGAGGTAGTTCGTCGCGATGACGAGGAGGCCCGAGAGCAGCACGACGGCGGAGGCGAAGCCCACGATCGAGCGGTAGAACGGCAGCTCGAAGACGAAGAACCCGACGTCGAGGCCGAACTGCGGGTCGGTGGTGCCGAAGGGGGTGCGGTTCAGCCACGCGAGCGCGGCGTCCCAGCGCGAGGCCGTCGAGACGCCGGCGAACACACCGAGCACGACGGGGACGCCGTACATCGCGAGACGGCGCAGGGGCTCGAAGACCTCCTGGTAGCGGTCGAGCTGCGAGTTGAGCTTCGCGTAGACCGGCCGGGTGCGGTAGGCGATGAAGATCGACGCCCAGACCGGCAGTGCCATCGCGACGAAGCCGATGAGGAAGAGCGCGATGCGGGCGATCCACTCCGTCGCGAGGACGTCGAAGTAGCCGAGCTGGCGGAACCACAGGATGTCGGCGTAGACCCCGGCGAAGAGGAAGAACCCGACCAGGAGCACGGCGACCACCCCGATCGTGATCGCGATGGGCGCTCTACGGCGCGATGACGTGCGGGGGTCTTGCGTCTCTGCTGACACTCTGGCCTCTAGTTCGGTCGGAACGGATCGGTCGGAATGGATCGACCACCCATCCTAAGCGGCCGAGTCTTGGAGCTTGCCCGGAACGGCGCGGGAGCGGCGCCCCGCGATCAGGGGGCGCGGGCCGCTCAGCCGGCGCTGCAGCTCGCGTACGTGCCGTCGACCTCGCCGTCGGCGACGTCCTCGACGATCGTGCGGGCCTCGTCGAGCGTCTCCACCGAGAACACGGTGAGGCCGTCCGGGATGTTGCCGACGACCTCGTTGCAGTTCGACGCGGGCGCGAGGAACCAGGTCGAGCCGGCGTCGAGGGCGCCCCACATCTTCTGGCGGATGCCGCCGATCGGCCCGACCGTGCCGGCCGAGTCGATGGTGCCGGTGCCGGCGATGCTCTCGCCGCCCGTGAGGTCGCCCGGGGTGAGCGTGTCGACGATGCCGAGCGCGAACATCATGCCCGCACTGGGACCGCCGACGTCGTCGAGCTGGATCTCGACGTCGAAGGGGAACTCGTAGACCATGCGCACGCCGATGCCGAGGATCGCCGTGCCGCCGTTGTCGGTGGGCGTGAGCTCGACGGTCTGCTCGGCGCCGTCACGGCTGATCAGGAGCGAGGCGGGCGAGTCGGTGCCGTGCGCCTGAACGGCCGCGCGCAGTTCCCCGATGGAGTGGACGTCCGTGCCGTCGACCGACTCGATGACGTCGCCCTCCTCGAGGACCCCGGCGGCCGGCGTGCCCTCGGCGGAGCCCGTCACGGTGACCTCGCGCGGGAAGTCGTAGCCGAGCTCGACGAGGGCCGCGGCGATCGCGTCCTGCTGCGAGTCGACCATCGCCGCCTGGTTCTGCGCGTCCCGGTCGCTGTCGCTGATGCCGGGCGGGAAGATCGCCTCGACCGGCAGCACCGACTTCGTGCGGTCGACCCAGGCGCCGAGCACCTCGAGCCAGTTCGGCGTGCGGCCGGGCTTGCCCACGACCGAGACGGTGAGGAGGTTGAGCTCGCCGTCGGTCGGATAGGTCTCCTCGCCGGGCACGGCGATGAGCGGCCGCTCCTCGCCGTCGTGCTCCTGCGAGCCGAGCGTGTTGTAGACGGGGCCGGGCTGCTCGATGACGTAGGGCGAGGGCAGCAGGGCGAAGACGACGCCGATCACGAGGGCGACCCCGATCGCGGACCAGCCGATGCGCTCCCGGAGGCTGCGTCGGCCTACCGAGGGATCGTGGCGCCAGCGGGGATCGGTCTGGGGCTCGTCCTCGAAGAGGCTCACGCGGTCATCCTTCCAGGGTCTGCGGTTGCGCAGCTCGGGCGCTGTTCGCGAAGGGCGGACACCCGGAACGCCCAGCCTAGGCCATTTCCCAGTCAGGCCACCGTGCGCCCGCGTTAGCGTTGGAGTCGACGCGACTGGAGGTGGCGCACGTGGCCGATCGAGGCGAAGACCCGAGCGACCGGAACCCCGAAGAGGAGTTCCGCGAGATGCTCCGCGAGCTGCTCTCCGGCTCCGGCGGCATCGATCCGTCCAAGCTGGCCGGCGCCGCCGGCCTGCCCAACGACCCGGCGAGCATCGCCGCGCTCTTCTCGCAGCTGCAGCAGGCGATGAACCACGCCGACGAGGGCATCGACTGGTCGGTCGCCCTGAAGCAGGGCGAGCAGCACGCGGCGAACGGCCAGCGGCAGCTCGACGAGGCGGAGCGCGCGCGCTTCGAACAGGCGTTCCAGGTCGCCGCGCTCTGGCTCGACGCCGCCGTCGACGTCACAGCGCTGCCGTCGCCGCCCGAGCAGCTCACCCGGCGCGCCTGGGTCGCGGCGACGATGCCCGTCTGGACCCAGCTCGCCGAACCCGTCGCCCTCTCCATCTCCGACGCCCTCACGCGCGTCATGACCGAGCAGGCTCCCGAGGAGATGCGCGAGATGGTGCAGGGCGCGAGCCGCATGATGCGCAGCATCGGCGGGGCGCTCTTCGCGATGCAGCTCGGCCAGGTCGTGGGCCAGCTCTCGGGCGAGGTCGTGTCCGGCGGCGACATCGGCATCCCGGTCATCGAGGACGGCCGTGCCGCGATCCTCCCGCAGAACGTCGCCGCGTTCGGCGAGGGCCTCGACGTCGACTCGGGCGAGGTCGAGCTGTACCTCGCGGTGCGCGAGCTCGCCCACGCCCGGCTGTTCCGCCACGCGAAGTGGCTGCGGCTGCACTTCATCACCGCGATCACCTCCTTCGCCCGCGGCATCGACATCGACACCGGACGGCTCGAGGAGCTCGCCGAGGGCTTCGACCCGTCGAACACCGAGGCGCTGCGCGACGCCGTCGTGAGCGGTGCGCTCATCCGCCCGAAGAGCGAGGCGCAGCAGGCGGCGCTCGACCGCATCGAGACGATGCTCGCGCTCGTCGAGGGCTGGGTCGACGTCGTCACCGCCGAAGCCACGACCCGGCTGCCGAAGTCGGTGGCGATCGCGGAGACGATCCGCCGCCGCAGGGCCTCCGGCGGCCCGGCCGAATCGGCGCTCGCGACGCTCGTCGGCCTCGAGCTCCGTCCGCGGCGGCTCCGCGAGGCGGCCGCGATGTGGCGCGCGGTCACCGACGCCGTCGGGGTCGAGCAGCGCGACGCGATGTGGGCGCATCCCGACCTCCTCCCCGTCGCCGCGGACCTCGACGATCCGGCCGCGCTCGTCGCGCGGCTCACGGGCGAGACGCCGATCGACGCCGAGGACGCCGAGTTCGACGAGGCGCTCGAGCAGCTGCTCCGCGGCGAGACGCCGGCGGGCCCGGGCGAGGACGGCGAGGAGCCGCCGAAGGCCTGACCGGCACCCGGCCTGTGGAGAGCGCCAGCCGGACCCCGCCGGGGTGCGACAGGCTCTCGGGATGGTCCTCCGTCTCGATCCCGCGCTCCCCCTCGTCTGGCGTTCGACGAGCGAGCTGCAGCTCGGGATGATCGACCCGCCGGTGGTGATCGACGACCCCGGCGAACTCGAGAACTCCGTGCTCGCCCTGCTCGCCCGGGGCGCGAGCCGACCCGCGCTGCAGGCGATCGTCCAGGCCCTCGGCATCCCCGTCGATCGCCTCGAGGAGCTGCTTGAACGGCTCTCCCCCGCGCTCCTGGAGAGCTCGGCTCCGCACCGACCGGAGGACGGCGCCGAGCGATCCCTCGCGCCGCCGATCATCGCGATCGACGACGCCGAGCCCGAGCTCGCCCGTGCGACGGCGTCGGCGCTCGCCGCGCTGGGGCTCCGGCCGGTGCTCGCCCAGCACGGCCCGGAGCGCCCCGATGCCGTCGTGCTCACCGCCGCCTGGGTCGTCCGGCCGGGCGCCCACCTCCGCTGGCTGCGCCGCGACGTCCCGCATCTGCCGGTGGTGCACGAGGGCGGCGCCGTCCGCGTCGGTCCGTTCGTGGGGCCCGGAACGGGCGGCTGCCTCCGCTGCGTCGAGCTGCACCGCCGCGATCGGGATGCCGCCTGGCCGGCGGTCGCCGCCCAGCTCGCGACGCAGCCGGCCGCGCCGCTTCCCGCCGCCGCCCTCGCCGTCGCGGCGGCGCACGCCGCGGCGGCGGTCGACGGACTGCTCGCCCGACGGGCGGGATGCCTCGACGAGGCGGCGCTCAGCGTGCCGGTGTCCGGGGCGCTGCCGCAGCGGTCGCGGCACCCGCCGCACCCGGAGTGCGGCTGTCGAGCTCCCGGAGGAATCGGGACGGCTCCCGCTCTCCCCGGCCCACCGGACCGCGACGCGCCCAGCTCAGCGCGAGCCGATGCCGCGCACGGGTGAGCCCGACGTACAGCAGCCGACGCTCCTCGTCGATCGCGTCGAGGCCCTTGGCGTACGCGATGGGCAGGAGCCCCTCGCTGAGGCCCACGAGATGCACCTCGTCCCACTCGAGCCCCTTCGCCGAGTGCAGGGTCGCGAGCGTGACCGCCTGCACCGCCGGCTCATGGTGCGATTCGGCACGGGCGCGCAGTTCGTCGGCGAACTGGCGCAGCGTGGTCCCGGGCGGCTGTTCGTCGACGAGGCCGGCGATCGCGTTCAGCGCCTCCCAGCGTGCGCGCACGGCACCCGGGCCTTCGGGGGCCGTCGCCGACCAGCCCAGCGAGCGCAGTACGTCGCTGACCGACTTGAACAGCGGCTCGTCGCTCGGGACGAGCGCCTGGGCGCGCAGCGCGTGCACGGCCTTCAGCACGTCGGGTTGGTCGAAGAAGCGCTGCGCGCCGCGCACCCGGTACGGCACCCCGACCTCGTCGAGGACGCGCTCGTACAGGGCCGACTGCGAGTTGACGCGCAGCAGCACCGCGATCTCCGCCGCGGGCACGCCCGCGTCGATCGAGGCGCGGACCCGTGTCGCGACCTCGCGCGCCTCGGCGAGGTCGTCGGCGAACTCTGAGACGACCGGCTCGGGAGCGGCCCCCCGTCCCGCCGGACCGCTCGCCGCGGCGCGGCTCGCAGCGCCGTCGGCGGCCGCCTCCAGCCGCAGCGCGCCCGGACGACCGCGCATCAGCCGGTTCGCCGTGCCGACGATGGGTGCGGTCGACCGGTAGTTCCGTTCGAGCCGGACGACCGTCGCGTCGTCGAAGCGGCGCTCGAAGCCGAGCAGGTACTCGGAGCTCGCCCCGGCGAAGGAGTAGATCGTCTGGCTCGCGTCGCCCACGACGCAGAGCTCCTTGCGGTCGCCGAGCCAGAGCTCGAGGAGGCGCTGCTGGGCGGGCGAGACGTCCTGGTACTCGTCGACCACGAAGTGCCGGTAGCTCTCGCGCACGTGCATCGCGACCGACGGCTCCGACTCGATCATCCCCGCGGTCGCGAGCAGCACGTCCTCGAAGTCCATCGAGCGCCGCTCGTCTTTCACCCGCTCGTACTCCTGCATGAGCGCGAGCTGCTGCTCGGCGCTCAGCCCGCCCGCCGGACCGCGGCTCGCGAGCCGCGTCTCGTACGCGGCCGGGCCGAGGCCCGACACCTTGCGCCATTCGATCTCGGCGGCGACGTCGCGGAGCGTCGCGGTGTCGACGCGCACCTTGAGCCGCTCCGCGGCGTGCCCGAGCAGCCGGCCCTTGTACTCCAGCACGCGAGGGGCGGGGCCGCCGCCCGCGACGAGCGGCCAGAAGTGGTTCAGCTGCGCGAGCGCCGCGGCGTGGAACGTGCGCACCTGCACCCGGCCGGCGCCGAGCGCGTGCAGCCGGCCGCGGATCTCCGCGGCCGCCCGCGAGGTGAAGGTGAGCGCCATCACGCGCGCGGGGTCGTACGCTCCGGTGACGACGCCGTACGCGATGCGATGAGTGATCGCCCGGGTCTTCCCGGTGCCGGCGCCCGCGAGCACGCACACCGGTCCGATGAGCGCCTCGGCGACGACACGCTGCTCGTCGTCGAGGGCGTCGAGGAGCTCGTCCTCCGCGCTCACGAGCTCGGCCAGGGCACGTCCGACGGGAGCGGTGCTCCGTACCAGTGCTCGAGCATCCAGCCGGCGATCGAGGTGCCGGTCGGCAGGAAGAGCTCCTCGCCCGCCTCGGCGACGTCGTCGCGGGAGAGCCACCGGAGCTCGAGGATCTCCTCGCCGTCCGGCCGCGCCGTGGACGGGTCGGCGCCGGCCGCGAGCCGGGCCCGGAACCCGAGCATGAGGCTCGCCGGCACCGGCCACGGTTGGGAGGCGACGTACTCGACCCGGTCGACCGCGATCCCGGCCTCCTCGGCGATCTCACGCACGACGGCGTGCTCGAGCGGCTCGCCCGGCTCGACGAAGCCGGCGAGGAGCGAGAACCGGCGCTGCTCCCAGAGCGCGTTCGAGCCGAGCAGCACCCGGTCGTCGTCGTCGGTGACGAGCACGATGACCGCGGGATCGGTGCGCGGGAAGAGCTGCCGGTCCTCGGCGAGGCAACGGCGCACCCAGCCGGCATCCGTCACCTCGGTCGCGCTGCCGCAGCGCGGGCAGAACGGGTGCGCCTCGTGCCAGGCCGCGAGCGCGACCGCCTCCGTCGCGAGGGCCTGGTCGCGGTCGTCGATGAGCGCGGCGGCCCGACGCAGGAGCGCCCAGCGCCCCTCCTCCGCCTCGATCGCCGCGGCCGCCGCATCGTCGTAGACGCGGAGCTCCACCGGCGACGGACGGTCTCCCCCGACGTCGACGAGGCCGAGGTAGCAGCGCAGCGTCTCCCGCGGGAGCCCGCTCGGCGCGATCAGGCCGAGCGCGGGCGCGGAGCCGTCGACCCGTTCGGCGAGCAGGAGCCTGCCGTCGTGGACGGGGAGCACGAGCGCCGCGGCATCCGCGTCGAATCGGGCCTCGCGCTCCGGGTCGGTGCGCGCCGCGGCATCGCGATCGATCGCGGCGCGGGCCAGCGGTGGAAGGCTCGATTCGGGCATGACCACCTTTCGCATGGCGCTCGCGGACTCGTCGGCAAGGTGTGGCGGTCGCCCGGTCACAGGCGTCGGCTGCTTAAGCTGTGTGCCATGGCCAGACCCCCACTCACTCTAGCCGCGTTGGCGACGGCGGCGGTCCCCGGCCTCGAGGTCCGCGCGGTCCGCGTGCACACCCGCAACGGGAACGGCTCGTACGACGCCGTGCGGCTCCGGTCGAGCGACGACCGCGAGCTGCTCATCCGGGTGCCGCGCGACCAGAGCGCCGAGACCGAGCAGTCCGCCGACCTGCTGGCGCTGCACGCGCTGACCGAGGGCGTGCGGGCGATGCTGCCCTTCGAGCTGGCGGAGTACGTCGGTCAGGCGCCCGTCGACGGGACGCGCGGGGTCGTCACGACCTTCGTGCCCGGACTCGGCCGATCGGCCGACGAACTCACCGGTGCGGACGCGATCGCGGAGTCGGTCGGCGTGGCGATCGCCGCCGTGCACAACCTGCCGACCGGCTTCATCGGCGAGGCGGGCCTGCCGCGCCGCACCCCCGCCGAGGTGCGCGAGGAGGTCGTCGCGCTCATCGGGCGGGCGACCGACACCGGCCACCTTCCCGCTGCGCTCCTGCGGCGCTGGGAGGAGGCCACCGACGACGAGTCGCTGTGGCGCTTCCAGCCGACCGTCGTGAACGGGGCGCTCGGCGCCGACTCCTTCCTCGTGCTCGAGGACACCGTCACCGGCCTCGTCGGCTGGTCGGAGCTCGGGCAGGGCGACCCCGCGATCGATCTGCACTGGCTGCTCACGGCGCGCGGCGGATCGGCCGAGCGCGCGCTCGAGACCTACCTCATCGCGCGGGAGGGCGGCGCGGACCCGCACATCCCGCAGCGGGCGCTGCTCTACGGCGAGCTCGAGCTGGCCCGCTGGTTGCTGCACGGCGTCGAGCTGCGCGACGAGGCGACGATCGCCGACGCCGTCAGCATGCTCGACGGTCTCGTCGAGAGCGTGCACGACCGGTCGAGCGAGCCGCTCTCCCCCGAGACGGGCCCGATCCTCACCGTCGGCGACGTCGAGCGGATGCTCGACCACACTCCGCAGCTCGACGCCCAGCGGGACCCGGCGGGCGCGATGCTCACCGACAGCTACGACTTCTCCGCGCTGCGCCGCCGACTCGACGAGGACGACACGGATGCCTCGATGACGGCACCCATCCCGCTCGACCTCAGCGACTGGGGCGACGCCGCGCCCGCGGGTGCCCCCGACCGCGAGGACGGCGAGACGGAGCGGACTGTCCCGGACGAGCGGACCGTGCCGGGCGAGCGGCTCACGCCGGGCGGGCCCGGCGATCCGCAGGGGGGCGACGCGGTTCAGGACGGCGACGGGGTTCAGGACGCGGTTCAGGACGGCGACGACACCGCCGAGGCCTCGGCCGAGCGGAGCGCCGACGACCAGGCCCGACGCAACTCCGCCTCGTCGTAGAGGCGGTCGGGGCGGATCTGCCGGTCGTCCTCGACGTAGTAGAACACCGCGTCGATCTGCTCCGGCGGAACGCCCGCCCAGTTGGCGTAGGCGAGGCGGTACAGCGCGAGCTGGGTCTGCCGGAGTTCGAGATCGCGCGCGCCCTGCGGGGCCCGACCGGTCTTCCAGTCGACGACCTGGTGGCGCAGGCCCCGGCGGCCGAGCTCGCTGTCGGGCTCGATGTCGTAGACGGCGTCGAGCTTGCAGACGAACACGTGCTCGTCGAGCGGCAGGTGCAGCTCGAGCTCGACGGCGCTCGGCCGGCGCTGCCCCCACTCGGATGCCTCGAACGTCGCCTGCAGTTTGGCGAAGCGCGCCGCGGAGCCGTCGACGAGCGCTGAGCCCACCGAACGGAAGGGCTCGCCGGACTCGCCCGCGGCCCCGGCCCGGCCTTCCCCGGCCCCGGCCCCGGCCTCGGCCTCCGCCTCCGCGTCCGGCCAGACGATCAGCTCGTCGTCGCCGGCCGCGTCGTCCCAGTCGAGCGAGTTGGCCTCGACCTCCCCGGTCGAGCGATGCTCGACCCAGCGGTGGAACAGCGTGCCGAGCCGGGTCGCCCGATAGGGCCGCTGCGGCATGGGGCGCCGGAGCTGCTCGGCGACGGCCGCGGCATCGTCGAGATAGTCCTTGAAGCGGGACGCGGGCACGCGCGCCGGGATCTCCGGGGCCGCCTCGCCGGTCATGCGCCGACGGCGCTCTTCGAGGAGGAGCCGGAGCTGCTCGCCGAGGCGGGGGCCGATGCCCGCACCGCTCGGCCCCTCGGCCGCGGCGCGGACCGCATCGGCGGCGCGGACGACGCCCAGCCGCCGCCGGCCGAGCGGATCGAGCGGCCAGCTCACCCGTTCGTCGCCGACGACCCGCGGGTTCTCGTCGGCCTCCGGCCGATCCGGCAGCGCCGCGGCCGGGATGAGCCCGTGGGCGACGAGCTCGCGGAGGAACACGCTCGGCTGACGCGGCTGCTTCTGCGAGGCCCACCACGAGCCGGTGAGCAGCAGCTCGTCCCGCGTGCGGGTGAGCCCGACGTACGCGAGCCGCCGTTCCTCCTCGGCGTGGCGTTCGCGGTTCTCCTCGGCGAACCCGGCCACCGCCTCGTCGAACTCGAGTTGGCTCTGGACGCCGCGCCACATCAGCTCGGGCAGCTCGTCGCGGTCGCCGCGGAACTCGTTCGGCAACTCGCCGAACGCCAGCCAGCCCTTGGCGGAGCGCGGCTTGCCGGGCAGCTCGTCGGTGACGAGCCGCGGGATGGCGACGACATCCCACTCGAGCCCCTTCGAGCCGTGGATCGAGAGCACCTGCACGGCGCCGGGCTCCGGCTCGTCCTGGCGCGGTGCGAGCCGGTCGCGCTGCTCGGCCTCGGTGAGCCAGCCGAGGAAGGCGCCCAGATTCGGGTGCTCGGCGACGTCGACGAAGCCGGCGAGCAACTCGTCGAACGCCTCGAGGCTCGGCGCGCCGAGCGGCTGGTCGGCGTTCGCCGCGACCTCGACGTCGAGCAGCAGCTCGTGCTGCACGAGGCTCACGAAGTCGACGAGCCCGAGTCCGGCGCGGCGGCGGAGCGACTGCAACTGCGCGCCGGCGCGGCGCATCCGTGCGAGCCCCTCCGCGGTGAACGCCGCGAGCGCGCGGTGCTCGCCCGGTGCGGAGAGCAGGAAGTCGAGCGCGTCGACGATCGACGGCGACTCCTCGGCCGCGATGGAGGCGCGGAGCCCGTCGCGGACGCCGTCGTCGAGGCGGCGCATCGACTGGTCGCGGTCGACGAGCCAGCGGGCGAGCCCGGCCAGCGCGGAGAGATCGGCCGGGCCGATCGCCCAGCGCGCGCCCCCGAGCACCCGCACGAGCTCCGCGCCCGCCGTCGGGTCGTGGAGGACGCGCAGCGTGCTCACGAGGTCGGCGATGACGGGCTGGTCGAGGAGTCCCGCCACCCCCAGGACGTGCACCGGCACGCCGTGCCGGCGGAGGGCGGCCGTGAAGACGTCGACGTTCGCGAAGGTTCGGCAGAGCAGCGCGCCCGTGCGACTCGACGGGGCGGGGACGCTTCCCCGGCCCCGTGCGCCGGCGTTCCCGTCGGCTCGGTCGCCCGCGGACGACGAGCCGCTCGAGGCATCCGCGTGGCCGAGGCGTTCGGCGAACCAGCGCGCGATGTGCTCGGCCTCCTCGTCGATCGTCTCGGCCCAGGCGCAGTCGAGCACGCCGTCGCCCGCGAACGGGGAGGCCGCGAGCGGCGCCTTGTCGATGCCGCCGTCGAGCGGTTCGATGATCGTGTTCGCCGCGTCGAGCACGATGCGCGGATTGCGCCAGCTCGTCGAGAGGTCGTAGACGACCGCCTCCGCCGCAGCGGACGGAGCGCCGTCGTCGTCGCCCCGGAAGTCGCCGCCGAAGCGCGCCAGGTTCGCGGCGCTCGCGCCCCGCCAGCCGTAGATCGACTGGTCGGGATCGCCGACGGCCATCACCGAGTGCCCGCGGAAGAGCGCCGCCAGCAAGCGCGTCTGCACGACGCTCGTGTCCTGGTACTCGTCGAGGAGCACCGTGCGGTACCGCTCCCGGTGCGCGACCGCGACCTCGGGGTGGGCGGTGCAGATCTCGAGCGCGAGGGAGACCTGGTCGGAGAACTCGACGTAGCCGCGCGTGCGCTTCGCCTCCGCGTAGGCCTCGGCCAGCTCGAGCAGCGGAGGGAGTGCGTCGACGGCTCCAAGCGCGGAGACGAAGGAGTCGTAGGGCGTGCGCTTCCGCGGCGCGCCGATCGGCAGGTCGCCCATGGCGAGGAACTCCCGCGCCATCGCCCGCACGTCGCGCGCATCGGCGACGTTCTCGCCGAGCGCGCGGCTCAGGCCGAGCACCGCACCGGTCACCTTGTCGAGGGAGGCGTCGAGTTCGACGAGGCGCGGATCGGCCGCCGCGGCGACGATCGAACGCGCGAGCTGCCAGGCGGATGCCTCGCCGAGCACGGCCGCGTCGGGCTCCCGGCCGATCAGCAGGGCGTGCTCCCGGTAGATGGCGCTCGCGAAGGCGTTGTAGGTCGAGACGGTCGCAGCTTCGAGCGGGTCGAGGTCGAGCTCGGCGATGCCCTCGGAGACGAGCTGCCCGACCCGGGCTCGGATGCGTTCGGCGAGCTCCCCCGCTGCCTTGCGGGTGAAGGTGAGCCCCAGCACCTCCGGCACCTGGACGTGCCCGTTCGCGAGCAGCCACACGACGCGATTGGCCATCGTCTCGGTCTTGCCGCTGCCGGCGCCGGCGACGACGAGCGAGCGACCGCTCGGATCGGCCTCGATGACCGCCCGCTGCTCCTCCGTCGGCGGGTGCAGCCCGAGGCGCTCGGCGATCTCGGCCGCGGCGATCACGCGGACACCGCCGGCACGAGGTGCACGCGGTAGTGCCACGCGCCGAAGCGCGAGCGCGGCCCGATCTCGACCGGGGACTCGAAGCTCGCCCCGCTCATCAGCTCGGCCACCGCGTCGAGGCGTTCGCGGAACGACTGCTCGTCGGCCTCGTCGAACGGCTGCTGGGCGCGCTCCGTGTACGCGGCGCCGCGGAGCGGCCGGGCGAGGTACACGAGCTTCGCCCCGCCGAGGCGGCCCAGGTTCGGCACCCGCTCGTGCCGCGCGGCCAGCTGGTAGGCGGCGAGCTGCGGGTGGGCGGCCGTCTCGGCGGCGGTCGGCGGGGTGCGGCCGGTCTTCAGGTCGACGATGACGGTCGTGCCGTCGGGCGAGGCCTCGACCCGGTCGATCGTGCCGCTCAGCCGCACGCGCCCGAGCTCGAGCGTGAAGCGCCCCTCGGCGCCGAGCAGCACTTTCGCGTCGTCGTGGAACTGCGCGAGGTAGTCGGCGGCGCCCTCGACCATCCGCTTCGCACCGCGGCGCTCCCGTTCGGCCACCCAGCCGGCCTCGAAGCGGAGCGTCTCGAGCCGCGCCTCCACCCCGGTCCAGAGCTTCTCGAGCGAGGTCTCCCCGCTCGCCCCGGCCTCCTCGACGACGGCATGCACGATGGTGCCGATCGAGGCGGCGAGCCCCGACGGCGGCGAGGCGACGCGGTCGATGAACCAGCCGAGGGGCGACTCCTCGGCGCGGTCGATCTGCGAGGGCGAGACGGGCACGAATGCCTCGGGGTCGGCCGCGAGATCGACGATCGGCGCGGTGCTCGACGGCGGGCGCAGGCCGTACCACTCCTCGGGATGCGCCCCGGGGACGCCGGCCTCCGCGAGCAGCGCCAACGCGGGCGGCGCCTCGCCGCCGGGCTCGGCGACCGCTTCGCGGCGCAGGGCGCCGACGAGCCCGCGCAGGTGCAGCGGGCGGCGACGCGGCGCCACCCGCTCTTCCGCGTAGCCCATGAGCATCGACGGCTGCTCGTCGTCGTTCGCGGTGCACGTCAGCACGAGCTGTCTGGTGGCGCGGCTCGCGGCGAGCGCGAAGAGCCGGAGCTCGTCGCTGCGGACCGCGGCGCGCGCATCGGCGGCCGAGTCGACGGCCGGCAGCGGTTGCCCGGAGCGCGACGCCGCTGCCGCCGCGGGAAGGAGGGCGGCGTGGAGCAGGGTGCCCCGGGGGCGCAGGTTCGGCCACACCCCCTCCTGCAGTCCGGCGACGACCACGACCTCGAAGTCGCGGCCGATGAGTGCGGGCGCCGTGCCGACGAACACCGACTCGGCGGAGCGCTGGGGCGCCAGGGAGTCTTCCGGCAGCTCGCTCGAGAGCTGCTCCTCGACGAAGCGCACCGCGGGCGCCCCGGGCGTGCGCTCGACGAAGCGCTGCGCCGCTGAGAACAGCGCGACGACGGCGTCGAGGGCCCGGTTCGCCTCCTCGGCGAGCACGCCCGTGCCCGCCGCCTGCGCACCCCACTCGTCGGCGAGGCCGCTGCGATCCCAGAGCGCCCAGAGGATCTCCTCGATCGTCGATCCCGTGCCGACGCGCACGCGGGCCGCCGCGAGCACGCGCGACAACCGCGCCGCGCGACGGCCCGCCGCGGCATCGATCGTCGTGAAGCCGCCCGGCGCCGAGAGCGCGTCGACGAGCAGCTCGTCGCCCGTGCGGTCGCCGCCGGCGGCGAGTTCTTCGTGCCGCAGCGCGAGCCGGAGCCGCCTGAGCCCGATCGGATCGAGTCGGCCGATCGGACCGGTGAGGAGCTCGACCGCGAGCTCTGCGGTGAGCGGCTCGCGATCGAGCACGAGCGAGGCCGCCCGGAGCAGCGCGGCGGCGGCCGGCGCGTCCCGGAGGGCGGTGCGGACGAGGGCGCCGGCGGTCGGCACGTCGGCGAGGGCGAGCCCGCGCTCGAAGGCGGGCGCGTCGGCACCCGAGCGCAGCACGACCGCCATCTGGGACCACGGCACATCGTCGAGGAGATGGCGTTCGCGCAGCAGCGCCGCGATCTGCTGGCACTCGCTCGCGTGCGACGACGCCTCGATGCCGAGGATCGGCGCGAGCCGCTCGCCGCCCTCGCCCGCCGGGAGCGTCGCGGCGCGGTGCCCCCCGCCGAGCGCGGCGCCGATGTGCCCGGTCACCGCGGCCACGAGGCGCCGGAGCTCGGGGCGCCCCCGGTGCACCTGCGGCAGCTCCAGCCGCTCCGCGGGACGCCCGAGGAGCGCGGGAAGGCTACCGAGCAGCTCCGGGCGGCCGCCGCGGAAGCCGTTGCTCGCGACGTCGGGGTCGCCGAGCGCGACGACGTGCACCCCGCGGGCGGCGAACGCGGCGAGGAGGGCGGCCGTCGCCGCGGTGGCCTCCTGGGCGTCGTCGACGACGATGAGCCGGAGCCGCTCCAGCGTGCCGAGCGCCGCGGCGGCGTGGTCGTCGACGAGGCTCCGCTGCACGATGGCGGCGGCGAACGCCGCGAGCTCCGCCGAGTCGAACTGCTCGCCGCGCAGCTGCTCCTTCACCTCGGTGTACTCGGCGAGGAACTGCCCGGCCGCGACCCACTCGGGGCGGTCGGCGGCGCGCCCGAGCCGGGTGAGCGCGGCGCCGTCGATGTTCTCCTCGACGGCGCGCATGAGCAGGTCGCGGAGCTCGGTGCGGAAGCCGCGGAGGGCGCGCACCCGGGTCTCGAACGGCCACTCGGGGCCGTCGCCGTCGGCCTCGGCGGCCTCGAGCAGCTCGGCGATGATCTGGTCCTGCTCGGCGCCGGTGAGGAGGGTCACCGGCTCGCCCGTGTACGCGCGCACCAGCTGGAACGCGAGGGAGTTGGCCGTGCGCGCGAGCGGGCCGCGGGTCGTCGCCCCCAGGCGGACCGCGATGCGGTCGCGGAGCCGGCTCGCCGTGGTGCGGGTCGCGGCGAGCGCGAGCACCTCGTCGGCCGCGTAGCCGCCCTCGATGCGCCGGGCCACGAGCTCGACCACGAGACTCGTCTTTCCGGAGCCCGGGGCGCCGAAGACGGCCGCCGACCGCTCGGTGCCGAGCCGCTCGAGTTCGAGGCCCGCGAAGGTGTCGTCCGTGAAGAGCGCTGGCTGCTCGACGAGGGCTTCGGGGCGGGGCATGCGGCCACGCTAACCCGTTCCGCCGACAGTGAACGCGAAGCAGCGCCGAGGCCGGGTGTCATAGGGTGAGAGCACGACGAGAAAGGCGCACAGTGGACGTTCGCATCGGCATCCAGAACTCCCCCCGTGAACTCGGATTCGAGGCCGCGCAGACCGCGGCCGAGGTCGAGCAGGCCGTCACCGCGGCCCTCTCCGGGCAGTCGCCTTCGATTCGCCTGAGCGACGAGAAGGGCACGGTCTACGTGATCCCGGCCTCCGCGCTCGCCTACGTCGAGATCGGCTCCGAAGAGTCGCGTCGCGTCGGCTTCGTCGCCTGACATGGAGCTCCTGTTCGTCGCCCTGGGCGGCGCCATCCTCGGCCTCGCGGCACGGTATGCGCTGCCCGGGCGCGCGACGCACGGCGTCGCGCTGATCCCGGCGATCGGCACCGCGGTCGCGGCCGTCGTCTGGGTGGGGCTCACCTGGCTCGGCTGGGCCTGGGACGGCGGATGGATCTGGGTCGCGTCGCTCGTCGCCGCGGGCGTCGTCTCGGCGCTGGCGGCGCTCTTCATCGGCCCGAGCCGGGAGCGCCACGACGCCGCGCTGTTCGAGCGCCTCGCCCGGCCCGGAGCCGGCGCGAAGGCCTGAGCCGCCCGCGTCCCAGCCGGCCCACCGCGTCGCCGGTCGGCCGCGTCTCAGCTAGCCCGCGCCTCGGGAACGCCGCGTCTCAGGCGGTCAGCCCGAGGGCATCCATCCGGCGCGTGTGCTCGGCGATCAGCTCGGTGAAGACCGGCTCGACGTCGTCGCCGTGGCGAGCCTCGGGCTCGGCGGCCTCGAGCGCCTTCCGCGCCACGAGCAGGGTGTCGCCCACGAGACTGCGGCCCCAGAGCGCGAGCCGGTCGGCGAGCCCGGGCTGGGTCGCGATGGCCTGCGTCAGCAGGTTCTCGAGCACGACCGCGCCCTGCCGGTCACTCAGGATGCCTCGGACGCGCCGCGCCAGATCCGCGGGCAGTCCGTCGGCGAGCCGCAGGAAGAAGTCGTCGAGCATGCCCGAGGTGAGGTGGATGCCGAGCAGGAGCTCGTGCCAGTCAGCCCCGCTCGTCAGCTGACGGAAGTGATCGGTCGCCACGGCGAACATCGCGAGGTATTCTGCGGGATCCGCGTCCGCGCGGCGGAGCTCCTCGGTCAGGGCGTGGTGCTTCGCGAGCGCCTCGCCCGAGGCGACCGAGAGCCCCTCCTTCGACACGAGGTCGGGCGAGGTGGCGACCGCCTTCGCGAGCGACTCGAAGAAGGCGAGCTGCAGCGAGGCGGCCTGGCCGAGGAAGGGCAGCGGGTCGGGCACCAGTTCGGTGAAATCGACCCGCGCGAACTCGGTCGCGGCGACCCGCGGGCGCAGCCGGGGCGCCTCAGCGCGCGGCGTGCGCCGCTTCAACCAGAAGACCACGTGCGACAGCTTATCGGCAGCCTGCACGGGCTCACGGCGAGCCTCCGTTAGTCTTAATGGGCTCGCGGGCGATGGACCCGCGGCCGTGCGCCTGTGGACGAATGCAGGGCGCACCCCATGATTCGCGCAGCGAACGCACACGACAAGGCAGAACCTCTTGACCACATTCACCGAGCTCGGCATCGCGTCGGACATCGTCGACGCCCTCGCCGGGAAGGGCATCGTCGATGCCTTCCCCATCCAGGAGCAGACCATCCCGCTCGCCCTCTCCGGCCAGGACATCATCGGCCAGGCGAAGACCGGCACGGGCAAGACCTTCGGCTTCGGCCTCCCCCTCATCCAGCGCCTCGGCGACGACCCGGAGCCCGGGGTGAAGGCGCTCGTCGTCGTCCCGACCCGCGAGCTCGCCGTGCAGGTGACCGAAGACCTCGAGCTCGCCACCTCGAACCGGCCGACGAAGATCGTCTCGATCTACGGCGGCAAGGCGTACGAGGGCCAGATCGAGCAGCTGAAGGCGGGCGCCCAGATCGTCGTCGGCACCCCGGGCCGCCTCCTCGACCTCGCGAGCCAGCGCCTGCTCTCGCTCGGCGAGGTGCAGGAGATGGTCCTCGACGAGGCCGACAAGATGCTCGACCTCGGCTTCCTCGCCGACATCGAGAAGCTGTTCTCGAAGACGCCGGCCTCGCGCCACACCATGCTCTTCTCGGCGACCATGCCGGGGCAGATCGTCGCCCTCGCCCGCCGCTTCATGTCGAAGCCGATCCACATCCGCGCGAACGACCCCGACGAGGGCCTCACGCAGGCGAACATCAAGCACGTCATCTACCGCGCGCACTCGCTCGACAAGGACGAGGTGATCTCCCGCATCCTCCAGGCCGAGGGCCGCGGGAAGACGGTCATCTTCACCCGCACGAAGCGCGCGGCCGCGAAGCTCGTGGAGGAGCTGAACGACCGCGGGTTCAACGCGGCGGCCGTCCACGGCGACCTGAACCAGGACCAGCGCGAGCGCGCGATGGCCGCGTTCAAGGCCGGTAAGAAGGACGTCCTCATCGCGACGGATGTCGCGGCGCGCGGCATCGACGTCGACGACGTGACGCACGTCATCAACCACACCATCCCCGACGACGACAAGACGTACCTGCACCGCGCCGGCCGTACGGGCCGCGCCGGCAAGACCGGCATCGCGGTGACCTTCGTCGACTGGGACGACCTGCACAAGTGGGCGCTGATCAACCGCGCTCTCGAGTTCGGGCAGCCCGAGCCGACCGAGACCTACTCGTCGAGCCCGCACCTCTACAGCGACCTCGACATCCCCGCCGGCACGAAGGGCCGTCTGAAGCCGGCCGCTCCGGCCGCGCAGGCGAACCGCTCGGCGACCGCGGGCCGCTCCGAGGGCGACGCCGAGCGCGCGCCGCGGAGCAGCCGCAGCCGTCGCCGCACCCGCGGCGGCCAGGACGTCGCCGGCGGCGGCGAGGCCTCGAGCTCGACCGGCGGCGACGCCGAGTCGGGCGACGGCGCGCCGCGCGAGGTCGGGACGGGCACCCACGACGGCAAGGGCCGCGAGCACCACGACGGCAATGCGGCTCCGCGCCGCCGTCGTCGTCGCCGCGGCGGCAGCTCGGGCGGCGGAGCCGGCGCGAGCCAGGCCGCGCCTCAGGCGTAACGAGTCAGCACGGAGACGCCGGGTGCCCGCAGGGCGCCCGGCGTCTCGGCGTCTGCGGCGCCGGGCGGTCGCCGACCATGCTCGGCCGGATGCGGCGGCACGTCGCGTGGCGCCCGAAGCCCGTCAGGGCACGACCGGGCTGCTCCCCCGACCTTCGGCGATGAGCCGCGCCACGACTTCGGGCGCGGTGCGCTGCTCGCCGAGCCGGTTCGGCTTGCCCTCGCCGTGGTAGTCGCTCGACCCGGTGATCGCGAGGTCGAAGCGCGCAGCGAGCTCGCGCAGTCGCGGCAGCGCGGCGGGGTCGTTCTCCGGGTGGTCGACCTCGAGGCCGAAGAGGCCCGCCTGCACGAGCTGCGCGAGCCGACCGGGCGCGATCACGGCGTCGGAGCCCCGCGTGCCCGGATGGGCGAGCACCGGCACGCCCCCGGCCTCCCGGATGAGGCGGATGCCCGTGATCGGATCGGGCGCGTAGTGCGGCTCGGCGTAGCCCGAGCGCGGGTGCAGGATGCCGGCGAACGCGGCCGAGCGATCGGGCGCGTGGCCGCGGGCGACGAGCGCGTCCGCGATGTGCGGGCGACCGATCGTGGCGCCCTCCGCGGAGTGCGCGAGCACGTCGTCCCAGGTGAGGGGGTAGTCGCGGGAGATCCGCCGCACGATCTGCTCCGCGCGGGTGAGGCGCGACTCCCGGATGCGCCGGGTCTCGGCGACGAGCGCCGCATCGTCGGGGTCGACGAGGTACCCGAGCATGTGCACGCTGTGGTAGCCCTCGCGCGTCGACAGCTCGAGGCCCGGGATCAGTGCGACGCCCGTCGAGGGCACCGCGGCCGCGGCGGCCGCCCAGCCCGCCGTCGAGTCGTGGTCGGTGAGCGCGATGGCCTGCAGCCCGGCGTCGGCGGCCTCCACGAGGAGCTGCGCGGGTGCCCCGGTGCCGTCGGACACCGTCGAGTGCACGTGCAGATCGGCCTCGAGGGCGGCGGCGGGGGGTTCGGCCATCCCTCCATGCTATCCGCGCGAGAGCGGGCCACGCCGCGCGCGGCGGCGGGCGCGGCATCCCTCCTCCACAGCGGCGCACCTCAGCCGACTCCCAGTGATCATGCGGCGGATGCCCCGGCTCCGGCGCGGCCCGCCCCCTATCGTTGATGGGATGCTGCTCCGTCTCCTCGGCTGGCTCCTGGTGCTCGCCTCCGCCGTCATCGGCGCCGTGCTGGTGTGGCCGCAGGGCGTCGGACTGCAAGACCAGTGGATCGCCGCGCACGTGGTCGCGCTGCGCGGCGCCGGCGCGCTCGTGGGCGTGCTCGTGGCGGTCGTCTTCGCGCTGATCGCGATCGGCCGCCGGGCCCGTCGCTTCGCCGTCGCCATGCTGACCGTGAGCCTGCTGTTCGCCGGCGCGAACGCGGCGGTGCTCGGCGTCCGCGGCATCGGCGGCTCCGACGCCTCCTCCCCCGACGCCGTCACCGTGCTCGCGTGGAACACGCTCGGCGAGGAGCCCGACGCCTCCGTCGTGGCGCAGCTCGCGCTCGACCGCGGCGCCGACATCGTGGTGCTCCCCGAGACGACGGAGCCGTTCGGCGAGGAGGTCGCGCTCGCGATGCGCGACGGGGGCAGCCCCATGTGGGTGCACTGGCAGGCGTTCGACGACATCGCGAAGGCCAGGTCGACGACCCTGCTGGTGTCGAGCGCGCTCGGCGAGTACACCGTCACGACGCCCGACTGGCCGGGGCCGCCCGACAACACCAACACGGTGCCCTCCCTCGTCGCCGTGCCCGTCGACGGCGACGGGCCGACGATCGTCGCGGTGCACGCGGTCGCCCCGGTGCGCTGGGAGCTCCGCAACTGGCGCAGCGACCTCGGCTGGATCGCCGAGCAGTGCGCCGGCGAGAACGTCATCATGGCGGGCGACTTCAACGCGACCCTCGATCACTTCGCCGGGCTCGGCAGCGACGGCGGAGACCTGGGCCGCTGCGCGGATGCCGCCGCCGCGGCCGGGGCGGCGGGCCTCGGCACCTGGCCGACCGACGTGCCCGCCCTCCTCGGCAGCCCCATCGATCACGTGCTCGCGACGCCCGACTGGCGGGTCGAGTCGTTCCGCGTCGTCGAATCGCTCGACGATTCCGGCAGCGATCACCGCCCGGTCGTCGCCTCGCTCGTCCGCACCGCGGGCTAGCCGCGCGCGCGTTCCGGGGCGGCATCCGCCGTCGGAATCCGTCCGGCCGCCACCCATGTCCGTGGTGCGAGAATGGAGCCATGGCCACGAGCGACACTTCGACGACGACCGCGCCCGAGGGCGCGGGCGACCACACCGACGAGCAGAGCGGGCGCAACGCGAACCGTTCCACCACCCCCGGCTCCGAGGGCTTCAAGACCTTCATCGGCAACGGCTGGGCCGAGCGCGACGAGGCGCTCCCCGCCGCACGCCCGCAGGCGTCCTACGCCGCGGTCCGCCGCGCCGCGATCTCCGCGCAGTTCCCGGGGCAGCGCCTCGTGGTGCCCGCGGGCGACATGAAGCAGCGCGCGAACGACACCGACTACCCGTTCCGGGCGCACTCCGCCTTCGCGCACCTCACGGGCTGGGGCTCCGACAGCGAGCCCGGCGCCGTGCTCGTGCTCGAGCCGAACGGCGACGGGGGCCACGACGCCACCGTCTACTTCCGCGAGCGCGCCGGCCGCGACTCGGAGGAGTTCTACGCGAACCCCGCCATCGGCGAGTTCTGGATCGGCGCCCGCCCGTCGGTCGCGCACGTGGCCGCCGAGCTCGCGCTCGACGCCGCCGACCTCGCGGGCTTCGACGCCGTCGTCGACGCGACCGACACGGCGACGCTCATCGTCCGCGAGGCCGACTCCGCCGTCACCGAGCGCATCGACCACGCGCGGATCCGCTTCGCCGCCGAGCGCGCGCTCAGCGAGAACGCGCAGGACGCCCCGTTCTCGCTCGAGGTCGGCGGCGAGCACGAGCCCGACGCCGACTTCGCCCGGGCGCTCAGCGAGCTGCGCCTCGTGAAGGACGAGTTCGAGCTCGCCGAGCTCGCCGCGGCGGTCGACGCGACGCAGCGCGGCTTCACCGAGGTGCTGCAGGAGCTCCCGCGCATCACGAGCGAGGTGCGCGGCGAGCGGGTCATCGAGGGCGTCTTCGCGACCCGCGCCCGGCTCGAGGGCAACGACATCGGCTACGGCTCGATCGCCGCGGCCGGCCCGCACGCGACCATCCTGCACTGGACCCGCAACGACGGCCCCGTCGTGCCGGGCGACCTCGTGCTCCTCGACGCGGGCGTCGAGATGGACAGCTACTACACCGCCGACATCACCCGCACCTTCCCGGTGAACGGCGAGTTCAGCGCCGTGCAGCGCCAGGTCTACGAGGCGGTGCTGGAGGCGGCCGACGCCGCGTTCGCGATCGTCCGCCCGGGTGTCGTCTTCCGCGAGGTGCACGCCGCGGCGATGGCGGTCATCGCCCGGAAGACCGCGGAGTGGGGCTTCCTGCCGGTGTCGGCCGAGGAGTCCCTCCAGCCCGAGAACCAGTTCCACCGCCGCTACATGGTGCACGGCACGAGCCACCACCTCGGCCTCGACGTGCACGACTGCGCGCAGGCGCGGCGCGAGCTCTACCTCGACGG
Organism: Agromyces mediolanus; assembly: GCF_044917495.1. Lineage (GTDB taxonomy): Bacteria > Actinomycetota > Actinomycetes > Actinomycetales > Microbacteriaceae > Agromyces > Agromyces mediolanus_B. The sequence goes on along the minus strand of NZ_JAVSSI010000001.1, from coordinate 88,737 downwards.
CGAGCTGAAGGAGGGCATGGTGTTCACGATCGAGCCCGGCCTGTACTTCCAGCCCGACGATCTGACGGTGCCGACGGAGTTCCGCGGCATCGGCGTCCGCATCGAGGACGACATCGTCGTGACGGCGGACGGCGCACGCAACCTCTCCTCGGCGATCCCGCGCACGGTCGCGGAGGTCGAGGCCTGGGTGCAGGGCGCCCGCGGCTGATCCCGCGCGGGCTCCATACCGGCTGCGAGTCGCACGATGATCGGGGCGGCGCGTCGTCCTGATCCGGCGCGCCGCCCGTTTCGTCGTGCGACTCGCCCGCCTCGGTGACGGCGCCGAGGGCGATGGTCGACGCCGGGACGCTCGCGCGGCCGGGCCCCGCGGTCAGTCGCGCGGGCGCTCGGCGTCGCCGCTCGGCGGCTGGGTCGTCGATTCCGGCGCGGATTCGGCCGGCTCGGATGCCTCAGCGGATGCCGCCGCGGCGGCCGCCTCGCGCGCGGCCCGCTCCTCGGCCGCACGGGCGGCGGCCTCGCGGGCGCGGGCCCGGCGTTCGGCATCCAGCGCCTCGCCGTAGGTCAGCGGACGCCCCTCCTCGGGTGCGGCAGGTGCGGTCTCGCCCGCGCCACCTGCGCCCGGCGCCGCCGCTCCGGCATCCGTCGTCGGGGCTGCGCTCTCGGCCGGACGCTCCGCCGAGGCGTCGCGCGACGACCAGCCCGACGACCAGCCGGTCGCCGGCGGCACCGCCGCCGGGGCGTCGACGCCGAGCACGTTGCGGGCGCGGTCGACGTGCTGCGGCTCGGCGATGATCGCGTAGCGCGTGGCGAGCACCTGCATGACCGAGGTGAAGTCGCGGCGGCGGCGGTTGATCGAGTACGAGACGAGCCCGAAGACCATGCCGAACCCGGCGCCGATCAGCACGGCGGCGCCCAGGATGCCGAGGGTCGGACCGCTCGGCGCGAAGATGAAGAAGAGGAGGCCCAGGAAGAGGCCGAACCACGCACCCGACAGCGCCCCGCCACCGGCGACGCGGCCCCAGGTGAGCTTGCCGGTGATGCGCTCGACGCTCGTGAGATCGGTGCCGACGATCGCCAGCTCCTTCACCGGGAACTCGGCCTTCGCGAGCCGGTCGACCGCCGCCTGCGCCTCCGCGTAGGTCTCGTAGCTCGCAACGGTCTCGCCCTTGGGCAGGGTCGGGAACGCTTGGGCGATGCGGCCGCCGAACGGCGAAGGGCTGCTCATGGCGCCATTGTCCCACGCAGACCCCGGATGAGTCGGAGAACCGTACCCGGAACGCACGCGCCCGGAGCGAACACGCCTCGCCGCCGCGCTCAGGCCCGGGGACTAGGTTGGTATCCGTGAGCGCCACGAGAGTCTTCGTCGCCCGACTTGCCGGGTGCGCCGTGTTCGACCCCGCAGGCGACCGGGTCGGCCGCGTGCGCGATGTCCTCGTCGTGTACCGCAAATCGGACCCGCCCCGGGTGGTCGGGCTCATCGTCGAGGTCCCGGGCAAACGCCGGGTGTTCCTCTCGATCGGGCGGGTGACGTCCATCGGCGGCGGCCAGGTCATCACGACCGGCCTCATCAATCTGCGCCGCTTCGAGCAGCGCGGCGGCGAGGTTCGCGTCATCGCCGAGATGCTCGGCCGCAAGGTCTCGTTCAACGACGGCAGCGGCCAGGCGACCATCGAGGACGTCGCGATCGAGGAGCGCGAGCCCGGCGAGTGGGAGGTCGACCAGCTCTTCGTGCGCCGCCCGAAGGCGAGCGCCTCCCCCTTCGCGAAGGGGCAGTCCGCCTACGTCACCTGGCGCGAGGTGAGCGAGGCGAACGCGCCCGGCGAGGCGCAGTCCGCCGAGCAGCTCATCGCGACCTACTCCGAGCTGAAGCCGGCCGACCTCGCGAACACCCTGCTCGATCTGCCCCCGCAGCGCCGCCAGGAGGTCGCCGAGGAGCTCCCCGACGAGCGTCTCGCCGACGTGCTCGAGGAGATGCCGGAGTCCGAGCAGGTCACGATCCTCGCCGGTCTCGGCGACGACCGCGCTGCCGACGTCCTCGACCGCATGCAGCCCGACGACGCCGCCGACCTCATCGCCCAGCTCCCGGAGGAGCGCGGCGAGCACCTGCTCGAGCTGATGGAGCCCGAGGAGGCCGAGGACGTGCGCCTCCTCCTCTCCTACGGGCCCGACACCGCGGGCGGACTCATGACGACGGAGCCGATCATCGTCTCCGCCGACGCGACGGTCGCCGAGGGGCTCGCGCTCATCCGCCGGCACGACTTGCCGCCCGCGCTCGGCGCCGCCGTCTGCGTCACCCTCCCGCCGTACGAGGCGCCGACCGGGCGCTTCCTCGGGGTGGTGCACTTCCAGCGGATGCTCCGCTACCCGCCGCACGAGCGCCTCGGATCGCTCATCGACCAGGGCCTCGAGCCCGTGCGGGCCGACACCTCGGCCGCCGAGGTCAGCCGCATCCTCGCGAGCTACGACCTCGTGTCGGTCCCGGTCGTCGACGAGAAGCACCGACTCGTCGGGGTGGTGACCATCGATGACGTGCTCGACTACCTGCTTCCGGACGACTGGCGAAGTCATCCCGACGACGGCGACGAACTCACTCGCCGGGCGACCGCCCGTGCGCAGCTGACCACGGGGAGCATCCCCATCCCGCACGGAAGGAGGGCAGGCGATGGCACGCGCTGACGACGACCGGCGATTCGAGACCCCGAAGGGCATGCTGCGATCGTCGCCCTTCCGACTGTCGGGCGACCGCGACCGCTTCGGCCGCTTCACCGAGTGGGTGGCGCGCGCGATGGGCACGCCCTGGTTCCTCCTCGGCCTCACGGTGTTCTGCGTCGCCTGGCTGATGTGGAACAGCTACGCCCCCGAGTCGTGGCGCTTCGACTCGCAGGCGTTCGGCTTCACGGTGCTGACGCTCATCCTGTCGCTGCAGGCGAGCTACGCGGCCCCGCTCATCCTCCTCGCCCAGAACCGCCAGGACGACCGCGACCGCGTGCAGATCCAGCAGGACCGCCAGCGCGCCGAGCGGAACCTCGCCGACACCGAGTACCTCGCCCGCGAGGTCGTGGCCCTGCGGCTCGCGGTGAAGGAGCTCGCCTCGAAGGAGTTCATCCGTCAGGAGCTGCGGCAGATCCTCGACGAGCTCGACCGCCGCGACGAGGAGGAGGCGGAGCATGCCGCATCCTGACGCGGAGGCACCGGGGTCGGCGCCCGCGTCCGCGTCCGCCGAACTCGAGCGCCGGGTCGCGGCCGCCCTCGGCGGCGTGACCGACCCGGAGATCCGCCGGCCGCTGCCCGAGCTCGACATGATCGAGTCGGTGACCGCCGACGAGGCTGGGCGGGTGCGCGTCGTCGTTCGTCTCACGATCGTCGGCTGCCCGGCATCCGACCGCATCGAGCGCGACGTCCGCGCCGCCGCGGAGTCGGTCGCCGGCGCCGGCAAGGCCGACGTCGAGCTCACGGTGATGACCCCCGAGCAGCGCAGCGCCCTCACCGAGCGCCTCCGCGCCGGCCGGCCCCGCGGGAACCCCTTCGGCCCGGGCACCCTGACCCGCGTCATCGCGATCACGAGCGGCAAGGGCGGCGTCGGCAAGTCGACGATCACCGCGAACCTCGCGGTCGCGCTCGCGGCGCGCGGCCTCGCGGTGGGACTCGTCGACGCCGATGTGCACGGCTTCTCCATCCCCGCGCTGCTCGGCCTCGTCGATGCCGAGGGCAGCGCCACGAAGCCGACGCGGGTGGACGAGATGATCCTGCCGCCGGTCGCGCACGGGGTGAAGACGATCTCGATCGGGATGTTCATCGAGCCCACGGAGCCCGGCCAGCGAGCCTCCTCGGTCGCGGTGGCGTGGCGCGGTCCGATGCTGCACCGCACGCTGTCGCAGTTCCTCACCGACGTGTACTTCGGCGATCTCGACGTGCTGCTCGTCGACCTCCCGCCGGGCACGGGCGACATCGCGATCTCGCTCGGCCAGCTGCTGCCGAACGCGGAGGTCGTCGTGGTGACGACGCCGCAGCCGGCCGCCGCCGACGTCGCCGAACGCTCGGGCGTGGTCGCCCGGCAGACGGGTCAGCGCATCATCGGCGTCGTGGAGAACATGGCCGGGCTCGCGGGCCCGGACGGCACCGTGCTCGAGCTGTTCGGCTCGGGCGGGGGCGCGGAGGTCGCGCGGCGGCTCTCAGAGGGGCAGGATGCCCCGGTGCCGCTGCTCGCGAGCGTGCCGCTCTCGGTCGCGCTGCGCGAAGGCGGGGATGCCGGGGACCCGGTCGTGCACGCCGTGCCCGACGACCCGGCCGCCCGGGCGATCGAGCAGCTCGCGGGGGCGATCGCCGCCCGCCCGCGGGATCTCGCCGGACGCCGGCTCGACGTCTCGGTGCGCTGAGCCGCCCCGCATCCACGACGTGCCCGACGCTCACGAGAGTCGGGCACGTGGAGAGGCAGGGGTCAGGATGCCTCGACGGGCTCGACCGCGCGGGCGAGCAGCTCCACGAGCAGGCGCTCGGTGAGCTCGCGCGGCAGCACCTCGACGAGCGCGAGCACCGGGGCGAGCCGGGTCGCGAGCGGCTCCTCGCCGCCGAGCAGTCCGAGCGAGCCGAGCAGTCCGGCGGCCTCGTCGGAACCGAGCCGGAACGCGCCGCCGGCGGCGTCACCTGAGCCGTCGCCGCCCGGGAGCAGCGCGGCGCCGAGCTCGGGCCGGGCCGCGAGCAGCTCGCCGAGCACCGCGGCCCCGTCGATCGGCGGCAGGCCGCGCACCGCATCCGCCGCCCCCGCGAGCGCGGGCAGCAGCTCTCCGAGCACCCGCTCGGTGACCGGGGTGATCGTCAGGTGCGCGGTGCGGGGCAGGGCCGCTCCCCCGGGCTGCGCGAAGCCGGGCTGCAGCTGCAGCTGCCAGCCGGCGGCGAGGGCGGCGTCGGCCCAGCGGTGCGGATCGACCCGCAGTTCGGGCTCGACATCGACGTCGGACTCGACGGCGAGCAGCGGACCGGTGGGCTCGCCGACGATGCGGAGGCCCTCGATGCCCGCGACGGCGTCGATGACCGCGGCCGTCGCGCGGGCGGCCTCCGCGGTGAGCTCGGCGAAGCCGTCGACGCCGAGCGTCTGCGTGATCGCCCAGGCCGCCGCGAGGGGTCCGGCCGGCTTCGACCCGGCGAGGGTGGGGTTCACGACCGGGTAGCCGGGCCATCCGGTCGTCGCGAAGTACTGGTGCCGCTGCCGGTCGCGCCCGCGGGTGAGCAGCACCGACGCCCCCTTCGGCGCGTAGCCGTACTTGTGCAGATCGGCGGAGAGGCTCGTGACGCCGGGCACGCGGAAGTCCCAGGCGGGCAGCGGCTCGGGCCAGAACGCGAGGGCGAAGCCGCCGATGCAGGCGTCGACGTGCAGCGCGACGCCCGCGGCGTCGGCGAGCGCGGCGATCTCGGCGACGGGGTCGAGGGAGGCGAAGGGGTACGAGGGGGCGCTCACGACGGCGAGGGCGACGTCGGGCGCGAGCCGCTCGCCGAACGCGGCCGGATCGGGCCGCCCGTCGTACGCGCTGACGGGCACGAGGTCGAGCTCGAGGTCGAAGAGCTCGGCGGCCTTGTGGAACGCGGCGTGCACCGTCGACGGGGCGACCAGCCGCGGACGGCCGGTGCCGCCGGCGGCGCGCCAGACGTCGCGCGCGGTCTTCACGGCGAGCAGGCAGCTCTCGGTGCCGCCGGACGTGGCCGAGCCGACGACGTCGGTGTCGCCGTGGAACGCGCGGCGGGCGAAGCCGACGAGCTCGCGCTCCATGACGGCGACCGAGGTGAAGGTGGTCGGGTCGAGGCCGTTCACGGGCTGCACGAGGCGGGCGGCCGCGGCGGCGAGCTCGTCGAGCTCCTCGCGCCCGGAGTCGTAGACGTACGACAGCACCCGGCCGCCGTGGGTCGGGGCGTCGCCCTCGCGGAGCGCGGCGAGGCGCGCGAGCACCTCATCCGGGCCGTGCTGGAAGCTCATGCGGTGGTCCTCTCCTCGCCGGCGTGGGCGGCGCCGGCGTCGATGTCCTCGCGGCGGAGGCGGTAGCCGCGCAGCGCGAGGAGGCTCAGGGCGACCAGCACCGCGGGCACGATGCTGAAGGCGATCGCGATCCCCGCGACGGCCGAGTCGGGCTGCTCGACGGTGACGCCCGCGGTCGACTCGAGATAGCCGGTGAGCGCGAGCACGATGGTGAGCACCGTGGCGCCGAGCGCCATTCCGGCAGTCTCCCCCGCCGTCCACACGCCGCCGAAACTGCCGGCGCGGTCGAGGCCGCTCCGACTCGCGTCGTGGGAGATGACGTCGGGGAGCATCGCCATGGGCAGCGACTGCATCCCCGCGTAGGCGGCGCCCGCGACGGCGACGGGCAGGTACACCCAGGGCCCGGGCGCCCAGACGAGGGCGATCATGCTGAGCGCGGCGATCGTGAACAGCGCGCTCGCGGCGACGAAGCCGCGCTCCTTGCCGACGCGTCTCGCGACGAGCTGCCAGAGCGGGGTGACGAGCACGGCGGGGGCGATGAGCGAGACGAACAGCAGGGTCACGGCCTGCTCGTCGCGCAGCACCCAGGTGGCGACGAACTGCGCCCCGGCGAGCATCAGGCCGGTCGCGAGGCCCTGCAGCACGAAGGCGCCGAGGAGCGCGCGGAACGGGGCGCTCCGACGGAGCGCGGCGACGCCCTCGCGATAGCCGGCGAGCGCGCCGGGCGACGGGGCGGCGGGCGCCGCGGCGGGGGCGTCGGCGATGCCCGGGATGCCTCGGCGGCGCGGCGCGATCGTCGTCGCCACGAGCATGCCCGCACCGATCACGAGTCCGGCGACGACCGCCATCACGAGGTAGCCGAGGTGCTCGTCGCCGAACGCGCCGCGGAGCTCGGGACCGCCGGCCCCGAACAGGAGGATCGCGATCGTCAGCACCACGACGCGCCAGGTCAGCAGCCTGGTGCGCTCGTCGTAACCGGAGGTGAGCTCGGCCGGCAGCGCGATGTAGGGCACCTGGAAGATGCTGAAGAACGTCGCCGTCGCGAGGAAGGCGAGGAACACCCAGACCCCCGAGGCGACCGGTCCGAGGCCGGGGACGACGGCGAAGGTGAGCGCGAAGCCGATGGGCAGGCCGATCGCGCCGATCAGCATGCCGCGCCGGCGCGTGCCGCTCGTCACGAGGGCGCGGTCGCTGCGGCCGCCGATCCACGGATCGATGAGGACGTCCCACACCTTCGCGGCGGTGACCACGGCGCCGGCGGCGAGCGCGGCGACGCCGAGGGTGTCGGTCAGGTAGTAGACGAGGACGAGTCCGGGCAGCGTCGCGAAGCCGCCGGTGCCGATCGAGCCGATCGCGTAGCGGGTGACGACACCGCGCGACAGCGTTCGCTCCGGTGCGGGCATGGAGGCAGCATAGGGCATCCCGGTCCGAAGTGGGACAGTTGACCTAGACTGTGCGCATGCCAGCGCAGACGGCCTTCGACGCCCTGTACGCGAGCCTCGACGACGATGTGGTCGCCTCGGGCTCCGTTACCCGCCCCGTGCCCACCCCCTCGACCGGTGAGACGCTCCACGAGCTGCCGCAGTCGAGTGCCGACGACGTGCGCGACGCCGTGTCGCGGGCCCGGCTCGCGCAGCTCGCCTGGGCCCGCGCCGGCTTCGCCCACCGTCGAGCGGTGCTGCTCCGGGCGCACGACCTCCTGCTCGAGCGCCGCGAACTGCTCCTCGACCTCATCCAGCTCGAGAGCGGCAAGACCCGCGGGCAGGGCTTCGAGGAGATCTTCGAGGCGGCCTCGGTCACCCGGTACAACGCGCTCTCCGCCAAGCGGGTGCTCCGCGGGCGGCGCCGGCGCAGCGGCATCCCGACCGTCGCGACCACCCGCGTGCGCTACCGCTCGAAGGGCGTCGTCGGCGTCATCACGCCGTGGAACTACGCGCTCAGCCTCGCCGCGATGGACGTCGTGCCGGCGCTCGCTGCCGGCTGCGCCGTCGTGCAGAAGGCCGACGACCAGGGCGCGCTGTCGATCCTCGCCCTCCGCCGCGCCTTCGTCGAGGCGGGCGTGCCCGAGGCGCTCTGGGCCGTCGTCGCCGGACCGGCGGGCGAGGTCGGCGAGGCGCTCACCGACGAGGTCGACTACGTGTGCTTCACCGGCTCGACCGCCACCGGCCGCAAGATCGCGGAGAAGGCGGGCCGCCGCCTGGTTGGCGCTTCGCTCGAGCTCGGCGGCAAGAACCCGCTCATCGTGCTCGACGACGTCGACCCCGAGCGGGCGGCCGCGAACGCCGCCCACGCCTGCTTCTCGGCGATGGGGCAGCTCTGCGTCTCGATCGAGCGGATCTACGTGCACCGCGCCGTGGCCGGCCCGTTCCAGAAGGCGCTCGTCGCCGAGCTCGGCGCGGCGAAGCTCGGCTCGGCGCTCGGGTTCGAGGCCGACTTCGGCTCGCTGGCCTCCGCGGCGCAGCTCGAGCGTGTCACCGCCCACCTCGACGACGCCGTCGCCAAGGGCGCGACCGTGCTCGTCGGCGGGAAGCCTCGACCCGACATCGGCCCGTGGTTCTTCGAGCCGACCGTCATCACGGGCGTCACCCCGGACATGCGGGTGTACGCCGAGGAGACGTTCGGCGCCATCGCCTCGCTCTACCTCGTCGACAGCGAGGAGGACGCGGTGCAGGCGGCGAACGCGAGCGAGTACGGCCTGAACGCGGCGATCTTCACGGGCTCGGTCGCCCGCGGCCAGCGCATCGCCGACCGGCTCGAGGCGGGCAGCGTGAACATCAACGAGGGCTACCGCGGCACCTTCGCCTCGGTCGACGCCCCGATGGGCGGGCAGAAGCAGTCCGGCGTCGGACGGCGCAACGGCCCCGAGGGCCTGCTGCGCTTCGTCGAGCCGGTGACGGTGTCGGCGACGACGGGGCTCCTGCAGCTGCCGCGCTGGGCGCACGAGTACCGGGAGCAGGCGCCGCTGCTGCTCCTGCTCGCGCGCGGGCTGGCAGCGCTGCGCCGCCGCTGAGCCGGCGGGGCCGCAGCACGGCGCAGGCGGCACCGAGCAGCGCCACTCAGCTCAGCTCAGTGCGGGCAGGCGGCGCAGGCAGGCAACCCTGCGCCCCGGCTCAGGTCGCTTCGGAGTCGAACGGCGCCGGTTCGTCGGCGCCGAAGGCCTCGCGCTTGCGCTTGCGCTGCAGGTAGGCGGAGTTCTCGTTCACCGAGGCGCGGGCGACGACCGGCTTCGGCGCCTCCTCCGCGAAGGGATCGACGTCGGACAGCGCTTCGCGGATGATGCGGCGCGGGTCGTACTGGCGCGGGTCGAGCTTCTTCCAATCGACGTCGTCGAAGTCGGGGCCCATCTCCTCGCGCATCCGGTCTTTCGCACCGCTCGCGAGGTCGCGCAGCGAGCGGACGAGCCGCCCCAGCTGGGCCGCGTAGTGCGGCAGGCGCTCCGGGCCGAGCAGGAAGACGGCGATCACCCCGATGATGAGGAGTTTCTCGAACGTCAGACCGAACACTCATACAGGATAGTCGGCGGCGAGGCGCACGAGCACACCCGGCGGCCACCCCTATCCTTGGGGGTTGAGAGAGCGGGAGACCGGAAGTGTCCGAACACGACCTGAACTGGAAGTACGTCGACGACGCCGTCGTGGAGAGCGACGCGATCGTCCGCGCCCGGCAGCAGTCCCTCGAGCTCGGCATCGACCCGGTTTCGCCCGCGGTCGGGGCGCAGCTCGCCCTGCTCGCCGCCGCCAGCCGTGCAGAGGCGATCATCGAGCTCGGCACCGGTGTGGGGGTGTCCGGGCTCTGGATGCTCCGGCACGCACGCGCCGCGATGCTCACCTCCATCGACACCGAGACCGAGTACCAGCAGCACGCCCGGCAGCACTTCGCCGACGCCGGCGTGCAGGCGGCGCGCATCCGGCTCATCACGGGCCGCGCCAGCGAGGTGCTCCCCCGCATGAACGAGAGCTCCTACGACCTCGTCTTCGTCGACGCCGACTCCGCCTCGGTGATCGAGTACGTCGAGCACGGCCTCCGACTCGCCCGTCCCGGCGGCAGCGTCGTCGTCGCGCACGCCCTCTGGCGCGGTCGCGTGGCCGATCCGGCGAAGCGCGACGACACGGCGACCGCGTTCCGTTCGCTCATCTCCGAGCTCGAGGCATCCCCCGCCGTCGCGACGGCGATCTCGCCGGTCGGCGACGGCCTGCTCCAGATCGTGCGCCTCGGCTCCTGAGCCAGAGAACTCCTGAGCCCGAGGGCTCCTGAGCCAGAGCGCTCCTGAGCCCGAGACGCCGAGAGGCCCGAGCGCTGCTGCGCTCGGGCCTCTCTCGTGGCGCTGAGCCGCGGGTGCGTCATCGGCACCCGGCTCGACGCGTCTCAGACGTTGACTACGCCCCCGAGCACGTCGTACAGCTCTTTCGCCTCGGCGTCGTTGACCGACACCACGAGACGTCCCCCGCCCTCGAGCGGCACACGCACGATGATGAGTCGCCCCTCTTTTACAGCCTCCATCGGCCCGTCTCCGGTGCGTGGCTTCATAGCCGCCATTGAGTTACCCCTTTCGTGGCTGAGCTTCTATTATCTGCCATGTCAGGAGTCCTTCGGAAATCCCGGGCGAGTTGTGTGAAGAATTCACTCGCGCGTCAGGGCGGACTCCAGTCGTAGACCGACACCGCCCAGCAGAAATGCAGCCACACCCACTGCAGCGCGAGGAACACGACGACGAGGCTCCAGCGGTACCACCGGGCGCGCGGCACCGCGAGCGCACCGACGAGCGGGAACATCGGCATCACGATGCGGAACGTGCTCGACTGGGGGAAGAACACGGCGAGCAGGTAGAGCGCGTAGGAGACGAGCCAGAGGCGGATGTCGGTGCCGAGCCGTCGCACGGCGGGCAGCAGCAGCACGACGGCGACGGCGCCGATCAGCGCGACGACGCCGACGATGCCGATCCACGCCGGGAGCCCGACGAAGTGCGCCCACCAGGCCCCGCCCTGGAACCAGGCGGTGAACGGCACGAGCTCCTGATGCCCGACGTAGCCGGCGCGCCAGGCCAGCTCCGTCTCCGTGTAGCCGGCCGGGTCGCCCGTCACCGCCCACACGACGCCCGGCCAGGCGAAGCCGACCGCGGCGGCGAAGAGCCCGACGCCGATGACGACGAGCTGCTCGCGCAGCGGGAACGGGTCGTCGCGCCGCCGCCACCAGCGCACGATGAAGTGCAACCCGAGGGTGAGCGCGAAGGCGAGCGCCCCCGGCCGGGTGAACGCCCACACCGCGAGCACCGGCACGAGCCATCCGTATCGCCGCTCGACGAGGAGGAGCAGGGCGACGGCGAGCAGCAGGGCGCCGAGCGACTCCGCGTAGCCGAACTGCATGATCGGCGAGACGGGCGCGACCGCGAACAGCACGATCGCGAACATCGCGCGGTCGGGCTCGAGGAAGCGGGACAGCAGCCGGTGCAGCACGAGAGCGGCGCCGAGGCCCGCGGCGAACGCGACGAGCACCGAGGCGACGTTCCAGCCGACGCCGAGGAAGGTCACGCCCCGCACCAGCGCCGGGAACACCGGCAGGAACGCCCAGGCGTTCTCGGCGACGTGCCCGCCGTCGTCGAGCGGCAGCTCGCTCGGGTAGCCGCTCGTCGCGATGATCTGGTACCAGCGGGCATCCCAGAGGTTCGAGAAGGCGAAGAGGTCGGGCTTCGCACCGGTCCACGCGTTCGCGAGCTGGCCGTCGGCGAAGATCAGCACGAACACGGTCGTGACGGCGCGCGCGGCGACCCAGATGAGGGCGACGCGCCCCCACCACGGCAGGAGCCGCCAGCGCACGCGCGGCGACCACCGCGACACTCTGACCGTCTCTGGCGACGGAGTGGCGGACACCGGCATCGGATGCCTCAGACGGTGCCGCTGAGCCAGGCGCGCAGTGCGCGCTCGCAGTCGGTGATCTGGTGCACGGCGACGCGCTCGTCGTCGGCGTGCGCCTTCAGCGGGTCGCCGGGGCCGAAGTTCACGGCGGGCACCCCCATCGCGCTGAACCTGGCGACATCCGTCCAGCCGTACTTCGGCCGCGCCTCCGCGCCGACCGCGCGCACGAACTCCTGCGCGAGCGGGTCGTCCAGGCCGGGCCTCGCGCCGTCCGCGGCATCCACGATGGCGACCTCGTAGCCCTCGAAGAAGGCGGTGACGAACGCCGCGGCCTCGGCGGCGGACTTCGAGGGGGCGAAGCGGTAGTTCACCGCGAGCACCGCCTCGTCGGGGATCACGTTGCCGGCCACGCCGCCGTTCACGACGACCGCATTCAACCCCTCGCGGTAGGCGAGACCGTCGACCTCGACCGTCTCCGCCCGGTAGGCGGCAAGCTTCGTGAGCGCGGGAGCGAGCTTGTGGATGGCGTTGTCGCCGACCCAGCTCCGGGCGGAGTGGGCACGGACGCCGTGCGTGCGCACCTCGGCGCGGAGAGTGCCGTTGCAGCCGCCCTCGACCTGCCCGTTTGACGGTTCGCCGAGGATCGCGAAGTCCCCGGCGAGGAGGTCCGGGCGCGAGCGCGCGATGCGGCCGAGGCCGTTCAGCGCCGCGGAGACCTCTTCGTGGTCGTACCAGACCCAGGTGACGTCGACGACGGGCTCGGCGAGCTCGGCGGCGAGCTTCAGCTGCACTGCGACGCCGGCCTTCATGTCGACGGTGCCGCGCCCCCAGAGGAACTCGGTGCCGTCGGGGTCGGTCTCGAACCGGCTCGGCACGTTGCCGTTGATCGGGACGGTGTCGAGGTGACCGGCGATGACGACCCGGCGGGCGCAGCCGAGGTTCGTGCGGGCGACGACCGCGTCGCCGTCGCGGATGATCTCCAGGTGGGATGCCCCGGCGAGCGCCCGCACCACGAGGTCGGCGAGCGGCCCTTCCTCGCCCGAGACGCTCGGGACGTCGCAGATCGCCCGCGTGATCGTCACGGAGTCCGCAGTGAGATCGAGGGCGGGGTGGGCGGGTACGTCCGGCATCCCCCGAGTCTATTGGGGGCGGACGTCCGGGCTCGCGGCGATGTGCGCGCCGACCGTCGTCGGATACCCGGCGAGCGCGAGGTCGTCCTCGATCGCTCGCCCGAGCCCGCGCCGGGCCGAGCGGGTATGGAACGCCCATGCGGAAGCGACCGGCCCGAACGCTCGCAGGCAGACCGAGATCTCGAAGAAGCGCCCGCCCGTCGCGACGACCAGCACCACCGACGCTCGTGTTCGCAGGATCCCGACGGAGTCGATTGCCGCCCGCTCCCACCGCTCGTGCACAGCGCCGTCAGCGGCGAGCACCACGAGCGCAGTCTCGCCGACGACGAGCATGGTGCGGCTGAACGGCGCAGAGCCGACGCGATAGACGGGCAGGCCGTATTGTCTGGCGAGCCGGCGCTCCGCCGGGTTCCAGATCGGGACGGTCCAGATCGCAGCCATCATCGAGATCCCCACGGTGGCTATCGCGATCAGGGCCGCGGGGATCCCGAGAATGGCACTGGTCCCGCCCGCGAGCTCCCAGACGAGCACGCAGATCCCGAGCAGCACGAGCCCCAACTGCGGCACCGCCACCGCTGCGTTTGCCCGTCGGCGTCCGCGCAGGAAGAACTCGTCGACCTCGACCTGATGAGCTGCTCGACGTCCGCCTGAGACGGCCGGCCGCAGCGAATCCAGCCAGTGTGCGGTGGCTGAGCCGTCTGGCGGAGTCGGTACCTCTGTGGTTTTCGACGCCGCCGTGCCCGCCTGGGTGGGCGACACCGCGCCACCTACGGCCTCTCCGTGGGGATCCATGGGTCTCACTTCGGTCTGCCTCGTCTTTGTCGTCTGCATCTCCCGCACGCGGTCGTCGAGCCCGCGCGTGAGATGCTCTCCGTCACTCCTTCGACCGCCCCCTGCCCGACTGAGCAGTTCGTCGAATTCTGTGGCTCTCCCCCGCCGGAGAACCCGATTCACATGGGCGACCTTCCGCCAGCAGTCGGAGGATTGTCTGAGCGGTAGTCAAAGCGCGAGATCCCATCGCTGGTGGTCCTCAGGAACAGCATCCGGTCGTACTCCCAGCCTTGCTCCCGCATCTGCATCGATCGCCCGCAAACGTACTCGATCAGAATTCGTCCCCCAGGGTGCACTCGATACGGCGAGCGGTACTCCTCACGATCGGACCAACTCGAGAAGTAACGCGGCTCCAGGAGGTAGAACGAGGGTGGTTCCGTCCCGAACGACACCTGCGTCAGCTCCGGCGGGTTCGCGTCGAGCGCATCGGATACGCCCAACGGAATGATCAGAACCGGAACGATCCCGCCGCCATGGCGGTGAGCCAACGAACCCAGTTCGACCAGCTCAGCCGCTAGCGACTTCAGGCCGGACTGCTCGGGAAACCCGGCGATCTCATCGATGTGGTTCGTCGCGAAGTAGCTTCCAGTCACCTGCATTGTTCGCACGCGACCATCGAACCATTCGGCCAGGTACTGCTTTGTCATTCGGGATCGCCCTTCGGGGTCAGCTCTGCCTGAGGCGGTGTGCTCGTTCGTACGCGAACACATACCGCCAGTACCCGACCATGACGATCACCGTGATGAGCGCCAGAAACCAGATCGGCGGGAACTCGAACGTGACCGGCCACCAGATAGCCAAGGCCACGACCGGTCCTCCGAGGAGGCCTCCGATGACGCCGAGCCAGATCGACGGCATCCGATCGATCGAAGCGAGCCGTCGGCAGGCGATCATGATCGATCCGACCAGCATCAGCACGGGCACGAGGACGCAGAAGTACCCGGCGCCGACGAAGATCGCCCAGAAGAGCATGACCGGGTTCCGGATCGCTTCCACGATGATCACGGCGAGCACGCTCATACCCGCGATCACGCAACCCAAAAACGTGTACGCCAGGAACGGCGACCAGCTCAACGACCTGACGATCATTGCGCTTCCACTTGGCGTATCTGGCGATTCATCGAGCCACCGGTTCTTCCAACATCCATTCGACCGATTCGGCCGCGACCTCGAACGCCCCTGCGCTGTCCACGAAGATCAGGAAGTGACGAATCGGCCTGTCCCAGGTCGCTCCGCTCGGCTCCGCGGCGCGGAGCTCAGCGATCCGGTCGGCGTGCCGAACGATCTCCAGCACCCAGCTGTCTTCGAAGTAGAGGTTCTCCAGGCCAGGGATGCCCGAGTAGCCCGCGTCATCGAAGCGGTCCATGCTAGCCCCACCGTAGGCCTCGTCAAAGGCCGCGACCGCCTCCACCGCGAGGGACCGGATTTCATTCCAGTCATCGCTGCCGAGATCGTCGAACCACCACCCGAGCGTGTCGGAGCTCAGCATGCCGTCAAGACGCCGGCACAGAGACTCGCAGCGCGGAGCCCTCCGCCGCAGTTCGCCAGCCACGGGAACGAAGTAGCAATCAAACTCGAGCGCAAGCTCATCGAGCATGTCCGCAGTGCCGAGTGCCGTCAGGTACCTCATCTGAATAGCAGGAGGTGACGCGAGCCGGCCCAGGGCGCCCCGGAACTCGGACCAGAACGCTCGTGTTATCACGGGATCATCCTGAGTCGTCTCCCCAGATCGACCGCGGCATCCGCCCCGATTTCACATAGGCGACACATTCCACCCAGTCATCCCACGCGGCCGGATCGGTCGGCCCACCATCCGGCATGAGCCCAACATCAGCAAGCAGGGTGATGAGGTCATCTCCAGCGCGGCGCTCAAACCGCCAGATGAACTCCGCCATCGCGAGAAACGCTTCTCGAGTGGAAATCGGATCGTCGGAGTTATCGAGGTTCAAGATTCCCCCTCCAACCGGGCCGGAGCGCCACCCGGCTCACCACACGCAATCACTCGAGCCACCGCGCCGGACGCGGCGGCGCCTTCCAGCCTTCACGGGTCGCGATCGCCTCACCTCTCTCACGCCCCTTCACGGTCAGGTCAAGATGCACGATATCGCTCACCCCGTCCTTCGTGCTCAGCCAAGTTGTTGCGATCCGCTCGATCGCCTCGCCCGTACCCACCGACCAAGGTTCTCCATAGGTCGTTGGAATCGCATACCCCTCAGCCAGAAGGACTGTGACAGCCCCGAGAACCAGGATGTCGCGGGTGTCCGGATCATCGATACGAAGCTCATTGATCACGCCGTACATGATCTGGCCTTCACCGACCCAGTCGAAAAGTCCAGCGACGAGCGCATCCTCAACCAACGATCGCACTGGAGTTCCCCCTCCCCGCTCAGCGGTACCACTTCAGATCGTCCGGCATCTCACCGCCATGCGCGGCAATGTGACGACGCACCGCAGCACGAGCCCGGTGCCACTTCGGGATCCGCCACACCGTTAGGGCAAGAATCAGCAAGGACCCAAGCCACATGAAGCACGCCCAGACCCAACTCCCCACATCGCCTGCAACCTCCCTGTCGACAACGAACACCCCAACCCAGCTGAACGCCGCGACGAGAATCAAGGATGCATACGGGTTGTGCATCACCGGGCTCCACGCCACGGAGGGTCGACGCTCGCGATACCCGCGCGGGTCGATCCCTGAGCCTTGAACCTCGTCCACGACTCGCTCGATCACCGGATCCTCAGCCGCCTTCCGAGAGTCCGCGAACCACCCTTCGTCCTCCCACGGCAGCTGAACGGCTGTCCGCCGCTCCTTGGTGCGCCGCTCTCGCGCTCGTCGACGCGTCAGCCGTTCCTCTGTCAAGAGAGCACTCCCCATCCCACCCCGAGATCAACTATGTCCCACGCCGAGGCGCACTACGACGTGTTGCCAAAGCCAATTCTGCGTCGCGGGCATCCATTCAGAGGCCGGCGATGGCCGTGAGGAGTCGGAAACCTGGATACGTGCTGATCGCCTGGTTCTTGGTGGTCGTGCGGTAGTACTCGTTCCAGTAACTGTTGATCCGAGCCGTGGCAAGTGCGAGGTGGGCGGGATTGTCGGCAACGTATCGGCGGAGGTTGGCGCGGTCGATTTCGCTGTAGTGGTCCTCGAGTTCGGTGAGGATCTCGATCACATAGTCCGATGCCAGTTCGAGGATGTAGGGGATGGTCCAGATCTCGCGGCTGCGGACCAGCGGCTGCACCGATCGCTGTCTGACGAAGCCGTCATAGTGGCGGGCGGCAATGGCAGCTTCGATGGTTGCGTTTGCCTCGGGGCTTGATGGCAAGGTTCGCGGCTTGAACCCGTGTCGGAGCGGCAACCGTAACTGTTCGCTGCCCACGCTTACGAAGCTTGGGTTCTCGCGGAAGTGAATTCCGTAGCGCACGTCGGGGACCATCGTCCGGGCTGCCACTTCGACGTCTGATCGGAGGTAAGTCGGGAAGCCGGATTGGAGCTGGTCGATGAGCAGATCTGCGGGCGCCTTCATAGAGGCCAACTCTCGTGACCACGTAGCCGTGGGGATCGAGCTTATGGCATTCGCATGAAGCGGAGCGATCCGTTCGCAGATGAGCTCACGATGTGTCTCTCAAGCAGGAAGCGATCCAGTGCAGGGTGGCAGCGAGGCAGAGGCCGGCGTGGTAGTTGCGGGCGGTCTTGTCTGAGCGCATCGCGATCCCGCGCCACTGCTTGAGCTTGCTGAAGCACCGCTCGACGACGTTGCGGCCGCGGTAGCGCCGATTGCTTTCACTGCCGATTGGCTCACGTAACCACGTCGGCCGGGGCGGCAGATTTCAACCAACGGTCTACCGAGCACCGGCAATTCGCTGCCTGAAGGCAGCGCAGACTCCAACAAGCTCATCTCGACGCATCGGAGAAGTACCGAGCGGGAACGGCCGATGGGGCAGAAATGAAATCTCGAAGCCTGCATCGCCATGAGTGTGGGCGATCCGGAGCTGAACCGCTTGTACGTACCCGGTATGGATCTCGACCTCTTGAATGCTCACTTCCTCGATATCGGACAGCGCCAGAGTCGCTACGGGTTCGGCGGGTCCCCAGAGGCGAAAGAACTCGAGACGGCTGCCGGCTATCGCAACGACAAAGAACTCATCGGCCATCGAGGCAAGCAAACGCTTCCCTGTCACCGCGCGAAACGAATCTGGGAAGGCCAGCGGCCTGCGCACGAGATAGCCCTGTTCGGGGTGACGAGATCGGACGCGGAGATACCCCACCAGTTTTGGGATTCCCATGCTGAGCACCATCAGGCACCACACGCCGAAGAGCGCTAGAACGCCAACGCCCGAAACGCGAACAGTTTCCCATCCGCGAGCGTCTGATTCGCCAAAGGCAGCAATCACGCGGCCAAGATACAGAATCCCGAACGGTACCGCGATGACCGTGGAGATCACCACGAGCGATCGAGACCGCGCCGGACGCCGCCGCGGCTGCATGCTGTTGCTACCCTGCTCCAAAGCTGCTCCTCTGCCACCCTTCCCTGAGGCTGCCACTGTCTGGGCTACTGCGTAGTTCTCCCACACCGACGGTTGGGCAGGGTCTTCAAGAGCCGGGTCCTTCATGGCTTCCACCTCGGCTTTTGGGGAACAATGCTCGGCTCTCGTGTTCCCTCGTTGGAAATGCCGCTCAGCGGTACCACTTCAGGTCGTCCGGCATCTCACCGCCATGCGCGGCTATGTGACGACGCACCGCAGCACGGGCCCGGTGCCACTTCGGGATCCGCCACACGGTCACAACTGCGACAACCAATGCCGTGAACCACACCAGACCCGCAAAGAACCAACTCCACGCATCGCCCGTGCCGTGGAAACCGAGAACGAGAAACCCTGCCCACACGGACCCTGCAACGAGAACCAAGGATGCATACGGGTTGTGCATCACCGGGCTCCACGCCACGGCGGATCGACGCTCGCGATACCCGCGCGGGTCGATCCCTGAGCCCTGAACCTCGTCCACGACTCGCTCGATCACCGGATCCTCAGCCCCCTTCCGAGAGTCCGCGAACCACCCTTCGTCCTCCCACGGCAGCTGAACGACCGCCCGCCGCTCCTTGGTGCGCTGCTCTCGCGCTCGTCGACGCGTCTGCCGTTCGTTTGCCAAGAGCACTCCCCATCCCACCCGAGATCAACTATGTCCCACCCCGAGACGCACTAGCCAGCGACGGTCTTGCCGTCTTCTAGACGTGTCGCCCCGCTCAGGTCGCTCGATCTGCAGCGACACCCGCCGCCTCGATGAGGTGCGCCAGCCACACGAGCGGATACCCGGTGACCTGGGGATCCTCCACCGCGCTCTGCAGGAAGTCCGCGTCCTCCAAAAGCTGCCCGATCGTCAGGCCTGACGGCTGCTGAGTCGGGTCATAGCGCTCACCGCGCGGCACGTTCCAGTAGTAGTCGAAATCGATGCGCACCTCATCCGTGCCATGAAAGCGCTGATAGCGCTCGATCAGAATCCCAAGAGCCTCATGAAAACGGCCCAACGAGAGCGTTGATACGTCCACCGGCTACCTCCCCGTCAGTAGTTCGTCGATTTCGCAGTACTCCCCCGGCCGGCACCCGGACGGGCTTGTCAGCGATGCCAGTGGCTCCCCGAGCAGAAGACCTGCTACCGATATCACTTCAGATCGTCCGGCATCTCACCGCCATGCTCGGCAATGTGACGACGCACCGCAGCACGGGCACGGTGCCAGCCAGGAATCCGCCAGACAGACATGATCAGCCCAATGATGGCGACCGCCCACAGCATGATCGCGAGTCCCCACGCGGATCCCGGATCTGAGCTCAAGCTGTCGAGCAAGAACATCCCGCCGAGCACCAAGATGAGCACAACGACAAGTCCGCCATAGGGGTTGTGCATCACGGGCGTATACGCCAGCCCTGGGCGTCGCTCACGAGTCCCACGTGGGTCGAGCGCCCCCCGCTGGGATGCGTCGACGACGGCTTCTATCTCGCGATTCTCGGTTGCCTCGCGAGAGTCAGCAAACCAGCCTTCCGACTGCCACGGCAGCTGCACATTCGGATGTCGCGCTCGCCAGCTACGGCGCCCAGCTCGACGACTCACCAAAGCGGCTCCCCTCCAACATCCCGCCCAACGTCCATTGTCCTGTCGGAATCGCTCCTAGCGACCGCGTTCCTTCTGGGCGCTCACGAAGCGAGACGCTCGGCAACCTCCGCCGACGACTCCACGCGTCCACCCCAATAGGCACCGAGGAATGCTGAAAGCACCGCCGGCCGCAAACCGCGCGGGCCAGGGTCACCCATCGGCGTCCCTGATGCGATCACGTGCGGCCTGCAAGCGTTCCCTATAGTCGCCCGCGAAGAGGGCCGGATTCGCGGACTCCAGCATCGCCTCCAGATTCCACGCTGCCCGCTGCTCCGCTTGATCCTCGAACTCGATTTGAGGGCGTTCGTTGATGCGGTGCAGCCATTCGAAGAGCACAAGCACTTCGTCTTCAGTGAGATCGATCGATGTTTTGCGTTCCATCGGGTCATTCACCGCTACCCATGCGGGCATGTCGCTCTTCAAGCAGAAGACCACGAACCCGACTGTGCAGAGCAAGTAGGTCTTCCCGTGCCCATCCCAGGCGAGTATGAAACTCCCACGGCTCGACTGCCTCGAGTGTTTCCCTGATCGCTCCTACGAGCATCGACAGTTCATCGATTGTGAGAGCGACTGCGACCTCATCATCGCCGAGCTGCCCCGCGACCGCAGACGCCGAGCCAAGCTGTATCCGCCGCATTCCAACCGCCCCTCTTGCATCCCGAACACCGTCACACCCTCGAACGAGTCACCGGCGCCCACGTCACCACATCGGCCGGGGCGACACCTTCCACACCACGCTCGTTTCCACCTCGGCCGCGGTGCACCGGAGACGGCAGCATTCGAGGTGGTGTCCCTGGTTCTCCCATCACTCCAACTCTTCAGCGGTGCATCGTTCACGGAAGACGCCCGCCTGAGGAGAGTCGCTCGGGCCACGCTGCCCGTACCCGGAATCGCCGCACACCAAGCCAATCTTCCAGATGACCGATCCGTCGCACGGCACATACCCGATCTCGGTCCAGTCCTGCTCACCGAACTGAGCACCGCTTGATATCACCACTTCCGATTCTTCGAACGCCAATGTCACGAGAAACCCGCTCCGCACCTCCCAGCGCGCTTCGCCCGAGTACACCTCACCGCCCTGGGGATCGAAGCACGTGGTCTTCTCATCGCCGTCCGTGCGACCCTTCGGGAAGTTCGTGAGCTCAGCCACTCCATCCTCGAGAAGAACAACCCGCGCAGGAGGGTCAGGAACAGTCGGGCCCGGTGCGAACTTGGAACTCTCCCACACGATCGGCGGAACAAAGCCCGGCGCCTCCTGGACGGTTGCACACCCTGCCAGGACGGAGCCAACCGTCAACAACACCAGAAGTCGAACAGCTCTTCGCAACCCGCTATTCCGTCTTGTCTCGTTGAATCGTTGAGCCGTTCGTGTTCCACAGAATCAACTCAAGATACTGCTCCTCCGTCGCACCGACCCCAGCGAGCATTAGGCGAGCTCGTGAGTTCGGCCACGCCAGGGTCGAGGAATGTCCCTCGAGCCAGTCTCACTTCATAGTTGCCGTTCAGGCAGGCCGGCCAGGAGGCAGCTGCCCGATAGAGCTCCATGCCACCAGGTCAAACATTGAGTCCCAGTGCGGCACCCCCGCACGCACTAGCGCGGTGTCGCCTTCTGCGAAGTCCGGTGGAGCTTCGCTAAGTCCTTCGACCTTTCCCACCAGGAACTCCGCACTGGCTGCGACGAACTCGAGTTGCGCTCCCGGCGATGGCCACATCGAGAGGCTCATGCGGAAGCCATTTGGGTCATTCCTCACCTCTGAACTGCCGATGGACCATGCGGTGAGACCTGGTTGCCGGCCTGGGCAGTTCCAGTGGAAGCCACGGACGCCACGCGCGACGATCATCGCAGTGTCCACCGCGCCGAAGTGGAGAGAGACGCGAAGATCCAGCAAGATGCTGACAGAACCAGCCAGCGCGTCTAGTTCCACGGCCAGCAATTGTGCTTCCTGGAGTGCATCCGATTCGGTCAGCGCATCCATCTCAGGCAGATCATGTCTGTCGCCCGTCTCGGGCGCGAACTGCGCCAACGCCTTTAGCTTCATCATGGCAGCGGGATGTGCGCGAACGGATCTGACCGGCCAATCGTTCTTCCGGTTAGAGGATTGATCGTCTGACCCGAACTGTTCATGTATACGGCGTAACCATTTGGGTACTGGTACTTGCCGCTGGTGACCGGATTCATAATTCGGATGCTAGCAACCTCGTCGGCTAGTTCTGGCGTCCCCTTCGCGATCATGTATTCGAGCCCCTTTCCTGACTTGACGGGCGTTCCGATTGCACCTTTCGGCACAGCGGCGAGCTTTAGGTCACCAACTCTGAGAACGGAAGGCACCCTAATCGTCGCCGAGCGCAGGGCCGCAACCCCTGCTCCGGCTGCGGGACACCCCTTCGCCATGCAATAGGTTGCGACCATTTCGAGAGCGGATGCCGAAGTCAGGAGAACCGTATCGAGCAGGAACTTGTCCTCGGCTGCACCATTTCGGCCGCAACCCACCTGGGGAGAGAAGTACACACCACAGGACTGGAGATCCTGGATCTCGCGAACCGTGGTGATCAGTCTCTCGAGCTCTTCATCCGACATCTGGCCAGTCGAGGCATTCGTACAGCCGCATCCTTCTCCCACGGCCGATCCCACCGGCGGCGTCACAGTTGGCGGAACCTTGTCTCTTGCCGCGATGATCTCGTTGGCGGCGTACCCCGATCCCATCCGCCCGCCAACGTCGTTCTCGTAGTCGGTAGTCCCGATCGGACGCAACCCGCTCGGGTCGCTCATGCTCGTCGGGTTGTTGTTCGCGTACGCGTACCCGTTCCACTGCTGCGGATCCGCGAGATCCAGCAACGGATCCACGCTCAAGAACCGACCCAGCGTCTCGTCGTAGTAGCGGGCGCCGAGCAACGTCAACCCCGACCCATCCCGCGTCAACCCGAGGAACTGCCGATCCCCCGGCACCGTCGCAGCCCCCGAGGTCCCGCGGGCGGCACCGAACGGATCCGTGTACATCCGATCGACCTTCGTCATATCCGGCCGCTTCGTGTTCGGCACCGACGCGACCGGCGTGCCATGCGCATCCGACACCAACGACGACACCCCAGCCAAGCCCCGACCCACCCGCACCGCGACCGTCGCCCCACCGAACCCGTAATACCGGGCCGCCGACACCGCACCAGAGGCACTGATCGATACTTCCTGCCCACCGGGCAGGTACACCGTCACCCCCGACGCATCCGAACGCACCACCCGGTCACCATCCGCCGAATACACGAACGACGACCCAGACCCCCCAGACGCACCAGACCCGCCCGACTGCAACGACACCAGCTCGGACTCCGCGTCCCAGCCCAGCTGGGACGACACCCCGGCCTCAGTGCGCGACACCATCCGGCCCGCCCCGTCGTACCCGTACGACGACGACACCCCGGCACCACCGTTCACCGACACCGACGCACCCGTCACCGCATGCACCCCAGCACCACCGCCGCCGTGCGTGTACGACGTCGTCACCACCCCGGACGTACCGTCCGTGGCATGCACCGACTTGCCCGTGCGGTTCCCCACCGGATCGAACTCGTACTCCACCCAATACGGCGCAGCCCCACCCACAAGATTCGGGGCGACCTGATCAGCCCGACGGTCGCAATTCGCATCCGCCGCCGTCCACGCGAGATCCAGGCGGCGCAGCCCGTCGTAGCCGAAGCACTGATTGTCCTGCTTCGCCGCACCCGTCAGGGCGGTGTTCTTCGGGCGATCCAGGATCGCCGTGACATTGCCCGCTGGGTCGTACCGGTACTCGAGATCGAGCTCCGTGTTGTTCACCCGCTCACGATCGAGCGCGACTCCGACGAGGCGATTCGTGCCATCCTCGTACTCGTACGTCACCGCCGTCCCGAAGGTGTTCCCCAGATCGGCCTGTTGCAACCGGCCATCCGGGCGATAGCGGGACTCCGCGACGTACACCCCCCAGCCGAAGCCGCCGCCCATCCACGACGGCCGGGACGCGGTGTCGTAGTTCGTCGTCACGACTTCGGAACCGAGCACGGGCTTCGCGACGCCCTGCTTGCTCACGCCCGGCAGGCGCGTCTGCGCGGGCTGCCCGTCGGCGGTGTACGTGTAGCTCGTCGTGAACTCGGTCGTCGACAGGCTCGTGTACGGCGCCACCGCGGGCAGCACCGTCGCGACCTCGAGCGGCCGGTACGCCGCGTCGTACACGCGCGTCTCGTTTGTGAACCGCAGGCCCGCGGGCGTGATCCGCGTCGCCGAGGACACCGGCCCGATGAGAGCGCGGCCCGACTCGTCGACGGCCTGGTCGTACTGCCACTCGGCCCGCACCGCACCGGTGACCGAGCCGTCGCGCATGCTCGTGCGCCGCCCGAGCGGGTCGTAGGTGTACGCGAGCGTCTCACCGGCGCCGTTCGTCGCCGTCACGACCCGGCCGAGCTCGTCGTACGTGCTCGACGTGGTGCCACTGTCGGGGTCCGTCGCGGCAGTGCGCTGGCCGGCCCAGTCGTACGCGTAGGTCCAGACGTTCTCCTCGGCGTCGGTCATCTTCACGAGCTGCCCCGCGGGGTCGTACTCGTACGTCGTCGTCTGCTGGGTGAGTGCCCGGACCTGCGCCGCGGTCGTCGCGGTGCTCGTCTCGGGGTCGCGCTCGTACTGGGTGAGGCTCACCGTCTTGCCGCGGGCATCGACCCGCGACTCGGTGGGCACGGCACCCAGCGGCGGGATGACGAGGGTGCGCGAGCCGTCGTACACCGTGCTGGTGCGCCACTTCTCGTAGGCCGGGTTCGAGGAGGTGCCGACCCAGAAGATCTCGTCGGTCGTGCGCCCCGCACCGTCGTACTCGAACGTCGTGCTCGACGGCGCCACGTCCGGAGGCTCGATCGCGGTCACCGTCGGCGCCCCCGTCGCGAACCACTGCCCGGTCTGCGAGTGCACTCGTCCGACCGAGTCGAAGATCGTGTGCGTCGCCATGCGGCCACGGTCGGCGGCGCCCGCAGTGCGCTTCTCGCCGGCGTCCGCGCCCTCGGTCTGCGTCTGGAAGGGTCGCAGCAGACCGTCGTAGAACACCACCGCTGTGTGCCGGCTCATCCCGTCGGCGCCGACGGTGCGCGTCAGCACCGCGTTCAGCCCGTTCCCGGGGACCGTGTACTCGTACACGACCGACGCCGGGCCTGGAGCGGGATGCTGCGGATACCGCACCGCGGTGCGGCGACCGAGCGCGTCGTAGCTGGCGCTCGTAATGCGCCCGTTCGCGTCGGTCGAGGAGGAGACCGTGCCCGTCAGCGGGTTCAGCGCGGTCGCGGTCGTCGCGCCGCCGAGCGGGCCGGGCCCGTCGACGTCGGGCGTCGTCACCGAGGTGCGGGCGAGCAGCCCGCCGGGCGAGTGCTGGTACGCGGTCGTCGTGAGCTGCCCCGCGGCATCCGCCACGACGAGCGCGCGACCGCGCTCGTCGTAGGAGCGCACCTCGCTCTTCAGCTCGAACGTCGCGCCCTGCGGGTCGTCCGGATCGAGCGCGAAGGCGCGCAACAGGCGCCCTACGCCGTCGTACTCGAAGCGCTCACTGCCGACGAGGTGCGCCGGCCGCGACACCGTCTGTCCGCACGCGACCGACACCCGTTCACTCTTGGCGGGCAGTGCAACCCGGTGCGCCGTCACGAACGCCGGAGCGGTGTCGTGCGCGTACGTCGTCGTCGTGCACACGTCGTCGGTGGTGAGCGCCAGATCGCCGCGGTCGTCGACCGTGCGCAGCTGCGAGTTCGCATCGAACGTCGACGCCACGCGCGTGTGCCGATCGAGCGCCCCGGCGGCATCGTAGACGAAGCCGTCGACCGTGGTCGAGGGCACCCGGGTCGCCTCCCTGCCGCCCGCTCCCGTCGCGACGACAACCGGCGCGCCGTGCGTCGTCACCTGCTCGGACACGAGGTGATCGCCGTCCTTCGACACCGAGGCGAACACCTCACCGCGATAGCGCTCGTGGTCGTTCGTCGTGACCCCCGCACCGCTCGGGCCGGCGGTCAGCGTGCCGCCGAGGCCCCGGTAGTAGCTCGTCTGGGAGACGGATGCCTCGTCGCCGGTACCGACGGTCGTCGTCACCGTCGGGAAGCCGCGGAACTCCGAGTACGTCAGGTCCTCGGGGATCAGGGCGGCACCCGTCGGCTTCGCCCATCCCGCTCCGCCCGAGTAGGTGTACGCGGTCTCGACCCGGACCGACTTGGTCAGCAGCGTGCCCGCGGCAGTGCTCGGCGCCGCGGTCTCGACAATCGACTTCACGACGTACTTGTGGAAGTAGTCGATGCGCGGATTCGCCTCGCCGGAGGGCTGCCAGCGCACCGGGAAGCAGAGGCGATCGTTCGTGCGCTGCGCCGACTCGCTCGTGCCGGGCACATCGCCCGGCGCGCAGCTCGTGCGGTAGTCGACGCTGATCGAGGCACCTGCCTCGGTGCGCACGTTCGTGAGCCGGTGCCGTTCCATCCCCTCCTGGCCGTCGTCCGCGGCGTCGATGCGGTTCTTCATGCCCGTGTAGACGAAGCGGTTCGGCGGCAGCTGCACGTCGTCGGCGGTGGCATCGGTACCGCCGTGTCCCGTGTGCCGGATCGACTCGAGCCGGAGCATCGCGCCCGTCGCATCCTTGGGGCCGATGCCGTCGCCCTGCGCGACGAAACGCTGGCCGAGCGCCCACGAGTCCACCGGGCGGTAGCCGGAGCCGTCGTGCGCCCACGTCGAGATCTTCGCCAGCCGGTGCCGGTCGAAGAACACCGGTGCACCCGTGGTGCAGGTCTCGCCGACCTTGCACTCGAGATCGATGGGGGTGTCGGGCCAGGTCTTCGAGTCCGGGCCCGCCTGGCCGGGCGCGCAGAGCCCCGCCGGGTTCGAGATGTCGAGCACGCAGCGCGGCGCGGTCGTGAACTCGACCTTCGCCGGCGCCGGGCTCGTGCGCTCCTGGCCGGCGCGCGTGCCGTACTCGATCCGGGCGAGGGTGCCGCCGGAGGTGTACGGGACGGTCGCCGTGCCGTTCACCGTGTAGTCGTAGACGTAGCGGTTCGTCTCGGTGGAGTAGAAGTAGGTCATCGAGTTGCCGGAGGCGTCGACGACGTAGTCGAGGTTCCAGCGCCAGACCTGATCGCAGCGAGACTCGGCGAAGGCGGGTTCCCGGCAGGCCTCACCCGCATGGTTGCCGTAGACCGGCACCGTCCACGCGGAGTTCAGCGCCACGTCGTCGGCCGAACGCTTGCCGCGCCCGAAGAAGTACTGGGTGCCGTCGACCGTGGTGACCTTCCAGTACTCCTTCCGCTCGCCCGCATTCCAGGCGCCGTGCAGCAGTTCGACGCGGGTGCCGTCGTCGTGCTTCGGCAGCCAGCGGTCGCCCGAGCCCTTGATGAGCTCGACCGCGGCGCCCTTGAACACGAGGGTCGCGTTCTCGGGACCCCAGCACAGATCGCCGCCGCCACGGCCCGCGTTGTTCGCCGCGCCGCCGTCGTCCTTCGTGCAGGCGCGGTAGTTGCGCTCGACGAAGCCGCCGGGCACATCGAAGCCCTCGCCCACCCAGCCTGACTGGTTGTTCGCCGAGGGAATCCGCCCGTCGGAGGTGGCCGAGGAGTACGAGATCGCGAGCTGCGGGCTCGGCCCGGCCGGCACCGCGGGCACGCGCATCGGGTACGACCAGGCGAATCCGCCCGTCGCCCCGGAGGTGCTCCACGTCGACGTCGGCGACAGGCTCGTCGCGGACCAGTCGCCGCGGGGCCCGGCGACGTCGGCGAAGACTCCGAGTCGCGCAGCCCCGCCCATCGCAGTCAGTGTGGTGGACCGGACGGCGGATGCCGCGCCACGATCGGCCGCGCGGGCGGCGAGCTCGCCGTCGCCGTCGGGGGCGTCACTCGCCGGGGCATCGCTCGCCGGAGTCTCGGTAGCGGGCGTGTCCGTCGCCGGGGGCTCGGTGGGCGGTGCGTCGGTGGCGGGCGTCTCGGTCGCGGGCGGGGTCGCCGTCGGCGCATCGGTGGCCGGTGTCTCGGTGTCGGGTGTCTCGCCCTCGGGAGTCTCCGCGCCCGGCTCGCCGGGTGCAGGCTCACCGCTCGGCGGCGCGACCACCGCGGGCCCCGCGACCGGCACCTCGGCCGAGATCGTCTGGGTCACCGGATCGTTCACCGTGGGCACCGGGATCGGGGCGCACTCCGGGGTTGCGGCCGCATCGGGGGCGCAGGCGGGCAGGTGCACGAACCGCAGGCGCGACGCCCAATCGCCCCCGCCCAGTCCGCTGAACGCCGCGTAGGAGAGCTGCAGCGACACCGCGGCATCCGCCGTCGGTGCTGCGCCGCCCGCGGCATCCTCGACCTCCAGCAGCAGGCCATCCACGCCGGCTGCCGCCGCGTCCGCGGCATCGGCGACGCGCACCGTGACCGACTCCGGCGAGCTGCCGTCCTCGGCCGGCGCGACGACCGCCGTCATGCCGCCGAGATCGACCTCGACTCCGGCGCCCGTCGCCGAGAAGGTACTCGCCCCGGCGAGCTGCACCGTCTCCTCGTCGGCGTCCGGGAGCGTGGTCGGCCCGACGGCGAACTCCGGCTCCGGCGGCTCGGGCCAGGCCCCGTCGATGGCGGTCCCGTCGACCGGTGCCGTCTGCTGCAGCCGCTCGAAGGCCGACCGCAGGTTCTCCTCACGCGTCTCGTCCGCCGCGGAGGGTTCGGCGCCCGCCGCGAGCCACGGCGCGAGCGGCATGACCATCGACGGATCGAAGCCGATGACCAGCGCGAGCGCCGCCGCGACGGTAAGCACCGCCTGTCGCGACCTCGACGCCCCGCCGCGCTCGCTCATGATCCCCGTCTTCCGCATCAGCAGACTCCGCTCCTGCCGGGCGCCGGCGCCCGCGCGCATCAGTCCTTCTCCGTCGGGTCGACGGCGTTCTTGTCGCCGCCGAAGTCGATCGCCTCGGCACCCTGGCAGATACGGCGGATCTTCGACTCGGCGACGACCTCGTCCGAGAACGCTCGCACGTCGTCGATCTCGCCGGGCCAGAAGTCCTTCTTCACCCCGTTGTAGAGGGTTCTGCCGACGGTGAAGGGCCCCGAAGCCTTCCACGGCGCGACCGTGCGCGAGGCTTCCGCCCTCACCGGCACCGCGGTGGTCGGGTTCTCTGGCGTGCCAACAGGGCAGGTCCAGAGCGCCACCTTTTTGGCGGCCTTGTTGTACTCCGCGACGAGGAGCACCCATTCATCGCCTCGCACGACCATGGGAGATTTCGCAGCCACCGTGGCCGGTGTGGTCGAATCGCTGCTCGGCATCATGAACCGCCAGCAGCCGGTGCCGCCGGCACCGCAACTCGGGTGGTACTGAAGGAAGAAGCCGGATTGGGTGACCCCGTCCTGCCCGAGAGCCGTGTAGGACTTGCCCTTGTCGAGCGCCGCGGCATCCAGCCGTACGAACGCCGACACTGTGAACGACTTCGAGGTGTCGACGACGGGGCCCACGGTCTGGGCGGAGTCGTCCACCCCGTCGAAGGAGAGCGCGCCGTCGCCGTCGCGGGAGCCGAAGAGCTCGCGCGGCCCGGTCGTCCACAGCGCCTCGTCGAGGAGCAGCGGGTTCTTCTTCAGCACCGAGGAGGTGTCGGCCGCGGTGTCGTCCTGCGTGGCGTCGTCGAAGGTCCAGACGCCGTCCTCCTCGGGGAACGCGACGTCGTACCGGTACGAGGTGACGGGCGAGGGGTTGCCGGCGACATCGAAGGCCTGCGCGTAGACGATTCTCAGCCCCGGTGCTCCCGGCGTCACCTCGTGCGTGATCGGAGTCGTCGTGCTGGTCTTCGTCGGCGGATTGGTGTCTCCGTACTTGATGGTCGCCGCTCCGGGGGCGCTGATCGTGAAGGCTCCCTGCACCCCCACGCCGCCTCGCTCCACCCCGCTCAGGTACACGGCCGGGTACCCGCTCTGCACCGGCACGATCGTGGGAGCCGCCGGGCTCACCGTGTCGACCGTGAACTCGCAGACCGCCGTCGACCATCCGGACCACTTCGATCCGTCCGTGGCGGTGACCCGGTACTGGTACGACTTGCCGTGCACGAGCGTGTTCTTCGGCACCTTCGCCGTGAACTCCGAACCTGAGGCGTCGGCCAGCAGCGTGCCGCTGTTCCACACCTCGGTGTTCGTCCCCTGCTGCACGATCTGGAAGTGCGCCTGCACGTTGCCGCCGTCGGGATCGGTCACCGTTGCTGCGAGCGACGGCTCCGTCGAGGTGATCTGCGGCCGGCCTGCCCCGGCGACGCACGCCCTCGCCGGGTTCGTCAACCGCACGTTGCTCGGCTTGTTCGGCGCCCGGTTGTACGTCACGGCGATGGTGGCGTTGTGGGCGAAGCGCTTCCAGCCGGCCATGCTGGACTCGTCGCGGGACTTCAGGCCCATCGTGACGGTCGCCCAGTTGTTGTCGGCGAGCTGCTTCAGGCCGTTCGTCGCGTTGAACTCCTTCCAGCCGGCCGTGCTGCAGCTCGAGCGCTGCGAGCCGGTGACGGAGCCGAGCACGGCGCCCTGCCCGAGGTTCGCCCACGTGGTGCTGGCCGAGAGGGAGTTCGTCAGGTACAGATCGGTCGTCGCCGCGGTGCAGTTGTACGAGTGCACGCCGTTCACCCGGAACTGGGCGCTGATGACGTCGGCGCCCGTCATGTTGCGGATGGTGTCGAGCCCGCCGAACTCCCACGACAACCGCGCAGTGAACACCGCGTTGCACGAGGAGTCGGTGCAACGACCGTTGCCGCCGTCCATCGGATCGGTCCACTTGTAGATCGAGCTCGTGAAGCCGCCGGTGCGCACGAGGATCCACTCCGCCGGCCCCTTGCCGCTGAAGCTCGGGTCGAGGCGGACCGGCCAGACCGTGGCGGGGTCGGCGAGCAGCACAGGGTCGGGGCTCACCACGACGGAGCCGTCGACCACTGTGACGGGCATGTTCGCCACGCGGTCGCCGGGCATCGGGTGCAGGCCGCGCTCGGCCTCCGCGAGCTCGGGGTCGCCGAGGCCCGTCTCGGGGTCGGGGCCGCTCGAGGCGCTCGGTGCGGGTTCCCCCGAATCGTCGGCCGACGCGTCGCCCGAGGCATCCCACATGAGCGACGGCGGCGCGGAGAAGCGCACCTCGCCGCCCTCGTCGAGCACCTCGACTCCGCCCTCCGCGGTGGTGACGACGCGGAGCCCGTCAGAGACGACGGTGCGGAACGCGACGTCCATCCCCACGCCGGCATCGCCGCTCGCGGTGCGGGCCGCGACGAGCGCCGCTTCGAAGCGGGCCGCGGCTGCGGGCGAGTCGAGCACCACGATCGGGGTGAAGCCCGTCGCGTCGGGGCTCACCGTCACCTCGAGCCGGACGCCCTCGTCGAGCGCGTACGTCGCCCGCGGCCCATCGAGCTCGGGTTCGGGCAGGGCGAGTGGGAACCACACCTCGAGGCGTTCGCCCTCGTACTCGATCACGCCGAGCGGGCGCGTCGCATCGACGGTCGCGTCGCCGGCGTTGAGCTCGAGCTCGTAGGCGGGCGCCGCGACCTCGATCGACTCGCCGTCCGCGGCGACGACGAGCGTGCGGTCGAGCTCGACCCACTCGCCGTCGCGCTCGACCTGGTTCGGCATGGCCGAGACCTCCAGTCGTTCGGGACCGTCCGCGGTGGCGAAGGTGCGAGCCCACGGCGTGCGCACGTCGGTGATCTCGACGTCGACGTCGCACTCCGCGGCGAGCACGGCGGCCGCATCCGCATCGGCGGCCTCGGCGACCGAGCAGTCCACGGCGGCCGGGTCATCCGTCCCGCGCTGCAGGCCCAGCGAGACGACGACCGTGCCCGACACGACCACGGCGAGCGCCGTGGCACCCGCGATCCACCACTTCATCCGCCGTGCACGACGGCGCCCCCCAGCACGCAACGCGTTGTTCCTCCGAGTCGACATGATCCGAGCCGCGTTCGCCGCGGCCCCACACCTTCACATCCACCCGGTAGGTCCCCCGATGCTGAGCATGTAGTCGCTACCGAAGCAGAACGCCAGGTATGCGAACAAGTCCCCCGAACAGGGGGAATGTCTCCGCTTCTCCGATCGAACCGGAATGGGGCGACCAGTTCGGGCTCCCCGACGAGCCGATCCGCCACCACGGCCCGCCGACCCGCACCGCTGCGCTCGGCATTCCTGGCGGCCGTGCGACGTCACACCCCTGCCGCGCTCGATACGCTGGGAGGCATGTCCGCGAACGCCGCCGCCCCCGCCTCCGACCGCCGCGCCTGGGGCGACGGCCTCGCCACGATCGCCGCCGACGGCACCGTGCTCGACGCCTGGTTCCCCGCGCCCGCGCTCGGCGGCCTCCCCGCCGGTCGGGAGCGCTGGATCCTGCCCGCGGAGATCGAGGCCCTCACCGGCGCCGACGCCCGCCGGGCGGTCACGATCGAGGCGGTCACCGTCGAGATCGACCTCGACGCCGCCCCCGCAGGCACCGCCGACGCCTACCTCCGGCTCCACCTGCTCTCGCACCTGCTCGCACGGCCGAACACGCTGAACCTCGACGGCATCTTCGCGCACCTGCCCGCCGTCGTCTGGACGAACGCGGGCCCCGTGCACCCGGCCGACTTCGACCGGCTCCGCCCCGTGCTCCAGCGCGCCGGCATCCACGCCACCGGGCTCGACAAGTTCCCCCGCCTGCTCGACTACGTGACCCCCGAGCGCGTGCGCATCGCGGACGCCTCGCGCGTACGCCTCGGCGCCCACCTCGCCCCCGGCACGACCGTCATGCACGAGGGCTTCGTGAACTTCAACGCCGGCACGCTCGGCTCCTCCATGGTCGAGGGCCGCATCTCGCAGGGCGTCGTCGTGGGCGACGGCAGCGACATCGGCGGCGGCGCCTCGATCATGGGCACGCTCTCGGGCGGCGGCACGCAGCGCGTCGAGATCGGCGAGCGCGCCCTGCTCGGCGCGAACTCCGGCATCGGCATCTCGATCGGCGACGACTCGGTCGTCGAGGCCGGGCTCTACGTCACGGCGGGCACCAAGGTCACCGTCGTGGGCGACGGCGAGGAGCGCACCGCGAAGGCCGTGGAACTGTCGGGCCGCCCCGGTCTGCTGTTCCGCCGCAACTCGCTGAACGGCCGCGTCGAGGTGCTCTCGCGCACCGGCAGCGGCATCGTGCTGAACGAGGCCCTGCACGCCTGAGCCTCCTCCCCGCGCCGCGCCTCGGGTACAGTGAGTGCCCAGGCCGCCGAGTGGCGGCCGCCGTCATGCGCGTCACGAGGGAGTGGCTTTGGGCACGGATGCACCGAGGACCCGTCGGTCGGGCCTGCTCAAGTTCCTCGTCGGGCTCCTCGTCACGGTGCTCGTGCTCGCCGGCGCCGGCTGGGGACTCGGCTGGTGGACGGTGCAGCGCTCCTTCCCGCAGACGAGCGGCAGCATCGACGTTCCGGGCCTCGAGTCCGCCGTCACGGTCGAACGCGATGACGCCGGCATCCCGACGGTCGTCGCCGAGAGCGACCACGACCTGTTCCTCGCGCAGGGCTACGTGCACGCGCAGGACCGCTTCTGGGAGATGGACTTCCGCCGCCACGTCACCGCGGGGCGGCTCGCCGAGCTGTTCGGCGCCTCGCAGGTGCCGACCGACACCTTCATCCGCACACTGAACTGGCGCGGCGTCGCCGAGCAGGAGTACGAGCTCCTCGACGAGCCGACCCGGGCGATCTACGACGCCTACGCCGACGGGGTGAACGCCTACCTCGACGAGCGCGGGGGCGCCGACCTCTCCCTCGAGTACGCCGTGCTGGGACTCCAGAACCCCGGCTACTCCCCCGAGCCGTGGACCGCGGTCGACTCCATCGCCTGGCTGAAGGCCATGGCCTGGGACCTCCGCAGCAACCTGGAGGACGAGATCGACCGCGCCCTGCTCGCGACCGAGCTCCCGCCCGAGGAGGTCGCGCGCCTGCACCCCGGCTTCTCCTTCTCGTCGATGCCGACGATCCTCGGCGGGCCCGCGGCCGCAGCCCCGGCCGCGAACGGCGAACCGTCCCCGATCGGCGCCAGTCCGGACGAGGACGCGGATGCCGCAGCCGAGGCATCCGCCTCGCTCCGCGAGCTCCGCACCGCCCTCGACGGGCTGCCCCAGCTGTTCGGGCCGGCCGGCGGCGAGATCGGCTCGAACAGCTGGGTCGTCTCCGGCGCGCACACCGAATCCGGCCTGCCGCTCCTCGCGAACGACCCGCATCTCGGCCCGGCGATGCCCTCGATCTGGTACCAGATGGGCCTCCGTTGCGCCGAGCGCTCGGAGCGCTGCCTCTACGACGTCGCCGGCTACACCTTCTCCGGCCTCCCCGGCGTCGTCATCGGCCATAACGACCGCATCGCCTGGGGCTTCACGAACCTCGGCCCCGACGTCGCCGATCTCTTCCTCGAACGGGTCGAGGGCGACGAGTACGAGCTCGACGGGGTGCGCCGCCCGCTCCAGCTGCGTGAGGAGACGATCGAGGTCGCGGGCGGCGACCCGGTGACCGTGACCGTGCGCGCCACCGGCCGCGGGCCGCTCGTCACGGGCATCGGCGACAGCTTCGCGCGCATCGCCGACGCGGCGGATGCCTCCGATGCCGGCGCGGGCGACATCCAGCTCTCCCTCGCGTGGACGGCGCTTACCGCGGGCACCACCCCGCAGGCGATCTTCGCGTTGAACCGCGCGCAGGACTGGGACGGCTTCCGCACGGCCGCCGCGCTCTTCGACGTGCCGAGCCAGAACCTCGTCTACGCCGACGTCGACGGGAACATCGGCTACCAGGCACCGGGAGACATCCCGATCCGCAGCGTCGGCGACGGCACCGTCCCGCTCCCGGGGTGGACGAGCGCCAACCGGTGGACCGGTTCGATCCCCTTCGAGCAGCTGCCGTCCCTGTACAACCCGGAGCGCGGCATCATCGTCACCGCGAACAACGCGGTGACCGCCGACGGGCCGTTCCTCACCGCCGACTGGGACCTCGGCTACCGCGCCGACGGCATCGAGCGACGACTGGCCGAGGCCCTCGACGGCGGGGCGAAGCTCAGCGCCGACGACCTCGCGGCCATCCAGCTCGACACCCGCGACGCGAACGCCGAGGCGTTCCTGCCGCTCATCGCCGAGCTCGAGCTCGACGGCGACGCGAGGGCCGGCGCCGACTACCTCGCCGGCTGGGACGGCCACGCGGATGCCGACAGCGGGCAGGCCGCCTACTTCGCGGTGTTCTGGCGCACCCTCCTCGACGGCATGTTCGGCGGACTGCCGGAGGGCACCCGCCCCGCGGGCGGCGACCGCTGGTTCGGCGTCGTCGGCACCCTGCTCGGCGAACCGGACTCGAGCTGGTGGACGAACGAGCAGCTCGGCGTCGCCGGCCGCGACGCGATGATCGCCGCGGCCCTCGACTCCGCGTGGTCGGAGACCCGCAGCCTCCTCGGCTCGGACGCGGAGCGGTGGAGCTGGGGCGAGCTGCACACCCTGACCCTCACGAACCAGAGCTTCGGCGAGTCCGGCATCGCGCCCATCGAGTGGCTGTTCAACCGGGGCCCCTACCGCCTCGGCGGCGGCTCGGCGATCGTGAACGCGATCGGCTGGGATGCCTCGCTCGGCTACGGCGTCGACTGGGTGCCCTCGATGCGCATGATCGTCGACCTCTCGGACTTCGACGACTCCACCTGGGTGAACCTCACGGGCGCCTCGGGCCACGCCTTCCACCGCCACTACGACGATCAGGCGCCGCTCTGGCAGCGCGGCGAGCAGCGGCCGTGGGCGTACACGCCCGATGCGACCGACGCGGCATCCGTCGACCGGCTGACGCTCCGCCCCGCCGGCTGACGCTCTGTCTCGGCTGACGCTCCACCCCGCCGGCTGACGCGCCGCCCCGCGCGGAAACGCCGAACGCCGGCCGCAGTCGCGGCCGGCGTTCGAGTTCGCTCGTCGGATGCCTCAGGCGCCCGGGTAGCGCCGCTCCGGCGCCCCCGTGTACAGCTGCTGCGGGCGACCGATCTTCGTCTGCGGGTCGAGGTTCATCTCGCGCCAGTGCGCGATCCAGCCGGGCAGCCGGCCGATCGCGAAGAGCACGGTGAACATGCGCGTCGGGAAGCCCATCGCCTTGTAGATGACGCCCGTGTAGAAGTCGACGTTCGGGTAGAGACGACGCTCCTTGAAGTAGTCGTCCTGCAGGGCGAACTGCTCGAGCTCCTTCGCGATGTCGAGGAGCGGGTCGTTCACACCGAGGCTCTCGAGCACGGCGTCGGCCGACTCCTTC
The DNA here is from genome assembly GCF_044917495.1 of Agromyces mediolanus. Classification (GTDB taxonomy): domain Bacteria; phylum Actinomycetota; class Actinomycetes; order Actinomycetales; family Microbacteriaceae; genus Agromyces; species Agromyces mediolanus_B. The sequence continues at coordinate 52,579 of NZ_JAVSSI010000001.1, read as the reverse complement.
ACGATCTTGGCGCGCGGGTCGTAGTTCTTGTAGACGCGGTGGCCGAAGCCCATGAGCTTCACGCCGTCCTCCTTGCGCTTCACGCGCTCGACGAACTTCGCGACGCCCTCGCCCGACTCCTGGATGCGGGCGAGCATCTGCAGCACGGCCTCGTTCGCGCCGCCGTGCAGGGGGCCCGAGAGCGCCTGGATGCCGGCCGAGATCGAGGAGTAGAGGTTCGCACCGGTCGAGCCGACGAGTCGCACCGTCGAGGTCGAGGCGTTCTGCTCGTGGTCCTCGTGGAGGATGAGCAGGCGGTCGAGGGCGCGCACGAGGGTCGGCTCGAGCACGTACGGCTCGGCCATGTTGCCGAAGTTCAGCCGCAGGAAGTTCTCGACGAAGTTCAGCGAGTTGTCGGGGTAGAGGAACGCCTGGCCGACGCTCTTCTTGTGCGCGTACGCGGCGATGACCGGCAGCTTCGCCAGCAGGCGCAGCGTCGTGACCTCGACGTGGTCGGGGTCGTGCGGGTCGGAGGAGCCCTCGTAGTACGTGGAGAGCGCCGCGACCGCGCTCGAGAGCACCGACATCGGGTGCGCCGTGTGCGGCAGCGCCGAGAAGAAGCGCTTCAGGTCTTCGTGCAGCAGCGTGTGACGACGGACCTTGTCGTCGAAGTCGGCCAGCTGGTCGGCCGTCGGCAGCTCGCCGTAGATCAGCAGCCAGGCGACCTCGAGGTACGTCGAGTGCTCGGCGAGCTGCTCGATCGGGTACCCGCGGTAGCGCAGGATGCCCTGCTCGCCGTCGATGTAGGTGATCTGCGAGCGGGTCGACGCGGTGTTGACGAACCCGTAGTCGAGACCGGTGAGGCCGGTCTGCCGGGTGAGCGTCGACAGGTCGATGCTGGAGCTGCCCTGCACTGCAGGGGTGATCGGGAATTCGGCAGTGCCGCCCGGGTAGTTCAGGGTCGCGGTCGCGGGGTTCTGCCCGGCCGCGGAGTTCGCGACGTCGGTCACGGCGCCTCCTGTGATCGTCATGGTGCGGTCACCTGCCTTCGATGGGGGCAGCCGGTTGGCGGCCGCGGCCCGAGTACAGCCTAGACGTGCCCGGAGCACACTGTCGCACCCACCAAAGCATCCGCGGATCCTTGGCGAAAGCCGACAATCGGCTGTGGATCAGCGCGTCAGCCGCGCAGACGAGCGACCGCCGCGGCGATGCGCTCGTCGCTCGCGGTGAGCGAGAGCCGCACGTGCTCCGGGTAGTGCACGCCGTAGAAGTGGCCGGGACCGGCGAGGATGCCGAGCCCGGCGAGCCGGTCGATGCTCTCCCAGGCGTCACGCCCCTCGGTCGCCCAGAGGTACAGCCCGGCCTCGCTGCGGTCGATGCGGAAGCCCGCGGCCTCGAGCGCCGGGCGCAGCTGATCGCGACGGGCCCGGTAGCGCTCCTTCTGCTCGGCGACGTGGGCGTCGTCGCGGAGCGCGGCGACCATCGCCTGCTGCAGCGGGAACGGCACCATCAGCCCCGCGTGCTTCCGCACGGTGGTGATGCGCGACACGACGCTGCGGCAGCCGGCGACGAACGCCGCCCGGTAGCCGGCCATGTTCGACTGCTTCGAGAGCGAGTAGATCGCGAGCGTGTTGCGGCGGTCGTCACCGATCACCCGCGGATCGAGCAGCGACGGCACGGGCGCGTCGGCCCACTCGCCGTCCCAGCCGAGCTCGGCGTAGCACTCGTCGCTCACGATGACCGCGCCGAGCTCGTGCGCCCTGGCGCGCGCCGCCCGGAGCTCCTCGAGACCGAGCACCCGCCCGTCGGGGTTGCCGGGGCTGTTCAGCCAGATGAGCCGTGTCTCGGCGGGCCACTCGGCCGGGTCGTCGGCGGCCATCGCGGTCGCCCCGACGAGCACCGCGCCCATCTCGTAGCTCGGGTAGGCCGCCTTCGGATGGACGACGACGTCGCCCTCGCCGAGCCCGAGGAGGAACGGCAGCAGCGCGACGAGCTCCTTCGAACCGATCGTCGGCAGGACGTTCGCCTCACTGAGTCCGGTGACGCCGCGTCGGCGGGCGAACCAGCGCACGATCTCGGCGCGCAGCTCGTCGGTGCCGACCGTGGTCGGGTAGGAGTGCGCGTCGGTCGCGGCCGCGAGCGCCTCGCGCACGACGGCGGGGGTCTCGTCGACCGGCGAACCGATCGAGAGGTCGACGATGCCGCCGGGATGCGCCGCCGCGGTCTCTCGGTAGGGGGCCATCAGGTCCCACGGGTAGTCGGGAAGCTCGCCCCGCGCCATGCTCAGTGCGCCTGCGGCGGCAGCGCCGCGACGATCGGGTGGTCGAAGGCGAGCACGCCGACCTTGGCGGCGCCGCCGGGCGAGCCGATCTCGTCGAAGAACTCGACGTTCGCCTTGTAGTAGTCGGCCCACTCGTCGGGCAGGTCGTCTTCGTAATAGATCGCCTCGACCGGGCACACCGGCTCGCAGGCGCCGCAGTCGACGCACTCGTCGGGATGGATGTACAGCGACCGCTCGCCCTCGTAGATGCAGTCCACGGGGCACTCGTCGATGCAGGCGCGGTCTTTCACGTCCACGCATGGCAGCGCGATCACATAGGTCACGGCTCGTCCCTTCGAAACGACGGTCGCTTCAGTCTAGAGCGGGGCGACGGACCCGGAGCCCGCCGCGACGTCACCGGAGGACGCAGGAGCGGGCGCGACCGGCGTGCGGCGCTGCGGCAGCGACGGCCAGGCGACGACGAGCACGGCGATGAGCGCCGGACCGACCGACCAGATCGTGCCGACGAGCCCGCTCGCGATGAGCACCGAGCCGCCCGGGCCGGGCAGCGAGAGGAGCGCGACGATACCGATGATGCCGGCGCCGGCGGCCGCAGCGGCCCAGCGGCCGCCGGCCACGAGGCGGATGCCGAGGAGCAGCGCCGCGACGCCGAGGAGCCCCGCGACGAGCCCCCACGGGATCGACACCTCGCCGAGCTCGATGCTCTGGCGATGGCCGACGGTCGCGACCGCGCCGTAGACGACGCCGATCAGCCCCGCGAGGAGCAGCGAGCCCACCCGGCTCCAGGCCGACGTCGGCGCCGCGTGCTCGGTCACTGCGGCTTCGCCGTGACGGTGTAGGCGACGTTCTCGCCGTCGCCGGCGACGAGCACGAGGTAGTTCGCGTTCGCGTAGACCGCGGCACCGGCGTCCGTGCCCGAGAGCGTCGTGTCGGGGGCGAATCCCGCCGCCTCGAGCGCGGCGACCGCGTCGGCCACCGGGTCGGCCGCGGAGGACGTCATCGTGACGAGCCAGCCCTCCCCCGCAGCGCCGGCGGCGAAGACGATCTCGCCCTCGAGGAGCGGCACCTCGGACGGGAAGTCGGCGGGCAGCTCGCCGCCGAGCGAGACGTCGCCGCCCGCGGCCTCTTCGACGGCACCCTCGATGCCCTGGTTCACGAGCTCTTCGACCGGGTTCGCGAAGCAGCCGGTGAGGGCGGTCGCCGAGAGCACGGCGATGGCGGCGAGCAGGCCGAGACGAGTACGAGGAGGCACGACGGACATGCCGCGAGTCTACCGCCGACCGCCCGCGGCGGACATGGCGTAGCGTGAGGCGCGAGGCCCCGTCCGGGGCGAGAGGGAGGCGGCATGACGAGCCACGACCGCGCCGAGCAGCACGACGGAACGCCGGCACCCGAGGTGCGCCTGGAGCGCGACGGCGCCGTCGCCGTCATCACCATCGACCGCCCGAAGGCGCTGAACGCGCTCTCCCCCGCCGTGCTCGACGCGCTCGCGGCGATCCTCGAGGAGCTGGCCACCGACCCCGCGGGGCTCGCCGGCGTGCTCCTCGTGGGCGCGGGCGGGCGCGCGTTCGTCGCGGGCGCCGACATCTCGGCGATGCCGGGGCTCACGCCCGACGAGGGCGCGCAGACCGCCGAGCGCGGGCACGGGGTGGCCGCGGCGGTCGAGGCGCTGCCCCTGCCGGTGATCGCCTGCGTCGACGGCTACGCCCTCGGCGGCGGGCTCGAGCTCGCCCTCGCCTGCGACTTCATCTACGCGACCGAGGCGTCGCGCTTCGGGCAGCCCGAGGTGCATCTCGGGCTGATCCCGGGCTTCGGCGGCACCGTACGGCTCCCCCGCGCCGTCGGCCCGGCGCTCGCGAAGGAGCTCATCTACACCGGGCGCCAGCTCGGCGTCGACGAGGCCGTGCAAGCGGGCCTCGTGCTGCGCCGCTTCGCCGACCGCGAGGCGCTCCTCGCCGGAGCGCGCGAGACCGTCGAGCGCATCGGCGCGAACGCGGCCACCGCCGTCGCCCTCGCCAAGCGCGTGCTCGTGGGCGCTGCCGGCACGCCGACCGCCACGGCGACGCTCCTCGAGATCGAGGGCTTCCGCGACGCGTTCCGCACGGACGACATGCGGGAGGGCGTCGCGGCCTTCCTCGAGAAGCGCGACCCGGAGTTCACCGGCCGCTGAGCGCGGCCGCGGGGAGGTGCGCTCAGCCGAGGCGTGCGCTCAGCCAGGCCATGCCGTCGAAGCGCGCACCGTCGGAGCCGTACATCTCGAGGTGCAGGTGCGGGCCGGTCGACTGCCCGGTCGAGCCGATGTTGCCGAGCTGCTGCCCGGCGGTCACCCGGTCGCCGACGGAGACCTGGAGCGAACCGAACTGCATGTGCGAGTAGGAGCTCGTCAGCAGCTCGCCGTCGATGTTGTGCTGCACCTCGACGTTCACGCCGAGGCCGCCGCCGTTCTCGGTGGCGGTGATGACGACGCCGTCGGCGATGGACATCACCGGGGTCCCCTCGCCGGGGATGAAGTCGACGCCCTTGTGGAACGTCGAGCACCCGTCGCAGGGGGCGGAACGCGGGCCGAAGCCGTCGCTGATCCGGCCGGGGTTCGTCACCGGCCACACGATCGCGTCGGTGCGCTGGATCTCGACCGTGCCGAGCCCGGCGACGGAGGAGGCGATCGGCGGCGGAGCCGCGACCGCGGTGAACTCGTCGACCGCAACCTCGGCGGCCACGACGTCGCCGCCGAGTTCGAGCTCCTGCGGCTTCGGCGCGAGCACGTCGGCGACCGGGGCGTAGACGGAGGCCGTCGGCTCGGTCGAGGTGGCCGTCACGGCGAGCGCCGGCAGGCTCGTGGCGAGCATCATGCCGCCGGCGAACGTCATGCCGAGCGTCGCGAGGAGGCGCTTTGCGGGCGGGGGGCTGGTGCGGCGGCGTCGGGCCAGGCGTGCGGCCGCGCGGCGGCCGCGAGATGCAGGGGGAGTCGTCATGCGTTTCGTATCGGGTTCGTGCGTTCGTTATCGAATCTTTATCGAAGGACCTCGGCTACCGTACGCGGATCTCCCTGGGAGCTTCATCCGAATGCATGAATCCCTGCGCCGACTCCCAGGCAGGCATCCCGCTCCCCCGGCCGCGATCGGCGGCGCCGCGTCGACCCGCCCGCAGCACCCGGAAACGACGGATGCCGCGGGCCGAAGCCCGCGGCATCCGCCACGCCTCAGTGGAATCCCAGATCAGCCCTGCTTCTTCAGCCGCGAGGTGGCACGGGCGCGGGCGGTCGCATCGAGCTCCACCTTGCGGATGCGCACCTTCTCCGGCGTGACCTCGACGCACTCGTCCTCGCGCGCAAACTCGAGGCACTCCTCGAGGGTCAGCTGGCGCGACGGCGTCATCGACTCGAAGGTGTCGGCCGTCGACGAACGCATGTTCGTGAGCTTCTTCTCCTTCGTGATGTTCACGTCCATGTCGTCGGCGCGCGAGTTCTCGCCGATGACCATGCCCTCGTAGACCTCTTCGGTCGGGTTCACGAAGAACGACATCCGCTCCTGCAGCGCGATGATCGCGAAGGGGGTCACGACGCCCGCGCGGTCGGCGACGATCGAGCCGTTGTTGCGCGTCGTGATCGTGCCCGCCCACGGCTCGTAGCCGTGCGAGATCGCGTTCGCGATGCCCGTGCCGCGGGTGATCGTGAGGAACTCGGTGCGGAAGCCGATGAGGCCGCGGCTCGGCACGATGAATTCCATGCGGACCCAGCCCGTGCCGTGGTTCGACATGTTGTCCATGCGGCCCTTGCGGGCGGCGAGGAGCTGCGTGATCGCGCCGAGGTACTCCTCGGGCGCGTCGATCGTGAGGTGCTCGAAGGGCTCGTGCACCTTGCCGTCGACCTGCTTCGTGACCACCTGCGGCTTGCCGACGGTGAGCTCGAAGCCCTCGCGCCGCATCTGCTCGACGAGGATGGCGAGGGCGAGCTCGCCGCGGCCCTGCACCTCCCAGGCGTCGGGGCGGCCGATGTCGACGACCTTCAGCGAGACGTTGCCGACGAGCTCGCGGTCGAGCCGGTCCTTCACCATGCGGGCGGTGAGCTTGTGACCCTTGACCTTGCCGACGATCGGCGAGGTGTTCGTGCCGATCGTCATCGAGATCGCGGGGTCGTCGACGTGGATCGCCGGGAGCGGCCGCACGTCCTCCGGGTCGGCGAGGGTCTCGCCGATGGTGATCTCCTCGATGCCGGCGACGGCGATGATGTCGCCTGGGCCCGCGTCCTCGGCGGGGAAGCGCTCGAGCGCCTTCGTCTTCAGGAGCTCGGTGATGCGCACGTTCGAGTGGCTGCCGTCGTGGCGCACCCAGGCGACGGTCTGGCCCTTCTTGATGCGGCCGTTGAAGACGCGCAGCAGGGCGAGGCGGCCGAGGAACGGCGAGGAGTCGAGGTTCGTGACCCAGGCCTGCAGCGGGGCCTCGTCGTCGTAGCTCGGGGCCGGGACGTGCTCGAGGATCGCCTCGAACAGCGGCTCGAGGTCGCCGTTGTCGGGCAGCTCACCGTTCGCGGGACGGTTCCGCGATGCGCGGCCGGCCTTGCCGGAGGCGTAGACGACCGGCACGTCGAGCAGCGCGTCGACGTCGAGATCGGGCACGTCGTCGGAGAGGTCGCTCGCGAGGCCGAGCAGCAGGTCGTGGCTCTCCTCCTCGACCTCGGCGATGCGCGCGTCGGGACGGTCGGTCTTGTTCACGAGGAGGATGACCGGCAGGCGGGCCTCGAGCGCCTTGCGGAGCACGAAGCGGGTCTGCGGCAGCGGCCCCTCGGACGAGTCGACGAGCAGCACGACGCCGTCGACCATCGACAGGCCGCGCTCGACCTCGCCGCCGAAGTCGGCGTGGCCAGGGGTGTCGATCACGTTGATCGTGACCGGACCGTCGGTCGCGTGCACGCCCTTGTACTCCACCGCCGTGTTCTTGGCGAGGATCGTGATGCCCTTCTCACGCTCGAGCTCGTTCGAGTCCATGGCGCGGTCGTCGACGTGCGCGTGCTCCGCGAAGGAGTTCGTCTGCTTGAGCATGGCGTCGACGAGCGTCGTCTTGCCGTGGTCGACGTGGGCGACGATCGCGACGTTGCGCAGATCGGTGCGGTGGGCGAGCGCCATGAAGGAAAGCTCCTGTCGGTGGATGATCGGCCGGACTCGGCCGCCTGACATCGTATCGCACCCCGGCGAACGTCTCGGCACGCGGTTCCCAGGCTCGTCGCGGAGACGCCGGAGGCCCGGTCCGCTGCTGCGGGCCGGGCCTCCGGTCGGTCGGATCAGACCGCGAGCGGGATGTTCGCCCCGGGGATCGCGGCGAGCAGGTCCTTCGTGTACTGCTCCTTCGGGTTCTCGAACACCTCGTCCGTGGTCGCCGCCTCGACGATGCGTCCCTTCTGCATGACGCAGACGTTGTCGGCGATGACCCGCACGACCGCGAGGTCGTGCGTGATGAAGAGGTAGGTCAGCCCGAGCTCGGCCTGGAGGTCGGCGAGCAGACGCAGGATCTGCGCCTGCACCAGCACGTCGAGGGCCGAGACGGCCTCGTCGAGCACGACGATCTCCGGCTTCAGGGCGAGCGCGCGCGCGATCGCGATGCGCTGCCGCTGACCGCCCGACAGCTCGTTCGGGTAGCGCCCGACGAGCGTGCGGGGCAGCGACACCTGGTCGAGCAGCTCGAACACGCGCTCACGGCGGGACGCGGCGGTGCCCACCTTGTGCGTCATGAGCGGCTCGCCGATCGTGTTGCCGATGTTCCGCAGCGGGTTCAGCGAACCGTACGGGTCCTGGAAGACCGGCTGCATCCGGCTGCGGAGCGCGAACAGCTCCTTGCCGCGCACGTTCGCGAGATCGGCGCCGCCGACGAGGATGCGGCCGGCGGTCGCGTCCTCGAGCTTCAGCAGCATCTTCGCGACGGTCGACTTGCCCGATCCCGACTCGCCGACGAGCGCCGTCGTGGTGCCCTTCGCGATCTGGAACGAGACGCTGTCGACGGCGGTGAAGTCGCCGGTGCCGCGGATCTTGTAGACCTTCGTCAGGTCTTCCACGACGATCGCCGGCGGCAGCGCCGCGGCGGCCTCGAGCGACTCGGCCCGGGCCTCGGCGGTGGCGATCAGGTCGATCGCCTCCCCCGCGGCGGACGCCGCGTCCTCGCCCATCGAGTCCTCGGCGGCCTTGATGCTGCCGGTGGCCTGGATGCGACGCGAGGCGAGGCTCGGCGCGGCGGCGACGAGGCGCTGCGTGTACGGGTGCTGCGGGTTCTGCAGGATCTCGAGCGACGGGCCCGACTCGACCACGCGGCCCTTGTACATCACGACGAGCTGCTCCGCGCGCTCGGCGGCGAGGCCGAGGTCGTGCGTGATGAACAGCAGCGTGGTGCCGAGCTCGCGGGTGAGCGACTCGAGGTGGTCGAGGATGACCCGCTGCACCGTGACGTCGAGCGCCGAGGTGGGCTCGTCGGCGATGAGCAGCTGCGGGTTCGCCGCGAGGCCCATGCCGATGAGCACGCGCTGGCGCATGCCGCCGGAGAACTGGTGCGGGAACTGCTTCAGGCGGCGGTCGGCATCCTGGAGGCCGGCCTCCTTCAGCACCTCGATCGCCCGCGCCTTCACAGCCTTGCGGTCGCTCGCGATGCCGTTCGCGCGGATCGCCTCCTCGACCTGGAAGCCGATCGACCAGACCGGGTTCAGGTTCGACATCGGGTCCTGCGGGACGAAGCCGATCTTGCGACCGCGGATGGACTCCATCTCGTGCTTCGTGGCCTTGCTCAGGTCCTGGCCGTCGAGGAGGATCTGCCCGCCCGTGATCTGGCCGGAGCCCGGGAGCAGGTTGATGATCGCGTGCGCGGTCGTCGACTTGCCGGAGCCGGACTCCCCCACGATCGCGAGGCTCTGCCCGCGGTAGAGGGTGATGTTCACGCCGTCGACGGCCTTCACCATGCCGGTCTGCGTCTTGAAGCCGACCTCGAGGTCCTTGATCTCGAGGAGCGGACGCTCGGCGTCGGTGCGGGATTCGGGCACGGGAGTTCCGATCGTCTTCTCGGTGTCGATCTCGGTCATCGGCGGGCCCTCGCCTTCGGGTCGAGCGCGTCGCGGATGACCTCGCCGAGCATGATGAAGCTCAGCACGGTCACGCTCAGCGCGATCGACGGGAGGATCAGCGTCTGCGGCGCGACACGGAGGTCGCGCTGCGCCTGGCTGATGTCGTTGCCCCACGACATGATGCTCGACGGCAGGCCGACGCCGAGGAACGACAGGGTCGCCTCCGCGACGATCGCCGAGGCGAGCGAGATGGTCGTGATGACGATGACGGGAGCGATCGAGTTCGGCAGCACGTGCCGGACGAGGATGCGGAAGCGGGAGACGCCGAGGGCGGTGGCCGCCATCACGAAGTCGGAGTTCTTCACCCTCAGGATCTCGGCTCTCAGCACACGCGCGGTCGCTGGCCACGCGAAGATGCCGATCGCGAGTGCGATCGTCCAGATGCTCGCGTACTTCGAGAGCACCGACATCACGACGACGGCCGCCAGGATGTAGGGGATCGAGAAGAAGATGTCGCCGAGGCGCGAGAGCACCGAGTCGACCCAGCCGCCGTAGAAGCCGGCGAAGGCGCCGAACAGGATGCCGAGCACCGCCACGAGCACCGTCACGATGAGCCCGACCGACAGCGAGGTCGACGTGCCGTGGATGATGCGCGAGTAGATGTCGCAGCCCTGCTTCGTGAAGCCGAGCGGGTGGCCCGGCGCGGGGCCGGCGTTGCTGTTCGAGAGCTGGCAGTCGTTGTTCGGCGGCACCTGCGTGAACAGGCCCGGGAACAGGGCGACCACGACGACGAGCAGGATGATCGCGGCCGAGATCCAGAACATCGGGCGGCGGCGCACGTCGCGCCAGGCGTCGGTCCAGAGGTTCGAGGGCTTGCCCTCGGCCTTCACGGCGTCGATGGCGACGAGCGGGGTTTCCTCGACCGGGGCGACGTAATGCTGCTGAGTGGATCGGGTGTTACTTGACATAGCGGATCCTCGGGTCGAGAACGGCGTACAGCAGATCCACCAGGAGGTTCACGATGAGGTAGATCAGCACCATGACGGTCACGAAGGAGACGACGGTCGGTCCCTCCCCGCGGATGATCGCCTGGTAGAGGGTGCGACCGACGCCGGGCACGTTGAAGATGCCCTCGGTCACGGTGGCGCCCACCATGAGCACGCCGAAGTCCACGGCGATGTAGGTCACGACCGGGATGAGCGAGTTGCGCAGGATGTGCACGGGGACGATGCGTCGCCGGGACAGGCCCTTGCTCGCGGCGGTGCGAACGAAGTCCTGGCCGTCCGTCTCGATGACCGACGCCCTCGTCAGTCGGACGATCTGCGCGAAACTGCCCGTCGCCAGCACCATTGCCGGCAATATCAGGTCTTGGATCGGCGCTCCGGCTCCCACGGTCGTTCTGAACCAGCCGAGCTGCACGCCGAAGATGTACTGCGCGGTGAAGGCGACGACGAAGATCGGCAGCGAGATGAGGATGAGGCTCACCACGAGCGCGCTCGCGTCGAAGATGCCGCCCTTGCGCAGTCCCGAGATGAGGCCGACGAGGATGCCGCCGACGGCGAGGAACACCGTGGAGATCGCCGCGAGCTGCAGGGTCACCGGGAAGGTGCGGGCCAGGATGTCGGAGACGGGCTCGCCCGAGAAGGAGATGCCGAAGTCGCCGCGGAAGATCCCGCCGAGGAACAGCAGGTACTGGACGATGAACGGCTTGTCGAGGTTGTAGCGCTCGCGCACCGCCTCGAGGACCTGGGGGGCGGGGGTCTTGTCACCGAAGAGGGCGACGACGGGGTCGCCCGGCATGGCGAAGACCATGAAGTAGATCAGGAAGGTGGTGCCGAGCAAGACAGGGATCGCCTGCAGCAGTCGGCGCAGGATGTAGCCGGCCATGGATCAGGCCTCGGCTTCTGCGGTTGTGGACATTATTGGAAGAAACCTCACCGTTGTGGAGTCGCCCTACGATGCTACGCCGTTCGCGACACCGCAGGATACGTGGGTGTGGGGCGGCGGTCTGGTGACTGCCGCCCCACGGGCGCCTCAGAGTCTAACCCTGAGTCGTCGCAGGCTGGGAACTACTCCGCAGCCTTGGTGATCTGGTAGTACAGCGGAACCGAGTTCCAGCCGAACTCCACGTTGTCCACGTTCTCGCTCCACGCGCCGTTGACGGTCGCGTACCAGAGCGGGACGGCGGGGAGGTCCTTGAACAGGACTTCCTGGACCTGCTGGAACTTCTTGTTCGCCGCGTCGATGTCGGTCTCGGCGAGGCCCTCCTTGAGCAGCGAGTCGACCTCGGGGCTCGAGTAGTCGCCGTCGTTCGAACCGGCACCGGTGCCGTACAGCGGCCCGAGGAAGTTGAACAGGGCCGGGTAGTCGGCCTGCCAACCGGTGCGGAACGCGGTCTGGATGGTGCGGTCGGTGACCGCGGTGCGGACCTCGGCGAAGGTCGGGTACGGAGCGCCCGACGCGTCGATGCCGAGGTTGTTCTTCAGCTGGTTCGCCACAGCGTCGACCCAGCCCTGGTGGCCGCCGTCGGCGTTGTACGCGATCTGGAAGCTGCCGCTCCACGGGGAGATGGCGTCGGCCTCGGCCCAGAGCTTCTTGGCCTCGTCGGCGTCGAAGTCGAGGACGTCGGAACCGGGGATGTCCTCCGAGTAGCCGTCGATCACCGGCGAGGTGAAGTCGTGCGCCGGGGTGCGGGTGCCCTCGAAGATCACGTCGGTGATCTCCTCGCGGTTGATCGCCTTCGAGATGGCGGCGCGACGGAGCTTGCCCTCGTCACCCGAGAAGTGCGCGAGGCGCTCCGGGATGGTGAAGGACTGGAAGATCGCCGCGGCCTGGTTGACCGAGCGGTCCGGGAACTCGTCGAGGTAGGTGCCGAGGGCGGCCTCGGGGATCTGGTCCACGACGTCCACGTTGCCCGACTGGAGGTCGGCGTACGACGCATCCTGCGAGGCGTAGAAGATGATGTCGAGCCCGCCGTTCTGCGCCTTGCGCGGACCGTCGTAGTCGGGGTTCGTCACCAGGCTGATCTGCTCGTTGTGCTTCCAGGCGCCTTCGCCGTCGAGCATGTACGGGCCGTTGCCGATCGGGTTCTCACCGAAGGCCTCGAGGTCGGCCCAGGCCGCCTCGGGGAGCGGGAAGAACGCCGAGTAGCCGAGGCGGAGCGGGAAGTCCGACTCGGGCTGCTTGAGCTTGACCTCGAAGGTCAGGTCGTCGACGACCGTCAGGCCGGGGAGCTCGGCGACGTTCTCGTCGTACGAGAAGCCCTCGATCGACTCGAAGAAGTAGCTCGAGAGCTGCGCGTTGTCGAGCGCGGCACCGTAGTTCCACGCCTTCACGAACGACTCGGCGTTGACCGGGTCGCCGTTCGAGAACTTCTGGTCCGGCTTGATCTTGATCGTGTAGGTCTGCGCGTCGTCCGTCTCGATCGACTCCGCGACCTCGTTGTGCGGGGCGCCCTTGGCGTCGTAGTAGACGAGACCGGCGAAGATCGAGTCGAGGATCTTGCCGCCGCCCGTCTCGTTGGTGTTCGTCGGGATCAGCGGGTTCTGGGGCTCGGAGCCATTCGTCGTGATGATGGCCGACGTGTCGCCGGCAGCACCGCTCGACGACGGCGAACCGCTCGTGCAACCGGTGAGCGTGAGCGCCCCGGCCGCAGCAAGAGCAATGGCGGCAACGCCGATTCTCTTGATCTTCAATGTTCCTCCTGTGAGATGTGCGCATGCAGGCAGGGCTTCTGGCCGCGCCCGAGCGCTGGTATGTCGAGGCTAAGGAGTCCTCCCACACGACGCAAACTCCACGAGCAAACCGTTACCGACGCGAAACCTGACGACTCACGACGCGCCGCATTCCGACGCGAAAGCGCAGGAATCTTGCGTCAGGTGACGCCGTGCGAAGATGATCGCATGTCAGCCGCCCGTCGTATGCGAGTCGAGCTCGTGATCGTGCTCGGCCTCTCGCTCGGCGCATCCGCCGTCTACTCGATCGTGTCGATCGTGGCGCGGGTGACCGACCCGACCCCGCTCGCCGAGCAATCGGCGTCGATCAACCAGTCGCGGTCGAGCCGCGAGTGGCTCGACTTCACATACCAGTTCCTCGACGTCTTCTTCGGGCTGTTCGTCGTGGCGCTCGCCCTCTACCTGCTGTGGCGGCCGGGGCGGAGTCCCTTCCGTCGCATCGGCTTCGATTTCACGCGACCGGGGCGCGACGTGGCATCCGGGCTCGCGCTCGTCGCCGCGATCGGCATCCCCGGTCTCGCGCTCTACGCGGCGGGCCGCGCGATGGGGATCACCGTGGCGGTCGTCCCGGCCCCGATCGACACGCACTGGTGGACGGTGCCGATCCTCGTGCTCGCGGCGCTGAAGGCGGCCCTCACCGAGGAGATCATCGTCGTGGGCTACCTGTTCACCCGGCTGCGGGAGCTCGGCGTGGGGCCCTGGGCGACGATCGTCTCGAGCGCGCTGCTCCGTGGCACCTACCACCTCTACCAGGGCTTCGGTCCCTTCGCGGGCAACGTCGCCATGGGCATCGTCTTCGGCTGGTGCTACGTGCGCTGGGGCCGCACGATGCCGCTCGTCGTCGCGCACTGGGTGCTCGACATGGCGGCGTTCATCGGCTATCCGCTGGCGCTCGCGTGGTGGCCGGGGCTGTTCGCGGCACCGGGCGCCTGACGCTCGGCACGTGGGTCGCCGTCGCGAGGGCGACGACCGTGGCGGGCATCGGCGGCAGCTGCTCCTCCGCGACCTCGACCCGGGGGTCGGTGTCGGCGCCGCGGATGCGGGCGCCGTCGATCCAGCTGCGACGGCTCGGCGTGCAGACGGCGCCGACGCACTCGTCGCCGTAGCCGCCGCCCCGGAGCTCGTGCACGGCCTGCGCACGGCGCATGGCCGACGCCGCGGCCGGATCGCGGCGTTCGAGGAGACCGGCCCTCGTGTCGAGGCCGAAGCGATCGCTCGTCGCGACGGCGAGGCCGACGACGAGGAGGATGAAGCCCGCCCCGAGCAGGGCGTCCAGTGGGAGCATCCGACACCTCCGCGTGTGAATGATCCTCAGTTTAGACCCGCGCGGGACCGCTCGGCAGCTCGGATCACGGCGCTCGCCGCGCGCCTCCGCGGCCCTGGAACGGGGCAGGGCGGATGACCCGGACACGTCGCGCCCGGGTCATCCGCCCTGCAGTTCAGCTCCTCCGGGTCAGGCGAAGGCCTCCACGGGCGGGCACGCGCAGACCAGGTTGCGGTCGCCGAACGCCTGGTCGATGCGGCGCACCGGCGCCCAGTACTTGCTGCGCACGAGCGAGCGCACCGGGTAGACGGCCTGCTCGCGGGTGTACGGGTGCTCCCACTCCCCCGCGATGACCGACTCGGCCGTGTGCGGCGCGTTGCGCAGCGGGTTGTCCTCGGCGGGCCACTCGCCCCGGCCGACCGCGTCCGCCTCGGCCTTGATGCTCGCCATCGCCTCGATGAAGCGCTCGAGCTCGGCCAGGTCCTCCGACTCCGTCGGCTCCACCATGAGCGTGCCCGCGACCGGGAACGACATCGTCGGCGCGTGGAAGCCGTAGTCGACCAGCCGCTTCGCGACGTCGTCGACCGTCACCCCCGTCTCCGCCGTGAGCGGGCGCAGGTCGAGGATGCACTCGTGCGCGACGAGCCCGTGCTCGCCCGTGTACAGCACCGGGAAGTGCTCGCGGAGGCGCGAGGCGACGTAGTTCGCCGCGAGCACCGCGGCCGCCGTGGCGTCCTGCAGGCCCTCGGCGCCCATCATCCGCACGTAGGCCCACGAGATCGGCAGGATCGACGGGCTGCCGTACGGCGCCGCCGAGACCGGGCCGCCGCCGTGCACGAAGCCGCCCGCGTGGTCGGCGCGCTGCGCCAGCGGGTGGCCGGGCAGGTAGGGCGCGAGGTGCGCCTTCGCCGCCACCGGGCCGACGCCCGGGCCGCCGCCGCCGTGCGGGATGCAGAACGTCTTGTGCAGGTTCAGGTGCGAGACGTCGCCGCCGAAGTCGCCGAAGCGGGCGTAGCCGAGCAGGGCGTTGAGGTTCGCCCCGTCGACGTAGACCTGGCCGCCGGCGTCGTGGACGGCCTGCGTGATCTCCTTCACCTCGTGCTCGTACACGCCGTGCGTCGAGGGGTAGGTGATCATGAGCGCCGCGAGCGACGCCGCGTGCTCGGCGATCTTCGCGCGCAGATCGCCGAGGTCGACGTTACCGAGCTCGTCGGTCGCCACCACGACGACCCGCATGCCCGCGAGCACCGCGGACGCCGCGTTCGTGCCGTGCGCGCTCGACGGGATCAGGCAGATGTCGCGCTCCCGCTCACCGTTGGCGTCGTGGTAGCCGCGGATCGCGAGGAGGCCCGCGAGCTCGCCCTGGCTGCCCGCGTTCGGCTGCAGCGAGACCGTGTCGTAGCCGGTGACCTCGGCGAGCCAGCTCTCGAGCTGCTCGATAAGGCCGAGGCTGCCGACGACGTCCGCCTCCGGTGCGAACGGGTGCAGGTTCGCGAACGCCGGCCACGTGACCGCCTGCATCTCCGTCGCCGCGTTCAGCTTCATCGTGCAGGAGCCGAGCGGGATCATGCCGCGGTCGAGCGCGTAGTCGCGGTCGGCGAGCGTCTTCAGGTAGCGCATCATCTGCGTCTCGGACTGGTGCGTGTTGAAGACCGGGTGGGTGAGGTAACCGCTCGTTCGGGAGAGCCCGGCGGGCAGGCCCGCCGGGACCGCGCGCGCGTCGACCGGGACCGCGGTCTCCTCCGGCAGCCCGAACGCCCGGGCCGCGAGGGCGAGCTCCGCCTCGGTCGTCGTCTCGTCGACCGCGACGTGCACGGTCGCCTCGTCCACCTCCCAGAGGTGCACGCCGAGCTCGCGGGCCCGGGCGACGACGTTCTTCGCGAGGCCGGGCACGTGCACCTCGACGGCGTCGAAGTAGTGCTCGCTCACGAGGGTGAGGCCGTAGCCCGTGAGCACCTCGGCGAGCGCGGCCGCCTTCTGCGCGGTCGAGACGGCGATGTGCCGGATGCCGGCGGGGCCGTGGTAGACGGCGTACATGGACGCCATCACGGCGAGGAGCACCTGGGCGGTGCAGATGTTCGACGTCGCCTTCTCGCGGCGGATGTGCTGCTCGCGGGCCTGCAGGCTGAGCCGGTAGGCGGGGGCGCCCGAGGCATCCACCGACACCCCGACGAGGCGGCCCGGCATCTGCCGCTCGAGCCCCTTGCGCACCGCCATGTAGCCGGCGTGCGGGCCGCCGAAGCCCATCGGCACGCCGAAGCGCTGCGAGGTGCCGACGGCGACGTCGGCGCCGAGCTCGCCCGGGCTCGTGAGGAGCGCGAGGGCGAGGAGGTCGGCGGCGACGACCGCGAGGCCGCCCTGGGCCTTCGTCGCGGCGAGCACGGTCGACGGGTCCCAGACCCGGCCGGATGCGCCCGGGTACTGCACGAAGACGCCGAAGTGCTCGCCGAGCACGGCGGGGTCGGTCGCCTCGTTCAGCTCCTGCTCGACGAGTTCGATGCCGAGCACCGGCGCGCGCGAGGCGAGCAGCGCCTTCGTCTGCGGCAGCGCGTCGGCGTCGACGACGAAGCGGTGCGAGGGCGACTTGGAGGCGCGCCGGGCGAGGAGCATCGCCTCGACGACGGCGGTGCCCTCGTCGAGCATCGACGCGTTCGCGATGTCGAGGCCGGTGAGGTCCTCGACCATCGTCTGGAAGTTGATGAGCGCCTCGAGCCGGCCCTGGCTGATCTCCGGCTGGTAGGGCGTGTAGGCCGTGTACCAGCTCGGGTTCTCGAGCACGTTGCGCTGGATCACGGCCGGGGTGATCGTGCCCGAGTAGCCGAGCCCGATCATCGAGGTGCGCACCGTGTTCTGCGCGGCGAGCGCGGCGAGCTCGGCGAGCGCCTCCCGCTCGGTCGCGGCCGCGGGGATCGCGGAGTTCAGCACCTCGCCCATGCGGATCGAGGCCGGCACGGCGGCGGACATCAGCGCGTCGAGCGAGTCGTAGCCGAGCTCGTCGAGCATGCGCCGCTGGTCGTCCGCGGTGGTGCCGATGTGGCGGCGCCCGAAGGCGTCGAGGTCGAACGTCGAGGTGGTGCTCATCGGGCGTTGCGGTCCTTACTCGCCGACGAAGGCGCGGTACTCGGCGTGGGTCATGAGGGTCGGCAGCTCGGGCGCCTTCACCTTGATGAGCCAGCCCTCGCCGAACGGGTCGCTGTTCACGAGCTCGGGCGAGTCGATGACGGCCTGGTTCGCCTCGACGACCTCGCCGTCGATGGGCGCGAAGAGTTCGCCGACCGACTTGGTCGACTCGATCTCGCCGACGACGGTGCCGGCGCTCACCGCGGTGCCCGCGGCGGGGAGGTCGACGTAGACGACGTCGCCGAGCTTCTCGGCGGCGTAGTCGGTGATGCCGATGACGGCGGTGTCGCCCTCGACCTTCACCCACTCGTGCTCTTCGGTGTACTGCAGTGCGGTGACGTCGGTCATGGTGATGCTCCTCGGTGGTGGGGTCGACGGATGGATCGGCGCTGGTGCGTCGCTCAGGCGGCGCGCTTGTAGAAGGGGAGGGCGACGACGGCGGCGGGGATGCGGGTGCCGCGCACGTCGACGAAGAGGGCGCTGCCGGGCTCGGCGAGCTCGGGGGCGACGAAGCCCATCGCGACGGGGTGGCCGAGCGTCGGCGAGAGCGCGCCGCTCGTGATCTCGCCGACCCGACGGGCGTCAGGGCCGTCGCCGTCGTAGATCTCGTATCCCGCGCGCGGTGCGCGGCGGCCCTCGGCGGTCAGGCCGACGAGCACCGGGGCGCCCTCGGCGGGCCCGCGCTCGATCGCGGCGCGGCCGATGAAGTCGTCCTCCTTGGCGAGCGCGACGACGCGGCCGAGGCCGGCTTGGACGGGCAGGATGCCGCGGCCGAGCTCGTGCCCGTAGAGCGGCATGCCCGCCTCGAGGCGGAGCGTGTCGCGGCTCGCGAGCCCGCAGGGCACGACGCGCGGGCCGCCGGTCTCGGCGAGCGCCTCCCAGAGCTTCGGGGCGCGCTCCGGCGCGAGGTACAGCTCGAAGCCGTCCTCTCCCGTGTACCCGGTGCGGGCGACGAGCACCGGCTCGCCCTCGAACGTCGCCGGGAAGGAGCGGTAGTACTTCAGCTCGGTGATCGCCCGGTCGAAGTCCTCCTGGTCGTTGCCGGGGCCCTCGATGCCGAAGCCGGGCGTCTCGAGCAGCACGGCGAGCGCGTCCGGCCCCTGCAGGGCGACGAGGGCGATGTCGTCGCTCTCGTCGGACACGAAGGTCTCGAACCCGTCGGCGCGGGCGAGGAGCTCGGCGGCGACGACCTCGCGGTTGGACGCGTTCGCGACGACGAGGAAGCGGTCGTCGCCGGTGCGGTACACGACGAGGTCGTCGATGATGCCGCCGTCCTCGGCGAGGAGCAGCGAGTACTTCGCCTGCCCGACGGCGATCGCGGACAGCTTGCCCGCGAGGGCGTGGTCGAGGGCCGCGGCCGAGCCGGGGCCGATGAGCGAGATCTCGGCCATGTGCGAGAGGTCGAAGAGGCCCGCGTGCTCGCGCACCGCGCGGTGCTCGGCGAGGTCGCTCGAGTAGCGCACCGGCATCTGCCAGCCGGCGAAGTCGGTGAACGAGGCGCCCGCGGCGCGGTGCACGGCGTCGAGCGGGCTGCGGCGCTCTTCGGGGGTGGTTCCGGTTTCGGACACGAGTTCTCCTCGATCGTCGAGACGCGCGGCGGATGCCGCGTGAGAACTCCCCCTCTGTCATGAGCCTGAGAGTTTCGCGCGGGATGTGCGCTTTCACCGTGGGCGGCCCGAACGGGCACTTTTCAGAGCGGCCTCGTCATCGCGGTGTCATGTACCTGAGAGATTGGCGGGGAGGCTTGCTCCTTCGGTGCCCCCGGCGTGCTGCCGGTGGCTCTCCCGCGACGCGTCGATGGCCCGGTATGCGGTTGTGCCCCCGATCCTACCGCACCGGCACCCCGCGGCGCGGGGCGTCCCCCGCCCTCCGGCGCGGCGGATCGGCCGGGTGCGACGGGCACGGTCCGCTCGGCGAGCCCGGGCCGCGATTCGCCTTCGAGTCATCCTGACTGTAAGCTGCGGTCATCGACCTTCGAGTCGCTGTGACTCGAAGTGGGCGATCGCTGGGGAGGCCCCGCGGTCGAGCGAAGGGAGACCGGATGCCCGCGACACCGCAGACCACCGTGCGCCTCGCCGTCTCCACCGTGATCTTCGCCCTCCGCGCCGACCGCGCCGGCGGCCGCCCAGCCCTCTGGACGCCGCTCGTGCGACGCACCCGCGAGCCGCAGCTCGGCCACTGGGCCCTGCCTGGCGGCTGGCTCCCGCCGAACGAGGAGCTCGAGACCGCCGCCGCCCGCACCCTCCGCGCCACCACCGGGCTCGCCCCGAGCTACCTCGAGCAGCTCTACACCTTCGGCGGCGTCGACCGCTCCCCCGGCGAACGCGTCGTCTCCGTCGTCTACTGGGCGCTGCTCCCGAACGACGAGGCGGCGCGCGCGACGATCGGTCCGAACGTGCGCTGGGTGCCCGCCGACACGCTCCCCGAGCTCGCCTTCGACCACGCCGAGATCATCGCCTACGCGCTCTGGCGCCTCCGCACCAAGGTCGAGTACTCCGAGATCGCGCACTCCCTGCTCGGCCGCACCTTCACGCTCGCCGAGCTCCGCGAGGTCTACGAGGCCGTGCTCCGCCGCCCCCTCGACCCGGCGAACTTCCGTCGCACCATGCTGGCCACCGGCGGACTGCAGGAGACCGGCGAGCACCGCGCCGGCACCCCGCACCGCCCGCCGAAGCTCTACCGCTACGCCCCCGCCGGCACCGTGCCGGGCGCCCGGGAACCGTTCCGAGACGCCGAGAGGACCGCCTCATGAGCCCCACCTCCCTCGACACCCGCCGCGCGGCATCCGTCGACCGCAGCATCCGCCTCATCGCGAGCGGCACGAGTGGCGGCGAGAGCTGCGCCCCCGAGCTCGCCGACGGCCCCTGGACCTTCGACGCCGGCCCCGCCTCCTACGGCCCCGGCGCCTCGATGGGCGACGTCATCCCCACCGGCTCGCCCCGCCAGGGCGCCCTACCCGAGGCGTACCGCCTCGCGAGCGACGACGAGCTGCACGAGCGCATCCGCCGCGCGAAGCAGACCCTCGGCGAGCGCGTCGTCGTCCTCGGCCACTTCTACCAGCGCGACGAGGTGGTGCAGCACGCGGACTTCGTCGGCGACTCCTTCCAGCTCGCGAACGCGGCGCTCACCCGGCCGGATGCCGAGGCCATCGTCTTCTGCGGCGTGCACTTCATGGCCGAGACGGCCGATCTCCTCTCCCGCCCGGAGCAGGCCGTGATCCTGCCGAACCTCGCGGCCGGCTGTTCGATGGCCGACATGGCCGACGAGGCGAGCGTCGAGGCCTGCTGGGAGCAGCTCGCCACCGTCTACGGCGACCTCGACACCCCCGACCGCGACGGACTGCTGCCCGTCGTGCCGGTGACCTACATGAACTCGTCGGCGGCGCTCAAGGGCTTCGTCGGGCGGCACGGCGGCATCGTCTGCACCTCCTCGAACGCCCGCACGGTGCTCGAGCAGGCGTTCGAGCGCGGCCGCCGGGTGCTCTTCTTCCCCGACCAGCACCTCGGCCGCAACACCGCGAAGGCGATGGGCGTGCCGCTCGAGGCGATGCCGATGTGGAACCCGCGTCAGCCGCTCGGCGGCAACGACGCCGCGTCGCTCGACGCGGCGCGGGTCATCCTCTGGCACGGCTTCTGCTCGGTGCACCGCCGCTTCACCGTCGAGCAGATCGCGCAGGCGCGCCGCGAGCACCCGGGCGTGCAGGTCATCGTGCACCCCGAGTGCCCGATGCCCGTCGTCGACGCGGCCGACGCGGCGGGCTCGACCGACTTCATCGTGAAGGCCATCCAGGCCGCACCGGCCGGCAGCACCTTCGCAATCGGCACCGAGATCAACCTCGTGCAGCGCCTCGCGGCGGAGCACCCCGAGCACACGATCTTCTGCCTCGACCCGGTGGTCTGCCCCTGCTCGACGATGTACCGCATCCACCCCGGCTACCTGGCGTGGGTGCTCGAGGAGCTCGTCGAGGGGCGCGTCGTGAACCGCATCCAGGTGCCCGATTCGGTCGCCGACGACGCGCGGGTCGCGCTGGAGCGGATGCTCCGCGCCCTGCCGAGCGGGGCGCCCGTGAGCGGGCCGCCGATCGGCGCCCCCGGCACGACGCCGGCGGCCTCGTCCGCCGCTCCCGCCGCGAGCCGGGGCTGATCGTGCCGGGGCCGAGCGTGCCCGCGGCGAGCCCGCCGAGCGTGCTCGTCGTCGGCGGCGGCATCGCGGGGCTCTGGACCGCGGTGCGCGCAGCCGAGGCGGGCTGCGCCGTCGAACTCGTCACGAAGACCGAGCTCGCCGAGGGCAGCACCCGCTACGCGCAGGGCGGCATCGCGGCGGCGCTCTTCCCCGACGACTCCGCCGCCCGGCACTTCGCCGACACGATCGCGGCGGGCGCGGGCCTCGCGGATCCCGCCGCCGTGGAGGTGCTCTGCGAGGAGGGGCCGGCGCGGGTGCGCGACCTCATCCGCTTCGGCGTCGGCTTCGACCGCGACGACTCGGGACTCGAGCGCGGCCTCGAGGCGGCGCACTCGCGGGCGCGCATCGTGCACGCGGGCGGCGACGCCACCGGTGCGGCGATCGAGGCGGCGCTCGTCGCCACGATCCGGCGGCGCGCGGTCGCCGTGCACGAGCGCACGATGCTGCTCGATCTCCTCGTCGAGGGCGGGGTCGTCGCAGGCGCCCGCCTCCTCGATGCCGACGGCCGCATCGTCGAGCGCCGCGCCGACCGGGTGGTGCTCGCGACGGGCGGCGCGGGGCAGCTCTTCCGGCACACGACGAACCCGGCCGTCGCGACGGGCGACGGGGTGGCCGCGGCCGCTCGTGCCGGGGCTCCGGTCGCCGACCTCGAGTTCGTGCAGTTCCATCCGACGGCGCTCGCCGCCCCCGGCACGCCGCTCATCTCCGAGGCCGTGCGCGGCGAGGGCGCGGTGCTCGTGGATGCCTCGGGCCGGCGCTTCCTGCCGGGGCTGCACCCGCTCGCGGAGCTCGCGCCGCGCGATGTCGTCGCCCGCGCCGTGTGGCGCACGATGGCGGAGCAGGACGGCGCGCCCGTGCTGCTCGACGCGACCGCGCTCGGCGGGGAGTTCCTCGCCCGCCGCTTCCCCGGGCTCGACCTCGTGGTGCGCGAGGCCGGATTCGACTGGTCGCGCGAGCCGATCCCGGTCACCCCGGCCGCCCACTACGCGATGGGCGGGATCGTGGTCGACCTCGACGCCCGCACCGGCCTGCCGAACCTCTTCGCCGTGGGCGAGTGCGCCCGCACGGGCGTGCACGGCGCGAACCGGCTCGCCTCGAACTCGCTGCTCGAGGCGGCCGTCTTCGCCGAGCGGGCCGCCCGCGCGCTCCTCGCGGCCCCGTCCGCCCCATCCGCGCCGTCCAGCTCGTCCGCCCCATCCATTTCCGAGTTGCCCGACTTCCATGAGAATCGGGCAAGTGGAGCGGGGGACGCGGTGGTGGATCGGGAGGCGCTCCGCGCGCTCATGTGGGAGGCCGTGGGGCTCGAGCGCTCCGCCGCGGGGCTCGCGGCCGCGGCATCCGTGCTCGCCGGCTGGTGCGCCCCCGAGGTGCGCGATCGCCGGAGCGCCGAGGACCGCAACCTGCTCGAACTCGCCCGCACGACCGTCGCCGCCGCCCTGGCGCGGCCGACGAGCGTCGGCGCGCACTTCCGCACCGACGACCCGGATGCCGCAGCCACCGCGCCCGGCGCCGCCCCGTCCCCCGCACCCACCACGTCCGCCCCGTTCGAGGAGGCCGCATGACCACCGACCGTGAACTCGACCGCCTCGTCGCGGCGGCGCTCGACGAGGACGCCCCCTGGGGGGACCTGACCTCGGAGACGCTGATCCCGGCGGAGGCCACCGCCGCGGCCGCCCTCGTCGCCCGGGAGCCCGGCGTGCTGAGCGGCTCCGACGCGTTCCGCACCGCGTTCCGGCTCGTCGAGCCCGCGATCGCCGTCGAGTTCCGCGTCCGCGACGGCGAGCGCTTCGCGGCGGGGCAGGTGCTCGCCACCGTCGACGGCCCTGCGCGCGGGGTGCTCACCGCCGAGCGGGTCGGTCTGAACCTCGTGCAGCGGATGAGCGGCATCGCGACGCTCACCGCCGAGTACGTCGCCGCCGTCGCGGGCAGCCACGCCCGCATCGTCGACACCAGGAAGACGACCCCGGGACTCCGCAGCCTCGAGCGGCGGGCCGTGCGCGACGGCGGCGGGCGCAACCACCGGCGCTCGCTCTCCGACGCGGTGATGGCGAAGGACAACCACCTCGCCGTGCTGACCGCCGGCGGGCTCGACCTCGCCACCGCGCTCCGGCAGGCGCGCGATCGGCTCGGCCACACCGTCCACCTCGAGGTGGAGGTCGATCGGCTCGATCAGATCGACGCGGTGCTCGCGGGCGGCGCCGACACGATCATGCTCGACAACTTCTCCCTCGCCGACCTCGCCGCGGGCGTCGAGCGCATCGCCGGACGGGCGATCGTCGAGGCGTCGGGCGGCGTGAACCTCGACACCGTCGCGGCGATCGCCGCAACGGGCGTCGACGTGATCTCGGTCGGCGCGCTCACGCACTCGGTCCGCTCCCTCGACCTCGGGCTCGACCTCGACGTGCACCCGGCGGGGGCCGCCGCCCCGTGATCTTCCTCGACCACGCCGCGACCGGTCCCGTGCGCCGCGAGGCGCTCGAGGCCATGTGGCCGTACCTCACGGGCGCGTTCGGCAACCCGTCGAGCAGCCACGGACTCGGCGAGCAGGCCGCGGCGGCGCTCGAGTGGTCGCGCGAACGGGTCGCCGCGGTGACGGGCGCGCGCGCCGGCGAGGTCGTCTTCACGAGCGGCGGCACGGAGGCGGACAACCTCGCGCTGAAGGGCCCGGCGCTCGCGGCGCCGCGCGGCCGGCACCTCGTGGTGTCGGCGATCGAGCACGAGGCCGTGCTCGAGTCCGCCCGGTTCCTGGAGCGCGTGCACGGCTTCGCCCTCGACGTGGTGCCGGTGGATGCCTCGGGCCTCGTGCAGCCCGGGGAGCTCGCCGCGCTCCTCCGACCCGACACGACGCTCGTCTCGATCCAGCTCGCGAACAACGAGGTCGGCACGGTGCAGCCGATCGCCGAGCTCGCCGCCCTCGCCCGCGCGAGCGGCGCCGTCGTGCACAGCGACGCCGTGCAGGCCGCCGGCCGATTGCCGCTCGACCTCGACGCCCTGGGGGTCGACGCGCTGAGCCTCGCCGGGCACAAGGTCGGCGCCCCCAAGGGCACCGGCGCCCTCGTCGTGCGCGGTCGCGTGCCGCTCGAGCCGGTGCTCCACGGCGGCGGGCAGGAACGCGGCCGGCGCTCGGGCACCGAGAACGTCGCGGGCGCGGTCGCCTTCGCGACGGCGCTCGATCTCGCCGAGCGCGAGCGCGAGGAGGTCGCGGCACGCGCGGAGGAGCTCGGGCGCGCGCTCGTCGCCCGCGTGCTCGCCGAGGTCCCCGACGCACGACTGACGGGGCATCCGACGCGGCGGCTCGCCTCGACCGCCTCCTTCCTCTTCCCCGGTGCGAGCGGCGAGGCCGTGCTGCTCGAGTTGGAGCGCGACGGCGTCATCTCCTCGAGCGGCTCGGCGTGCGCGGTCGGTCGCACGGAGCCCTCCCACGTCCTCACCGCGATGGGCGTCCCGGCCGAGCTCGCCGGGACGGCGGTGCGGTTCACGCTGGGCCCGGCCACGACCGGCGAGGAGATCGACGCGACGGTCGCGGCGGCCGCGAGGGCGGTCGGCGCGGTGCGCGGGATCGACGCCGGCGAACGCTGAGCCCATGCGGATGTCGGTGGCCCGCGCTATCTTGGAACCATGAGCGATGCAACTCCCACCCCCTCCGATGCCGAGCGCGAGCGCCGCATCGAAGACGAGCTCGCTCCCGAAGAGCAGCTGCTGAAGGGCTGGCTCCCCGAGCCGACCCCGACCGACGGGCCCGCGCCCGCTCCGTAATCCGCCGCGATTCCCCGCGTTTCGTATTCGTTCCTATCGATCTCCGGATCTGGGAATAGCGCCTGATCCAGGGCGGGTTGCACTCTGCACCGACGCACCAACTCTCAGGCGCTCTTCCGCGCCGCCCTCCTGATGGGAACCTCCTTGACCGAACGCGCCGTTTCCGACCTCGACTCCGTTCATCCCGCGCCGTCCGCCGGCCGCGCGGACTCCGCATCGACCGCCGCCGCCGACGCGGCCCTCGCCGACTCCCCCGCCGCCGCCGCGGAGGACGCGGCGATCCGGGCCGGCCAGCCCGCCCACGGCGCCCGCGACACCAAGGTCATCTGGCTGCTGCTCGGCGCCACCTTCGTCGTCTTCCTCAACGAGACGATCATGGGCGTCGCCATCCCGCACCTCGTCGACGATCTGCACATCTCGCTCTCCGCCGCCCAGTGGCTGACGACCGCGTTCATGCTCACCATGGCCGTCGTGATCCCGATCACCGGCTTCCTGCTGCAGCGCTTCCCGACCAGGCCGATGTTCATCACGGCCATGTCGCTGTTCTCGGCCGGCACGCTCATCGCGGCGACCGCCCCGGGCTTCGAGGTGCTCCTCGGCGGCCGCATCGTGCAGGCCACCGGCACGGCGATCATGATGCCGCTGCTCATGACGACCCTCATGACGGTCGTGGCGCCGAGCGACCGCGGGCGCTTCATGGGCCGTGTCTCCATCGTGATGTCCGTCGCCCCGGCGATCGGACCGACCATCTCCGGGCTCGTGCTGAACTACCTCTCCTGGCGGTTCATGTTCTGGTTCGTGCTGCCGATCGCGCTCGTCATGCTCGTCGTCGGCATGCGCAAGGTCGAGAACGTCAGCGAGACCCGCGTGCTCCCGATCGACCTCTTCTCGGTCGTGCTGTCCGCCTTCGGCTTCGGCGGCATCGTGTACGGCCTGAGCATCCTGGGCGGCGTCGTCACCGGCAAGACGCCCGGCGACACCGTGCCGCTCTGGATCGCACTCGGGGTCGGCGCCGTCGCGCTCGCGGCGTTCATCTGGCGCCAGCTGGCGCTGCAGCGCCGCGACCGGGCCCTGCTCGATCTGCGCACGTTCCGTTCGCGCAACTTCGCCGTCTCGATCGCCCTCATGGTCGTGATGATGGCGGCGCTGTTCGGCACGATCATCCTGCTGCCGATCTATCTGCAGAACGTGCTGCACCTCGAGCCGCTCGCGACGGGGCTGCTGCTCCTGCCCGGCGGGCTCGTGATGGGCCTCCTCGGGCCGACCGTGGGCCGGCTCTACGACCGGGTCGGCCCGACGCCGCTCCTCGTTCCGGGCAGCATCGTCGTGAGCGGCGTGCTCTGGTCGCTCACCATGGTGGGCGAGCAGACGCCATGGTGGATGATGCTCGTCGCGCACGTGGTGCTCTCCGCCGCGCTGGCGTTCATGTTCACCCCGCTGTTCACCTCGGCGCTCGGCTCGATCGAGCCGCGCTTCTACTCGCACGGCTCCGCGATCGTCGGCACCGTGCAGCAGGTGGCCGGCGCGGCGGGCACCGCGCTCTTCATCACCGTGATGACCGCGCAGTCCGCGTCCGTGTCCGCGACGGGGGCGGCGCTCGAGACTGCGGAGGCCTCCGGCATCCGGGCCGCGTTCCTCGTCGGCGCGATCATCTCGGTCGCCGCGATCGTGGGCACCTTCTTCGTCCGCAAGCCGGCCGACATGGGCGAGGGCGCACCCATGGGGCACTGAGCCCGCGCACGGCTGCGACGGCCTCGGCACCGATGGGTGCCGAGGCCGTCGCCGTCTCCGGCCGCCGCCTCCGTCGCCGGCCGCCGTCGCCGTCTCCGGCCGCCGGCTCGCTGCCTCTGCGGCGGCGGCCCGAGCGCTCAGCCGCAGTCGGGGCGGCAGGCGCGCTGCGAGAGGGCGTCGACGAGCACGATGCCGAGGTCCTCCGGCCGGGTGGCCGTGTACGCGGCGCCGCCGGTCACCGCCGCGATGCGCTGCATGGCCTCGAGGTCGGTGTCGGGGCCGAAGCCGACCATGATGACCGGCACGGGGCGCTCCGGGTCCTGGCGGGCGGCGAGCTCGGAGAGGAGCCGGTCGAGCTCGATGCCGTTGTCGTCCTCGTTCCGCCCGTCGGTGATGAGCAGCACCGAGTTCATCTTCTCCGGGTCGTATCCCTCGCGCACCCGGTCGACGGCGGCGAGCGTGGTGTCGTACAGCCCGGTGGCGCCGCCGAGCCGCTCGGGCAGGGAGTCGACGACGCCCATCACCTTCGCCGTATGCCCGGTGTCGGCGAGCGGGGCGATCGGCGCGAGCTCCTCCCAGTCGCGGTTACCGTCGCGCGCGGTGGAGAAGACCCAGACGCCGAGTTCGACCTCGCCGGAGAACTGCGCGAGCGCACCACCGGCTGCGCGCTGGAACAGATCGATGCGGCGGAGCCCCTCGCCGGCCGGATCGGCCATCGAGCCCGAGACGTCGATGACGGCCAGCATGCGCGAGCGGAGCGTCATCACGCCCCACTCGCGGAGGAGATCCACTTGCCCGGCGCCGAGCGACTCGGCCTCGAGCGCGGTCGCGAGCACCGTGTCCGGGAACGGGAGCTGCGGGCTCACCCCGGAGGTCGTGATCGTGCCGGAGCCGTCCGGGCGGCGGAGTCCGGCGTGCAGCAGCGGCCCGGCCTCGGCTCTGAGCGCCGCCTCGAACGCGGCGATGCCCTCGGCGGTGTCGGCGTGCGCGGCCTGGATCGCGTCCGCGGAGCCGGATCCGGCGGCCGGCACCCGCACGAAGGGGTAGTCGAGCACCACGGTGCCGTCCGCGGGGTAGCTCGCGACGAGGAGCTGCGCCGGCCGTTCCCGGTTGTGCCGGGCGACCTCCGACTCGCTCATCACCACGACGTCGCCGGCTCCTGCGGAGGAGATCGCGGCATCGGCCGACGCCGGGATGACGCGGCCCAGCGTGAGCATCGCGGCGGCGAACTGCCGCGGCTCCTCGGGTGCGGACACCGCGCGCACGGCCGAGAGCGCGGCGAGGCTCGCGGCGCTCGCCTCCGGGTCGGGGAGGAGGGCCGTGAGGGTGCGGTCGCGGATGGCGCTCCAGCTCGGCGGGGCGGAGAAGGCCTCCGCCGTCGCGCTGGGGGCGGCGAGCACCACCGGCGACACCGCGACCGAGCCCTGGGAGTCGAGCACGGGCGCCTGCCGGCCGAGCGCCTGCGCGAGAGCGCTCAGTCGGGCGACCCAGACGCTGGAGTCCGGGATCCACGCGTCTCCGGTGAACTCGCCGGCGGCGAGCGCAGCGGCGGTGTCGGCCGAGTCCTGGGTGATCACCTCGGGGGCGAGGCAGGCGTCGGGGTCGCGGTCGAGGCGCTTCGCGGTCTCCTGCACGGCGCCGGCGATGGACGGATCCGCCACGATCACGATCGCCCGCGGCTCCGGGCAGGTCTTCGCGGCGGCGGGTTCCGCGCCCGGCGCGAGGATCCCGCCCGCCCACAGCGCGCCGCCCGTGACGACGAGGGCGAGCGCGGCGCCGCCCGCGATGAGGGCGCGGCGGCGGCGTCCGCCGCCCGTGCCGCGGCGTTCCGCGAGTCTCGCGTCACGGCGCGATCGGATTCCCGGCTCGGGTACCGGGTCGCTATGTCGTCCCACGTGCACTCCAGGCGAGCGCCGGCCGCATCGCCGGCGCCCCTCGAACGGGCTCCCCCGTTCGAGGGGGAAGAGAACGAGAACAGCATAGGGGATCGTGCGAGGATGGCACGACGGAGATCGTCATGGAACCGTTCCGCGATCGGGCTCACGCCGGGCGGCTGCTCGGCGAGGCACTGCTGCACCGGCTGGACGCCTGGCCGGCACCCGTCGTGGTCGTCGGCATCCCGCGCGGAGGCATCCCCGTCGCCGTGGAGGTCGCGACCTTTCTCGGCGCGCCGCTCGAGGCGGTCGTCGTGCGCAAGCTCGGCGTTCCCGGACAGCCGGAGCTCGCGATGGGCGCGGTCGGCCAGGCGGGCACGGGAGCCGGCGCCACCGCGGTCGTCGTGTGGAACGACGCGGTCCGCTCGGACGCGGGCGTCGACGAGGCCGAGCTCGCCGAGATCGTGGCCCGCGAGTCCGCGGAGGTCGAACGGCGCGCGGCACGATGGGGCGGCGACGCCGGCACCCCGATCGTCCAGGGCGCGACGGTCGTCCTCGTCGACGACGGCGTCGCGACCGGGGCGACGGCGACGGCCGCCGCGCGGGTCCTCCGGGCGCTCGGCGCCGCCGGGCTCGTGCTCGCCGTGCCGGTCGCCGCGCCGCAGGCGCTCGCCGAGCTCGAGGGCCTCGACGAGATCGTCGCCGTGGCAGCCCCGGCCGTGTTCCACGCCGTCGGCAGCTGGTACGTCGAGTTCACCCAGACCGCCGACGCCGAGGTCGACGAGCTGCTCCGCCGGGCGCGCGGCCGGTGAGCGCGTCCTCGCCGCAGGCGCCGCAGCTCAGTCCGTGCTGGCGAGGACGGCGGTCGCGTCGAGCTCCTCGTCGCGGAGGACGACGACCGCGAGCCCGGCGGCGGCGAACACGGCGGCGGATGCCTCCGCCTGACGCTCGGCGCACTCGATGACGAGCGCGCCGCCGGGCCGCAGCCGACGCGGGGCCTCCGCTGCGATGCGCCGGTGCAGCTCGAGGCCGTCGCGGCCGCCGTCGAGGGCCAGCCGATGCTCGTGCTCGCGCGCCTCCGGCGGCATGTGCTGGATCTCCCCCGTCGGCACGTACGGCGCGTTCACCGCGATGACGTCGAAGCCGTCGGCGAAGCGCTCGGGCACGGCCGCGAACAGGTCGCCGCGGCGCACCGTGGCGCCGATGGGCTCGAGGTTCCGTCGGGCGGCGGCGACCGCGGCCTCGTCGAGATCGACGGCGACGAGCTCCACGTCGGGGACGTCGCGGAGCACGACCGCGCCGATCGCCCCGACGCCGCAGCACAGGTCGAGCACGCGGGCCGGACGGGGATCCACGGCGCGTGCGAGGCGCACGGCCCGCCGTGCGACGAGCTGGGTGCGGGCCCGCGGCACGAACGCCCCGGGCTCCAGCAGCAGCCGGATCCCGTCGAACTCCGCCCAGCCGAGGAGCTGTTCGAGCGGCTCCCCCGCCTCGCGACGGGCGACGAGCCGCTCCAGCCGCTCGGTGCGGGCCGCCCCGGCACCGCCGCCGTCGGCTCCGCCACCGCGGACCGCCTCGATGAGGAGTGCCGCCTCGTCCTCCGCGAACACGCAGCCGGCGAGGCGCAGGCGCGCGGCGAGCTCCGCAGTGCTCGGGAGGGATCCGGATGCCGTCACGCGACCATCCTGCCCCACCGACCGCGGTGCCGATCGGGCTGGCGTCGCGGGCACCGGCCTGCCAGGCTTCCGGACATGGGCGGATTCGATCTCGACGGCGGTCCCTCCTCCCGCGTCGCGATCCTGGTCGAGGGCGACAGCGATGCCGTCGTCGTCGAGCGACTCGCCTCGGCGCGCGGCCTCCGCCTCGAGGGCGGGCCCGACGGCGCCGCGCTCATCTCCCTGCGGGGCGTCACGAACATCCGTCGGGTCGTCACCGAGCTCCGCTCGGCGCACCCGACGACCCGCCTCGTCGGCCTCGCCGACGCGCCGGAGGAGCGGGTCGTCGCCGCCGCGCTCGCCCCGGACGGGGCACTGCCGGACCGTGCGGAACTCGAACGGCGCGGCTTCTTCGTGTGCGTCCGCGATCTCGAGGACGAACTCATCCGCGCGCTCGGCACCGACGTCGTCGAGGACGCCGTACGCGAGCTCGGCGAGACCGGCCGCTTCGCGACCTTCCAGCGCCAGCCGGAGTGGCGCGATCGGCCGCGGGCCGCGCAGTTGCACCGCTTCGCGGGCAGCGGCGCCGGTCGCAAGCGGGCGCTCGCCGAACGCCTCGCCGAACGGCTCGATGCCCGCACGACGCCCGCGCCGCTGCGCGCCCTCCTCGACCGGGTGGAACGGGAGCTCGGCTGACTCAGCCGGCCGCCCGCCACTCCTCGGCGAGCATCGCGTAGCTGTACCCGTCGACCCAGCCGAGTTCGGCATGCCACGAATCGCGGAGGCCGTGCTGCTCGCGGCGCATCCCGAGCTTCTCCATGACGCGCCAGGAACCGACGTTCTCGGCGTAGCAGCCGGCGGTGACCCGGTGCACGCCGAGCTCGTCGAAGGCGAGCGCGAGCATCGCCCGTCCGAGCTCGGTGGCGTACCCGCGGCCCGCGTACCCCGGCGCGACGAGGTAGCCGATGCCGGCCTCGGCGGAACGCCACGGCCCGTCCGGGACGTGGCTCTGCCCCATCCCGTCGCTCAGCCAGAGCGAGGCCGTGCCGACGACCTCGTCGCCGAGCATCGCGATGCCGGAATGGTCCGCCGGGTCGGCGACGCCGTCGAGCCAGGAGGTGCGGAACGCCTCCGGCTCCACGGTGGTCTTCAGCAGCCAGCGGGTGACCTCGGGATCGTTGCGCCATTCGAGCACGCGGTCGAGGAGCTCGGGGGTCGGCTGGCGGAGTTCGAGCGGGCCCGCGGAGCGGGGCCAGGACACAGTCGCGGTCGTCATCCGTCCCAGTCTCGCAGTGCCGGGCGGATGCCGCAGCCGCGTCGCGGTTGCCATCGCCGCGCGCCTACTTCACGAGGCGGGAGAGCACCCGGTCGGCGAGCGGTTTGCCGCCCGTCTGGCAGCCGGGGCAGTACTGGAAGGTCGAGTCGGCGAAGATCACCTGGCGGATCGTGTCGCCGCAGACTGGGCAGCGCTCACCGGTGCGGCCGTGCACGCGGAGGGCGCGCCGCTTCGCGTCCTTCAGCTCGGCGGGCGGCTTGCCGGACGCCTCGGCGACCGCCTCGGCGAGGGTGTCGCGCATCGAGGTGTAGAGCCGTTTGACCTGCTCGGGCGAGAGCTTCGCGGCGAGCGCGTAGGGCGACATGCGGGCGGCGTGCAGGATCTCGTCGGAGTAGGCGTTGCCGATGCCGGCGAACACCGACTGGTCGCGGAGCAGCCCCTTGATCTGCGTGCGCCGGCCGTCGAGCACCGCGGCGAAGTCGGCGAGCGTGAACTCGGCGGCCGTCGGGTCGGGACCGAGTCTCGCGATGCCCGGCACCTCGGCCGGGTCGCGCACGACGTACACGGCGAGCGACTTCTTCGTGCCCGCCTCGGTGAGGTCGAAGCCCGAGCCGTCGTCGAGCTTCACCCGGAGCGCGAGCGGCGACTTGCCCGGTTTCACCGGGGTCGCCGGCAGCGCGTCGTACCAGCGCAGCCAGCCGGCCCGCGCGAGATGGAACACGAGGTGCAGCTCCCCCGTGTCGAGGTCGACGAACTTGCCGTGCCGCCGCGCCTGCAGGATCGTGCGCCCGTCGAGCGCCGACAGCGGCGGATCGAAGGTTTTCAGGGCGGAGATCGCCGCGACGCGCAGGGAGACGAAGGCGTGCCCGGTCGTGCGTTCGTCGAGGAACGCCGTCAGCGCCTGCACCTCGGGAAGCTCCGGCATGCCTCGATGCTGCCATCAGCCGCCGACATCCGGAAGCCGTGGACGCCGGCCGATCCGGGGGATCCGAATGTCAGTGGGTGCTGAGACACTCTCATCATGAACGACATCGAGCTCCGGCAGACCCGCGAACTGCGGGTGGGCGACACGCTCGTGAACACGAGGGGTCGCCACTACGAGATCACCCGCATCCGGCGCATCGGCCGCGGCATCCGCGTCGAGTACGCCACCGCCGACGGCGCCGCCGGCCGCTTCACCGCCGCACCCGAGGCGGTCAGCCGAGTGCTCGTCGCGCCGTTCTCCCACGCCGCCTGAGCGGGCCGCCCTTCCCGGCCGCCTGACTCGGCTGCGCGGTCAGCGTCGCCAGACGTACGGCGTCGTCGTCGACACCTTCACGAGGCCCGACCGCTCGAGGATGGGCCGCGAGAACTCCGTCGAGTCGCTGTTGATGAGCGTCTTGCCTTGCACGAGCGCCGAGCGGGCCCGGGCCGAGGTCAGCGCCCGGTAGATTCCGCGGCCGCGCCACTCGGCGCGCGTCGCGCCACCCCAGATGCCCGCGAAGCGCGTGCCGGGCACGGGCTCGATCCGGCCCGCGCTGACGATCCGCCCGTCGACCTCGGCGATCCACTCCTCGGTGCCGTCGCCGCTCGCGAGCTTGCGGAGCAGCTCGTCGGCCCGGACCTCGGAGACCGGCGCACCGAAGACCTCGTCCTGCACGGCGCTCGCCGCGCGCACCTCCCGCTCCTCGACGACGGGCCGCACCACGACGCCGGGCGGCAGCTCGACGTCGGCGACGAGACGGGCGGCCTCGCCCACCATGATCGACTCGGGTTCCTCGGGCACGAACCCTGCGGCGAGGAGCGCCTCGTGCAGGCCCGGCGCGCGGTCGTGCCCGCGCGTCTTCCATTCGGCCTCGACGATGCGTTCGTCGGCGGCGAAGCGACGGGCGATCTCGGCGACGAGGTCGCGGATCCGTTCCGCGGAGGCGTCGCCGAGGTCCCGATAGCTCACGAATCCGCGGCCCCCGGCGAACCGCGCGACGAGGAGCGGCCCGAGCCGCTCGACCTCCTCCGCGCCGCGCACCTCCGCGTCCGTGCGGAGTTCGTCGTCGTAGGCGAGGAGCAGTGCTGCGCGATCTTCCACCCCGCCATGCTGGGCCGGGGCGGCAGCGGATGCAAGTCCGCTCAGCCGCCCGCGGGCGCCGGCAGCAGCTCCCCGCCGGTCTGGCAGTTCGGGCAGTACTGGCCGACGGTGCTCGCGAAGGCGAAGTCGCGGATCGTGCCGTCGCATCCGGGGCACGGCTCGCCCGTGCGTCCGTGCACCCGCATCGTGGCGACCTTCGCCGCCTTGAGCTCGGCGATCGGGATGCCGCGACGCGCCGCGATGGCCTCGGTGATCTCACCGACGGTCGCCGCGAAGAGCGCGTCGAGCTCGGCCGGGTCGAGGCTCGCGGCGTGGGCGACGGGCGACCGCCTCGCCCGGAAGAGGATCTCGTCGGAATAGGCGTTGCCGATGCCCGCGATCGATTCCTGCTCCTGCAGCACCGCCTTCGTCTGCTTGCGGCGCCCGGCGAACGCCCGGTCGAAGTCGGCTCGGGAGTAGCTCGGCGCGGCCGGGTCGGGCCCGAGCTTCGCGATCGCGGAGACCTCCGCGGGGTCGTCGACGACCGAGACCCCGAGCGACACCCAGCCGCCGGCGTCGGTGAACTCGAGCGCAGGCCCGTCGTCGAAGCCGATCGTGAGGAGGACCGGAGGCGCGTCGGCCGCGGCATCCGCCCCGGCCCACCGCGCCCAACCGTGCCGACCGAGCGAGACGACGAGATGCCGGCCGTCGTCGAAGCCGACGTCGACGTGCTTCCCGTGCCGGGCGACGCCCGCGACCCGAGCGCCGACGAGCTCGGCGGGCGGTCTCCGCCGGGTCTTCACCACCCGGAACTCGAGCACGTCGACCTCCCGGACGACGCGACCGACGGTGCGCTCGCCGAGCTCCTCGACGAGCGCCTGCACCTCTGGCGACTCCGGCATGGGGCCACCCTCTCACGTCCCGCCGACGGCGTCACGCGAGCGGGCGGCCCCGCCGGTGCTACTCGGTCGCGAAGTCGAGCGCGTCCTCGGCGACCGCGATGACCGACCACGTGCCGCCGTCCGCGTCGGTGAACTCGTACGCGGGCACGATGAGCACGCTGCCGTCGGCCTGCCACTGGCTGGCGAGCCCGAGCCGGGCCTCGACGATGTGCACCTCCGTGACCGGCCACGACACCGCGGCCCCTTCGCCCGGCGTCGCGGGCGGGGCGGTCGGCGGGACCCAGGTCTCCGCGCCCGTCGTGTCGTCGGCGCGGAGGGCGATCACGTCGCCCGTGCGCTGCGCGCCGAACCGCGGGTCGGAGAGGCGCCCGAACGCCTCGTCGGCGCTCACGACCGGGTACTCGCCGAGTCCGACGATCGGGGCGAGCGCGCCGGAGATCGACACGGTGCCCTCCTCGGCGAGCTCGATCGACCAGGCCTGGTCGATGCGCTGCCCGTCGACGATCGGCCAGGCCTGCGCCGTGCGGGTGATCGCGCCGTCCCAGATCTCGGAGTCGTAGGCGAAGGCGTCCGCGTCGCGGCCGGTGGCCGTGAGCACCGAGCGGAGCGCGGCGATCGCGGTCTCCTCGCTCGGCGGGGTGCCCGTGGGCGTGCAGTCGGAGCCGTCCTCCTTCATGCAGCTCCACGGCGAGACCGCCGGGTTCGAGTACCAGAAGCTCAGTGCCCCGTCGAGGTTCACCCAGAGGGACGGCGCGGTGCCGTCCTGCGAGCCGACCGACCAGCTCCCGTCCTTCAGGACCGGCTCGCCCTGGACGCCGAGGGCCGCGGCGAGCGCGCCGATCGTCTCGGCGTTCGCCGCCGAGCCCGGATCGAAGGCGTAGCCGGCGGCGCTGCCCGCGTCGGTCGAGAGCCCCGAGGAGGTGAAGTGGTTGCGCCCCCAGCCCCAGGGCATCGAGTCGTACGCGCCCGAGCCGGCCATGGCCTTGTCCTGCGCCACCCCCGGCTGACCGGCGCCGACCTGGCCCTGTGCGCCCTCCTGCGCCCCGCCTGATCCGTTCGAGAGCGAGATCGGCGGGGCGCCGGCGAGCGTGCTGCCGCTCCCCTGCCCGCCGAGCGCGGCGACGGCGTACCCGGCGCCACCGCCGAGGACGAGCATCGACGCGGCGACCGCCGCGATCGGCAGCCAGCGCGGCCGCCGCTTCGCGCGCTCGGCGCCGAGCTCGGTCACCGGCGCTGCAGCTCCAGCATCCGCGCCGGACCCGGCGGTGGAGCCGGCCCCGGTCGCCGCGGCGATCGTGTCCTCGGCGAAGCCCGCGCGCGGCTCGATGCCGGCGGCCGGGTCCGCGGCGCGCAGCCGCGCCATCGGGTCCTGTGCGTCGTTCTTCTCGTCGTCGTTCATTTCCTCGCCTCTCCTCGCGGGGCCGGAGCCGCCGTCATCAGGAATATGTCGTGGGTGCGCCGGAGCTTGCAGCGGGAGGATGGCCCGTCGAGCCGGCGCGGGGCGCGCATCGGCCCGGGCTCAGAAGGAGAGCCGCTCGCCCCAGGCCTCGCGCAGCCGCTTCCGGGCGCGCGAGAGCGCGGCATCCGCCCCGGATCGGCTGATGCCGAGGGTCGCGGCGAGGGCGTCGCCGTCGAGGCCCTCCCAGGCGTGCAGGAGCAGGATGCGCCGGTCCCGCTCGCCGACGCTCTCGAGCGCGCCGCGGAGTTCGGCGTCGAAGAGCAGGCTCAGCTCCGGGTCCTCGGAGACGGCGCTCGTGCCGCGCTCGGGCACGGTCTCGACCGGCAGGTCGACGAGCTTCCGCCGGTGGTTCGCGAGCGTGAAGCCAGCGGTGCGGTAGAGCCACGGCAGCACGGCGTCGCGCGGGACGTCCGCCCGTCGGCGCCACGCGGTGGTGAACACCTCGGCGGCGAGATCCTCGGCGTCCTGCCTCGGCCCGCGACGCGCGAAGTAGCGCACGATCGCGCCGTCGTGCTCGCGGACGACGGCCTCGAACCAGGTCCCCTCGTCGAGCGGCTCGGGCGGGTCCGCCGGGCTCGCACTCGGCTCGGGGCGACCCGCCGGATCGCGACCCGCCAGGTCCTCGGGCATCGGCTCCCCCTCGTCCGGGGCGATCTCGTCGGTGCTCGCGCGCTTCACGCCCTGTTTGTGTCGCGTCCGGCCAGAGTCTTGCACGACTTCGCGAGAAAGGTGGCGCGGGCGCGTCGCGGCACCCCGTAGGGTCGAGAGCGATGGACTTCGCGACGACGATCGACGCCCTCCGCCGGGCCGGCTGGGTGTACGGCCCGCCGCTCGACGATCAACGCCCGGTCCCGCGCCGTCTGCTCGGGTTCCCCGCCGCATTCGGCGCCTGGTCGGTGTCGTTCAGCCGGCTCTCGAACGCCGACGACGACGTGTGGTTCCTCTCGGTCGAGGACTACCTCGGCACTTCCGAGTCCGCCTTCGCCTGGAACGAGTTCGAACGGCTGAGCCTCGAGGCCGCCGCCGGTCCCGAGCAGGCCGCGGCCGTCACCGCGTTCTGGGCGGGCCACCTCCCGTTCCTCCACTCGGTGCGCGACGACTACGAGTACCTCGCGATCGCCTCGGACGGTCGGGTCGTGCACGGCCGTGAGCCCGAGTTCGAGGAGACGACCACGGTCGCCGACGACCTCCCCGCCCTGCTCGCCGAGCTCGCGGGGGTGGACGGGCCCCGGCATCCGCTCGCCGCCGCGCTGTTCGCGGCGCGCTGAGCCGCGCCGGGCTCGACGCACGGGGGCCCGGCCGCTTCGACGCATACGCGGGCGAGCATGCCCGGCACCGTACGGTTGAGAGATGTTCCGACGACTCGTCTCCCGCGTCTTCTGGGCCTGCAGCCGCTGGACGCTGACCGGGTCGCCCGCCCCCAGCCGACCGACGGTGCTGATCGGTGCCCCGCACACCTCGAACTGGGATTTCGTGCTCATGCTCGCGATCGCCTGGCGACTCGGCATCGACGTGCGCTGGCTCGGCAAGAAGAGCCTCTTCGCCGGCTGGCGCGGACCGCTCATGCGCCGGCTCGGCGGCATCCCCGTCGATCGCGCGGACCCGGGTCGGGTCGTCGCAGAGGTGGTCGCCGAGGTGCGTGCGGGGAAGGTGTTCGGCCTCGTGGTCACGCCCGACGGCACGCGGGGCCCGCACGAGTACTGGAAGTCCGGCTTCGCCCGCATCGCCCGGGAGACCGGGATGCCGGTGACGCTCGGCTTCGTCGACCGGACGACGATGACGACGGGCCTCGGTCCGACGTTCGAGCTCGGCGACGATCTCTCCGCCGACATGGACCGGATCCGCGCGTTCTACGCCGATAAGGCCGGTCTCCGCCCCGAGCTCCGGGTCGAGCCGCGGCTGCGCGAGGAGCACGCGCTCCGCTGAGCCCCGGAGGCGCCGGTCTCAGTCGAGCTCGGCGCGGCGCAGCGCCGCTGTCGTCACACCGGGCATCAGCAGCACCGCGGCCAGCGCGAGCCCGACCGCCGCGATCACGAACGTCGGCTGCAGCCCGAATGCGCTCGCGAGCACCCCGCCGGCGAGCCCGCCGAACGGCACCGCTCCGAGCACGATGAGCCGGTAGGCGGCGGTCACCCGGCCGAGCAGCGCGTCGGGCACGGCCGCCTGGCGGAGCGTCGAGACGACGATCTGGTTGCAGGCGGTCGCGACGGCGGCGAGGAACAT
The DNA here is from genome assembly GCF_044917495.1 of Agromyces mediolanus. Taxonomy (GTDB): domain Bacteria; phylum Actinomycetota; class Actinomycetes; order Actinomycetales; family Microbacteriaceae; genus Agromyces; species Agromyces mediolanus_B. Next base: position 14,063 of record NZ_JAVSSI010000001.1, on the reverse strand, counting down.
GCCGACGAGCACCAGCGCGAGATTCGTGCTCAGCCCGAGCACCGCGAAGCTCGCCGCGGGCACGAGCGCCGCCGCCCACATCACCGGCCCGCCGCCGATCCACGGGATGACGCGCTCCGCCACGAGCGAGCCGAGGATGGCGCCGGCCGCGGGCACGGCGATGAACAGGCCGTACCAGGCCTCGGGCACCCCGAGGGGGCCGGTCGCCAGCAGCACGAGGACGGCGCCCGTGGCCGTGCCGAAGAAGTTGAAGGATGCCGAGATGAGCGCGACCCGGCGCAGCAGCCGGTGCCGCCAGAAGTGGCCCCAGCCCGCGGCGATGTCGGCGAGCACGGAGCTCCGCGGCGGGGCTTCCCCGGCGCCCGTCGGATCCGGCTCGTGCACGGTCGGCCGGAGCTGCGGCAGGAGCAGGGCAGCGGCAGCAGCGACCGCGAAGAGCCCGGCGCTCGTGAAGAAGGCGAGGGTCGCCGCGACGGCCATGAGCACGGACCCGATCGGCGGACCGACGAAGGTGTTCACCACCGACTGCGTGGCGAAGAGGCGCCCGTTGGCCCGTTCGAGCTGCGCCCGCGGCACGAGCCGCGGCGGCACGGTGAGCGCGGCGTTGTCGACGATCGTCTCGGCCGTGCCGGCGACGAACACGGCGGCGTAGAGGAGCCAGACGCTCTGCCAGCCGGCCGCGAGCGAGGCGGCGAGGAGGGCGAAGCCGAGCGCCCGGAGCAGGTTGCCGGCGACGAGGAGCTTCCGGCGGTCCATCCGGTCGGTGAGCGCCCCGGCCGGCAGCGTGAACACGAGCCAGGGCAGGAACTGCACCACGGTCATGCCGGCGACGATCACGGGGTCGCGCGTGATCGAGGCCACGAGGAGCGGGGCGGCCGCGGCGAGGATGCCGTCGGCGGTGTTGGAGGTCGCCTGGGAGGCCCAGAGCGCGGCGAAGCCGGAGCGCTTCGGCATCCACTAACTCTCTATCAGTATCATGATCATTAGCAGGAACGTAGCAGACGACGAGAGGAGCGCGCGATGCGGATGCCGGAGCTCGCCGTCTCGCGGCTCGGCGGCGACCCCGCCGTCGACTTCTTCAACACGGTCGACTGGCGACTCGATCCCGAACGGCGCAGCGAGCGCCTGACGAGCTACCGCCACGCGCTGGCCTGGCTCCGACAGCTCGAACTGCTCGCGTCCGCCGACGCCGATCGGCTCGCGAGCCTCGCCGCGGCGGAGCCGGAGCGCGCCGCGGCGGAGCACTCCCGCATCCTGACCCTCCGCGACGACAGCTACGCCGCGCTCGTCGGCGACACGTCGTCTCCTGCCGCCCTCGGGCGCGAACTCCCCGAGACGCAGGCCGCGAGCCGCCTCGAGCGCGGCGACGACGGCGCCTGGTCGTGGCATCCGCGCACGCTCGATCTCGCCACCCCCAGGCATCTGCTCACCCTCGAGCTCGCGCGCCTCTTCGCCTCCCCGGCCGTCTCGGGCTTCCACCGTTGCGAGGACCGGCACTGCGGCTGGGTCTTCCTCGACACCTCCCGCCAGCACAACCGGCGTTGGTGCAGCTCAGCCGATTGCGGCAATCGCAACCGTGTGCGCGCACACGCGGAGCGCGCGCGGCTCGCGGCCACGACGCCGGCGTAGCCGCCGGGCTCGACGGGCGCGGCGAGTTCGGGATACGACCCGGATCGACAGCTGGCTCGAGTACTGCTTCCGCGCCCCGATCGTGATCCTCCCTCGGGAGCCGGATCCGGTGCGGTACGCCGACCTGCCGGTGCGGTATGCCGACGAGCTCGCGCGGACGGGGATGCGCAGCGCGGGCGTGTGGGGCGGCAACGACACGGCGTCGGTGGTGCACGTCGTGTACGGCGATCCGGGCCGGGCCCCGGTCCTGGCCCGGGCGATCCACGTCGTCCCGAAGCACTGGGTCTGGTACGACCGGCCGCGCAAGCGCACCAGGTGGCCGGTGACCGAGATGCCGCCGACGGACCTCTCCTGGTCGCGGGCCGACGTCGTCGCGCTGGCCGCGCCCGCCCGTCAGCGAGCGCCGTAGCGGGCGACGATCGTCTGAGCTGCCTCCACGACCACCCGCTCCTGCTCCTCGTCGGTGATCGACCAGGTGCCGTGCACGAGACGGGGCCAGAAGACCGACGATGCGATCATCCCGAGGAATTGCGCGGACGCCGCATCCGGATCGTCGATGTCGGCGAGCCCCGCCGCGTGGGCATCGCGGAGGTAGCACCCGAGCGCCGCGAGCACCGGCAGCGTGCCGAAGTCGAAGGTGCGCTCCCGCAGTTCCGGGAACCGGGGCGACTCGGCGATCACGGTCCGCATGAGCGCGGTCATCTCGGGGCGCGTCACGAGTTCCGCATAGGCCCGTCCGAGTGTCACGAGGCCGGCACGGAAGTCCTCCGCCGGCACGACGATCGACGCCGGATCCGATGCTGCCCCGGCAGCGAGCACGGTCGCCTCGAACAACGCCGCCTTGGTCGGGAACTGCTTGAACAGCGTGGCCTTGGAGACGCCCGCCTGCTCCGCGATGCGCGCCAATGAGGTGCGGTCGTATCCGCCCTCCAGGAACAGCTCGGTGGCAGCGGCCAGCACCGACTCGCGTTTCGCCGCGGCCATCTCGCGATGGTAGGAGGAGCTGCCGCGTGCCATGGCTTCAGTATCGCAGAATGGTGAGTCTCTTGACTCACCATCACCGGCGAACGTACCGTGGTACTTATGAGTCGCTCGACTCACCTCTCGCCGTCGTCGTCAGGAGTGCGCCATGTCCACCGTGATCGTCCACGCCACCATCACCCTCGACGGATTCCTCGCCGACCCGGACGGCGGGGTCGACTGGATGTTCGGCAGGCCCTCCGCCCCCGAGGACGACCTGGTCGTGCAGCGGGTCATGGGCAGGATCGGAGCCATCGTCGGGGGCGCGAACCGCTCGCAGACCATCGAGGACGACGAACAGCCCTACGGCGGCATGCTGAAGGTGCCGGTCTACCTCATGACCCACCGCGCGCATGCACCGATCGAGCGCGACGGCACCACCTACACCTTCGTCGTCGACGACATCGCCGAGGCCGTCGCGGCGGCCTCGGCATCCGCCGGCGACCGCTGGGTCAGCCTGCTCGGCGGCAGCATCTCGCGGCAGTGCCTGCAGCTCGGGCTCGTCGACGAGCTCCACCTCGACGTGGCGCCGGTGCTGCTCGGCGACGGCATCTCGCTCTTCGCGGGCCTCGGGCGGCGCATCGAGCTCGAACGCCTCGAGACCTCCGCGTACGCGAGCGAGACGCACCTGCGGTACCGGGTGCTGCGGTGACCTGCGCCGCCGGCCGGCGCGCGGGTCAGCCGCGGGAGTCCTTCGGATCCCTCAGAGCGGCCATGGCCTCGAGCAACGTGTCGTGGATGTAGGCGAGCTCGGGCGAGACCTCGCCCCATCCCTCGTCGGCGCTCTCGACCCCCCACTCGCCCTCAGCGTCCTGCGCGTCCCAGGCCGCTTCACCGTGCTGCCAGATCCACCACAGGTTCGCACTCGCATCCTGCACGCGGGCGAACTGCGTGCCGAAGAAGTCGGTCGGCTTCGTGACGAGGCGCGCGCCGCGCGCGAGCGCGCGCTCGAGCACCGCGTCGAGGTCGTCGACGTAGACCTGGAGCAGGCTCGGAGTGAACGGCCAGTCCGGCTTGCGCTCGGCGAGCATGACGGTCGTCGTGCCGACGCGGACCTCGGCCTGCAGGAGCAGCCCGTCCTCGTCGATGGTGCGGGCCTCGGCGCGCTCCTCGCCACCGAACACCTCGATCACGAACCGGGTCAGCTCGGCGGCGTCCGTCGTGATGATGAAGGGGTTGACGGTGGCATATCCCTCGGGGGCGGCGGGTGCAGACATCGTGTGCTCCTGTCCTGGTGGTGGATGCGATGTCCCCAGTGCATCATCCAGCCGGGTCACGGTATTGAAGGATTCCGCCAACCTCGTCCGGACAGCACCTGCGCCGGGGTCCGGCCGTGGAACGCGCGCAGCGAGCGGGTGAGATGGGCCTGATCCGCGAAGCCGCAACGGGCAGCGCATTCGACCGGCGGTACGCCCTGGAGCAACAGCGCGTACGCGTCCCGCGCCCGGGCCAGCTGCGCGATCTGCTTGCGCGTGAGCCCCGTCGCAGCCCGGACACGACGTTGCCGGTGCCGCTCCGAGTAGCCCGCGTCGTCGCCGGAGAGCATCCGCCGGACCTCGTCGTCGCCGCGCAGCACGTCGAACTCGAGCAGCCGATCTGTGAAGGCCTCGAGATCCCCGAACTCCGGGAACGGCAGGGCGTGCTGCGCGATGACGACCCGGCCCTCCTCGACGACGAGCTGCTGCTCCCCGCCGAGCAGCAGCTGCTTGCTCACGCCGGGCAGGACGACGTGCGCCTGCAACTGCACACCCCAGCTGTGCTCACCGATCGTCGAGCGGATCCAGCGGTGTCCGAGCGTCGGGCCCGACAGACCGGCGAGCAGCGATCCATCCGGCTCGCGCGCGAACCACAGATCCCAATACTCGACCGCCGCGACCAGGTAGCGCTCATCCTTCGTCGCACGCGCCTGCCACACGCACTCGATCACGGGCGATTCGGGATGCCGTTCCTCGTACACGCGTTCACCCATCGGTGCGCAGCTCACCCCGGGAGTCCGTCTTCGTAGCGGACGTGGTCGACGATGCATCCGCTGAGATCTGGCGCCGTCGGGCCGATGAACACGCTGCCGGCGACGGAACCGGTGAACGAGGCGACGCCCTCGAACTCGCAGTGCGCGAAGACGCAGCGCGTCGTCCACATCACGGCTCGGAGACTCGCGCCGGTGAACGTGCACCGTTCGAACCTCGCGCCGGACGCAACGGAGCGGGACAGCGTCGCACTGGAGAAGTCGCAGTCCTCGAACACGCCGCCCAGTCGAGCGCCCGCGAGCTTCGCCCCGACGAAGCTGCAGTCCACGAAGCGGCGCCTGACGAAGACGCCGCGCATGTCGATGCGGTCGAGGACGCACCCCTCCAGCTCCGATTCGGTGACCGAAGCCCCGTCGGCGAAGACGACATCCGACAGGTCGACACCCACCGCGCGGAGGTAGCGGATCGGGGTCGTCAGCCGCGCGCCGCGCACGTCGACCAGCCCCGCCTCCGTCGTCCCGAACGGCGACTCCGGGAACGATGCCCCGGGCCGCTGCGCGGCGAGAACGAGCTCGCGCTCGAACGCACTCGTGAGCTCGGGCGTCCAGCGCTCCCGCACCTGGCGCGTCGTCGGCTGCATCCGCTCAGTCGATCACACGTTGAAGCGGAACTCCACGACGTCGCCGTCCTGCATGACGTAGTCCTTGCCCTCCATGCGCGCCTTGCCGCGCGAGCGGGCCTCCGCGACCGAGCCGGCGTCGACGAGGTCGGCGAAGGAGATGACCTCCGCCTTGATGAAGCCGCGCTCGAAGTCGGTGTGGATGACTCCCGCCGCCTGCGGGGCCTTCCAGCCCTTGTGGATGGTCCAGGCGCGCGACTCCTTCGGCCCCGCGGTGAGGTAGGTCTGCAGGCCGAGGGTGTCGAAGCCGACGCGGGCGAGCTGGTCGAGGCCCGACTCCTCCTGGCCGGTCGAGGCGAGGAGCTCCGCGGCGTCCTCGGGGTCGAGGTCGATGAGCTCCGACTCGATCTTCGCGTCGAGGAACACCGCCTCCGCCGGGGCGACGAGCGCGGCGAGCTCGGCCTTGCGCGCGGCATCCGTCAGCACGCCCTCGTCGACGTTGAACACGTAGATGAAGGGCTTCGCGGTGAGCAGACCGAGCTCCTTGACCGGCTCGAGGTCGATCTTCGTCGCCGAGAGCGGAGTGCCGGCCTGCAGCGCCTCCTGCGCCTCCTTGGCCGCGGCGAGCACGGAGGGGTCGAGCTTCTTGCCCTTGACCTCCTTCTCGTAGCGGACGATGGCCCGCTCGAGCGTCTCGAGGTCGGCGAGGATCAGCTCGGTGTTGATCGTCTCCATGTCGGACTTCGGGTCGACCTTGCCGTCGACGTGCACGACGTCGCCGTCGGTGAAGCCGCGGACGACCTGCGCGATCGCATCGGCCTCGCGGATGTTCGCGAGGAACTTGTTGCCGAGGCCCTCGCCCTCGCTCGCGCCGCGCACGATGCCGGCGATGTCGACGAACGACACCGCGGCCGGCAGGATGCGCTCGGAGCCGAAGATGCCGGCGAGCGTCTCGAGCCTCGGGTCGGGCAGGTTCACCACGCCCACGTTGGGCTCGATCGTCGCGAACGGGTAGTTCGCCGCGAGCACCTGGTTCTTGGTGAGGGCGTTGAAGAGGGTGGACTTGCCGACGTTGGGCAGGCCGACGATGCCGATAGTGAGAGCCACGGGGCTCTATCGTACCGGTGCCGCGCGGTTCCGCCCGGTCGGCATCCGCCCGGGCCGCGCGAGGAGCCTGTCCGGCGTCAGCCGCCGAGGCGGGCGCGGAAGCAGCGGGTGCGGTACGGCACCTCGAGCTCGTCGCGACCGGCGAGGTCGGGATGCCTCGCGAAGAGGCGCTCGAGCCGGGCGATCGTGTCGCGCTGCGCGCCGGGGCTCGAGGTGATGAAGTACGAGCGGGAGCGGACGAGGTCGAGGAACCCCGCGCGACTCATCCGCGCGGTCCAGTCGACGGTGTGCTCCTCGATGGGGCCGAAGGGCGCGCCGATCCGCACGTACTGCTCGAAGCTCGCGCTCGCGTCGTGCCGCTCGTGCATGATCTCGCCCGCCTCCTTCAGCCAGCCGACGCTCGTGTCGCGGCTGTTCCAGACGAGCCCGAGCACGCCGCCGGGGCGCAGCACCCGGGCGATCTCCGGCACCGCGCGCGAGGGGATGAACCAGTGCCAGGCCTGCCCTGCGACGACGGCGTCGACCGAGCGGTCCTCGAGCGGGATGTCCTCCGCCGTGCCCAGGATGCGCGGGACGCCGGGCACCGCGACCTCGAGCTCCTCGAGCATCTCCTCGACGGGGTCGACGGCGATCACCTCGCGGTCGAGGGCGACGAGCGCCTGCGTGAGCTTGCCCGTGCCCGCGCCGAGGTCGAGCACCCGGGCGGCGTCGCCTATCAGCCAGGCGACCGCCTCGGCCGGGTAGCCGGGCCTCGCGGCCTGATAGACGGATGCCGCGTCGCCGAACGACCGCGCGTGCCGCTGCGTCTCGTCGTCCCCCGGATTCATGTCTCCCATTCCACGCCCGCGGCGAGGCATCCGTCAACCGTCGGGGGCCCGTGCGACGATGCCCGCATGCCAGTGGACTTCACCGCCATCGACTTCGAGACCGCGAACTCCTCTGGAGCCTCCGCCTGTTCGATCGGCATGGTGAAGGTGCGCGACGGCCGGGTCGTCGAGCGGGAGTACTGGCTGCTGCGCCCGCCGTTCCCGCACGACGAGTTCGCCGAGTGGAACGTGCGCATCCACGGCATCACCCCGGAGATGGTCGCCGAGGCGTCCGGCTGGGGCGATCGGCTCGCCGAGTTCCGCGAGTTCGCGGGCGCCGACTGGCTGGTCGCGCACAACGCCGGCTTCGACATGGGCGTGATCGAGAAGAGCTGCGCCGTGCTCGAGCTGCCGGTGCCCGACCACCGCTACCTCTGCAGCCTGCAGGTGGCGCGGAAGACGTACCACCTCGACTCCTACCGGCTCCCGGTCGCCGCGATGGCGGCGGGCTTCGAGGACTTCTCGCACCACAACGCGCTCGACGACGCCGAGGCGTGCGCGGCGATCGTCGCCCATGCGGCGAAGCGGCACGAGGCCGACGACCTGGAGCGGCTCGCGCACGTCACCGGCGTCCGCGTCGGCGCGCTCGGCGCGCGCGCGACGAAGGCCCGCGAGGCGGCGCACGGGCCGATGGCGCTGCAGTAGCGGCCGCAGGCCCGCCGGAAGCCGGGCTCGCCGGGCGCCTCGGCCGCGATGTCGGAGGCGGCTGCGACACTGTCGGCATGGAGATCCTGCTGCTCATCATCGGCCTCGTGGTCGGCGCCGCCCTCGGAGCCCTCGCCATGTGGGTCCTGGCGTCGCGACGCGCAGCGGGCTCCCCCGACGCCCCGCCCGTCGAAGACCCGGCGCTCGTCGCCGCGCGGCACGAGGCGCAGCTCGCCTCGCTGCAGGCCGAGCACGCCGCCGAGCAGGCGCGCCTCCTCGCAGACGAGCAGCGCGCCCAGGCCGAGCTCCGCGCCGAGCTCGCCGCGTTCGAGGCGACCGCCGACGGGCTCCGCGAGCAGATCCTCAGCGCGAAGGCGCAGTACCGCGAGATCGTCGAGCGCCACGAGCTCGAGCGGCGCGAGCGCGAGCAGCGCGAGGCCGGAGACAGCAAGGTGCTCCAAGCCCTCGCCCCGGTGAAGCAGACCCTCACCGAGATGCAGAGCAAGGTCACGGCGCTCGAGACCCAGCGCCACCAGCAGCACGGCGAGCTCAGCCAGCAGCTGAAGATCGCCGCCGAGAACGAGGAGCGGCTGCGCTCCACCGCCGAGTCGCTCGCCTCGGCGCTGCGCTCCAACAGCACCCGCGGCGTCTGGGGCGAGACGCAGCTCCGCAGCGTCGTCGAGGCCGCCGGCCTCATCGAACGGGTCGACTTCGACACCCAGCACTCGGTCACCACGGATGCCGGGGCCGGCCGCCCCGACATGGTCATCCACCTGCCCGGTGGCAAGCACATCGCCGTCGACGCGAAGGTGCCGTTCAACGCCTACCTCGAGGCGAGCCAGATCCCGGCGACCGCGACCGGCACCGACGCCGGCCGGCGCGAGAGCCTCATGAAGAACCATGTCAAGGCCGTGCGCGACCACATCACGGCCCTCGGCGGCAAGACGTACTGGGAGGGGCTCGGCGCCTCCCCCGAGATGGTGATCGCGTTCATCCCGAGCGAGTCGCTCATCTCCAGCGCCCTCGAGGCCGACCCCTCGCTCCTCGAGTTCGCGTTCTCGAAGCGCGTCGCGCTCGCGTCGCCCGTGACCCTCTGGTCGGTGCTGAAGACCGTCGCGTTCAGCTGGCAGCAGGACGTGCTCACGAAGGAGGCGAAGACCCTCTTCGATCTCAGCCGGGAGCTCTACGGCCGGCTCGCCACCACGGCCGGGCAGATCGAGAAGCTCGGCCGCACCATCGAGCGCACCGTCAAGGACTACAACACCTTCGTCGGCTCCCTCGAGTCGCGCGTGCTGCCGACGGCGCGCAAGCTCAAGGCGCTCGACGAGACGAAGGTGCTCGCCACGCTCGAGGGCATCGAGGAGAGCCCGCGCGAGCTCACGGCCTACGAGTTCACCACGGCGATCCCCGCCGAGCGAGACGACGCCGCGGTCGAGGCGGCAGACGCCGTCGCCGAGGCCGAGCTGCTCGAGCCGCACGCGGAGCGCGCGGCCGCACCCGCCGACGAGCTCGACGTCTTCGCCGACATCGACGCGGGCATCCGCGCCCGCCTCGGCGACGACGACTGAGCCGACGGCCCGCCGGCTCAGTCGCTGCTCGGCCGCTCAGCTGCGCAGCACGCTGAGCACGTTGTCGGAGGGGTCCCGGAACCAGCAGATGTCCGGCCCCATCCCGACGTCGCGCCCGTGCGCGATGCCCCGCTCGTCGGTGCCGTAGTCCTGCTCGCCCGAGTAGATCTTCGTCACCACCCCGGCCGCGTTCAGCGCGTCGACGGCCGCGTCGAGGTCGTCGACCTCGAAGTTCAGGATCGTGAACGGCGCGGGCGCATGGTCCGGCTTCCCGTAGACGAACACGCCCTGCCCCGACGGCAGCGCGAAGCGGAAGCCGCCCATCGACTCCTCGACATTCAGCCCCAGCACGTCACGGTAGAAGGCGAGCGCCGCCTCGACGTCCCGCACCGCGAAGCCGGGGAACGCGTCCCGAATCTCGATCATGGCATCCTCCTCGATCGGTCCAGGGCACAGCCTGGCACGCGAGGCGGGACGCGTCGAGGGGGTGGACGATCAGTCCTCGTCGAGCCACTTCGAGGCGAGGTGCTCGGCCTGGATGCGCCGCAGCGTGCCCGACTTCGAGCGCAGCACCACCGACTCGGTCGTGATGTAGTCGCCCTCGCGCTTCACACCCGCGACGAGCGCCCCGTCGGTGACCCCCGTCGCGACGAAGAAGGTGTTGTCGCCACGCACCATGTCCTCGAGCTCGAGCACCGCGTCGACGTCGAGGCCGGCCGCCGCCCCGCGGGCGCGCTCCTCCTCGTCCTTCGGCGCGAGCCGGCCCTGCATGAAGCCGCCGAGCGCCTTCACCGCACAGGCCGTCGTGATGCCCTCGGGGCTGCCGCCGATGCCGACACACATGTCGATGCGCGAGTCGTGGCGGGCCGCGTTGATGCCGCCCGCGACGTCGCCGTCGAGGATGAGCCGGGTCCCGGCGCCCGCGGCACGGATGTCGGCGATGAGCTGCTCGTGGCGCGGACGGTCGAGCACGGCGACGCGGATGTCGGCGACGTCCTTGCCGATCGCCGCGGCGTAGGCCCGGATGTTCTCGCCGATCGGCTTGCGGATGTCGACCACGCCGCGGCCCGCCGGGCCGGTGACGATCTTGTCCATGTAGAAGACGCTCGACGCGTCGAGCATCGTGCCCCGGTCGGAGACGGCGAGCACCGAGAGCGCGTGCGAACGGCCCGCGGCGGTCAGCGAGGTGCCGTCGATCGGGTCGACCGCGATGTCGCAGGCGGGGCCGTTGCCGGAGCCGACGCGCTCGCCGTTGAAGAGCATCGGCGCCTCGTCCTTCTCGCCCTCGCCGATCACGATGACTCCGTCGAAGTCGACCGTCGCGAGGAACGCCCGCATGGCGTCGACCGCGGCGCCGTCGGCCGCGTTCTTATCGCCCTTGCCGATCCACGGCACCGCCCGGATGGCCGCCGCCTCCGTCGCCCGCACGAGCTCCAGCGCCAGGTTGCGGTCGGGGTGGTGGAAGAGGCTGGCTTCGTTGCTCATGAGGGGGTCCTCCAGGACGCATCTGCGCCGCGGGTCGTCTCACGGCGCGCCGATCGGCGGTGTTCCCGCCGCTTCGAGCCTAACGATCCCCGGCGAGACGGGCCCGGGATTCGGCGTGCACGAGCGTGCAAATTCGCCCGTTCTTAACCAGCGGGCAAGTCGCGGTCCGAGCCGACGCGCACGTCGATGCGTCCGTCCCGGCCGGTGGCGGCCGACCACCAGGCGACCCGCACTCCCCCGGCGATCCGTGAGGCGCCCTCGAGCCGGACCCCGATCTCGCACGCCGTGACCGCTGCGACCACGACCTCGGCCGGGGCGCCGCAGAGCTCGTCGAGCGCGACCACCCGCTCCGGCGCCGTGCCCGGAGCGCCGAGCGCTCCGCGCACCCGCTCCGCCTCGCGGGCCGACTGCGGCGCGAACCGAGCCAGCATGGAACCGCCGAGCGCGCGGGCGGCCCCGGCGACGATGATCCCCTCCGGGGCTCCGCCGATGCCGAGGACGGCGTCGAGCGGCCCGTCCGAGGCATCCATCCCCGCCGCCGCGCCGCCGGTCTCGCCCGGGGCAGCCGCCGCGGCCGCAGCGGCCGCTGCCGTCACCGCGGTACCCGGTCCCCCGTGCAGCGCCCGCAGGCTCCGTTCGACCTCGCCGTGCTCGAAGCTCACGAGCCCGGCCCCGGCGTCCCGCACCGCCTCGGCGTGCGCACGGTTCCGCGGACGGTCCTGCACCGCGATGCGCACCTCCGACGCCGGGACGCCGCGCAGCTCGGCCGCACGCGCCACGAGCGCGGGAACGACCCGGTGCAGCTCGCCGGCCGGGGCATCCGCGATCCCGATCCCGGGCACCCAGGTGACGAGCTTGTCGAGGTAGTGGGCCGGCCCGATGTCGAGGAACGCGCCGCGCCGGCTCGCCGCGATCACCGCCATCGCCCCGGGCCGGCCCGCAGCGGCGAGCCGGGTGCCGTCGACGGGATCCACGGCGATGTCCACCGGAGCGGCGCCGCGCCCGAAGCGCTCACCGAGGTGGAGCATCGGCGCCTCGTCCTTCTCGCCCTCGCCGACGACGACGAGGCCGTCCACCGGGGCGGCGGCGAGCGTCCGGCGCATCGCGGCCACCGCCGCCCCGTCGAGCGCGTCCCCGTCACCGCCGCCGACGAGCGGGAGGCAGCCCGCCGCCGCGGCGACGGCGGCGGCCAGAAGCGGGTCCGTCAGCGGAGCGACATCGAACGAAACGATCACGCCATCATCCTGGCGGACGCCCGCGCAGCCCTGGGCGCGGCGCGCGAACTCGGTAGACTCGAGCCGATCCCGCTGTCGTCACGAAGGAGCTTCCATGCCCATCGCAACTCCCGAGCAGTACGCCGAGATGCTCGACACCGCCAAGGCCAAGGGCTTCGCGTTCCCGGCGTTCAACGTCTCGAGCTCGCAGACGCTGAACGCGGTGCTGCAGGGCCTCACCGAGGCGGGCTCCGACGGCATCATCCAGGTCACCACCGGCGGCGCCGACTACTTCGCCGGCCACACCGTGAAGGCCCGCGCCACCGGCGCGCTCGCGTTCGCGCGCTTCGCCCACGAGGTCGCGAAGTCGTACCCGATCACGGTCGCGCTGCACACCGACCACTGCCCGAAGCCGGCGCTCGCCGACTTCGTGTTCCCGCTGCTCGAGGCCTCCGAGGAGGCCGTGAAGGCCGGCGGCAACCCGATCTTCCAGTCGCACATGTGGGACGGTTCGGCCGTGCCGCTCGACGAGAACCTCGAGATCGCCAAGGAGATCCTGCCCCGCATGAAGGCGATCAACGCGATCCTCGAGGTCGAGATCGGCGTCGTCGGCGGCGAAGAGGACGGCGTGAAGCACGAGGGCTCCAACGAGGCGCTCTACACGACCCTCGAGGACGCGATCTCCACCGTCGAGGCGCTCGGCCTCGGCGAGCAGGGCCGGTACATGGCCGCCCTCACCTTCGGCAACGTGCACGGCGTCTACGCCCCCGGCAACGTGAAGCTCCGCCCGGCGCTCCTGAAGGAGATCCAGGACGGCCTCGCCGCGAAGTACGGCACCGGCCCGAAGCCGCTCGACCTCGTCTTCCACGGCGGCTCCGGCTCGACCGACGCCGAGATCGCCGAGGCCGTCGCGAACGGCGTCGTGAAGATGAACATCGACACCGACACGCAGTACGCGTTCACCCGTTCGATCGCCGGCTACATGTTCCAGAACTACGACGGCGTGCTGAAGGTCGACGGCGGCGTCGGCAACAAGAAGCAGTACGACCCGCGCGCCTGGGGCAAGGTCGCCGAGTCGGCCATGGCCGCGCGCGTCGGCGAGTCGACCCGCCAGCTCGGCTCGGCCGCTCAGTCGATCAGCGCCTAGGGCCGAGATGACGAACGACGAGGCCGCACGTCCCGACGCGTCGGAGCCGGGTCCCCCGACTCCCCCGCCGAGCGACGAGCGGCCTCGTCCGCGGTACGGCGAGTACGCCCCGCCGGGGTGGAGCTGGCAGCCGCCGGAGCAGGCCGATGCGGCCGCCCCCGCGGAGCCCGCGCGCGCCGAGCCCGCTCCGCCGCCCCAGCAGGCGGCGCCGGCGGATGCCCCGGCCGCACCCGCCAAGCGCGCTCCCGGCTGGGACCGCATCCTCACGATCGGCCTCCTCGCCTTCGGGGCGTTCGGTGCCTGGAACTCGGCGGCCTCGCTGCAGGAGATCCCGAGGCAGATGCAGCTGAGCTACGACATGATGGGCGTCGGCACCTTCACCCCGCCGGAATGGCTCCCGACGCTCTCCCTCATCGGCACGATCGTCCAGCTCGCGCTCTACGCGGTGGTGCTCGGCCTCTCGGTGCTGCGCCTGCGCGCGGGGCGTCTGGCGTTCTGGATCCCGCTCGCCGGCGGCGCGGCGTCGTTCATCGTGACGCTCGTCCTGCTGTCGATCGTCATGCTGAACGACCCGACGTACGTCGACTTCGTCACCGGCGTGACGTCCCCGTCGCCGACGCCGGCCCCGTAGCGCCGGGGCCGAGCACCCGCCGCGGAACCACCGAGCGCGGGGGGGGGGGGGGGGGGGGGGGGGGGGGGGGGGGGGGGGGGGGGGGGGGGGGGGGGGGGGGGGGGGGGGGGGGGGGGGGGGGGGGGGGGGGGGGGGGGGGGGGGGGGGGGGGGGGGGGGGGGGGGG